>CAXUHB010000003.1:0-294062 GCA_964250755.1 uncultured Acetobacteraceae bacterium | reverse complement strand
TGAACACCACGCGGTCGGCGACCTGGCGGGCGAAGCCCATCTCGTGCGTCACGCAGACCATCGTCATGCCGTCGTGCGCCAGGCCGATCATGGTGTCCAGCACCTCCTTGATCATCTCGGGGTCGAGCGCGCTGGTGGGTTCGTCGAACAGCATGATCTTGGGCTTCATGCACAGCGCGCGGGCGATGGCGACGCGCTGCTGCTGGCCGCCCGAGAGCTGGCCGGGATACTTGTTGGCCTGCTCGGGTATCTTGACCCGGCGCAGGTAGCTCATGGCCAGCTCCTCCGCCTCCGCCTTGGGCATCTTGCGAACCCATATCGGCGCCAGGGTGCAGTTCTCCAGGATCGTCAGGTGCGGGAACAGGTTGAAGCTCTGGAACACCATCCCGACCTCGCGCCGGATGGTGTCGAGCGCGCGGAGGTCGTCCGTCAGCTCCGTCCCGTCCACGACGATGCGGCCTTCCTGATGGCTCTCCAGGCGGTTGATGCAGCGGATCATGGTGCTCTTGCCCGACCCCGAGGGGCCGCAGACCACCACCTTCTCGCGGTGGCCGACGGTCATGTTCACGTCGCGCAGGACGTGCATGGCGCCGTACCACTTGTTCACCTTGTCCAGCAGGATCGCCGGCTGGTTGCTGCCGGCTGTGGCCGGGTGGTCCATCGTCGCGGATTGGCTCATGCGTGATCCTCCAGGGGCCGCGTCAGCGGCGGACGGTGCGGCTGAACTCCTGCTCCAGCCCGCGGCTGTAGCGGGCCATGACGTAGCAGAAAACGAAGTAGATGGCGGCCAGGAACAGGTACATCTCGGTGCTGTAGGCCTGCCAGACCGGATCGGTGATGGCGGTCTTGCCGGACAGCAGCAGGTCGAAGATGCCGATGATGACCACCAGGGTCGTGTCCTTGAAGAAGCCGATGAAGGTGTTGACCAGCGGCGGGATCACCAGCCGCAGGGCCTGCGGCAGCACGATCAGCCCGGTCTTCTTCCAGTAGGACAGGCCCAGGGCGTCCGCGGCCTCATACTGCCCCTTGGGCAGCGCCTGCAGGCCGCCGCGCACGACCTCCGCCAGGTAGGCGGCTGCGAACAGGATGAAGGCGACCTGCGCCCGTAGCAGCTTGTCCGGGTTGATGCCCGCCGGCATGAACAACGGGAACATAACGCTGACCATGAACAGCACGGATACCAGCGGCACGCCGCGGATCAGCTCGACATAGCAGACGCACAGCATGCGCACCGCCGGCATCTCCCGCGACCGCCGGCCCAGCGCCACCACGACCCCCAGCGGGAAGCCGAGCGCCAGGCCGAAGGTGCTGAGGATCAGCGTGATCGGCAGCCCGCCCCAGGAGTCCTGCGGCACGTATTCCATGCCCAGGATGCCGCCCCACATCAGCACGCCGATCAGCGTCAGCGTCGCGGCCCAGATCAGCACCAGTTCCTTGCGCCAGAACCGCTTCATGGCGGAGATGGCATACAGCCCCAGGAACAGCAGCACGACCACGGCCGGGCGCCACTGCTCGTCATAGGGGTAGCGGCCGAACAGCGTGAAGCGGTACTTGTCCCCAACCATCGCCCAGCAGGCGCCCGTGCCCTGCGCCGCCCGGCAAGCCTCCGGGTCCGGGGCGCCGGACGGTGTGGCCGGGACGCTCCAGACCGCGTTCAGCACGCCCCAGTTCACGAAGCCCACCACCCAGCGCACGACCAGATACAGCAGCAGGATCGTGACAGCGGAGGACCACCACGAGTTGAACAGGTTGGCTCGTGCCCAGCCGACTGGCCCCAACCCGGCGCCAAGGGGCGGGCGGCGCACGATGGGCGCCGCGGGAATGCCGGCAACGGAGGACACCGGTTCCCCTGCGGCTTCGGACACCGCGGCCCCAGCGGTGCGGACGGTTGCTTCCGACATGGCTCTAGCGCTCCACCAAGGCCTTGCGGGCGTTGTAGCGGTTCATGATGAAACTGACGGCCAGGCTGATGCTCAGGTAAACCGCCATGAAGATGGCGACGCCCTCGATGGCCTGGCCCGTCTGGTTCAGGGTCGTATTGGCGATGCTGAACACGTCCTGGTAGCCGATGGCGACCGCGAGCGAGCTGTTCTTGGTCAGGTTCAGGTACTGGCTGGTCATCGGCGGGATAATGACCCGCAGCGCCTGCGGCAGCACAACCTGGCGCAGCACAGTGCCAGACCGCAAGCCGAGCGCGCCGGCGGCCTCCCACTGTCCCGTGGGCACCGCCAGGATGCCGGACCGCACGATCTCCGCCACGTAGGCAGAGGTGTATAGCGTCAGCCCCAGCGTCAGCGCGCCGTATTCGGGGGTGAGCGTTGCGCCGCCGACGAAGTTGAAGCCGCGTAGCTCCGGCACGTCCGGGGTGAACGGGGCGCCCAGCACCAGCCACACCGCCGCGGGAAGGGCAACGAGCAAGCCCAGCGCCACCGGCCACACCGCGGGACGCACGCCGGTCGCCATCTGCTTGCGGTCCGCCGCGGCGGACCAGGCGTAGGTGCCCACGGCGCCCACGGCGAATGCGGCCAGCACCCACCAGTAGGCCGGCGTCCAATCCAGCACGGGCACCTTGAAGCCGCGGTTGGACAGGAACACGCCGGGCAGCGGGTGGAGGCTCTGGCGCGGCACCGGAAGGGTCTGCACGAGGGCGTACCAGAAGAACAGCTGCAGCAGCACCGGGATGTCGCGCAGCGTCTCGACATAGACCGCGGCCAGCTTGGCGATCAGCCAGTTCTTGGACAACCGGGCGACGCCCAGCAGGGTGCCCCACAGGGTCGCCAGCACGACGCCTACGATTGCGACCTTGAGCGTGTTGAGCATGCCGATGATGAGCGCGGTGCCAAAGGTGTCGATCGCGGGATCGTAGGAGATCAGGTGCTCGCCGATGGGGATGCCGGCGACGCGGCCCAGGAAGTCGAACCCGGTGGCGATGCGCCGGGCCGCCAGGTTCTTCTGCGTGTTGCTGACGAGATACCAGCCGATGGCCAGCACGGTGCCGATGATGAGCACCTGCCAGACGATGTTGCGGAATCTTGGGTCGGACCAGCTGAACTGCAGCGCCTTCTTCGGCGCGGCGCGGGCCGGCAGCAAGCGGGGGTCGGCGGCGGCTCCGGACATTGGCGGTCCCTGTCTGGCCGGTGCTGGGCGCCGGCGGTCATCATTCAGCAGGCATCATGCAGTAGGCGCGCGCAAGCCATGCGGCACCTGCATGGAAGCATTTGTGGCCAAAGCGCGGCAGAGATCAATCAGTCTGTAACCGGTGCGCGAACAAGAAGGGCCGCCCCGGGACGGGACGGCCCAATTTCGAGGCACTTCAGGGCAGGGTCTGCCCTGGATCGTGCCGGCAGGCTGTTTTAACGGATCGGCGGCGGGTAGTGCAGGCCGCCCTTGCTCCACAGGTTGTTGATGCCGCGCGGGATGCCCAGCGGACCCACGGTGCGGTCGAACATCTCGCCGTAGTTGCCGACCTGCTTGACGACGTTCACGACCCACTTGTTGTCCACGCCCAGCGCCTTGCCCAGGTCGCCCTCGGCACCCAGCAGGCGGCGTATGTCCGGGTTGGTGGACTTGGCGGCCATCTCCTCGACGTTCTTGCTGGTGACGCCGCTTTCCTCGGCCTGGATCATCGCGAACAGGGTCCAGCGCACGAGGTCGAAGTACTTGTCGTCGCCCTTGCGGACCATCATGCCCAGCGGCTCCTTGCTGATGATCTCGGGCAGTAGCAGATGCTCGCTGGCCTTCGGTCCCTGCTGGAAGCGGAAGGACGCGAGGCCCGACGCATCGGTCGAGTAGCTGTCGCAGCGGCCGGACAGGTAGGCGTTCTGGATTTCGGCCAGGTCTTGGATCAGGACGGGGGTGAACTTCAGGTTGTTCAGCCGGAAGTAGTCGGCGATGGCCAACTCCGTGCTGGTGCCGGGCTGGACGCAGATGGTGGCGCCGTTCAGGTCCTTGACCGACTTCACGCCGGCGGAGGTCTTCACCATGAAGCCGGTGCCGTCGTAGAAGTTGATGCCGGCGAACAGCAGGCCCAGGTTGCCCTCGCGGCCTAGGGTCCAGGTCGTGGAGCGCACGAGCAGGTCAATCTCGCCGGACTGCAGCGCGGTGAACCGGTTGGTCGTGGTGGTGGGCACGAAGCGCACCTTGTTGGCGTCGCCCAGCACGGCGGCGGCGACGGCGCGGCAGGTGTCGGCGTCAATGCCCTGGGTCACGCCCTTGCTGTCCGCGAGCGAGAACCCCGCAACTCCCGTGGACACGCCGCAGGCGAGCTGGCCCTTGGACTTGATGCTGTCCATCGTGGCGGACCCGGTGCCCTGCGCCAGCGACGGCGCCCCCGTGGCAAGAAGGCCCGCCAGCGCAAGGCCGGCAGCCTGGAAGGTAAGACGCTTCATATATCGTTCCCCATGGGCGCGGGATGCGCCCCGCTCTGCCCAGCAATGTGCGGGATGCAGGGGTGAAGATCAAGCGGGCGTGATCGGGGGCGGGCGGTGATTGCTCCCTCTCTCTTCGGGAGAGGGTTGAGGTGGGGGGAAGCTGCAAGCGCGGACCTCAACCACCTTCGGGCTGATCGCGGGCGCTGCCGAGGGTAAGATTGGCGCTTGCCGCCTCCCTCATCCCGGTCCTCTCCTGGAGGGGGAGGGAGCAGAAGGCGTTGACACCCCCGGCGGCACGCCCCTAAACAGCCGCCTTCCGCCAGTCACCGGATTTGCGGGCGCGTAGCTCAGCGGTAGAGCATTCGCTTCACACGCGAAGGGTCACAGGTTCAATCCCTGTCGCGCCCACCACCTGGTCCCCACCTGGCACCCCGGCTTCCCCCAGGTCCCACCACAGCCCGGCGAAGGCCGCCGTGCCTTCCCGCGCTGGGGCGACCAGCAGGTGCTCGTCCGGGCCGTGCTGGCGGCAGCCGTTGTAGCTGTGCGGCACCCAGGCGAGCGGCGTGCCCAGAAGGTCCACGAACACGTCGCCGGGCAGGCCGCCTCCGCTGTTGGGGATCAGCTGCACCGGCCGGCCCAGGCTGCTTGCCATGCTGGCGGCCGCCCAGCGCACCCAGGGGTCGTCCGGGCTGGTGCGGCTGGCGGCCATGCGGACGCCGTAGGGCACGACCTGCACCTCGAGGAAGCCCGCGGCGTCCAGGTGCGCCCGCAGCGCCGGGGCGAAGGCGTCGGGGTCCACGTCCACGGTGTAGCGTATCTGGCAATGGGCGTGGGCGCGCGGGGCAACGGCGTTGACCGGGGACTCCGGCTTGCCCGCGTGCATCGCCAGCACGATGAAGCTGGTCCAGGCATACACCTTCTCGGCGGCGGTCAGGCCGGGTTCGCCCCACTCCGGGTCTATGGTGGCCGCGCCGCCCTCGGCCTGCAGGTCCAGGCCGGCCAGGGCGCCTCGGACGGCTGCAGGGATGGCGGCGGGCAGCCAGCCCGGCACCATGATGCGCCCGTGCCGGTCGGCAATGGCCGCAATGGCGTGCGCCAGGATGATGGCGGGGTCGCGCGTCATGCCGCCCCAGTTGCCGGAATGCACGCCGCCGGGCCGGATGTCCACCAGCAGGTCGAAATGGTAGCTGCCGCGCGTCCCGGTCGAGAGCGTGGGCGTCCCCGCCTGCACGCGCGGCCCGTCGCTGGCCAGCAGCACGTCCGCGGCCAGCGCCTCCCGGTGCATCGCCACGAACTCGCGCAGGCCCGCCGACCCCGTCTCTTCCGCCATTTCCAGCAGCAGCTTGAGGGTGAAGCCCAGCGTGCCGCCGCGCTCGGCGATGACGGCCTCCAGCGCCGCAAGATTGATGGCGTGCTGACCCTTGTTGTCGGCGGCGCCGCGGCCGTACCAGCGATCCCCCTCCCGCCGCAGCGTCCAGGGATCGCGGCCTTCGGCCCACGCGCCCTCCATGCCCAGCACTGTGTCGCCGTGGCCGTAGGTCAGGACGGTTGGCCCTGCACTCTCCTGCCGCACTGCCAGCAGGATGGGGCCGGCGCCGGGCACGGGATTGGGATGCACCTCCACCTCGAAGCCCATGCGTTGCAGCCAGGGGCGGATGGCGCCGTCCAGGTAGCCCGGCAGCGCCGCGGCACGGGCCGGGTCCTGGGAGGTGCTGGGGATGGCGACCAGCTCCGCCAGACGCCCCTCGAACCCGCCATCGTCGAAGTGGCGCAGTGCGCGCCCGATCGCGCCCGCCTTGGTGCCGCCCATGCCCGTCTCCTCGCCTACGGCGGCCAGCGTGGCACGATGGCGGGGCGGGGAACAGGCGGGAGCGTCAGCCCCGCCGCAGCGCGTCCCAAACCGCCGTCATAGCGAGGCGCGCTTGCGCCGCGGCAAACCAGGAGCCGCAGCAACTGCGTCCAGCCGTCTTTGGACGGGGCTGGGCGTTGCTGGTCCCGGGGCGACGGGATCACGCTGGCGCCCCCTATGCCGCGGCGCAAGCGCGCCTTGCAATGACGGGTTCTCCAAGGCCGGCGGCAGTCCCAATCTGGCCACGGCGCGGCGCGGGCCGGGCCGTTGTGCGGACGGCGTCAGCCCCGCCTCAGCGCGCCGTCCATCAGTTCCATCTGCCGGGCGATGCGCACCAGCGGCCCCATGCCCTCGGCAGCGGGGGCACCGTCCGGAAGCGGCGTGCCCTCTGCCAGCGCCGTGAAGCAGCCCGCCAGCCAGGTCCGCCAGGTTCGCAGCGCATCCGGCCCGGCACCGCCGGCCAGCGCGGGGTCGTGCTGCAAGGCGGACAGGCGGCCCGCCAGGCGGCGCAGCGCGGCATCCACGGTCATCACCGCCTCCAGCCCGGCGCGGGCGGCCCGGCGCGGCTCCTGCAAGGCACGGGACAGCGACGCCTCCAGGTTGTTGCTGGCCACGCCGGCGGCACGGCGGGCGGCGTCCAGCGTGCCGGGCGCGGCCTCCCCCAGCAGGGCCGCCAGCTCCAGGTCGGCGTAGGCGGCATGGGCCTGCAGGGCGGCGCGAAGCTCCTGCTGCACCCGGCCCGGCTCCCAGCTCGGCCACAGCGTCCAGCAGCCCAGCACCGCCAACAAGCCGCCCGCCAGGGTGTAGGCGGCGCGCAGCAGGGCGATCTCCAGCTCGCCGGTGCCGGGTCGGCCCAGCTCGGACAGCAGCACCACCAGCGGCGTCATGCCCGCCATGAACAGGCCGAAGCTGACGTAGCGCACCGACAGCGCCAGCACCGCCAGCGGAAACAGCGCCGCCGCCGTCGCCAGCGGCGTCGTGACCACCGTCGAGACCGCGGCGGCCACCAGCCCGCCCAGCACCGTGCCGCCAATGCGCTCCACCGCCCGCTGCCACGTGAGCGCAAAGAACGGCTGCAGGGTCAGCACGAGGGTGATGGTCAGCCAGTGCGCATACGTCGTGCCAAGCTGCAGCGTCAGCGCCAGGGCCGGCGCGGCGACCACCGCGGCCCGCAACGCGTGCCGGAACCCGGCGGAGGACCAGGCCAGGTTCGCCCGCAGCGGCCCCATCAGGCGGCTCCGCCAGCCCGGGCCGCCGGCCGCAGCCGGCGAGTCCGGCAGCATCCCGGCCGGGGTCGTCAGCAGCAACGCGATGCGCATCCGTCCGGTCATGCTGGCCGTGATGCCGGCAAGCGGCCCCGCGCCCAGTTGGGTCAGCCGGTCCAGCATTCCTTCCAGCGCCACCCGCCGGGCCGGATCGTCGGACGGCTCGTCCAGCCGGGTCTCGTCGGCGATGGCGGCCAGCAGCAGGCGCACCAAGCTCAGCTCGCGGGCCGCCGTGGCGCGGGTGGGGGCGTCCGCGGCTTCCAGCACGTCGGACAGGGCGATCAGGGTGCCGAACAACTGGTCCGCGGCTTCCACCTGGATCAGCGTCTGCCCGGCGCGCGGGCTGGCGGTGCCGCGCCCGCGTATGGTGTCGAGCACGAGGGTCCGCGCGGCCTCGATCCCGTCGCGGACGTGGCGGCGGTGGGCGCGGGCGTGGTCGGCCCAAGCGTGCGAGGGTGGGTCGGCGTGGGCGGCCAGGACGGACAGGTCGCCGGCCATGATGCCCAGACGCAGGTAAACATCCGCCACCGCGCGCCGGGCGGGCCGGTAGGGGTGCAGGCGCCAGATCACCATCGTCAGCAGCAGCGCCCACAGGCTGCCCCCGGCGAAGAACAGCCCGAGTTCGGCGGCGGTCCGCAGGTCCTCCCCACGGTCCAGCGCCAGGACGGTGACGACGGTGAGCAGGTTGCCGACCTGCAACGGCGATTGGCCCCAGATGCGGGCGAAGCTGGTGCAGAAGATGACCAGGCAAGCGAGCGGCACCACGATGGGCAGGCCAAGCGGGCGTAGCGCGCCGAAGCCGGCGGTCAGCAGCGCGCCGATGACGGCGAAGGCGAGCAGCGCCGGAATGCGACGCCGGACGGGGCCGCCCGCGTCGCACAGGCAGGTCAGCAGGGCGGCCAGCGCGGCCTCGTTCAGGACAGGCAGGCGCAGCCACTCGTTGAGCGCGACCAGGACGGCAACGGACAGGGCGGCGCGCACGCCCTCCGCGATGGACAGGGCGCGCAGATCCAGGCTGATGGGCAGGTGGCCAAGGTCGGCGTCGGGGCCGCGGCGCCAGCGGGCTGGGATCGCGGTCCTCACTCCCTCTTCCTCCGGGAGAGGGTCGGGGTGAGGGAAGCCGCGCGCACCAGGTCTGGTGTTTCTGGACCGGGTACTTCCGGGTTCAGGCGGGGCGCGTGCGGCCTTTCCCTCACCCCGGCCCTCTCCCGGAGGGAGAGGGAGCAGCAAGCGCCTTCATGCCGCTGCCGCTCCCTTTTGGTCCGTCCTATGCCGCGCGGGCCATCTCCCGCAGGACGTAGTGCAGGATGCCGCCGTTGCGGTAGTACTCGACCTCGTCAGCGGTATCCACGCGGCACTTGACCGTGATCGCATCGGTGGTGCCGCCGTCGCGGTGTATCAGCACCTGCAAGTCCATGCCGGCCTGCAGGCCTTCCAGCCCCAGGATGTCTATGGTCTCCGCGCCCGTCAGGCCCAGGCTGGCGCGGGTCATGCCGTCCTTGAACTGCAGCGGCAGCACGCCCATCCCGACGAGGTTGCTGCGGTGGATGCGCTCGAAGCTCTCGACCACCACGGCCTTGATGCCCAGCAGCGCCGTGCCCTTGGCCGCCCAGTCGCGGGACGACCCCATGCCGTATTCCTTGCCGCCGAACACCACCAGCGGCACCCCGGCCTTCTTGTAGCGCTCGGCCGCATCGTAGATCGGCATCTGCTCGCCGCCGGGCTGGTAGCGGGTCCAGCCGCCTTCGACGCCGGCGACCATCTCGTTCTTAATGCGTATGTTGGCGAAGGTGCCGCGCATCATGACTTCGTGGTTGCCGCGGCGCGCGCCGTAGGAGTTGAAGTCGCGCTGCATGACCTGGTGCTCGCCCAGGTACTCGCCGGCGGGGGACGCCTTCTTGATGTTGCCGGCGGGGCTGATGTGGTCGGTGGTGATGTTGTCGCCGAACAGCGCCAGGACGCGCGCGCCCGTGATGTCGGTGACGGCGCCGGGCGTCATGGTGATGCCGTCGAAGTAGGGCGGGTTCTGCACGTAGGTGCTGCCGCCGTTCCAGCGGTAGGTCTGGCTGCTGGCGTCCACCTCGATGGCCTGCCACTCCTTGGTGCCCTGGAACACCTCGCCGTAGCGGCGGATGAACTGCTCGCGCGTCAGGCTGGCGCGCACGGTCTCGGCGATCTCGGCGTTGGAGGGCCAGATGTCCTTCAAGTAAACGGGCTGCCCGTCCTTGCCCGTGCCCAGCGGGGCCGTCGTGATGTCCTCGTTCATGGTGCCCAGCAGCGCATAGGCGACCACCAGCGGCGGGGAGGCCAGGTAGTTGGCCCGCACGTTCGGATGCACCCGGCCCTCGAAGTTGCGGTTGCCGGACAGCACCGATGCCACCACCAGCTTGTTGGCTTCGATGGCCTCCGCCACCGCCTCGTCAAGCGGGCCGGAGTTGCCGATGCAGGTGGTGCAGCCGTAGCCGACGAGCTGGAAGCCCAGCGCGTCCAGCTCCGCGGACAGCCCGGCCTTGTCCAGGTACTCCGTCACCACCTGGCTGCCCGGCGCCAGGGACGTCTTCACCCAGGGCTTCGGGTGCAGACCCTTCTCCCTCGCCTTCTTGGCCAGCAGGCCCGCGCCCAGCATGACGTAGGGGTTGCTGGTGTTGGTGCAGCTTGTGATGGCGGCGATCACCACGTCGCCATGGGTGATCTCGTAGTCCTTGCCGGCAACGGCCGCCTTCCTGCCCGCATCCGCGGCCGGCACGCCCAGGCCCTTGGTCAGGTCCGCCTTGAAGGCGGCGCTGGCGTCGCGCAGCAGCACGCGGTCCTGCGGGCGCTTCGGGCCGGCGATGCTGGGCAGCACCGTCGCCAGGTCCAGCTCGACGATGTCGGTGTAGGTCGCGTCAACCGTGTCGCCGTCCACCCACATGCCCTGCGCCTTGGCATAGGCCTCGACCAGCGCGATCCGGCTCTCGTCCCGTCCGGTCAGGCGCAGGTAGTCCAGCGTGGCCTCGTCCACCGGGAAGATGCCGCACGTGGCGCCGTACTCCGGCGCCATGTTGGCGATGGTCAGCCGCGTGCTGACGGACAGGTTGGCCAGGCCCGGGCCGAAGAACTCCACGAACTTGCCGACCACGCCCTTCTTGCGGAGCATCTGCGTGACTTGCAGCGCCAGGTCGGTGGCCGTGCTGCCCTCCGGCAGCGCGCCGGTCAGGCGGAAGCCGATCACGTCGGGGATCAGCATGGCGATGGGCTGGCCGAGCAGCGCGGCCTCCGCCTCGATCCCGCCGACGCCCCAGCCCAGCACGCCGATGCCGTTGGCCATCGTGGTGTGGCTGTCGGTGCCGAACAGGGTGTCGGGGTAGGCGACCGTCTTGCCCTCGATGTCCGCGGTCCAGACGGTCTGCGCCAGGAACTCGACGTTGACCTGGTGGCAGATGCCGGCGCCCGGCGGAACCACGCGGAAGTTCTGGAAGGCGGTCTGGCCCCAGCGGAGGAAGCTGTAGCGTTCCCCGTTGCGGCTGAACTCGGCGTCCATGTTCTTGTGCAGGCTGTCGGTGGTGCCGCTGTAATCAACCATCACCGAGTGGTCTATGACCAGGTCCACCTGGATCAGCGGGTTCACCTGGCCGGGCTGGCCGCCGAGCTTGATGATGCCGTCGCGCATGGCGGCGAGGTCCACGACGCCGGGCACGCCGGTGAAGTCCTGCATCAGGATGCGGGCGGGGCGGAACGGCACTTCCTTGGCGCTGCGCCCCTCGCGCGCCCACTCGGCCAGGGCGCGGGCGTCGGCGACGGTGTAGCTGCTGCCGTTCTCGAACCGCAGCACGTTCTCCAGCAGGATCTTCAGGCTGACGGGCAGGCGGTCCGTGGGTTCGCCGAGGGCCTTGGCGGCCTCGGGAACCGAGAAGTAGTCGTAGGACTTTCCGCCGGCTTCGAGCGTGCGACGGGTGTTGAGGGTGTCCTGGCCGATCATCTTCATGGCGGGCGCCTTCCGTGCTGGGCTGCGTGCCGGGTCTTGAGGCAAGCAGCGCCTGAAACTGTCATGTATGCGCGTGGTTTAACCATGCGAGGGCCTGCTGCGTCCACAGGCGGGGCAGGGGGCGGCGCACCTATGCAGCGGGAGCATGGGATGCCGGCAAGGTCGGGCGCTGTCCGGCGACGCCGCGCTCGCCGGACAGGGCTTCGCCCAGGCCCGGCACGGCTGCCGCGCGCCGCGAACAAGAACTATGCCTGCCTGCCCCGCTGCAGGACCAGCATCCATTCCTGGTTGCTCGGGGCCGTCAGGATCTGGTCTGCCGTGACCGGACGCAGCCCATGCCGGTTGTGGATGTGGGACATGGCGAAGCCGCATGTCCTGATGTCCTCCAGGAACGCTGCCGGGTCCGGAGCGCTGTCAACGAAGAACTCCATCACCACCGTGAGCGGGGCGCCGCGGGCCAGGATGCGCCGCGCACCCTCCCAAATCGCCCTCTCGGACCCCTCGGCATCAATCTTGATGAAGTCCACCCGCTCGTCGCCCAGGATGCCGTCCAGCGTGGCGGTCAGCATGGCGTCCGGGTCGTCCGGGCCGCCGCCGGCAGCTTCGAGGTAGGCGCCGGAGGGCGTGCCGTCCGGCACGCGCAGCACCACGCGCCGGGCGTCGTCGGCGCCAAGCGGCCGGGCATGGACGTGGACGCGCCTGGCGAACCCGTTCACCGCGACGGACCGGCGCAGCAACGCGACCATCCGCGCATTCGGTTCGACGGCATGGACGCGGCCCTCGTCCCCGGCCAGGCCGGCCATCAGCAGCGTGTAGTATCCCTGGTTGGCGCCCACATCCACCCCGGTCATTCCCGGGCGCATGAGCGAGGCGACGACCTGCGTCACCGGCATCTCCCAGTAGCCTTCGAACATCAGGTGGACGGCGTGGCCATGGTCGCTTGCGTCCACATACATCTTGTAGCGGCCCAGCACGCGGCAGACGGCAACGCCGTCCAGCGCCTGCACCACCATGCACCGGCTGCGGATGCGCCTCTGGTTGGCCCCCCGCAGCGGATGCCATGACAAGGGCGCAAGCCCAAGCCTGCTCGCGTGCCGCGCGTCGAACGCAAGCAGAAGCCCGGCCAGCCCCAGCGCCGCGCGCGCTGCGGTGGCCAGGGCGCGCCGCACGAGCGAGTCCGGCGCGCCCTGGCCGCGCCGAGCCGGGGCAGCCGTCACCTTTGAATGCTGCATATGTGTCCTGTCGCGCGTGTCCTGTCGCGCCGTGCTTGGGCAGTGAGGTGATCCCGTCCGACTGGACTCGTCCGCGGCTGGGACGAGGTTGGGTCCGGCTGGCGTCAGGTGGCCAGCTTACCCATCCCCTCCGGCGTGCGGCAATCCAGCGTCGGGCGGACGCGCCAAGCAAGCCTCTGGAGTCTGCACACGGACGCAGCCTCCAAGCAGGCCCATGCGGCTTGGCGCGCCCGGAGGCCATGCTGTGCGACGAGCCGCATGAGCCTGCTTGCGGCGGGGTCCAGGCATCGTCCATGCGCGAAGGCGCGGGCTGTCGGATTGCATTGTCCAGGCGCGGACTCGTCGCGGCCCCGGGGTGCCCAGCCCCGTTGAACGCGGCTAGAACAAGCAGGGGGCAATGGGAGGCGGCTTGCCGGAACTGGAGGGCGCAGGGCTTGAGGCACAAGACATCGCCGCCTTCCGCGGGGAGCGCCTGGTGCTGCGCGGCGTGTCGCTCGCCGTGCCGCCCGGCGGGGCGCTGCTGCTGCTGGGCGCGAACGGGTCGGGCAAGAGCACGCTGCTGCGCGTGCTGGCCGGGCTGAAGCGGCCGGATGCCGGAGCGGTGCTGTGGATGGGCACGGCGGCGGACCCCTGGCCGGTGGCCTACCTGGGCCACCAGGACGCCGTGAAGCCCGGCCTGACTGCAACGGAGAACCTGGCCTTCGCCGCGCGGATGGGGCGGGGGACGGCACGGGATGCGCTGGCGGCCCTGCACCTGCTGCCGCTGGCGGACCTGCCGGCGCGGCTGCTGTCCGCCGGGCAGAAGCGCCGGCTGGCGCTGGCGCGCCTGGTGCTGTCGCCGGCGCCCATCTGGCTGCTGGACGAGCCGACGCTGGGACTGGACACCGCGGCGGTCGCCTGCCTGGGCGGGCTGCTGGCGGCGCACCGGGCCGGGGGCGGCGTGGTGGTCACGGCCACGCACCTGCCGCTGCCCTTGCCGGACGCCGCGGAGCTGCGGCTGTGAGCGCAGCCCTGACCAACTGTCAAAGGCCGTCATTGCGAGGCGCGCAGCGCCGCGGCAATTCAGGGGCCGCCGGGACCGTGCGTTCGGCCCCTGGATTGCCGCGCCGCAAAGGCAGCTCGCAATGACGGGTGGGCGAACCCAGCCGTCGGCACTGTTTCCTAGAGCGCTAGGCTGCGGAGACGCTTCATGCTGCGGAGACGCTTCATGATGACGGATACGGCCGCATGACCGCCGCCCTGGCCTTGCTGCGGCGCGAACTGCGCCTGTCCCTCCGCCACGGCGCGGACACGCTGGCCGCCGTGCTGTTCTTCGTGCTGGCGGGCGCGCTGTTCCCGCTTGCCATCGGCCCGGCGCCTGAAACCCTCGGGCGGATCGCGCCGGGGATCGTGTGGGTGTGCGCGCTGCTGGCGGCGCTGCTGCCGCTGGACCGGCTGTTCGGCGCGGACTTCGAGGACGGGTCGCTGGACCAGCTCATGCTCGGCGGCATGGCCGCGGCGGGCGTGGCGGGCGTGAAGGCGCTGGCGCACTGGCTGGGCACGGGCCTGCCGCTGCTGCTGGCGGCGGGGCCGCTGGCCGTCATGCTGCAACTGGACCCGGCGGCGGTGCCGGTGCTGCTGGCCGGGCTGCTGCCGGGCACTTTGGCGCTGTCGCTGCTGGGGACGCTGGGCGCCGCTGTGGTGCTGGGCGCCCGGCGCGGCGGGGTGCTGCTGCCGCTGCTGGTGCTGCCGCTGGCCATGCCGGTGCTGATCTTCGGCGCGGCGGCGGCGGAGGCCGCGCAATCCGGCTTGACGCCCCGCCCGCACTTGCTGCTGCTGGCGGCGGTGCTGGCCGGGGCGCTGCCGCTGTGCCCCCTGGCCGCCGGGGCGGCGTTGCGGGGAGCGTTGGAGTAATGGCCTTGTCTGAAGCTGACGGGCGGACGCCTGCCCTCGCACGTCATTGCGAGGAGCGGAGCGACGCGGCAATCCCGGGGCAGCAAGGCTCATCCTGGCAGCCGCTGGACCGCCACGACACAGGTGGCCTACGATGACAACCGAAGCCCTGCCCACCATTCCGGGCGTCTGGGCACCCCCGCTGCCCCCCGCCGCTCCGCGCGGCCTCTGCACCGATTGCGGCCTGTCCCGCACCGCGACCCCCGGCCTGTGCGGCACCGCCTGCCAGTTCATCGCTCCGGACTATCCCGCCCTGGAAGCCCAGGTCCACGGACGCGCGCGCGACCCGGCGCGTCCGGACGAGCTGCACTTCGGGCCGTTCCGCCGGATGCTCCGCGCCTCCCTGCGCCAGCCCAGCCCGGGCGCGCAGTGGACCGGGATCACCACCCGCATCGCCGAGCGCCTGCTGGAGACCGGCACCGTGGACGCCGTGCTGACGATGGCGCCAGATCCCGATGACAAGTGGCGCCCGGTCCCGGTGCTGGTGACGGAGGCCGTGGGCATGGCCGCCTGCCGCGGGATGCGAATGGGCTTCGCGCCCTTGCTCGCCCTGCTGGAACCCGCCCGCGCCCGCGGCTACCGCCGGGTCGCGGTGATCGGCATCCCGTGCCAGGTCCATGCGTTGCGCGGCATCGAGGCGACGCTGGGCTTCGACCGCCTGTTCGTCATCGGCACGCCGTGTTCGGACAACACGACGACTGAGCGGTTTCACCAGTTCCTGGCCCTGCTGGCCGAGGACCCCGGCACGATCACATATTTGGAGTTCCGGGCGGACTACCGGGTGGAGCTGCGCTTCGCGGACGGGCGCACGCGGCTGATCCCTTTCCTGCAACTGCCCATCAGCAAGCTGCCCGCCGACTTCTTCCCGATGACCTGCCGGACCTGCGTGGACTACACCAACGTGCTGGCCGACCTGACGGTGGGCTACATGGGCGGGCAGGGGGAGCAGTGGCTGCTGGTCCGCAACGCCCGCGGGGAGGAACTGCTGGCGGCCCTGGGCGACGAGGTCCAGGTGTCCGCGCCGGGCAGCGCCGGCAAGCGGGCCGGGGCGGTGCGCGGCTTCATCGGCAACGTCGCGCGGGCGGCGGGCGGGCTGCCGCTGCGCTCCATGCCGGATTGGCTGCGGCCGGTCGTCGGCTGGCTGATGCCCCGGGTCGGCCCGCGCGGGCTGGAGTTCGCGCGCACGCGGGTCGAGATGAAGGCCGCCGAGACCGTGCTGCACCTGCGCCGCGCCCATCCCCGGCGGCTGCGGACGATGGTGCCGGGCCACATTTGGGCCTTGCTGGCCCCCTATGGCCTGGCGCCGGCGCCGGACGAGCTGCCCCATGCGGAACGATCCCCTGCGCCGGACGTAGAGGCCACCTAGCCCAGCGGAGCCGACCGATGCAGGACGACGACCTCAGAGCCTCCTCGAACATCGAGGACCGGCGTGGACAGCCCGGCGGCGGTGGAGGCGGGGGCTTCCCGGTCGGGCGCGGCGGGCTGGGCATCGGCGCCATCCTGATCCTGTGCGTGATCGGCTGGGCGACCGGCATAGACCCGCGCATCCTGATAGGCGGGGCCGAGATGGTGACCGGCGGCGGCCAGCCGGCGCAGCAATATGCGCCGCCGCCGCAGCAGCCCGCGCCGCAGCGCCAACCCCAGGCGGGATCGCAGTTCGGCTCTCAGGCCGGACCCCAAGCCGGGGCGCCCGCGGACGCCGTGGGCGGCTTCGTCGCCAAGGTGCTGGGGGAGACGGAGGACGTCTGGTCCGCCGAGCTGCCGCGCCAGGCCGGCATCCAGTATCAGCGCCCGGTCCTGGTGCTGTTCACCGGACGCACCGCGTCCGGCTGCGGCACGGCGCAGGCGGCGGCGGGGCCGTTCTACTGCCCGCTGGACCGCAAGCTGTACCTGGACACCGCGTTCTTCGCCGAGATGCAGCAGCGCTTCGGCGGCGGCGGCGAGTTCGCCTACGCCTACGTGATCTCGCATGAGGTGGGCCACCACGTGCAGAACCTGCTGGGCCTGCTGCCCAAGGTGCAAGCGGCAGAGCGCGATGCCGACCAGGCCACGGCCAACAACCTGTCGGTGCGGACCGAGCTGATGGCGGACTGCCTAGCCGGGGTGTGGGCCAAGAAGATGAACGAGCGCCACGGCAACTTGGACGCCAACGACATCCAGCAGGCCGCCCGCACCGCCAGCAGCATCGGCGACGACCGCATCGCGCGGGAGTCCGGGCGGGCGGCGGTGCCGGACAGCTTCACCCACGGCACCGCGCAGCAGCGCACGCGCTGGCTGACGACGGGGCTGCGGGAGGGCACCATCGCGGCGTGCAACACGTTCCAGGGGCCGATATAGGCAGGAGCCGGGTCAGGGGTCACGCCGCCCGGCCCGGCAGGTTCCTACCGCGGCTGCAGCGCCCCGCCGAAGCCCGGTTCTTCCACGCCCAGCACCGCCGCGTGGCTGTCCCGTATGGCCCCGGCCGTGCCGGACAGGAACTGGCGCCACAGCAGCATCGCCACGATTCCGCACGTTGCCACCATGAACGCCTCCGCCCCCAGCATCCAGGTCAGCGCCGCCAGCGCGAAGTAGTAGCCGCGTATGCCCGCGTTGAAGCTGCGGACGGCCAGGGACAGCAAGGCGCCGAGCTGCGTCGCAATCCCGTCCCGCTGCGCGGCGCCGGGCTTCAGCGGCGCGGCGCCGATCAGCGCCAGGGTGTAGTTGAGCTGGCGCAGCGCCCAGCTCAGCTTCAGGAAGGTGTGGGCGAACACCAGCAGGAGCAGCATCAGCTTGCCCTCGGTCAAGCCGCGGCTGGACTTTGCCGTGAAGGAAAGGTCCTGCAGGGTGGCATAGGTCCGCTCGAACCCGCCCAGCAGGCCCAGCAGCGCCGCCAGGGCGACCATGGTGGTGGAAGCGAAGAAGGTCGCGCTGTGGACGGTGTGGCCGATCAGCGATGCGTCGGTGATGCGGTTGTCCCGGCCCAGCATGGTATGCATCCAGGCCCGGCGCACCTCGCCCATGCGCGCCGTGATGCTGCCGGGCCAGGGCAGGGCGTGGATGGCCTGGCCGTAGCCGAGCCAGGCCGCCAGGAACCAGGACAGCGCCGCCACGTCGAGCCGGCCCATGTCCGCCGGCAGAAGGTCCGTCATCGCAGTTGCTCCCACTGGCAGGAAGCATCCACCACTATTTTGTGCAGTGCAACATAAACAGGCGTGAGGTTGGGGTTTGCGGCTGGTTGGGCTGCCGTGAGAGCCTGCGGCCCTGCTTCAGGCGGAGGCCACCCCTGTGCCGCCCGTCAGTTCGACATCGAGGTAAAGCCCTGCCAACGGGACTTCTATCCCGATCTCCGGCATGTGCAGCACGGCGCCGTCGCCTGACAGAGGCTCGGCCAGCCAGTCCCCGCCCTTGCGGGAGAAGGTCAGCGCCCCGGCGTCCGTCTGCTCCAGGATGACGTAGCGCTGGATGGAGGGCGTAGCGCGGTACTCGGCGTCCTTGGTGACCAGGTCGGTGTTGGCCGTGGTCTCGCTCAGGATTTCAAAGACGACGACCGGCTCCGTCACGACGGTCGCATCGGGAGGCAACCGGGTGCAGTGGACGAAGGCGTCGGGGTAGCGGATGCGTCCGGCGGCCTCGATCTTCATGTCGCTCTCATGCGGCTGGCATGGCCGGCCCCTCAACCGCGTCCGCAGGGCGGTGATAAGGTTGGCCTGGATGGCTGAGTGCGCCAACCTGACGTCCACCATCGCAACTGGGGCGAAGCCGTCGAACTCCCACTTGCCGGGCTGGCGCTCCTCCCAGGCAAGGAACTCTTGCGGAGTCATCGGCTTGCGGAGGGCGATGTTCATGCGCCGATCCTATCACCAGTGCGGCAAGCCGGGGCAAGCACCTGCCAACGATGCGGTGCCCTGCTGGTCCGATGCCTCGTCCGCAGCGCCGCCGCGCCGGGCCGGCGGCCAGCCGTCAAGGCAGCCGCCCCGTGCAGCGCGGCGCAGGCGACCCTGTCAGCGCAGCCCGTCGGCCTTGGCGCCGCGGTGGACGTAGTCCATCAGGCTGCTCACCTCCTGCGCCTGGGACTGGATGTGCGCCCGCACCGCATCGCGCACGCTCAGGATGCCGATCAGTTCCTCGCCCTCCAGCACGGGCAGGTGCCGGAAGTAGCCGGCGTCCATCATCTCCATCGCCTGGTCCATCGTCGTGCGGGCGGTGGCGGTGACCACCTCCTTCGTCATGATGTCCGCGGCCGTCAGGCGCAGCGCCGCCTCGCCCTTGGCGGCGATGGCCTTCACCACGTCGCGCTCGCTGACGATGCCGGCCATGCGCTTGCCGTCCGCCGACACCACCACCGCGCCGATGCGGCGCGAGCTGATGAGGGCCGCCAATTCCTGCACCGTGGCGTCCGGCGCGATGGTGATGACGTCGGAGCCTTTCTGCTTCAGCACTGCTGCGGCGGCGGTCATGCGGCGTATCCTTGTGTTTGTCGTGCGTGGAGTGTTGGTGGTGGATGGGACATGATGCGCCGCCGCCCGAGGTCCAGGGGTGCCGGGCCGCCCTGCCTGCCGCTTTCGCCGCTGCCGCCGCGGCCGGATGGCGGCGGGCCGTGGCAGAGGCGGCCCAGCGCTGCACCCCCTGCCGTGCATCATGGGCGGCCAGCGGCGGGCAGGCCCCGGCTTGCCAGGCCGACTCCGCAAGGGGATTGTGCCGCATGGGCGGCCTATGACAACCAAGGGACTCCAGCGATGCCGATGCGCGACTTCCACCTGCCCGGGCGCAGCCCGGCCTACGCCACGCACGGCATGGCCGCCACGTCCATGCCCGCGGCGACCCTGACCGCGCTGGACGTGATGCGCCGGGGCGGCAACGCGCTGGACGCCGCCGTGGCTGCCGCCGCCGTGCTGGGCGTGATCGAGCCGCAGTCCACCGGCATCGGCGGCGACTGCTTCTGCCTGTGGGCGCCGGCCGGGGGCGGGATCGTGGCGCTGAACGGCTCGGGCCGGGCCGCGGCGGGCGCGACCACGGATTACTACGACGCGCACGGCATCACGGCGCTGGAGAACACGTCCGCCCACGCCGTCACCATCCCCGGCGCAGTCTCCGCCTGGGAGACGCTGCTGGCCGCCCACGGCACGCGCGGGCTGGACGAGCTGCTGCAGCCGGCCATCGCCATGGCCGAGGACGGCTGGCCCGTGCATGACCGGGTGGCATCGGACTGGGCGGGCCAGGTGGACAAGCTGCGCCGCACCGGCGCGCACGCCTTCCTGCCCGGCGGCCACGCCCCCCAACCCGGCGACCTGTTCCGCCAGCCCGAGCTGGCCGAGACCTTGCGCGCCATCGCCCAGCAGGGGTCGCGCGGCTTCTACGAGGGCGCCGCCGCCGCCGACATGGCCGCCACCCTGCAGGCCCATGGCGGCGTGCAAACCGAGGCCGACTTCGCCGCCGGGCGCACGGTGGCGGAGTTCGTCGAACCCATACGCACGGCCTGGCGCGGCATGGAGGTCTGGCAGTGCCCGCCCAACGGCTCCGGCCTGCTGGTGCTGATGCTGCTGGGCATCCTGGACGGGATGCCGCCGGCGCAGGGCGGGCCGCTGGGGCCGGAGCGGCTGCACCGCCACCTGGAGGCCGCGCGCCTGGTCTATCGCGACCGCGACGCCTTCCTGGCCGACCCGGCGCAGGCCGAGGTGCCAGTAGCGCGGCTGCTAGACCCCACCTACCTGCGCGCCATGCAGGAGCTGATCCAGCCGGACCGGGCGATGCCGCACCTGCCGGCGGCAGGGGAGGCGATGCTGCCGGCGCATCGGGACACGGTTTACCTCTGCACCGTGGACCGCGACGGGAATGCGTGCTCGTTCATCAACTCGCTGTTCCAGGGCTTCGGGTCGGGCATCCTGGCGCCGCGGTCGGGGGTGATGCTGCAGAACCGCGGGCTGGGGTTCCGGCTGCAGCGGGGGCACCCGAACTGCATCGCGCCGGGCAAGCGGCCGATGCACACGATCATCCCCGGCATGGTGACCAAGGACGGGCGGGCGGTGATGCCGTTCGGCGTTATGGGCGGGCACTTCCAGCCGATGGGGCAGACCCTGTTCCTGACCAACATGTTCGACTGGGGCATGGACGTGCAGGCCGCCTTGGACCTGCCGCGCATCTTTCCCTACGCCGGGCAGGTGGAGGCCGAGCGCGGCATCCCTGCATCCACGCTGGAGGCCCTGGCCCGCATGGGCCACCCGGTCGGCCCGGTGGAGCGCCCGCACGGCGGCGGCCAGGCCATCTGGATTGACCACGCGCGCGGCGTCCTGATGGGCGGGTCCGACCCGCGCAAGGACGGCATGGCCCTGGGTTACTAGGACGATGGGATACTGATGATGACCGAACCTTGCGACCTGCCGGCCACCGAGGCCCGGCGCCTGATCGGTGCGAAGGCGCTGTCCCCGGTGGAGCTGACGGCAAGCTGCATCGCCCGGATCGAGGCCGTGGACCACGCCGTCAACGCGATGGTGGCCCGCGACTTCGGGCGCGCGGCGGCGGCGGCCCAGGCGGCTGAGGCCGCGGTGATGCGCGGCGACGCCCTGCCGGCGCTGCACGGCCTGCCCGTGGGGATCAAGGACCTGGACGACACCGCCGGGCTGCGGACGACCTACGGCAGCCCGATCTACCGGGACCACGTGCCCGCCACCGATTGCGGCATGGTGGCGCGGGTGCGGGCGGCGGGCGGGATCGTGCTGGGCAAGACTAACACGCCGGAGTTCGGCGCCGGGGCGAACACGCGCAACGCGGTGTATGGCGCGACGGGCAACCCCTTCGACCCCACGCGGTCCGCCGCCGGGTCGTCCGGCGGGTCCGCGGTGGCGCTGGCCTGCGGCATGGTGCCGCTGGCGTCGGGGTCGGACATGGGCGGCAGCCTGCGGAACCCGGCGGCGTTCAACGGCGTGGTGGGCTTTCGGCCCTCCCCGGGGCTGGTGCCGGCGGAGACGCGCCCGCTGGGCTGGTCGCCGCTGTCCGTGCTGGGGCCGATGGGGCGGACGGTGCCGGACGTGTGCCTGCTGCTGTCGGCGATGGCGTCGGACGACGCGCGCGACCCGCTGGCGACGACGGTGCATGGGCGCCGGGTGCGGGCGCCGGGCGACTTCTTCCCGCCGGCGCCGGTGGACCTGTCGGCGGTGCGCGCCGCGTTCTCGCCCGACCTGGGGTTCGCACCGGTGGAGCGGCACGTGGCCGAGGTGTTCGCGGAGAAGACCGGCCTGTTCCGCGCCGCCTTCGCGCGGGCGGAGGATGCGGCGCCGGACTGCCAGGGCGCCGATGAGGCGTTCGAGGTGCTGCGGGCCGTCGCCTTCATTGCGGCGCACGGGGCGCGGGTGCGGGAGCGAGCTGATGATGTCGGGCCGAACGTGCGGGCGAACGTGGCGGAGGGGAAGCGGTATTCGGCTGCGGACATCGCCCGGGCGTTCACGCTGCAGACGGCGCTGTATCAGCGGTGGCAGCGGTTCTTTGCCGTGCATGACGTGCTGATCACGCCGAGCATCACCATCAGCCCGCGGCCCTGGACGGAGCTGTTCCCGGTGGAGATAGATGGCGTGCCGACGCGCAGCTACTTTCATTGGCTGGCGCTGGCCTATGCGGTGACGCTGGCCGGGCACCCGGCGGTATCCCTGCCGGTGGGGGTAGACCGGGCTGGGATGCCGTTCGGGTTGCAGATCGTGGGGCCGCGGGGCGGGGACGCCTACGTGTTGGGCGTTGCGGCGGCGCTGGAGGCGGTGCTGGCGGGCGATGCGCGGACGGCGCGGCCGGTGCCGGACCTGGGGCGGCTGCGGGGGGCGGGGGGGATTGCGGGGATGCCGGGGTTCATGGGGTTTGGCTAGGGCCTTCAGTGATTGCCGGAACGATGGAGGGAGCAATGACGGAAACGGCGGCGATCAACCTTGCGGCGAAGCTGGCGAAGTTCTCGGACCATTGGTCGCCGAAGATCATTGCCGGGTTCAATGGGCACGATGTCATGGTGGTGAAGGTCAAGGGCGAGTTCGTCTGGCATTCGCATCCCGACACCGATGACTTGTTCCTGGTGCTGCGGGGCAAGCTGACCATTCAGATGCGGGATGGGAACGTGCAGCTTGGGCCTGGGGAGATGTATGTCGTGCCGAGGGGCGTCGAGCATCGGCCCGTGGCGGAGGAGGAGGTGCATCTGCTGCTGATCGAGCCGGCGGGCACGCCGAACACTGGAGATGAGGCAACCGCTGCGGTGAAGGCGGCGGTTTAAGGCCAGAATTGCAGCTACCTTGTTACGACTTTGATCGGCGGCTGATGCTTTCGGAAAGGTAGCTATGCACCCGACAAACACGCCGGGCATGGTAGGTTCCCAATCATAGGAGCGCCCAAGGCCAGACGAGGATGGGGCTAAAGTAGGCCGATGATGCGGCACCACTTGTCGAGATGCGGCTGCATCAGCTTCCAGTCCGAGCTGTTCGGTGGTGTGTCGGACGAGGACCAGATGCCCCGGTTGGTCCAGCTTTCCGTAGCTGCATGGGCACCAAGCGCCTGCTCGACACGAACAAGATTTTCCAGGATGTAAAACTGCGGCACCTTGGCAGCAGTGAGCCAAACTGACGCTAATACCACGCCAGGCGCGCGCTCAAACCAGCGCTTCTGAAACACGTACCCAGTGCCCGAGTATGCCTTTACTTGGATCGGCACAATCTTAGCTGGCACAGCATGTCCCTCGCTCAATCGGTATGCGAGTAGGTCAACACCCACGTCGCTGGCCGGGTGCGCGACCTCGACGCCACGCCGCATCAACTCGGCTGCGACAAGCATCTCGCCTGCCTTCCCAATCAACGCGGGCTTAACCATGCCCCTTCACCTCCGGTGTGACAGTGCCCCAATTGTGCCCGGCGTGCTTGCTAAAGACATGATCGCCTTTGGGAAGGGGGCAACCAAGCCGGTTGGCATCATCCTTGCCCCGCCTCGACCAGCCGCGGCTTGGCCGGGAACGCAAGCCCTTCGTACAAGTCCGCCAAGCGCAGAGTCAGTGGAGGCGCGGCGGTTGTGACGGCGGCATCAAGCCCCTCATACGGCTGGAAGGACCACGCGTCGTCCGTGGCCCGGCTCCAATGGACTGCCCGCGCCTCATCGGGATCAACAATCACGATGTGCCGCAGGGTCGGCACCGTCTTGTATTCCTCTACCTTCCCGAACAGGTCGAAGTCGCGCGTTGAGGCCGACAGTACTTCGATGACGACGGCGGGCGCATCCGCCCAGTTCGTGTCATCCCGGAATACGCCGCAGTCCACCCCGGCGTCCGGCAGGCGCACGTTCCCGACCGGGATGCGGACGGCGGTGTCCGCCGTGAACGGGCGGCACGCAGCACCGCGCAGTTGCGTCGCAAGCTCCCGGATCACATTCACCACGATCTGGTCATGGCGCCGCTTGGCGCCGGCCATGGCGACGGGCACGCCGTCCACAAGCTCGTAGCGGCCCTCACGGTCCTGCGCCCAGGCCAGAAACTCGTCCTGGCCCATCGTCCTGATCGCTTCAAGCTGCATAGCTGGCCCCTTCCCAGGCTGCGCGCCCGCCCTACCGCCCCGCGAACGCGTTGAACGTGATCAGCGTGTAGGTGTCCGCCACCCCCGGCAGCGTCTGCACCCGCTCCGTCACGAACAACCCGGTGTCCTGCTCCTCGTCCAGGTAGAACTTGCCCAGCAGGTCGTACTGGCCGGAAGTCGAGTAGATTTCCGACAACTGCTCGATGCCATCCACCGCCAACTGCGCCACCGCGTAGGCCCGCCCCATCTCGCACTTGATCTGGACGAATATGGCCCGCATCGCATCCTCCTCCGGCAGCGGCGCAGCGTGCCATGCCCCGCCCGCCCTGGACAGCCGGGCCGGGCGGCATAGTGTGGGCGCGAACGCACGGGGGAGCGCCGACGATGGACATGCAGGCCGACACCACGCGCCCAGGCACGCGCCCGGGCACACGTCCAGGCGGCCGCGTCTTGGCCGATGCCCTGGCAGCGCAAGGCATCCGCCACGTCTTCGCCGTCCCCGGCGAAAGCTACCTCGACGTGCTCGACGGCCTCTATGCCCGGCGGGAGGACATCGAACTGGTGACCTGCCGGTTCGAGGCCGGGGCGGTCCACATGGCCGAGGCCTACGGCAAGCTGACCGGGCGCCCCGCCGCAGCGATGGTCACGCGGGGGCCGGGCGCCTGCCACGCCAGCATCGGCGTCCACGTCGCCATGCAGGACAGCACGCCGCTGCTGCTGTTCGTCGGCCAGATCCCGTTCGAGGAGACGGACCGGGACTCCTTCCAGGAGGTGGACTACCGCCGCATGTTCGGCCCCCTCGCCAAGTGGGTGACGCAGGTGGACGACGCCCGGCGCATCCCGGAGCTGGTGGCGCACGCCGTGGACGTGGCCACCACCGGACGCCCTGGCCCCGTGGTGATCGCCTTGTCGGAGGAGATGCAGAAGCACCTGGTGGACGTGCCCGACCTCGGCCCCATCGAGGTGTCCCGCCCCCAGCCCGACCTGGCGGCGCTGGCGCGGATGGCGGACATGCTGGACCGGGCGCGGCGGCCGCTGGCGGTCCTCGGCGGCTCAGGCTGGTCGGACGCGGGCCGGGCCGCCATCCATGCCTTCCTGCAAGGGCGCAACCTGCCGGTCGCCGTCGGCTTCCGGCGGCAGGCGCTGTATGATGGGACGCATCCTACCTTCGTCGGCGACCTCGGCGTCGGATCGGACCCCGCGCTGGTCAGGCAGGCGCGGGAGGCCGACCTGATCCTGGCCATCGGCACCCGGCTAGGGGAGGCGACGACGCAGGGCTACGGGCTGTTCCCCGCCGCCGGGCAGGCCGCGGGCGGCCCCGCCATCGTCCACGTCCATCCCGACCCGGCGGAGATTGGGCGGGTGTTCCGCCCGGCGTTGGGCATCACGTCGGACCTGAACGCCTTCGCGTTGGCTGCTGCGGCGCTGCCGGGCGGGGCCGGGGGCTGGGGGGACTGGACGG
Organism: uncultured Acetobacteraceae bacterium; assembly: GCA_964250755.1. GTDB lineage: Bacteria > Pseudomonadota > Alphaproteobacteria > Acetobacterales > Acetobacteraceae > DASWOJ01. The sequence goes on along the minus strand of CAXUHB010000003.1, from coordinate 268,482 downwards.
CCTCGTTGCGCGCGTTGCGAGAGGCGGGGCGGGCGGTGCCGGATTATGCCGGGGCGCTGAACGTGGCGGCGTGCATGAGGGAGCTGGAGCGGCTGGCGGCGCCGGACGCGGTGTTCACGTCCGACGCCGGCAACTTCGCCACCTGGCCGGCGCGGTTCATGAACTTCGGGCCGGGGCAGCGGATGATCGGGCCGACCAACGGGGCGATGGGCTACGGCGTGCCGGCTGCGGTGGGCGCGGCGCTGACGCATCCGGGGCGGCAGGCCATCTGCTTCGTCGGCGACGGCGGGATGCTGATGACGGGGACCGAGATCGCGACGGCCTTCCAGCACGGCGCAGCGCCCATCGTGCTGGTGTTCAACAACGGCATGTACGGCACGATCCGCATGTATCAGGAGCGCACCTACCCCGGCCGCGTGTCCGGCACCGCGCTGACCAACCCGGATTTTTCGGAATGGATCAGGTCGTTCGGCGGGCACGGGGAGGTTGTGGCGGCGACGGCGGAGTTCGGGCCGGCGTTCCAGCGCGCCGCCGCCAGCGGCAAGCCCGCGGTGATCGAGCTGCGGATGGACCCGGAGCAGATCACGTCCCGGGCCACCATCGCGCAACTGCGGGCGGGGACGGGGGTGGTGAAGGGCGGGGCTGGGTGAGGACGCCAACCGCTGCGCCCTTCCCAAGCGCGGCCATGGACTATCCAGCGGCGCGCGACATTGCACCGAGGCAGAGATGACGAACCATGTGCCGCTTCCGAAAGACGCCACGCTCAGGTCTGTGGTTTCCAGGCTGGATGACAAGTTCGCCTTTGTCCCCGCTGCTTTCGCGGTCATCAACCGGGTCCAGCGGAGCCGCGCTGGACAGGGACACGGTCCGGTCGTCCTGCGTCTTGGCACATCGCCGCTCAGCAAAGGCAAGTTCCCCAACTACCGCATAGACGACGAGGGGACAGGCAAGTGCATCGAGGTCATGAATGGCAGCACGCATAAGGAATGGGTCGGCGACGGTGCCAACGACAAGGGCGATTGGAGCAACGCCTGGATGACCCATGCCGGCGTCGCCGATCTTCTGCGGGAAACTGGAACTGACAGCCACAGGCCAGGTCATGTTCAGCCGTGCTGTGCTGGAGCACCTTGGTGCCGAACCCGGGGACAAATTGGTGCTGGACCTGCTGCCGGGCGGACGGGTCGGGGTTCGGGCGGCCTTGGACGACGGCATCGCCATGCTCATCGGATACCTGGTGCGGGAAGGAGGAGTGCCGGTGTCCCTTGCCAACATGGGGGAAGCTATCTCTGCCGGGTGGGCCGGCCAGTGCTGAGGGCTGCAGCCAGCGTGTCCTCTTCCCCTACGGGTTGCAGGACAGCACCGTCCTGAACGTCACCGGGCGGTGCTTTCCCTTGCGCCCCATCGCCTGCGCCCGGCGCAGCACCTCCAGCACCCCCGCCTTGTCGCGCGCGCGCACCGGCCCGGCCAGCACCTCGTTGATCTCCGCCTGCCCGTAGGTGTGCCCAGGCGGCCCCGGGACTTGCAGCGTCAGCGGCACGCCCGCGGCCACGGCGGCGGCCACCGTCTCGGCCAGCCCCTCCGCCTGCAGCGCGGCGCGGGTCAGCAGCGTGACGATGACGCCCATCGGGCCAGGTCCGCCCGCGGCGGACAGGTTCTGGTGCATCTGCACCAGCACGCCCGACGTGTCCGGGCGCAGCGTGTCCCGCACCCAGCGCAATTGGCGCCAGCCGCAGAAGAAGGTGCGGCAGGTGCCGGGCCGCGCGTCGTAGATCGCGCAGCCGTTGTCGGCCCGGGCGTTGCGGCAGCGGTAGCCCTGGGCCTTGTGCAGCGCCGGGTCGTCTATCGTCAGCGCGACGCAGCACACGTTGCATGGGCCGCAGGTGCGTCCGGGAACAAGGCTGGGATCAAGGGCCGGGTCCATCGCGCTGCCTTCCGCCGCACTGGTCTGACGTGGAGGCTATCATGGGCCGGATCGCATTGGCACGGAGTCAGTAATAATAACGGTAAGGGTGGGGCCGGTAGTAGCCCGGCCCCACCGGCACCAGGACGCAGCCGCTGAGCATCGCCGCCAGCCCCACGGCCACCAGGATGCGGACCAGGAGCCGCCGCCTGGCATGTGGGTCGTTCATCGGTGTCCCTTTCGCAGAACAGCGGGGACGATAGCGGCGCGGCGGATACGTTGGATGACGAAGTGTGAGGAAGGGCAACGCCCCTCAGTCCCCTATCGCCCGGCGGCGTAGCCCTGCATCCCCCGCGGGTTGGCCCCGGCGTACATGATCCCGCCGTCCAGCCGCGCCGCGGACAGCCGGCCCTCGGACCATTCCTCCCCCATCTCCGCCAGGTGCCCGCGCCCTTGCAGGTCGGCCAGGACCGCAGCGGGATAGCGGCCCTCCAGCACCAGCTTGCCGGGCCGGGCGACACGGGGCCAGAAGCTGCTGGGCCAGTGTTCCGTATGGAAGCTGGGCATGTCTATCGCCTGCTGGATGCCCAGCCCGCCATGCACCATGCGCAGGAAGAACGTCAGGGACCACTGGTCCTGCTGCTCCCCGCCCGGCGTGCCGAACGCCATCCAGGGCTGGCCGTCCCGCAGCGCGAACGAGGGGGACAAGGTGGTGCGCGGCCGCTTGCGCGGGGCCAGGCTGTTGGGCAGCCCGTCCCGCAGCCAGAACATCTGCCCGCGCGTGCCAAGGCAGAACCCAAGCTCGGGGATGACCGGGGAGGATTGCAGCCAGCCGCCGGACGGCGTGGCGCTGACCATGTTGCCCCAGCGGTCGATGACATCCACGTGGACGGTGTCGGCGCCGATCACGCCCAGCCGCGCCACCGTCGGCTCCCCGGCACCTGGCGCCTGCGTCAGCATCCCCGCCCGCAGGTGCGCCCCGTGGTCCACCTCCGCCGCGTAGCCCGGCACCGCGCCGGGCCGCAGCGCCAGGCTGGCACGCGGGCCGATCAGGGCGCGGCGGGCGGCGTTGTACTCGTCCGACAGCAGGGCGCCCAATGGCACGTCCACGAAATCGGGATCGCCATAGTAGGCTTCCCGGTCGGCGTAGGCGAGCTTCGCAGCCTCCACGACGGTGTGCACGAAGTCGGGGCCGAGCAGGTCCATCCCGCCCACGTCCACCCCCCGCAGCAGGGCAAGCTGCTGCAGCAGCACCGGCCCTTGGCTCCACGCCCCGCACTTCAGGACGGTGTGGCCATGGTAGTCGTAGGACACGGGGTCCTCCACCGTCGCGCGCCAGTCATGCAGGTCCTGCGCCGCCAGCAGGCCGCGGTGGCGGCGGCCGGAGGCGTCCAGCACTTCGGTGTCCGCGCAGAACCGGCCTACGGCGTCGGCGACGAAGCCCTTGTACCAAACGTTCCGCGCCGCTTCGATCCGCGCTTCCCGCGTCGGCGCCGCCGCCTCCCGCAGCAGGCGCTCCCAGAAGTCGGCCAGGGCGGGGCGGGCGAACAGGGCGTCCACCTGCGGCACGCGCCCGCCGGGCAGGAAGACAGCGGCGCTGGTCGGCCACTCCGCCTCGAACAGCGGGCGGATGCCCTCGATGGTGGCGGGGATGCGGGGCACCAGCGGCACGCCCTGGCGGGCGTAGCCGATGGCGAAGGCCAGCACGTCCGCCAGCTCCCACGTGCCCCAGTCCCGCAGCATCAGGCACCAGGCGTCGAAGGCCCCCGGCACCACCGCCGGCAGCAGCCCGGTTGCAGGAACGAGGTCCAGGCCCAGCGCCGCGAACGCCGGCAGCGTGGCTGCGGCGGGCGCGGTGCCCTGGCCGCAGATGACGTGCTGGGTGCCGGTGCGGGCGCTGTGGATGATGATGGGCGCGTCGCCGCCGGGTCCGTTCAGGTGGGGTTCGGCGACTTGCAGCACGAACCCGGCGGCTGTTGCGGCATCGAAGGCGTTGCCCCCGCGCTCCAGCACCGCCATCGCCGTGGCGGTGGCCAGCCAGTGCGTGGTGGCGGCCACGCCGAACGTGCCGGCGATCTCGGGGCGGGTGGTGAACATGGCGGGCGGGTCCAGTGCTGCGGCGGGTTGCGCTGGCGGCAGGGTAGCGCCAAGGTCCGGCCCGGCGCAAAACGGGGGCCGTTCGAGCCGCTCGTCATTGCGGGGCGCTGCGCCGCGGCAGTTCCGACCGAAAGGGCTGCGCTGGCCGCCCCTGGATTGCCACGGCGCAAGCGCCCCTCGCAATGATGGGGTGCTTGGGGCGGATTGTGCGCCCGGTTCCAGGGGCGCCCAGGCGGGCGCGAGCGGAGGGTGACGGGCAGCATGCTGATCTTGGTGGTCGGGCCTTCGGGCGCGGGAAAGGACACCCTGCTGAACGGCGCACGGGAGCGGCTGGCGGACGACCCGCGCTACCGCTTCGTCCAGCGCACCATCACCCGCCCGGGCCAATCCGCGGAGGAGGTGCACGACGCCATCAGCGAACAGGCGTTCGAGCTGCGCCGCCAGGCCGGGAAGTTCGCGCTGACCTGGCGCGCGCACGGCCTGCACTACGCCATTCCCGCAGACATCGGCGGGGACCTGGCAGCGGGCCGCATCGTGATCGCCAACGTGTCCCGCGCCGTGGTCGGGGAGGCGGCGGAGCGCTTTCCGGTTTCGGTGATCGAGGTTTCGGCCCCTGCCGACGTGCTGGCCCGCCGCCTGGCGGCCCGTGGGCGGGAAGATGCGGTGGACATGGCCCGGCGCCTGTCCCGCGCCATCGAGCTGCCGCTGCCGGTCGAGCGTCAGGCCGTGGTCAACGACGGCACGGTGGAGCAGGGCGTGCGCCGCATGGTGGCGGCGATCACCCGCGCAGCGGGAGCCGCTCCGCCAGCATGAAGGGCTGGCCCTCGCTGGGCTGGGTGAAGACGCAGATGTCCCTGACACGGCGCGGATGCGGCAGCGCCGGGGCGAAGTGCGCCTCGGCCGCTGGGCGGAACACCGCGTGCTCCGGCGCGGTCAGGCGGCGGGTCAGGGTCATGTGGAAGTACCACTCCTCGAACACGAGCGGGTAGCCCCAGCGGCGCAGCAGGGCGTCCCGGGCGGGGGACAGGCCGCCCCGGCGGCGGTGGGCCAGCTCGGACTCGGTTGGCGGGGCGCGGTGCCGGTCCAGGCCCTCAACGCAGGCGTCGGCCAGGGTGCGGAGCGCCGGGCAGGGCGCGGCCTCCCGCAGCGCCAGGAAGCCTGAGAGGTCCGAGACGTGCAGGGGCGGCAGGTCGAAAGCGGGCAGGCGGGCGGCCAGGGCCTCGGCGTCGTCCAGGAGGGCGTTGTAGTGCGTCAGCAGCCGCATCGGCGGCTTGAGGGTGCAGTGGAAGCCGTACAGCCGGGCGTCGGCGGTGACGGCGTGGATGTCCGGCAGGTCCGGCTGCGGCAGGGTGGCCGCGGTCTCGGGGTCGCGGCCCAGCCAGGCGCAGGCGGCGGCCCACAGCGGGTCGGACAGGGCGGGGGCGAGGTAGATGGCGACGCGGGGGATCATGGGCGGCCTGGTCTGGGGTTGGCCCGGGTTAGCCGGGCGGCCGGCCCCGGGCAAGGCGCGCCAGGCTGCACACACGGCGATGGCTGCACACGCGGCGATGGCAGAAAAGCCACGCACCTCGCCCAATATGGGCAAGGCCACGGCGCCGGCCCGTTCCCGCCCCCTTGCGGGTTGCCCGGCCCGGTGGATGGGATAGCCTGCTGCTGCGAATCACCCCGGTGCATCATGTTCAGGACGGCCTTCCTTCTCCCGCTGGCGCTGCTGGCGGGCTGCGGCGTGAACGGGACCAGCCAGACGGTGGCCATCGCCACGGCCCCGCCCGGGGCGTCATGCGCGGTGGACCGCTCGGGCGTCCGCATCGGGGAAGTTCCGGTGACGCCGGGCACGGTGCAAGTGGCCCGCAGCCCCGGCGACCTGACGGTGACGTGCGTGAAGCCGGGCTACCAGACCGCGGTCGTGTCCAACACGCCGGTCCCGGCCGGCGGCACCTACGCCTATCCGTCCGAGCTTCGGATTGGCCTGGCCGAGGGCGCGCCCTACGCAACGCCAGCCTCCTACGCCGTCAGCCCCGCGCCCTACACGGTGCGCCGCGCAAGCTACGGGCCGCGTCGGCGCTACGCCCGCCGGAGCTACGCGCGCACGGCGCGCGTCCGCCGCGGCTACGCGCGTGCGGCCTATGGTGCGCCGGCCTATGGAACCCCGGTGTACGCGGCGCCGGTTTACGGACGCCCCGGCTACGGCCCGGACATCTACAGCCGCCTGCCCGGGGAGCGCCCGGACCCAGTGGCGGAGCACGCCGCGCGGTATTGAAGGCAGGGCGCGCAGAACTGTTTGCCGGCGCGGGGCGGATCAGGCCGCGTTCCGGCTCGCCTGCGCGCCCGTGGGCTGCTGCCTCCCGATCCAAGCCCGCAAGCCCGCTTGCGCCGCCAGGGCTGTACTGCTGCTCAGAGGCCGAGGGGACGTTGCAGCAAGCCTTGCAGCCTGGCCCTGTGGCCAACCCTCCCGCACATTGCACAGCCGCCGCGACAAGCCGCCCCCGGACGATTCGGCGTCCGCAACAACCCGTCGGAAAGGAAGCTGTACATGCCTGCCTCCTCGCTCCTTGCAGGCATCGGCGTCCTCATGTTCGGCCTGCCGGCCATCGTGCTTTCGTTCGCGCTCTTCAGGTTCGCCTTCCATTGGCGGCTCCCGGCCTGCATCTCCGGAGGCGTCCTCTGCTGCCTTCTGGCAGTGCCGCTGTGGCAATGGACCGATCGCCTGTTCTTTTCGCTGTTCAAATACAAATGGCTGCACCTTGTTGACGACACCTGGAACGCGCCGACCTTCCTGCTTGTCCTTGGCGAACTCTACGTGACCGCTGTAGCCGCCAATGCGCTCGGCACAAAGTTCATGACGTGGTGGGACAGAAACATCCTGAAGGTGCCGCCGTCCGGCCGATAGTGTCTGGCCGGAACTCGGCCCTTACACCCACGGCCCTATGCCGTGACTGTTCTGGCCCATGGCCGCGTTTCGATGGACCGGATGCGGTCTGGCGCGTTCATGAGCCAGTTCCAGGCGGCGCAGCAACGGTCCACGATGTCCGTCCATCGGCGCCGGTGGATGGTCGTGCGGCCATTGAACACGCCGTTGCTGAACTTGTTGCCGCGCTCCGGCTGGACTTGGCGGCGAATGCGCCGCCGCTTGCGATGCAGGCCCCCATGCTCGCATCCGAAGCTGCGGAGGAGGCCGATGCAGCCCCGGCTTCAGTGGTGCGGCGTGCCGGCCGTCAAACCCGTCCGGTTACGGTACGGCCGGCTTCATATTAGCATCTGATCCAGCAATTCCGGCGGATGCGGCGGCAAGACCGCTGCATCCGCCCAAAGCCCGCGAAAACCGGCATCAGCCCGCGGAGTAGCGCTCCTCCGCCCAGGGGTCGCCGCGGTTGTGGTAGCCCCGGGTTTCCCAGTATCCCGCCCGGTCTGCCGTGCGGACCTCGATGCGGGACAGCCACTTCGGCGACTTCCAGAAATACAAGTGCGGCAGCACCAGCCGCAGCGGGGCGCCGTGCGCCTCGGTCAGCGGCGCCCCGGACCAGCTATGCGCCAGGATGGCGTCGGGGCTGGCGAAGTCCTGCAGGTCCAGGTTGGTGGTGTAGCCGTCATGGCAGTGCAGCAGGACATGGTGCGCGCCGGGCCGGGGCTGCACCAGGTCCAGCAGGGCGCGCACGGGCACGCCGTCCCAGGCGTTGTCATAGCGGGACCAGGTGGTGACGCAGTGGATGTCGGACACCATGCGGGCCTGCGGCAACGCCTCCAGCGCAGGCCAGTCCAGCGTCGTGGGATGCTCCACGGCGCCGAACACCTGCAAGCTCCAGCGCTCCCGCGGGACCGCCGGGTGCAGGCCCAGGTCCAGCACCGGCCAGTCCTGCGTCAGGTGCTGGCCCGGCGGCAGGCGGTCCGTCTCCGGACGCGCGTGCCGCCCGGTCAGGAACCGTCCTTCCTGCGCCCAGCGCTGCTTGGTGCGGGTGAGCTTGGAGTCGTCCGGAGTTGCGTCTCCAGGCGCCTCGCTCATGCCGCCCGGTCCCGCACAGCCGCGCCCAGGGCGGGCTGGATGCTGGCCAGCAGCTCGTAGGAGCGGAGGCGGGCCTGGTGGTCCCACACGTTGGCGGCGACCATCAGCTCGTCCGCGCCGGTCTCGGCGATGAACGCCTGCAAGCCCCGCCGCACCGTCTCCGGGCTGCCGACGAAGGAGCAGGTCATCATCGCCTCGACATGCGCGCGCTCCGCCGGTGACCACACCTGGTCCATGTCGTCCACCGGCGGCAGCAGCTTGCCGCGGGTGCCGCGGATCAGGTGGGTGAAGGACTGCTGCGCCGAGGTGAACAGCCGCCGCGCCTCCATATCCGTGTCCGCCACCACGACGTTGACGCCCACCATCGCGTGCGGCCGGGCAAGCTGGCGTGACGGCTTGAACCCCGCGCGATACAGATGCAGCGCCGCCTCCAGCGCATCCGGCGCGAAGTGCGACGCGAAGGCGTAGGGCAGGCCGAGCATCGCCGCGAGCTGCGCGCCGTAGGTGCTGCTGCCGAGTATCCACAGCGGCACCTCGCTCCCCATGCCGGGCACCGCCCGCACGCGCTGTCCCGGCTGCTCCGGCCCCAGCAGGGCTTGCAGCTCCAGCACGTCGTCGGGGAAGTGGTCGGACGCCGAGGGGTCCCGCCGCAGCGCCCGCCAGGTGCGCCCGTCTGCGCCGGGGGCGCGGCCCAGGCCGAGGTCTATGCGGCCGGGGTGCAGGGCATCCAGGGTGCCGAACTGCTCGGCGACCACCAGCGGCGAGTGGTTGGGCAGCATGATCCCGCCGGCGCCGACGCGGATAGTGGTGGTGCCGGCGGCCACGTGGGCGATGACGACCGCCGTGGCCGCGCTGGCGACACCGACCATGTTGTGGTGCTCGGCCAGCCAGTAGCGGTTATAGCCTGCGCGCTCCGCGTGTTGGGCCAGGCTGCGGGCGTTGCGGAGGGCGTCGCCGGCGGTGCTGCCCTGGGGGATAGGGGCAAGGTCGAGGATGGAGAGCGGGGTCATGGGTGGCCTCGGTTCGGGGCTGTTCACCAGAACATCAGGGGGCGGCGGGGCGGGTGCAAGGGGAGGGTGTGCCGGCCCCGGCCCGGCATCCCCGGCACTCCGCCGCTGGGCCGCGCCGGACGCAGCCCCCCTGCAAGCCGTCGCCCGCCGCAGGGTGCCCCGCAGGAGCCTTGGGGCGGTCGGAGAGGGAGGACGCCGTCAGTGCCCCGCCGCGTACGCCCGCTGTTCCAGGTCCGACACCTGTTCCGCAGTCAGGGAGTACAGGACCGGCCTGCCGCGCAGGGCGGCCAGGTCGCGCGGGCGGGTGCTGGGGCCGTCGGCCGGGGTGGGGTCGCCGGACTGCCAGGTGAGCGCGGCGGCGGCGTCGTTGGCTGGAGCATACTGGCGGACGAAGGCGGCCTGGCTGGCGCGGTCCAGCCCGGCACCTTCCGCGGCCTGCTGCAGCGCGCGCCGGGTCAGGCTGGCGTTGGTCTCGCCTGGGGCCACGATGACGGACACGGCGCTGCTGGTACCGGCGGGACTGGCCAGCGCACGTCCATGCAGGCCCGCCAGCGCGGTGTGGTCCACGGGGTAGCGGCGCGTGGGGTCTATGGCGACGCCGGCGCCCAGGTAGCCGGCGACCCCCTCGTGTTCGGGCGGGAAGAAGTAGTGGTCGGCCACGTAGCTGCCGATGGCGCCAGCCACCAGGCCCACGGCGATGACCACCCAGCCCGGCGGCGTCGCCGCCAGGCAGGCCGCACCCACGCCGAGCAGCAGCACCGCCCCCTCGGACGCGACCAGCCCGCCTGCGAAGCCGACCGCGTGGCGTTCCGCCACCCTGGCGCGCATCTCGGGCGGCGCCTGCGCGATGTCGTAGGCCGTCAGCGCAAGCCCGGCGACGCCCAGCACGGCCCCGCCGCCGCGCAGGAACCGGGCGTTGCGGGCAAGCTTCGCGGTGACGTCCGCGTTGGAGGTGGTGGCGGATTTCAGCAGGTATTCGTAGGCCGCAGGGCCGGTCAGGCCCTTCGCCTCCGTCCGGCGCATCAGGTTCTCGAAGGTGCGGCCCCCGCGGCCGTACTTCTGCCAGTCCCGGGCTTCCAGGGACAGGCCCGCCGCCGGCCCTTGCGGGATGCGCCATACGCGGGCTGTCATGGTGCGTTGGCGCGACCCCCACTGCGCCAAGGCCCTCAGCTCCGCCTCCGTCGCGTTGGCGCCCAGGGCGGTGCGGCGTGCGGCGATCTGCTGCTCCACCTGCTCCAGCGTGGCCTTGTACTGGTTTCGGATCGGCTCGATGACGGTGCCCTGATACAGGTCGCGGCTGCCCTGGGCCATGGCGCCGTCGCCGATGTTGTACAGGTAGCGGAACGCCTCTTCCGGCGTGCGGCCGGGCACGGACACCGTCGTGAGCGCGCCGGTCCTGGGATCGGGCACGTCCACCTCGATCACCGGGATGCGGGGCGGCGTGCTGGCCGGGCGGGGGACGGTGCGGACGGGGGCGACGGGCCGCGATGGCGTGGGCCGCGGCGGGGTGGGGGGCAAGGTCATGGCACGCCTCAGATCACGGTGGGAAGGTCGTTGACGGATCGGACGCGCCGCTGGTGCGGGGCGGCGCGGATCAGGGCGGCGGCTGGGCCGTCCAGCAGGGCGACGCCGCCCCGCGCTGCCCGGCTGCGCAGGGGGGCGGGCGGGTCGGCAAGCTCGGCCAGGATCAGGTCGCCGCCGCCCTCGACCAGCGGGCGCAAGGGGCCGCGCAGGGCTGCGTCGAGGCCGGGGCACCCGGTGTCCAGGGCCACGGCCCCGGTGCCGCCCGGGGGCGGCAGCAGCCACCATCCGGCCTCGTTGGCCAGGAACGCCTCGCCGATACGCAGGAACATGACCCAGGGCAGGCTGCCGGCCCCGAAGCGCAACGGAGGACCGTCCGGCATCTGCACGACCAGAACGCCGTCCTCGGCAGCCGCGGTCGCGAGGCGGGGACGCGAGAACCAGCCCATTGCACCCGCCTCCCATTCTTGCCGCCGATGCTGGGCAAGAGGCGCAAGCGGGTCAACTGGCCCAGGGTCAAATTCCAGGGTCAAATCGTTGTGCGTATGGCGACTCCGATGGCCATCGCCCCCTGCCTGCTGCGCTGCCGCTGCCCTCCAAGCGGCCAAGCTGATCCAGGTCAGGCGTTGGCGGCGGGGGAAGCTGGTGCGGGATGGCCCCGCCCCTACGCCGCCACCAGCACGATGGTCACATCATCCACCGACGGCTGCGACGGCGTGAGGTGCCGGTAGTAGAACTCCTGGTGCTGATCCGCCGTGGCGCGGGTGTGGATGTGCGGCTCGGCGTTGGCGAACACGCTCTGCGGCGGGTCGGACTCGAACGTGAAGCGTCCGTTGGCGTCCGTCGTCACCTGGCCGCGGTTGGCCGGGTTCTGCTCGCCGATGCCGCCCGCATTGGGCGTGGTGTTGAGGTAGTACTCGACCCTGGCGTTCGGCACCGGCCGGCCCGTGCCGGCTGACACGACCTGGCCGCGGATGAGCTTGCCCGACCCGACCTTCGCGCGCGGCGGCGCGCCGGGGATGTAGTTGGCCCGGGCATAGGGATGCTCGACCATCGGCCGGACGGCCTGGGCGAGGGCGCGTGCGGGGCGCAGGACGGCCGCAATCGCGCTGGCGGCAAGGCTCGCCAGCATGAGCTTGCGGCGGGTGGCGGTCTTGTCGGGGGTCATGGTGTCCTCCATTGCTCGCCAGGCATCATGGCGGTTGCGTGGGAAGGAATTCAACCACGGACCTTTTGGGCGAAGTGCTGCGGTGTCATGCCGCGCCATGCTGGTCCTTGCCAGATCCAGCGCTGCGGAGTTGTGGTTGCAGCACGTCAAGCGCTATTGGGCTGATGCGACCATCCTATCCAGCGTCCCGGCAGCTCATCCCCGGAAATAGCGGTCGCGGCCCCCACCTTCGCCAGGATGCACCCGAGATGACCAGGCGTTGCACGGGACGCTACAGCTCCAGCACGCCGCGCACGCCTGCTTCGACCGCACGAAGGTCCGTACTCGTCAGGATGCCGGCCCGCCGGGTCAGGCGGCCTTTGTCCACTGCGCGCACCTGGTCGCATGCGCGCACCTGGTCGCACGCGGCCACGCTGCCAGGTCCGGCCGAGGGCGTTGCGACCACGATTGGCGGTCGCGCGGCCGGGCCGGTGGACAGGGAGACGACCACGACCGTGCGCCGTCCCCGGTTGAGCGCGTCGGCGCTGAGGAGTACCACGGGCTGCGCCTTCTGGATTTCGGCGCCGCGTGCCGGGTCCAGGTCCGCCCACCACACCTCGCCCCGGCGCACTGCGACCGGGGCCGCGGCGGGCTGGCGCGTCATGTCGGATCGGGGTCGGGATGCAGGCCGTCGCCGACCGTCACGTCCCACTCCGCCAGCTCGGCCATGAAGCGCTCGTCCTGCTCCACGGCCAGCGCAGCCAGGTAGAGCGGGTCGTTCTCACCTTCGTCCGCGGGAAGAGCCTGCTCAAGCAGGCGCTGCACGAAGGCGCTGCGCTTGCGTGCGGGCACCTGGCGCCGGAGGCGGAGGGCCAGGTCGTCAGGCAGGCGCACCAGAAGCTGCGTGGACATGATGACGGACCCCGGTTTCAAGCACGGGTATGTTTCAAGCACGGGTATATAGATACAAGTATCAATATGCAGTGCTTGTCGTCGATCTGCCTGCTCCGCGGCGGCCGGCATGCTTCCCACACCGGCCGCCGCCCAAAGCGCACGTAAAAATAGCTGGTCAGGTCGGGGACAGGAAGGCGTAGGTCTCCTCGTAGCGGGGCAGCGGCTCCATCGGCAGCCACTCTGCCGGAACCAGCGGGCTGTTCACCTTGACCTTGTGCCCGTGATGCCAGGCGATCTTGGCATAGACAACGGCGGGCCGGAAAATGAGGTCACCAGTGTAACCGGACTCGTCACTGCTCCGCGACCGCACGAGCTGGGGTTGCGTGAGCCGCTCAAGAGCAGCCTCCATGCCGGAAACATCCTGGTCGGCCAGGGCCAGGAAGAACTCCTGGTCGCTGACATACTTGGCCTTGCTCTTGGTTGCACGAAGGTGGTCCATGGCCGTTTGGCTGCGCCAGGCTAGGCGGTCCTAGTCGCCGCGCAACGCAAGGGGTGCCTGGTAGGCCAGATAGTCCCACGTCCGCACGTCCTCGACACGCTTGAGGTCGTAGACCATGTCGCAGTTGGCAAACCACCTGATGAGGTCTGAATGGTTGGAGACGAGCGGGTGCAGAAGCTGCCACGTCCTGGCTAGAGGACCCATCTTATCCTCGGTACGCCTGTACAGCATCTGGTCTAGCTTGGATGCGGTGTAGAACCACTGGCGCGAGGCGGCGAGGTCTCCTTGCACGAACCAGGACAGCATAGCTTTTGCAAGACCGTGATCTGACAGCAGCCCCACACAGGCGTCGGGATTGCCGTAATTATGCGTCACGTTGTGCATCAATCCACTCAGGTCGGAAAACCTGGCTTCGATGTGCGCCTCAACGTGTGCAATCCGTTGCGCCGTTCCCTTTACCACATATGGCTTAGGGTCGCGACGTGCGGGCACGGCTTACGCCACCCCCGCCACTGCCCGAACCGCCACGCTGATCCCCGCCAAATCCGGCGCAGCCGCCGCATCCCGCGCCAGCGCTGCCGCTGCCGCAACCCCGGGCCGCCCTGCCAGGTCCGCCCCGCGCACCGCCGCCGCCGCCGCGCGGGACTGGGCCTGCAGCAGGTCGGACAGCAGCGCCGCCTTGGCCCGTGCGCCGAACGGCCCCGGCGCGGGCGCCAGCGCCACCGCGGCCCGCAGCTCCTCGATCCCCAGCGCCCGCCCGACCGACGCCCACGCCGCGGCCACCGTGGCCGGCGGAACCCCTGCCTGGTCCGCCAGCCGCACGATGGCCGGCGCGGCAGCCAGCCCGGGGGCAGCCGCCACCTGCGCCGCCAGGCCGTCCGGCAACCCGGCGGCCCGCAGCGCCGCAGCAGCCGGAGTCCCCGCCGCCTCTGCCGCTGCCGAGGCCGCCAGGGCCGCGATGCCCGGGCGCAGCGCCGACACCGCGGCATCCAGCGGCCCCGACACCCCGGCGGCCAGCAGGTCCCGCGTCACCGCCTCCTGCAAGCGGCGCAGCGTCAGCAGCGCATCCAGCCGCGTGGCGGCCGGTGCCGGCGCGGCGTCCACCGCGTCGCATAGGGCGTCTAGCCCGAACAGCTCCGACGCCAGCCACGCCGCCCGGATGAGGGCGGGCGCGGCCCCGTCCGCCGCCAGGCGCCCCAGCGCCGCCGGACCAAGCCGGTTGGCGACGCCGTTCACCACCACCGTCGCAATCAGCTCCCGGCGTAGCCGGTGCCGCGCCGCGAAGCGCGCGAACCCCGCCTGCAGCGGCTGCGGGAAGTAGGCCAGCAGCGTTCCGTCAAAGGCCGGATCGGCGGTGGGGTCCGCGGCGGGGTCCGCATCCTCGATGGCTGCGGTCAGCCACAGCTTGGCGACGGGCAGCAGCGCTGCAATCTCCGGACGCACCAGCGCGTCGCCGGACGCGGTGCGGGCCTTCAGCGCGGCTGCGTCGGGCAGGCCGGACAGGGCGCGATCCAGCAGGCCCTCCCGCTCCAGCAGCAGCATCAGGGTGGCCTGCGCGGGCAGCTCGGCAGCGCCGCCCAGCGCCTCCAGCGACACGGCCAGGGACTGCTGATGGTTGTCGCGCAGCACCAGGTCGGCAACTTCCCCCGTCATGGAGGCCAGCAGGTCGTCGCGCTGGCGCCGGGTCAGGGCGCCCTCCCGCTCGGCATCGGCCAGCAGTATCTTGATGTTCACCTCGTGGTCGCTGGTGGACACCCCGGCGGAGTTGTCCAGTGCGTCCGTGTTCAGGCGCCCGCCAGTCCGGGCATACTCGATGCGTCCAGCCTGGGTGATGGCGAGGTTCGCGCCCTCCGCCAACACCCGGGCGCGCAGGTCGGCGCCGTTCACGCGCAGGGCGTCGTTGGCGCGGTCCCCGGCGTCGGCCTGGGACTCCGCGGACGCCTTCACGTAGGTGCCGATGCCGCCGAAATACAGCAGGTCCACACGGGCGCGCAGGATGGCCTGCATGACGGCGGCGGGTTCGTGCGGGCCGGGCGGCAGGTCCAGCATGGCGGCGGAGGCGGCGGGCAGGGTGATGCGCTTCTCGGCGCGGCTGAACACGCCGCCGCCGGGGCTGATGCAGGCGGGGTCGTAGTCCATCCAGGACGACCGCGGCAGGGCGAACAGCCGGGCGCGCTCGTCGTAGGACGCGGCGGCGTCCGGGGCGGGGTCCAGGAAGATGTGGCGGTGGTCGAAGGCGGCCAGCAGCCGGGTCTGCCGGCTGACCAGCAGGCCGTTGCCGAACACGTCCCCGCTCATGTCGCCGACGCCGACGCAGGTGAAGGGGTCCGTCTGGATGTCGAGGCCGAGTTCCGCGAAGTGCCGGGCCACCATGACCCAGGCGCCGCGGGCAGTGATGCCCATCGCCTTGTGGTCGTAGCCCTGGCTGCCGCCGGACGCGAAGGCGTCGCCCAGCCAGAAGCCGCGCCCGGTGGCGATGCCGTTGGCGATGTCGCTGAACGTCGCAGTGCCTTTGTCGGCGGCGGCGACCATGTAGGGGTCGTCCCCGTCCCGGCGGCGTATGCCGGCAGGCGTCACGACCGTCAGCCCGTGCAGGTCGTCTGCCATGTCCAGCATGGCGTTGATCAGGATGGAGTAGCAGGCCACCCCTTCCGCCATGAAGGCGTCCCGGTTGGACGGAGCCGGCGCGCGCTTCAGCACGAAGCCGCCCTTGGCCCCGGTCGGTACGATCACGACGTTCTTGAGGCGCTGCGCCTTCATCAGGCCCAGGATCTCCGTGCGGAAGTCCTCCCGCCGGTCGGACCAGCGTATGCCGCCGCGGGCGACCGGGCCGGCACGCAGGTGGCAGCCCTCCATGCGGGCGGAGTGGACGAAGATCTCCCGCCACGGGCGCGGCGCCGGCATGTCGCCGGCGTCGGCGCTGCTGATCTTGAGGGCGATGTAAGCGGCGTCCGCATGGAAGTTGGTCCGCAGCACCGCCCGCAGCAGCGTCATCAGCCGGGACAGGATGCGGTCCTCGTCCGGGTTGGCCACCCCGTCCAGCAGCGCCGCCCAGGCCGTCTCCAACGGAGCCTCGTCCGCCCCCGCGCGCTCCGGAGCGAAGCGGGCGTGGAACAGGTCCACCAGGATGCGGGCGGCAGCAGGGTGGGCGGCCAGCGCGGCCTCGACACCCACCTGGCTGAACGCGAAGCCGACCTGCTTGAGCCAGCGCTGCATCGCCCGCAGCAGCCAGCACTCCCTCCAGGTCAGCCCGGCGCGCAGCACCAGCCGGTTGAACCCATCGGCCTCCGCCCGCCCGTCCAGCAAGGCGTCCAGGGCGTCCAGCAAGGCCGGAAAGCGGGCGGGGTCCACGGCGGTGCCGGCGCGCAGGGTGATCAGTTGCAGGACGACCGTGGCGCTGTCCGGGCCGGCGGGGTGCAGGCGGTAGGGCACCTCCTCGATGGCGCGCAGGTCCAGGCTCTCCAGCAGCGGCAGGGTGTCGGACAGGGGCAAGGGGTCACCGGGCTGGGCCAGGCGCAGGGTCAGGGTGGCGGGGTCTGCGCCGGGGGCCTGCTCCAGCCGGGCCGCGGGGCGCCCCGTGGCGGCGGCGCGCTCGGCCAGGGCCAGGTCCGCGGCGGCCTGGTCGGCAGTGGCGGCTTCCTGGTAGGCGGCGGGAAAGGCGTCGCCCCAGCGGGCGGACAGGCGGGCGGCGGCGGCCTCACCCTCGCGGCCCGCAAGGGCCTCCGCCAGGCGGTCGCGGAAGTCGCGGGCGGCCTGGCGGATCACGTCCTGCAAGACGCCGGGGTCCACCTGCGGCACCGCGCCCGGCGTGGTGCCGACGATGTAGTTGACGCGCGCCAGCGGCTCGTCCCCCAGCGCGATGTAGAAGGCGCTGATGCGCCCGGCGTAGGCGCGGGCCAGGATGCCGCCCACCCGTTCCCGCAGCCGGGTGTCGAACACGTCGCGCGGCAGCCACACGATGGCGGACGCGAACCGCTCGAACGGGTCCAGCCGCACGACCAGCGCGGTGCGCGGGCGCAGCCGAAGGTCGAGGGCGCGGCGCGCGCCGTCCAGGATGGCGGCCTCGGGCGCCTGGAACAGCTCGTCGCGCGGCCAGGTGTCCAGCACGTGCCGCAGCGCCCGCCCGTCATGGCTGCCCGGCTCCACGCCGGACGCCGCCAGGATGGACGCCACCTTCTGCGCCAGCAGCGGGATGGAGCGGGGGTTGCGGGTGTAGGCCGTGGCGGCGAACAGCCCGAAGAAGATGCGTATGCCCGTTACCGCCCCGGCCGCGCCGAAGATGCGCGTCACCACGACGTCGCCATGCGCGGCGCGATGCACCGTGGAGCGCAGGTTGGCCTTGGCGACGGCCAGCGGCACCGGCTCCAGCAGGGCGGCGCGTATGGCCGGGGCGGCGTGCTGCAAGTCGGCCAGCGTGTCGAAGGCGGCGACGGCGGGGTCGTGCAGCAGGCCCAGGTTCTCGGCCTCGACAACGGACAGCAGCCCGGGCACGCCCTCCGCGTCCGGCGGCCCCACCATGACCCGGCGGTGGCCCAGCAGCACGTAGTTGTCGTCCAGCAGCCAATGCAGGAACTCGGCGGCGGTGCGGCCTTCGGGCGTCGCTTGGGCGGACGTTTCCGCGGCGGCCTGCAGCACCAGGGCGCGCATTGCGCCGTGGTCGCGGTTGGCGGCGCGCACGTCGTCCAGGGTGCGGCGCAACGCGGCTTCCAGCGCCGGGGCGTCGCTGGCGCCGGTGAACTCGATCCGCATCCAGCTTTCGCGGACGGACCCCTGGCTCGGCTCGGCGGACCACCCCAGCAACGCGCCATCAGGGCCGCGCTGGATGGCGGCGACGGGATGCAGGAGCTGCCGGATGGTGCGCGCGCCCGACAGGGCGGCCAGGGCGCTGTCCACCAGGAACGGCATGTCGTCCGTGGCGGCCTCTGCCACCATGCGTCCGCCCCCGACCTGAGCGCCTGATGCCTGGGCACCTGCGGACGGGATGGTGACGCGGACCAGGGACTCGCCGGGTTGCCGCCGGGCGGCGAGGGACCAGAGGCTGGCGGCGGCGGCGGCCAGCGCCTCGGGCGTTTGCGCCGCCAGCTCGGCAGTGGGCAGGGCGGCGTGCAGCGGGCCGATGAAGGCCGCCGCGGCGTCCGGCAGGTCCGGCGCGATGCGGGCGAGGGCTGCCGCGGCGGCACGGAGCAGTTCGGCCCGCACGGTGTCGGCGTCCGCGCTGGTGCGTGCTTGGGGCAGGGTGTCGGGCATGGCAGCCTCGCTTGCAGAAACAATTCAAGAACAGAAGCGGCGTAAATGAACAAATAGGGAACATGAAGCGAGGCGAATACAAGTCAAGTTTAGACTTACGCAAGTCGCCTAGCGTTCTGGTATAGTCAAGCGTGCCCGATTCGCGGGCCTTGCACCAGGGCAGGAGGGGGTACGATGCAACTTGTCACGGACCAGGACGGCTCGCCGATTGCCCGCTTGCCGCCCGTCACCCATGCGGAGTGCCTGACTCTCCGCAACATCCTGCTGCGGACCAGCCCGGCCAGCCGCTGGGAGGCCGGGTTCATCGAGAGCATGGCGAAGCTGCTGCAGCAGGCCGCAGGCGGCGGCGGGACGCTGGCTGCGGGGGACTGACGCCCGTCGCCCGGCGATAGCTGCACGCGCGCTGATTGCGCCGCAGGGTTTTCGGGGCAGAACTCCAGGGACTTGCGAATGCAATCTGTCCCGCGCTGATGAGTATCTCGCGGCCCACCAGACAGCACTGAACCGTAAGGCGGCGTACCTGGCCGTCCTGCGGCCCGTGAGCACCCTTTCGGGCCGGCATGGGTGCCTGTCCGGCTGCTCGCAATCCTGTGTCCAGCATTGTTAAGCGCCTGGTCAGGTTTATCCCCCCATCCCTACAAATGCCAACCACTCCTGCCGTGACCGTTCCCTGCCGCCCTGGATAGATCAGGTGGCTGGCTAGGGAGGCCGCGGGACCCGCGCCCGCAAAACCGGGCCTGGCCGAGGGGCGCCGCGTCCGGCGCCGGTTCCAGGAGCAGAGACATGCCACCTATCCCGACCCTTGCCGCCGCCTTCCTGCTGGCCGCCGCCGCGCTCGCGCCAGGCGCCACCCGCGCCGGCCCGCAGTCCGAGCGCGTGCTGGTGCTGGAGCTGTTCAGCTCCCAAGCCTGCGCCGCCTGCCCGGCGGCGGACGCCGTGGTGGCGGACATGGCGCAGGGCGACGCCGGGCTGCTGCCGCTGGACCTGCACGTCACCTGGTTCGACCGCGCCGGCTGGAAGGACAGCCTCTCCCTCCCTGCCGCCAGCCAGCGCCAGCGCCGCTACGTAGCGCAGTTGGGCACCGCTGGTGTCTA
This sequence comes from uncultured Acetobacteraceae bacterium, assembly GCA_964250755.1. Classification (GTDB taxonomy): domain Bacteria; phylum Pseudomonadota; class Alphaproteobacteria; order Acetobacterales; family Acetobacteraceae; genus DASWOJ01. The sequence goes on along the minus strand of CAXUHB010000003.1, from coordinate 249,073 downwards.
TACTCCGCAGGTGGTGGTGGGCGGCCGGCACGAGGCCGTAGGCTACGACGCCCCCGCCGTCCAGGCCGCCGTGGCCCGCGCCCGGCAGGACCAGCGCGCCGCGGTCGGGCTGGAGCTGTCGCGGGAGGGCGGCGGGCTGCGCCTGCAGGCCGGGGCGGGCCATGGGCGCGGCACGCTGTGGCTGGTGGGCTACGACTCCCCGGCCGGTCGCGGCGGCCCGGCGGTGAACACCGTGCGCATGCTGGAGCCGGTCGGCGACTGGACGGGGGCGCCCGTCAGCGTGACGGTGCCCGCCCCGCGCGGCACCCATGCGGCGCTGCTGCTGCAAGACGAGCGCGGCGGCATCCTGGCGGCGGCGGCGTTGCGCTGAGGGCGCAGGTGCATCTCGTGACAGCGCTTCACCCTTCTTTAAGCCTGGTCCGGCACACTCGTCTTACGCCAGCAAAAGCGGCGTCGTGAACACGGGCCGCAGCCGGCTGGGCCGGGGCGGCTTGATGGGGTCAGAATGTCATGTCGTTGAATTCGGTGAACACCAACGTCGCCGCCCAGGTTGCCCTGGCGTCGCTCAACAACACCAGCGGCCAGCTTGAGGCCACGCAGAAGCGCATCTCCACCGGCTACCGGGTGGCGGACGCCGCGGATGACGGCGGCGCCTTTGCGGTGGCGCAGCGCGTGCGCGCGGACGTGGGCGCGCTGACGAGCGTGAACGAGCAGTTGGGCAACGCCAAGGGCCTGGTCACCACCTCGCTCAAGGCGTTGACCAATATCAGCGACAGCGTGAACAAGGCGCAGTCGCTGCTGGTCAAGATCGGCGACTCCAGCATCCCGCAGGGCCAGCGCGACCAGTATGTGACCTCCTACAAGTCCCTGGTCAGCCAGGTCGCCAACTTCGTGGACAACTCGAAGTACAACGGCCAGACCCTGCTGGGCAGCGTCGCCGGTGCGGCTCCGGTGGCGGGGGCGGCCAAGACGGTCATCAACAGCGAGACCGGGACGACGAGCACCATCGCCGGGGAGGACGTGAGCGGCCTGGCCAACACGCTGGCGGGCCTGATCGGCTCCACGTTCTCGCGTTCGGCGGCGGGCGTGGACAGCTTCGGCACCATCACGGCGGGCGCGGACCAGACGGCGGCGGCGCTGGCCCTGTCGGCGACCACGGGGGCCACCGCATTCTCCACGGCGCTGAAGGGGGTGGCGGACCAGCTGAACCAGGTCGGCGCGGACTCGAACCTGCTGGACGCGACCATCAGCTTCAACACCAGCAAGATAGACAGCCTGAACGCCGGGCTGGGCGCGCTGATAGACACGGACCTGTCGAAGGAGTCGGCAAAGCTGCAAGCCCTGCAGATCAAGCAGCAGCTTGGCACCCAGGCGCTGTCCCTGGCCAACCAGGCGCCGCAGGCCCTGCTCAGCCTGTTCAAGTAGCGGCAGGCCCTGCCCCGGCAGGGTCTGGACCCGGCGGCGCCTGCGCCGCCGCCGGGTGATCCCCCACGCGCTGCGGCCACCCTGCACGGCATCGGAGCCAGTCATGTCCCACCTTGTGTTGGAGCTTCATGCCGGGGAGGCCATGATCGTGAACGGCGCGTCCCTGCGCTTCCGCACGCGCAGCCGGATCGAGATGACGACCCATGCGCGCTTCCTGTTCGGCAAGCAGATCATGCCGCCGGAGCAGGCGGACAGCCCTGCGCGCCGCATCTACTTCGCGCTGCAGACGGCCTACATCGGCGCGGACGGGGAGCGCGCGGACGGCGTCGCGCAGGCGCGGGCCGCCATACGCGAGTTCCAGGCGGCCACCACCTCGGGCCTCGCGCGAGACATCCTGGACCGGACCCTGGCGCATGTGGAGGCGGACGAGTGCTACATGGCGCTCAAGCTCGCGCGCCGGATCGTGCGGCACGAAGACACGGTGCTGGGCCGCGCGCCGTACGCCCGGCCGGCCGTCGCGCCGGGCGTGCCGGCGGCTGCGGCGGCGGTGTAGGGCCGTGGCGACGGCCAGGCATCCCGGCGCGGCGCGGGCCTATGGCGCGGCCGTGCTGCGGCGCGACCCGCGCGACCAGGAGGCCGACGTGTTCCGCAGGGTCACGGGCGGGCTGCGCGCGGCCAAGACGGAGCCGCTGCTGCTCGGCCGGGCGGTCGCGGACAACATGCGGCTCTGGCTGATGGTCGGCGACGTCCTGCGCGACCCGGCCAACGCCCTGCCGGCGGAGCTGCGGGCCGGCATCGTCTCGGTCGGGCACGCGGTGCGGCGGGAGATGGAGCGGACAGCGCCTGACCTGGACTTCCTGATCCAGGTCAACGAGAGCATCACCGCGGGCCTGTCAGGCGCGCCGTGATCGGCTGGCCCATCGTCGGCCTGGACCTGAGCGTGCTGCATGGTGGGGCCGCGCAGCAGCCGGCCGCTACGGGCGAGAACCCGATAGCGGCGCTGAACCGCGCGGTCGCCGGGCAAGCCAAGGGCATCGCCGCGACGGCCAAGCAGCCGGCGGTGCAGCGCGACATCGCCGCGTTCCGGCAGGCCGTGGCCAAGGCCGCCGACCCCAAGGCGCTGCTGGCCGACCCGGTGGCGCGTCAGGTGCTGCTGACGGCCAGCGGGTTGGGCGACCAGGCCGCCTACCCCGCGCTGGCCACCAAGGCGCTGCTGTCGGACCCTGCTGATCCCAACGGGCTGGCCAGTCGGCTGGCGGACCCGCGCTGGAAGTCCGCGGTGGCGACGCTGGGCTTCGCCGCGGGTGGGCTGGCGTCCCTGCGGGATCCCAAGGTGCTGGACACGATCAGCAGCGCCTATGCAGAGATCGCATGGCGCAAGTCGCTGGACGCCGCCACGCCCGGCCTGTCGGACGCGCTGACCTTCCGGGCCACGGCGGCCAGGGCGCGGACCGTGGACGACGTGCTGGGCGACGCCACGCTGCGGCGTGTCGCCACCGGGGCGCTGGGCATCCCGCAGGAGATCGCGATCCAGCCGCTGAACACGCAGGAGCGCGCGTTGGGCAGCCGGCTGGACGTGGCGCGGCTGCAGGACCCGAAATACGTGGACGGGCTGGCGCAGCGCTACCTGCTGTCCCGGGCGGCGGACCCCCCGGTTCAGGCACTGGGCTTGCTGGCCTGACGCGCGGACGCTCCAGACAACCCTGACAACGGGGCCATGCCGGTTGCGGCTGGCCCGGACAGGCCGATCTCTGGGGGATGGAACACCAGACAGCCACCGCCGGCAGGAAGCTCACCGCCCAGTTCTGGCAACGCGCCGGGATACGCGCCGGCCTGGCCTTCGGTGCTGCAACGGGCCGTCCCATCGAGGCCGCGGGGGGCCGCATGGACCCCGCCATGTCCGCGCTGATCCGCTTCGTGCGCCGGCTGCCGCAAGGCAAGGGTGGCGCCGCGCCGGGGGTGGGCGGCCTGCGGGCGTTCCGTGCCCAGTACGAGGCGTCGCCGGCCCTGATGGGCCTGCGTCCCGATCCCGAGGTGGTGCCGCAGCCCATCCCGGAGCTGCCGGGGGCGCTGGAGTATGTCCACGGCTCGCCGCGCGGGACGCTGCTGTTCCTGCACGGCGGCGGCTTCATCATGGGCAGCCCGGCGACGCGGGACGGGCTGTGCCGGCGCCTGGCCCGGCTGGGCGGGGTGCGCGTGGTGAACGCACCCTACCGGCTGGCGCCCGAGCATCCCTTTCCCGCCGCGCATGACGACGCCGCGGCGGCCTGGGCCTGGGTGCGCGCCAACCGGCCCGGGCCGCACCTGGCCGGCGGCGACTCCGCCGGGGCCAACCTGGCGGCGGGCCTGCCCGATGCGGCGATGACCCTGCTGCTGTATCCCGTGGTGGACATGGTCCACGCGGACGGCCCCGACCCGGCCTATCCCAGCATCGGGCTGTTCGCGGAGGGCTTCCTGCTGACTGCGGAGGGGATGGAGGAGTGCGCGCGGCTGCTGGTGCCTGCGGGGGTGGACCGGGGCGATCCGCGCCTGTCCCCCATCCGGGGCGGCTTGGCGGAAGCCGCGCCGTCGCTGGTGATGACCGCCGGGTTCGACCCGTTGCGCGACCAGGGCCGGGCCTGGGTCGCCGCACTGCAGCGGGCGGGCCGCCCGGCGTGGCTGCTGGAGGAGGCCGGGCTGGTCCATGGCTTCACGGATTTCGCCGGGGTGGTGCCGGCGGCGCGGCGGGCGGTGGACCGGCTTGCCGAGGAGCTGCGGAGCCGCGCCGCTGGGCTGGCCGCCAACGCCGCGGCCTGAGGCGCACGGCGGCATGGCACTTATGAGAAGTTGAGGGCCACCCTTTTCAGGGTGTTTGCGCGTGTTCCAGCCCTGATGCACGGATATGGGTTCGACCTGGGTTGACTCGATGGGTTGTGCGGTTCCGGGGATGGCGTCCGTGATAGCGTCCGTCAACATGGTGGGAATTGTTTGCAGGTTTGGAGCAGTTCGCAGCCGGGTCCGACCGCGAGGCAGCGGGGCCTGAAGCTGCAAGCACTGGCCCGCACATAAGAAACGAGACCGCTTCCCCGCCGGACCCGGCTGCAGAACGGTTCAACCAGGCTTATGCGGCTTGTCGCGTGGGTCGCGCGGATGGCCTCCGGATGCGCCAGGCCGCATGGAGTCCTTATCTGTCCACACACCTCCAGAGGCTTGCTCAGGTGACCTTTGACAGCGGTCCAGCCCCGTTCAGGGCGCATTCCCCCGATGCCACAGCCCGGGACACGACCTGTCCCCTTCCAAGGTCAGGATGCGGGTCCGGTCAGCCAAGCGTCCATCGGCGCATGCGCGGCGTGCCGCGTCCTGCCCACCGGCAAGGACACGGTCCCAGGCTGACATGCTCTGCAAACCATGCCAGCGGCTGGGACGTTGGCCTCAGTCCCCACTGGTGCTCCCCAGCCCCGCGGGTCAGCTTCAAATCTTCGTCCCAACCGTGGAGTTGACCGTTTGAGTGCTTCTCTGGACCACCGCTCCGGGCAGGCAGGCACGCTGACGCTTGATGGGATGCCCCGCCCCGACCGGGACGGCTGGGTGTCCAGCGTCTCCAAGCGCGGCTTCCACCGCATTGCCTACGTCGAGTGGGGCGATCCCGCGTCGGAGCGCGTCGCCGTGTGCGTGCATGGGCTGTCCCGGCAAGGCAGGGATTTCGACGTGCTGGCGTCGGCCATGGCCGGGCAGGGCTGGCGGGTCATCTGTCCGGACCTGGTCGGGCGTGGCCGCAGCGGCTGGCTTCGTGACCCGCAGGAGTACAACCTGCCGCAATATGCCATGGACCTCACGGTCCTCATCGCGCGGCTGGGGGTTGCCACGGTGGACTGGATCGGCACCTCCCTGGGCGGCCTGATCGGCATGGTGCTGGCCGGGCAGGAGAACTCGCCCATCCGCAGGCTGGTGGTGAACGACGTTGGCCCGTTCCTGCCCTGGCAGGCCTTGCATCGCCTGGCGAACTCGGTCCGCAACGCGCCGCGCGTTTTCCCGGACCTGGCAGCCGCAACCAGCCATCACCGGGCGGCGCTGGCGCCGTTCGGACAGCTCAGGGACAGCGAGTGGGAACACCTGGCCTGGCATGGCCTCATCGAGGCGGAGGGCGGCGGCTGGCGGAAGCGGGCCGACCCGGAGATCACTGCGGCGTTCCGCCCGGGACTGTTCTTCAACCTGAGCTTGTGGACCTACTGGGACGCGATCCGGTGCCCGACGCTGGTGCTGCGCGGCGCAGACTCCGACCTGCTGCTGCCAAGCACGGCCCGGGACATGACCCGGCGCGGCCCGCGGGCCGACCTCGTCGAGTTCCCCAACTGCGGCCATGCCCCTGCGCTGATGGACGCGCAGCAGGTTGGGACCGTCATCAACTGGCTCGGCCAAGCCGCGGCGGCCTGAGGAGGCCCGGCGGAACGCCCGGCGCCGGGGTCAGCCCACCCCGCCGGCAACGGCCGGCTTCTGCGCGGCCATGAACGCCTGCGCCTCAGGCAGCGTCTCGAAGACGTGCGGCGCCAGCGCCCGCTCGGCCAGGCTCGCCCCCAGCTTCAGCCGCATGAAGGCGCTGGTCGTGTAGCGCGAGGCCGACGTGTAGTAGCGCTGCTGCAGGTAGGTGATGGTGGAGAAGAACGCGTCCGACACCGCGGGGTCGAGCGTGAAGCTGTCATAGTTCACGACGACGGCGATCCGGTGCCCGATGGCGCGGCAGCGGCCCTCCACCTCGCGGCGCACCAGCTCCACGTCGTCGGTCGTGCGGACCTGGAAGCCTTCCCAGTTGATGAACAAGGTGTCCCGCTCTGCATCGAAGCTGATGCGCTCGGCCAGGGACAAGCCCAGCAGCATCGCCTCCATCCCCATCGGCTCCGGCTGGAACAAGCGGGCGTCCATCGGCTTGGGGTCGCGCACGATGGGACGGAAGCCCATGTGGGCCAGGATGTCGCGGCCGATGTCGATGCCGGGTGCGACCTCCGCCAGCTCCACGCCCTCCGCGGTGCGGCGCAGTACGCAGCGCTCGGTCACGTACAGCACGGGCTGCCCGGTTTCGCCGGCCAGCTCGCCGCTGAAGGTGACCTGCTCCACCTGCTCGATGAACTTGCGCGACCGGCCCTCGTGCACGATGCGCAGCCGGCCGTCCTCGATGGCGGTGACCAGGCCGCCTGCGGTGAAGGCGCCGGTGAACACCACCTTGCGGGCGTTCTGGCTGATGTTGATGAAGCCGCCGGCGCCGGCCAGCCGGCCGCCGAACCGGCTGACGTTGACGTTGCCCTGGCCGTCCGCCTGCGCCATGCCCAGCACGGCCAGGTCCAGTCCGCCGCCGTCGTAGAAGTCGAACTGCTGGTTCTGCTGGATCACCGCTTCGGGATTCAGCGCCGATCCGAAATCGAGGCCGCCCTGCGGCATCCCGCCGATCACGCCGGGTTCGGCGGTCAGCGTCACGTAGCGCAGCACCTTCTCCTCCGCGGCGACGGCCGCGACGCCCTCGGGCATGCCGATGCCCAGGTTCACGACGCCGCCGGGCGGCAGCTCCATCGCGGCCCGGCGGGCGATCACCTTGCGCTCGTCCAACGGCAAGGGGGCGACGCGGTCCATCGGCACGCGTATCTGGCCGGACAGCGCGCCGTTGTGCGCGGTGGCGTAGGTTTGGCGGTGGTTTTCCGGCTGCGCCAGCACCACGCAGTCCACCAGCACGCCCGGCACCTGCACCCGGCGCGCGTCGAGCGATCCTTCCTGGGCGATGCGCTCCACCTGCACGATGACCAGCCCGCCGCTGTTCTTGGCTGCCATCGCCGCCGGCAGCGCGTCGAGCGTCAGCGCCTCGCGCTCCATGGTGATGTTGCCCGCGGTATCCGCAGTGGTGCCGCGGATCAGCGCCACCTGGATCGGGAACGCCTTGTAGAGCAGGTAGTCCTGGCCCCCGATTGTCAGCAGCTCCACCAGGTCCTCGGTCGTGCGGGCGTTGATCTTGCCGCCGTCCTGCCGGGGATCCACGAAGGTGCGCAGGCCCACCCGGGACAGCAGCCCGGCCCGCCGCGCCGCGATGTCCCGGTAAAGCTGGGCGATGCAGCCCAGCGGCAGGTTGTAGGCCTCGATCTCCCCGTCCATCGCCAGCTTGGCCAGCTTCGGCACCAGGGACCAGTGCCCTCCGACCGCGCGCTTGACCAGGCCCGGGTGCGCCAAGCGGTTGAGGCCGCGGTCCCGCCCGTCCCCAGGTGCGGCGGCGAACACCAGGGTGAGGCCTGCCGGCTCCCGCGTTTCGCGGAACCGCGTCTCCAAGGCGATCAGCAGCTCGTCCGGCGTGCCGATGCCGACGAAGCCGGCCACCGAAACCGTGTCGCCGGCCCGTATGACGGCTGCGGCCTCCGCCGCCGAGACGATCTTGTTCTTCATGCGGGAGGGTTGTCCCCAGCCAGCCCGGCCCCGCCGTGCTCCAACTCATCATGCTTGGTCAGGAACGCCGCGACGGCGGGGGCGAACAGCTTCTGCGACTTGCCGCCGACGAACACGCCGACATGGCCCCCTGGCAGGCCCAGCTCCTCGTACTCCGCCGTGCCGACCTTGGCGCCCAGGGCGCGGCTGGTGGCGGGCGGGATGATGTGGTCGTCCTTCGCATACACGTTCAACACCGGCATGGTGATGCGGCCCAGGTCCACCCGGCGCCCGTCCAGCTCCAACTCGTTCCGGACCAGCTTGTTCTGCTGATACAGGTCCTTCAGCCATTGCTTCGCGGCCTCGCCGGGGTGGTCCGGGCGGTCGGCGATCCACTTCTCCATCCGCAGCCAGTTCAGCAGCCGCCCCTCGTTGTCCACGACTTCGAGCATGTCGAGGTTGTACTTGTACATCGTCCGCATGGGCGTCATCAGGTTGAACACGGCGCCCATGAACTCGCCGGGCAGGTTGCCGTTGGCCTCGATCAGCCGGTCCACGTCCTCGGGCGGCAGGGCGCGGGTCCAGACGTTGATGAAGCCGTGCCCGGGCCGCCCGTCCACCGCGTCGGCGTGGAAGTCTATGGGGGTGATCGTGAGCGTCATGGTGTTCACCCGCTCCGGCTCCAACGCCGCGTAGCAGGTGGTGAACACGCCGCCCTCGCACACGCCGAGCAGGTTCACGCGCTCCACCCCGGTCCGCTGGGCAATCTCGTCCACGCAGCCGCCGAGGTAGCCGCACACGTAGTCGTCCAGCGTCAGGAAGCGGTCGGCGCGGGACGGGTTGCCCCAGTCCACCACCCACAGGTCCACCCCCAGGTGCAGCAGGTTCCGCACCAGGGAGCGGTCGTCCTGCAGGTCGGTCATGGTCCAGCGGCCGATCAGCCCATAGGCCAGCAGCACAGGCACCCGCACGCGCCGCTCGGCCAAGGGCCGGAAGCGATACAGGCTCACCTTGTCCTGCTGCCACGCCAAATCCTTGGGCGTGGTGGCGATCTGCACGTCGGCATCGCGCAGGCGGCCGAACAGCTCCGCGCCTGCCAGCAGCTTGGCGCCCACCCGGCCGGCTTCGGTCATCGCACCAGCGGCGGCGGCCAGCGCGTCGGCCGGGGTCATCCCTCCGTCCGTCATGGCGTCTGCTCCTTCCGGGATGCCTGGCGCACGGCCAGCGCGGCGGCCGGGGCGGGACGGCCCTGGCGCTTGAGGGCGCGCAGCTCGCGGCGCAGCTCCGTCACGGTCCTGTGCACATCGTCCAACTCGGTCCGTGTCGGGAGGCCGCAGCCCTTCGCCCAGGCCTCCGCCACCTGCTGCTGCGCCAGGCGCAGCTCGGTCCCGGCGCGTATCACCGCGGCCTGGGTCTTGAGGAACGGCTCCGACCGCTGGGTTTCCAGCAGGACGCGGTTCGCCGTCTCGGTCCACAGCGCCAGCAACGCCTTGTGGTCCGGCGTCCGCCCGTCCGCCCGGGTCCGCCCGTCCAGCTCCTCCGTGAAGGCCCGGCCCGCGCGCAGCCAGGCGTCCAGCACCACGGCGTTGTGCTCCAGCCCGCGGCGGCGCACGTCCATCCAGGCTTGCGCCACGCGGGCCTGCTGACGTTCGGTGTTCCACAGGTCGGCAAGCTGCGGCCCGTCCACGAGCTTGGCGACTGTCCCGTCCATCCCGCCCACGCTCGCCAGCCAGGTGCGCGGATCGGCCACGGCACGGAGCGTCGCATCAACCGTGGGGTCCGCGGCCTTGCCGGCGGACGCCAGAGCCGAAGACATGGTTTGAGACATCCCGGTTGCGGCCGTCCACATGTCGGACATCGCCTGCCCGGCCCGCGCCAGCTCCGCCGTGTCCGGCGACAACGCCGCGAAGGCGGGAGCATCCCCGCCCATGCCGGGCATCGCCTTCATGGCATCCGCCATCATCTGCCCGGCCTGCTGCTGCGCCTGCAGGGCGGACGTGCCCGCCTGCGCCCAGAACTCCGCCAGCGCCCCCATGCCGAAGTCGCCGCTGCCTGAGCCGCCGCTGCCTGAGCCAGGGGACACGGCCCCTGTTCCCCCGCCGCTCATGCCGGGAACTCGATCACCTGGCGCACGGCCTTGCCCTCGTGCAGGCGGTCGAAGCCCTCGTTGATGCCGTCCAAGGTCAGCTTGCCGCTCATCAGCCGGTCCACCGGCAGCTTGCCCGCGCGATACAGCGCGACGTAGCGCGGGATGTCCCGCGCGGGCACGCAGGTGCCGATGTAGCTGCCCTTCACCGTCCGCTCCTCCGCCACGAGCTGCACCAGCGGCAGCGCCAGCGCGGCGCCGGGCGGGGGCAGCCCGGCCGTCACGGTCGTGCCGCCGCGCCGGGTGACCTTGTAGGCCAGCTCCATCGCGCGCACGGCGCCGGCCATCTCGAACGCGAAGTCCACCCCGCCCCCGGTCGCGTCCCGCACCTGCTCTGCCGCATCGGCGTCGCGCGCGTTGACCGTGTGCGTGGCCCCCAACTGCCGCGCCAGGCCCAGCTTGTCGTCGGACAGGTCAATGGCCACCACCTGCGCCGCCCCGGACGCCACGGCACCCAGCACGGAGGACAGGCCGACGCCGCCCAGCCCGATCACCGCCGCGGTCTGGCCCGGCTGCAGGCGGGCGGTGTTGACGACGGCGCCCACGCCCGTCAGCACGGCGCAGCCGAACAGCGCGGCCTCGTCCAGCGGCAGGTCGGGCGGCAGCTTCACCAAGCTGCGCCGTGACACGACGGCGTACTCGGCAAAGGCGGAGCAGCCGAGATGGTGGTTCACGTCGGTTTGCCCGCCTGGGCCGTCGCAATGCAGGCGCCGTCCGCCGGACAGCAGGGTGCCGGCGCCGTTGGCCGCCGCGCCCGGCTCGCACAGCGCCGGCCGGCCCTCCGCGCAGGGGACGCAATGGCCGCAGGAGGGCATGAACACCATCACGACGTGATCGCCGGGCTGCAGGTCCGCCACGTCCTCGCCCAGCGCCTCCACTACGCCCGCGGCCTCGTGGCCGAGGGCCATCGGCATCGGGCGCGGCCGGTCGCCGTTGATGACGGACAGGTCAGAGTGGCACAGCCCGGCGGCGGCGATCCGCACCAGCACCTCGCCGCGGCCCGGCGGGTCCAGTTCCACCTCGGCAATCCGCAACGGCTTGCTCACGGCATAGGGCGGCGCGGCGCCCATGCGGTCCAGGACCGCGGCTCTGATCCTCATGGCAGCTTCTCCCTATGCCAGTTCGACTTCGGCAGCCCCGAGCTTGGCATCCCCAACCTCGGCAGCCCTGGCCGGAACGCGCGCGCGCAGCTCGTCCACGAGCACCCGAGTGTTCTCGGTGTAGTCAATCGGCACGGCCACCAGATGGACGCCGCCGCCCTGGAACGCCGCCTCCAGTGCCGGAATCAGCCCCGCGGCGCTCGTCACCCGCGTGCCCTTGGCGCCGTAGCTTTCGGCGTAGCGCACGAAGTCCGGGTTGCCGAAGGTGAGGCCATAGTCCGGGAAGCTGTCCACCGCCTGCTTCCAACGGATCATGCCATAGGCGCCATCGTCCAGGATCAGCACCACCAGGTTCAGCCGCAGGCGCACCGCGGTCTCCATCTCCTGGCTGTTCATCATGAACCCGCCGTCGCCGCACACTGCCAGCACGCGCCGGTCCGGGTGCAGCATGGCGGCCATCATGGCCGACGGCAGGCCCGCGCCCATCGTGGCCAGGGCGTTGTCCAGCAGCAGGGTGTTGGCGACGTAGGTGCGGTAGTTCCGGGCGAACCAGATCTTGTACATCCCATTGTCCAGCGCCACGATGCCGTCGGCGGGGATCACCTGGCGCACGTCGTGCACGATGCGCTGCGGCGTGGGCGGCCAGCGGTCCTCCTCCGCCCGGTCGGCGATGCGCGCGAGGATGCCGTCGCGCAGGGACAGCAGCGCGCCGGCGTGGTGCAGCTTGCCCTCCACGCGGTCGGCCAGCAGCTCCAGGCTGGGGCCGACGTCGCCGACCACCTCGGCGTGCGGGAAGTAGACCTGGTCCACGTTGGCCGGGGTGTAGCTGACGTGGATCACCTTCGGCCCGCCCGGCCCCATGATGAACGGCGGCTTCTCGATGGTGTCGTGGCCGATGGCGATGATGAGGTCGGCCCGGTCCACGGCCTCGTGCACGTAGTCGCGCTCGGACAGGGCGGCGGTGCCCATATACAGGCTGCCGCCGCCGGGCACGGTGCCCTTGCCCATCTGGGTCGTGAAGAACGGGACCTGCAGCCGCCGCACGAAGCCGGACAGCCCGGCGGTGCTGCGGGGGCGCGACGCCGCGGCGCCCAGCATGATGAGCGGGCGCTTGGCGGCCAGGATCATGTCGGCGGCGCGGTCCAGCGCCGCACGGTGGGCGACGGGGATCTCGATGGGATGCACCGGCACCATCGGCACGTCCTCGCACGTCTCTCCCGCCACATCCTCCGGCAGCTCCAGCAGCACGGGGCCGGGCCGCTCCTCCATGGCGATGCGGAAGGCGTCGCGCACGATGGTCGGGATGCTGCCGGGGCTGACGACCTGGCGCGACAGCTTGGTCAGCGGCTTGAAGGCGCTGACCACGTCCACGATCTGGAACCGCGCCTGGCGGCTGCTCATGATGCCCTTCTGGCCGGTGATCATCACCATCGGCATGGCGCCGAGCAGGGCGTAGGCCGCTCCCGTGGTCAGGTTGAGCGCGCCCGGGCCGAGCGTGGTCATGCAGACGCCGGGCTTGCCGGTCAGGCGCCCGTAGGTCGCGGCCATGAAGGCGGCGCCCTGCTCGTGCCGGGTCAGCACGAGCTGGATAGAGGAGTTGCGCAGGCTTTCCACCACGTCGAGGTTCTCCTCGCCGGGCACGCCGAAGATGCGGTCCACGCCCTCGTTTTCAAGCGCTGCGATCAGAAGGTCCGAGCCTTTGGGCATGGTTGCGTTCCTTTATGCGTTGACACGGCTGACGACCGCCTGTGCAAAGTCCTGCGTGGATGCCGTGCCGCCGAGGTCGCGGGTGCGGACCCTGTCCTGATTCAGCACCGTGTCTATGGCGGCCCGCAAGCGCCAGGCCAAGTTCCCGCGCCCGACATGATCCAGCATGAGGCCGGCGGCAAGCAGGAGCGCGGTTGGATTGGCGACCCCCTTGCCCGCGATGTCTGGCGCGGAGCCGTGGACGGCCTCGAAGATCGCCGCCTTCTCGCCGATGTTTGCGCCGGGCGCTGCGCCCAGGCCGCCGACCAGCCCGGCGATCAGGTCGGAGAGGATGTCGCCGAACAGGTTCGTCGTCACGATCACGTCGAACTGCCAGGGGTTCAGCACGAGTTGCATGGCGCAGGCGTCCACGATCCGGTCGTCGAAGGCGACCCGGCCCTCGTACTCCTTGGCCACGTCCTGCGCGGTTTCCAGGAAGATGCCGGTCAGCGCCTTCAGCACGTTGGCCTTGTGGACGATGGTGACCTTCTTGCGGCCAAGCTTCAGCGCATGCTCGAAGGCGAAGCGCGCGATGCGCCGCGATCCCTCCCGCGTGTTCACGCCGGACGAGATCGCGACGGCGTGGGGGTCGCCGCCGATGGGGATGTAGTGCTCGAAGGCGACGTAGAGACCTTCGAGGTTCTCCCGGATCAGGACGAGGTCAATGTCCTCGAACCTACCGCCTGGCACCAGCGTGTGCGCCGGGCGGAGATTGGCGTAGAGCTGGAATTCCTCGCGGAGCCGTACGTTGATGGACCGGAAGCCGCCGCCCACCGGGGTGGTGAGCGGCCCCTTGAGCGCCAGGCGGGTGCGCCGGATGGAGTCGAGCGTTGCGCCCGGCAGCGGGTCGCCGTGGGCCTGGATGCCGGCCAGCCCGCCCTGCTGCACGTCCCAGGCAAAGGGGGCGCCCAGCGCGTCCAGCACCGAGACCACTGCCTGGGTGATCTCCGGGCCGATGCCGTCGCCGGGGATCAGGGTGGCGGCTATGGCGCCGCTGCTTCCTTCGTTCATGGTCGCGTCTGCTTTCATCAAGGGGAGTCGCCCTGCCTGGCCCGTGCCTGCCATCAGCAGCGCGGCCGGTCCAGCAGTCATTGGCCCGCGTGCGGCACTCCTGCCGGCCGCGCCTCACGCAGCCGGCAGGAATGGGTGCCTAATGGCCGGCTGGCGCTGCTGCTGTCCCTGCTGCCCCTGAGGAGGCCCGCAGCTGGTCGCGCCCTATCCAGAACACCAGCGCGCAGCCGATGGCCGTCAGCGCGCAAAGCGGCAGCAAGGCCACCGGAAAGCTGCCGGTCTGCTGCTTCAGCGCTCCGACGAGCGAGGTGATGGCGCCTGTGCCGAGGTGCGCCAGCGTGTTGATCGCGGCGATGCCGGCCGCCGCCGCCGCGGGCGGAAGCGTCTCGGTGGCGAGCGCGAAGAAGGGTCCCTTAATTGCGTAGTTGCCGAGCAGCACCAGCGAGAGCAGCACCAGCGTAAGGGTCAGCGACCCCGTCAGCAGCGTGAGCGCGAAGCTGATCGAGGTCAGCGCCAGCGGCAGGGCGGTGCTCCAGATGCGCTCGCCGCTCTTGTCGGCCCGCAGGCCCCAGAAGATCATGAATGCCGAGGCGATGCCGAATGGGATCATGTTCAGCAGGCCCGTTTCCAAGTTGCTCAGCCCGAAGCCTTTCAGGATCTGCGGCATCCACAGCGACAGCGTGTTGCTGGTCGCCGAACTGCCGGAGTAGATCACCGCCAGCAGCCAAACCTGCTTGTTCTTCAGGACGGACCAGATGGAGCCATGCCCGGAGTGCCCGGCGGAGGCGAAGCGGCGCTCCGCGTCCAGGCGGTCCACTAGCCAGTCCTTCTCCGCATCGTTCAGGAACGGCGCCTCCGCTGGCCTGCTGGGCAGCACCCAAAGCGCCGCGAGGCCGAGCAGTACGGCCGGGATGCCTTCCATGACGAGCAGCCATTGCCAGCCGCGCAGCCCGGCCATTCCGTCCAGCGCCAGCAGCCCCGTCGAGAGTGGCGAGCCAAAGAAGCTCGACAACGGGATCGCAACCATGAACATCGCGACGATGCGGGCGCGGTAGGCCTTGGGGAACCAGTAGGTGAGGTAAAGGATCACCCCGGGGAAGAAACCGGCCTCGGCCGCGCCCAGCAGGAAGCGGGAAACGGAAAAGGAGATGGGGCCGGTCACGAAGGCGCTGGCAGCGCCGACCAGCCCCCAGGTGATCATGATGCGCGCGATCCAGCGCCGCGCCCCGAACCGCTCCATGGCCAGGTTGCTCGGCACCTCAAGCAGCACGTAGGCAACGAAGAACAGGCCGCTGCCGATGCCGAACGCCGTGGCGGACAGGCCGAGGTCCTTGTTCATGGTCAGCGCCGCGAAGCCGACGTTCACGCGGTCCACGTAGGCGATGAAGTAGCACAGGACCAGAAAGGGCACGAGACGCAGCCCTACCTTCCGCATCGTCGCAGCCTCTACCGATGTTTTCATTGTTGTGTCGGGCGACATGTAACATACCCTCCCTTGTGTCGTTGTTGGTTTCAGCCTGGCCTTGCGCGTCGGGCCTCGACGTCATCCGGTGAAACGGAATAGTCGCGCAGGTGTGTCCACGAGCACCGTCTGCCGGTCCGACTTGTCTGGCAGCCAAGCGTCCAGCCCCTGGCGTGCCGCGACCGGACTTGCCACCGCCTCGAATTGCGTGTGCGGCCAGTCGCTGCCCCAAAGCAGGCGTTCCCGGCCGAGTGCCGTCCGCAGCAGCGCTGCCGCCGCTGCGGACGTGCGTTCCCCTAGCCTGCCGGCACCGTTGCGGTAGGCGCCGGACAGCTTCACCCACACGCGTCCGGTGGCGCCGATGTCCAGCAGATGGCGAAAGCCCGGGTCATCAACGCCAAGGCGAGGGTCGGGACGCCCGAAGTGGTCCACGACCACGGGCACCCCCGCCCGCAGCAGCGGCGGCATGAGGGCCGGCAGGCGGCGCGCCTCGGCCTGCACCTCGATCTGCCACCCCAGCGCGGCCACATGCGCGAGGTGGCGATCCCAGGCTGCGGCGCCAAACGCCGGGTCCGGCTGGCCGATCAGGTTGAGGCGGATGCCGACGACCCCGGCCAGGTCGAGCGCTTCCAGCTCCCTGAGGTCCGTTTCCGGTTCCACCACTGCGATGCCGCGCAGCCGGTTCGGCGCTTGCTGCAGCGCTTGAAGCAGGTAGGCGTTGTCGGTGCCGAGAAAGCTTGGCTGCACCAGCACGCCGTGCGACAGGCCGTTGCGGTCGAGCATGACGAGGTAGTCAGCGACCATCGCGTCGTAGCCAGGCGCATAGCGGCGGTCGCCAGCGAGCCTCAGGCCGCGCGTGAACACGTGCGCATGGGCATCGATGGCAATGATGCCTGTCGCGCCGCGGGCGGTCGGCGCCGACACGGCGCCAAGGCTCGCCGGAAGCAACCCGACACAGAGCTCGCGCCGAGACATGGCTCAGGCCCTTCCTTCAGCAGCCGCCGGGGTCAGCGCCGACGCCGGCCCGTCCGCATCCAGTTCCTTCCCGCGCGTCTCCGGCAGCAGAAGCAAAGCCACCAGCACGAGCGAATAGGCCAGGGCGGCGTTGACGCCGATAGCCGCGCCGAGCGAGTGGGTCTCGCTCATGGCGCCGATCAGCGGCGGCAGCCCCGCCGCGACGACGCGACCGGCGTTGTAGCAGAAGCCCACTCCGGTGCCGCGCACCCCGGCTGGATACAGCTCGTTGAACAGCGCCCCCATGCTCGCCGGGATGCCCGCGGCGCAGAAGCCGAGCGGAAAGCCAAGCACCAGCATGGCCACCCCGCCAATGGGCAGCACGAGGTAGATCACCGTGAGCACAATGCACCCAACCGCGAACAAGGCGACGGTCCGCCGGCGCCCAAGCCGGTCCAGCAACTGACCGGCTGCGAGGCAGCCACAGCCGAAGGCCACGATGATCACGGCGAGGTAGCCGCCGGTGCCCATTACGGAGAGGCCACGCTCGGTCTTGAGGAAGGTGGGCAACCAGGTGAACAGCGCGTAGAAGCCGCCGTGCGCCCCCAGGCCGAACAGCCCCCCGACCAAGGTGGCGCGCAACATGCCCGGCGCGAAGATGCCCAACATCACCTGCACGAAGCCCGGCCGTTGCACGAAACCCGGCCTTGCCCTCACGGTCGGCGCCCGCACCGGCTCGGGCACGGCGCGGCGGACATAAAGGACAAGCAGCGCCGGCAACAGGCCCAGGCCGAACATGGCGCGCCATGCCGTTTCCGGCGGCAACGCCGAGAACGCGGCGGTGTAGAGCAGCACCGCCGCCCCCCAGCCAATCGCCCAGCCGCCCTGCACGGCACCGAGCGCCTTGCCGCGGTGCTCTGCCCGGATGGTCTCGGCCATCAGCACGGCACCGGCCGCCCACTCGCCACCGAAGCCGAGTCCCTGCAAAGCCTTGGTCGCCAGCAGCTGCTCGTAGGATTGCGCGAACGCCGCGAGGAAGGTGGACACCGCGAACCAGAGAATGGTCGCCTGCAACGCCCGGACCCGGCCGATGCGGTCGGCCAGGGCGCCGCCGAGCCAGCCGCCAAGCGCCGAGAACACGAGCGTCACGCCACCAATCAGGCCGGCATCGGCCCGGGTCAGGTGGAAGGTGGCGACCAGGGCAGGAATGACGAGGCTGAACATCTGCACGTCAAGGGCGTCCAGCGCCCAGCCGCCCAGGCAGGCCCAGAAGGTTCGGCGCTCGACAGGTCCGACCTCGCGGTACCACTGGAACAGGGCACATCCTCCCAGTTGTCCTCTTAGAGAGGACTATTCATATATAGGACTGTTGGAACCATAGATGCTTCCGGCGCGTCAAGCAGAAACGCGCGCCTTCCTAGCGAATCTCGATGTGGTAGCGGAACGCCGCCGCGGAGCCGTGCGTGCGCCGCCATTCGACGGGTTTGTTGTCGTAGCTGAACGCCAGCCGGTCGATGACGACCACGGGATCGCCAAGGGGCAAGCCGAGCAGCCGCACGTCGTCCTTGGTAGCCGTGCCCACGGTCATCGCCTCTTCGGCACGGGCGATCATCTCACCGCACAAGCGCTCGTAAGCGGGATACAGCAGGTCGCCAATCTCGCCTGGTTCGGCATGCAGAATCGCGCCGAAGCGGCGGAGGGGCAGCCAAATCTCTTCGGACAGCACTGGCTTGCCCGCTATGAGCCGCAGCCGCGACAGGCGAATGACCTCTTCCGCGTCCTGCAGCCGCAACGCGTCGCGCACGGGATGGGGAGCGGGCAGAGTCTCCCGCGCCAGTATGCGCCCCTCCGGCACGGTTCGGACGCCGTTTGGGCCATAGTAACGGAAAAAGCGGAACAGGGAGGCGTCGAAATTTGGTCGCCGCACGAAGGTGCCGCGTCCTTGCCGGCGCTCGACGAGGCCGTCTGCCACAAGTGCGTCCATGGCTTTGCGCACCGTGCCGACTGCCACCTTGTGAGTAGCGGCCAGCTCCGCCTCGGTTGGGATCGCCTCGCCGGGCCGCCAGACATTATGTGCGATCTGTTGCGCGACTTGGTCGCGCAAGCGCTGGTAAAGCGGCAGACGGAGGTCGGGAAGGTCCATTGGAGAATGTACACCAAATACAGTCGATCATATGATTATACGTGGCACGGTGCGGCAAGTCGGAAGCTTCGCCTCCGCCATGATCGGTCCCATAGGCCCGGCTGCTTGCCCACCCGAGGGGGCGTCCTTGGGTGGGCAAGCTCCCTGCGCTGCTATTGGCAAATCAGGCTTCGGCTGCTTCCTATGCTGCGCAGGCAAGCAGCCCGGCACCCCGCACCCAGGCTGGGCAAGGGGCCGCTGGCAAGACTCGGATGGAGAGGCAGAATTGGAAGAGGACTTGAGCGCCGACCGTGCCCACCTGGCCCCCACGGGTGCGCTTCGGGTCGGCATCGCAGTTGGCCCGGCCTCCTCGGCCGTTTGGACCGTTCGCGACGCCGCCACAGGCAAACCGCGGGGCGTGACCGTTGACATCGGGGCTGCCATGGCGGCCCGCCTCGGCGTTCCGTTGACCTTGGTGGAGCACGCCAGCTCCGGCGCCATCATCGCGGCCGCGGCAGATGGCACGTGGGACGTGGCGTTCACGCCAGTGGACGACGACCGAAAGCGCGCGGTCGAGTTCGGGCCGAACTACTACCTGGGTGTCAGCACCTACATGGTCGCTGCGGGTTCGGGCCTGCAAACCCTGGCTGACGTGGACCGGCCCGGCACGCGCGTCGTCGGCGTCGAGGACACGGCGACGATCCGGAGCGCCCGCCGCACCCTGTCCGCCGCGGCGGTGCGCGGCGTGGCCAAGCTGGACGAGGCGGTTGCCTTGTTCCGGGCCGGCGAGGCCGACGCGGTCGCCCTGGGCGGGGAGTCGATCCGCTCCATGCTTCCGCAGTTCCCCGGCGCCCGGATGCTCGATGAGAGCTTCCACTCGGCCGGCACTGCCGTCGCCGTCCCCAAGGGCCGCCCCGCGGCGCTTGCAGCCGCCAGCAGGCTGTTGGACCTGCTGAAGCGCGACGGTACGGTGCGGCTGGCCTTTGACGCTCACGGGATGATGGCGGCAGAGGTCGCACCCATCGGCTCCTATTCATAGCGTGACGCGCATCTGCGCCGGTTGGGTGACGGACGTGGTGTCCGGGTAAGCGTCGGTCGTATCTGACCTGCCTTCCGGCCCACAGCCGCCGTCCCGAACACCGCCGTCCCGCACACCGCCGAACGGCGCCTCCGGCAAGGCAAGGCCATGCAGTCGGCTGTCACCATCCCGACCTCCACCGGGGCGGGCCAGTGCCGATGCAGACCTGGCGGCTGAGGCGGCGGAGGGGTTGGTTGACCGGCTGCCGGGCGGGCGGCTCGGCAACTCCTGAGGTCAGTGGGTGGCGGGATGGGCGTCCCATATCGGATGCTGCGTGCGTCAACCGCACGATGGCCAAAGGGGAGGCCCGAACGAAGGGAGCCTAAGCAAACCTCTGGCGGCTTGTGCACGAATGAAGGCTCTGAGCGGGCACATCCGGCTTGGGACGTCCGGGGGCCTTCTGTGTGACGAGCCGCATAAGCCTGCTTAGGTGGCCCTGTTCAACAGCGCCCCGGCGTCTCCGCCTACGAAGCATGAAAGCGCGGTTGGCCGGGACGAGCCGGAAACCTTGCATGAACGGCAGAGTTAGGCGGTCTCACATCAAGCCGGCGCCCAGCCGGCACCTGCAGGAGCGCGCCATGTCCATACCTCCCACCAACGCGGCGGCGGCCATGCCGTCCGGTCCCATCAATGTGCCCTATCCCGCCACGGCGCAGACGGCCGTGAC
Organism: uncultured Acetobacteraceae bacterium; assembly: GCA_964250755.1. Classification (GTDB taxonomy): domain Bacteria; phylum Pseudomonadota; class Alphaproteobacteria; order Acetobacterales; family Acetobacteraceae; genus DASWOJ01. Next base: position 228,984 of record CAXUHB010000003.1, on the reverse strand, counting down.
CCGCGACGATGGGCGCACCTTCCTGCGCAACCACGTGAGCTGGGGCGCGATCCTGGCCGGCGTCGCCACTGCGCTCGTGGTGCAGCTGCTGCTGAACATCCTGGGCGTCGGCCTGGGGGCGTCGTCGGTGGACGCGATGAACACCGGGGACAACCCGACGGCGTCCGGCGCCGGGCTGACCGCGGCGATCTGGGTCGTGGTGTCTGGGATCATCGCCTCGCTGGTCGGTGGCGCGGCAGCCGGGCGGCTGTCCGGCACCTCGGATGGCAACACGGCGCGGTGGCACGGCTTCGTGTCCTGGGCGGTGACGACCTTGGCGATCACCTACCTGCTGAGCAGCGCCGCCGGCGGCGCCATTGGTGGGGCAGCGAATGCGCTGGGCGGCACCGTCAGCGCGGCGGGCCGCGGTGCGGCGTCGGCGGTGTCCGGCGTGGCCGCGAACACGGACGGCGACGCTTTGCAGGCGCAAGTGCGCCGCCTGGTGAACCCGAACGACGCCCAATCCGTGCAGGACAACGTCGTGACCTACATCCGCGCCGCCGTCAGCGGCGACAAGGCGGCGGCGGACGGCGCACGCGACCGCGCGGTGGACAGCCTCGCACGTGCCGCCAACGTCAGCCCGGACGAGGCCCGCACCCGCCTGCAGGCCGCCGAGACGCAGGCCCGGCAGGCCGCGGACCAGGCGAAGCAGAAAGCCCAGGCTGCTGCCGAGGCCACACGCAAGGGCGTCGCCAGCGCCGGCATCCTGGGCTTCGTGGCCCTGGCGCTGGGCGCCCTGGCCGCCTGGCTCGGCGGCGGGATCGGCGCGCCGCGGAGCGAGGCGACGGTGACGACCCGCCGGGTCTAGGGCTGGCCCGGTCAGGGCCTGGTGCAATAGGCGGCGGCGGGCGCAGGCCCGCCGCCGCTTTGCGTTGGGGCCGGTCCCGCGGCTACCGCGGGCGTATCATCTTCCACACGCCCTCGACCGCGCCGGTGGTGCGCGCTCCGACGCGCAGCGTGCCGCGCATGAAGACGACGGTGCTGGATCGGCGCAGCACCTCGGCGTTCAGCTCCACGAACTCGCCGGGGTGGACAGCGTCCAGGAACTGGCAGCCGAACTGCACGGTGACACAGGGGCGCCGGCCCATCGCCTCCCAGACGGTGATGCCCAGGCCGGTGTCGGCGAAAGTCATGACCATGCCGCCGTGGACGATCCCGTGGATGTTCAGGTGCCGCGCATCCGCCAGCATGGCGAAGCGCGGCAGGCCGGGGTCGGCGGCTGGGCCCGGGCCGGGGCGGTGCCAGAACGGCCCGGCATGTGCCGGGAAGCCGCCGACGGGAAGAACGCGCCAGCCATGCGCGGCGGGGTCGAAGGGGGTGGGGCCGACTGAGGCGGGGCCGACTGAAGTGGGGCCGACTGGGGCGGGATCAGGGGGGGCAGGGTTTGGCATGAAGCAGGCCCTAGCGCAGGCGGGCCGGGCGAGCCACCCCCGGTTGGGTGGCCGGGGCTGCAGGACGTTGCGGGAGCGGGCTGGAACGGGGGGCCGCGGCTTCCATATCGGGGTGGCGTTCAACCCACGCGAAGGACAAGGCCATGCGTCGCGATCCCATCCTGGTTGCCTGGGGCGTCGGGCTGCTGCTGGCGGTGCTGGTCTATGTCGTCGGACCCGACCGCTTCCTGTTCCGGCTGATGGACAACCTGCACGTGCTGGGATGGCGCCTGGCGGAATTCGTGGACGATTTGTCTGTGGTGGCGCTCGACCTGGTGCGCGCGCTGGCCATCGGTTTGTACGCCACGTTCCTGGTGCTTGGCCTGGCCGTGGCCCGGCGGGGGGGACCTGCACGCGGCGCCCTTGTGGTCGTCAGCCTGCTGTTCCTGGCCCTGGCCGACGGTGCCGGCGTGTCCAACACCCGCTGGATGGCCGCGCTGGCGCTGTGCGCGGTGGGCGCCGCGGTGATGACGGGCCGCCTGCGCCAGCCCGCCGCCCCGGCTGGGATGCTGGCGCGCTGATCCCGCACCCTGCGCGGGGCCGGGCGGCCTCCGGGCAGTCCCGCAATCAGTGCGCCCGCTTCGACGCGCGGGGCAGGGCCGCCAGCGCGGCGGCCATGCTTGAGAACGCGCCGTAGGCTGCCCCGGTGCCGCAGTGCCAGGCCACGATGCCGTTGCCGCGCCGCGTGACGCCGAACGCGGCCCAGCAGCTGCCGGGAAGATAGAGCAGGGCATAGGCCCCGCGGTCAGGCTCCACGCCCGGCTTTCCGTCCTCGATCACCAGCCGGGCATAGCCGCCGGCGCCGCTGTTGTGCCAAGCCAGCAGTGCGATGCGGTCGGCAGTGGTGAATGCGCTTGCCGTCTCGGCCGCAGGAGGGGCAGCGGTTCCATCTTGCGGGGCGCCTCCTTCCAGGGCCAGCGCGGATTTCAAGTGGGACGCGGATGCCCTGCAGGCGCGGAAGTCGAACAGGGTGGCTGCAGGGCCCGGCCGCAGCGGGCGGCCGCCACGGTCCGGACGCTGCACTATGGGAAGAACGACCGCCCCGGGCCTCGCAGGAGGTGCGGCGGCAACCGCAGTGTCGGCCTGGCTGGCTGCATGAAGCGCGCGAAGCATCTGATCCTCCGTATCGCACCCGGGTTGGGAGCGCAGAGGCAACATGGCAGAAGTTGGCCCCGCCGAGTGTGACGCAGGTCACGAAAAGGTTTATCGCCGAGGCGTGTTCCGCTCAGCCAAGGCGCGGCGGTTGCCGCGCGGGCGGCACGGTGGGCCGGCGCTTCCCATCAATCCGCTGCCCGGGCTGCTGCCCGGGCGCGGGGCGTGCCGCTGGCGCGTTGAGGGCGGCGCTGATCCCGGCGAGCGCCTGGCCGTGCCACCGCTGCACCGCCTTGTGGTCGGTGCCAAGGGCCGTGGCGAGGCGGCGCCATGCGAACAGGTGCCGGCCCGTGATGGGATGAACGAGCGCCCGTGCGCCTGCGACCCGCCGCAGGATCGGCGCCGCATCCGGTAGCAGGGACAGCCAGGCGAGGACCCGGTCCATCCGGTCTATTGCCGCGGGGGAGGGGCTGGCGGGGCGGAGGGGCGGCGGGACGCTGCCGGGCGCCAGGACGGGTGCGGCGTCCCGCACCCAGTCCAGGCTGCCGCTCCGCAGCCGGGTCGTGTAGCCGCGGTCGGGCAGGGCAAGCAGCGTCGCCCCTGCCTCCTCCAACATGGCGCAGACCCAGGCCGGCGTGGCCGGCAGGCCATCCGGCGTATGCGGGTTGGGGCCGGCGCGGCAGGTCCGTGCGGCTTCGGCCAAGGGTCCGGTCATGGAACAGATCCAGTTCGGGCATGAGGGGGGTGGGGGAGCCGCACGGGCCGCATCCGGCCTGCCGGGCAGCGGCGGCCAGAAGCCGCGGCGGCGCGGCCCGGTTCAGCCCGGGAACACCGGGAAGGGATAAGGCGCCCCGGCGATGCACGTCCCCGCGTTGATGGAGTCCCAGGTGTCGGGATGCCCAGGCGGCAGGGGCGGACGGTCGTCGGGGCCTGGGCGTCCGCGTATGGAATGGAGGACCACCCGCCGGCCCCTGCCCGGGACGCCGCCGTGGTCTGGACGGTCCGCGATGCTCGCTGGGTGTCTGGCGTCGTCGGCATCCCTGGTCACCACTCGATGTTCCTGTTTTGTTCTAATACCTAAGCTAGTTTTCCTATGCCGACATGGTCAAGCGTCTGCTCGCCGTGGGCTTGGGCCTTCGGCGGAGCGGACACCCTTCGCGGGCGGGTCCGGTCACGTCGCAGGGGTTATGCAAGAGCTTGTTAACGTTGCCGTGCGAGTGTGCCTTCCATGCCGCCGCACCGACGGCACCGCGGGTCCGGTCCTGCCGGGCCATGCGGGTTTGCGTTTGACGGAGTGGACCTAAGCCGGTAAGTGGGGCATCGAGGGTTGATCCTTGCGTGTCCCGTGGTGCGCCAAGGCGGTCTGATGAGCGGTCACATGACCACGTCTGAGAAGGGCTTGAACACATGGCAACAATCACAGGTGCAGGCGGCGTCCAGCTCGTCACGTTGAGCGTCGGCTCGAACGAGGCAGCGGGCCGGGTCCTGGCGGCGCAGATCAGCGCGTCGCTGGCGAACGGATCGTCCACCCCGATCATCAACCCGGCCTCGCCGCAGACCCAGCCCACGACGGGCACGGGCGTCTACATCACTGGCACCGCCAACACCTCCAGCCAGTTGGCCGTCGCGAACACGGGCGTCGTGCTGGCCAGCACCGGGGCGACCACGGTGTTCGGCAGCGGCTCGCAGAACCAGCGCGTCCTGGCCGACAACGGCAACCTCACCTTGCTGACCAACGGCGGCAGCGGCCAGGTCATCACCGGCGACGGCAACAACCTGATCTCGATTGCCGGCGGCTTCAACGTGCTGACCGGCACGGGCAACGACACGATCTTCGCGTCGGGCAACAACACCATCAGCGCCGGCGGCGGCAACAACGTCATCGCCGCGTCCAACGGCAACGACACCATCACGCTGGCCGGCACGACGGACGTGGTCCTCGGCACCGGCTTCGGCACCGAGAGCATAACGGGCGGCAGCGGCGCCGCGCTGATCGCGCCGGGGTCGCAGAACCTGAACTTCGTCGGCGGCGCCGGCGGCGCAACGGTCTTCGCCGGCACCGGCAGCGACACCGTGTCGCTCGGCACGGGCGGCGGCTATGTGGTCGGCGGCTCCGCAGGCAACAACGTGCTGATGGGCGGCACTGGGTCGGCCACCTCGGTCCTGTTCGGCGGCGGCAACGGGGACGTGCTGATGGCGCGCGGCTTCGCTGTCACCACGATGGTGGCGGGCGGCGGCAACGAGACGCTGACCGGCGCCAGCAGCAGCGCCAACAACATCTTCTACGCCATTGCCAGCAAGGGCGGCAACGCCTCGCTCCAGGGCGGCAACGGTGCCGACACCTTCGTGGTGGCCGGCGGCAACACCACGGTCAACGGCGGCCCGGGCCAGGACCTGATCGGGATCGTGGCCAGCGGTGGCGGCAACATCACGATCACCAGCTTCAACGCGGCCGAGAAGGTCACGCTGGTCAACTACGGCGCGAACGAAGCGGCCCGCGCGCTGTCCACTGCCAGCGTCGGCGCCAGCACAACCCTGACGCTGTCGGACAGCACGAAGGTCACCTTCGTGGGCGTCACCAACCTGAACAGCAGCAGCTTCGTCTAACCAAAGCGGCTTCTGCCCCTCATCGGCAGGCGAGCGGCTCGCATCGCGCCGGTCCCTTCACAGGGGCCGGCGTTTTGCGTTTGCTGGCGGTGAACCCGAGCCGTCCCGGCCCGTTGTGGCACCAGGCCCGCATGGGGCCGGGAGGTTGTCATGCAAGCACAGATGCCAGATCCAGTGGCGCCGCCATCGCCGGGCTACCCGGGAAACCTGCCGGGCGGGATGCCGGGCGACGTCCCCGGAGACCTGCCGCCTGGTGGGCCGGAGATGCCGCCCAACCGTGATCCCATGCCCGATATCGGCATTCCAAGCGAAGTGCCCGATACTGGACCGATGCAGCTGCCGGATGCGCCGATGATGTGAGGGGCCGATCGGCATATGCGCGCAACAGGTTGCGAGCCACGCCATACGGCATGAAGGCCCTCTTGCGTCGCTTGCCGCAACGGCCGATCCTGATCCCCTAAGCAGGAGATGTATGATGGCTAAAGGCGAACAGAAATCCAACCGCGAGGCCAAGAAGCCAAAGGCGACCAAGACCGCAGCGAAGGGTGCTGCCGCGAGCAACACGCCGCCGCCACGTCCGGAGCCGGGCAAGAAGTAGCCTTGCAATCCTTCCCTGACCGGTAACTGCGAGGCTTGCAGGTCAGGGAGCAGGAACCGTGGTGGCCCTAGCCTGATTGCCGGGCTGAGCCTGCTTCGTTGGCAAATTCGCGTTGGCTACGGCAGGATGGGTCTTCTCTCAGCCGACCTTTGTTTTGCCCATGTCGAGCGCGCTGATGATTTCGGTTGCCGCTGGCCGCTACCTTAGTTGCGCTTGGCAAGGTTTGCTGCGTGGTGTCTCTGTAGTTTACAGCAACCCTGCCCCGCTGAATCCTCCGAATACTCCAAGCACGGTGGTCAGCCCAATCACGACGATCACCACGCCTTTGTACCATCCCTGCAACCGTACGGCAGGAGGCAGGGCGCGTATGCTGAGGGCGACGAGGAAACCGAGCACAAGGGGCAGCAACAGGGCGTTCATGACTTGGACGCCCACGTTGAGGCTGACAAGGTTGGGCCAGATGCCGACCAGCACGGCGCAGAGAACCACGGCGGCGGCATATAGGCCATAGAAAGCCCGGGCCTGGGGCGGACGCAGGTTCAGGCTGCGCTGGTATCCCGTGACCTCCCCCACGCCCCACGACAAGGCAAGGGTTGCAACGATGGCCGCAACCATGCCGGCGCCAAGGACGCCGGCGCTGAAGACGGCCCGGCCGATGCCGACTCCGAGGAAAGGGGTCAGGGCCTCCGACAACTCGCCGACGGTGGACAGGGTGGGTGCCGCGCCGCCGGAGGGGGTGACCTTGCCGATGGTGGCGGCGGTGGCCACCAGGACGGCGGCCATCACGAGTTGGGTGATGACCGCGCCGACCGCTGTGTCCCAACGCGCCACGCGCAGGTGCTCGGGGCGCAGCCCCTTATCCGCGATGGCGGACTGCTGATAGAACACCATCCAGGGCATGATGACGGCACCGATGTTGGCGGCGGCAAGATAGACGTAGTCCTTGTCGGCCCAGGGAATGCTCACGGCGCCGCGCGCCATCTCGGCCGCGCCGGGCTGGGCGATCCAGGCGACGGCGAAGAAGGCCAGCTCGAACAGCCCAAGCGCAATGGCGATCCGCTCGACCCGGCGGTAGCTGCCGGTGACCACGACGGCGAGCAGCGCGGCGGTTGCCAGCAGCAGGCTGACGGCGCGCGGGATGCCGTACAGCTCACCGATGCCGGCCACGCCCGCCAGTTCGGTGATCAGCGCGCCGAACACCGCAACCCCCAGCCCGGCGACCGAGACCCAGGCCCATGCCTGCCCGAAGGTGTCCCGGATCAGTTCGCCGTGGCCGCGCCCGGTGTGCAGGCCCAGGCGCACCGTCAGCTCCTGCACCATGAACAGAATGGGCATCAGCACGACCTGAATCAGCAGCAGGCGGTAGCCCCACTGCGCGCCGGACTGCGCGGCGGTGATGATGCTGCCCACGTCGGTATCGGCGAGCATGACGACCAGGCCCGGTCCGAACACGGCGGCGTAGCGGCCCAGGCTGGTGGGCGGACGCTCGGTGGTGATGGCCTGGGGCACGGGGCGGTCCTGACAACTTGCGAGTGCGTCGCAACTATAGCGTCAGGGCCGGGTCGGCAAGGCGAGGACTTTGGCAGCTCCGGGTCGGCGAGGCGGCGGTGCGTCGCCTGGACGGCCTATGGCCGGGCCGTCCAGGACGGGAGATCAGGCGGCAGGCTTGCTCCGGCGGCGAAAGGCCAGGGTGCCCAGCAGGCCGGTGCCGAGAAGGGAGAGGGTCACCGGCTCCGGCACGTTCTGCACGAGGGACACGCCGTCCAGGAAGGAGATCGGCGGCGCGCCGTTGGGTGTGCCGTCCGCCAGGAAGCTCAGCAGTTCGCTGCTGGCTGATGCGACGAAGGTCATGACCTGCTGCTGCCACGGACCAGTGCCGCCTTCGGGCAGGTTGTAGCGGGTGGAAAACTGCGTGTCCTTGCCAAGGCTGACCTGCCAGCGCTCGGTGGTCGCACCCTTGAAGTTCACCTGCTGGCCGGCGCCCTGATAGAACGTGAGCGTGTAGCTGACGCCGGCCACAAGCCCGTTGATCTGCTGCGTGATGGCGTTGCGGTATGACGGGTCGCCATCGGCCTCGACGAAGCGGCCGCCATCAGGGCTGACATTCGGGAAGCCCTTGTAAACGGACAAGTAGCTGCCGTCGTCCGCGGTGCCTGGCGAGTCCAGGAAAGTCAGGTTGGCGCCGCCCGACCAGCCCGTGACTTTTCCTTGGAAGTAGTCCTTGCCACCCGTGGCGATGGACGTGATCTCGAACGAGCCGTTGGTGACGAGGTTGATGGGCGCGGACAGCGCCGGGGCTGCCAGCAGGAGCGCCGCTGGCAGGGCGGCAAGGATAATCTTGGAAGGGCGCAACTGTGTTCTCCTGGTTGGCAGATGGGGTGGCTGGCATCGCAGACGCCTGCACGTGCCCAACATCCGGTCACCCGGAGAGCCGGACGTGCAACGACTAACGGATGTTACAAGCAATGCGCCGAGAGATCAATGTAAAATTAAGACGCTAGCTCAAATTATATACAAGTTAACAGTCGAGCGGTTCCGGTTGCATCCGGGTCAGCCTCTTGCGCACCGGCCTCACCCCCCGCCATACCCGGCGCATGACCCTTCATCTACACAACAGCCTGACCCGCCGGCGCGAGGCCTTCGTGCCGCTCGACCCCGCGCACGTCCGCATGTACGTCTGCGGCCCGACGGTCTATGACCTGGCGCATGTCGGCAACGGGCGCGGGATGACCGTGTTCGACGTGCTGGCGCGCGTGCTGCGGCGCCTCTATCCCCGCGTCACCTACGTGCGGAACATCACGGACGTAGACGACAAGATCAACGAGCGCGCGGCGCAGGAGGGCGTGCCCATCGCCGAGGTGACGGCCCGCACCGGCGCGCAGTTCACGGCGGACATGGCGGCGCTGGGCAACCTGTCGCCGGACCTGGAGCCCCGCGCGACCGCGCACATCGCCGAGATGCTGGACCTGATCGGCCGCCTGGTGGACGGCGGCCACGCCTACGCCGCGGCGGGGCACGTCCTGTTCTCGGTCGCCAGCTTTGCCGAGTATGGCCGCCTGTCGGGCCGCGACCCGGCGGAGCTGGAGGCCGGCGCGCGGGTGGAGGTCGCGGAGTACAAGCGGGACGCCGGCGACTTTGTGCTGTGGAAGCCCTCCGGGCCGGGCGTGCCCGCCTGGGACAGCCCGTGGGGCCGCGGCCGCCCGGGCTGGCACATCGAGTGCAGCGCCATGAGCTGGCGCTACCTCGGCGAGACCTTCGACATCCATGGCGGCGGCGGCGATCTGCTGTTCCCCCACCATGAGAACGAGCGGGCGCAGAGCCTGTGCGCCCTGCCGGGCAGCGGCTTCGCCCGGTACTGGCTGCATAACGGGATGCTGAACGTGGAGGGGCAGAAGATGTCGAAGTCGCTCGGCAACTTCACGACCATCCGGGACGCCGTGGCCGCGCACCCGGCGGAGGCCGTGCGGCTGATGCTGCTGCGCGCGGGCTACCGCGGGGTGCTGGAGTACTCCGGGGCCGGCTTGCAGGAGGCGCGCGGCGACTTGGACCGCTTCTACCGCGCGCTGGAGCGTGCACCGGGCGGAGATGCCGCAGCGCCGGATGCCGGGCAGGACGCCGTGCCGGGTGCGGTGATGGAGGCGCTGTGCGACGACCTGAACACCCCGGCGGCCCTGGCCGCGCTGCACGGGCTGGCGGACCGGGCGATGGCTGGGGACGCGGAGGCCGCAGCCGGGCTGCGGGCCGGCGGCGCGCTGCTGGGCGTGCTGCAGCAGGAGCCCGCGGCGTGGTTCCGCGGCGCCGACGCCGGCTTCGCGGCGGAGGTGGAGGCGGCGATGGCGGCCCGCATCGCGGCCCGGCGCGGACGGCGGTTCGCGGAGGCGGACGCGATCCGGGCGGCATGGCTGGCCCGCGGGGTGGCCTTCGAGGACCGCCCGGACGGGACAAGCATCTGGCGGCGGGTTTGACCGGCGGGGAAGGAGACGTTGATGGACCGGCAGAGCCTGGCAGGCCCGCGCGCCCTGCGTTCTCTGCTGCTCGGGCCTCATGCGTCATGGGTGGTTGCGTGACGGAGAGACCCCTCTGTCCCACGTCACGGGTTAATGTGGGACGCGTGTCGGCGCGGCGGTCGGGGGCGGCCAACGCAGGCCGTTCGGAAGGTAGGGGGATGTTGCGGGGTCAGCCTGGACGCGGAGCATCGGCGAGTTCCGTGCGGCAAGACTTCCTCACCCCGGCCCTTTCCCGGGGGGAGACGTGACAGGCCGCGACGGCGGTGCCGGCCTGCAGCCTGGCGGCCCGCTGGACCCCGTGGTGATCCTCGTGCGTCCGCAACTGGCCGACAACATCGGCGCCTGCGCGCGGGCGATGGGCAACGGCGGCCTGTTCCACATGCGGCTGGTCGCCCCGCGCGACGGCTGGCCGCAGGAGCGCGCCTGGCGCATGGCGTCCGGCGCCGACCGCATCCTGGAGGCGGCGACGGTGCATCCGACGGTGGCCGACGCGGTGCAGGACCTGCACCGCGTGCTGGCGACCTGCCCGCGCCCGCGGCACGCCGTCAAGCCGGTGCTGACCGCCCGCGCCGGGGCCGGCCTGCTGCGCGCCGCCGCCGCCCAGGGCCTGCGCGCCGGCGTGCTGTTCGGGCCGGAGCGCGCGGGCCTCGACGCCGAGGACATGGCGCGGGCCGACACGCTCGTGAAGTATCCGCTCAACCCCGGCTTCGACAGCCTCAACCTCGCGCAGGCCGTCATGGTCATGGCCTACGAGTGGTGGGTCGCCGCCGACGCCACCCCCGCGTCGGTGCTGCAGACCGGGGAGAGCGCCGTGGCCACGAAGGGAGTGCTGGACGGCCTGATGGCGCACCTCGTGGACGAGCTGGACGCCAGCGGCTTCCTGCGCAACGGACCCAAGCGCTCCGGCATGATACGCAACCTGCGCCACCTGTTCGAGCGCGGGGAGGCGACGGAGCAGGAGGTGCGCACCCTGCGCGGCGTCGTGGCCATGCTGTCGCGCGGGCGGATGGTGCGCGGGCGCCGGGACGATGGCCCGGAACTGGACGCCGGCCTGGGGCGGGGCGCCGATGCGGACCGGGATGATGGCGCAAAGCCCGATGACGCGCCGGATGACGCGCCGGGGCGGGATGGCGTATGATCGCCGGGTCTTCGGGAGGGGTGCGTTGATGCGCTGGTCACTATTGGGAGCGGCTGCGGCGGCTTTGGGCTTGGCGGGATGCGTGCCCCCACCCCCGCCGCCGGTCTATGCAGTGCCGGCGCCGGCCGCCGTGCCGGGGCAGGAAGCCCCGCTGGTGGCCGTGCCCGGGCCGGGCAAGTCGGAAGCCGCCTTCCAGGCCGATGACCAGGCGTGCCGCGCCGACGTGGCCCGGTTGCCGGCCCGGTCCGGAGCGCGTCCCACCCCGGCGCAGTTGCGTGCGGCCCAGGCCGCCGCGGCGGACCCCAGCGTGCCGCCGCCGCCGCCGGAGGCCCTGCCGCCTGGCCCCGCCTTTCTGCGCTGCATGACGGCGCGGGGCAACCAGGTGTCGCCGCTGCAGGCACAGCAGGCGTTCCCGGCCTACGCCTACCTGCCGGCCTACCCCGTCTATGCCGGTGTCGGCTTTGGCTACCCGTTCTTCTACGATGACCCGTTCCTGGTCCGGTTCTATGGCGGTTACGGGTATCGGGGCTACGGGTTCGGGCGCTACGGCTTCGGCGGCTACCGCGGCTACGGGCCGCGCTACTACGGGGCAGGGTATTATGGCCGCCGCTACGGCGGGTATGGTGGCCGGGGATACTACGGCGGCTACAGGGGCGGCTACGGGCGGCGATAGCCGCAGGCCGGCCCGGAACAGGCTGCCCGGGCGTTGCAAGGTGCCGCGCCTGGGCAGCCGCGGTGCCTCCTGCCTGGCAGGGCCGGGTTCAGTCCGGGCTGGTGAGCTGACGCGCCAGCCGGCGCGACAGCAGCCAGCCGATCAGCGCCGACGCCGGTCCGCCTACCGTCAGCAGGATGAAGCCGAAGGGCTGTCCATGCACCATAAGGTCCATGCCGATGCCCAGCATGGCCCCGCCGATGATGCCCCCGGTCACGCCGGAGGAGATGCCAAGCCAGATGATGTCGCCGCGCGTGATCATGCTGGGGAGATGTGCGGGTTTGCTGGGTTTGGCAAGGTTGGGGCCGCCGATCCCAGGCGGGGGTGCGCGGGGCTGTTGTCCTGGCCCGGTTTGCGCGCCGTGGGCACGGCCACCCCCGGTTCGGTCCGCATCCTGAGTGTCCGCCCTTTCCTGCGCCCCCCATGCCGCGGCGGCCAAAGGCCGGAGATGCAGCATATGCGGCGTCCTGCCGATGCGCGCGGCTGCGCGGCTGGGCAGGACTGATCTGGGTTCGGCCGGGTCGGCTACCGGGTCAGGGTGCGGCCCCACGGAGCGCAGTTGTCAGCGCCGGGACGGCCTGCCCTAGTCCCGGCCATGAGCGATACTCCCGGCCAGCCCGCCTCTGCAGTTCCACCCGCATTGACCGACTTGCAGCCTTGGCAAGGCGGCGGGACGCCGCCGGTCCTGTTCGGGGCGGCGCTGGCCTGGCTGGTGTTGTCGGCCATCGCGGCGGGGGTGGCAGCCTGGATGCTGGCCGGCCTGGCGGCAGCCGCGGGCTGGGTCGCGCCGGGCCGGGCCGGGGCTGCGGCGGAGTGGATCGTGCTGCCGCTGCAGCAGGCCCTGATGGCGCTGGGCGCGGTGCGCCGGGCATGGCGGGTCGGGGACGACGACTTGCGCGCCGGGCTGGGCTGGCTGCCGGTCCGCCGGCGCGGGCTGGTGGCGGCGCTGGCCGCGAGCGTGCTGCTGGTGGCTGCCGCCAACGCCGCGCTGGTCACGGCGCTGCCGGGGGCGGACGGTTTCTTCGAGCGTGCCGTGCCGGTGCTGGGCGGCCCGCAGCCGGGTGACGCCGGCTGGGCCGCCTGGATCGTGGCGACGGTCGTGGTCGGCGCGCCGCTGTCGGAGGAGTTGTTCTTCCGCGGATGGCTCTGGGCCGGGCTGCGCCGCCACTGGGGCGCCTGGGCGACCGGCACGGCGACCGGGCTGCTGTTCCTCGTTGTGCATGGGATCGGCGGCGAGTGGGAGCGCCTGGTCGTGCTGGCGCCGGTGACGGTGCTGCTGAGCGTGGCGCGGGAGGTCGGCGGCTCCGTCCGGGCGTCCCTTGCCGTCCACATGGCCAACAATGCCCTGGGTGCGGCGGGGCAGATTGCGGCGGAGCTGCTGGGATGACGCCGCGGCCGCAACCGGCGGCACCCGTGCCGCGTGTCGGCCCGGTGCGCGATCTGCCGGGCCGGCCAGCGCCGCGGCGCATCCAGCCGCGTGCCTCGCGGGGCTTGGCCGGATCAGGTGGGGCCGGGGGCGCTACCCCTCCGCCAGCGTCTCCTTGACGATCCGCATGGCGCTGTTGGCGGCGGGGATGCCGGCGTAGGCGGCGACGTGCATCATCGCTTCCGCGATGTCCTCCGGCGTCGCGCCGGTGTTGCGGGTGGCGCGGGTGTGCAGCCGCAGCTCCTCGTGGTGGCCCAGCGACGCCAGGATCGTCAGCACCAGCAGGCTGCGCTCCCGCAGGGTCAGGCCGGGCCGGGTCCAGACGCCGCCCCAGGCCGTGCGGGTGATGAAGGTCTGGAAGTCCCGGTCGAACGCCGTGGCCATCCCCATCGCCCGGTCCACGTGCGCGTCCCCCAGCACCCGGCGGCGCACCGCCATGCCGGCCGCCAGGAAGTCCTGCACCTCCGGCAACAGGAAGCGGCGGATGGCGTCCGTCACCAGGTCCGGCACCTCGACGGTCGGGATGTGCGATGCGCCGGGCAGGATCTGCAGGCTGCCGTTCAGGGCGGCGCACAGCGCCTCCGCGCTGGCGACCGGCGTCGCCTGGTCCTGGTCCCCTACGATCACCAGCGCCGGCACGCGCAGGGCGGCGGTGTCCGCGGACAGGTCGGTGTCGGCGAGCGTCTCCGCAGCCGCGGCATACCCCTCCGGCGCCGTGCGCAGCAGCATGGCGCGCAGGCCCTGGGCCGCGGGGTCCTGCATGAAGCCGGGCGTGACCCAGCGGGCCATGACCTGGTCCACGATCGGCTCCATCCCGTTGGCGCGCACCAGCGCGGCGCGGTCCCGCCAGACCTGGGCGGGCGGGATGGCCATCGCGGTGCCGCACAGGACCAGGCTGGCCACGCGCCCGGGCGCCTGGTGCGCCAGGGACTGCGCGATCACGCCGCCGATGCTCAGCCCGCCGATGTGCGCCTGGCCGATGCCCAGCGCATCCATCACGGCGATCACGTCCGCCGCCAGCCCGGCGATTGTGTACGGCCCCGGCGTCACCTCCGTCAGCCCGTGCCCGCGCAAATCCGGGCGCACCACCCGGAACGGCCCGGCCAGCGCCCGCGCCTGCGCGTCCCACACATGCCCCGACGTGCCGAGCGAGTGGATCAGCACCAGCACCGGCGCAGATGCCGGGCCATCCACCTGGACGTGCATGGTCAGGCCGTTGGCGTTCACGAACATAGGCCGGTCCTCAACAGGGTTCACGCCGCGGCACGGTGCCCGGCGCTGCGCCTTCCGCCTAGCACGAGGGGCCTGCCTCGGCGAAGCTGTGCCAGTAGCCGATGGTGTCTCAGCTTGAAGTCTGCCGCCCATAGCCGTCCCGCCCGCGTCCGGTATGCTCAGTGGCAAGCAGATCGGACGGTGATGTATGGGCCACCTAGTTGACTGGTGCCGCTCCCACATAGAGGAGATGGAGGAGACGGCTGTACTGTTTGAGTTGGGGCAGCTACGGCAACTCCATCTAGGGCGAGACATTAGCAGCAGCTACGCGAGGTCGCTCCGCACGGCAGTCACAGAGCTTCGCGAACTCGTGGAGAAGGCGTCACTTGCTCCGCGATTCTAGAGGCGAGACCCGCCCCGCCGACGTGATCGGCACGGCGGTGAAAACCATGTGCATCGCCACTGGTGAACAAGCTGGTACACTGCCCAACAGCCTTCCGCTCTGATTGCTTGCGCCGATACGTTCCGATGTAGGCTGGCTGGCGTGAGGCCCAGGCAGGATCAGGCCAGCACGCGCTGCGCGACCGCCAGGTCAACGTTGCCGCCGCACAGGATGACGGCCACGCGCCTGCCCCGCATCGCCTCGCGCTCCTGCATCAGCGCCGCCAGCGCGGCAGCGCCGGCGCCCTCTGCCAGGTTGTGCGTGTCCGTCCACAGGGCGCGCATGGCCGCCGCCACCTCCGCGTCCGTCACCTGCACCACCCGGTCCGCCCCGGCCTGGATGGCCGCGAACGCGCCGGGGTCCGGCACCCGGCAGGCCATGCCGTCCGCGAAGGTGTCGGCGGTGTCGGTCGTAACGATGTGCCCGGCCTCCAGGCTGAGGGCCATCGCCGGGGCATGGGCGGACACGACGCCGACGATGCGGGTTTGCAGGCCCAGCAGGTCGCGCGTGCGGATCAGGCCGCAGATGCCGGACCCCATGCCGATGGGCACATAGACCGTATCCAGGTCCGGCACCGCGCCGAACAACTCCAGCGCGTAGGTCGCCACGCCGCGCACCAGGTCGGGGTGATAGGACGGCACGAACTCCAGCCCGCGCTCCGCGGCAAGCTGCGCCGCTCGCGCCTTCGCCTCGTCGAAGTCCCGCCCGGCCTCGATCAGCTCCGCCCCGAAGGCGCGCATCGCCGCGTTCTTCTCGACCGAGTTGCCGTGCGGCACGCAGACCGTGACCGCGATGCCGGTGCCCCGCGCGGCGTAGGGTATGCTCTGCCCATGGTTGCCGCGCGTGGCCGTGACCAGGCCGCGCACCTCGGGCCGGGTGCGGCGCAGCCCGTCCACATAGACCAGCCCGCCGCGGACCTTGAAGGCGCCGGTCGGGGTGTGGTTCTCGTGCTTGACCCACACGTCGCAGCCCGTGCGCTCGGCCAGCAGCGGCCAGGCGTATTGGGGCGTGGGCGGCATGGCGGCGCGCACGACTGGCACGGCGGCTTCGAGGTCGGCCAGGCTGAACATCGGAGCCTCCAAGAGGAATGGGCGGCGCACCGTCGCCCGGGGAACAGGGCAGGTCAACGTCTGCGGAGGCAGGGTTGGCTTACTGAATTAAGTGTCGGCTTACGACCTATGCCGGTCATACGCTGGGCGCTATGCCCATGTCCCAAGCTGGCCGGAAGCGGACTGTCGGCTATAAAGCGGGAACCAGCCATAAGCGAACACTCGCTACCCGTTGGCTGCCGGCAGCTATGGATCTCCTCTCGGACGCACAAGCACTTATCTCGCGTGCTAGGAAGCGAACGGGCGTATCACTAGAAGTGTTACCAACTCGATGGTCGTTCAATACGGTCAGTCGACGGTGAAAGCTCCGTTGAGTTTAAATCCCCTCGATGTAGAACGGCAGGGCGGTATCCTTCAGCTGCGGCGCATGCTCGATCTTGATATCGGACTGCCTGGGTTTCTCCCGCAAGTTCGAGCGTAGCGCGACCACTGCCAGTTCGGTCATAAACTCGTTCATTGCATTCGCGACGTCGATGACTACAGAAAGGACGTTGCCGAAGCCATCATTCACGTTAGCGCCCTTCCCTTCTCCGGCGACGCCATAACCCAGCACCGTCTCGCATGATAGCATCAGCGTGCTCGAATGCTCATCGGTCACATACCACGACCAATCCTCATCTTTCGGCATAGTGGCAAAGGTCTGATCGAGCATCGCGGTTGTGGGGCTGTGGAAAGAATATTTGTTCCGCAGCGTGTCCATCGTCCCGCCGTTGCCGAAGTGCTTCGATAGCGTCTTGCGGGCGGCTTGAGGCTCAACTGGCATCTTGGACAGATATCTCGCGATGAGAGGCCCCATATCCTTCCGCGTCTGCCACGCCCAGGCTTCGTACAGGGTGCCAAACAGTGCCCGGAGCAGGATATGGGTTTGAGCCGCGCTCAGCTTATGCTCAACCTCACTTGTGCTTTCAAAGCGTGATGACAGGCGGATAAGCTTCAGCCAGACGTTGACCTGATTGACGGTTTGCCCCGCGAGGAAAAGAAGCGCCCGCTCTTCAGACGGCATGCCGGCGAAGTCCGCCTTCGAGAAATGGAATTGCGTCACTTCGATCATCGCGCCTTCCTTCCTGATGCGTCATCTTGCCGCTTCCCACCAGACACTGGCATCTGTCGGCCAGCGGAAGTGTCCGCTTCCAGTATGTGGGGTCAGGCAGCTGAACATCCGAGATGGGCGCAAAGCGGCCATTCACGCGCGCGTCGTCCATGTCCGCTTACCACCATAAGCTGACATCCAAGCTGAGACACAGCCAGGGACGGCCAAGCCGCACGCCGCTCACCCCACCCTCAACGCCCCCACCAGCCGCGCCGCCTTCCCCGCCACCACCGCCGCATCATCCCCCGGCTTATAGATCGCCCCCCCGATCCCAAACCCCGCCGCCCCAGCCTCCCGCCACGCGCCCAGCGTCCCCGCCTCCATTCCCCCCACCGGCAGCACCATCGTCCCCGTCGGCAGCACCGCCAGCAGCGCCCGCAGCATCGCCGGGCTGCCGCCCTCCGCCGGGAACAGCTTCAGCGCGTCGGCCCCGGCATCCAGCAACGCGAATGCCTCTGCGGGCGTGAAGAAGCCCGGCACCGCCCACAGTCCCCGCGCCTTCGCCGCTCGCACCAGCGCCGGGTCGGCGTGCGGCGTCACGATCAGCCGCCCGCCTGCCGCCGCCACCGCGTCCACGTCCGCCACGCGCCGCACCGTGCCCGCCCCGATCAGCGCCTGCCCGCCGAGCCGCCGCTGCAGCCGGGCAATGCTGTCCAGCGGTTCCGGCGAGTTCAGCGGCACCTCGATGATCCGCAGCCCCGCGGCCACCAGGACCTCCCCCACCGTCTCCGCCTCATGCGGCCGGATGCCGCGCAGGATGGCGACCAGCGGGCACGCGCGCAGCAGTTCCTTCAGGTCCATGCCGCGTGCTCCCCCAGGATGGCCAGCCCGGCCGCCGCCGCATCCGGCGGCGCCAGCACGGCGCTGCCGCCGCACAGCGCGATGGCACGGGCATACCAGCCGCACAGCGCGGCGTCCCCGATCAGATGCACCGGCGCGGCGCCCGGCCCGGCGGCCCGCACCTCATGCCCAATCAGCAGGCCCGATAGGTAGGACTCCGCGTTGGCCAGCCGCCCGAACAGCCCCAGCGTCCGCACCCCGAACAGGTGATGCAGCAGCCCGCCCGGCTCGGCGGATCGGGCGACGCCCTGGTCGAAGCACCCCTCATCCGGCGGCGCCCCCGGCTCCATCATGCGCCCCAGGATGGTGTGCCCGCGCAGCGCCGCGAACGCCTCTCCGGTCAGGTGCGTCGTGAAGCCGGCGATGGCGCCGCCCCGCACCGCCGCCCACTTGGAGTGGCTGCCCGGCAGGCACGCCGTCCCGTCCCGCCCGATGCCGTCCAGGGCGCCGACGATCTGCGTCTCCTCCCCGCGCATCACCTCCGGCGGGTCGCCCGGGACGGACAGGCCCGGCACCAGCATCACTTGAGCCCCCTCGAACGCCACCGGCTGCAGCGCCGCCGCCAGGTCAGACGGGGCGGCGGGGCAGGGGAGGTAGGGCGCCTCCTGCCAGCCCTGGCGGCTGCCGGCCATGCCGGACACCAGCACCTGCGTTTCCCCATCCGCCAGCCAGGGCGCGACGGCGTCCCACAGCGCCTCTGCGAAGCCGCCCGGCGGCACCTGCAGGATGCCAAGCGGCAGCTCGCGCCGCTCCAGCACCGTCCGGCTCCGCAGCCGGACCGCCCGGAAGCTGGTGGTGCCCCAGTCCACGCCGATCATGCGGCATCCGTGGCACGGCGGCGGGCAGGTGCCAAGGGCACCACTCCCGGAGTGGGAGGAGACGTGCAGGCGTCAGGTCGGGGTGTCGGCGAAGGGATAGGCCGCGACCTGGTGCCGGTCCTGATAGACGACGTAGCCGGAGCGATTGGTCCTGATCTCCTCGGTCAGCAGGCCGTAGTCCGCCAGGACCTGGCCATGCCGGCGCATGTGTCCGATGTGCTGGACGGCACCGTCCCTGAACCAGCAGATCGCCTGCGGTTGCCGACGCGGGCGCCGGGTCAGGCTCAACCGCGCTGGCGTCTCAAGGTTCTGGCCGAACCAGGGGAGGACGCCCTCAAGCGCCTCCCCGTCCGCGTCCGGCAGGACGTCGGCCCGCTTCAGCGCCAGGGCAGCCTGGAACAGCTCTGGCCGGCGGCCGGAGTTCGGGTCCGACTGCGCAATGACGAAACGGAGCGGCATGGGCGCTGGATGCTGGGCGTGCAACGGATCGGCAAGGGGTGGGCAGACCGCAAGCAGGGCGTCTCGGCATCCGGCCGGGTTGAGCGGCGGCGGCGGCCTACTCGTGCAGCTTGCCCAGCAGGTCGGTGAAGTCCGAAGCGATGGGCAGCGAGCCCGTGTCCACGCTCCAAAACTTGACAGTCGGGTTGTCGTAATCCCCGCGGTAGTTGAAGCACAGCACGTTGCTGCCCAGCGCGTTGGCAAAGGGGATCACGCCCTTCGGCAGCACGCCCCGCAAGGGAAGGATGCGCTCGGTGACGCTGCTGAGGCCGCCCTCCATGAAGTGCAGCAGATGGTCAATGGCCTCGACCGAGCCGTCCGGCAGGGTGAAGCTTGCCGGGTCGGGCCGCGCGCCCTGGTGGACGGCGGCCACGGCCAGGAAGTCCGCCGGGAACCGGATGCGGAGCGCCCGCTCGGCCTGCCGCACCGCCTCCGGCGCGGCGGGGGCCGGGTTGGTGATCGCGCCATCATGCCAAGTCACCATCGTCCTGCCTTTCCAGCGGTTGAACAGGGTAGGGTCGGCGCATGAAGCACGATCCCGCCGTTAAGTGGTATTTCGACCTCGTCTCTCCCTACGCCTACCTCGCCCTTCCCGCCGTGGAGCGCCTGGCGCAGTGCCATCCCGTGCGCTTCCGCCCCGTCGTGTTCGGCGCCATCCTGTCGCACTGGGGCGGGCTTGGCCCGGCGGAGGTCGCGCCCAAGCGCCTGCACACCTACCGCCTGTGCCAGTTCCTGGCGGACCAGGCCGGCCTCCCGTTCCGCTTCCCGCCCGCGCACCCGTTCCGCAGCCTGGACGCCCTGCGCGGCCTGTCCATCGGCGACGAGCCTGACCCGGCTGCGGTGCGCGCCGCCTTCGACCATATCTGGGCGCGCGGCGAGGACCCCGCCCTGCTGCCGGGCGCCAACGATCCCGCGGCCAAGGACCGCCTGCGCGCCTGGACGGCAGAGGCCATCGCCGCCGGGGTGTTCGGCGTGCCCAGCCTGGTCATCGCGGGCGAGGTGTTCTGGGGCCTGGACGCCATGCCGATGGCGCAGGCGTTCCTGGCCGACCCGGCGCTGTTCACCCGCGCAGGGATGGCGCGGCTGGACAGCCTGCCAGCAGGAGTCCAACGCCGGATTGCCGGCTGATTGTCACGGAACTGTAAGACGAGTTAGCCAGGCAGACGCTACAAGGCCCCAAGAACAATCTCACGGATTCTGACCCATGCGCTCCATGCTGCGCCCCCTCGCGCTCGCGACCACCATGCTCATGCCGCTCGCCCCCGCGCTGGCAACGCCCACCCTGCTCGCGACGGGCACGCTGACCGGCTCCGCGGCGGGGGCCGGCGCGGACCTGTCGGGCCAGACCGGCCTGCTGGAGAACGGCACGCCCGGCAACGCCCTGGGCGGCATCGGGTCGGGCCTCGCCTGGGCTGGCGGCAGCACCTTCATCGCCATCCCCGACCGCGGGCCGAACGCCGTCAACTACAATGCCGCCGTGGACAACACCACGTCCTACATCGCCCGGCTGGAGACGGTGACGCTGGCGCTGACGCCGGGCGTGAACGGCGCGGCGGGCACCCTGACGCCGGCGCTCGCGGGCACAACGCTGCTCTGGAGCGCGACGCCGCTCACCTACGGCACCGGCGCCGGGCTGGGGACCGAGGCCGGCGGCGCCGCGCTCCGCAACGGCGCCCCGGCGATCAACGGCAACGGGCGCTACTACTTCACGGGCCGGTCGGACAACTTCGGCCCGGGCACCTCCGGCAACGCCAGCGACGCCCGGCTGGACCCGGAGGCGGTGCGCGTGGCGCGCGACGGGCGCAGCGTGTTCGTGTCCGACGAGTACGGCCCCTACGTCTATCAGTTCGACCGCGCTACCGGACAGCGGCTGCGGACCTACGCCCTGCCGGACGCGACGCACGCCGGCAACCTGTCTGTCGCCAACCTCGCCCCCATCGGCAGCAACGAGGGCGACAAGCCCGCCGCCGGCAGCCCCGGCAACACCACCGGGCGCGTTTACAACAAGGGAATGGAAGGCCTGGCCATCACCCCGGACGGCAAGACGCTGGTCGGCATCATGCAGGCGCCGCTGCTGCAGGACCAGGCCGCCCAGCCCAACCTGCTGCGGATCGTGACGATTGACGTCGCCACCGGCGCGACCAAGGAATACGCCTACCTGCTGACCACCGGCAGCGGCGTCAGCGAGATCGTCGCCCTGAACGACCATACCTTCCTGGTGGACGAGCGTGACGGCAAGGGCCTGGGCGACGGCACCAGCGCCAAGGTCAAGCAGTTCTTCCGCTTCGACATCACCGGCGCCACGGACATCACGGACCTTGCGGCCAACGCCGCCGTCGCCGCCCCGCGCGGCACGAAAAGCGCCGCCGTCGTGGACCTCGTGGCGCTGCTGGGCGCGAACGGCGTGACGCCCGCCAACGTGCCCTCCAAGATCGAGGGCCTGGCCTTCGGCGATGATGCCCTGGTCACGGTTGGCGGCGTGCCGACGCTGGAGCACGTGCTTTACGTCGCCAACGACAACGACTTCGTGCCGGGCACGTCGGGGCCGAACACCTACTACGCCATCGGCCTGACCGATGCGGACCTTGGCACGGTGTTCCAGGCGCAGGCGATCCCGGAGCCGGGCACGCTGGCCGTGCTGGGACTGGCGCTGACGGGCCTGCTGGTGCAGCGGCGGCGGCGGGGGTAGGCCATCCAGGGGGGCGGAGCAAGCGGCCCCGCCGGGGCGGCCCTTTGGATTGCGCGGGCGTTAGCGGCCCCATCGGGCAGCACCATGCTGCTCTGGGCCGCCGTGCGCAGGGTGGCAGTCCCCTGCTTGAGCGCGCTGCGGACCTGATGCCACCCGCCGGGGGGCTGATCCGTGCCCGGCTGTGGACGGGGTAGGGCAGATAAGCGCAGCGCCATCCGCCGCAAGGAAGAGCCAGCCCGTGGCGGACGGCGCTGCGCTGCGCTCCCAGTCCAGCAAGCCGTTGAAGGTCGGACCCTTCGGCAGTTGGTGTGAGTAGGCGACTACCCCGGGTCCACCGCGGCACGGAATGCGGCAACCGAAGCAGGTAGGCTGCCGGCCAGCAACCGGGCCGCATCCACCGCAGGCCGCGCCAAGCCCGGATCGAACCCGCCGTAGTTCCGCATTGCAACGTGCCGGAACCGCCGGGTTTCGTTGGCGGCCTGGGCCACGGGGGCAGGCAGCATGGCGGGACGCCCCTGCATCGGGCTGCCGGCGCGGCGGATCAGGTCGGCGTGCCAATCGCGCCCGGTCGGCGCCTCCTCCCCCAGCAGGTCCAGGATGCGGACCAGGGCGGATTCCAGGGACGTGTGGCCGGACTGCATGGCGTGCATGAACGCCATCTGCGCCCGGTAGGCGTCAAGGCCGTCCCCGGCGAACCCTCCGGCGTCATACAGCTCCGCCGACCGCGCCAGGTGGGTGACGGCCGCGGCGATGTCGGCATCCGCCTCGAACCACCGGGCGTCGCTCATGCCAGCAGGACCGCGCCGGGCAGGACGTGTTGGATGAACGCAGGGCTGCACCAGGCCAGTGGGCGGGCGTCGCAGGCCAGGTCCAGGGCGGCGCAGGCGCGCTCGGCCTCGTCCCAGGCGGCGGTGGTCGCGGCGTCGTCCGGGAAGTCCAGCAGCAGGTCCACGTCGCTGTCCCAGCGCAGCCGGCCCCGGGCGGCGGAGCCGTACAGGACGTAGCGGCCCCCCAGCCGCCGCGCGGCCCCGGCCAGCGCCGGGCGCAGCCGTTCCAGCGCCGCGGCCTTGGTGGCGGCGGCGGCGGCCTTGCGCTCGGACAGCGTGACGATCTGCGTCATGCCGTCCGATGTGCGGCGGGGCGCGGCTTGGTGCAAGCAGGCAGGGCGCAAGCGGGCGGGCGCAGGCGGGCTGCTGGGTGCAGGCGGGCGCTACAGCGTTTCCAGCACGCCGCGGATCACCCCGCCCGGGATCGCCGCCGCCGTGCGCAGGATTGCGGAGACCAGGTTGAACACGCTGCGGACCAGGCCGGGCTGGTCCGGCTCGCGCGTCACCGCGGCCTCGGTCTGCCGCAGCGCCGTGCCCCAAGTGTCCACGAAGCGCCCAAACTCGGCGTCAGCGTAGCCCGAACCATCCAGCCCGGCCACGCGCATCCCGCCCGCGTCGGGGATCGCCATCAGCAGGAACGGCCCGGGTCCGGACAGCCGCCCCTCCTGCACGCGCACCGCCCCGATCAGCCGCTGCGCGCGGGCGTAGTCGTAGGTGCCGACCAGGAAGTCGCAGTCCCGCGCGCGGTCCGCCGGCACGTCTTGCAGCTGCACCAGCCAGCGCGTCAGCACCAGGTTGGGGGCCACCACGCTGCCCGCCATCGCCTGCTCCGCCGTGGGCAGCCGGCCCGTGATGGCGGTGCAGAAGGCGCGGTTGCGGTTGAGATCGCCGGGCTTCATCACGACGACGGCGGTGGGCATGGGCGCCAGGAAGGTGCCGGGTCCGGCGATCTGGGTGGCGAAGACTGGGTTGGGCGCCAGGGCGGCGTTGCGGGGAAAGGAGGTGCCGACTGCGCCATCCCGCGCCGCGCAGGCAGAGAGTGCAACGGTGGCCGCAACGCTCAGAAAGGCGAAGCGCATCATGACTCCTTTTCGCACTCATTGGTACGGGACACTTGTAAAGCAGAGCGATCGACATAAATCTAAGACATAATTCCTATAAAACCCAGAGGCAGGCAGGATGCATTTTCCCACAAAACGGGTGGCAGGTTCGGTTTACAGCCGAGTCAACTAGGGGCATATTTCAGTCCGTCACAAGCTGGGGGCGGCGGTGCCATATAGTCTTGAACGCTTCGGCGCCTGCCTCCGTTCACCACTAGACATTGAGGTAGGCGGCCAGCTTCACCTTGTTTCGGGCCGTCAGCGACGAGTCTAGGCGTGACCCCTCCCTTATTCGGGCAGAAAAAGCCGGTGTCCGACGAGACTGGGCTGCACGCTGCGCTGCTCCAACGATTTGCCGAATATGATGTGGACGACCCCATCCCGCGGCTGCGCTTTGCTGGCCGCGAAGTGACCGGCCTGCTCATTCGCGTCTTGACCGAAGAACGCGGTGTTCGGATCGAAGACCTGCTAGGCATCCTGGGTTCGTGCGGCGGCTTCGCCTGCATCGTCGGAGTGCTGCACGACGCGGCACGAATGGAACATGCGCCCCAGCCTCCCAATCTGGTCGCCGCCAGAGGAGCGGACGGGTACACATACTTCTTTGGAGACCTGCCCAACAAAGCACTCCTTGAGGACCGGACAGCTCTACTGAACCTCGCTCTTGGCACCGCTCACGCTCTGGGTGCGCCGGTGTCGCTGGAGATGGTGCATGATGCCATGCGGCACGTCGCCAGCACGGTTGGCGGAGACAGTTTTGGCATCCCTCGGCTCCCGCCGAGTCATGTGCTGCGTAGCCTGCCGATGGAGTCCGTAAAGCGGTGTTGGCCGATGGTGCAGGATGTGCTCGACCGGTTCGAGGTTCCTGTCGCCCGGCGAGCCGCCGCACTCGGGTTCGCCATCCAGCACGCCTTGGAACTCGGCAAGGACGCGCTGGATCGTCTCTTGGCGGTCCAGATCGTCATTGAGTGTGCGGTTCCGATGGCGAAGATGGAGCCCAAGCGCCTGTTGTGACCTGACTCGTCCGCGCGCAGCCTGCATTGAGATGCCCCTCCAAGCGGGATTAGCCACCTTCCCCGAACACGAACCGCCCCACCGCCTTCGCGAACCCCTCGTCCTCGTAGCTGTCCGTCACGTGTGTGGCGGCGGCACGCACCGCCTCCGACGCCTGGCCCATCGCGATGGACATGCCGCTCGGGCGGAACATCAGCACGTCGTTCGGCATGTCGCCGATGGTCGCGATCTCGTGCGGGCCGATGCCGTAGCGCTCCGCCAAGTAGGCGACGACGGCCCCCTTGTTGGCCTGTGGGTGCGTCACGTCCAGGTAGTAGGGCTGCGACCGGGCGGCGGACACCGTGGCGCCCAGGGCGGCCTGCACGTCGGCCTCGCACCGCGCCACCAACTCCAGGTCGTCGCTGACGCCGACGATCTTGACGGCGCGGTCCAGGCCAGCCGCCGGGTCGGGCACCACCTTGGGGCCGAACTGGACGGTGTGGGCCTCCCGTTCCACGTGCGGGGCGGCGGGATCCTGGATGGTCCACTCCTCGGCGGTATAGACCCAGGCGTCCAGCTTGTGGTCGCGTATGGCATCGTACGCCTTGCGCGCTGCGCCAGGGTCTATGGTGCGTGACAGCACGACCGTCTGGTCGGGGTTGACGAACACCCCGCCGTTGAACCCGGCGATCACGCCATTCAGCCCTAGCGGCCCCACCAGCATCGCCATCCCCCGCGGCGGCCGGCCCGATGTCACGGCGAAGCGTATGCCCGCCGCCTCCAGCCGGCGCACGGCGGCGATGGCGCGTTCGGTCAGCACCTTCTCCTTCGTGACCAGCGTGCCGTCCACGTCGGCCAGGAACAGCTTGATGCCGGGCTTGGGGGTATCAGGCATGGCGGCGTGCGCTCCGGTTGCTGCGGCCCCTACGCCCCGGCGCGGGCGGGGTTGCTACTTGCCGCTGCTCGCCCCGTTGTTCGCCCCGCTGCTCGCCATGATAGTGCGGCCCAACTGGTCCACGCTGCCAGGCGCTGCCGCGCTGTCCACGACCACCAACGTGTTCCCCGCCAGCCCGGACGGCGTGCGGTTGGCCAGCAGCAGCGCGCGGAACCGCCCGTCGCCTGCCGCCACCCGCTCGTACTCCGCGTCCAGCACCCCGTGCAGGTCCAGGAAGCGGTTCAAGGCCGTCGGGATGCGTATGCAGCCCTGGGAGGCCGGCTGGCCGATCCGCTGCTCCAGCTTGTCGGGGTCGGTCGCATGCATCATCAGGCGTATAGGGGTGCTGTCGGGCTTGCCCACGGCTTCGGTCCAGCCTTTGCGGGCGCGCTGCCAGCCGAAGTCCCACACGCGCATCCCCTTGGCGCCCAGGCCGCGTATGCCGTTCTCGTTCTCGGTGCCTTCCGCCCGGAAGCCCAGGATGGCGCCGGTGACGCGGAACACCCCGCGCGGCGTCACGTAGTGGTCGTAGCGCCCGGTGCTGCCGGTGCTGACCCGGGTGGCGCCGACCACCTTCCACTCCCCCTCCGGCACGGCCATCACGACGGCCAGGCCCTGCACGCGCGGGTTGCGGTCCACGACGACCAGGAGCTGCGGGCGGTCCGGCACGAAGCCTGCCGTCGCCGCCTCGTTCTGCGCCAGGGCGATCCAGCGCGCGTCCGTTGCCGGGGTGCGGACGACCAGGCGCGGCACCTCCCGCTGCATGGACCCGCGCAGGCGCAGCACCTCGACCTCCCGCGCAACCTCGTCCAGCGGCGCCGGGGCGGGAGGCGGAGCAGGGGATGCCGGCGCGGCGGGCGCGGCAGCCGGCGGGGCGGCAGGGAAGGCAGCGGCCGGACCGGCGGCAGCAAGCGCAAGCATCAGGGCGGGGACGAGGGGGATCAAGCGCATGTTCCGGAACATAGCAGGCCCGCGTCGCCGGGTGCAGCACCAACTTGATCCAGTCCGCATCCCGCCTGCCGCTGTGCCGCCTGCGCCACGCTGCAACCCCCGCGGCCCCCGCGCATTATCCCTGCAACGTCCGCAACAGGAGCCGCCGCCATGAGCAACGACAAGACCCCCTCCCAGGAAGCCGCCGAGTTGCGCGACAAGCTGGAGGGCCTGCGGGCCACCGATCCCGCCCCGCATGTCGAAGCCGCGAAGCAGCAGGCCGCCGACACCGCCAGCACCGTCGCCGCCAACGTGTCCGACACCGTGAGCCAGGCGGCCTCCACCGTCATGGACAAGGCCGCCGCGGCACGCGACACCGTGATGGATGCCGGCGCCCGCGTGGCCGATACCGTCATGCCGCCGCTCCGCCAGGGAGCGGACGCCGTGCGCGGCGCCGTCGCCAGCGCCCGCAGCACCGCCCAGGCCGCCAGCGAGAACAAGGAGGCGCTGTCCGAGCGCATCCGCGACCAGCCCTTCATGGCGCTCGGCCTGGCGGTGCTGACCGGCTACGTGCTGGGCCGCGCCTACCGCTAGCGGCGCACGCCGTGATGCTGGCCGGCGGCTGCCTATGCGGCGCGGTGCGCTACGAGGCCGCCGCCGCGCCGTTCCACGAGACGCTATGCCACTGCGCCGACTGCCGCCGGGCCGTGGGGGCGTCGCCGGTGGCGTGGTTCACGGTCCCCGCGGCGTCCCTCCGCTGGGTTGCCGGGGCACCGTCCGCCTACGCCTCCAGCCCCGGCGTGCTGCGCCGGTTCTGCGGGACGTGCGGCACTTCACTGACCTTCGAGGCCGTGCCCGGCGAGGTGGACGTGACCGGGTGCAGCCTGGACGATCCGGACGTGGCGGCGCCGCGCGACCATACCTGGACGGCGTCGCGCGTGGCCTGGGACATGGTATGCGATGGGCTGCCGGCTTTCCCGCGGACGCGCAGGGAAGAGTAGGGCAGGGAAGGGTAGGGCAGACCTAACCAGCCCGCCTGGCTTTGCCGCCGTCACGGTCGCCGCTGCCATGCAAGCGTCGTCGTGGGCACCCGCAGCCGGGCTGCACGGCGGCGTGATGGCCCGGCATCGCCCTCGTTCGGTCGCATACGGCGGCCCCGCTGCGAATCTGCCGCAGCCATCAAGCGCCGGACCCCATTGTTGGCGGCAACGTCAACCCGCACGGACCCAACCCGGACCTTGCTGCGCCGTTCAAGCCCCGGACTGCGGCGCCGCACCTTGTGGGCGCCAGTCCCCAGAGTTGGAGATGACGCGATGACGGCAACCAAGCGGGCGATCCTCGCCTCGGCCTCCCTGGGCGTGATGCTCGCATTCTGCGGCGCTGGCACTGCCCGGGCGCAGACTGCCCCGGCGGCGGCCACTTCCCCAACCGTGGCCACCTCCCCCGACAGCGGCACCATGCTGCGCGCGGACGCGGACATGCGCCGCGTGCTGGAGAAGCTGATGCAGCTCGGCGCCAAGCCGATCGGCACCCAATCCGTTGACGCGACCCGCGCCGGCCCTTCCCCGGCCGACGCCGTGAAGGCCCTGCTGAAGGACGGCGGCAAGGACCCCGCCGCGCTGATGGCTGCGATGGGCGTCAAGAAGCAGGACATGACCTACCCCACCGGCGGCGGCCAGCAAGCCATCCGCATCTACACCCCGGCCAATGCCGGCGGCGCCCCGCTGCCCGTCATCGTCTATATCCACGGCGGCGGCTGGGTGATCGCGGATTTGGACACCTACGAATCTTCGGCGATGGCCCTTGCCAAGAAGGTCGGCGCGGTCGTCGCCAGCGTCGAATACCGCCACGCGCCGGAGAGCCGCTTCCCCGCCGCCCATGACGACACCTTCGCCGCATACAAGTGGGTGCTGGAGAACGCGGCCCGCCTGGGCGGCGACCCGCGCCGGGTCGCCATCGCAGGCGAATCCGCGGGCGGCAACATGGCGCTGGACGTGGCCATACGCGCCCGGGACGAGAAGGTGCAGGCGCCGCTGCACATGCTGCTGGTTTATCCCGTCGCCGGCACCGACCTGCAGACGCCCTCCTACGTGGAGAACCAGAACGCCGTGCCGCTCAGCCGTCCGGCCATCGAGTGGTTCGTGAAGAACACGGTCAACAGCCCGGCTGACCTGCAGGACCCGCGGTTGAACATCGTGGGCAAGGCCAACCTGCAGGGTCTGCCCCCGGCGACCATCATCAACGCCGGGATTGATCCGCTGGCGTCTGACGGCCTGATGCTGGCGGAAAAGCTGCAGACCGCCGGCAACAAGGTGACACGCCACTTGTACAATGGTGTGACGCACGAGTTCTTCGGCATGGACGCCGTCGTGTCCGACGCGGCCAAGGCGCAGGACGTGGCAGCCGCCGAGCTGAAGGCGGCGCTCGCGGCGAAGTAGCCGACGGGGCCGGCGACGCAACAGTGGAGCCGGCCCCTTCTACCCCGCGCGCCGCGCGCCGATCAGGAACTCCCGGTTCCCCTCGGGTCCGGTGATCGGGCTGTCCGCCACCCCCAGCACCGTCCAGCCCGGCAGGGCGGCCCACCAGTCCCGCACCCGGGCGCACACCGCCCGATGCACGCCGCCGTCCCGCACCACGCCCTTGCTGCCCACTTGCCCCGGCCCGGCCTCGAACTGCGGCTTTATCAGCGCGACCGCCCAGGCGCCGGGCGCGCATAGCGCCAAGGGCGCCGGCAGCAGCGTGGACAGCCCGATGAAGCTGGCGTCGCACACCAGCGCCTGCACCGGGTCGGGCACCTGCTCTGCCGTAAGATACCGGGCGTTCGTCCGCTCATGCACCACCACCCGAGGGTCGGTCCGCAGGGACCAGGCGAGCTGCCCGTGCCCGACGTCCACCGCATGGACCCGCGCCGCGCCGTGGTGCAGCAGCACATGCGTGAAGCCGCCGGTGCTGGCCCCCACGTCCAGGCACACCAGCCCCGCCGCCCGCAGCCCGAAGGCCGTGATGGCATGGTCCAGCTTCAGCCCGCCGCGCGACACCCAGGGGTGGTCCTGCCCCCGAACTTCCAGCGCCGCGTCGTCCGGCATGGCGTCGCCTGCCTTGTCCACCCGCCGGTCGCCGGACCAGACCTTGCCCGCCAGGATCAGCGCCTGCGCGCGGGTCCGGCTCTCGACCAAGCCGCGGTCCACGAGCAGCTGGTCAGCGCGCCGCTTGGGCATAGGGACTGCGCTGCCTGCTCCCTCTCCCTCCGGGAGAGGGCCGGGGTGAGGGGGTCTGGCTGCGGAGCGGGGCACTGCCAGTGCTGCCGGAACACGCCCTATTCTGGGTAAGGGCGGCGCTTGAAGACCCCCTCACCCCAACCCTCTCCCGGAGGGAGAGGGAGCAGCGCACGCTAGCTCTCCCGCGCCACGACATACGCCGCCAGCGCCCGCAGCCGGTCCGCCCGGTCGCCGAACGCCGCCAGGTGCCCGGCGGCCTGTGCCGCCAGCGCCTCCGCCTGCGCCCGCGCCCGCTCCACGCCCAGCAGCGCCACCAGGGTCGCCTTGCCGGCAGCCTTGTCCTTACCTGCGGTCTTGCCGATCCCCTCGGTGGTGCCCACGGCGTCCAGCACGTCGTCGGCAATCTGGAACGCCGCGCCCAGGTCCCGCCCATACGCCGCAACATGCGCCCGCAACGGCGCCGCGGCCCGGCCCAGGATCGCCCCGGCCTCTGCGCTGTACTGGATCAGCCGTCCGGTCTTCAGCGCCTGCAGTCGCGCGACCTCCCCGGCGGTCAGCACCTGGCCCTCGGTCGCCATGTCTATCATCTGCCCGCCCGCCATGCCGCGCGCCCCGGACGCCAGGCCCAGCGCCGCCACCAGCTCGCACCGCGCCTGCGGGTCGGAGTGCGTGTCCGGGTCCGCCAGCACCTCGAACGCCAGGGCCTGCAGCGCGTCCCCGGCCAGGATCGCCGTCGCCTCGTCGAACTTCCTGTGCGTGCTGGGCTGGCCGCGCCGCACGTCGTCGTCGTCCATCGCCGGCAGGTCGTCATGCACCAGGCTGTAGGCGTGCAGCATCTCCACCGACGCCGCCACGCGGGCGGCGGACGTGGTCGCCACGCCGAACAGGGCCGACACCTCCATCACCAGGAAGCCGCGCATCCGCTTGCCGCCGCCCAGCGCCGCGTAGCGCATCGCCTCCACCAGCCGCAGTTCGTGCCCGTCCGGCAGCGGCAGCAGCACGTCCAGCGCCCGCTCCACCACCCCGGCCTGCTCCGCCAGGGCCGCCCGGATGTCGGCGCGCTCCATGAGGTCCGGCATCAGCCCTCCGCCTTCAGGCCCAGGGAGCCGTCTGCCCGCTCCACGATCACGCGCACGCGCTCGTCGGCCTCGCGCAGCTTGTCCTCGCAGTGCTTCCGCAGCAGCGCCCCGCGCTCGTAGGCGGTGATCGCCTGCTCCAGTTTGAGCTGCCCCTTCTCCAGGTCGCGCACGATGACCTCCAACTGGGCCAGCGCGTCCTCGAACGAGAGGCCGGTGATGTCGTCCGCCATGTAGGGTCCTCAGAGATCCGTTGGCCGCCCTATTGCCGCATCAGCCGCCGGACGTGCAAGGCGGCCGACGCCGCCAGCGCCCGCAGGTCGTAGCCGCCCTCCAGGATGGACACCAGCTTGCCGCCGCAGCACCTGTCGGCGATGGCCAGCAACTGGTCGGTCATCCAGCCGAAATCCTCCGTCTCCAGCCGCAGCTCCGCCAGCGGGTCCGCCCGGTGCGCGTCGAACCCGGCGGACACGATCAAAAGTTCCGGCGCGAAGTCCCGCAGCGCCGGCAGCCCCTCCCGCTCCCACGCCGCCCGGAAGCCCGGCCCCGCCGTGCCCGGCGGCAGCGGCAGGTTCAGCACGTTGCCCGCCCCGCGCTCCGCCGCCATGCCAGTGCCGGGGTAGCAGGGGTGCTGGTGGCTGCTGACGTACATCAGGTCGGGATCGCGCTCGAAGATATCCTGCGTGCCGTTGCCGTGATGCACGTCGAAGTCCACGACCGCCACCCGCCGCAGCCCCCAGCGCGCCCGCGCGTGCAGCGCCGCGACCGCCGCGCCGTTGAACATGCAGAATCCCATCGGCCGCGCCCGCTCGGCATGGTGCCCCGGCGGGCGCACGGCGGCGAAGGCGGCCCGCGCCCAGCCCTCCATCACCGCGTCCACCGCCGCCACGCCCGCGCCGGCCTGGCGCAGGATGGCCTCCCGCGTGCCGTGGCTCATCAGCGTGTCGCCGTCGAGCTGCGCGAAGTCCCCCACCGGCGGCTGGATCGCCAGGATCGCGCGGACGTATTCGGCAGGGTGCGCGCGCTCCAACTGCTCGGCGGTCGCCTCGGGCGCAACCTCCCGCAGCAGGGGCACGAAGTCCGGATGCTCCAGCGCCTGCAGCACCGCGCGCAGGCGGTCGGGGCATTCGGGATGGCCGGGGCCGGTGTCGTGGCCCAGCCCGGCCGGGTGGGTGAACAGGGCGACGGTCATGCGGCGGGATCCTCGGCCCGGCGGCGTATCGTGAAGCCCAGCACGCCCGCGTCCTCGTCCTGCGCAACCAGGGCATGGCCGGTCTCTGCGCAGAAGGCGGCGAAGTCGGCCGATGCCGCGCGGTCGGTGGCCAGCACGCGCAGCACGGCGCCGGGCGGCATTGCGCGGAGCGCGCGGTTGGCGCGCAGGACCGGCAACGGGCAGGTCATGCCCTTCACGTCCAGGGTGGTGTGCGGGGCGTCGGTCATGCCGGCACTATCCCAGCACGGACGGCGCTTGAGCAAGCGGCGGCGGCGGCGCATTTTGGCAGGCGGTGCCTCATGCGCGCTGCATTGGGTGCGAGGACCGCAGCGGGCTGTTCCCGCCCTGTCAAGGAGTCTTGCATGGGACATGCTCCCATACAGACGCCTACCTTGCTCAGCCGCGAGGAGCACCGCCGTTGGGCCGAGGCGCAGCCGCGGGGGCGGTTCGAGCGGGTGAATGGCGTGATCATCCAAGTGGCGCCGGAGAATGGCGCCGGAGCGGATCGCGCATGTCCGGGTCAAGGCGCGTGTCCGGCGCGCCCTGAACCGCTCCGTCCGTGCTGCCGGGGCGCAGTGCGAAGCGCTCGGTGACGGCGTCACGGTCGAGATCGGCGACCACACGGACTACGAGCCGGACGCCCTGGTCAACTGCGGCCCGCGCCTGGGCGACGACGACACCGCCGCCCCGAACCCGGTCGTGGTCGTCGAGGTCCTGTCGCCATCCACGCGGTCGGTGAACACTGGCGGGAAGCTCGCCGGCTACTTTCAGGTGCCCTCGATCCGGCACTACCTCATCGTCGCCCCAGATCGGCCTTCGGTGATTCACCGCTGGCATGGCGGCGGCGGGATCGAGACCCGCATCCTGACAGCCGGGACGATTCTGCTGGACCCGCCCGGCCTGTCCGTCGCCGTCGAGGAGTTCTACACGGACCGACCACCCCCTGCCGTTCAAAACATGCAGGCCAAGCCGTGCGGAAGGTGCTACCTGCTCCGCATGATCCCACTCGGCACCCGTATCGTTCAGCTTTCCGCTCTCGCTATCCCGGCCGTATTTCTGGCGGCGGCGGCGCTGCCCGGCCCGGCCCTGGGGCAAACGCCCCGCCCTGCTGCGCGCGCGCCGGCTGCTGCTGCCCCGCCCGCCGCACCTCCGGCCGCGCCGGCGCCTGGGCTTGCCCCGGCCTCTGCCGCGCCTGCCGCGCCTGCCGCGGTGCCCGCCGTGCCGCAGCAGACCACGGCCGTGTTCGCCGATTGGACCCTGCGCTGCACCCGCCTGCCCGGCGCCGCGGCGGGCACGTCCGGCGCGCAGGCGTGCGAGGCCGTGCAAGGGGTGCAGCGGGAAGACCGCCCGATCGCGCAGGTCGCCATCGGGCGGCCCGCGAAGGGCCAGCCCTTGCAGGTGACGGTGCTGGTCCCGCCCAGCGTCAGCCTCGGCAATCCTGCCGCCTTGTCCACGGGGCGGGACGGGGACCCCGTGCTGGATCTGTCCTGGCGCCGCTGCCTGCCCGGCGGCTGCCTGGCCGATGCCGCCCTGAACGACGACGCCGTGCGCCGCCTGCGCGGCTGGGCGGAGCCGGGGCGCATCGCCTACGCCGACGGCGGCGGGCGGAGCGTGGCCTTGCCGTTCTCGCCCCGTGGCCTGGCGCAGGCGCTGGACGCGCTGGCGCGGGAGGACGCGGACTAGGTCCCGCTTGAATCCCGCTGGCAACCCGGCCAGGATGTTTGTATGTGAGACGAAACGTTGGAGTGCCGGACATGACCCCGCCCCGCCCCGCCGCCGCCTGCCTGCTTGCCGCTGGCCTTGCAGCGGCCCTGCTCGCCGCGCCGGATGCGCAGGCCCAGAGCAATCCTTCGGCGGACCAGATCATCAACTCGCTCAGGCCCGGGGGCGGCATGATGGGCGGCACGCGCGGCATACGCCCCGTGTCCCCAGACGCCGCCCGGCCTGCGGCCGAGGCGCCCCGCCCCGTCGCCCGCCCCCTCGCCCGCGCCGCCGCGCGCGCGGCGCCGCCGGGTGCGGTGCCAGGCGCGGCGGCCCCGGCGGCAGCCGCGAGCCAGCCCGCGGCGCCGTCGGTGAACCTGTCCGTCCAGTTCGCCTCCAACTCCGCCGAGCTGACGCCGGCTGCGGTGCGGACGCTGACCGAGCTGGGCCGCGCGCTGGCGAGCAGCACGCTGTCCACCTACCGCTTCCGGATCGAGGGGCACACCGACACGGCCGGCCCGCCCGAGGCGAACAAGGCCCTATCGGAGCGCCGGGCGCAGGCGGTGGCCGCCTTCCTATCCGCGCGCGGCATAGACTCGTCGCGGCTGGAGGCCGTGGGCATGGGCCAGGACGGACTCCTGGTGCAGACCCCGCCCGGCACGGCGGAGCCGCGCAACCGGCGGGTGCAGG
Source organism: uncultured Acetobacteraceae bacterium (assembly GCA_964250755.1). Taxonomy (GTDB): domain Bacteria; phylum Pseudomonadota; class Alphaproteobacteria; order Acetobacterales; family Acetobacteraceae; genus DASWOJ01. The sequence goes on along the minus strand of CAXUHB010000003.1, from coordinate 194,558 downwards.
TCATCAACCTCGGCGCCTGAGCGACCCGGTTGAGCCGTCAGCCCCGGCGCGCGGTGCGGGACGACGACACCGTAATCCTGCGTCCGCCGCCGCAGGCGGCGGGCGGCGGGCGGCGGGCTGGCATCGCAGCCGGGCTGCTGCTGGGGTTGGCAGCTTGTGGCGGCGGCGCGTTCTGGCTGGCCGGACGGTCCGGTGCGCCGGCTGCCGTGGCGCCCCCCGCTGCGGCATCCCCCACTGCAGCATCCCTCCCTGTAGTATCCCTTGCCGCAGCATCCCCCGCCACGGCGGCTGTCGCCCCAGCCCCAGCCCCAGCCCCAGCCCCTGCGGCCGCGCCAGCGTCCACCCCGGTCTTGGAGCCGATCCCCGTCGCATCCGGGGCCGCCATACGCGACGGGCGCCCCGCCGTCCGCACCGCCGTGCGCTTCGCCTCCAATCCCGCAGTGGTGGTGCTGGACTTCCCAACCTTGGCCGAGCAGGGGCGCATGTTGAACCGTATGGCTGCCTGGCTGGAAAAGGCCGGGGTGCCGCGCGGCCGCCTGCTGGCCGACGCCGAGTTGGCCGCCGCCATCCGGGCCAGCGGCACCACGCCCGACACCTACTACTACGGCCACGACTACCGCGGCAGCGACGTCGCGGCGTTCTTCGCCCTTGCGGGCCGCGACGGGGTGCCCCTGTTGCCTGAGGAACAGGAGCTGCGCCGGCTGATGCTGCGCGCCCAGGCGGAGCCTGCCGGGTTCGGCGCGCTGGTCACCATTCCCCAGCCGGATCCGGCCAACGGCGTGACGCCACAGGCCCGCGCCACGATCCTGCGGCACGAGCTGGCGCACGGGGAGTACTTCACCAGCCCCGCCTATGCCGGCCACGTCGGGACGGTCTGGCGCATGATGCTCACCCCGGACGAGCGGGCGGCGTTCCGCACCTACCTGGCCGGGGAGGGCTACGACCCTGCGCTGGAGGACCTGATGGCGAACGAGATGCAGGCCTACCTGATGCACACGCCCGACCGGGACTACTTCGATCCTGACAAGCTTGGCATCCCCGCGCAGCGGCTGGCGCAGTTGCGGGGGGGGTTCCTGGCCGGGATGCCGCCGGGCTGGCTGCGGGACTCGCTGGCGGCGCCGCGCCGCCGCCGCCCGCGTCAGCGCCCTGGACGGGTTTCCAGGATGGCCGCCGCCGCCGCCACGGTGCCGCCGCGGCGGCGCAGGGCGTCCACCGCCGCCTGCAAGCTGGACAGGTAGGCCGGCAGGGCCTGGCTGTCCGGCAAGGGCCGGGCGAACAGGGGAGCGGTGCTGGCCACCACCACGATCATGTCGGTGCCGAACGGCGGCCCCACCCGCCACCCGCGCGGAAGGCCCGGCCCCGGGCCGCCCAGGGCGACCGCGGCCCCGGCGGCATAGGTCTGCGCGGGATAGCCCGGCCCCGGCACCAGCGGCGACACCACCCGGTCGGATTGCAGGTATGCCACATGCAGGAACCCTGCGAAGCCCGGCATCGTGACACCCATCGCGATCATCTGGTCGTCCACCAGCGCCGCCGGGCCGCCCTCCTGGCGCAGGCGCAGCCCGCCGCCGGACAGCGGGCGCAGCAGGTCCAGCGCCGGACAGAACGGGCCGTCTAAGCCCTGCACCTGCCAGGCGGCGCCCGCCGCCTCGGCGGCGGCGCGCAGGGCGGCGCTGGGCGGGCCGTTGCCGGCCAGGCCGATGACGGCCGCGCCTCCGTCCGCCGTCGTCCCCTGCGCCAGGGTGCAGGCCGTGCCGGACAGGCTGGCGGCCAGGGCCGCCGCGGCCGCGGCCGGGCTGCGCTGCGGTGCGGTGGGCGGAAATGTCGTGGCGGCTGCCCCGGCGGCCTCCCCGCCCGGCGCGGGGGGCGGCTGCGGCGGGGTCACGATGGTGGAGGCCGCCGTCGCCTGGGTGGCCGCCGACGTCTGAATGGGCGCCTGAACAGGCGCCTGAACGGGTGGCTGTGCCGGTGATGGGGCAGGTGTCAGGGTTGAAGCAGGCGGCTGTGCCCGGACCGTGGCAGCAGGTTCGGCGATGCGCGGGGCGTCGCCGCTCCGGGTGGCGTCGCGTGCGGCGTCCGGCTGGCCCTCAAGACGTGCGTCCGCCTGCGGCGCTGGCGCGTTCGGCTGGAACGGAGCTGGCACGGACTGGAAGGGCGCGGGTTGGACGGGCGAGGGCCGCGTCGGAGTTGGCTGGACGGCGGCTTGCTGCCGGGCCTCGGGCACTGGAACCGGAGTTGCCGCCTGGGGTAGGCGGGGCGCATCCGTCGAGGCGCCGCCGGGCAGGAGCAGCCATCCGGCCACCCCTGCCGCGGCCAGCACGGCGGCGCCCCCGGCCAGCAGGACCGGCAGGCGGCGCGGGCGCGGCGCAGCGGCTGACGAGGGGGTGGTTCTAGGTTGGGACGCAGACCGGGGCGCGATGATGGTGGCGTCGCCTGCGGAGGCGCCGGCAGCCGGCCCGCCGCCGGCCAGGTCCGGCAACGGACCGGACGCCGCTTGGGGCGGCTGGGCCAGGGCCTGGGCGAAGTCGGCGGCGCTGGCGAAGCGGTCCTCCGGGCGGCGGGCCATCGCCTTCGCCACCACCCCATCCAGCGCCACGGGCGCCGTGACCGCCAGCTCGGAGGGCCGGGGCGGGATGACGGTCATGGCCTTGTGCATGATGGAGGCCATGCTGCCCTCGAACGGGCGCTCCCCGGCCAGCAGCTGATACAGCACGACGCCGCAGGAGTAGATGTCGGTCCGCCCGTCCACCGCCTGGCCCATGAACTGCTCGGGCGACATGTAGGCCGGGGTGCCCATCACGGTGCCGGCCTGGGTCATGCTGCTGGATTCGAGCCGGGCGATGCCGAAGTCGGCGACCTTGGCCTGCCCCTCCGCCGTCACCATGACGTTGGCGGGCTTGATGTCCCGGTGGACCACGCCGCGCCCGTGGCTGTAGGCCAGCCCGGCCAGCACGTCCTGCATCAGCCGGACCGCGTCGGGCGCCGCCATGCGCCCCTCCGCGCCCAGCATGTCCTTCAGGGAGCGGCCCTCCACGAACTCCATGACGATGTAGGCCAGGGTCTCCGTCTCGCCGTAGTCGAACACGCCGACGATGTTGGGATGGGTCAGCCGCCCGGCGGCCTGGGCCTCGCGCTTGAAGCGGGCCAGGCCCTCCACCGCCTCCTCGTCGGCGGCATCGGGCAGGGGCACCGTCTTGATGGCGACGCGGCGGTGGATCGCCGGGTCCCAGCCGTCATAGACCGTGCCCATCGCGCCGCGGCCCAGGACGCCGCGTATGTCGTATTTGCCCAGGCTGGCCGGGACGCCGCTCGTCACAGGCCCGCCACCGTCCGGCGCCCGCCAGATGCGCCACTGGATGCGCCACTGGATGCGCCGCCGGCGCCGTTGCCGGCACTCCTGCCCGCCGAGACTGTGCGGCCCCGCCCCTCGCCGACCAGGGCGAAAGGCGCCCAGTAGAACGGGTGCGCGATGGCCGCGGGCAGGCCGCGCCCGGCGTCGGCCAGCATGGACCGCTGCGCCTCCTGGAATGCCCCGGCCAGGCCGCGCGGGTCGCCGGCCTTCAGGCGCTGCAAGGTGCCGGCGATCAGCAGCGCCGTCGCCTGGTCGTTGATGGACCAGTGCGTCACCAGCATCGCCCGCGCCCCCGCGTAGAAGAAGGCCCGCGCCAGGCCGGATAGGCTCTCCCCGGACGTGGCGCCGTCCGGCCCGCCGGAGTTGCAGGCGGACAGGATCACCACGTCGGCGTCCAGCTGCATGGCCGTCACGTCCGAGGCCGTCAGCAACGCGCCGCGGGCGTTGGCCGCGCCGGACGGGTTGGAGGTGACGATGGCCGGCTCGCTCGCGCAGGCCAGGTCGGTCGGCAGCAGGGCGTGGCTGGCGAAATGCAGCACGCGGTAGGCCCGAAGGTCCCGGCCCAGCACGCCCGGCGCCGTGAAGGCGGCGCCCAGCAGGCTGTCATTGGCGCCGCCGCCCAGCAGCAGCCGCGCCGCCGTCAGCTCCCGCACCGCAAACGGCAGGGGCGGCAGGCCCGCGAACAGCCGCGCGCTGTCCCGGCACGCCCCGGACGGGAAGGTGAGCGCCGCCTGCTGCAGCGTCACCGGGCGGAAGTCGCCGAAGCCGTACCACGGCTGCGTCGCCCCGCCCGTCCCCGCAACCCGGCGCAGCGATACGAAGTTGGCCGGCGCCGGCACGTGGGTGATCGCAAAGCGCTGCATCAGCCAGGGCGCGGACGCCAGGCTGTCCTGCGACGCCGGGCCGGTCAGCATCACCTCGAACGGCAGGGACAGCAGGGGGCCGACGGGCACGACGGCCAGGGCGCGTGCGCCGTCCAGCAGGGGCGCCGCCGGACCCAGCGTGCCGTCGTACAACGCTTGGGCCGCCGCCGTGTCGAAGGGGGGCGGTGCGCCGCCCGCGCCTGGCTCCACCGTGGCGCGGATGCGCCCCACCAAGGCCGCTGCCGCCGTGGCGCCGATGGTGGTCCGAACGGCGCCGACCTTGCCGTCCCGCAGCACGAACACCCAGCCGCGGTCCGGCTCCAGCGCCAGGGACACGAACGCCTCGTCCGGCGCGAGGGCGGCCAGCACCTCGTCCGCGCCGGCCACCTGCTGCACCAGTTGCCCGTAGTTGGGCGCGGCGGCCTGCAGGGCGGCATCGGCGTCGGCCAGGGCCGCCTGCGCCGCGGCCAACTGCTTGGCGAGGTCGTCTGCGCCCGCCCCGGGGCGCACGGGGCGGCCGCCCAGCGCCACGGCGTCCACCTGCCGCTGCAGGTCGGCCACCACGAGGCCCGCGTCCTGCTGCCGGCGTATCGCCTCGCCCACGCGCGGGTTCTTGGCGTTCTCGCCCAGGCGGGCGGAGGCCAGGGCGATCTGCCGGGCGGTGACGCCGCCCTGCACCAACTGGGACGCCTCGAACATCCCCGCGAGCAGCGCCTGGCGCGCGCCCGGCTGCCGCCCGGCCTCGGCGGCGAAGGCGGCCAGGCAGGGGGACATCAACCCGGCCTCCGTGCCGGCCTTCAGCTCCCGCAGCAGGGTCACGGCCTGGCGGCACAGGGGCAGCGCCGCGCCTGAGTCCCCGCCAAGGTCTCCCCCCCGCATCGCCTGCCCCGCGCGCAGCAGCAGGGTTTGGGCGACGGGCCGGGTGCCGGGCTGCGCGTCCGAGAAGTCCGCCGAGGCGCGGCGCATCAGGCCCTCCCCGGCGCCGGCGTCCGCGGCGTCGTCCGCCAGGGACCGGGTGCGGGACAGCCGGGCCGTCAAGTCGCGCTGCCGGAGCTGGCGGGCGCTGGCCAGGTCCTCGGCGGCGCGTATGGCGGCGCGCGCCTCCTCCGTCCGGCCCAGCCCGCGCAGCGCGATGGCCTGGTAGCGCCGGGTCTCGATCACCCCGATCAGGGCGGCCTGCTCGTCCGGCTGCAGCAGGGGCGCATCGTCCACCCGCGCGGCGGTCCCGCCCCGCCCGCTGACGGTGATGGGGCGGGCTGCGGGGACAGGGCGGATGGCGAGCAGGTCCGGCGGCAAGTTGGATGCATAGCCGGCCTCGGCTGTGCGCAGCAGCGGCAAGGCGTCGCCGGGCTTGCCGGCGTTCAGCGCATTCAGTCCGCGGTAGTGCTGCAGGCGGGCTTGCGCCACTCCGTCTCCGCGGCCTTCCACCAGGCGGGCGGCCTGGGCGAAGGCGGCGTCGGCGTCGGCCGTGCGGCCCTGGTTGGACATCTGCAGCGCCACCAGCATCAGCGGCGTCGCCGTGTTCGGGTCGTCCTTGCCCAGCGCTTTCTGCTGCAGGGCGTAGGCGGCGCGGTAGGCCCGCTCGGCGGAGGCGAAGTTCTCGGCCAGGTTGGCGCGGGTGCCGGCGGTGATGAGCTGCTGGTAGCGGCCGATGTCTCCTGCGCCGAAGGATTGCGACGCCAGGCGGGACGCCAGCAACGCGGCGGCCTGGCCGGCGGGCAGGGCAGGGGCGGCCTGGGCGGTGGTCCGTCCGGACAGGATGGCGATGGACTGCTCCAGCACCGGCACGGCGGGCAGGATGCCGTCCGCCAGGTAGGTGCGCCCGTCCACGCGGGCAGCCAGCGCCGCCTGCGGCCAGCCGCCCGCCTTGCGCGTGCAGCTGAGCACCACGGCAGGCGCGCCGCCCAGGATCGTGGAGGGCGACGGCTCCCCGCAGACGAAGCGGCTGTCCAGCGCGTTGCGCCAGGGGCTGCTGGTGGCGATGGCGCGCAGGTCCGTGCCGTCCTCCCCGGCGCCGGCAGGGACGACGCGGCCGCTGGGCTGGTCCCACGCGCCGCAGAAGATGTCCGCGCCGGCGCCTGCGGCCTGCTGGGTGCAGGCCTCGCCCGCCAGGTTCCTGCCCAGGCCGATGCCGGACGCCGGGCCGCGGCTGCCGCCCACGTAGGCTTCGGGCGGCGGCCCGGCGCAGGCTGCGAGGCCGAGCGCCAGCAGGAGGGCGGCAGGTCTCATGCGCTAGTAGTCCTGGTCCGAAATGTTGGGCAGCAGCAGCGTCGGGTCGTCCCGGTCGCGCGTCACGGACAGGTTCAGCACGTCCAGCGCCAGGATGTCCGGGCGCAGTGTGCCGGCCAAGGCGGCTGCGGCGGCGGTGAGGGTGGACGGGGTGAACAGCGCGGTGACGTCGGACGCGCAACTGACGGCTTGCAGGGCGCAGCCGTTCAGGGTGTAGCGGCTGTCCACCAGCGGAGAGATGCGGGACGCCGACGCCGCCAGGTCTCCGGTGCGCCCCTGCACCTGCCCGGTCAGCGCGGCGCGGCCGGTGGCCCCGAGCACCGTGAGGTTGCCGGCGACCAGGTTGCCCGTCGCCGTGCCGCCGCCCAGCGCGAGCACGAGGTTGGTGCCGGGTGCGCGCAGGTCGTTCAGCACGAGCGTCCCGCCGGCCGCGGGCAGGTTCAGCCGCAGCGTCGCCACCGTGCCGGACAGCGGGACGACCGTGGTGGTGCCGGTCTGCTGGATGGCCGCCCTGCCGTCCGCGCCGGGCAGGACGGACAAGGTGCTGCTGGGGGCGGCCACGGCCCCGGTCTGCGCCGCAAGCGGCTGCCCGTCCGTGCGCAGGGTGCCGCCCGCCAGCGTCAGCGTGCCGGTTGCGGTGATCGAGAGGTTGGGCGAGGCCACCGTGCCGGACAGCGTGAGCGGCCCCTGGTCCGTCAGCGCAACCGTGCCCGCCGCTGCAAGGTCGCGGACGGTCCCGATGCGGGCGGCGCCGCCGCGGCCGAGGTCCACGTTGGCGGCGCTGCCGCTCAGCGTGCCGATGGCCAGGCTGCCGCCGCCCTGGGTCATGCCGCCCGCGGCGGTGACGGCCAGGCTGTCCGCCGTGATGGCGCCCGCGGTCGCCACCGCGCCGCCCGCCGCCAGCGTCAGCGCGCCCGCGGTGACGCCGCCCCCAACCTGCTGGATGTCGCCCCCGCTGCGGAGCGTGACCGTGGGCGCCCCGATGGCGCCGGACAGACCGAGCGGGCCTGCGGCGGTGATGGCGATGGACTGCCCGGCGCTGACGGGGCCGGCCACTTGCAGGACCTGCCCGTTGTTCAAGGAGAACGCGCTGCCAGTGGCGAACGCCCCCAGCGTGCCCAAGCGGTTGTCGCCGCCGAACGAGGCCACGGCGGCGCTGCCGGTCAGCGTGCCCGCCGTGATGCCGCCGGGCTGCGCGATGTCGCCAGCCAGGGCCAGGTTGCCCGGTGCTGCCAGGCGTGCGCCCTCGGCCGTCACATTCGCTGCGGCAGGGGCGCCTGTCTGGGTGATGGCGCCCGTGGCGTTGAGCGCCAGCGTGCCCGGCACCGTGACAGCGCCCGTCAGCGCCAGGTCGCCCGCCACCGTCAGGCTTGCGCTGCCGGCGGACAACGGGGCGGCGACGGCCAGGGATTGCGCGTCCGTCAGCGCGAAGCTGCCCAGGGTGGTGAATCCGGCCAGCGTGCCGACCGCATTGCCCGTGCCACCCAGCGCCGCGCTTGCGGCGGTGCCGGTCAGCGTGCCTGCCGCGATGCTGCCGTCCGTTTGCACGACCGCGCCCGTGGCGCTCAGCGCCAGCGTGCCCGGCACCGCGATGCTGCCCCTCAGGGTCAGGTTGCCCGCCACCGTCAGGCTCGCGCTGCTGGCGGACAGCGGAGAGGCGACGGCCAGGGACTGCCTGTTGGCCAGCGTGAAGTCACCCGTGGCGGCGAACCCGGACAGCGACCCGATCTCGTTGGCGCCGCCCAGCGACACGGAGGCGGCCCGCCCGCTGAGGCTGCCCACCCGGATCGCCCCCGCCACGGCCTCCGTGACCGCGCCGGCGCTGAACACGTCCAGGGATGCGACCCTGGAGAGATCCAGGGCACCGGTGACAGTCACGTCGCCGCCATCCGGCCGCCCGAGGGTCAGGATCGCCGCCGAGACGGCTGGCCCGCCGCCGCCATCCGCGCCCAAGGTGATGCCGCGGCCGGGCGTGCGCTCCGACAGCGTCACCGTGCCGCTCGGCGCCGCAAGGGAGCCGCCCTGGCCGAAGGTGACGGCGTCGGCGTTCAGGGTCAGGGACCGCACGGCGCCGGCCGAGGCCGGCCCGATGACGGTCAGGGCGGCGGCGTCCGTCAGCGCGAAGTCGCCGCTGCTGGCGAAAGCGCCAAGGTTTGCAACCTGGTTGCCCGGCTGCGTGAGGCTGGCCCCTGCGGACGAGCCGGTCAGGGTGCCCGCGCTGATGGTGCCGCCGGGTTGGGTGATCGCGCCTGTGGCGGCCAGGGACAGCGTGCCTGGCGTGGCGACGGTGCCGGCCAAGGCCAGGCCGCCCGTGACGTTCAGGCTCGCGCTGCCCGTCGTGAGCGGCCCGGCCACCGTCAGCGCCCGCCCGTCCGTCAGCGCGAAGGCGCCCTGGGTGGTGAAGCCGCCCAGCGTGCCGACCGCGTTGCCGGAGGCGCCCAGCGCCGCGCTGACGGCACTCCCCGTCAGCGTGCCCGCCGCGATGCTGCCGCCGGCCTGCGCGATGGCGCCCGTGGCGTTCAGCGCCAGCGTGCCGGGTGTCGTGACGGTGCCGGCCAGCGTCAGGCCGCCCGTGACGTTCAGGCTGGCGCTGCTGGCCGTCAACGGCCCGGCGACGGCCAACGCCTGCCCGTCCGTCAGCGCGAACGCGCCTGTCGTGGTAAAGCCCGCAAGGGTGCCGACCGCGTTGCCCGTGCTGCCCAGGGCAGCCGATGCGCCGCTGCCTGCAAGCGTGCCCGCGGCGATGGCGCCGCCCGTCTGCGTGACCGCCCCCGTGGCGTTCAGCGTCAGCGTGCCCGGAGTCGTGACGGTGCCGGCCAGGGTCAGGTTGCCCGCCACCGCCAGGCCCGCACTGCTGGCCGATAGCGGGCCGGCGACGGTCAGCGCCTGCCCATCCGTCAGCGAGAACGCGCCGGAGGTCGCAAAGCTGCCCAGCGTGCCGACCGCGTTGCCCGTGCTGCCCAGGGCTGCCGACGCTCCGCTGCCCACCAGCGTGCCGACAGCGATGGCGCCACCCGTCTGGGTGATCGCCCCCGCAGCGGTCAGCGTGAGCGTGCCGGGGGTGCTGACGGCGCCGGACAGCAGCAGCGCGCCCCCGGATGACAGGGCCGCGCTCCCGGCCGAAACCGGTCCTGTGACGGCCAGCGCCTGGGTGCTGTTCAGCACCAGCGCGCCCGTGGCGGTGAAGCCGCCGAGCGTCCCGACCTCGTTGGCCCCGCCCAGCGCCGCGCTGGCCCCGCGTCCAGTCAGCGTGCCCACGCGGATCGCGCCCGCACCGGTTTCGGCAATGGCGCCGCCGCTTTCCAAGTCCAGCACGGACACCCGGGACAGGTCCAAGGTGCCGGTGATCGTCACCGGGCCGCCATCCGGGCGTCCAATCGTCAGGGTCGCCGCGGTGACGGGTGGGATGTCGCCGCCGCCGCCCAGGGTGATGCCCTGGGCCGGCGAGGCCGCTGCCAGCGCCACGGTCCCGCCGGGCGCAGAGAGCGAGCCGCCGGGGCCGAAGTTCAGTGCGCCGGTCGTCAGCGCCAGCGTCCGTCCGCTGCCGGCGGAGACCGGCCCCGTGACGGCCAGCGCCGCGCCGTCCGTCAGGGCGAAGCCGCCGCTGCTGGCGAAGGCGCCGAGGTTCAGGATGCGGTTGGCGGACTGCCCGAAGCTGGCCTCCGCCGCTGCGCCCAGCAAGGTGCCCGCGACGATGCTGCCGCCGGGCTGCGTGATGGCGCCCGTGGCGTTCAACGCCAGCGTGCCGGGCGTGGCGACGGCGCCGCTCAGGGTCAGGTCGCCGGCAATGGACAGGCTGGCGCTGCCGGCCGTCAGCGGGCCGGCGACGGTCAGGGACCGCCCATCGGCCAGCACGAAGCCGTCCGCCGTCGTGAACGCGGCCAGGGTGGCGACGCTGTTGCCGCCGCCGCCCAGCACCGCGCTGGCGGCGCTGCCGGTCAGCGTGCCCGCGGCGACGCTGCCTGCGGTCTGCGTGACCGCGCCTGTGGCGTTCAGGGCCAGGGTACCCGACGTGGCGATGTTGCCTGCCAAGGTCAGGCCACCCGCCACGGTCAGGCTGGCGCTGCCGGCCGTCAGCGGCCCGGCGACGGCCAGGGCCTGCCCGTCCGTCAGCGCGAAGGTTCCCGTCGTGGTGAAGCTGCCCAGCGTGCCGACCGCGTTCCCCGTGCCGTCCAGCGCCGCGCTTGCGGCGCCTCCCGTCAGCGTGCCCGCGATGATGCTGCCGCCGGTCTGGGTGATGGCATCCGATGCCGCAAGGGCCAGCGTGCCCGCAACCGTGACCGTGCCCGCCAGGGTCAGGCCACCCGCGGACGCCAGGCTCACGCTGCCCGCTGTCAGCGGTCCGGCAACGGTCAGGGACTGTCCATCCGTCAGCGCGAACGCGCCCGTGGTGGTGTAGGCGCCCAGCGTGCCGACCGCGTTGCCCGTGCTGGCGAGCGCGACCGAGTTGCTGCCGCCTGTCAGCGTGCCCGCCGCGACGCTGCCGCCGGTCTGCACGACCGCGCCCGTGGCGCTCAGCGCCAGCGTGCCCGGCGTGGCGATGCTGCCGGCCAAGACGAGGTCGCCCGTCACCGCCAAGCTGGCGCTGCCGGCCGTCAACGGCCCAGTGACGGCCAATGCCTGCCCATCCGTCAGCGCGAACGGGCCCGTGGTGGTGTAGGCGCCCAGCGTGCCGACCGCGTTGCCCGTGCTGGCAAGTGCCACCGAGCTGCCGCTGCCGGTCAGCGTGCCCGCGGCGATGCTGCCAGCGGTCTGCGTGACCGCGCCTGTGGCGTTCAGCGCCAGCGTGCCCGATGTTGCGACGCTGCCGGCCAAGGTCAGGCCGCCCGCAACCGTCAGGCTGGCGCTGCCAGCCGCCAATGGTCCTGCGACGGTCAGCGCCTGCCCGTCCGTCAAGGCAAATGCGCCCGCCGTGGTGAACGCACCCAGGGTGGCGACCCCGTTCGCGCCGCTGCCCAGCGCCGCGCTGTCCGCGCTGCCGGTCAGCGTGCCCGCTGCGATGGCGCCGCCCGTCTGCGTGATGGGGCCCGCGGCCCGGAGCGTCAGGGTGCCGGGCACCGTGACGGCGCCGCTCAGGGTCAGGCCGCCCGCGGCCGCCAGGCTGGCGCTGCCGGCCGTGAGCGGACCGGCGACGGCAAGGCTCTGCCCATCCGTCAGCGCGAATGCGCCCACCGTGGTGAAGCCGCCCAGCGTGCCGACCGCGTTGCCCGTGCTGGCAAGGCTGGCCGACGCCGCGCTCCCCGCCAGCGTGCCGGCGGCGATGGTCCCACCGGACTGGATGATGGCGCCCGACGCGGCCAGCGTCACTGTCCCCGGCGACGTGACCGCGCCCGCCAGCACCAGGTCGCCCGCGATGGCCAGGCTGGCGTTGCCCGCCGTGAGCGGGCCGGACACCGTCAGCGCCCGCCCGTCCGTCAGCGCGAAGTCTCCGGTCGTGCCGAAGCCGCCCAGCGTGGCCACGCTGTTGCCCGTGCTGCCCAGGGCGGCCGACGCGCCGCTGCCCGCAAGCGTGCCGGCAGCGATGCTGCCGCCGGGCTGAGTGATGGCGCCCGTGGCCGAAAGCTGCAGGGCGCCTGGCGTCGTGACAGTGCCGGCCAGCACGAGGTTCCCTGCCGCGGCCAGGCTGGCGGACCCGGCCGACAGCGGCCCGGCGACGGTCAGGGACCGCCCGTCCGTCAGCGCGAACGCGCCCGGGGTGGTGAAGCCGGCCAGCGTGCCGACCGCGTTCCCCGTGCTGCCGAGTGCGACCGAGCTTGCGCTGCCCGTCAGCGTGCCGGCCGTGACGCTGCCGCCCGGTTGCACGATGGCGCCGGATGCCGAAAGGGCCAGCGTGCCGGGCACCGTGACCGCGCCTGCCAAGGTCAGGCCGCCCGCAACCGCCAAGCTGGCGCTGCCGGCTGTCAGCGGCCCGGCGACGGTCAGGGCCTGCCCATCGGTCAGCGCAAACGCGCCCGTGGTGCTGAAGCCGCCCAGCGTGCCCACCAAATTGCCCGTGCTGGCGAGGGTGGCGGAGCTGCCGCCGCCAGTCAGCGTGCCCGCGGCGATGCTGCCGGCGGTCTGCGTGACCGCGCCCGTGGCGTTCAGCGCCAGCGTGCCCGGCGCAGTGACCGCGCCCGCCAGCGTCAGGCCGCCCGCGACGTCCAGGCTGGCGTTGCTGGCGGCCAGCGGCCCGGTGACGGTCAGCGCCTGCCCATCCTTCAGCGCGAAGGCGCCCGTGGTGGTGAAGCCGGCCAGCGTGCCGACCGCGTTGCCCGCGCTGCCGGTCAGGTCGGCGCTCGCGGCGCTGCCCGTCAGCGTGCCCGCGGCGATGCTGCTGCCCGGCTGCGTGATGGCGCCCGTGGCGTTCAGCGTCAGCGTGCCCGGCGTGACGATGCTGCCTGCCGGGTTGGCGCCCGCCAGGATCAGGTTGCCCGCGATCCCCAGCGTCGCGGACCCGGCGGACACCGTTCCCGAAACGGTCAGGGACTGCCCATCGGTCAGCGCGAACGCGCCCGTGGTGGCGAAGCGGCCCAGCGTGCCCACCAGGTTGCCCGCGCTGCCCAGCGCCGCGCTGCCCGCGCTGCCGGTCAGCGTGCCCGCGGCGATGCTGCCGCTCGTCTGCAAAACCGTGCCCGTGGCGTTCAGGTCCAGCGTGCCCGCCGTGACCGCGCCCGCCAAGGTCAGGTTGCCCGCCGCCGTCAGGCTCGCGGACCCGGCGGACAGCGGCCCGGCGACGGTCAGGGACTGCCCGTCCGTCAGCGTAAAGCCGCCCTGGACCGTGAAGCCGCCCAGCGTGCCGACCAGGTTGCTCGTGCTGCCCAGCGCCGCGCTGGCAGCGACGCCGGTCAGCGTGCCCGCGGTGACACTGCCGGCAGTCTGCGTGACCGCGCCGGTGGCGTTCAGCGCCAGGGTGGCGGGTGTCGCGACGCTGCCGGCCAAGGCGAGGTCCCCCGCCACCGTCAGGCTGGCGGACCCGGCGGACAGCGGCCCGGTGACGGCCAGCGCCTGCCCATCCGTCAGCGAGAACGCGCCTGGGGTGATGAAGCCGCCCAGCGTGCCGACCGCGTTGCCCGTGCTGCCGAGCGCAACCGAGCTGCCGCTGCCGGACAGCGTGCCCGCCGCGATGCTCCCGCCGGACTGCGTGATGGCGCCCGTGGCGTTCAGCGCCAGCGTGCCCGGCGTGGCGACGTTGCCCGCCAAGTCCAGGAAACCCGTCACGTTCAGGGTGGCGCTGCCGGCCGAGAGCGGGCCGGTCACCGCCAACCCCGATCCAGGCGCCGTGGGCGACCCTGAGGTGGTCAGCGCAAATGCGCCCGGTGTCGTGAAGCCGCCCACCGTCTGGACCAGGTTGGTCCCGGTCAGCGCGACGCTCGCGGCCGTGCCGGACAGGAGGAAGGTGTCAAACCGGCCCGATGCGCCCTCCGTCAGCGCGCCGCCCAGCGACGGGTTGGCCGTTACGGCGAAGAACGGGGCGTTGACGGCGAAGCCGCCGGGGGTGGTGAGGTTGAACGCGCCGAAAGTGCCGGGTCCAGTGAGGGTGGGGCCAATGCTGTCGTTCAACGTGAAGGCGCCCGCGACCGTCAGCCCCGCCCCGCCAGCGGGGCCGCCGAGTGCCGCCACGGCGTTGCCGGATGAGCCAAGGCTCATGCTGGGGGCCTGTCCCGACAGGTTCCCCGCGGTGACCGTCCCGCCGGTTTGGGTCACGCCGCCGCTGCCCGCGTTCAGCGCCAGCCCGCCGGTGACGCCGACCACGGCGTTGTTCAGGACCAGGGCGCCGCCCGCCGTCAGCGAGGCATCGGCGGCGGACACGGTGTCGAGCACCTGCAGCCCGCCGGCGGAGCCGATGGTCAGCGTGGTGCCGGCTGACACCCCGTTGGCAAGGGTCAGCGGCGCCGCGCTCTGCAAGGTCAGTGTCCCGGTGGCCGCAAGCCCGTTGACCTCGCCCGCGATGCCGTCGTCAAAGCCGGCCTGGCCGATGCTGTTGGCCGGGGCCGCCAAGGATAGGCTGCCGGCGCTGCCGGTCACGTTGCGGACAATCAGCCCGAGCGTCCCGCCGCCGTTCTGCCCGCCGGGGCTGACGCCCTCGGTCACGGCGCCCGTGGTGCGGAGCTGCAGGGTGCGCGCGGTGCCGGTCAGGTCAACGGTCTCCCCGGCGTTGGCGATGTTGATCGCGCCGGTGCTGCCGGCGTCGCCCAGCCCCAGGCGGATCGTGCCGATCCGGGACACGAAGGCTTGGGACAGGGACAGCGATGCCGGGTCGGCGGCGGTCGCGCCGATCAGCTCCATGCGCCGCCCTGCCGTGTAGGGCGCGAAGGTGACGCCGCCGTTCGCGGCGGTGATCGTGCCGAGGGTCCCGCGGCCCGTCAGGGCCACGCCGTCGGCCACGAAGGTGAACGACCCCGCGGCGGCGGCCAGGGTGCCGCCCGCGGCGAACCCCAGGGTGGGCGAGCTTGTCACCAGCGTGAAGTCTCCCGCGGACTGCGTGAAGCTGCCCAGGCCGCCCACCTGGTTGCCGCGGCTGTCCAGCACCGTGCTGGCGCTGGAGGAGCCGTCCAGTTCCTGCGCCGTGATGGACGACGCCGCAGTCTGCGTCAGGCCCTGCGCATTCAGCGTGACCGCGCCGTTGCTGGAGGACACGGCACCGGTGATGAGGAGCGGCCGGGCGTCCGTGAGGGTCAGCCCCCCATAGGTCGCGAAGTCGCCAAGGGTGGAGACCTGGTTGGCCCCGGTCAGTTGGAGGCTGCCGGCCGCGCCGGTCAGGGCGGCGGCGGTGATGACGCCGCCGGTCTGGGTGATGCTGCCGTCGTAATAGGCGGGAGTGAAGCCGACCAGGTTGTTCAGGCGCACGGTCCGGCCCGTGATGTCCGCCGCCAGGATCGTGTCGCCGGACGACGACAGGTTGACGTCCCCCGCGCCGCCATTGGCGACGACCGGGCCGGACACCAGAAGCCCGGTCCCGGTGTGCAGCGCGATGTTCCCGGACGTGGAGGTGAATCCGTCCAGCGTTCCCATGGAGTTGCCGGCGTTCGATAGGTCCAGGCTGGCCGCCTGGCCGCTGAGGCTGCCCGGGATCGTGAGCGGCCCGGTCTGCGTGACGGCGCCGCTGGACAGGAGCCGCAGGCTGCTGACGCCGGTGCCTTGCAGGCTGACCGGCTCCGCCCCGGCGCCACCCAAGGTGATCGCGCCCGCCGTCGGCACCCCGCCGGCGCCCAGCGTGCCGATCTGCAGGGTTTGCGCGCTCAGCTGCGTCAGTTCGTCCGTCGTCAGGGACAGGACGCCGGTGGGCTTCGTTGCACCGCCGGTCAGCACCACGGCGGCGCCGGATGTGTAGGGAGTGATAGCGATGGTGCCGCCTGGCGCTGACACCGCCTGCTGCTGCCCGTTGAGCGACGAGACCGTCAGGGAGTCCGCGACGAACGTGGCGGTGCGGCCGGGCTGCACGATCACGCCGCCCAAGGCCGTGCTGCCGATGGTGAGCGGGGTGCTGTTCACGATCAGGAAGTCGCCGGACGCGCCCGTCGCGGTCAGGCTGCCAAACCGGGCCACGGCGTCCAGCGCGTTCCCGCGTGACGCGAGCGAGATCGAGGCCGCGGTCCCTTGCAGGTTGCCGCCGGTGATGCCGCCGGCCGTCTGGGTCAGCGCCCCCGTGGTGTCCACCGTAAGCCCCTGGGCCGGCGAGATCGTGCCGGACAGGGCGATGCCGTCCGTGCCCGCCTGTAGCGTCATGCCGCGGTTGGTCGTCACCGTGCCGGCCAGGACCAGGCCGCCCGTGCCCGTCGCCGGGTCCGTCCCGGCCTGCAGCGTCAGGCCGTTCGGGCCGGAGATCGTGCTCCCCGCCGCCTGCGTCAGGCTGCCCCTGGCCGTCAGCAGCAGGGGCGAGTTGGACAAGACCGTGCCCGACACGGCCAGGTCGCCCCTCGTCAGAAGCTGCAGGCCGGCGGTCGTCAAGCTGCCGATGGCCGGTATCTGGTTGCCAAAATCGCCGAGCGAGACGCTGCCGGCCTGGCCCGCAAGCAGGTTGACCGACAACGGGGCAACCTGGGTCACGTCGCCGGTGGTTGCCAGCGCCACCTGCGCGAAGTTGCCGTTGGCCACCAGGTCTATCCGGCTGTCGCCCGTCCGGCCGAACGTGACGTTGGCCGCGCCGCCGCCGCCCAGGCTGAGCGTGGAGGCGTTGACGAGGCCGGCCTGGGCCGTCGTCAGGGTCAGGGCGCTGCTGGGCCTCGGGCTTTCCGTCAGCAGGATGTCCCGCCCGGCCGTGAACGGCGCCAGGGACACGGTGCCGCCCGGGGCGGACAGCGCCGGGTTGGATGCGCCGCCCAGCAGGGTCAGCGAGTCCGCCCGGATGGCGATGGTCTGGCCCGCCGGGACGGCCAAGCCGCCCGGCCCGGCGCCGGCATTCCCGACCGTAAGGGGTATTGACGTCGCCACCGTCGCCCCGCCCGCCGTGATGTTCAGCTGCGTGCCGCCCGTGCCCACCCGGGCGATGGCGTTGCCGGTCTGGAGCAGCGACAGCGACGCCGCGCTGCCCGAAATGTTGGTTGCGGTCAGGAAGCCGCCCGTCTGCACGACGGCGCCGGTGGTGCTGAACGAGGTGCTGTTGACGAGGTCCCCGAACGTGGTGAGCTGCCCCCCCAGGACGATGCCGCCCGACCCCGCGGACAAGACCAGCCCGGATGAGTTGACGTTGCCCAGCACGGTGAGCTTGCCGGTGGGATCGTTGCCGGTGATTCCCGGCGCGGCGGCCCGGAGCGTCACGACGGTTGGCCCCGCGATGTTGGGGATCGAGATGGACAATCCGCTGTTCACGGTCAGGTTGCGCCCGGCTTCCAGCGTCAGGTTCGAGGTGCTGCTGAAGAAGGTCAGGTCGTTGGCCACCGTCAGGTCGCGCGTGGCCTGCAGCCGGACGTTGCCGGTCAGCGCCTGCACCTGCCCCGGGGTGACGTAGGCGTCCGCCACGGTGCCGCCCGCGCCGGCGGCCAGGTTCGGGTCCGCCCCGTTCGTGGGCGGAAGGTTCGTGCCCGTGGGCGTTGCGGTGATCAGCAGGTCGCGCGGGTCCAGCACGACCGTGCCGGCCTTGCCGGACGGGGCGCTCGTGTCGGCCCGCCCGGTCAGGCGGAAGCCTGTCTCCCCCGACAGCTCGACCGTGCCGCCGTCGCCGCCCTGCCGCCCGCCGCGGGCGCTGGCGGCGCCGTCCATGGAGGTCGTGCGCGTGCTGAGCACCGTGACCCGGCCGCCGTCGCCGCGCCCCGCCGCATCCGCCGAGATGCGGGCGCCCGCTGCGACCACCGTGCGGGCGGAGGTGCCCGCCGGTGCCGGGCCGTCGCCGCGGGCGCGGGCCAGCGTGGTGCCCACCGCCACCGTGCCTCCGCCGGCCTGGCCGTTCGCGGTCACCCGTGCGCCCGCCGCCACGATGGTCGCGTCGCTGCCGGCCAGCCGGATGCTGCCGCCGGCGCTGCCCGGCGCACGCCCCTGGGCAGCGACCCGGCCCTCGATGACGACGGAGCCGCCGGCGCCCGCGATCTCGATCCGCCCGGCCTGTGCGTTTCCGCCTGCGCCCACGGTGCTGGCGCGCACCGTGCCGCCGGCGCGCACCAGCGTCTGCACGACGCCGTCCGCGGCCCGGGCCGTGAGCTGCACGGTCCCGCCATCGGCGGCAATGAGGCCGGTGTTGGTGACGAGCGCGGCGACGGGCTTGCCGTCAGGGCCTGCCGGGGCCTGCCGCACCTGCTTCGTGACATCTATGGACAGCAGCCCGTCCCCGTACAGGTCCAGCGTGTGCGCGGCTGCGCCCGCCAGCACCACGCGGCCCAGCCGCGCGTTGATGACGCCGGAGTTGGCGACCGACGGCGCGACCAGCGCCGCCAGCCCGGCCTGTCGCACCGTGATCGCGCCCGCGTTCTCGATCCGGGCGTTGGGGCTGCCGGGGCGGTCGAACACCATGCGCCCCGCCATGAAGTTGCGGGTGCCGATACCGGCGGCGCTGACCACGATGCTCTGCGCGTCCACCTGTGCGCCCCGGTAGAACGTGACGCCGGAGGGGTTTGTCAGCACCAGTTGCCCGTTGGCGCTGATGCGTCCGGCGATGGCCGAGGGGTCCCCGCCGGTGACCCGGTTCAGCGTGACGGAGCTGCTGCTGGGCTGCTGGAAGGTGACGGACTGGTCGCGGCCCACGTCGAAGCTGCGCCAGTTGATGGCGGCGCGGTCCGTGGCCTGGGTGATCGTCGTCGTGCCCGGCGCCGCGGCGATGCTGGCGCTGCCCGCGACGACCTGCCCGCCCTGCGGCCGGGCCGAGGGGGCGGGCTGGGCCGCGGCCGGACCGGCCAGCACCAGCATCGCGGCCCCCTGCAGGGCCGTGCCGCACAGCAGCCGCCGGCGGCTGAGCCGGCGCTGGATGAAGTCCGCCGCTGCGACCCGCTTAGCCATCAGGCTTCTCCCCCTGGTGCGTCCGGCATTCCGTCCGGCGTCCCGCGCGTCATCTCGTGCGTCATCCTGCCCTGCCGTATCAGAACCGGGTCAGCAGCCGCCAGTAAACCGCATCGGCCTTCAAGGGCCGCACGACGCCTGGCGTGCCCGTGGGCAGCCGGGTGTTGCGTATCACGCCCTCGATGCCGAACTCTGTGAAGCGCGTCACATTGACCCGCGCGCCGAGGCCCTCGGACGACAGGCGCGCGTCCGGGTCCCGGCGCTGGTTCTCCCAGGTGTGGCCGCGGTCGTAGAAGGCGTAGAACTGCGCGGCGACGGGCACGGGGACGCCGAAGGCCGCGAAGTCCAGGGCCGTGTTGAGCTGCAGTTCCAGCGATCCCGCCAGCGCGTTGTCGCCGGTCACCTGGCCCGAGTAGAAGCCGCGGTTGATCTCCGCGCCGCCCAGGAAGAACTTTTCGGACGGCGGCAGCACGCTCGTGGAGACCTGGCCCAGCAGCCGGACCTTCAGGGCGACGCTGGCGTCCTGCCAAGGGGAGAACAGGGTCTGCGTGCGGGACAGCTCGGCGGCGGCCTTGGTGAAGTCCACCCGCTCGTTCAGGCGCCCCGGCGCCAGGTTGCCGTTGCCGGTGCCGCCCAGGAACGGCAGGCCCTGCGACGCGCGCAGGCTTGCGAAGTTGACGGCCGGCCGGGCGTCCCCGGCCCACACGTCCTGCACCGTGTACTCCAGGCCCAGGCGTCCCACCCGCAGCGAGTCGCGGCTGGCCCGGACGGACTGGCCCTCCGGCCCGCTGTTGGTCTTGGTCTCCGTCTCGATCACGTCCAGGCTGCCGATCAGATTCAGCGCCTGCTGCCGGGTCCGCAGCGCCGGGTAGATGGCGGACGCGCCGAAGATGGTGGTGATGCCGCGGTAGCCGACCACCCGCAGGAAGTCGGACGGCTGCGCCTCCCCGTAGCCGCCATAGACCCGCAGCTTGAGGCCGGAGCCGCCCGCATAGAACTCGGTGGAGGCCTGGCCGAAGGTCTGCGTGTTGCCGTCGGTGCGGTAGATCGAGGCCTCGGTCCGCTCGCCCAGTTGGGTGAAGCTGTTCAGGTCCACGATCAGCAGCCCCTGGACCGGGCCGGTCTGGCGGAAGGCGCGGTTGTCCGCGGTCAGCAAGCCGTTCACCTTCTGGCGCTGCACCTGGGCCACCAGCGTCAGCGCGCCGGGGTCCGCCTGGGACGGCTGCAGCACGGCGTTCACGGTGACGCCGGGCACGTCCTGCGCCAGCAGCAGCCAGCGCTCCAGCGCGGCGTTGCTGACGGGCTGCTGGTCCAGCAGGTGATTGAGGAAGCGCAGCACCTGAACGCCGGCAGGGCCGATGTCGCCGTCCAGCTTCACCGCGGCGATCCGCCCCTCGATGACGGTGAAGCGCAGGTCCCCGTCCCCGCTGACGGCGGCGCTGACGGTGGTCAGCACGAAGCCGGAGGTGCGATAGAGCGACAGCAGCGCCGCCCGCGCGGCCTCGATCCGGGCGACGGGCACGGCGGGTCCGGCCAGGCCGGCGGTCAGCGCCTGCACCTGGTCCGGCGGGAAGGCGGTGACGCCGGCCACCTGCACGCGGCGTATGGGCACGTCCACCGGCGGGCTGGCGGCTGGCGCGGCGGGCCGGGTCAGGTCGGTCCCCGGCGCCACGGACGGTGGCGGCGCGGGCAGGACGCGCGGGATGGGCGAGCCTTGCGGCACCGCGTTGCCGGTGAACGGGGCATCGGGCCTTTGCGCCCGGGCCGGCGCCGCAGCCGCGGCGCCGGCCAGGCACAGCACCGCGCACAGCAGCGCAGGGTGCTGGGGGCGCTGGACTTCGGAGGATCGGCTGAGCTGCACGGCGCCGCTTCTAAGTTGCGCAACGAACCTAGAGTGGAATAACGGCGGTGTCACCAGGGCAACGCCGCGCATCGTGGGAAGGCGGCCCGCCCGGATCGCCAATGGCGTTCCACCAGCAGTCGCTTGCCGGTCAGCCCGCCTTATTCAGCCGATTCTGGTCAGGCAGCGGGACCAGCCGTCATGGGACCGGCCAGCGCCCTGCGCGGGGTCCGCGGCCTGTCCGCCGCCCGTCCGCCGCCCGTCCGCCCCGCGCGTGGCGGCCCTGCCAGGCGCCGGCAGCGCCCGGGACACCGGCGCCGCCCTCAGTGCGCCAGCACCTTGCCCAGGAACGTGCGCGCCCGCTCCGTCCGCGGCCGGGCGAAGAATTCCGCCGTCCCCGTGTCCTCCAGGATGCGCCCGGCGTCCATGAACAGCACCCGGTCCGCCACGCGCCGGGCGAACCCCATCTCGTGCGTGACCACGATCATCGTCATGCCGCCGGCGGCCAGCGCCTGCATCACCTCCAGCACCTCGCCCACCATCTCGGGATCGAGCGCGCTGGTCGGCTCGTCGAACAGCATCGCGCCGGGGTCCAGCGCCAGGGCGCGGGCGATGCACACCCGCTGCTGCTGCCCGCCGGACAGGGCCGCGGGGCGGCTGTCCAGCTTGCCGCCCAGCCCGACCCGGCCCAGCAGCTCGGCCGAGCGCGCGTCCGCCTCCCGCCGGGTCCGCCGCAGCACGTGGACCTGCGCCAGGCTGACGTTGGCCAGCGCCGTCATGTGCGGATAGAGGTCGAAGCCCTGGAACACCATGCCCACCCCGGCGCGCAGCCGCGGCAGGTCGGTCCCGCGCGCCCCGACCGAGACCCCGTCCACCCAGACCTCGCCCCGGTCGAACCGCTCCAGGCCGTTCACGCACTTGATGAGCGTGCTCTTGCCCGATCCCGAAGGGCCGCACACCACCACGGCCTCGCCGCGCGCCACGCTCGCGGTGCAGTCCACCAGCACCGGGCGGCGGCCATAGGACTTGCACACGCCCTCGATGCGGATCACGCCGGGCGCTCCCGCCGCATCGTCCGCACCAGCAGGCTGCCGGCGACGCAGATGATCAGATAGACGGCGGCGACGAAGCCGTACATCTCGAACGCCCGCCCGTCGCGCGACGCGATGATGCCGGCGCTGGTCAGGAAGTCCCGCAGGCTGACGACATAGACCAGCGAGGTGTCCTGGAACACGATGATCACCTGGTTCAGGAACACCGGCGCCATCGCCCGCAGCGCCTGCGGCAGCAGCACCAGCCGCAGCGCCTGGCCCGGCCGCAGCCCCGTCGCCAGCGCCGCCTGCCCTTGCCCCGGCGCGACGGCCAGCACGCCCGCGCGCACGATCTCGGCGTAGAACGCGGCCTCGAACAGCACGAAGGCGACCAGGGCGGAAGCCAGGCTGCCCACGGGCCGCCCGAGCGCCAGCGGCACCAGGAAGTAGAACCAGAACAGCATCAGGATCAGCGGCAGGGACCGCATGACGGCGATGTAGCCGGCAGCGGCCCAGGCCAGCGGCGCCGGGCCGTGCAGCCGCAGCACGGCCAGCCCCAGCCCGCCCAGCAGCCCGCCCAAGGTGGCGACGGCCACCAGCAGCAGGCTCAGCCCCATGCCTTGCAGCAGGAAGGGCAGGTTCTGCACGATGACGCCGGGGTCGAAGTCCGTCACGGGGACGCGCGTCCCACGGCTGCGCGTCCGGGGGTCAGCCGCCGCTCCAGCAGCGCCAGCCCGCCCGTGACGAGCAGGCCCAGCAGCAGATACAGGGCCGTCGCCGCGGCGAAGGCCTCGAAGCCCTGGAAGGTGTAGTTCTCGATGTGCCGGCTCTGCGCCGTCAGCTCCAGCACGCCGACCGTCAGGGCCAGGGAGGACAGCTTCATCACCACCAGCGCCTCCCCGGCCAGCGGGGCCATCAGGCGGCGCAGCGCCAGCGGCAGCAGCACCAGCCGCAGCGCCTGGCCCGGCCGCAGCCCCGTCGCCAGCGCCGCCGGCAGCAGCCGCGCCTCCGTCGCCGCGATCCCCGCCCGCACCTGCTCCGCCACGCGGGCGGCGGCGAACAGGCCGATGGCGACGGCGGCGGTCGTGAACTCCGGCAGCGGCAGGTCCCGCTTGACCCACAGGCCCGCGGCGTCCGGCAGCAGGTCGGGCACGACGTAGAACCAAAGGAACAGCTGCACCAGCGGCGGCACGCTGCGGAACAGCCCGACATAGGCCGCCGCCGCCCAGCGCGCGGGCCGGCTGGGCAGCCGGGCCATGACGCCCACGGCCAGGCCCAGCGCCAGCGCGATGGCCCAGCACGCCAGCGTCAGCAGCACCGTCCAGCGCAGGCCGGACAGCAGCCAGCCCGCATAGGGGTCGCGGACCAGCACCCCCCAGTCCCAGCGGTAGTTCATGCCGCCAGTCCTGCCATCCACCCCGCCATCCCAGCCCCGCCCGTCCCAGCCCCGCCAATTTCAGCCCCGCCGTCCGGCCCTCCGGTCCCGGCTACTCCGGCAGCGACGCCGTCTCCCACGCCGCGCGCAGCTTCGGGCCGACCTGCAGGCCGTAGGGACCGAACCACTTCACGAACAGCGCCTCGGCCTCGCCGTTCCCGAACATGCGCGCCATCGCCTTGTTCACCGCCCACAGGAAGGTCGGGTTGTTCTTGGGCACCATGAAGCCCTGCGGCGAGTAGCCGTACTCGTCCCCCACGATGGCCAGCGCGTCGGGCCGGCGGGAGGACTTGACCAGGCTCATGAAGGCCGAGTTGTCGCTGAAGTACGCATCGGCCCGGCGGCTCTCGACCGCGATCAGCGCCGCCGCGTGGTCGTCCACCGGCAAGATGCGCAGGGTCAGCTTGCCCGCCTCCATGATGCGCCTGATCTCCGGCTCGCTGCTGCCCGACGTGGCGACGGCGACCACCTTGCCGTTCAGGTCGGCGTAGTTGCGTATGCCGGACGCCTTCAGCACCAGCAGCTGGCTGGCCGCGACGAAGGTGACGGGCGTGAAGTCCACCTGCTTGTTGCGGCTGAAGGTGTTGACGGTGCCGCCGCACTCGATGTCCACCGTGCCGTTGGCGACCAGCGCCTGCCGGGTCTGCAAGGTGACGGGGACGTAGCTGACCCGAAGCTCCGGCAGCTGCAGCTCGGCCCGCACGAGGTCGAGGATGCGGCGGCAGAACTCGACCGCGTAGCCCGCGGGCTGCTGCTTGTCGTCCAGGAAGGAGGTGGGCATGATCGTCTCGCGGTAGCCCATCGTGACCTGGCCGCCGCGCAGCTTGCGCAGCACGGCGTCCACCTCCTGCGCGCTGGCGGGTGCCGCCGCCGCCCCGGCCAGCGTTGCGCCCAGCAGCACGCCAAGCGCCCATCCCAGCCCGATCCTGCGTCCCACCCTGCCCGCGCGCATCCCACTCTCCTTGTCCACACGAACAGGATACCATCGCACCCGGCCCCGCAAAGGGCGAAACGGGCGGGGGCGCATGATGCGGGTTGCGGTAATCGGCGGCGGGGCGGTCGGGCTGGGGTCGGCGGCGCTGCTGCGGCAGGGCGGGCACGCCCCGGTGCTGTGGTCGCCGTCGCTGGCCGCGTCGCCCGGCCCGGCCATGCTGCGCTCGGCAGGCGCCATCGCCGGCGAGTTCGCGGTGGAGGCCGCCCCCACGCTTGAGGCCGCGGCAACGGGGGCGGACGCCGTCCTGGTCTGCCTGCCGGGCTGGGCGCACAAGGCGGCATTCGACGCGCTGGCGCCGGTGCTGGCGCCGGGGCAGGCCGTGGTCATCAGCTCCCATGCCTCCCTGGGCGGGTTGTATCTGCACCGGCTGGCGGCGGGGCGGGGCGTGCCGGTCGCGGCCTGGGGCACCACCGCCGTCACCGGGCGGCGCACCGGCGCGCTGGCCTGCACCCTATCCAACCTGCGGGCGAAGGTGGACGCGGCGGCGGTCCCGGACGCCGCGGGCGGGCCGGTCCTGGACCTGTGCCGCGCGCTGTTCGGGGACCGCTTCGTGCCGCGGGACGGCCTGCTTGCCATCCAGCTCAGCAACGTCAACCCGCAGAACCACCTGGCCATGCTGCTGTGCAACCTGACCCGGGCGGAGCGCGGAGAGGCCTGGGGCAACTACTGGGGCATCACCCCCGCCGTCGCCCGGCTGATGGAGGCGCTGGACCAGGAGCGCCTGGCGCTGGCCGCCGCCTTCGGCGTGCAGGTCCGCACCCTGCACGAGCACTTCCACTGGTCCTTCGGCGTGCCGCTCGGGCCGATGGCGGAGATGGCCGCAGCCGTGGACGCAAGCGGCCCTGCCGTGCTCGGCCCGGCCTCGCTCGACACCCGCTACATCACGGAGGACCTGCCCTACGGCATCGCCGTGACCGAGGCGCTGGCCGCCATCGCCGGGGTGCCGGCACCGCTGCACGCGGCGGGGGTGGAGATGTTCAACGCCCTGTGCGGCCGGGACTTCCGGGCCGCGAACACCCTCCTGCCGGCCCTGGGCCTGGCGGGCATGGACCGCGCCGCGCTGCTGGCGGCGATGGCTTGAGCGGGGCGTGGGGCGCATGCGGCGGGTGGGCGCCGCGCGGCGCCACGGCCGCCGGCCGCGTGCGGCTCAGCCGAACTCGCGGGTCCAGCGGTCCAGCAGGGCGTCGCGCTGCGGCAGTATCTCCGCCCAGGGCGCCTCGCGCACGGCGTTGACCCGCTCCGCCCCCAGCACCAGCCGCGCCTGCAGCTCCGGCGGGAAGGTGCAGCCCTGGTTCGTCGGGTAGTACAGGCTGCGGGCGAAGGCGGTCTGGGCGGGCACGCCCATCATGGTGTTGATCCAGGCCAGCGCGCCGTCCAGGTTGGCGGTCTGCTTGGGGATTTGCAGGCCCGTGCGCATCCCCCAGGTTCCCTCCTTCGGAGCCGCCTTGGCCACGGGCAGCCCGGAATCCATCATTTGCTGCGTGCGGTGGCCATAGAACAGCCCGGCATCCGCCTCCTTCTGCTGGAACAGCGCCAGGCCCTGGCTGACGCTGCGGTAAATCTTGAAGTTGCCCAGCCGTTTGATGGCCGCGAACCCCGGGCCGAGGTTGGACGCGCTGCCGCCGTTCAGCACGGAGGCGATGTACAGGAACGTCAGGCCGTACGCCTGGCTCAGGTGCGGCACGGCGACGACCAGGCCCGGCGTCCACAAATCCGCCCAGGACGCGGGCGGGGCGGGGAACCGCTCGGTCCGGTAGGCCAGGGCATACTCGAACAGGATGTTGGCGTAGTGGCCCGTCGCCGGCGGCTTGCAGCTGGAATACACCGCGGCGAGGTTGGGGATGCGCGCGGACCCGTCCGGCGCCCACAAGCCCAGGCCGGCGCCCAGCAGCGCCTTGTCGTTGTCCATCATGCAGACGTCGAAGGGCGCGCGGCCGCGGGCCACCTGCAGCTTGGGCAGCATGGTCACGTCGTCCTCGACGATCAGCTGCACGTCCATGCCGTGCTCCCGCTCGAAGCCGGGGATCACGTCCTCGCGGATCGTCTTCTCCACCAGGCCGCCGATGCACTGGGCGCGCAGGACCGGGCGGGACTGGGCGATGGCCGGGGCGGCCAGCGGCGCGGCGCCGGCGGCCAGGCCGGACAGGAGAAGGCTTCGGCGGGTCGGGGTCATCGGGTCTGCTCCGGTGGGGGGCGCCGCGCGGCGCAGGGCCGGCCTGGGATGTAGAACACCTGGATGGCTGTCAACGCGGTGGGGTTCGTCCCAACCATGCTCCGCCATGATTTCCTTGTGGGCGCAGCGTCGTTGCGAGCCGCTCCTGCCGCGTCCCGCGCTCCCCGCGATGACGAGGCCGGGACACGGCGAGGCCCGCTCCTTCGACCATGCCAACGGCAGGCCGGGCTACACCCCCGTCACCCGGTCCAGCCCCAGCAGCCGTTGCAGCAGTGCGACCAGCCCGAAGGCGAACACGATCAGCACGGCCGACACCGCCGCCACCATCGGGTCCACCGCCAGGTCTATGTAGTTGTAGATGCGCACCGGCAGCGGCATCGCGTCCGGCCCGGCCAAGAAGATGGACACCGTTGCCTGGTCGAACGAGGTGATGAACACGAAGATCACCGCCGCCAGGATGGACGGCGCAACCGCCGGCAGCACCACCCGCAGCAGCGTCCGCATCCCTCCGGCGCCCAGGCTCTCCGCCGCTTCCTCGATGGCCGGATCCAGCCCGGCGAGCCCGGCGCCCACGGTGCGCACGACATAGGGGATGGTGATGAGCACGTGGCCGATCAGCAGCCCCGTGAGCGGCGCGTCCAGGTCCAGCAGGTAATAGAACTGCAGCAGCGCCACCCCCGTCACGATGGTGGGCAGCACCAGGGGCGACATCAGGAACGCCCGGAACGCCGCCCGCCCCGCGAAACCCCCCCGGTGCAGCCCGACCACGGCGGACACCCCCAGCAGCATGGACGCCGCGCTGCACAGCACGGCGAGCGCGAGGCTGACGAGGAAGGAGTCCAGGAAGTCCCGCCGGTGCATCAACTGCCCATACCAGCGCAGCGTGAACCCCGAAGGTGGGAAGGCGACATAGGGCGTCTCGGTGAACGATCCGCCGACGATGACCACCAGCGGCCCCAGGATGAACAGGACGACAACCCAGCCGGCCACGGCGATGGCCCGGTCGAGCATGCCTTAATCCTCCCGGAACAGCCGGGCGTGGACCAGCACCACGCCGATGTTGAGCGCCAGCAGCACCATCACCAGCGTCGCGCCCACCGGCCAGTTGGCGGAGAAGGTGAACTTCTCGTAGATCAGCGTGCTGACCGTGGACACCCGGTTGCCGCCCAGCAGCGCCGGGGTGATGAAGGCGCTGATGGCGAAGCTGAACACCAGCAGCGACCCCGCGCCGACCCCCGGCAGCGACAGGGGCAGCACGATCCGCCGCAGCACCCGCGCCCGGGACGCGCCCAGGCTTTCGGCCGCGTCCACCAGCGCCGCATCCATGCGCTCCAGCACGCCGATCAGGCTGAGCGCCATCAGCGGCAGGCTGATGTGGACCAGGCCGATCACGACCGAGAACAGGTTGCCCCCCAGCGGCAGCGGCGCGCCGATCAGGCCCAAGCCTTGCAGCCAGCGGTTCACGACGCCGGTGTCGCCCAGCAGCACCAGCCAGGCATAGGTGCGCACCACCAGGTTGATGAGCAGCGGGGACAGCGTGACCGCCAGCAGCAGGCTCTTCATGGCCGGGCGGGACCGGACGATCAGCAGCGCCAATGGGTAACCCATTACGAGCGACACAGCCGTGACCAGCAGCCCCAGGCCGACGGTGCGCCCCATCAGCGCCAGGTAGAACGGGTCCGTCAGCATCGCGGCGTAGTTGGCCAGCGTGAACCCGGGCACGTAGAGCTGCATGGAGCTGAAGCGGAAGAAGCTGAGCCGCAGCACCATCGCATAGGGCACGACCAGGAACACGGCGTAGAACAGCGTGATGGGCAGGAGGTGCAGCAGGGCGCCCCGGCGGCGGGCCGTCATGCCTCCCCGTGCCGGCCTGTCCTGTTCCGCCCCACGCAAGGCAGGTGCCGCGCTCACACTGGCGACCATGCGCTTCGACTGCTCCACGTCAATGCGAGGAGCGCAGCGACGCGGCAATCCAGGGGCCGAAAGGGCTGCTCTGCCGGCCCCTGGATTGCCGCGCCGCAAGGGCAGCCCGCAATGACGGATTGCTTGCGGGCGGCGGGGCACGGAAAAGACGCTGGCTCGGACGCTTATGCAGCGCCCGAGTGGGACCGCGGCGGGGCAAGGATGTCTTGCACCGCCGGGCGCTTGCGGAAGGGATGGCGCAACGGGACGCCGGCATCAGTCGTCCGGCACCACGCGGCAGTCCCCGGCGTCGGCCTCGACGTGGGCGCGGGCGCCGACAGGGTAGGCCGCGGCCTCCCCGGGCGGCAGGTGCGCGCGCAGGGTGCCGCCCGCGTGCGCCAGGTGCAGCTCCACCACCGCGCCCAGGAAGCGCCGGGCCGTGACCAGCAGGCCGGTGTCGCCGCCGGGCCGCAGCCGCAGCTTGTCGAACGGCACCTGCGTGACGGCGCCTGGGGGGGCGACGCCCGGGACGGGGATGGCCGACCCGGGCGCAAGCTCCATACGCAACCCGCCGTCCGGCCCCCGCGCCAGCGGGCCGCGCAGCAGGTTGCCGGCCCCCACGAACTCGCACACCCAGGCCGAGGCCGGGGCGCGGAACAGGGTCTCCGGCGTGTCCACCTGGACGATGCCGCCGTCCCGCATCACGGCGATGCGGTCGGCCATGCTCATGGCCTCCTCTTGGTCGTGCGTCACGAACACGGCGGCGACGCCCAAGCGGCGCTGCAGCGCCTTCAGCTCGGTTTGCATCTGCACCCGGAGCTGCTTGTCCAGCGCGCCCAGGGGTTCGTCGAGCAGCAGCAGGTCAGGCTCGATCACCAGGGCGCGGGCCAGCGCAACCCGCTGCTGCTGCCCGCCCGAGAGCTGCCGCGGGCGGCGGTCCGCCAGGGCGAGCAGGCCGACCAGCGCCAGCGCCTCCCGCACCCGGGCGGCGGCGGCGGCCTTGGGCACGCCGCGGCACTCCAGCCCGAACAGCACGTTGCCGGCGGCGGTCATGTGCGGGAACAGCGCATAGGACTGGAACACGATGCCGATGTTGCGCCGCCGCGGCGGCAGGCCCGCCACGTCGCGCCCGTTCAGCCGCACGGCGCCCTCGTCCGGCTGCACGAAGCCGGCCACCACCCGCAGCAGGGAGGTCTTGCCGCAGCCGGAAGGTCCGAGCAGCGCCACGAACTCACCCTTCGCCACCCGCAGGCTGACGCCGCGCAGCGCGGGGACGCCGCCGTAGCTGACCCGCACGCCCTCCACGTCCAGGGACGGCGGGTGCGCCGCCGCACCGCCGGGCGGCGCGCCAGTCGGTGCAGTGGGCAGGGCGTTCATCGCCGCGAGCGCCCCGTCAAACCCGTCATCCCCCTTGCGCCGCAAGACGGAAGGGGGCGTCCAGCCCACCATGCAGGATGCCTCCGCAATGGCCTCGGCGAGGGCAGGGATGCCTCCCTACTCCGGCAGGAACTCCGGCACGGAGAGGTAGCGCTCCCCGGTGTCGTAGTTGAACCCCAGCACCACCGCGCCGGCCTCTAGCTCCGGCAGCTTCTTCCGGATGGCCGCGAGCGTGGCACCTGACGAGATGCCGACCAGGATGCCCTCCTTGGCTGCGGACTGTCGTGCGTGCTCCCGTGCCTCCTCGGCTTCGACCTGGATCGTGCCGTCCAGCAGGTCCGTGTGCAGGTTGCCGGGGATGAACCCGGCGCCGATGCCCTGGATCGGGTGCGGGCTGGGCTTGCCGCCGGAGATCACCGGGGACGCCGACGGCTCCACCGCGAACACCTTGAGGTTCGGGAACATGGGCTTCAGCACCTGCGCCACGCCCGTGATGTGCCCGCCGGTGCCGACGCCGGTGATGATCGCGTCCACCCCGTCCGGGAAGTCGGCCAGGATTTCCTGCGCCGTGGTGCGGACGTGGACCTCGATATTGGCGGGGTTGTCGAACTGGCCGGGCACCCAGGCACCGTGCTGGGCCGCCAGCTCGTGCGCGCGGGCGATGGCGGCCTTCATGCCGCCCTCCTTGGGCGTCAGGTCGAAGGTGGCGCCGTAGGCCTGCATCAGCCGGCGGCGCTCGACGGACATGCTCTCGGGCATGACCAGGATCAGCTTGTAGCCCTTCACGGCGGCGACCATCGCCAGGCCGATGCCGGTGTTGCCCGAGGTCGGCTCGATGATGGTGCCGCCGGGCTTCAGGCGGCCGTCCGCCTCGGCGGCCTCGACCATGGCCAAGGCGATGCGGTCCTTGATGGAGCCGCCGGGGTTGCCGCGCTCGCTCTTCACCCAGACCTCCGCATCCGGGAACAGCCGGGACAGCCGGATGTGCGGGGTGTGGCCGATGGTGTCCAGGACGCTGTGGGCCTTCATGGGACGTGCTCCGGGCGGCGTTGGGATGCAAGGCCGCCGGTGTGGCACATGCAGGCACGCCGCCGCCAGCCCCCGTCCGTCCCCACGCATCCGGCCGTGCGGGAGCCGGACAGGGATGCCGCATCATCCCAGCGGCCCCGTTGCTAGCCGTCCCGTTGCTAGCCGTCCCGTTGCCGGCCGCCTCAGTGGTTGTGCCGACCTTGCACTGTTCCGGCACCGCGTTACCATCCAGCCAGCCGGGCATGTCCGGCGAGGCACCGGGGGGCAGAATGTCGGGAACGGCGACGGAGGATCTCAAATCGGGCGTTGTGGCCCTGGCCAAGGAGCTGGAAGGCATGGCTGACGCCGCAACCAAGGAGCAGTTGAGCAAGACCGCGCTCGCGGCCTCGAACATGCGCGGCAACTTCCTCAAGGCGATGAAGGCCGAATGGAAAGGGGAGACGCTGGCGTTCTACAAGAACGAGCTGCCGAAGCTGCACAAGATCGAAGAGGCCGAGCGCAAGACCATCGGCGCAGGGCTGGACAAGGAGATCAAGCGGCTCGAAGGGCTGCTGGACGGCTGCATCAAAGACGCCGAAAGCGCGGGCCTGGACAAGCGGGTCAAGCAGGCAAAAGACCTCAAAAGCGACTTCGAGCGTGCCATCAAAGCCCACAAGTCCTCCGACATGGTCGAAAGCCATGAGGACCAGATCAACGAGCTTGTGAAGTCAATCGCCAGCGAGAGCAAGAAGGCCAAGGACAAGGAGCCGGAGCCGGTTTACACCATCAACGACAAGAAGTTCGCCGACGCCAAGCTCAAGGGCGCGGAGATGACGAAATACAAGGAGTGGGTGGTCCTCGCCAAGCAGGAAGGGGGCGTCAAGGCCGCAACCGGCCTGTTCGGCAAGCAGGCATCGCAAATGACGGATGGCCGGTGGCACTTTCGTCTCAGCGGCGGGCACCGGGTTTATTTCAAGACATCGGGCAAGGACATCACCGTCACGGGCCCGGATCACGAGAACGAGAAGAAGTAGGCAGCGCCGGGCGGCAGCGGACCTAAGCAAACCTCCAGAGGTTTGCGGATAGATGGGAACTCCAGCAGGCTCATGCGGCTTGGCACGGCCGCAAGACATCCATACGGCAAGCCGCATGAGCCTGCTTAGACGCCCTGCCCCGCCCCAGTCCTGCAAAGCTGCATTGTACCGGGCCGCCGCCTGCCGGCCTGCGGCAGGCGGCGGCTTCCAGCGGCTGGGGTCACCCCTCCAACCCCGCCATCAGCGCCGGCACCTCCGCCAGCAGCTCCCGTGCCAGAAAGCCGACGCCGCCGTGGCGCCCCATCAGCACGGCGCCCGCGGTGCCGTGCAGGTAAACGCCCCAGATGGCCGCCCACAGCGGCACCGCCCCGCGGGCCAGCAGCCCCGTCACCACGCCCGCCAGCGTGTCGCCGCTGCCGGACGTGGCCAGCCCCACTGTACCGCCCGTGAAGCGCCACGCCTCGCCCTGCGGCGTCACGATGGTGGTCTCCCCGCCCTTCATCACCACCACGCTGTGCAGCGCCGCCGCGGCCCGGCGGGCATGGGACAAGGGATCGGCCTCCACGTCCGCGCGCGGGACACCCAGCAGGTGCGCCATCTCCCCGGCATGGGGCGTCAGCACCACCCGCCCGGCGTGGCGGCGCAGCGTGTCCGCCTGCTTGTCCAGCCCGTGCAGCGCGCCGGCGTCCAGCACGATGCCCTCGCACCCGGTGCCCGCCAGCACCGCGGCGGTCAGGGCCGCGGTGGCATCGGGATCCATCATGCCGGGGCCGATCAGCAGGGCGTCCACCCGGTCGGCCTGCGTCACCAGCCGCCCGGCCGCCTCCGCGCCGATGCCGCCGGCCTCGGTCTCCGGCAGGCCCATCACGAGCGCCTCCGGCACGGCCAGGCCCATGTGCGGGGCGATGCTGCGGCAGGTCGCGATCTGCAGCTTGCCTGCGCCTGCGCGCAGCGCGCCGACCGCGGCCAGCAGGGCGCCGCCGGGCACCTCCAGGCTGCCGCCCACGACCAGAACGCGCCCGCGCCCGTCCTTGTCCTGGGTGCCGCCGTGCCGGGGCAGGGGGTTGGCGCGCAGCAGCGCCTCGGTGACCGGCGTCATGGCGGCGTCCATTGGGCGGCGGTCATCGCGCGGCGGTCATCGCGCGGCCACCTGCACGTCCGGCTCGGCGGTGACGGGCGTGCCCTCCCGCTCCATCGGCGCGGTGAAGTTGTAGCGGCGCAGCGTCAGGCCGTCCGGGTTCGCCGCGGCATCGTAGGCGTACTCGGTCACGCTGC
The DNA here is from genome assembly GCA_964250755.1 of uncultured Acetobacteraceae bacterium. GTDB lineage: Bacteria > Pseudomonadota > Alphaproteobacteria > Acetobacterales > Acetobacteraceae > DASWOJ01. The sequence continues at coordinate 161,640 of CAXUHB010000003.1, read as the reverse complement.
AGTTGGCCACGTCGCCGCCGCGGTCCACATCGAGGATGCCGTCCTCGTCCATGTTCTCCAGCAGGTAGCGCAGGCACAGCACGACGACCTGATGGCCGACCACCAGCACGCGCCGCCCGCCGTGGTGCAGGCTGACGGTGTCCAGCGCGCTCCGCAGCCGCAAGATCACGTCGCACCAGCTCTCCCCGCCGGGCGGGCGGTGGTAGAATTTGCCCATGATCTGCCGCAGCTCCGCCTGCTGGGGATGCTCCGCCTCGATGCCGTAGCGGGTCAGGCGGTCCAGGATGCCGAACTCCTTCTCCCGCAGCCGCTCGTCGCTGACCGGCCCGGCGGCGCCCGGCGCCAGCCCGCCCGCGGCCACGATCCGGTCTGCGGTCTGGCGCGCGCGCAGGTAGGGGGACACCAGCAGCACGTCGGGCCGGCTGTCCCCCGGCATCGCCGCGAACCAGCGGCCCAGCGCGTCCGCCTGCTCCTGGCCCAGCGCGCTGAGGGGTACGTCCACGTCGCGCTGGTTGATGTCTATGCGCGGCAGGCGCGCGGCCTGGGCGGCGTCGCGCGCCACGTTGCCCGCGCTCTCCCCATGGCGCACGATCCATAGCCGGTCCGGCCAGCGCTGCGGCATGTCCTCGATACTCCCTTGTCGGATGGCATAAGGTTTGGGCAGGGGCCGGGGTTCCGGCCCGATGCCCGCATGGTATAGGCCCGGCATGGCACAATCGGCGTTCGACTTCACCCTGACCAGCCTGCGCGGCCAGCCCCTGCCGCTGCGGGACTTCGCCGGGCGGCCGCTGCTGGTCGTCAACACCGCCTCCCGCTGCGGCTTCACGCCGCAGTATGCCGGCCTGCAAGCGCTGTGGGCCGAGTTCGGGCCGCGCGGCCTGGCCGTCCTGGGCGTGCCGTCCAACGACTTCGGCAAGCAGGAGCCGGGCACGGCGGACGAGATTGCCGAGTTCTGCGCCGTGAACTACGGCGTGGGCTTCCCGATGGCGGCCAAGGTCCCCGTCAGCGGCCGGGACGCGCATCCGCTGTTCCGCTGGCTGGGCGACCAGGGCGGCCTGCTGTCGCGCCCGCGCTGGAACTTCTACAAGTACCTGGTCGGGCGCGACGGGCAGTTGTCCACCTGGTTCGGCAGCACGACGGCCCCGGCGTCCCCGCGCCTGCGCGCCGCCGTCGAGGGCGCGCTGGCCTAACCCGCACGCCTGGGCCACGCTGGGCGCGGGTTGCCAGGCCCGCGCCACCCGCGGATGCTCCGTCCATGGACGCCACCCACCCCCAGGACGGCCTACCCGCGGGCACGCGCATGTGGGCGGTGCTGACGACGATGATCGGCGTGGGCATGGCGTCGCTGGACACCAGCATCGCCAACACCGCGCTGCCGACCATCGCCGCCGACGTCCACGCGACGCCTGCCGCATCCATCTGGGTCGTGACCTCCTACCAGCTTGCCCTTGTGGCCACGCTGCTGCCGTTCGGTGCGCTGGGGGAGATCGTGGGCTACCGCCGGGTCTATGCCGCGGGGCTGGTGGTGTTCACCCTGGCGTCCCTGGTGTGCGCGCTCAGTTGGTCGCTGCCGACCCTGATCGCCGCCCGCGTGCTGCAAGGCTTGGGCGCCAGCAGCATGATGAGCGTCAACACCGCGCTGGTCCGCTTCATCTATCCCCGGTCCATGCTGGGCCGCGGCATGGGCGTCAACGCCATGACGGTGGCGGTGATGACGGCGCTGGGGCCGACCATCGCCGCGGGCATCCTGTCCGTCGCGTCCTGGCCGCTGCTGTTCGCGGTCAACGTGCCGCTGGGCCTGGTCGCGGTGGTGCTGGCGGTGCGCGTGCTGCCCGAGACGCCGCGCGCCGCCCGGCGCTTCGACTGGCCGAGCGGCGCGCTGAATGCCGCCGCCTTCGGCCTGCTGCTGTTCGGCATCGGGGAGGGCGCGCACAGCGCCTCCCGCTTGCTCGTGCTGCTCGTGCTGGCCGGGGCCGCCGCGGCAGGGGCGGCGCTGGTGCGGCGGCAGCGGTCGCTGCCCGCGCCGATGCTGCCGCTGGACCTGTATCGCCGTCCGATGTTCGCGCTGTCGTCCCTGACCTCGGTGTGCTCGTTCGCGGCGCAGGGGCTGGCCTACGTGTCCCTGCCCTTCCTGTTCCAGACGGTGCTGGGGCACTCGGCGGTGGAGACGGGGCTGCTGCTGACACCCTGGCCAGTGATGACGGCGCTGGCGGCGCCGGTGGCCGGGCCGCTGTCCGACCGCTATCCGCCGGCCATCCTGGGCGGGGTGGGGCTGGCGGTGCTGTGCCTGGGGCTGACGCTGCTGGCGCTGCTGCCTGCAGACCCGTCGGTGCCCGACATCCTGTGGCGCATGGCGCTGTGCGGCGCCGGCTTCGGCTTCTTCCAGTCGCCCAATCTGCGCGCCATCATGTCCAGCGCCCCGCCCGAGCGCAGCGGCGGCGCCAGCGGCACCGTCGCCACCAGCCGCCTGCTGGGCCAGTCCGTGGGCGCGGCGCTGGTGGCGCTGTGCTTCGTCCTGTCCGGGCAGCACGGGCCGTCCGTGGCGCTGGGCCTGGGCGCGGGCTTTGCGGGCACGGCCTGCGTCGTCAGCCTGCTCCGCCTGTTCGCGCGCCCCGCCGTGTAGCCGTCAGGCGAGCATCTCCGGATGCTCGGCCCGCAGCCAGCCCAGGTAGGACTCCGGCGCGTCGGCGTCGAACGGGTCGTCGAAGTGGGCGATCAGGTCGGCCCGGCTGCGGAACACCAGCCGGGCCGCGCGCGGGATCGGGACGCCGTTGCTGAAGTGCCCGTAGCGCCAGGGCAGCGCCGCCGCGGGGTGCGCGCCGTGGTGGGCCAGCCGGCGCTTGTACCAGGCCAGCAGCTCGAACACCTCCACGTTGTCGCCGGCGTAGCGCTCCAGCATCACGTCGCCCAGGCCGTTGGCCTTCGTGAAGTGGAAGAAGCGCAGCATCTCCCCGTTCACGCGGATCGCGCCGTCCGAGGGGATCGTGACGCGCCGGGTGCTGAGGTTCCAGCTCGCCACGTTGCAGCCGGGCGCGCGCAGGATGCGCACGCCGTCGAACAGGCCCGGCACCAGGTCCATGCAGCGCTGGTCCGTGAACAGCCCTGCCGCGGGGTCGTCGTAGCAGGCGCGGTGCAGCATGCGCGCCCACCAGTCCGCGAAGCCCCGCCCTGCGGCGTCGTTGCGGACGGCCAGGAAGCCCAGGTTGTAGGCCCCGCACAGCAGCGACGTCATCTCGTTGTCCATGATCGCCGGCTCCGCCAGGTTCGGCGCGGCCTGGTGCGGCGTCAGCACGATGGAGGACGAGGCCAGCGCCGCCTCCACCTCTTCCAGCTGGCTGAACAGTGCGATGTCGGGGTCGAGATAGATGGCGGCATCATGCGGCCCGGCCAGCAGGCGCTGCATCATTGCACCCTTCACCGCCGTGCAGGCCTCGACCACGTCGTGCTTGAACAGCCAGTTGGCGAAGCGCGGGATGCCGAGCTGCGCCGCCGGGACCACCTCGTCGAAGGTCCGCAGCAGCCCGGCGGCGTCCGCGTCCGGCGGCGGCTCGTCCACCAGCAGCGCAACCAGGGTCCATTCGGGATGGACGCGCCGCACCGTCTCCGCCAGGACCAGCGCCCGGGAGGCATAGGCGAACGTGAAGCTGGTGTAGCAGCAGACGCGCATCACGCGGCCTCGCCAGACCCGGAGGGACCGCCCGCAAATCTGCCCGCGGGGCCGCCGGCCAGCTCCGGCGGCATGCGGGATGCCGGAGCGTCCTCCAGCGCCGGCATGTCCGCGGCGCCGCCCAGGACGCTGACACGCCCCGCGTCCGCCCCGGCCGCCAGCCGCGCCCGGACGTGGGCCGCCGCCGCCGGGCTGGCCAGGAAGGCGGCCACGTCGTCCACTGCCGCGAACACCTGCCCCCGCCCCGTGCGTTCCACCAGCCGGGCGGCGTGGCCGCTGCACGCCAGCGTCAGCACGTCGGCGCCCGCGGCCAGCGCCGCGCTGGCCGCGGCGCTGGCGGTCTCCGGCCAGGGTGGCAGGATCAGCGCCAGGTCCACCCCGGCAGCCGTGAGCGCCGCGGCCATGGCGCCCGGCCCGTCGCCCGCCGTCCGGTGCTCGACCCCCTTCAGGCCCGTGTTCCCCGACGGCGAGACGTGCAGCAGCCGGTAGCGTCCCGACCGCTCGAACTCCGCGGCGATCTCCCGGAAGGCGTTCCAGCCCCGGTGCGGCGCGGGATGGCCGAGGAAGGCGATGCGGACCGGGTTGGCGGCGCTGCCGCGCTCCGCCCCGCCGGGCTGGCGGCGGACCGCGGCGGCGTCCACCCGCAGCGGCTCCACCACCCGCGCCGACCGGTGCGGCAGCCCGGCCTTGCGGAGCCACAGCTGCAGCGCCGCCTCCGACGGCGCGGCCACATGGAAGGGCACGGCCTCGAACAGGCGCCGGACCGCGGCCAGGTGCGCCGCGCGCGCCTCCCCGTAGACGCAGATGCGGCAGGCGCCGCTCCCGATGGGCGGCGCGCCGCAGAACTCCACGTCGTTGCGCAGCAGCCGGAAGCCGATGCAGATGGTTTCGTAATGGTGGACCCAGAACACCGCCCCGGGCAACGTGCCGGGCGCCGTGCCGGACGGCCCGGCCTGTCCCGCATGGAGCGCCGCGTGCAGGGCGGCCAGCTCCGCCGGGTCGTGGCCGAGCAGGCTGTGGACCACCAGCTGCCGCGCCTCCGGCAGCTCCGGGGCCAGCGCCCGCAGCGCCCCCGCCAGCTCGTCCCCGGTGGATGCGCCCAGGAAGGTCCCGTTCAGGGCCAGGTCCAAGTAGCGCGGCACCGGGCCGTCCGGGGCCGGCGTCTCTGGGGCCAGCGTCTCTGGGGCCAGCGTCTGCAGCGGCACGGACGGGGCCAGGTGCAGGTAGGCCTCGCCCTGGGCGTTGAAGGCCGCCTGCTCGCCCGCGATCAGCGCCCCGGTGCTGCCCGCGCCATGCGTGCGCCCGTCCCGGACGGCCGACACGACCAGGCCGCGCATCCCTGCCAGCCCCGCCCGCAGGCCGTCCAGCAGCGCCTGGGGACGCAGGTGCAGGATGATGTCCTGCGCGGCGGCGGGCCGGCGTTCGCCCGGCGGGCGAGCCGCGGCCAGGGTCTGCCGCGCCGCCCCGTTCCGGCGCAGCGCCGCCCGTCCCTCGGCGCGGCCCACCAGCAGGTAGTGCAGGAACGGGTCCTGCCCCGACCTGTTCACGTCGGGGTAGGCGGTCCGGTAGTACTGGGGGTCGAACGGGTGAGCGGGCCGGCGCCCCTCGTGCCGGCCGCTCCGCACGAAGTGGTCCAGCGGCTCGATTCCGGCGTCGCAGACATCCTGGTTCGTGAGAAGGTAGTAGCCGGGGTCGAAGCCGCCGGGGCCGGCCAGCGCCCGCACGGCCTGCTCCTCGGGCGTGAGCAGGAGTGATGCCCCCGCTGCCGTCCCCGCTGCCGCCGTCCCCGCTGCCGCCTCAACTGCCGCCGTCTCCGCCGATGGCGCAAGGGCGGCGATGGGCGGGGGGATGTGGACGCTTCCTGACATCTCGCGCTCCTGGCGCCGGATGCCAGCCGCCTTGGAAAGCCGGAGGTTTTCGCCCGAAACCGGCCGCCGCACAAGCGCACGGGCGCCCAGCGGCAACGCCGCCCTTGCCGCCCCGGCCCGGCCGTGCCCCGCCAGGCTGGCCTCCCCGGCAGGCGCCTGCGCTCCTTCGCACGCGGGGCCGGCTTCCTTGTTGGAGGCGTCCAGGGCGTGGTAGCAAGTCCCAGGCATGGTCAACGCCCGGCCGCGCGGCCTGGTTGCCGCACCTGCCGCGGCGGCGGCCGGCGGCATGCGCGGGTTCAACCTCGCGGCAAAGGGACGAAAGGGTCAGTTGCAGCATCAGCCCACCCTCCCGCATCTTGCCCTGGACCCGGCGTGACGGCGTTCGCCGGGGGATATGGGTCCGGGTTGGACGGCCTGGCCCGGCTGGCCGTGCAGGCCCTGGGGGCCGACGCCGCGCTGATCGCGCTCACCGGGGGCGGCGGGCGGGACGGCGCGCTGACCCTTGCGGCCAGCGCCGGCGTGTGCGCCGGGGACGCATCGGCGCTGATGGAGGCCTGCCGCGCGGTGCGGGACGGGGCCGCCGGGGCATCGCCAGCCGCCCCGTCCCCGCACGGGGATGCCGCTGTCCTGGCGGTCCCTCTGCTGACCCCGGAGGGCGAGACGGTCGGCTGGTTCTGCGTCCGCCGCTCCGGCCCCAAGGGGGTCGCGCCGGCCGGGTCCCTGCTGCCCGCGCTTGCAGGGCTGGCCGCCAACGAGGTGGCGCACCAAAGGCGCGACGCCGGCCTGCAGGAGGCGCTGCAGCGCGCGGCCCGGAACGAACGGATGCTGCATCTGGTGGCGGAGGCGCGGTCCATCGCCGGGGCGCTGGCCAACATCCTGAAGGAGCTGTGCAGCCGCCACCACGCCCTGATCGGCCGCATGTGGCGCATGACCGCTCCCGGCGACTTGCTGGAGGAGCTGAGCCGCTACAACGCCGACGACCTCGCGGCGGACTCCTACTACCGCCAGCCCCCGGCCAGCCCGATGATGTGGGGCAACTCCTTCACTGCCGACGCCATACGCTGCAACGAGCCGCGCGTGATGATGTATGCGGAAATCCGCAACCCCGAGCGCTACGTCCTGCTGCACACTGCCATCAGAGCCGGCCTGAAGTGCCAGATCAGCTACCCGATCTGGGTGCAGGACGAGCGCTTCGGCGTGTCGCTCGCGTTCAACACCGTGCGCACCGACCTGCCGGAGGTCGTGGCGGACATCGCCTCCCTCGCCAACACCATACGCCCCGCCCTGCTCCGCAAGGTCGCCGAGGACCGCATCCGCTTCATGGCGCTCCACGACGACCTGACCGGGCTGGCCAACCGGCTGCGCTTCGGCGAGGTGCTGGCGCAGGCCCTCAAGGCCGCCAAGGAGGGCGGGCGCGGGCTGGCGCTGCTGTATCTCGACCTCGACCGCTTCAAGCTGGTCAACGACATGCGCGGCCACGCCGTCGGCGACAAGCTGCTGGCCGCGGTCGCCGGACGCCTGTGCGCCACGGTCCGCAAGGAGGACACGGTGGCCCGCATGGGCGGGGACGAGTTCGCCATCCTGCAGGCTGACACCAACCAGCCCGGCGCGGCCCTCGGCTTGGCCGCCCGCGTGGTCGAGGCGCTTGCCCTTCCCTTCGACATCGGGGGGCACCGCCTGATGATCGGCTGCTCCGTCGGCATCGCCCTGCACCCCGGGGACGGCGACACGCCCGACCTGCTGCTCCGCAACGCCGACACCGCCTTGTACTGCGTCAAGGGCACCGGGCGCGACGGCTTCTGCCTGTTCGACCCCGGCATGAACGCCCGCCTGCGGGAGCGTGCGCAGCTTGAGGCGGACATGGCGGAGGCGCTGGCCCAATCCGGGTTCACGCTCGCCTACCAGCCCCTGTGCAGCGCGGACAGCCTGCGCGTCGTCGGGTTCGAGGCGCTGCTGCGCTGGACCCATCCCGTCCGCGGGCCGATCCCGCCGGAGCGCTTCATACCCTCGGCGGAGGCGACGGGCCTGATCGTCCCACTGGGCGAATGGGCGCTGGAGGCCGCGTGCCGGGACGCCGCAGGATGGGACCCCCCGGTCCGCTTGGCGGTCAACCTGTCGCCGCTGCAGTTCCGCCAGCCCGACCTGCCGCGGCGCGTGGCCGGCATCCTGGCCTGCACCGGCCTGGCCCCGGGACGGCTGGACCTGGAAGTGACCGAGGGCCTGCTGCTGGACGACGCCGCCCTGGTGCTGGACAACATGGCCGCGCTGCGCTCACAGGGCATCGGCATCACCCTGGACGACTTCGGCACGGCCTACGCCAGCCTGAGCTACCTGCGCCGCTTCCCGTTCGACCGCATCAAGATAGACAAGTCGTTCATCGAGGGGATCACCCGGGACGGCGACACGCTGGCCATCGTGGAGGCCGTCCTGGCCCTCAGCGCCCGGCTCGGCCTGTCCGTCGTCGCGGAAGGGGTGGAGACGCCGGAGCAGTTGAACGTGCTGCGCAGCCTGGGCTGCCGGCTGGTCCAGGGCTTCCTGACGGGACGCCCGATGACCGGGGCCGCCGCGCTGGACCGCCTGGCCCGGCAGGACGCCGCGCCGCACGGGGCCGTCCGGACGCGGGCTGATCCGCATTGACGCCCCCGTGCCGCCCCGCGGCGATGCCCGCGCCGCCACCGGCGCATTCGTGCGCATAGCCGGCCTGGCCGGCTGGAGCGGCGCGGGCAAGACCACCCTGCTGCGCCGCCTGATCCCGCTGCTGACCGGCGCGGGCCTGCGCGTCTCCACGATCAAGCACGCCCATCACGGCTTCGACGTGGACCAGCCCGGCAAGGACTCCTGGGAGCACCGCCAGGCCGGGGCGCATGAGGTCCTGGTCGCCTCCGCCGCCCGCTGGGCCTTGATGCACGAGCACCGCGGCGCGCCGGAACCGGACCTGGCGGACCTGCTGGCCCGCCTGTCCCCGGTGGACCTGGTGCTGATCGAGGGCTTCAAGCGCGATCCCCACCCCAAGATCGAGGTCCACCGCGCCGCCCTCGGCAAGCCGTTGCTGCATCCCGGCGACCCCCTCGTATTTGCCGTGGCGTCCGACGCGGCGCTGCCGGGTTGCCCGGTGCCGGTGCTGCACCTGGACGACGCGGCCGGCATCGCGGCCGCCTTGCAGGCCGCCGCCGTGCCGGCGGCCGCGGCCTTCCCGGGCCGGGGATAGCGCGGCTTGGCGCAACTGCCCGGCGGCTGCCTCGCCCGCGGCGGCACGCTGCTGACAGTGGATGCCGCCTGCGCCTAAGTGCCGCCAGCAGACGGAGCACCCCTTGTCCCCCCCGCCCGGCATCGGCCTATAACGGGCGGAGCAGCAACGGAGGCAGTGCCATGCGGAACACCGAGCAGATCTGGCAGATCGTGGACGGCAAGCGCGCCGAGTATATCGCCCTGGCCGACCGCGTCTGGGAAACACCCGAGCTGGCCTATGGCGAGCACCGCTCCGCCGCCGAGCACCTGGCCATGCTGGAGCAGGAAGGCTTCCGCATCACCCGCGAGGTCGCCGGCATCCCGACCGCCATGATGGCGGAGGCCGGGGAGGGCGGCCCCGTCATCGCCATCCTGGGCGAATACGACGCGCTGCCGGGGCTGAGCCAGGCGGCCGGGCTGGACCAGCCGCAGCCGGTGGACGGCCAGGGCGGCGTTGGCCACGGCTGCGGCCACAACCTGCTGGGGTCCGCCGCCATGCTGGCCGCCGCCGCCGTCAAGGACTGGCTGGCCGCCACCGGCACACCGGGCCGCGTCCGCTACTACGGCTGCCCGGCGGAGGAGGGCGGGGCCGCCAAGGGCTTCATGGTCCGCGCCGGGGCGTTCCGGGACGTGGACATCGCGATCTCCTGGCATCCCGCCTCGTTCTCCGGCGTGAACGAGGCCGTGAGCCTCGCCAACACGCGCATAGACTTCAGCTTCACGGGCCGGTCCGCCCATGCCGCCGCCGCGCCGCACCTGGGCCGCAGCGGGCTGGACGCGGTGGAGCTGATGAACGTCGGCGTGAACTACCTGCGGGAGCACATGCCGGACGACGCCCGCGTCCACTACGCCTACCTGGACGCCGGCGGCATCGCGCCGAACGTGGTGCAGGCCCGGGCCAAGGTCCGCTACCTGATCCGCGCCGCCGACCTGGCGCAATTGACGGAGCTGGTGGGCCGCGTCCGCCGCATTGCCGACGGGGCCGCGCTGATGACGGACACCGTGGTCACGACGCAGATGGTCAGCGCCGTCAGCAACCTGATGGCCAACACGCCGCTGGAGCGGGCGATGCACGACAACTTCGAGCGCCTGGGTCCGCCCGCCTTCGACGACGCCGACCGGGACTATGCCCGGCGCATCCGCGCGACGCTGACGCCCGGCGACACCTCGGCGGCGTTCGACCGCGCCGGGCTGCCGAACCGTCCGGAGCTGGAGATGTGCGACTTCATCATCCCGTTCGGCGCGCGCGGGCGCGGCGGCAACGGCAGCACGGACGTGGGCGACGTGTCCTGGGTGGTGCCGACGGTGCAGGCCCGGGGCGCCACCTGCGCGGTGGGCACGCCGTTCCATTCCTGGCAACTGACGGCGCAGGGCAAAAGCCCCGCGGCGCACAAGGGCCTGGTCCACACCGCCAAGGTGATGGCCGGCACCGCCCTGGACGCCTTGCAGGACCCCGCCCTGATCGCCCGCGCCAAGGCCGACCTGGCCGAGCGCACCCGCGCGACACCCTACAAGTGCCCCCTGCCGGACGACGTGCAGCCGCCGATCCGGGCGATGAGCCTAGGGGTGTAGGGGCAAGCCGCCTCTTTACGCCGTCATTGCGAGGAGTGAAGCGACGCGGCATAGGGGGGCCGCCGGCACAGCCTTTTCGGCCCCTGGATTGCCGCGGCGCAAGGGCGCCTCGCAATGACGAGCGCTTGCGGAAACAGCAACGCAACAAACACGCAGCGGCGCTGCCCGCCCGCTGCCCGCCCGCTGCCCGCCCTGGGGAACCCGCGCCGCCATGCCCATATCCTGCTGATCCAACAGAGGCACGACCGGGATGAGCGATAGCTACATGCAGCAGCAGGCGGAGGCGCTGGCCCAGCATCTCAAGCTGACCGACGGCAAATCGGGCTATGTCGAGGCCGCGGGCGACGGCTTCCGCGTCCACGTCCGCAAGCGCTGGCCCGGCAAGCAGCTTGCCGCCTGGGACGGCCTGCCCGTCGAGTGGCATGAGAACGTCGGCACCAACAAGGCCGCCAACCGCTGACCGGCGGCCCTGCCGGGCCGCTGCCGCCCAATTAGACCAGGTCGAACCGCAGCTCCCCCAGTTTCTCCACGCTGCATGCGATCTTGTCGCCCGCCTTCAGCCAGACGCGCTTGTCCTTCGGCATCCCCAGGATCACCCCCTGCGGCGTGCCGGTGAAGAAGATGTCGCCGGGCTGGATGGTCATCATGCGGGAGGCGAAGCTGATGAGCTGGCGGCAGTTGAAGATCATGTCGTTGGTGTTCCAGTCCTGCCGCTGCTCCCCGTTCACCCGCGTCTCGATCCGCAGATTGTTCGGGTCGGGCACCAGGTCCGCCGTCACCAGGTACGGCCCCAGCGGCGCGAAGCCGTCATGGGTCTTGCCGATCATGAACTGCGAGGTCAGGCGCTGCAGGTCCCGCGCGCTGAAGTCGTTGCCGGTGCAGTAGCCGGCCACGTAGTTCAGGGCGTCGGCCTCGGACACGTCCCGGCACTGGCGGCCGAACACGATCACCAGTTCGATCTCGTAGTCGAACTCCTTGGCGGCCAGGGTGGGCAGCTTGATGGTGCCGCCGTGGTGGTTGAGCGCGTTGTTGAACTTGTTGAACAGCGGCGGGTCTGCGGGGATGGGCGTCCCGGTCTCGGCGGCATGGGTGCGGTAGTTGAAGCCCATCATGATGATCTTCTGCGGCCGGGTCACGACGGGGCCGTAGGCGAGCTTGGATTCGTCCAGGTAGGCGGAGGCCGGCGCGCGGTCCACGATGGGCTGCATCAGCGCGCCGCGTCCGTTCTGCAGCAGGTCGTCCATGTCGGCGGGCGCGGGCAGGTTGAGCGCCTGCGCCGCCGCTGTCACGTCCAGCACGCCCTTGCTGGTCTTGACGCCCAGCAGATATTTGCCGTCGCGCTGGAAGGTCAGCAGCGTCATGTTGCGCGGCATCTCGAAGGGATGCGGCGGCATGGCGGGCTGGGCCGGCGCTTGGGCCTGGGCGGGTCCGGCGGCGGCCACTGTGGCGGCCAGCCCGGCGGCGCCCCCGGCGATGAACGTGCGGCGTGATGCCATGGTCGTGCTCCCTCTATGCGATCCGGCGGGTGGTCCCGCTCTGGCGCGACCTTAGCAGGGCAGGGCGGGACGGGAAGCCCGGGTGTTGCCCCGGCGTGTCCCGCATCAGCCGCGCATGGAATTGCAGTTCTGGAAGTTAGAAGAACTGCGCCAGTCCCCGGCATCGCCGAACCCGCCCGCTCCCGCTACGCTGCCAGGATGTTCCTGCCTCTCACCGCCGGCCACGGCATCCTGCTCGATCTCCGCTATGCCACGGCGGACAATCTGACGGGTGCGCCCATCTACCGGCGGTCCGTCGCGCTGCTGCATCCCGTGGCGCACGGCCTGCTGCTGGACGCGGCGGCGCGGGCGGCGGTGCTGGGCCTGCGGCTGCGGGTTTACGATGCCTTCCGTCCCGTGGACGCGCAGTGGGCGCTGTGGCGGGCGCTGCCCGACCCGCGCTTCGTCGCCGACCCCGCGGGCGGCACCGGGATGCACCCGCGGGGCGTGGCGGTGGACCTGACGCTCGCGGACGCGGACGGCGCGGCGCTGGACATGGGCACGGGCTTCGACGAGATGACGCCGCGCTCCGCCCATGCCGCGCTAGACCTGCCGCCCGCCGCCATCCGCAACCGCGCGCTGCTGCTGGGCATCATGGCCGCCGTGGGCTGGCAGCACATCGCGTCGGAGTGGTGGCACTACCAGGTGCCGGGCCAGGACGCCCTGCCGGCGCTCTGGGCCAGGGACGTGCCGGACGGCCCGATGTAGCGCCGCGCCCCTCTCGCGCGCCCTCTCGCACTCATGCGCGAACCGTGCTGCACTCCCCTCAACGATACGGGAGGAGGGGAGGGATGGACGCAGGTGCGTTCCTGATGGGCTGCGGCGCCGGCTTCTCCGGCGACCGCACCGACGCGCCCGGCCCCGTCGTGGACGCCATCGCCCGCTCCGGACGCCCCGGCGCCATCATGTTCGAGACCCTGGCCGAGCGCACCCTCGCCCTCGGCCACGTCGCCCGCCGCGCCGACCCCGGCGCAGGCTATGAACCGCTGCTGGCCGAGCTGGTCGGCCCGGTGCTGCCGGCCTGCCTGCGCGCGGGCATCCCCATCGTCGGCAACTTCGGCGCGGCCAACCCGCCCGCCGCCGCCCGGCTGCTGCACCGCCTGGCCACCGACGCCGGGCTGCCGCCGCCGCGCATCGCCGTGGTCCACGGGGACGACCTGGGCGGCCTGGACCTGGACGGCATGGAGGTGTGGGAGGGCGACGCCGGCCTGGCCGGCGATGCCTCGGACCTGGTCGCCGCCAACGTCTATCTCGGCGCACGCGCCATCGCCGACGCGCTGCTGGCGGGGGCGGAGATCGTGGTGACGGGCCGCGTGGCCGACCCGGCGCTGGCGCTCGGCCCGCTGGCGGCCCACTTCGGCTGGGACTGGGACGACTGGGACCGGCTGGCGGCGGGCACGCTGGTGGGGCACCTGCTGGAGTGCGGGTCGCAAGTCACGGGCGGCTACTTCGCGGACCCCGGGTTCAAGGACGTGCCGCGGCCCGAGGCCATCGGCTTTCCCATCGCCGAAGTCCTGGCAGACGGGTCCGCCGTCATCACCAAGCCCCCCGGCACCGGCGGCTGCGTCACGCTGCGCACCGTGACGGAGCAGGTGCTGTATGAGGTCCACGACCCCGCGGCCTACCTGACGCCCGACGTGACCCTGGACGTGACGGGCGTGCGCCTGGCGCAGGCCGGGCCGGACCGCGTGGCCGTCACCGGCGCCCGCGGACGCCCGGCGCCGCCCAGCCTGAAGGCGACCATGTCCTTCCCCGGCGACTGGATTGGCGAGGCCGAGATCAGCTACGCCGGGCCGAACGCCCTGGCCCGCGCCCGGCTGGCGGCGGAGGTCATCGGCAAGCGCCTGGACCTGCGCGGCCTGGACCTGCGCCGCCGCCTGGACCTGATCGGCGCGCTGAGCGTGTTCGACGGCGACGGCGGCACCCTGGCCGCGGCGGCAGGCGACATGCAGGAGGTCCGCGTGCGCCTGGCGGTGTCCGGGCGGGACCGGCGCCCGGTGGACCAGGCGGTGCAGGAGGTGCTGGCCCTGCTGTGCTGCGGCCCCGCCGGCGGCGGCGGAATGCGCTCCCAGGTTCGGAACCGCGTCCGCACCGTGTCCTACCTGGTGCCGCGCAACCGGGTCAGCGCGGGGTTCAGTTTCCTGTGACGACCCTTCCGCTGCACCAGGTCGCCCACGCCCGCGCCGGGGACAAGGGCAACCGGCTGAACGTGTCCGTCATCGCCTACCATCCCGACCTCTGGCCCGTCTTGCTGGACCAGGTGACGGCGGAGCGCGTCCACGACCTGTTCCGCCACCGCGGCGCCACCGCCGTCGTGCGCTACGAGCTGCCCAACCTGCACGCCCTCAACTTCGTGGTGGACGAGGTGCTGGAAGGCGGGGTGAACGCCAGCCTTAACCTCGACATCCACGGCAAGACCAACTCCTACCGCGTGCTCGGCCTGCTGGTGGACGTGCCGGACGCGCTGGTACCGCACCTGCCCACCCACCGGAGCGCCCCATGACCCGCATCGCAGCCCGCATCGCCCGCCTGATCCTGGCCGCCCTGCTGCTCGGCCCCGTTCCGGCCCGGGCGGAGATGACCGAGATCACCGTGGCCGAGCAGTACGGCGTCAGCATCCTGCCGCTCATGGTCATGGAGCGCCTGGGCCTGGCCGAGACCCACGCCCGCGCCGCGGGGATCGAGGGCCTGAAGGTCAACTGGGTCCAGGTTGCCGGCCCCAGCGTCATGAACGACGGGCTGGTATCCGGCGCGGTGCAGTTCGCCGCCCAGGGCGCCCCGTCGCTGATCACCCTATGGGACAAGACCCGGCGCAACGTCGGCGTGAAGGGCGTCGCCGTCATCACGACCTATCCGCTGTATCTCATCACCCGCAACCCCGCCGTCCGCACGATCCGGGACTTCACGGAGGCCGACAAGATCGCCGTCCCGTCCGTGAAAATCTCCACCCAGGCCATCATGCTGCAGATGGCCGCGCAGGAGGCGTTCGGAGACGGCCAGCACGGGCGGCTGGACCCCTACACGATCTCCCTCTCCCACCCGGACGCGCTGGCCGCCTTCAGCAGCGGGGCCGCCGGGGTGAACGCGCACTTCAGCTCCTCCCCATTCTACGAGCAGGAGATCAAGGTGCCCGGCGCGCGGCTGCTGCTGACCAACTACGACATCCTGGGCGGCCCGGCGACCGCGCTGACCCTGCTGGCCAGCAGCCGCTTCCGCGAGGCGAACCCCCTGGTGTTCCGCGCCTTCTACGACGGGCTGGCCGAGGCCATCGAAATCATCAACGCGGACAAGCCCGCCGCCGCCCGCCTGTATCTGGAACTGGCGCGCGACCGGCGCAGCACGGAGGCCGACATCCTGGCCATCATCGGCGACAAGGACTACGCCTACACCCTGCGCCCGGCCAAGGTGCTGCGGACCGCGCAGTTCATGGCCCGCATCGGCTCGATCCGGCAGGCGCCCACCAGCCTGGAGGAGATGTTCTTTCCGGAGGCGGCGGCGCTGGGCGGGGACTGACGGCGGCCAGTGCGGCCCGGTTCCGACACACCAAGCGCCGAGATGCCAGGCGTTGTCATCGCGAGCCGCCCTTGCGGCGTGGCGATCCAGTAGCCTCTAGCACAGCATCATCGAACCCGCAGTGACCACGCCGCGATGGCTGCCAAGCGGTCCCGTCCCGCGGCAGCGGCTCAGTTTGAATGTCGGCTCCTGGTGGGGAGCAGAACTCAGCACCCGAGACGGAATGGATGCTTTGGGTTGCGCTCAACGAAATCAGCCACGTCCCGAAGCCGCTCGGGATACGGCTCCGGTTTCGCCCAAGCCGTATTTAACACAAAACGAAAGCCAGCTACCCAAAGCGCCTGCACCTTCTCCCACTGCTCGCCGTCATTCTTCTTCGGGACCTTGAAAGCTCGACCCATCCAGTGAAGGTCGCCTCTGCATTCCGGGCACCTAGCACTCGACTTGTCTGGAATCTTCCACGACTTGCGACAGCAGAAGCACGCATGCGGCCACAGGCATTCCGGCTCACGATGGTCATGCATCGCAGGCGGCTCAGGCACGGTTTCGTTCTGAAACGCGGGACGAGACTCCATTCGCTCCAACCTTGATGAAGGAGGGGACATTGCTGACTTGTGAAGCAGGCTTCGAAAGTCCGCAATGGGTCGTGAACCTCCATTCCAAACCGAGACAGTACCCGTCCCGCGCCGAGCTTGCCCGACGCCGTTGCCCGCCCCCAAGATGACCGGGACCGCACCCCTTGGAGCAGCCCCATGCCCGACCACCCCATCGGACGCCGCCCCCTCCTGGCCGCCGCCGCGCTTCTGATCGCCCCCGGCGCACGGGCGGCGGAGGTTGATGCATCCTGCGGCCCGGTGCGGGGCGTCGCTGCCGGGGGCGTGACCGCCTTCCTCGGCTTGCCCTATGCCGCCGCGCCCACGGGTCCGCTGCGCTACGCCTCCCCGCGCCCGGCCCCACGCTGGACCGAGCCGCGCGACGCCAGCCGCCCCGGCGCGGCCCCCATCCAGACCTTCGGCGGAGGCGCGGCCTGGCTGTATGAGCCGGTGCCAACCCAAAGCGAGGACTGCCTGGTCCTGAACGTCTGGACGCCTGACCCCAGCGGCAAGCGCCCGGTCATGGTGTGGCTGCACGGCGGCGCCTGGCGCGCGGGCCGGGGCGACGCCGCCGGCACGGTCGGCGCGGCGCTGGCGCGCGACGGCGATGTCGTCGTCGTCACCATCAACTACCGCCTGGGCGTGCTGGGCTGGCTGGGCCATCCCGCCCTGGCCGACGCGGAGACAGGCGCGTTCGCCAACTGGGGCTTGCAGGACCAGGTGGCGGCGCTGCGCTGGGTGCAGGCCAACATTGCGGCCTTCGGCGGCGATCCCGGCAACGTCACCCTGTTCGGCCAGTCCGCCGGCGGGTCCTCCACCGCTTCCATCGCGCAGAACCCGCGCAACGCCGGGCTGCTGCACAAGGCGATCATCGAGAGCGGGTCGCTGCACGGCGCCCCCGGCTTCCCGGAGGTGGCGACTGCCGCCGCCTATGCCGAAGCGCTGGCCCGGCGCATGGGCACCGATGTGCCGGGCTTGCGCGCCGTTCCCGCCCAGGCCCTGCACGCCGCCGAGCTGCAACTGGCCCGCGACCCCGCCATGGCCCGAAGCCTGGGCCGCCCGCCCGTGCTGCCCGTGCTGGACGGGGTGGTGCTGCGGACCTGGCCGCGCGACGGCGCGCTGTCCCCCATCCCGCTGCTGATCGGCACCACGCGGTCCGAGGCGACGTTCTGGTACGACCTGGTCGGCCCGGACGGCCAGCCCATCCCCGGCCTGCAGCCGCCCGGGGACCGCGCGCAACTCGTCGGCATGGTGCGCGACCTCGCGGCGATCTACCGGCCCGAGGCCGCCGGCGTGCCGCCCGAGCGCGTCGTGGACGCCTACGCCGCCGCCGCTGCCGCCCGGAACGAGGCCGGGACGCCGCTGGCCCTGTGGATCGCCGCCTACACCGACATCGTGTTCCGCCTGCGCGCGCGGGAGGCTGCCGCCCGCCACGCCGTCGCTGGGCATCCCACTTACCTGTATGAGTTCGAGCGGCCCCTGGCGGCCCCGGCGCATGGCGTGCCGCACACGTCGGAAATCCCTTTCGTGTTCGGCACCTACGCCGACCCGTTCTTTGCCGCCAAGGTCGGCGCCGGGCCGGATGCGGCGGCGCTATCAGCGTCCATGCTGCGCGCCTGGTCCGGCTTCGCCCGCACCGGCACGCCCGGCCCTGGCTGGGCCGCCACCACGCCAGGCACGCTGCCGGTCAACGTCCTGGGCGGCCCAGCCGGCCTGCACGCGGTGGACACAGGCCTGCGGCGGGAGGAGCTGGCCGCCTGGGGCGCGGCCTGACGCCACGCCCAAAGGACCATCGCCCTACGTAGGGTGGAAAAGCGCCAGCGCCTTCCGCCAGACCACGGCGCCACGGTGTGGCGGGAGCCCGTCATTGCGAGCCGCTTGCGGCGCGGCCTGCAGGGGCCGCCAGGACTGGCCTTGCCAATCTTCCCCAACGGACAGATTTGCTCCAGCAAAGGCCGCTCGCCGTCCCGTCATGCCCGATACCGCCGAGGGATCAGCAGCCCGCTGCACCCCGTTAGCACCAGCGTCGTCGTCATCAGCAGCAGCGCCATCGCCGAGGCGAAAGGCCAGTTGTTGTTGGTGCTGAACTCCCAGTACAGCTGCGGCGCCATCATCTGGAACCGCGGGCCGCCCAGCAGATACGGCGTGGCGTAGGCGTTCATCGCCAGGATGAAGCACAGGATGCCCGCCGTCGCCGTGCCCGGCAGCGCCAAGGGCCACACCACCCGCCAGAAGCTCCGCCCCGGCGCCGCGCCCAGGCTGCGCGCCGCTTCCTCCACCCGCGGGTCCACCGTCTCGATGGCGCTCTGCATCGTCAGGATCGCGAAGGGCAGGGTGATGGACACGATGCCGGACACGACCGCGAAGGTCGTGTACATCAGCTCCAGCCCCGATCCCGTCAGCCGGCGCACCACCGTGTCCACCATGCCGCCATGCGCGAACAGGATCATCCAGCCCACCATCCGCACGGTGCTGCCCACGAACAGCGGCAGCACCACGGCCAGCATGCAGGCCGACTTCCACCGGCCCGCCATGCGCGCCAGCCGGTAGGCCACCGGCAGGCCCAGCACCAGGCACAGGACGGTGGAGGCGGCGGCAACGCCCAGCGTGGTCCGCAGCACGCCGCGGTAGAACGGGTCGGACAGCAGGCGCAGGTAGTTCGCGCCCGTCACCGTCTCGATCATCAGCTCCTTGGGGTCGTACTGGTTCAGGCTGAACCGCAGGATCAGCAGCAGCGGCGCCACCAGCATGACGCAGACGGCCAGCGTCGCCGGGCCAAGGAAGGGCGCGGCGCCCAGGGTGCGGACCCGCCGGGGCGCGGCGGCCCCGGCAAGGTGGACAGCCGCCGCGTCAGGCACCGCGCACGTTCTTGTTCCACCACTCCGACGCCGGCCCCTGCATCTTGCCGACGATGCCATAGTCCGGCAGCGTCATGCGCGGCGCCGGGTCGGGCAGGGCCAGGCGTTGGCCTAGCGCGCCATCCAGCGGAGAGTTGTCCACCGTCGGCTGGTAGCCCATCCGGTCCGCGAAGCCGCGCTGCGCCGAAGGCTCCATCATGGCGTTCAGGTAGCGGAACGCCCCGGCCTTGTTGGGCGCGTTCTTGGGCACGACCATGCCGGACAGATACAGCACCGAGCCTTCGGCGGGGAACTGCGCCCGCACGGGGATGCCGGCGTTCTGCCACATCAGCACCCGGGCGTGCCACATCAGCCCCACGTCAATCTCCCCGGACTTGACGCCCGCGCCGATGCTGTCCGTGGAGGGGTACAGCCGCAGCCCGTTGCGGTTCAGGCGCAGCACGAGGTCGCGCGCCGCGGCGTCCTCGACCTTGTTGGGGTCGCCCGCGGAAGCCAGGGCGGCGGCCATCATCACGTAGAAGTAGTTGATGTCGCCCACGCCCACCTTGCCCTTCCACTTGGGGTCCAGCAGATCGGTGAAGGTCTTGGGCGGGTCGGGCACGCGGTCCGGGTTGTAGATGATGACCTGCGGACTCCAGATGTGCGGGCCGTAGAACGTCGTCTGGAGGTTGGGCAGGGCATGGGCCAGGTTGGGCACCTTGGCGGCGTCCAGCGGCTCCAGCAGGCCGGCCTCCTGCACCTCATGCGCGCGGACGGCCTGCAGGCACACCACGTCGGCGCCGCCGCGCGGCAGGCGGCGCTGGGCGAACATCTTGGCGACGCGCGGGTCCTCGTCCCCGGTGTCCTGGGTGACGGCGATGCCCTGCGGCACCATCAGCGGATCGTCCACGTTGGCGCGCAGCAGGTTGGCATAGTCCCCGCCCCAGGTGGCGACGGTGACGCCATCCGCGGCATGGGCCGGGCGGATGCCCGCCAGCGGCAGCGCGGCAGCGCCCGCCAGGACGGCGCGGCGGGTGGTCCGGGTTGGGGGCATGAAGGGTGATCCTTTCAAGTTGGGTGCTGCTGCCCCTCTCCCTCCGGGAGAGGGTCGGGGTGAGGGAAACGGCAAGCGCAACGGTCAAACATCGAGGGCGGCGCTGCCAACGGGTTGGGGTTCGCGCGCGTGGCCTCCCTCACCCCGGCCCTCTCCCGGAGGGAGAGGGAGAAGAGGGCCGTCCTCGGCGTCGAACACCCGCTCCGCCCCGGAGTCCCAGCGCAGGGCCACGCGCTCTCCCGCCGGATGCAGCCGCCCGCCGCCGCCGGTGGGGTCGCGGACCAGCACGGCCAGGTCCGGCCCCAGCCGCACCAGGTGCTCCCGCACCGCGCCCAGGTAGCTCGACAGCTCCACCACCCCGTCCGCCTGGCCCGTGCCAGGTGCTGCCAGCGCCACGCGCTCCGGACGCAGCGCCAGGGTGCAGGCGCCCGCGCCGTCGTAGCGCCCGGCCAGGCGCAGCGCCGCGCCGCCCGCGCGCACCGCGCCGTCCGCCAGGACGCCCGGCACCATGTTGCTCCGCCCGATGAACCCGGCGACGAACGGCGTCGCCGGACGCTCGTACAAGTCCTCCTGCGTGCCCGCCTGCTGCACCCGGCCGTCCCGCATCACCACCAGGCGGTCTGCCATCGCCATCGCCTCGTCCTGGTCGTGCGTCACCATCACCGTTGTCAGGCCGGACGCGCGCTGCAGCAGGCGGATTTCCCGCCCGACCTCGGCGCGCAGCGACGCGTCCAGGTTGGACAGCGGCTCGTCCAGCAGCAGCACGCGCGGCTGGATCGCCAGCGCCCGGGCCAGCGCCACCCGCTGCTGCTGCCCGCCCGAGAGCTGCCGGGGCAGGCGGTCCGCCAGCGGCCCCAGCCGGGTCAGGCGCAGCATCTCGGCCACGCGGGCGTCGCGCGCCGGGCGGGCCATCCCGCGCATCTCCAGCCCGAAGGCGACGTTGCGCGCCACCGTCAGGTGCGGGAACAGGGCGTAGGACTGGAACACCAGCCCCATGTCCCGCCGGTGCGGCGGCAGCGCCAGCACGCTTCGCCCGTCCAGCAGCACGTCGCCCGCGCTGGCCTCCACGAAGCCCGCGACCATCCGCAGCGTCGTGGTCTTGCCGCAGCCGGAGGGGCCGAGCAGCACGACAAGCTCCCCCTGCGCGATGTCCAGGCTGACCCCGTCCACCGCCAGCGCCTTGCCGTAGCGCTTGCCCAGGCGGTCCAGCGTCAGGCGGCTCATGCCACCGCCCGGCTGATCGGCACCAGGCGGTCCAGCAGCAGCAGCGCCCCGCCCACCAGCACCACCTGCGCCACGGCCACCGCGGCGACCAGCGGGTCTATGTGGTATTGCAGGTATTGCAGCACCGAGATCGGCAGCGTCGTCATGCCCGGCGCCGTCAGGAACAGCGTCATCTCCAGGTTCTCGAACGACACGATGAACGCGAACAGCGCCCCGGCCACGATGCCGCCGCGCATGGCCGGCAGCGTCACGCGCCACACGACGCGCCATGGCGGGGCGCCCAGGCTGGCCGCGGCCTCCTCCGCCGCCGGGTCCTGATTGGACAGCGCGGCCAGGCACAGGCGCACCACCCAGGGCAGCGCGATCAGGACGTGGGCGGCGACCATCAGCGGGATCGCCCCGCTCAGCGGCCACGCCGTCCGTTCCTCGATCCCCACGGCGCCGACATAGATGCCCAGGCCGATGGCGATGCCCGGCACCGTCAGCGGCGCCAGCAGCAGGGTGGACAGCGCCCCGCGCCCGCGGAAGCGCCGCCGGGCCAGGCCGATGGCGGCAGGGACGCCCAGCAGCAGCGCCAGGGCCACGGCGGCCAGTGCGACCATCAGGCTGGTGCGAAGCGCACCCCCGAACTCCGGCAGGATGCGGGCATACCAGCGCGTGGTGTAGGCGTGCGGCGGGAAGGTGATGAGCGTCTCGTCGAAGACGCTGAGGTAGAAGGTCAGCACCAGCGGCACGAAGATGGTGGCGGCTGCAACGGCCAGCAGCAGGCGCACGGCCCAGCGCCCTGCGGCCTCGGGGTATGAACGGTGCGTCGTGGACGTGGAAGCGTTCATGGTGGGGACGATGCTGGTTTCCCCAGCGGCACGCAATGCCCATGCCAGACTGCCCGGGTGCCAGGCTGCTCGGGTGCCAGGCTGCTTGGGCCTTGCGCGTCCAGCATGGATGCGGCGTGTAGGCCCGCCCCGTCCCGCTGCGCCATGGCGTGACAGGCGCGGCTCAGCTTCCCCGGTAGGTCGTGTAGGTCCCCGGGCTGATCAGCAGCGGCACATGATAGTGCGCCTCCGGCTCGCTGACCGAGAACCGCACCGGGATCGTGTCCAGGAAGGGCGGGTCCGCCTGCGGCAGGCCCACCCGGGCGAAGTGGGCCGCGACCTGGAACCGCAGCTCATATTCCCCGATCCGCAGCGGCGCCCCGTGCAGCAAGGGCGCGTCGGTCCGCCCGTCCGCGTTCGTCACGCCTTCCGCCAGCAGCGCCGCCGCGCCGCCGTCCAGGCTGTACAGCGCGACCGGGATGCCCGCGCCGGGCTGCGCCAGCGCGGTGCTGAGGACGTGGGTGGACAGGCGCCCGTTCACCTCCGGCACACCCGGGCCGTCCACCAGCGATGCGATGCGGAGCCGTGTGATCAGGAACACCTCGCGCAGCGCCGCCGCGTGCTCCCCGTCCGGCGTGCCGCCCAGCCGGCGCCGGAACTGGCGCAGCAGCGACGCGCGCCCGTGACGGCGGACACACAGGATGAACGGGATGCCGAACCGGGCGCGGTAGTCCCTGTTCATGGCGTCGAAGCTCATCGCGTCGAACCCGGCGTCGTCCAGACCGTCCAGGCCCGACGCCGCCTGCTCCTGTGCCGAGAACGCCGCCATGGTGCCCTGCCGCGCCGCCGCGCCGGCCAACTCGGGATGGCCGTTCAGGAATCGCGCCTGCTCCGCGGCCGGGGCGCGCTCCACGGCGGCGAACATCGCCGCGTGCAGGGCCGCCACGGTCGGGAAAGGCCGGGCCGTGGCGGCCTGCGCGGCAACCCAGGGCGCATGTTCGAACACCTCGGCCAGCGCCGTGGCGAAGTCCGTGGCGCTGGCGGTGTTCAGGGCGTCCAGCGTGGTCATGCCAGCCGCCGTCATGTCAGCCGCCGCGACAGGCCGGCCAGCCGCTCCATCAGCAGCATCGCCGCCACAGTCGCCACGATCAGCACGCCGGACAGGGCGGCGATGGTCACGTCCAGCTTGCCCTCCAGGTCCTGCCACATGCGGATCGGCAGCATGTCGGTCGCGGCGTCGCGCAGGAACAGGGAGACCGGGATGTTGTCGAAGCTGGCCATGAAGCAGATGAACCCGCCCGCCAGGATGCCCGGACGCACCAGCGGCAGAACCACCCGGCGCAGGGTGTAGAGCCGGGATGCGCCCAGGCTGGCCGAGCCTTCCAGCAGCGCCGGGTCGAGCTGCTGCAGGGACGCCACGGTGTTCCGCACCACGAAGGGCACGCACACGACGGTGTGGCCGAGCGTGAGCGTCAGCGGCGACACCGGCAGGCCCACCGCGCTGAACAGCATCAGCGCCGCCAGCCCGAACGCCAGCGCCGGCAGCACCAGCGGCGCCATGAACAGCCCGTCCAGCACGCGCGCCTGCAGGCGCGGGCTGCGCGCGATGCCCAACGCGCCGCCGACGCCCAGCAGCAGGGACAGCAGCGTCGCGGCCACCGCGACCTTGAAGCTGTTCCAGGCCGCGAACTGCAGGCCCGTGGCCTCCGTCAGCGCCGCATACCAGCGGAACGAGAACCCCGGCGGCGGGAAGCGCAGCGACAGCCCGGACGTGAAAGACACGACCAGCACCACCAGCGTCGGCGCGAACAGCAGCACGAGCGCGGCGCCGGCCAGCGTGCCCATCACAAGGCGGAAGCTCCAGGCTTCCCACCCCGCGCGCTGCCGGGCGGGCGCAGGTGCGGCTGGCAGGTCCCCGTCACGCATATCCGCGCACCCGCCGGCCCAGCGCCGTCAGCGCCGCGACCACCGCCAGCACCGCCGCCAGGAAGATGACCGACACCGCCGAGGCATAGGGCATGTCCCCCAGCGCCAGCGCCTGCTGCAGCACATAGGCCGGCATGAACAGCATCTGCCCCCCACCCACCAGGCTTTGCGTGATGAACGCCGTCACCGCGGCGGTGTAGGTCAGCAGGCACCCCGCGATGACGCCCGGCAGCGCCAGAGGCAACGTCACGGTCGCAAACACCCGCCAGGCGCCCGCGCCCAGGATGCCCGCGGCGTCCGGCAGGTCCGGCCCGATGCGGCCCAGCGCGGCGATCAGCGGCAACACCATCAGCGGCATCTGCACCTGCGCCAGCGCCGCGACCAGCCCGCCCTCAGTATAGAGCAGCCGCAGCGGCGCCGTGGTCAGGCCCATCCCCAGCAGCGCCTGGTTCACGATCCCCTGCCGCCCGAGCACGACGATCCACGCGAAGGTCCGCACGACCACGCTGGTCAGCAGCGGCAGCAGCACCACCAGCATCAGCACCGCCCGCACCCGCGGGGAGGATCGGGCGTGCAGCCACGCCAGCGGGAACCCCAGCACGAGGCAGGCCAGCGTGACCTCCGCCCCCAGGCGCATGGTGGCGCCCAGCACGCCCAGGCTGTAGGCGTCGCCCAGGAATCTGGCATACTGCCCCAGCCCCAGGCCGTCCGGGGTCCGCATGCTCAGCCCGCACAGCATCAGCAGCGGCACGACGAACAGCACGGCCAGGAACGCGCCCAACGGCCACGCCAGCCGCGGGCTGAACCCAGCAGCGTCAGCGCGGGTCATGGGCGCATTCTACGAACGGAGGCTGCTGCCTTCTCCCTCTCCCTCCGGGAGAGAGACGGGGTGAGGGAGGCCGCACGCGCCCAGCTTGGCCAGCTTGGAGCCGATCCGGTCCCCACTCCTGTCCGGTCGCCCAACACTTCGCTCGTGCGGCCTCCCTCACCCCGGCCCTCTCCCGCAGGGAGAGGGAGAAGGCGGCCCCCTGTCATCAGCCCCGCATCTCCCGGTTGAACCGCTCCAGCCACCCCGCCCTTTGCTCGTTGATCGCCGCCCAGTCCTGGAACACGAAGCGGCCGCGCATCGCCGCGTGGTCGGGCACCAGCTTGGCGACCTCCCCGGCAATCGGCACCTTCGTGTTGGTCGGCACGACCAGGTAGGGCGAGGCCATCAGCGCCGCCTGCACCTCCGGCGACAGCGCCGCCTCGATCAGCTTGAACGCCAGCTCGGCATTCGGCGTGTTCTTGGTGATGTGCATCGTGGTGCGGAAGGCAATGGCGCCCTCCCTGGGCACCGCGAACTCCACCGGCACCCCCTGCGCCTTCAGGATCTGGATCGCGTTGAAGTTGCCCGGGGAGATGTCAACCTGCCCCTGCTGATACAGTGCCGCCAGCGCGCCGGGGTTGGCCGCCACGGCGGACAGGTTCGGCTTCAGCTCGCGCAGCGCTGCAAAGCCGGGCTCCACGTCCCGCTCCGACCCGCCGCGCATCCGTGCGACCTCCACCAGGAAGCCCGTGCCCAGCGTGCTCGCCAGGTTCGTGATGCCGACGCGGTTCTTGTAGATGGGGCTCCACAGGTCGGCCCAACTGGTGGGCGGGGTCTTCACCGTCTCCGGGTTGTAGGTCAGGCCCACCACCTGAAAGAACGGCGCAGGCCCGTCCGGCTCCTGCGCGACGGGGATCAGGTCCTTGTAGTGGGCGCTGCGCGCGACCGGATACGGCTCCACCAGCCCCGCGGCGATGGCCTGCAGGCCCGGGCCGGGATCGTGCAGCATCACGTCTATCGGCGGCGCGGCGCGGGCCGCCGAGACCTTCGCGATCTGGTCCACCGACAGCATCGGGTCCAGCACGATCCCCGCGTTGCCGGCGGCCCGGCGGAAGGCCGGCACCAGCACGGCCTTGTGCGCCTCCTCCCAACTGCCGGTGAAGGTCGCGAACACCAGCGGACGCGCCTGCGCCCAGGTCAGCCCGGGGAAGGCGTGCATGGCCCCGAGCGTGAGCGCGGCCATCTTGGCAGAGTCGGTCATCAATCGGCGCCGCAGCATGGCAAGCTCCTTCGTGCAGAGGGTTCAGGCGGCGAATGCCGAGGCCAGGCCGGGGGCGGCCAGAACGTGGACGGCCGCGCCGGGCTGGCGCGGGACGGCGCCGGCCTCCCGCGGTTCGGTGATCTTGGCGGTGCTGCCGTCGCCGAACCGCACCTCGTGCACGACCGTGGGGCCAAGCGGCAGGGCCAGCTCCAGCGTGGCCGGGATGCCCCCGGATTGGGCATCGGGCGCGAACCGCAGATGCTCCGGACGCAGGCACACCACCACGCGGCTGCCCGGCGGCAGCGCAGCCGCGCGGGCCGACACGGTGCCGCCCGCGTCCAGCCGCACCGCGCCGCCCGCCGCCAGCGTGCCGCCCAGCCGGTTGGCCTGGCCGACGAAGCTGTTCACGAACAGGCTGGCCGGCTGGTCATACACCTCGGTCGGCGGCCCGAATTGCTCCAGCCGGCCGGCGTTCAGCACGGCCACGCGGTCGGCCATGCTCAGCGCCTCCTCCTGGTCGTGCGTCACCAGGATGGTGGTCGTGCCGGCCAGGCGCTGGATGCGCTTGATCTCGATCTGCATGTCCAGGCGCAGGTTCTTGTCCAGCGCGGCGAACGGCTCGTCCAGCAGCAGGATGGCGGGCTGCACCGCCAGCGCCCGGGCCAGCGCCACCCGCTGCTGCTGCCCGCCGGACAGGGCGCGGGGCAGGCGCGCGCCGAGATGGCCAAGCTGCACCAGGTCCAGCATCCGCGCGGCCTCCCGCCCCCGCGCCGCCCGGTCCACGCCGCGGGCGGCCAGGCCGTAGGCGACGTTCTCCAGCACCGTCATGTGCGGGAACAAGGCGTAAGACTGGAACACGATCCCCACCGGGCGCCGGCTGGGCGGCAGCGCGTCCACCGCCCGTCCGCCCACCACCACCCGCCCCGCCGTCTGCTGCACCAGCCCGGCAACGATCCGCAGCAGCGTCGTCTTGCCGCATCCGGACGGGCCGAGCAGCGCCGCAAGCTCCCCGCCGCCGATGTCCAGCGTCACGCCGTCCACGGCCTTGTGCCCCGCATACTGGTGGGTGATGCGGTCCAGCAGCAGCGTCTGGCCTGGGGCGGCGGCGTTCATGCCCAGGGATCACAGCAAAGTGCGTGCCAACGTGCCGCCTGCGATATGGCCCGGCCTGTGCTACGGACCCCAACGGATCGGTGGGAGACCCGCGTTGGATGACCTGAACGCCTTCGTCGCGGGGCCGCGGTGCCGAATCCCGGGCACGCCAGGCGGCGCGCTGGACGGCCTGACCTTCGCCGTGAAGGACCTGATTGACGTGGCGGGCTGGCCCACCGGCGGCGGCAGCCCCGATTGGCCGGGCCAGCATCCCGTCCCCGCGCGCCACGCCCCGGTGGTGCAGGCGCTGCTGGACGCCGGGGCGTCGGTGGTGGGCAAGACCATCACGGACGAGGTCTCGCTCGGCATCCTGGGCGAGAACGCGCATGACGGCACGCCGCTCAACCCTGCAGCGCCGGGGCGGGTGCCCGGCGGGTCGTCCAGCGGATCGGCCTCCGCCGTCGCCGGCGGGGCGTGTGACTTCGCGCTCGGCACCGACAGCGGCGGGTCGGTGCGGGTGCCCGCCAGCTTCTGCGGCCTGTATGGCATCCGCCCCACCCACGGGCGCATCGGCTTCGCAGGCATCACCGTGCAGTCGCCCAGCGCCGACACCTGCGGCTGGCTGGCCCGCGATGCCGGCACCTTCGCCCGGGTGGGGGAGGTCCTGTGCGGCGCGCCCCTGCCGGAGCAGCTGCCGTCCACCCTGCTGGTGGCGGCCGATGCCTTCGGCTTCGCCGACCCGGCGGTGCAGGACGCGCTTGCGCCCCTGGTGGACCGCCTGGCCGCCCTGATCGGCCGCCGCCGCGACGAGACCCTGGCCCCCCAGGGCCTGTCCGTCTGGCAGCGCGCCCAGCGGGTGCTGCAAAGCAGCGAGTCCTGGCGCACCTTCCAGCCCTGGCTGGACGCCCGCAACCCGCGCCTGGCGTTCAGCGTGGCCCGCGGCCTGGTGTTCGGCTCCGCCCTGACGGATGCCGAGCGCACCGCCGCGGCGCTGATGCGTGAGGAGGCGCGGGCGCGGCTGCGCCTGCTGCTGCCGCCGGGCACGATCCTGTGCCTGCCGACCACGCCCTTCCCCGCGCCCGCCCGCGGCCTGCCGCTGTCGCAGCTCGACTTCCTGCGTGAGAGGATCAGTTGCCTGACCAGCCACGGCGGCCTGACCGGCGTGCCCCAGGTCAGCCTGCCCGGCGCGGCGGTGGACGGCCTCCCGGTTGGCCTGTCCATCATCGGCCCGTGCGGGGGCGACCTGGAGCTGATGCAGGTCGCCCGCCGCTTCGCTGCTGCATGAGGGACGCATGACGGACACCACGCCCAACCTGCCCGAAGTCGTCGCCGAGGTGCGCGCCCTGTTCGAGCGCTACGAGCAGGCGCTGGTTGACCGGGACGTGGCGGTGCTGGACGCCACGTTCTGGGACAGCCCCCACACGATCCGCTACGCCTTTGCCGAGCATGGTTACGGCTTCGACGAGATACACGCCCACCGCGTGGCGCGTCCGCCGGGGCCGGGCATCAAGGAGCGCCGGCTGCGGCTGGAGATACTGACGCTCGGGCACGGCCTCGCCACCGTCAACCTGGAGTTCAAGGTGCGGGGCCGCGACCTGGTGGGGCGGCAGAGCCAGACCTGGGTGCGGTTCGCGGACGTGGGCTGGAAGGTGGTCGCCGCCCACGTCTCGGCCCGGCAGGCGCTGGGCTGACGCCGCGCCTTACGGCAAGCGCGCCAGCCGTTCGCACAGCAGCGCGAAGAAGCCGTCCGCGTCCGCCTGGTCCAGCCAGGTCGCGTTGGGGGGGAGGCCTGTGACGCCCCACACGTCGGCCACCGTCATGCCGAGCGTCAGCGCGCTGCCAGTCTCCACCGCCACATGGATGCGGCGCCCGCTGAACAGGCCGGGCCGCAGCAGGTGCGCGATCACGCAGGGATCGTGCAGCGGAGCGCCGCCGCGCTCCCGCGCCGGGCCGGCATCGGGCGGGAACAGCGCCGCGACGGCCCGGGCAGCGGCGGTGCCGATGGCCCGCAGCCGGGCCAGGCGCCCGGCGTCCAGGCGCACCTGGTGCGTCAGGTCCAGCGGCAGCATCACCAGCGGGATGCCGCTGGTCAGCAGCACCTGCGCCGCTTCGGGATCGGCATGGACATTGTACTCCGCGGCGGGGGTGACGTTGCCGCCCTCGCTCCGCGCGCCGGCCATCCATACGACCTCCCGGATGCGCCCGGCGATGTCCGGCGCACGCACCAGCGCCACGGCCAGGTTGGTTGCGGGGCCGAGCAGGCAAAGCGTAACCTCGCCTGCGGCGGACGCGCGCAGGGTATCCACCAGGTGGTCCACGCCATGCTCCGGACGCGGCGGGGTCCGAGGCTCCGGCAGGTCCAGGCCGTGCAGGCCGGTGCCGCCGTGGACGTGCTCGGCCGTGATGGGCAGGCGCACCATCGGCCGGGCGCAACCGCCGTAAACCGGCACGTCGGGCCGCCCGGCCAGTTCCACCAGGCGGCGGGCGTTGCCCCAGGTCCGCGCCAGCGGCACGTTGCCGGCGACGGCGACCAGGGACAGCACCTCCAGTTCGTCAGGCGACGCCAGGGCCAGCAGGATGGCGACGGCGTCGTCCTTGCCGGGGTCGGTGTCTATGATGATCCGGCGCGGCACTGCCCTAGCGCCCATCCAGAGTGCGCGCCGCCAGCGCCACGCAGGCCTCGAACATCTCCAGCGAGTCAAATGCCCGGTCCACCCCGTCCGCCGGCACGACGACGGGATGCCCGCCGCCTTGCAGCACCGCGCCGGGGATCATCAGGTTATCGGGCTGCCCGAAGCCCTCCACCGCCAGGCCCGGCATGGGGTCGGGGACGGCGACCAGGTGGGCGCGGGTGCGGACGTCGAACAGAGCGGCGCTGTTGGAGTAGCCGAACACCGGCAGGCCGCGGCCCAGGAACCATCCGACCTCGACCAGCGTGCCGCTGTCGGCGGACACGCCGCGGAACGGGGTCAGATTGGCGACCACCAGGTCCGCCGCCTCCATCATGGCGATGTTCCTGCGGTAGATCGTCAGCCAGGCGTCGCCGTCCGGCAGCCCGTCCAGGGCGGGCACGTCCTCACTGAACGGCGACATCCCCTTGATCCCGTGCCGGGCGCAAATGGCCAGCTTGCGCTGGGCATGGACGCCCGCCCCCGGCAGGAACACGTCGGGACCGGCAAGGTAGGCGCTGGGCATCAAGCCGTCCTCGCCGCCAGCAGGGGCGTGCCGTCCGGGTCCGCGATGCCGGCCAGGGCGCCGGCTGCCAGCCGGCCCCACCGTGGCCCTACCGGTAGCGCCCCGGGCGCAGCGCCCCGCTCGGCACCGCATGGGTCGCGATCTCCGCCGCTTGCAGCTCGCCCCGGATCAGGTCGGCGGAAGCCACGGCCTTGCTGCCGAACATCGCCAGCACGCCGTATCCGACCTTCGCCACGAGGTCCAGCACCGTCAGCGCCGCCGTCGCGACGGTCGGCCCGATCAGGCTGTTGGGGCCAAGCAGCCCGGTCCCGTCCGGCCCCAGCAGCACGATTACGGGATACAGCACCCACAGGACCGTCAGCAGGATGGCGTTCCGCACATAGGCGTCCCGACGCACCTGGTCCCGCGCCCGCGCCTCCTCCATGAGAGGCACGAACAGCGCCCATAGCACCGCCAGGAACGCCACACAGCTCGCCCCATACCAGACCCACTTGATGAACGGCGCCTGGGACAGGCCGAAGAACAGGCCCGTCACGATCATCACCACGTCGGACACCAGCAGGCCCGCCACCAGCCCAGGCCGCCGCCGCGCCCCGTGCAACGCCGTCATGGACAGGCCCAGCAGCAGGGCCGGCGTGGTCACCGACCAGTCAATGTAGCGTGCGAACAGGAACACCCGCCCGCTGGTCAGCGCGGCCTCCCCCTGGTGGACGGCCATCGCGAAGTAGGAAATGGCGGCGAACAGCGGCACGAAGCCGTGGATCAGGCTGTGCCCTTCCTCGTCCTGCGTGCGCCGGCCCCCGGCCAGGAACAGGAGCAGCGACCCGG
Organism: uncultured Acetobacteraceae bacterium; assembly: GCA_964250755.1. Taxonomy (GTDB): domain Bacteria; phylum Pseudomonadota; class Alphaproteobacteria; order Acetobacterales; family Acetobacteraceae; genus DASWOJ01. The sequence goes on along the minus strand of CAXUHB010000003.1, from coordinate 130,627 downwards.
CCAACATGCCGAGCGTCCCGATCCAGAGCCAATTCGTCTCAGTCATCGCATCCGGTCCTTCTGCGGTGCGGGGCGGACCCCTTGGGGCAACCTTGGACGGAATGCGCGGGCTTTCCTAGATGGCAACCGGGCGCCGGCAACCCGGCGGGGCGCACCCGCGCCCCGCCGCGGCCGGATCAGGCCGCCTTCATCGTGCGGAGATACTGCTGCACGAAGCCCGGCAGGTGCTCGCCCAGCCAGTCGCCCATCTCCATCTCCTCGGCCTGCGACTGCTTCAGCACGGCCACGTCGTCGGCCATGCCGGCGAACTCCGCCGTCGCCATCAGGGTCTTGTAGGAGGCGATCTCGTACGCCTTGAAGCCGGTGGCGGCCAGCACGTTCTTGATGACCTCGTCCGGCGCCGTCATGTGGACCATGCCCGACACCTTGCCGACCAGATTGGTGACGGTCTCCTTGGTGGCGGAAGCGGTGGTGCCGTGCTTCGTCAGCAGGGCCTCCAGCCGTGTGGCCTGGGTCTTGGACCGCTCGATCTCCTGCATCATGCGGGCGTGAAGCTGCGGGTAGTCCTCCATGCGGCCAAGCTGGCCCTGGATGGTCTCGACGGCCTGGCCCTCGACCGCGTGCTGGTTGCGGAGGCCGGTCAGGTAGTACTCGGTTATGTCGCTCATGTGGTTCGTCCCCTTGTTGGCGCGGGGTGGGAACGCGGGCCGGGTGGTGGGTTTTCGCCCGGGCCAATCAGGAATGTTTGAACTTGACCTATGCCGGAACGTCCTGATTTGGCAGGGTCGCCCCCAGGCTGGTCGCCCCCGCGCTGGTCACGCCGCCCGCCGCATGTCCGGCAGGAACACCGCCAGCAGCCCCAGCGCCGGCAGGTAGGCGCACAGGCGATACACCGTCGTGATGCTGGTCAGGTCTATCAGCTCCCCCAGCGCCGCCGCGCCCAGGCCGCCCAAGCCGAACGCCAGCCCGAAGAACAACCCGTTGACCAGCCCGACGTTGCCGGGGATCAGCTCCTGCGCATAGACGATGATGGCCGACGACGCCGAGGCCAGCACGAGGCCGATGATGACCGTCAGCACCGCCGTCCCCGCCAGGTTGGCGTAGGGCAGCGCCAGCGTGAACGGCAGCACCCCCAGGATCGAGAACCAGATCACCCGCTTGCGCCCGATCCGGTCCCCGATGGGTCCACCCGCCAGCACGCCGATGGCGAACGCCCCCAGGAACAGGAACAGCAGCAGTTGCGACGCCTGCACCGACACGCCGAACGTCTCGATCAGGTAGAACGTGTAGTAGGTGTTCAGGCTGGCGACGTAGAAGAACTTGCTGAACAGCAGCGCCACCAGCACCGCGATGGACCACGCGACCCGTCCGCGGGACAGCCCGTTCTGATGCACCGCCGCCACCTTCCGCGTGGCGCCGCGGGCGGCATACCACCGGCTGACGCCCCACAGCACCGCCATCGCCAGCAGCGCCACCCCCGAGAACCAGGCGATGCTGCCCTGGCCGAAGCGCAGCACCACGAACGCCGCCGCCAGCGGCCCCAGCGCCGCCCCGGCGTTGCCGCCCACCTGGAACACCGACTGCGCCAACCCGTAGCGCCCGCCGGACGCCGCCCGCGCCACCCGCGCGGACTCCGGATGGAACACCGACGACCCCAGCCCGACCAGGGACGCCGCCAGCAGCAGCAGCCCGAAGCTGCCCGCCGCCGACAGCAGCAGCAGCCCCACCAGGGTGCAGCCCATGCCCACCGGCAAGGAGAAGGGCACGGGGCGCCGGTCGGTGTACAGCCCCACCACCGGCTGCAGCAGCGACGCCGTGAGCTGGAAGGCCAGCGTGATGTAGCCGATCTGCGCGAAGCTGAGGGCGTAGCCGTCCTTCAGGATGGGATAGATGGCCGGCAGCAGCGACTGGATCAGGTCGTTCAGCATGTGGCAGAAGCTGACCGCAAGCAGCACCGGGAACACCGTGCGCTGTGGGGACGGGGCGGCTAGGGCTTGGCTCATGGCGGGTTGTCCCCCGGGGCTGCCGGCATGACGTGGCGCGGATTGGCAAGGTTGCACCCCTCGCGCGCGTTGGGATGCGCGGGTTTGCCGGGTCAGGGATGCGCGGCCTAAGCAGGCTTATGCGGCTTGTCACGCAGATGGCCTACGGCCGCGCCAAGCCGCGTAAGCCTGCTTAGAGTCTTCACCCATGTGCAAACCTCCAGAGGTTTGCTTAGGCAGGCCGCCAGGACCAGGCCAGCCCGGCGCGGCCGCGCCGGCTTACCAAGGCATGGCCTGTCCTGCATCATGCGGCAACCGTTGTGACGCAAGGAGGTCCGCGCGTGAAAGTCCCGACGTTGGCGGCACTCGTTGCCGTGGTCGCCGGTCCGGCCCTGGCCGTGGACCCGCCGCCCGGCGTCACCCGCCAGATGCCGCCAGGCTACGAGGCGCTGAGCGCCGTGCGGGCCGCTCCCGGCCGCGGGCAGGAGTACTGGATCCTGGCGCTCGCCCGGCAGGACGAGGCCGCGGGCGGACGCTATCCCGACCCGGCGCCGGTGCGTCCGCTGCTGCTGTTCGCGCGGCAACCCGACGGCTCGTTCCTGCCAGCCGGGCGCAACGACGATGCCGTGATGCGCGCCGGGGAGGGCGGGCAGTGCGATCCCTTCAAGGACGGCGGCGCCACGATTGCGGTCAAGGGCCGCTACTTCACCGTCGAGAACGGCGTCGCCTGCGGCCAGCACTGGACCGACTACGTCACCTTCCGTTTCGACCCCGTCCGGGGCGGCTTCGTGTTCGACAACGAGCGGTCGGAGTCCTGGTCCTTGAACAGCAGCACCGCCCCGGACGCCCCGGCGGTGGTCAAGGACGGCCCGACCCGCGTGCAGCGCAGCCCGCCCGGACGCACGGTGACCTTCGATGCCTGGAGGCGGTCGCGGTAGGCCATCCTACCCCGGCATCGCCGCCGCCAGCACATGCGGGACGGACACCGCCCACGCCGACCCATGCTCCGCCGGCCCAGCGCTACCCCTTCCGACGCCAGCGAGTGTGCGTGCCGCACCTGGTCCCCCCTGCCGGACAGGCCGGGCTGCCCCGCGAGGCTCCGAAGCGGGCGCAGGCTGTGCCACCTATCCACGGGCAGGCGCCCCGGTGCCGGGCACGGCGGCCTACGGCGTTCCTGGCTGGGCCGCGCCCCTCACGGCGGCATCGGCACGTTCTCAACCGGCACGTTCTCAACCACCACGTTGTCCAGCAGCCGCACGGTCCCCAGCCGCGCCGCCGCCACCAGCCGCGACGGGCCGGACGGGGCGGCAATGGGCCGCATGGTCTCGGCCTCGACCAGCGCCAGGTAGTCCGGCGCCATGCCCATCGCGCGGAGCCGTGCCTCCCCCTCCGCCAGCACCGCCTGGCCCGCGCCGGCCTGCGCCGCCTCCGTCAGCACCCGATGCAGCCCCGGCGCAACCGCCCGCTGCTCCGGCGTCAGGTATCGGTTGCGGGACGACATGGCCAACCCGTCCGGGTCGCGCAGGGTCGGCACGGCCACGACCTCCACCGGCCAGTCCAGGTCGGCCACCATGCGGCGCACGACCTGCAGCTGCTGCCAGTCCTTCTCCCCGAACATCACCAGGTCCGGCCCGGCCTGGTGCAGCAGCTTGGCCACCACCGTCGCCATGCCGCGGAAGTGCCCGGGACGCGCCGCGCCCTCGAACCCCTCGGACGGCCCGCCGACCTCGACCGCCGTGGCGCGGCCGGCTTGGTACATGACCTCCACCGACGGCAGCCAGGCAACGTTGCAGCCTGCCGCCTCCAGCCGGGCCAGGTCCGCCGCGTCGTCCCGGGGATAACGGTCGAAGTCCTCGCTGGCCGAGAACTGCAGCGGGTTCACGAAGATGGACGCCGCCGTGCTGGCGGCCTGCCGCTGTCCTGCCCGCAGCAGGGCCAGGTGCCCGTCATGCAGCGCGCCCATCGTGGGCACGAGCGCCAGGGGCCGGGGCAGGGCGCCCAGCGCCCGGCGCAGCGCCGGCACGTCCCGGGCGACGATCATGCGCGGCAGCCTGGAGTCTTCATCTGTGCGCAAACCTCCCGGAGGTTTGCTTACGCGACGGCGCGGATGCCGTCCGCCACCCGGTCCAGCGTCCGCCCCGTCAGCGCCGCCATGCACAGCCGTCCGTCGCTGACGCCGTAGATGCCGAACTCCGCCTTCAGCCGACCCATCCGCGCCTCGTCCAGGCCGGAGTAGGAGAACAGGCCGCGCTGGTGCAGGAAGCGCCCGTAGTCGCGCACGTTGTTGCCCGCCAGCCGTGCGACCAGCCCCTCCCGCATCCGCTTGATCCGCTCGCGCATCCCGTCCAGCTCCGCCACCCACTCCGCGCGCAAGGCCGGGTCGTTCAGGATGGTGGAGACCAGCATCGCCCCGTGGCTGGGCGGGGTGGAGTAGTTGGTGCGTATGGCGACCTTCACCTTCTCCCCCACCAGCTTGGCCTGCGCGGCATCCGCGGCCACCACGGACAGCGCGCCGATCCGCTCCCCATAGAGCGCGAACGACTTGGAGAACGAGGCCGCCACGAACAGCGGCACGCCCAGCCCGGCCAGGAGCCGCGCCGGCTGGCTGTCCGCCTCCAGCCCCTCCGCGAACCCGGCATAGGCCATGTCCAGGAAGGGCAAGAGCTGCCGGTCCCGGATCAGCCCGGCCAATTCGCCCCACTGCGCCGCATCCAGGTCGGCGCCGGTCGGGTTATGGCAGCAGGCGTGCAGCAGCAGCACGGTGCCGGGCGCCATGTCCGCGACGGCCGCGCGCATGGCGGGCCAGTCCACGCCGCCCGTCGCGTCGTCGAAGTAGGGATACTCGGCGACCTGCAGCCCGGCGCCCGCGAAGATGCTGGGGTGGTTGCCCCAAGTTGGCCGGCTGAGCATCACGGTGCTGTCCGGCGCCAGCCGCCGGATCACGTCCGCCCCCAGCTTCAGCGCACCGGTGCCGCCCAGGCTTTGCACCGTTACGATCTGGCCACCCATGCCATCCGTCAGCGCATCGCCGAACACCAGGCGCTTGGCGGCCTCGCGCAGCGCGGGCAGGCCGTCCGGCTGCAGGTAGCCCCAGGTGGCGATGGTCGGTGCCAGCCGCGCCTCGGCCTTCTTGACCACCTCCAGGATCGGAATGCGCCCGTCCTCGTCGTAGTACATGCCAACGCCCAGGTTCACCTTGTCCGCGCGCGTGTCGGCGCCGAACTCCTGGAAGCCCGCCATGATCGGGTCCAGGGACTCCGGCTGCAGATTGCTGAACAGGGACATGGGGCGGCTCCGCATTGCCCGCGGACGATGCCGCGGGGGCCGGCGGGTGGCAACCCGCGGTCAGCCCACCCCAGGGTTCAGGAATCCGTGGACCGCCTGCACCACCACCGACCCCTCGCCCACCCCCGACGCCACCCGCTTCACCGAGCCGGAGCGCACGTCCCCCACGGCGTAGATGCCCGGCAGCGTCGTCGCGAACGGGGAGTCCAGCACTTTGCCGTCTGCGTCCTTGCCCGTCAGCACGAAGCCCTTGGCGTCCAGCCCCAGGCAGCCGCCCAGCCACTCCGAGTTCGGGTCGGCGCCGATCATCACGAACACGCTGCCGATCCGCCGGGTCTCGGACGCGCCGGTGCCGCGGTGGGTCCAGGTGACCTGCTGCAAGCCGTCATCGCCGGCCAGCGCGGTGATCTCCGTCCGGGTGTGCAGGGTGATGCGCGGGGATTGCAGGATGCGCTGCACCAGGTAGTCCGACATGGTGGCCGCCAGCCCCGCCGCGCGCACCATGATGTGGACGTGCTCGACATGCCGGGACAGGAACACCGCCGCCTGCCCGGCGGAGTTGCCGCCGCCCACGACGACGACCTCCTCCCCCGTGCAGAGCTGCGCCTCCATCCCCGTCGCGGCGTAGTGGATGCCCCCGCCCTCGAACCGCTCGTAGCCCGGCACGTCCAGCTTGCGGTAGCGGGCGCCGGTGGCGATTACGACCGCACGCGCCGGCAGCACGTGCCCGTCCTCCAGCTCCAGCCGGTAGGGCGTGGCGCCGCAGTCCAGCCGGGTGGCGGCGCGGGACACCGCCAGCCGCGCGCCGAACTTCTGCGCCTGCGCCTGCGCGCGGCCCGCCAGCGCCTGGCCGCTGATGCCCGTGGGGAAGCCCAGGTAGTTCTCGATCTTGGAGGAGGTGCCGGCCTGGCCGCCGGGCGCCATCCCCTCGACCACGATGGTGCTCAGCCCCTCGGACGCCGCATACACCGCCGCGGCCAGCCCGGCAGGCCCGGCGCCGACCACCGCCACGTCATACACCTTGTCCGGGTCGAACGCCTCCGTCAGGCCCAGCGCGTCCGCCAGCTCGGCATTGGACGGGTTCCGCAGCACCGCCGCTGCCGCGTCGCCCCGGGCATCGTGCGCCACCACCACCGGCAGCGCGGTGCCGCGCAGGTCGAACCCGTCCAGGAAGCCGCCCGCATCCGGGTCCACGCTGGTGTCCAGCAGCCGGTGCGGATAGCCGTTGCGCGTCATGAACCGCTGCAGACGGATGGTGTCGCCGCCATGCCCCGGCCCGATCAGCAGCACCCCGCCCTGGCCCTCCCGAATGAAGCCGACGCGGCGCAGGATGAATGCGCGCATCATGATCTCGGCGATGTCGGCTTCCGTCCCCACCAGCCGCCGGAAGCCCTCGCGCGGCACCCGCACCACCCGGCTGTCCGCCCCGGTGCGGCCCGACACCAGGATTTGCCGGTCATTGAACAGGTCCATCTCGCCCGTGAACTGCATCGGCCCGTGCGTCGTGATGACGCTGGCCTGCCCGTGGCCGTCCAGGTCCAGGATCTCGACGCTGCCGGACAGCACGAGGAAGAAGTCCACCCTGCGCTGCCCGCGCTCGAACAGGCTGGTCGCCGCCGGCAGGTCCTCGGTCCTGCCGTATGCGGCGACGCGCGCCGCCATCTCCTCGGTCAAGCGCGGGAAGATCTGGGCCTGCCGTGCGTAGGGGTTGGTGGGGTCCAGGTCGGCGTCTGGGGGCTGGCTCATCATGGCATCGAAAGTGGAATGCCTGCCCCGCCCGGCGCAAGCCTGGCCGTGTGACTGTCCCGCGCTAGACAGCCTGCCCGGCCCGCGACATACGCACGCCCGCAACCGGACTGGCAGGACAGGACCATGGAATACGAGCGGCGGTTCAAGTTCCTGATCTGCGCGCCCTCCTTCAACACCGCCGACCTCGACTGGTCCCGCCTGCAGGCCATCGTCGCGGAGATCGAGCGGCTGGGCTTCCAGGTGCTGGTCGCCCGCAGCACGGACGACGCGGAGCTGGCCATCCAGACCGACGCCGCCATCGGCTGCATGGTGGTGGACTGGGGCAAGCGCGGCTGGCTGGGCAAGCCCGCCGGGCTGATCTCGCTCGTGCGGAAGCGCGGGCTGGAGCTGCCCGTGATGATCCTGCTGCGCCGCAAGCGGCTGGAGGACATCCCCGTGGACGTGCTGAACCACGTGGACGGCACGATCTTCCTAAGCGAGGAGACGCCGGAGTTCATCGCCCGCAACCTCGCCAGCCGCCTCCGCAACTATGCCGCCACGCTCAAGACGCCGTTCTTCGGCGCACTGGTGGACTATGCCGAGCAGGGCAACCAGCTCTGGACCTGCCCCGGCCACAACGGCGGCATCTTCTACAGCCGCAGCGCCATCGGCCGCATCTTCTTCGAGCACCTGGGGCCGGCGATCTTCCGGGACGACCTGGACAACTCCGTCCTGGACCTGGGCGACCTGCTGACCCACGAAGGCCCGGCCCTGGCCGCGCAGAAGGCCGCCGCCCGCATCTTCGGGGCCGAGCGCACCTACTTCGTCCTGAACGGCACCAGCGCCAGCAACAAGATGGTCCTGGGCGCCTTGGTGGCGGAAGGCGACCTGGTGCTGTTCGACCGCAACAACCACAAGGCCGCCCACCACGGCGCCCTGATGCTGGGCGGCGGCGTGCCGATCTACCTGCCGACCGACCGCAACACCTACGGCATGGTCGGCCCGCTGGACCACGCCGCCCTGGACGAGGACCGGCTGCGTGCCGCCATACGCGCCAACCCGCTGGTCGCCGACCCCGACGCATGGCAGCGCCCGCGCCCGTTCCGGGTGGCGGTCATCGAGCAATGTACCTACGACGGCACGATCTACGACGCGACGACCATCCTGAAGCGCATCGGCCACCTCTGCGACTACATCGTATTTGATGAGGCCTGGGCAGGCTTCATGAAGTTCCACCCCCTGTTCCGCAACCGCTTCGCGATGGGGCTGGGCAACTCGAAAGGTTTGGGGCCGGACGACCCCGGCATCATCGCCACGCAAAGCACGCACAAGCAGCTCGCCAGCTTCAGCCAGGCGTCGCAGATCCACGTCAAGGACACCCACATCAAGGGCCAGCAGCGCCGGGTCGAGCACCGGCGGCTGAACGAGAGCGTGCTGGTCCATGCCAGCACGTCGCCGTTCTATCCCCTGTTCGCGTCGCTCGACGTGGGCGCGCACATGATGAAGGGACGGTCGGGGGAGGTCCTGTGGGACGACACCATCCGGCTGGGGATCGAACTGCGCAAGAAGCTGCGCATGGTCGCGCGCGAGTATGCGCAGGACCCCGACCCGGCCCGCCGCTGGTTCTTCGACCCTTTCGTGCCGCACCAGGTGGACTGGCGCCCGCCGGCGGAGGCCGAGGCGCGGCCGACGCCGTGGGAGGAGGTGCCGACCGACGACCTCGCGGGCGACCCCCGCCACTGGGCGATGTCCGGCAGCGACGATTGGCACGGCTTCCACGAGGTGCCGCCGGGCTTCGCAATGACGGATCCGAACAAGCTGACGCTGCTGATGCCCGGCTTCGACCGCGCGACCGGCGACTACCTGCCGCACGGCGTCCCCGCGCCGGTGCTGGCTGAATACCTGCGGGAGAACCGCATCGTCCCCGAGAAGAACGACCTGCACAGCATCCTGTTCCTGCTGACCCCGGGCGTGGAGAGCAGCAAGGCCGGCACGCTGCTGAGCTGGCTGGTGACCTTCAAGCGCCTGCATGACGAGAACGCCCGGCTGCAGGACGTGATCCCCGGCTTCGTGCGGCGGCGCAGCGCCCGCTACCACGGCATGGGCGTGCGCGACCTCTGCGCGGAGATGCATGCGTTCTACCGCGAGGCCGGCATCAACCGCCTGCAGCGCCAGCAGTTCCAGGCGGACCACCTGCCGGAGCTGGCGATGGCCCCGCACGAGGCCGGGCGCATGCTGGTGCGGAACCGGGTGGACTACCTGCCGATCAGCCAGGCCGCCGGCCGCATCGCCGCGACCCTCATGCTGGTCTATCCCCCGGGCATCGCCACGATGGTCCCCGGCGAGCGCCTGGGCGGACGCGCGCAGCCCATGCTGGACTACCTGCTCGCCTTCGAGCGCGCGGAAAACCGCTTTCCCGGGCTGAGCACCGAAATCCAGGGGGTGTATCGGGAAACCGGCTCGGACGGCGTGATCCGGTTCCACACCTACGTCGTTCGGGAGTAGTTGTCGTCCGGGAGTAGTCAGGGCGCCGCCAGCCCCCGGGCCGCCGCGCGCACCAGCGCCTCCAACTCCCCCGCCAGCACGGCGCGCGGCAGCGACAGCAGCTTTTCGTCCAGGCCCAGGCTGACGATGCCGTGGGTGCTGGAGAACAAGGTGCGGGCGCGCAGGCTGCGCTCCGCCCCGGACAGGCGGGGGCACAGCCGGGCCAATGGCGCCTCGATGTAGCTGAACAGGCGGCCCTGCTCGGCGCGGTAGGACTCCGGCACCGCGCCGCCGGCCATGCGGTGCTGGAACAGCGCCCGCCAGCGCGGCCCGTGCGCGTGGGCGAAGGCGAGGTAGGCCAGCGCCAGCCGCACCAGCTCGTCCGCCGCCGTCACGGCGCTGCCGTCATCCGGCCCGGCCTGGGCGCGGCTGTCCGCAATCGCCGCCTCGAACAGCGCCAGCGTGCGCAGGTTCACGGCCAGGATCAGGCCGTCCAGGTCGGGGAACACGTTGTAGATCGCGCCGACCGAGCAGCCCGCCTCCTGCGCCAGGTCGCGCGCCTTCAGGCCGGGCAGCCCCTGGCCGGAGATCACGGCCTCCGCCGCGCCGACCAGCCGGTCCCTCAGCATGTCCCGGCGTTCCGATACCTGCACGGCCACCCGCTCCCAACATTTTTGAACGCCGTTCAATATTCATCTTGAACCGTGTTCATAGTCGTGCCATATCGGCGATGAACGATGTTCATAAGGAGGTTGGCTCCGATGCTCAAGACAATAGCGACCCTGCTGCGCGGCGACGCCGCCAGGGCCGCGGAGAACCTGGCGGACCTGCACGCCCTGCCCATCCTCGACCAGCAGATCCGCGAGGCGGCGGCAGGCGTCGAGGCCCACCGGCGCTCCCTGGCCGTGGCCATGGCGCACCGCGATGCCGAGGCGCGTCGGCTGGCCGTGCTGCAAGCCGCGCTGTCCGACCTGGAAGCCCGCGCCGTCGCCGCCCTGCAGGGCGGACGCCCCGACCTCGCGAGGGAGGCAGCCGACGCCATCCTCGCCGCTGAAGCCGACCTCGCCGCGGTGCAGGAGGCCCATGACGGCTTTCGCGACGGGGTGGAGGCGATGCGGACGGCCTATGCCGACGCTGGCCGCCGCCTTGCCGCGCTGCAGCGGGGCCGCGCCTCCGCCAAGGCGGCAGAGGCCGTCCGCCGCCTGCACGCCGCACCTGCGCAGGGCGCTGCCCCCGCCACCCTGCGCGACGCCGAGGCGACCCTGGCCCGGCTGCGCCAGCGGCAAGCAGATGACGGGGCGGTGGAAAGCGCCCTGGCCACCCTGGAGCACGACGCCCCGGCAAGCCTGGTCGCCCGCTTGGGCGCCGAAGGCTTCGGCCCCCGCACCGCGCCTGCCCTGGACGACGTGATGCTCCGCCTGCGCGCCAAGGCCGGGCTGCCGGCGCTGACCCACCAAGGCTGAACCCTTCCTCCATGCAGCAAAGGACCGCAACCATGGCCAACCCGACCAACCCGCAGCATTCCTCCGCCTGGATCAGCTTCACCTACGCGTCGTTCATCGGCGCGGCGGTGATGGTGGCGGCCGGCGTCTTCTTCATGCCCATAGACATCTGGCTCAAGGGCTACCTCGCCATGGGCATCATCATGCTGGTGCAGTCCTGCGTCACCCTGACCAAGACCGCCCGCGACCAGCACGAGAACCGCCGCCTGGTGAACCGCATCGAGGACGCGAAGGCCGAGCGGCTGCTGATGGACATCGGCAAGGAGTAGGCCGGAGGGCGCCGCCGCCGTGGGGCATCCCCGGTCGGCGGCGGCAGGTGCGGCCCGCGCCGGCGCGTCGCCTGGCGCGGCGGGCCTACCGCCCCAGCGCCCGCCGCGCCAGGCGCTGCTCGCGGCGGCCATCGGGGTAGGTCGTCGTCAGCTCCATGAACACGTCGCCGCCAGCGCCCGGCAAGGTCCGGGCGCTGGCCTGGATCAGCAGCTCCCCCTGACGGATGGACTGCGGCTGGGCCGGGCCGAACGGGCCGCGTCCGGCGGCGGCGGCCCAAAGCCCCGTCTGCAGCAGCCAGGGCAGGCGGTAGCGCGGCGGCTGGGCATACATCCGGCGGACCGCGCAGGTGTGGAACGGCGGCTCCTCGATGGTCAGCACGTAGTCGCCATCCGCAGCCCGATAGACCCAGGCACGCCCGGGGTCGTCGTGCAGATACTCCCGGACGCGCGCCGGGGGCATCGGTGCGATCCGGCCGGGCGCTGCATCCTCCACCCGGGCTGCGCCGGGGAAGCGGTCCAGGCAGAACAGGCCGAACGCCTCGACCAGCGCGGTCCCGGCCGCGTCCTGCTCCTGCAGCGCATCCTGGGGGATTTGGACCTGACCGGCCTGTCCCGAGGCGACTCCCGGGGCCAGGATCGCCAGCACGGCGGCGGCGGCTGCACGCATCCTCTGTCCTTTCGCATTCGACATCCGCAACGTTAGGCCACCCGCATCCGCACCGCCAAGCCTGGCCGCGCGCTTAATGTCGCCGTCAGGAAGTTTGGGGATTCACAAAGCCTTGCAATGGACTCATGCTGCCCTGCCCACCAGGGAGCCGTCCCGCTTGCCCCGCCCGCTCCGCACCCACCAGGCCCGCGTGGCCGCCATCGTCCAGGCCGTCGCGGCCGGGGACGCCGGGGACATGGCCGACATCCTGGCCGCCGTCACCCCCGGCGGCGGCAAGAGCCTGCTGCCCGTCATCGCCGCCGCCGCGCTGATCCGCGCCGGGGTGGTGGACCGCGTGTGCTGGGTGGTGCCGCGCGACAGCCTGCGCCTGCAAGCGGAGGAAGCCTTCGCCGACCCGGCCTGGCGCGCCGCCCTGGGCCACAGCCTGTCCGTCCGCGCCGCCGGCAACGAACCCGACCCCTGCCGCGGCCTGGCCGGCTACGTCGCGACCTACCAGGGCGTCGCCGCCGCGCCGGACCTGCACCTCGCCGAGTTCTCCCGCCACCGCTACCTGCTGGTCGTGGACGAGGTGCATCACCTGCCCGCCCTGTCCGACGCCGCCCCGGACCCCCTGGCCGAACCCGGCGCAGCCGAGGCGTCCGGCTGGAGCCGCGCCCTGCAACCCTTGCTGGAGACCGCCCGCCTGCGCCTGCTGCTGTCCGGCACGCTGGAGCGCGCGGACGGGCGCGGCATCCTGTGGCTGCCCTACCGCCCCGGCCCGCGCTCCGCCACGCGGGAGGTGGACCTGCAGGCGCCGGGCTGGGCCGTCGTCGGCTACAGCCGCGCCCAGGCGCTGGCGGAGCGCGCGGTGCTGCCCGTCATGTTCGGCGCGCTGGACGGGGAGGCAAGCTGGCTGGACCGTGACAACCGGCAGCCCGACGGCTCCCCCACCCCGGTCGGCCCGCACCGCCTGTTCAACCACTGGCCGACCGAGCAGACCCGGCCCGCCCTGTTCACCGCCCTGCGCACGGGCTTCGCCGGGCAACTGCTGCGGGAGGCCTTCACCGCCACGCGGAATCTCCGGGCCAGCCGGCGGGAGGCGCTGGGCGTCGGCGCAGTGGGGGAGGGGGCGGGGGGCCAGGAGGCGCGCGGCCAGGAGGCGCGCGGCCAGGAGGTGCGCGGCTTGGGCAAGCTGCTGGTGGTCGCGCCCGACCAGGCCGCCGCCCGGCACTACCAAGAGGTCATACGCGGCTGGGTGCCCCGCGCCCAGCAGGACACCGTGCGCCTGGCCACCAGCGACGAGCGCGACGCGCGCGAGACCCTGGCCAGCTACCGCCTGCGCGCGGAGCCGACGGTGCTGGTGACGGTGGCGATGGCCTATGAGGGGCTGGATGCGCCGGAGATCGCGGTGGTCGCGGCGCTGACGCACATACGCAGCCGCCCTTGGCTGGAGCAGATGGTCGCCCGCGCCACCCGCATAGACCCGCACGCCGGGCCGTACGAGTCCCAGCGCGCCCTGGTGTTCCATCCCGACGATCCCCTGTTCGCCCGCTTCCGCCGCCGGGTCGAGACGGAGCAGGGCACGCTGGCCAAGCGGCCCAAGCCGCGCAAGCAGGGCCACCTGCCGCTGTGGCTGCAGGACCTGCGGGCGGAGCGGGAGGAGGAGGGTGGCATCGTGCCGCTGGAGAGCAACGCCCTGGCGATGCGCTACGAGCTGCTCAAGCCCGGCCCCGAGCTGACCCTGCATCCCACCGATCCCGACCCGCAGGGACGCCTGCTGGAGCCGCCCAGCATCGCCGAGCGCCGCCTGCGCGCCCGGGTGGGCGAGATGGTGGCGGCGCAGGTGGTGGAGGACGAGGGCGCGTTGACGGCCGCGCACGGCCAGGGCGGCTATCACCGCTACAACGCCGCGCTGAAGCGCGTGCTGGGCAAGAGCCGGGCGGAGATGACCTTGCCCGAGCTGGAAGCCGCCGTGGGTTGGCTGGAGCGCAACCGCCTGCAGGACAGCCTGCACCTGCTGGACGGCGACGCCCGCTATGCCTGGACCGCCCGGCAGCGCGGCGAGTGGCGCCCCCCAACCGGAAAGACACGCCGCACGCCCAACACAGCCTCGTGACCCAATATGTTTCCACCGAGGCTTGCAGACTCGGATGGGCATCGTCAGATTGTGCATCGCAGCATGCTGGCTTGGCCGCATGTTTGCAGGACGTTTCCTCCCTAAACTTGGCGGCGCCGCAAGGCGCCGCCTCTTTTGTTTGTGGAAGGGGTGCTCGCTCGGCCCTGACAGCCGGTGCGCCAGCCGGCTAGTACGGACGGGTAGTGCGCGTCCCGGCGGTGGCCGGCATCAGATCGCCCTGCCGCCGGTCGTAGGCGTCGTTCAGGCAGGCCATCATCGCGTCGTGCCCGCGGCTCAACGCCGGGCAGGCGTCGCGCTCCCTGATCCAGGCCCGCTGGCCCTCGACCAGCTCCCGGTCGTTTGGATGTGCATCCCGGGCGCGCCGATACAGCTCGGCGACGGCCTCGTCCTTTTCGCCCAGGTCGCGGTCGGCGCAGATGGCGTGCTCTACGGTGCTGGACGCCCGTGAACACGGGAAGCTCTGCGCGCTGGCGCTGCCCGCCGCCAGGCACCCCGCCGCTGCCAGGCACGCTGCCAGCCAAGGCAACCCGTTCATTCCCGCCCTCCCGCGCATCCCGGCCTGCTGCGCCCGCCCTACTGCGCCCGCCCTACTGCGCCCGGATGAACTCGCCGATGCGCGGCAGGATCTCGCTCCGCCACTTGCGCCCGTTGAAGATGCCGTAGTGCCCGACGCCGGGCTGCAGGTACTGCATCCGCCGCTCCGCCGGAATGCCGCTGCACAGCGCCTGAGCCGCAATGGTCTGGCCAGGGGCCGAGATGTCGTCCAGCTCCCCCTCCACCGTCATCAGCGCCGTATGCTGGATGGCGGACGGCACCACGGCCTCTCCGCGCACCGTCATGCGCCCATCGGCCAGGTCGTGCTTCTGGAAGAACGTCTCGACCGTTTGCAGGTAGTAGCTGGCGGGCACGTCCATCACCGCCAGATACTCGTCATAGAACCGGCGGTGCGACGCCGCGCTGCTGTCGTCACCCTTGACCAGGTGGTCGAACATGCGCCGGTGCGCCTCCATGTGCCGGTCAGGGTTCATGGAGATGAACGCCGCCAGCTGCAGGAACCCCGGATACACCCGGCGGAACGCGCCGGGATGCCACGGCGGCACGGTGGCGACCACGTGCCGCTCGAACCAGCTGATCGGCTTGTCCTGCGCCAGCTTGGTGACGACGGTTGGGGCGCAGCGCGTGTCCACCGGGCCGCCCATCAAGGTCATGCTGCGCGGCTGCGCCGGGTCGCCGCGGGTGGCCATCAGGGACACCGCCGCGATCACCGCCGGCGCGGGCTGGCACACGGCGACGACGTGGGTGTCCGGGCCAAGATGCTGCAGGAAGCCGATCACGGTCTCGACGTAGCTGCCCAGGTCGAAGTCGCCGTGCAGCAGCGGCACGATGCGCGCGTCCCGCCAGTCCGTGACGAACACCTCGAACCCCGCGTCCACCATGTCCTGCACGGTGCCGCGCAGCAGCGTCGCGTGGTGCCCGCTCATGGGCGCCACCAGCAGCACGCGCGGGCCTGCGGTGCCGGGCGCCTGGAAGCGCATCAGCCGCACGAAGGGCTGGTCCAGCTCGACCGTCTCGTGCAGCGGCTCGTCGGCGCCGCGCTTGACCTTGATGTTCCAATCGGGCTTGCCGCGCGGGCGCAGCACGTCGTTGGCGACATCCGCCCACGCCACGGCGGACCGCGTGCCGACCGTCAGGTAGTCGGGGCCGGGGGCGGCCCGCATGATGGAGGAAGCGGCCTGCGCCCAGGCGCGGACCGGGAAGATGGCGGCGGCAGCCGCGTCGTGGAGCAGATACAGCATGGTTCCCGTGTCCCACACTTGGCCGGCCCCGGCTAGGGCAGGGCTACTCACGTTGCTGCGCGGCGGGCGGAGCAGCCGGCGGGGCAGGAGGTGGCGCCTGGGTTGGCACGGAAGTAGGAACGGGGGTTGGCGCGGCAGGCTGGACGGCGGATTGCAGCAGCGGCAGGTCGTCCTGGGCGGCGGGCGGGCGCCGCCGGGGAGGCGCCGCCGCGGTGCGCAGCCGCAGCAGCTCGTCCAACATGCGGTCCATCGTCTGCCAGATCGGCTCGTCGCCCACCCGCTCCTTCATGATGAGCTTGTGGGCCGCCAAGGTCACGTTCAGCGTGCCGCGCGTGGTTTCCGGACGCGGGGAGCGCATCTGCAGCAGCGCTTTCTCCACCTCCTCGAATGGCAGGGACAGCGCCTCGGCAATCGCTTCCGGCTCGGCCCCGCCGCGGCGCAGCCGCCGGGCCTGGGTCTGCTGCGCCGGCGTCAGCCCGATGTGGGGGCGCAGCATCACCGTGCGGCGCGACATCTCCCCGGACCCGCTGCCCGGCGCCTTGCCCTTGAACGCTGCCATCCCTGCCCCTCCGGTGCGGGACCGTAGCAGCTTGGCCGTCCGGAGTCCCAACCTGCCGTCCCCCCTCCTTTGCCCCCTGTCCCGCCCCCGCCGGCATTGAGCCGCCGGCCCGGTCCCCCCATCTTGCGGCAGGGCAGCACGGAGGCCGCGTGAAGGACAGCGCCGACATAGAACGCCGGCTGGACGCCGCCGCCCGGGCCTGCACCGAGGCCGGCGTCCGCTTCACGGACCTGCGCCGGCACGTGCTGGCGCTGATCCTGGGGTCGCCCGGGCCGGTGACCGCCTATGCCCTGCTGGACCGCTTGCAGGAGACGCGCCGCGCCGCGCCGCCGACCGTCTACCGCGCCCTGGAGTTCCTGCAGCAGCAGGGCCTGATCCACCGGGTCGAGCGCCTGCAGGCCTTCGTCGGCTGCGACGAGGGCGCGGCCCACACCCACGCCGCCCAGTTCCTGATCTGCCGCGCCTGCGGCGGCGTGGACGAGGTGGACGACCACGCCGTCGCCGACGCGCTGGGCCACGCCGCCGCTGCCAAGGGCTTCACCCCGGCCCACGCGACGGTCGAGGTCGAGGGCACCTGCGCCGCCTGCCTCGGTGCCACGGCGTAGGGGGCGCCGGCGGGCAGGACGGCGCGGGCGTCCTCCGCCTGCCTGCTCAGCGTCCCCGCGCCAGCCAATTCTCCAGCAGCGCCACGTTCCGCAGGTTCGCCTTGAAGGCGGCGTCGAACAGGTCGCCCAGCACGGGCACCGCGCCACCCGCGACCTCGATGGCGACGTTGCCTAGCATGCGGGCCAGCAGCGCCGGCGGGGCGCCCAGGTTGCGCGCCTCCCACACCACCCACAGCGACAGCAGCCCGGTCACCGCGTCGCCGACGCCGGGCGCAAGCCCGATCAGCGCATCCACGCCGAAGCGGAAACGGGTGCCCGGGATGCCGAACTGCGCGTCCATCAGCCGCGCCATCCGGCGCAGCCGGGCCAGGCGGGCGGCGGCGTCAACCGGAGTGTGGGCATAGGCGTAGGTGGTGGCGGCCATCGGAACCCCCTTGCGTGCGGATGCCCGCGTTGCGGGCGCGGCGCATATCGTAGGCCGCCCCTGCCGCTGCAAGCGGCCCCGCCACGGCCACCCTTGTCCCCCATGCACCCCAGGCCGATGCTGCACGCGGGGAGAGCATCATGGACGCTGGCATCATGGACATCCGCGCCTTCGACCTCGCGCACCTGACGCCGGAGTTCCTGCGCGACCCCTACCCAACCTACCGCGCCCTGCAGGAGCAATCACCCGTCCACCTGCTTCCCGACGGCGCCCTGTTCCTGACCCGGCACGCCGACCTGTCCCGCATCTACCGCGACGCCGCCACCTTCGGCAGCGGCAAGACCGAGGAGTTCCGCCCCAAGTTCGGCGATACGCCGCTGTATGAGCACCACACCACCAGCCTGGTCTTCAACGACCCGCCCCGCCACACCCGCGTCCGCCGCCTGATCGCCGGCGCCCTGACCCCTCGCGCCATCGCCGCGATGGAGCCGGGGCTGGTCCAGGCCGTGGACGCCCTGCTGGACCGCATGGACGGCCCCGGACACGGCGCCGCCGACCTGATCGAGGACTTCGCCGCCGCCATCCCCATCGAGGTCATCGGCAACCTGCTGGGCGTGCCGCCCGCCGAGCGCGGCCCCCTGCGCGCCTGGTCCCTGGCCATCCTGGGCGCGCTGGAGCCGGCGCTGACGCCCGGGGCCGCCGCCCGCGGCAACCAGGCCGTCACCGAGTTCCTGGCCTACCTGGAGCACCTGACCGCCGCCCGCCGCGCCCGCCCCGGCGACCCCGAGCAGGACGTGCTGACCCGGCTGATGCAGGAAGACCCCGCCGGTGGCCGCCTGGACCAGGCGGAGCTGCTGCACAACTGCATCTTCCTGCTGAACGCCGGGCACGAGACCACGACCAACCTGATCGGCAACGCCCTGGTCCTGCTGCACGACCATCCCGCGGAACGCGCCCGCCTGCTGGCCGGCCCCGCCCTGCTGCGCCCCGCCATCGAGGAGGTGCTGCGCTACGAGAGCAGCAACCAGCTCGGCAACCGCGCCACCACTGCGGAGACCGGGATCGGCGGCGCCCTGTTCCCCGCCGGCACCCGCGTCACCCTGTGCATCGGCGCCGCAAACCGCGACCCGGCGGCCTTCCCCGACCCGGACCGCTTCGACATCGCCCGCACGCCCAACCGCCACCTTGCCTTCGCCGCCGGTATCCACCAGTGCGTGGGCATGAGCCTGGCGCGGCTGGAGGGCGCCGTGGCCATCGGCCGCTTCCTGTCCCGCTTCCCGCGCTACGCCCTGGCCGGGGAACCCGTGCGCGGGATGCGTGCGCGCTTCCGCGGCTACACGCGCATCCCGGCGGCCCTGAACGGCTGACCCGGCCCGGACGGCCGGCCCCGGCCCAGCCGCGGTCAATGCCCCACGGTCAACGCCCGACGGCTAACGATCCCCGGTCAACGATCCCTGGTCAATGATTCCCGGTCAACGATGCGCGTTCAGTGCTGGGCAGTTCGGCATCGGTCGTTCAGTATCGGCCGTTCAGTATTGGGCGTTGAAGGCGTCCACCACCGTGTTGAAGTCCCGCACCATCGAGTTGTAGGCGGACCTCAAGGTGTCGGACTTGCGCTGGTCGGCCTCCACCGCCCGCCGCAGCTCCTTGGCGCTGGCCAGGTAGCTGGACGCCGGCTGGCTGATCCGCGCCCAAATCGGACGCTGCTGGCCTCCGCTCCGCGCCATCTCGTCCGGATGCGCCGCGGCATAGCTGTTCGCCTCGTCCCAGGCCGCCGAAAGCTGCTCGATGCCAAGCTGCAGCGCCTTGGCGCTGAACGATCCCGATGCCGCCTGCCGCCCCGCCTCGTTCTCCAGCTCGCGCGCCCGCAGCATGAAGTTCAATCCTTGCCAGCGCGCGGTCCGCCCGTCCCGCGCCTCCACCGCCGCAAGCTGGCGGGTGCGAAGCCCGTTCTCCTGGCCTCGCAGGGCGGCGCGGATGGCCGCGCCCGCGCGCTCGCTGTCGGCGAAGGCCGGCCGCAGCTTGGCGTCCAGCGCCGTGCCCTTGGCGAAGCGGTCGTCCTTCCAGTCCTTCTGTTCGTAGTATCGCTGCGCCTCCGGGAACACCGGCAGCATCGCGCGCAGCGCCCTGGCATAGTCCTGCCCGGCCTGATCCAGCTCCGGAATGGCCGGGGCCTGCGCCGCGGCCTGCTCCAGCCCCGCCGCGCACTCGCCGCCCCGGTCCGTGCCGCCCGAGTAGCCGTCCAGCGTCAGGCGCAGCCCG
The DNA here is from genome assembly GCA_964250755.1 of uncultured Acetobacteraceae bacterium. Taxonomy (GTDB): domain Bacteria; phylum Pseudomonadota; class Alphaproteobacteria; order Acetobacterales; family Acetobacteraceae; genus DASWOJ01. Next base: position 110,948 of record CAXUHB010000003.1, on the reverse strand, counting down.
GTGATGTTGGGAGACATCATCGGCGGCTTGCCGGCCAGCACCAGGCGGACATACTCCAGCTCATTGCGGTAGCGCGACCGCAGGGCGTCCAGCTCCCGCTCCACGCCGTTGATGCACCTGACGTAGGGTTGCAGCTTGGCCTCAAGCTGCTGGTCGGCCTGGCTCAAGGCGGGATCGCCAGCGCCCGCGCCGTCCGGCCTGCCGGTCCGCGCGCCGGTTTGGGGCGCGGTCTGGAAACCGGTTTGGGGACCGGTTTGGGCGGGGGACGCCAGGCCAAAGGCGGACTGCACGCCGGCTGGCAGCGTCCCGCCCGTCAGCAGCCCCGCACCGGCGACGCCGCCGACGACGGCGGCCAGCACGCCCAGCACGATCTTCGCGGTCGCCGCCTTCGGCGGGCCTGCGGGGGTGTTGGCTGCCACGGCGGGTCTCCTTCCTGCTTCCGGCCCTCAACACGCTGCGCCAGCCGCGGTTGCGCCGCGCGGCGGCAGGTGCGGAAATCCCAGCCTGGTGTAACGTCGCGCGAAACCGGGGGAAGCAGTCATGGCACAGGCAGGATTTGGGCGGCGCACGCTGCTGGGCAGCGCGGCGGCCCTGGCCGGCGGCGCGGGCGCCCAGGCACAAGGGGTGTCGCAGGGCGCAGGCGCCCCGGTCCGCATCGGCGTCCTGACCGACGAGGGCGGGCCATATGCCGCCAGCGGCGGCGCCGGCTCCGTCGCGGCGGCGCGCATGGCGGTGCAGGACTTCGGCGGCACCGTCCTGGGCCTGCCGGTCGAGGTCCTGCGCGCCGACACCGGGAACAAGCCCGACGTGGCCGGCGGCATCGCCCGCGGCTGGTACGACTCCGGCGTGGACGCCATCACCGACCTGCCGGTCACGCCCGTTGCCGCCGCCGTGCAGCAGGTCGCGCGCGAGAAGGGCCGCACGGTCATGATCACCGCCGCCGCCGTCACCGAGTTCACCAGCAAGCTCTGCGCCCCGGTCAGCAGTCACTGGGCCGACGACACGCACGCCTTAGCCGAGGGCACGGGCCGCGTGGTCACCCAGGCCGGCGGCAAGACCTGGTACTTCATCGCCGTGGACTTCAGCTTCGGCGCGGCCCTGCAGGCGGAGGCGGCGCGGGTGGTCGAGGCCGCGGGCGGGCGCGTGCTGGGCGGCACCAAGTTCCCGCTCGGCAACACCGACTACTCCGCGCAGATCGTGCAGGCCCGGACCAGCGGCGCCGACGTGATCGGCCTGGCCGCGGTGGGCGGGGACCAGGTGAACCTCATCAAGCAGGCCGCCGAGTTCGGCCTGCAGGCCGGCGGCAAGCAGACGCTGGCCGGGTTCCTGGTCTATGTCACCGACATCCAGGCCCTGGGGCTGGAGGTCGCGCAGGGCTTCCGCTTTCCCAGCAGCTTCTATTGGGACACGGACGCCGGCACCCGCGCCTTCAGCCAGCGCTTCATGGCCGACCGCAAGGCGATGCCGACCAGCAACCAGGCCAACGTCTATGCCGCGACGCTGCATTTCCTGCGCGCGGCGGCCCAGGCCGGCACGCGGGACGCGGTGGCGGTGGGCCGGGCCATGCGCGCGCTGCCCATCCAGTACTTCGGCAAGGAGGCGGCGATGCGCGGGGATGGCCGCGTGATGCAGGACCTCGTGCTGTATCGCGTGAAGGCCCCTGCCGAGAGCCGGGGCGCCTGGGACTTGCTGGCTCCGCTCGGCAAGGTGCCCGCAACGGATGCGTTCCTGGAGATGAACCCGGCCTGCACGGGCTGAGGCAGGGCCGGCCTTCGGCAGCACCCAAGCGCCTTGCGCCGCCGGAGTCAGCCCGTGATCTCCGGGATCATCCGGCGCAACCCTGCCTTGGTAAAGGGCAGCGCTTCCTGGTCGCGCTGGATCGGGCCGCCGCCGCGGAGCGTGGCCGCAACCAGGGCCGGAAGCACCCCGGTGCCGGGCGGCTTGGAAACCTTTTGGAGGCGTGACATGGGCCCATTCTCATGGCGCGCCCATTCTCATGGCGCGCCCAGCACGGCAACGCCGCGGCAAGGGCTGTGACCCCTCCCGTGGCCGATGCCGAACAGGGAGGAACGCTGGCACGACGGTGCGCGGCGCGGCCAATCCCGCAAGGGGCGGGAGGCTCGGTTCAGCGCCCGGCAACATGCCAAGGGCGGGCCGCAAGTCTCAACCCGCTTCATGATGGCTTCGGCCACACCGGCCATCCCCGCCCTCGTTGCAAGGCCGCTGCGTGCAACTCCGGAACCACCCTGGATGTTGATTTGATTAGAGCAGGGCTGGAGCAGGATGATGCGGCGGGCGATCCGGGCGGCGGCAGTCATGATGGGCATCCTGGCGGGACCAGGGGCCGCACTCGCGCAAGCGCCGTCCGGGGACACGCTGGGCGTTGTGCTGAGGCGCGGCACCCTGGTGTGCGGCGTGGCGACGGCGGGCGTGGGCCTCAGCATCCCGGACAGCCAGGGCATTTGGCGCGGGGTGGATGCGGATTACTGCCGGGCCATTGCCGCCGCGGCGCTGGGGTCGCCCGACAAGCTGCGCTTCGTCGCCACCACCACGCAACAGCGCTTCACGGCGCTGCAATCCGGGGAGGTGGACGTGCTGGCCCGCGCGACCACCTGGACCTACACCCGTGACGTGACGGTCGGGCTGACCTTCGCCGCCATCAACTTGTACGACGGCCAGGGCTTCATGGTGAGGCAGGCGCTTGGCGTGAAATCCGCCAAGGAGCTGGACGGCGCCACCGTCTGCATGCTGCCCGGCACCACCTCGGAGCAGAACGTCACCGACTTCTTCCGCGCCAACCGGATCAAGTTCCAGCCTGTCATCATCGAGGCCGCGGCGGAGATACAAAGCGCGTTCCTGTCCGGCCGCTGCGACGTCTATTCCAACGACCGCACCGACATGATCGGCATACGCAGCGCCCAAGGGCCGCGCGCCGCCGACTTTGTGATTCTGCCGGAGACCATCAGCAAGGAGCCGCTCGGCCCCCTGGTGCGCAAGAATGACCCCCGCTGGTTCGACCTGGTGCGCTGGACCCACTTCGCCTTGGTGGCAGCCGAGGAGCTTGGGGTGACGCAGGCGAACGTCGAACAGATGCGCTCCAGCGCCAACCCGGAAATCCGCCGGCTGTTGGGGGTGGAAGGCGACTTCGGCAAGCAGCTCGGTGTCGGCAACGATTGGGCGGTGTCGGCGATCAAGGCCGTCGGCAACTACGGCGAAATCTGGGACCGCAACCAGAAGCCGCTGGGCGTGGACCGCGGCCTGAACCGGCTGTGGAAGGACGGCGGCCTGCAATACGCCCCGCCCTTCCGGTAGTGATGCGTCCCCGTCGAAGAAGGCCGGAGACTCGGAGCCTACTTCAGTGCGCGGCAGCCGAGGGCCTGCGGACGATCTGCCATCCTGAGCAGGGCGCCAGCCGCCCAATGTGGTGCCAATCGTCCTAGGCTCTGGCCCCAGGCGCGACGGCACCGCCATCGTGGGGGGCGCATCGGCGTGGCGGTCCATGTGTGAACGTCCCTTTGCTTGCTAGCCGGCTCATCGCCCCGCACTGCGCCTCGGCGTCGTCGTCGGCGTTGTTCTTGCCCGGCTTCACGCCCGACTTCATGGGGACTTGACCAGTTGCGGCGCAATCATGCGCGCCCTGTGCCCCAGCGCCGTCAATTCCCGCGGCCAGTGACCGGCCGCCAGCAACCCGGCCGCCCGCCTGCGGCTGCACCTGGCGCAGCAGGCGGGGATTCAAGCGGTCTGGTCTGCCCTGCTGAACGTGGGAAGGATGGTGGCGATCTCGTCCGCGCTCGGCAGCCGGCCCCGGGTTTCCAGGAACGTGCAAAGGAAGCGGATGTACGTCCTGCCCAGCGTCCGGGTGACGGCGCCCGCCACGGCTGCGTTGACCACGGCGCCGATGATGGAGCCGGGGCCGGGAATAAGCTTCAGCACGGTGCCGATGGCCCAGCCGCCTGCCACGGTGACCGCCAGGGAACCGAACAGCGTGGTGATCAGCTGCGTCACCTGCTGACGCTCCATGGGCAAGCCGAAGGCCTTGGAGATGCCGATCAGCATGCCGGCCTGGATCGGCACCAAGGTCGCCATGTCCGCAAATGGAATCGGGATCGCCGACGCCGCGGCGGCCGCGCCGGCGGCAGCGGTGACGTAATCCTCGGCGAGCGACCTGTTGAGGTCGCGGTTGATCCGTTGCGCCGCGGCGAAGGCGGCTCGGTGGGCGTTGGGCAGCGCGGCAAAGGTGGCGGCCACCAGCTCCTGCAGCCCATGCGCTGGCCGGCGGCCTTTGGCCAGCGCGCGGACAGGGACGATGGCGGTGACATGGGCATGGCGAGTGCGCATGATCTGCGCCACGGTCTCCGCAAACTCCTCGTCCTCGTCGTCCTTGGTCAGGACGATGACCACCGGCACGTCGTACTTGTTCAGCAGCCGGACGATGTCAACCTCGCACGCCTGCACCCGGCTGCTGGGCGCGGCGATGCACACCCAGCCGATGTGAAGCTGGTTGCGCTCGTCGTCCTGGGCGCGGCTGGCCTCTATGGCGGACCGCATGGCCATCAGCGTGACCATGTAGTCCTTCGCCTCCAGGCCGCGCGTGTCCAGGATGCGGAGCGGCACCCTGTCGGAGCTGTACCACGCGGCGTGCTGGGTGACAGGCTCGCCAGCGGCCGTGTCGGCGAAGTCCTCGCCGAACACGCTGTTGACAAGGGTGCTCTTGCCCACCCCGGTTTGGCCGGCAACCAGGATGTTCACGGCCCCAAGGCTGCGGAGGTGCTTGGCCGCCTCGGCCAGCAACTGCTCGCTCACAAGCGCATCGGGCACAAGCGCATCGGGCACCGGGGCATCTGGCACAAGCGCAAGCGGCACGGAGCTGCGTAGGGCGGGAGGAGAAGCCGCCGCCGCACCGGCAGCGTCTCTCTTCGGAGAAAGGTCATGCAATGCGGATGAAGGCAGGTCGGCTTCGGAGTGGGCAGGGAATGACACCATGGTTACGACCCATGCTGCGATGCAGGCGCACCCGTCAAGCTGGCGGCTGCTGGCGTGCCGGCGCCGGTGCGCCCGCGCCCAAGGTCAACGCCGCACCTGGTTGAAACCCCCCGCTTGTCCGAGGCCGACTGTCCGAGGCCGGGCCTTCGTGGCGCTGCCGTTCCCATGTCCTGGTCAGCCGACGCCCATCCTGGATGCTGCCCTGCCCGGACGGCCGAAGCCTGGGCAGCACATTCATCAACGCTTCCATCACTGCTCATGGCGCCAGGTAGACCTCGACGCGCCGGTTCCTTTCCCTGCCGTCCCCAGTCGAATTGTCGGCAACGGGAAGATCTGCGCCGAAGGCTGCGGTCTTCCCGGCTGGGATGCCGGCCTTGGCCATCGCCGCCGAGACCGCGTCGGCGCGGCGCTGCGCGACGGCCTGGTTCACGGATGCCGGGCCGCTGTTGTCGGCGAACGCCGCAAGGACGACCCTGTTGGAGTTGATGCGTTGCGCCTTGAGGTAGGCCGCAAGCCGTTCCAGGTCGCGCACGCCGCGGCTGTCCAGCTCCGTCGAGTTCGGCTTGAAGCGGAAGGTGACCGAAATGCGGTTGGACCCCGCAGTAAGCTGGCGCAAGCGGTCGGACGCGGTGTCCGGCAGGGCCGTGGGAACCGCAAGGACGTTCAGCCCGACAAGGCCGGACGCCTCGACGACGGCCTGGCCGGCTGGCGAGGTCACGTAGTCGGAGAACCGCCGCCCGAAGCCGCCCGTCATGTCGCCCGCCATGTAGAGGTATAGGCGCCGGGTGAGCGGATAGACCTCGGTCGCAATGGCGATGTCGGTGGGCTGGACCGGGATGGCATTGCCCTCCGCAACGGGCACGACCCGCGCGTTGCCGGCGTTGCCCCGCGTCACGAATCCGATGCCGTCGCGGTCCCCGGCCACGGCGGACGCCAGGTTCGGCTCGGTGGCGACGCGCGTCGCAGCCGAGCTTACGCCGTCGTCGCCCAGCAGGAAGTCCTCGGCGGCATCCGCCCTGCCGTCGCGGTTGTCGAAGGTGTAAAGCCGGACCAGACCGGCGGCGCCGCCGACCTCGGACCAGTCCTTGACGCGTCCGGACAGGATGGCGCGCAACTGGGCGACCGTCAGGGATGGCACCGGGTTGGCAGGGCTGACGATGACGGCGATGCCCTGCGCCCCGATGACCAGCTCGTTCGCCGGATTGGTCAGGTCGCCCACGGGCGCCAGGCGTTCCGCCTCGTTGGGCGTGACCTTGCGCGTGGTCGCGGCCATGTCCGCCGCGCCGCGCAGCAGCGCATCGAAGCCAGCATCCGACGAGGCTGGGATCAGCCGGATCGCCTCGCGCTGACTGCCTTGCAGGCCCGCGACATCGGTGGCGCCCGCGGCGGCCGGCGTCACGGCGATCCCGGTGTCGCCGATCAGCGCCAGATAGCCGGACGCCAGGCGCTGCAGCAGGCTGCTCGATGCCGCGTCCGGCCCCGCCACGCGGAGCAGCAGCTTGTTGGGCGTGGATGGCGGCGCCGGCGCCGTGGCGCTGGCAGGGGCCGCTGCCGGGGCTGGCGGCGCGACGAAGCTGGTGCCGGTGACAAGGGCAGCGGACCTGGCGGCAGGCGCCGGCCCGGCGGCAGGCGATGCGCCTGTGGCCGGCGCGCCATACAGCCTCCACGCCACGACCGAGCCGCCCAGCATCACCGCGGCGACTTGAGCGGTTATCCAAACAGCCCGTCCCCCCCTGGCGCGCCCGTCGGCCAGTGGCTTGAGCGGCTCGCCGCACTTCGTGCAGCGGAAGGGGGCATCCTCGGGCACGGAGACGATCCTGTTCGACACGGCGGCGTCGCAGAACTCGGTGTTGAGGCAGCGCCCATGTTGGTCAGGCATATGTCGTATATTCCCATGGAGGTTTGCTGCTGGCCTTGCGCAGGGGGCGCCCTTGGCCCCCTTCGGGCCGATGATTCGGCGCGAGGTCTAGATCGGTTGGCGGGCCGCCGCCTCGCCAAGCTCAGGCCTGATCCGCAACGGACGAAGCTGCTCGTCGGGCAATTGCGCCAGCGGCTGCTCCGCAGGCTGAGACTTCCGCACCGCGACCATGTAGAGCACGGCGCCGTAGCCGACCTTGGCCGCCACGTCGGCCGCGGCGTAGCCGATCTGGATGGCGACGAAGGCGTTGGTGCCGCCGATGTCGAACAACGGCAGGGCGTAGACGATCGGATAGAAGCACCAGACCAGGACGGTCAGGGTCCGGGCGGACACCACCAATGGCCGGACATGGGCAGGCTGGCGCCTGATCGCGGGCGCCAACGTGATGTAGAACTGCGCGATGATCACGACGAACGGCAGCATGGAGAGCGCCCACCAGAACAACCGGGCCTCGACGGTGGTGGCGATCTGGCCGGGGTAGCCGGTGGCGATCATGTCCGCCGCGAGAAGGCCCATGACGATGCATCGCGTGCGTGCCTGCCGGGCCGGCAGGTCGAGGATGAGCACGAAGGCAACGAGCAGCAAGGGAACCGTGAGCAGCCAGTCGGCATAGCGGTAGGTGTCGTCGTAGGCCTGGCCCGTATTCTGCACGACGCCGTTGATGACGGAGAACGCCTGGTTCCACCGCTCGAACAGGCGGACGTAGCTGTAGGTTGCGACCATCGTGACAAGGCCGAGCAAGGTCACGACCGGACGGTAGCGCGCCGCCACCTCGCCCCGTTGCAGGAAGAAGAAGGCCGTGGCGATCCCAAGCCCGCCGATCGTGAACGAGAGGGTGTGGGCCACGAGGTTGAATTGGTTGGCTGTTAATTGAAGCATTACAGATCCCGCATAGGTCAGAACTGGCTAGCCATGCCGTTCGAAATGAGGGAGAGCCGCTGAAGCGTAAGGGTTGCAGCATTCAGTTTTTTTATTGAGCCGGCGTCCGTTGCGCTCATTGTGCTCGGGTCACAGCAGCTTTCGAGCAGAACATGACGCTTGAGCGCCAAAAGTTAATGTTATGATAACAGATGGCTTGATTGAGCTGTGGCGTATTGAAAGAAGGACCCAAAATCTAGCATTTCACCGGTATAGGATGATCGGAGGTGGATGATGCCCCAAACCTGCATGTGAGTTGCATGGAGTGTTGGCGACGGGTGCATCAGCCGTGCATCCGAAAATTCAAGAATCGGTCCCGATCCATCGGTTGCCGCACTGCCGTCGCATATCGTGCCTGCAGCGCCGCACCGCGGACGATAACCGGGCATTACTCATGGCCTCTGGATTGCAGCGCCTCCCGGGACGGTGGAGCACAGTCCGAGGCCGAGGGACGATTGGTGGCGCGCCATGGCCCCGGCTGTGCCGTTGCGGTTTATGGCGGTGCGGCGGCGTGCATCAACGCCCCCTCTCTGCATCCTGCTGATGCAGGTTCCGGCGGATGAATCACCAGGGGGCCGCCGCGCCGCAAGCGGCAGGCGGCGGCGCCCAGGCCGGCATCAGCCCATGATCTCCAGGATCATCTGCCGCAGCTCGGCCTTGGTGAAAGGGGGAATCATCGGCTCGCGCCGGGTCTCGTCTTGATGGGCCGCAGCAATCAAGTCGGGCAGCGCGCGGGTGTCGGGAAGCGCGGAAACGTTTTGAAGTCGTGACATAAACACTCATCATGGCTTGCCCAGGACCGGCAGGTGCCGGCTCGGGCTGGGGTGGGCCCGCCGCCCGGTATTGGGCCGCAGGAGACGCCGGCACGAAGGTGCCCGGCGCAGCCGATCTTGGGAGGGGTGGGAGGCGTCGCGCGGTGCCCGGCATCTTGCACGGGCGGCACAGGCCTCAACCTGCTTCAGGATAGCATCGGCAATATGGATCGCCCGTGCCGCCGTTGCAAGAAGATTGCGCAGACGCCCTGGACCAAGCGGCGGGGTTTCAGGTCGGCCGCGCTGCCGCACCGGCCGTCCCGCGGCGCCCGGCCCGGAGCACCCTCCTACGTCGGGAACACCCGCATCAGCGCCCGCACCGGCGTCTCCGGCGGGGAGAACCGCCCGCAGTTGGATGCCAGCATCTCATACGCCATCCGCGCGCTGAACGCCCCGGCCTCCCGCGGCATCGCCGGCCCGGCCACCCGCACGCTGCCGATGGGATCCACCACCACGTCCATCAGCACGCCGCCCGCCGGGCCGGGGCCGGGATGGCAGGCCCGGGCGATGTGCCGCTCCACCGCCCGCGGCCAGCCCGGCAGCACCACGCCGTCCACCACCTCCACCCGCGCCCGCGCGCCCGGCAACCCGGCGTCCGCGCATCCCGCCAGCAGCCCGGCGGCCAGGGCCAGAACCAAGGCGGGGCGCACCCGTTACGCCGCCCCGGACGCTTGTGCTTCGACTTTGCGCTCGATGCTGTCCCAGATCGCCGCTGCCAGGTCCACGCCATCGAAGCGCGCAATCTCCTGCAAGCCCGTCGGAGAGGTCACGTTGATCTCCGTCAGGTAGTCCCCGATCACGTCAATGCCGACGAAGATCAGCCCGTGGTCCCGCAGGTATGGCCCGATGCGGCGGCAGATCTCCCTCTCCCGCTCCGTCAGCCCCGTCTGCTCCGGGCGTCCGCCCACGTGCATGTTGGACCGGGACTCGCCTGCTGCCGGCACCCGGTTCACCGCGCCCGCAAGCTCCCCGTCAATCAGGATCACCCGCTTGTCGCCCCGGCGCACCGCCGGTTCGTAGCGCTGGATCATCAGGGGTTCGCGGGACCGCGCGAAGTGCATCTCCAGCAGGCTCGCCAGGTTCTCGTCGTCCTCCCGGATGCGGAACACCCCGGCGCCGCCGTTGCCGAACAGCGGCTTCACGATGATGTCCCGGTGCTGCGCCCGGAAGGCGCGTATGGCGTCAGCGTCCCAGGTGATCAGCGTCGGCGGCATCAGGTCCGGAAAGTGCGTCACCAGCAGCTTCTCCGGGCTGTCCCGCACCCACTTGGGATCGTTCACCACCAGCGTGCGGGGATGGATGTGCTCCAGCATGTGCGTCGCGGTGATGTAGGCCATGTCGAACGGCGGGTCCTGCCGCATCAGCACGGTGTCCATCGTCGCCAGGTCCAGCACCACCTCGCCGTCGAAGCGGTAGTGGTCCCCCGCCACGCGCTGCACGTGGACGGGCCGGGCGCGGGCCATCAGCCGCTCGGTGCGCTGGCCGTCCGGGGTGGACGTGCCCTCGTGCAGGCTCATGCCACGCACGTCGTAGTGCCACAGCGCATGGCCGCGGCGCTGGGCTTCCAGCATCAAGGCAAAGGTGCTGTCCCCGTTGATGTTGACGGACTCCAGCGGGTCCATCTGGACCGCGACCTTCAGCAGGCGTGACATGCGGGGCCTCGTTCTGGTTGCAACCGCCGCTGTAGCAGGGGTTCAGGCCGCTGGCACGCCCCCCTCGGGCGCAACCCCTTCCGGCACGCCCGCCACCGGCAGGCTTCCCGCCGGCACGCCCTTGGTGGTCGAGTACTCGAAGTGCAGCGCCGTGTCGGGATGCACGATGGGGTGGATGGCGTGCGCCGCCATCGCCCCCTCGCTGAAGCCCTGCAGGATCAGCTTGAGCTTGCCGGGGTAGGTCGCCACGTCGCCGATGGCGAAGACGCCGGGCGTCGAGGTCTCGCAGGTCGCCGCCGTCACCTTCACATGGTGATTCGCCTGGTCCAGCCCCCAGGCGGCAATGGGGCCAAGGTCCATGCTGAGGCCAAAGAACGGCAGCAGGTGCGTGGCGGGCAGGTGCCGGGTCCCATCGCCGCCGATGGTGCTGACCTCCACGGACTCCAGCACGCCCTCCCTGCCGTGCAGGGCATGGAGCTGGTAGGGGATGACCATCTCCACCTCGCCGCGCGCCGCCGCGGCGTCAAGCTGCGCGGCGCTCTCGGGCGCGGCGCGGAACTTGGGGCGGCGGTGAATGACATACACCTTGGCCGCCACGTCCTTCAGCGACAGCGCCCAGTCCACCGCGCTGTCCCCGCCGCCGGCGATCACGACGTGCTGGTCCCGGAAGTCCTCCCGCCGCCGGCAGGCGTAGCGCACGGCGCCCGTGGCCTCATAGGCGTCCAGCCCGGCCAGCGGCGGACGGTTCGGCCCGAACGCCCCGGCGCCCGCCGCCAGGACGACGGCCTTGCACCTGATCTCGTCCCCTGCGTCCGTGCGCAGGCTGAACGCCCCGGCCTGGCCGTGCAGCGCGTCCACCCGGCGCCCCAGCAGCCGCGGCACGTCGAAGGGCGCGATCTGCCGCTCCAGGTTCTCGATCAGTTGGCCCGCAGGGATGCCGGGGTGGGCGGGGATGTCGTAGATCGGCTTCTCGGGATACAGCGCCGTGCATTGCCCGCCGACTTCGCCCAGCGCGTCAATCAAGGTGGAGCGCAGCTTCAACATGCCGCACTCGAACGCGGCGAACAGCCCGACGGGGCCAGCGCCGATGATGGCCACGTCGGTCTCTGTGTATGATGTCATGCAGGGTAGGTAGCATCGGCCCGCGGGGGGTCAAGCATCGGGCGGCTGACGGGCTGATGCCAGCTGTCCAGAGCCTTGGCCAGCCATCGCCAGCCGCGCACCAGCGTGGCAATCTGCGGCCGTCCGCATGGCACTGCCTGCCCTTGCGGCCCTTGGATTGCCACGGCTCTAACGAGCTTCGCGATGGCGGAAGGGGTCAGAGCAAAGGCCGGCTGGTAGTACACTGACCGTCAAAAGTTCCAACCCGCGGCATCTCATTGAGTGTAGGGCGGAACAGCGTCAGCGCCTTCCGCCACGGGCCAGCTACCCCTTGCGGCGGATGACGCTGCGCTTATGCGCCCTACCCCGTCCATAGCCGGGCAAGATCAGGACTTACGGAAGTTGGCGTAAGCCGCCTGTTCCTCCAATCAGGGCCGCGCCCCGGACCCCAGCACCTCGATCTGCCAACCCATCTCAGCCTCTGTCAGTGGAAAGCCGCCACCGGGCAGGGCGGCCAGCAGCGTGCCTGGGCCAAGCTGCCCCAGCACCGCCTGCACGGCGATGCCTGCCCTCATGCCAAAGCCTGCGCGCCAGGCCAGGCTGACCAGCGCCTTCGCGCTGCGGAGGTGGGCCGCCCGCTCCACCGCTGCCAGCGGCAACCCGCTGGCCACCGCCAGCGCCGCCGCCGTTCGGCGCACGTCCCCGGCCCGCGCCGCTTCCAGCAAGGCCGCCTCCGTTAGCGACCCGGCGGCATGCAGGCGGCGCAAGGCGGGCATCGGGTCTTCGGCCACCGGCGGGCCGGATGGCTCCGCGGCCTGGGTCAGCAGCTGCTGGGCGAGTTCCGCCGCCAGTGCCGGGTCCAGGTCGGCGCGGCTGGCCAGCATGCGCAGCAGCCCCGCCGCCACCAGGCCCGACAAGGCCCGCGCCGCCGCCTTGCTCAGCGCCGGGCGCCGCACCAGCGGCTCGTGCCAGTCCGGGTGCCCGGCGGCGCGGGCGGCCAGCGCGTCCAGCGTCGCCTCCTGGATCATGGCGGAGCGGTTCTGCAGCAGCGCCCGCACCGCCGCACCGTCCGTCCCCGCCGCCACGGCATCCGCAACTGTCCCAGCCAAGCCGGGCCGGCTGGCGATGGATGCCCCCGCGCTGGGGTGCGGCGGCGCGGCCAGCAACGCCAGCAGGTCGCCGTCGGTCAGCAGCGGGGACAGCCGGATCACCGGGTCGCACACTGGCAGCGCGGGGTCCGACGCCAGGCGCAGGATCAGCTCGCGCGGGGCTTCCGGCATTGCCTTCACGGCGTCGGCGATGGCGGCGCGCACGCGTGCGGCCTCGTCCTCCGCCAGGGCGGCCAGGGTGGCGCGGACGTGCAGGGCGGCCTGCGCCTGCTCCGCCCCTGCCAGGCCCGGCAGCAGGTGCGCCACCTTGGCCGCCAGCAGCGCCCGCACCCGTTCGTCCTCATCGGCGGTCAGGGTCGCGTGCAGGGCAGGGGAGGCCGCGCGGTTCATCGCCACCGCCGCGCGCACGGTCACGGCGGGATCGGCAGCCAGCCGCTGCAGCAGGTGCGGCGGGGTGGCGGGGTTGGCCGCCAGCCGCACCCGCGCGGCCTCGGCACCCAGGTGATCAGGCAGCGCGCAGGCGAACCCCGCCCCCAATCCGGTCGCCAACTCGGCCAGCACCGGGGCGCCCGCGGCGTGGAAGATGCCGGCGTGGGGCACGGCGGCGCTCATGCCCCGGCTTCCCGGCGGGACACCCGCCATTGCCCGCCGCCCAGCCGCTTGACCTCGTACATCGCCTGGTCCGCGCGCTGGATCATGGACTCCAGGTCCTCCCCGCCGCCGCCGGGGCGGCTGGCGATGCCGATGGACAGGGTCATGCCGCGGGGGTCGCCGGCGGTCAGGTGCGCCAGCTCCGCCGGCAGGCCCGTACGCAGCCGCTCCGCCCGTTCCGCCGCCGTCAGCTCGTCCGAGCCGTCCAGCCACAGCGCGAACTCGTCCCCGCCCAGCCGCGCCACCAGGTCCGCCGGGCGGAAGGTACGACGCAGCAGCCCGGCCGTCAGCACCAGCGCGGCGTCCCCGGCCTCGTGTCCCAAGCGGTCGTTCAGCTGCTTCAGGCGGTCCAGGTCCAGGAAGATCAAGGTGCCCGGCAGCCCCTCCCGGTCCAGCCGGTCCATGCGACGCGCCGCCTCCTCCAGGAAGGCTCGGCGGTTCAGCAGGCCCGTCAGCGGGTCGGTCCGCGCCTGCCGGGCCAGCTCCCGCTGGATCGCCTCATGCTCCAGCACCACGCGGACCACGCCGGTGACGGAGGTGGCCAGGCTCCGCTCGTCCGCGTCCCAGGCGCGGGCGCCGGCAGGCCGCCACACCAGCAGCCCCGCCCGGTCCCCGAAGCGGGTGGAGGCCGGGCAGACCATCACCGGACCCCCATCCGCAATCCCGGTCACGGCGAGGTCGCCGTTCCCCCCGATCAGCAGCCGCGCGGCGGCGGCCAGCATGGGCCGGGCGTCGGCCCCCGCCGTATGGAGCACGCGCCACCCCGGCTCCGGGGGGCCGTCCGCGCCTTCGGGTTCAGTTGCGTCCGGCTGCAGGTCCAGGATCGCCGCCCCCTCCGCCCCCAGGGCGCGCAGCAGCTCCTGCAGCACCGCCGCCATCATGCGGGACGCCAGCACCTCCCGCCGCATCCCGGCCAGGATGTGCTCCATCAGCTCGGCCCGGCGCAGCACGGCGGCGGTGGCGGCGTCCCGCCGCTCGCGCTCCGTCACGTCAACACCGGTGCCGCGCACCCCCGCAAGCGCCCCGGCGGGGTCCAGCCGCGCCGCGACCGACAGCGACAGGCAGCGCGGGCCGCCATCCGCATGGCGCATCCAGGTCGGGCGCTGGCGCATCGGCGGGGGCAGCCCCGCATCGGGCAGCGCCGCATCCTCCGCTGCCAGCAGCGCCGCAAGGGGATGCCCCAGCAACTCGCACGCCGGACGCCCCAGCACCGGGTCGGGCGCAAGGAAGGTCAGCCGGCCTTGCAGGTCCGTCTCGAACAGGAGATCGGACTCCAGCAAGCACAGCTCCCGCCAACGCTCCCGGCTGTCCAGCAACGCCTGCTGCAATCCCTCCGCCGCAGCGCCAGGCGGATCGTTTGCTGTCATCGCCAAGATCTCCATGCCTGGCAAGCTGCTCCGTGCCGGTGAAAACTCCGTTACCGCCCCATCATAGTCACAAAATGCCGCGCTGCTGGGGCGCGTTGACACCCGGGGGACGTCCCCGCATGGTCCGGCCCCTTCCACCCCACCCCGGACCTTCCCCGCCATGCCGCACCCCCTCCGTCCCGTCATCGAGCAGCTTTGGGAGGCCCGCAGCGCCCTGTCCGCCGGCACCGCCGGCCCCGAGCGCGCCGCGGTCGAGGAGGCGCTGACCCTGCTCGACACCGGCGCCCTGCGCGTCGCCGAACCCGGCCCGGACGGCTGGACCGTCAACGAGTGGCTGAAGAAGGCCGTCCTGCTGTCCTTCCGCCTGAACGACAGCCAGCCCATGCCCGGCACCGGCGCCCCCGCCTACGACAAGGTCCGCCTCAAGACCGAGGGCTGGGGGGAGAACCAGTTCGGCGCCGCAGGCTTCCGCGCCGTGCCGGGCAGCATCGTCCGCCACAGCGCCTACGTGGCGCCGGGCGTCATCCTGATGCCGTCTTTCGTCAACGTCGGCGCCTACGTGGACAGCGGCACCATGATAGACACCTGGGTCACGGTCGGGTCCTGCGCCCAAGTTGGCCGCAACTGCCACCTGTCCGGCGGCGTCGGCCTGGGCGGCGTGCTGGAGCCGCTGCAGGCCAACCCCACCATCATCGAGGACGATTGCTTCATCGGCGCCCGGTCCGAGGTCGTGGAGGGCGTGGTGGTCGAGCGCGGGTCCGTCCTGTCCATGGGCGTCTTCATCAGCGCCAGCACGAAGATCGTGGACCGCGCGACCGGGGAGGTCTTCATGGGCCGCGTCCCCGCCTACTCCGTCGTCGTCCCCGGCACCCTGCCGGGCCGCCCCCTGCCGGACGGCAGCCCCGGCCCCGCGCTGTCCTGCGCGGTCATCGTGAAGCGCGTGGACGAGCAGACCCGCGCCAAGACCAGCATCAACGACCTGCTGCGGGACTGATGCGGCAGGACTGCGCTAGCCTGCTCCCTCTCCCTCCGGGAGAGGGTTGGGGTGAGGGAAAAGCCACCAGAGCCGCCCGGTCCGAAGTCCAGCGCCGGCTTGCGCCCCAATGCCGGAGTCTCGTGCTGGCGGCCTCCCTCACCCCGGCCCTCTCCCGCAGGGAGAGGGAGAAGGGGCAGGCCGCCCCATGACCACCGACCCCCTCCCGCTCGCCCAGGCCCTCATCCGCTGCAACTCCGTCACCCCTGCGGACAGCGGCGCGCAGGACGTGCTGGCGGCGGCGCTGGAAGGGGCCGGCTTCACCGTCACCCGCCTCCCCTTCGGCACCACCCCCAACCTGTTCGCCCGCCGCGGCGGCGCCGGGCCGCACCTCTGCTTCGCCGGCCACACCGACGTGGTGCCCGCGGACGGTGCCGGCTGGACCGCCGACCCCTTCGGCGGCGAGGTCCGGGACGGTGCCCTATACGGCCGCGGCGCCTGCGACATGAAGGGTGCCATCGCCGCCTTCGCCGCCGCCGCAGCAGACTGGGCCGGCCCCGGCAGCGTCAGCCTGCTCATCACCGGGGACGAGGAAGGCCCGGCCACCGACGGCACCGTCCGCGTCCTGGACTGGATGGCCGCCCACGGCCACATCCCGGACTTCTGCCTGGTCGGCGAACCCACCAATCCCGCCGAACTCGGCGAGGTCATCAAGATCGGCCGCCGCGGCAGCCTGAACGCGACGCTCACCGTCCACGGCACCGCCGGGCACGCCGCCTATCCTCAGCGGGCTGACAACCCCGTCCACCGCCTGGTCCGCGCCCTGGCCGCCCTGACCGCCGCCCCGCTGGACGCCGGTACGGACTGGTTCGAGCCGTCCAGCCTGCAAGTCACCAGCGTGGACGTCGGCAACCCCGCCACCAACGTCATCCCCGGCACCGCCCGCGCCCGCCTGAACATACGCTTCAATGACAGCCACACGGGCGCCGCCCTGGACGCCTGGCTGCGCGCCGCCATCGCCCCGCACGCCCCGCACTTCGACTTGGATGTGTCCATTAGCGGCGAGGCGTTCCTGACCCAGCCCGGCCCCCTGGTGGACCGCCTGCGCGACGCCATCGCCAGCGTCACCGGACGCACCCCCCGCCTGGACACCGGCGGCGGCACCTCCGACGCCCGCTTCATCGCCCGCCACTGCCCCGTCGCCGAGTTCGGCCTGGTCGGCGCCACGATGCACCAGGTGAATGAGCGCGTGCCCGTCGCCGAGCTGCGGGCGCTGGCGGACGTGTATCGCGCGGTCTTGGCAGCGTTCCTGTAGCCGCCCTTCAGACGCTGACTTCAAAGTGGAACGCGGTCCGGTTCGGGCGCTCCGTCATTGCGAGGAGCGCAGCGACGCGGCAATCCAGGGGCCGAGAGGGCTGCGCTGGCGACCCTGGATTGCCACGGCGCAAGCGCGCCTCGCAATGACGGGATTTTTGGGAGGGGCCAGCCCGCCGTCAGGTCAGCGTCATGCAGAGGCCCACCTCAGGCCCGCAGCTTGCCAGCCGCGGCCCCGGCATGGTCCGCTGTCCCAGCCGCGCATCCCCGTGGCGCCCCGCCCCGCAGGAGCCGCCATGAAGCGCCGCACCCTCCTCGCCGCCACGGCCGCCGCCGTCCTGGCCCGGCCCGCCATCAGCCGCGCCGACCCCACCCGCCTGATGCGCTTCATCCCACAGGCCGACCTGTCCACCCTGGACCCCCACTGGAACACCGCCTACGTCACCCGCAACCACGGCTTCATGGTGTTCGACACCCTCTACGGCATGGACAGCCAGTTCCGCGCCACCCCCCAGATGGTCGCCGGCCATACGACCGAAGCCGACGGCCTGCTCTGGACCCTGACGCTGCGCGACGGCCTGCTGTGGCACGACGGCACGCCTGTCCTGGCGCGGGACTGCGCCGCCAGCATCCGCCGCTGGGGCGCCAAGGACACCTTCGGCCAGGCCCTGCTGGCCGCCACCGCCGAGCTGTCCGCCCCCGACGACCGCCGCATCGTCTTCCGCCTCCGCCGCCCCTTCCCGCTGCTGCCCGACGCCCTCGGGAAGCCCGGCGTCTACATGCCCGCCATGATGCCCGAGCGCCTGGCCCGCACCGACCCCAACACGCAAGTTACCGAGATGGTCGGCAGCGGCCCTTTCCGCTTCCTCGCCGACGAGCGCCTGCCCGGCGCCCGCGCCGCCTACGAGCGCTTCGCCGCCTATGTCCCCCGCCCGGACGGCACCCCCGACCGCACCGCCGGCCCCAAGGTCGCGCACCTGGACCGGGTGGAGTGGACCACCGTGCCCGACCCCGCCACCGCCGCCGCGGCCTTGCAGCGCAACGAAACCGACTGGTGGGACTACGCCAGCGCCGACCTGCTGCCCCTGCTCCGCCGCAACGGCGGCATCAAGGTGGAGGTGCAGGACCCCGCCGGGCAGATCGCCCTGATGCGGATGAACCACCTGCAACCGCCCTTCGACAACCCGGCCATCCGCCGCGCCGTGCTGGGCGCCGTCGTCCAGTCCGACTTCCTGCAGGCCATGATGGGCGCCGACACCACCCTGTGGCGCACCGGCGCCGGCATGTTCACCCCCGGCACCCCCCTGGCCAACGACGCCGGGCTGGAGGCGCTGACCGGCCCGCGCGACCCCGCCCGCTCCCGCCGCGAGCTGCTGGCCGCGGGCTACAAGGGGGAGCGCGTGGCGCTGATCGTGCCGACCGACTTCCCCAACCTGAAGGCCCTGGCCGACGTGGGCGCCGAGATGCTGCGCGGCATCGGCATGACGGTGGACTACCAGGCGACGGACTGGGGCACCCTGCTGTCCCGCCGCGCCAAGAAGGACCCGGTGGACCAGGGCGGCTGGAGCGCCTTCTTCACCTTCGGCGCCGGGCTGGACCAGGCGACCCCCGCCGCCAACCTGATGCTGCGCGCCAACGGCGCCAACGCCTGGTTCGGCTGGCCCGACGACCCGCGGATCGAGTCCCTGCGTGACGCCTGGTTCGCCGCCCCCGACCTGGACGCCCAGCGCCGCATCGCCGCCGACCTGCAGCGCCAGGCGTTCGAGACCGTGCCCTACATCCCGCTGGGCCAATACTTCCAACCTACCGCCTACCGGACCAGCCTGCGCGACGTGCTGGGCGGGTTCTCAATCTTCTGGAACGTGCGGAAGGAGGGGTGACAGTGCGCAGCGTGCGGCAGGGTTCGCGCTAGCCGTTCCGGGATGCGGCCATCGGGCGGACAAGTCTTCCTTCGTCCAGCCCGCCGCTGTAGTCTGCGGGCATGGACGCCGATCATCCGCACACTACCCCTAGCGCCTTGGCCGATGCGCTCGACCGTGGGCTTGCTGATGCCGCCGCGGGGCGGACCGTGGACGGAGCGGCGCTGCGGCAGCGTCTGCGGAACACCGTCGCGCTGATGGAGGCCGACCTCGCGGAGCGTCAGCAGGCGGAGCTGTCCGATACCACGCACCCCTGACGGCATCCGCTACGCCGAAGACGCCGAGCTTCAAGTCGACGCCTTGCTGAACCACTACCGCGAGAGAAGCCGGATCGAGGCAGTGCTCAATCTCGAACAGGCGCTCGATGAGGCCGAGGCGCGGATAGCTGGTCAGCCTGAGGCTGGGTTGCCAGCACCCCGGCCTTATCCGCAGCTTGCGCGAAAGGGTGCAGCCTAGATCAAGGCTGGCCGCTACTGGGTCGCCTACACCCGGACAGCGCCGCCTGTCATCGTGGCGGTGTTCCACGAAGCCGCAGACATCCCTGGCCGGCTGTAGCCGCGCCGTCTCCCACCGGACTGCCGGCAGTCCGAACAGATCTGTCACATTGGCACCCGCACCAGCATCAACTCCCGCCGATGCCGCAGCCGCCCAGCTTGGGCGTGCCTGCCCTGAAGGCCCGGCACCATCGGGCCGTCCCTCCGGGGTGCTACCAAGACAGCGAAGGACTATAGCACCCGGACCACCCCAGCGAGCATCAGCGTGAGCGCCACTAGCCCCACCCTCGGCCCCAACCCTCCACGCCCCACCCTGGCCGTCCCGCCGCGGCCCGCCCGTCCCCTGTCCACCCTTAGCCTGCTGCGCACCGCGGCAACCGACACCCTGGGCATCTGCGACGAGGAGGTGTTCAACGAGCTGATCGTCGTCCGCCGCCACGGCCCGGTCACGCTCGCCTTCGTCAGCGACCCCGCCGGCGTCCGGCAGGTCCTGATCGAGCAGGCGGACGACTACCCGCGCCTCCCCACCATACGCCGCCTGTATGCGTCCGAGATCGGGACGGGCACGCTGGCGACGGATGGCGACCTGTGGCGCCGCCACCGCCGCGTTGCCGTGCCGGCCCTGGACCGCCGCGCCATCGCCCCCGACCTGCCCACCCTGGCAGCGATGGCGGAGGACGCCTCTGCCGCCCTGGGCGCCGGCGCCGGCGCCGGCCCGATGAACATCGAGGCGTGCATGGCCGCGATCTGGGTGTCGCTGCTGAACCAGGTCTCGACCGGCGGCGATCCGCGCGGCCCCGCCATCCTGCACTGGCTGGGCAAGGTGCCGCGCAAGCCGCGCGCGCTGGACCTGCTGCCGCTGCCGGCCTGGCTGTCCGACCGCATCAGCCCGGCCAAGCAATCCCCCGAACGCGCGGCCCTGCGTCAGGAGCTGCTCGGCATGGTCGCATCCCGCCGGGACGCCAGCTACGCCGGCCCGAAGGACATGCTCTGGCGCATCGCCCACGGCAAGGACCCGGACGGCAGCACGCTCCCGCTGCATGAGGCGCGGGACGAGGCCTCAAGCCTCATCGGCGCCGGCGACGCCTCCATCCGCGCCCTGACCTGGATCTGGTATCTCCTGGCCCTGCACCCCGATGCCGAGGCGCGGATGCACGCCGAGCTGGACGCCGTGCTCGGCGACGGCCCGATCCAGCCGGATCACCTGCCGATGCTGACCTATACGCGCCGGGTCATGGACGAGGCGATGCGGCTGTATCCGCCCATCCCGATCATCGTGCGTCAGGCCCGGCGGGGCGGCACCATCTGCGGCCGCCGCATCCCCCGCGGGTCCATCGTCCTCGTGATGCCCTGGGTCGTGCATCGCCACCACCGGCTCTGGACCGATCCCGGCGTCTTCGACCCCGAGCGCTTCACGGAGCAGGCCAGCCGGGACCGGCCGCGCCTGGCCTACATCCCGTTCTCCGCGGGTCCACGCGTGTGCAGCGGCGCGCACCTGGCCATCAAGCAGATGACGGTCATCGTGGCGGCCCTGGCCCGGCGCTACCGGTTCCGCCTGGCGCCGGACCGCCCGGTCGTGCCCTTCGGCGGCATCAGCCTGCACCCGCGCAACGGCCTGTGGGTGACGCTCGAACGGCGCTGACGCCCTGCGTCCGGACCCGCGTCGCGCCGGCGGGGAGTGCGCGGGTCAGGACTCCGTCCCTCCGAACGGGTCCGCCGGATACGCCACCCGCACCAGCGTCAGCCCTCCCGGCGGCGCTGTCGGCCCTGCGGCCCGGCGGTCCCGCGCCGCCAGCGCCGCCGCCACCTGCGCCGGTCGCCATCGCCCCTCGCCCACCAGCTTCAGGGTGCCCACCATGTTGCGGACCTGGTGGTGCAGGAAGCTCGGCGCCTCCGCCCGCACCCACACGCTGTTCCCCTCCCGCACGACATCCAGCCGGCGCAGCGTCCGCACCGGGCTTTTCGCCTGGCACGCCGTCGCCCGGAACGACGTGAAATCGTGGTGCCCCACCAGCCCCGCCGCGGCGGCGGCCATCGCCCCGGCGTCCAACGTCCGGTCCACATGCCAGGCGTGCGGGTCCAGTACCGGCGGGGCGCGGCGGTTCAGGATGCGGTAGGCATAGGCCCGCCCGGTGGCCGAGAACCGCGGATGCCACCCCGCCGGCGCCGGCACGGCCTGCACCACGCACACGGGATGCGGACGCAGGTGGAAGTTCAGCGCATCCCGCACCTGTCCTGCCGCCATCCTCCGCGTCAGCCGCAGCAGCGCCGCCTGGCCCGCGGCATGGACCCCGGTGTCGGTCCGCCCCGCCACGGCGCAGGACCCTTCCACCCACCCCAGCCGCCCCGCCGCAGCCTCCAGCACGCCCTGCACCGTCAGCCCGCTGGCCTGCCGCTGCCAGCCCAGGAACGGCGACCCATCATACTCCAGCAACAGCGCCCAGGCCCAGGAGGGCGGCGCGGGATCAGGCGGGATCATGCCGGCATCCTTCAGGCCAGCACCGTCCCAACCGGCACCGCGAACCCCCGCAGCAGCGCCGCCGCGTCCATCGGCGCGCGACCCGGACGCTGCACCCGCAGCAGCCGCAGCGCGCCCGTGCCGCACGCCACCAGCAGCGCCCCATCCAGCACTGTCCCGGGCGGGCCGGACCCTGCCTCCGGCACGGCGTCCCAAACCTTCAGCACCTCGCCCCCCAGCATCCCCCAGGTGCCGGGCCAGGGTGTCAGCCCGCGCACCCGGCGGTCCAGCACCGCGGCGGGCTGGGTCCAGTCCAGCCGCCCATCCTCCCGCGTCAGCTTCGGCGCATAGGTCGCGCCCGCCTCCGGCTGCGGCACCGGGGCAGGCGGATCGGCCAGCACCTGCACGATCAGCCGGGCGCCCAGCGCGCCCAGGGCGTCGTGCAGCGCCGCCGCCGTCGTGCGCGGCCCGATGGGCACGGCCCCGCGCAGCAGCATCGGCCCGGTGTCCAACCCGGCGTCCATCTGCATGATCGTGACGCCCGTCTCCGCATCCCCCGCCAGCAGCGCCGCCTGGATCGGCCCGGCCCCGCGCCAGCGCGGCAGCAGGCTCGCGTGGATGTTCAGGCAGCCCCGGCGCGGCGCGTCCAGCATCGGCTGCGGCAGGATCAGCCCATAGGCCGCCACCACGGCCGCATCCAGGTCCAGCGCCGCGAACGCCTCCTGGTCCGCCAGCGCCCGCCGCAGCCGCTCCGGCGTGCGGACCTGCAAGCCCAAGTCCAATGCCGCCCGATGCACCCGGCAGGGCGTGACCTTGTTCCCCCGCCCCGAGGGCCGGGGGGGCTGCGAATACACCGCCGCGATGTCATGCCCCGCCGCGTGCAGCGCCCGCAACGCAGGCACCGCGAAGTCCGGGCTGCCCATGAAGGCCAGCCGCAGCCGGGGCAGGGCGGTCAACCCGCGGCCTTTGCCTTCAGCTCCTTGGCCAGCCGGCGCAGGATCATGTTGCGCTTCAGGGCGGACAGGTGATCCACGAACAGCACGCCGTCCAGGTGGTCAATCTCGTGCTGCACGCAGGCGGCCAGCAGCCCCTCGGCCTCTAGCTCCTGCGCCTTGCCGTCCAGGTCCGTGTAGCGAACCACCACGCGCGCCGGGCGGCTCACGTCCGCATACTGGCCGGGCAGGGACAGGCAGCCCTCCTCCCGCACCGCCCATTCCTCGCTGACGCGCGTGACCTCAGGGTTGACCAGCACGATGGGGGCCGGGGCGTCGTCCGGCTGCAGGTCCACCACGGCCAGGCGCAGCGGCACGCCGACCTGCGGCGCCGCCAGCCCGATGCCCGGCGCGGCATACATCGCCGCCAGCATCGGCGGCACCAGCGCGCGCACCCGCTCCATGTCATCAGGCCCGACCTTGCGCGCCTTGGCGCGCAGCACCGGGTTGGGCGGCGTCAGGATCGGCAGGTGCGGGGCGTCCGCGGCGGGCGGGGTGGGAGGGGGAGGCGCGTTCATCCCGGGCATGTAGCCGCCGGACCCGGCCCCTGCAATCGCCCCCCTGCGACGCCGCCCTTGCATCCATGCCCGCCGCTGACAACATCCGTTGTCAACGGGATGCCGCAACGGGTCCCGCCGCAGCGTCGCTCTCCGATGCTTCGTTTTCCAATGCTTCGCTCCACGGAGGAGGCCCGATGACCGCACGCATGTTCACGTCCCCCATGTTCCTGGGCTTCGATCACCTGGAGCAGATGCTGGAGCGCGCCCAGAAGTCGCCCAACGACGGCTACCCGCCCTACAACATCGAGCAGACCGGGCCAGCCGGCCTGCGCATCACCCTGGCCGTGGCCGGCTTCACGATGGACGACCTGCAGATCACCCAGGAGGACAACCAGCTTGTGATCCGCGGGCGTCAGACCGACGACGGCGCCGGGCGCGTCTATCTGCACCGCGGCATCGCCGCCCGGCAGTTCCAGCGCGCCTTCGTCCTGGCGGAGGGGATCGAGGTCAAGGGCGCATGGCTGGACAACGGCCTGCTGCATATAGACCTGGCCCGCCCGCAGCCGGAGGTCCGGGTCAAGACCATTCAGATCACCAAGCCCCGCGCCGCGCCGACCGTGGACGCCGCACCCGAACGCGACTGATCCCGCCAGCCCGCCCTGGCGGCTCGGCGCGGATGTCCGCACAGAAACATGATGCGTCCGCAACAGGGCGTGCTCCAACCGCATTGCGCACGCGGCGTTGCCATCCGCTGACAGCCGAGGCGCGCTCTAACCCAAGGATAAACCGATGGACGACCCCACCGAGCTGCAACTGGACGCCCTGGCCGCCATTCCCGCCGGGCAGTTCGACATACGCAAGCTGTCCCAGATGCAGTTGATGCAGTTGGGCATGGCGCAGACGGCCTACGTCAAGCCGGTCTGGATGGATGGCGGCACCGCTTTCGCCATCTTCGCCGCCGACGGCTCTCCGATGGCGGTCGCCGCCGACTGCGATATGGCGGTCGCCGCCATCGTCGAGCATGAGATGCTGCCCGCCCTGGTCCACTGACGCCGGCCGCGATCCATCGCAGCCCACACGTCGTTACGAGTTGCGCTTGCGGCATGGCGATCCAGGGGTCGCCAGCGCGGTGCTGTTGGCCTCTGGATCGCTCCGTCGCCATGCTTCCTGCAATGACGTGGGAAAGCTAGGGCTGGCGTTGGATGACCTTATCGCGTCTTCGTCGGGTCTATCCACCCGATGTGCCCATCCACCCGGCGGTAGATCACGTTCAGTTCCGTCGTGGCGCTGTTGCGGAACATCAGCACTGGCTGGTCCGCCAGGTCCATCCGCATCACCGCTTCTCCCACCGACAAGGTGTTGATCTCCGCCTGGCTCTCGGCGATTACCGTCGCATAGGCCGGCGTGTCGCTGCGCGTGTCCACGCCGTTGGGTTGCCCGTCCTCGTCCTGACGCAGCACATACTGCCGCGCCGCCTCAGGCCGCGCCCGGTTGGCCAGGTCCCGCGCATGCTCGTTCACCCGGCGCCGGTAGCGCCGCAGCCGCTTGGCGATGTGCTCCGCCGCGTCGTCGAAGGCGCTGTGCGCGTCCCCGGCTTCCCCCTCGCCGCGCAGCGTCAACCCCCGCCCTGCATGGACGTTGATGTCGCATGTGAAGAAGCTGCGGGCGCGGCTGAACGTCACGTTCGCCTCCAGCGCGTGGTCGAAGTACTTGCCCGCGATGGTGTCCAGGTGGTCGCTGACGCGGGTGCGGAGCGCATCCGACAACTCGACCTGCTTGCCTGACACTGTGATCTGCATGGCTGCGTCCCCCGTGGTTGACCGATCGTGGTTGACCGAACCGCGGCGGCGCCATCCCTGGCACAAGCGCCTTAAGCTGGCACCGCCTTCTCCCGCTTGCGCTGCACCGAGCTTGGGATGCGCAATGCGTCCCGGTATTTGGCCACGGTCCGGCGGGCGATGTCCACGCCTTCCCGCCGCAGGGCTGCAACAATGGCGTCATCGGACAGCACGTCCACCGGGTCCTCCGCCTGGACCAGGGCGCGGATGCGGTGCCGCACGCTCTCTGCGCTGTGGCTCTCCCCGCCCTCCGTCGCGTTGATCGCGGTTGTGAAGAAGTACTTTAGCTCGAACAGGCCGCGCGGCGTGGCGATGTACTTGTTGGCCGTCACCCGGCTGACCGTGCTCTCGTGCATCTCCACGGCCTCGGCGATGTCGCGCAGGATCAGGGGGCGCAGGTGCCCCACCCCGCCGCGGAAGAAGGCGTCCTGCTGCCGCACCACCTCGGACGCCACCCGCAGGATCGTGTTGGCCCGCTGCTGCAGGGACTTCACCAGCCAGTTGGCGCTGGACAGGTTCTCCCCCAGGAAGCTCCGCTCCTCCTTGCCCGCCCGGGCGCTGACCCGCGCGTGGTAGGACTCGTTCACCAGCACGCGCGGCATGGTGTCCGGGTTCAGCTCCAGGATCCACGCGCCGTCCGGCGCCGCCCGCATCAGCACGTCGGGGATCACCTGCTGCATCGGTCCGAGGTCGAAGGACGCGCCCGGCTTGGGGTCCAGCGCCCTGACCTCGCCGATCATCTCCGCAAGGTCCTCGCTGTCCACCTCGCACACCTGCATCAGGCCGCGCAGGTCGCGCCGGGCCAGCATCTCCAGGTTGTCCAGCAGCCGCGCCATTGCCGGGTCCAGCCGGTTGCGGTCGGCCAACTGCGCCGCCAGGCACTCCCGCAGGTCGCGCGCGAACAGCCCCGGCGGATCGAAGCGCATCATCGCCGCCCGCACCCGCTCCACCCGCGCGGAGTCCACACCCAGCGCCGCCGCCAAGTCCTCCGTCGCCACCGGCACGCGCCCGGCCGGGTCCAGCAGCGCCATCAGCTGCGCGCCGATGATCCGGTCTCCCTGGTCCCGGAAGTTCAGACGCAGCTGCTCCTCCAGGTGCGCCCGCAGGCTGCGCGGCGCGTCGGCGACCGCCTCGATCCCGCGGTCGTCCAGTCCGTCCCCGCCGTTCCCGCGCACGGCCCCGGCATAGGAGCCTTCGGCGGCGCCGTCGTAGGACCCTCCATCGCCGGGGCTGCCGCCGTCGTAGCTGTTGGTGTGGTCCACTTCCACCGCGTCGGGCAGGCGCTCCTGGCGCAGCAGGGCCACCGCGTCCAGCTCCCCGACGGACTGCGTGCGCTGGTCGGGGGCCGGCAGCTCCGGCATCGCATCGCCGCGCTCGTCGCGCTCCAGCAACGGGTTGCGCTCCAGCTCCTCCTCGACGAAGGCGGCGGCTTCCAGATTCGTGAATTGAAGCAGCTTGATGGCCTGACGCAGCTGCGGCGTCATCACCAGCGACTGCGTCTGCCGAAACTCTAAGCGCGGACCCATAGCCATGGGCGGCAGCTTACAGGCTAAACCTTTCCCCGAGATAGACCCGGCGCACGTCCACGTGGGCCACGACCTCCTGCGGACGCCCCTCCATCAGCACCTTGCCGTCATGCATGATGTAGGCGCGGTCTATGATCTCCAGCGTCTCGCGCACGTTGTGGTCGGTGATCAGCACGCCGATGCCGCGGTCCTTCAGGTGGGACACCAGGTCGCGGATTTCCCCCACCGCGATGGGGTCAATGCCCGCCAGCGGCTCGTCCAGCAGGATGTAGCCGGGCTGGGTCGCCAGGGCGCGCGCGATCTCGCACCGCCGCCGCTCCCCGCCCGACAAGGCCAGGGACGGCGTGCGGCGCAGGTGGCTGATGCCGAACTCCTGCAGCAGTTCGTCCAGCATCATCCGGCGCCGGTCGGGATCGCGCTCCACCACCTCCAGGGAGGCCAGGATGTTCTGCTCCACGTTCAGCCCGCGGTAGATGCTGGCCTCCTGCGGCAGGTAGCCGATGCCCAGACGCGCCCGCCGATACATCGGCAGCCCCGTGATGTCCTGCCCGTCTAGGGTGATGCTGCCGGTGTCCGGACGCACCTGCCCCGTGATCATGTAGAACGTCGTCGTCTTCCCGGCGCCGTTGGGGCCGAGCAGCCCCACCGCCTCCCCCCGGCGCACCTTGATGCTGACGTTCTGCACCACCTGCCGCTTCTTGTAGGTCTTGCCCACCGCGGACGCCGCCAGGCCGCCCCCATCCTCCAGGCCGTCCCCGCCCCTCATCCCGCCGAGCGCGCCCGCGCCCGGCACGGCGCGCACCTCGTTCAAGGCTTCGGCGTCCCGCCAGGCGGCAGCGGCGCCCCGGGCTTGCCGGACCCGCCCGGGGCCGAGGCCGAGGCGTCGTTGGGCACCACCAGCCCCTGGATGCGGCTGCCGGGGCTGCGCGTCACGGTGCTGATGCCCGTGCGCATGTTCACCACGGCCTCGTCGCCGTTCAACTGGTTCTGCCCGCGCGTCAGCCGCACGGACCCGGCCAGGCGGGCGATGCCAGTGTCCGACACATAGACCCCCCGCGCACCCCGGACGATGTCGGTGGCCGTGCGCACCTCCACGTTGCCGAACCCCTCCACCCGCTCCAGCTTGCCGGACGCCATCAGCGGGTCGGCGCCGGGCTTGGCCGGGGCCGCAACGGGTGTGGCCGGCTTGGGGCCGGGCGGCTGGCCCGGCGCGGGCGGCGGCTTCGTGTAGGCCACCAGCGTGTCGGCGGCCACGCGGCGCCCGTCGCTGGTCACCACGGTCGCCAGGCCCCGGCCCACCGCCATGTGCTTGGCCGACCAGTACTCCATCGCGTCCCGCGCCGTCAGCACCTGCTGCGGCGTCGTGATCTTCATCGCCGACCCCGTCAGCAGCAGCACCGACTGATCTATGTCATAGACCGCCCTGTCCGCCACCGCGAGGTCGGTGGCCGTGAAGATGTGGACGTTGCCCTCGGCCTCCAGCCGGTAGATCTCGTTCGCGCCGGTGTCGGCCGGCCCGCCGATCCCAGCCGAGGTGGCGGGCGCAGCAGGCGCCGGCGCTGCGGGCGTTCCTGGGGCGGATGCTGCCGGGACGCCGGCCGACGCCTTCTTGCGGTAGCGCGCGATCAGCCGGTCCGCCGTCACCGTCACGTCCCCGCGCACCGCGCGCGCGCTGCCCCGCGCGATCACCATCTGCTCGTTCTGCCGCCACTCCATGCCCTCGCTGGCCGTGACCTCGACCGGCCCGCCCTTGGACATGTCAATTGCCTGCGCCCGTGCGCCGGCAGCGGAGCCGAGCAGCAAGCCTCCCATCAGGGCCAGCCCAGGGAGGGACAAAGCGCGCCCCAAGCACCTCGTCATTGCGGGAAGCGGAGCGATGCGGCGATCCAGGGGCTGCAGGGACCACCGTGCCGGCCGTGCTGCGCTTACGGCGCAGGCACGTCCCGCAGCGACGGGACGCCAGGGCCAAGCCAAGCCCATCACTTCCCAGCCCCGTTCAGCACCAGCCGCGCCGGCCCGTGGAACTGCACCACCGCCCCCTTGTCCACCAAGGTGAACCCTTGCGCGTCCAGCACGCCGAACGGACCCTCCGCATGGGTCATCTCGTTGCTGGCCGCCGCCGAGTTCTTGACGTCCACCGAGGCGCTCTGCGTTCGCATCACCGTCCCGTCGTCCCGATACAGCACCACGTCGCGCGACAGGTCCAACTGCCCGGAGTGCTGGATATAGACCCCGTCCCGCGACTGCACCATCACCCAGCTGCCGCCCTCCAGCAGCATGTCGCCCTTCGGCTCCTGCAGGTTCACCCGCAACGGCCCGTCCTGGGACGCCCAATCCGCCGTGACCGTGTAGGGCCGCCCCCGCTCGTCCACCCCGCGGTAGCGCGCCTCCCGCAGCTTGCCGCTGTCCGGGACCGCGCTGAACGCCCGGCGGAACGCGACACGCCCGCTCTCCCCGACGCGCGCCAGCTCCGGCCACAGCGCGACGCTCGCCAGCAGGGCCAGCGCACCCGCCGGCAGCAGCCACTTGGTCCCGGTCACGAAGGCGCGGCGCCGGGCGATGCCGCCGGACGTGGGCATCCGGCGGGCGCGGATCGGCCCCGACGTGGACAGACGCTCCCCGGCGCGGCGCGGCGCCAGCGCGTCCGGCTGCAGGGGCGCCACGCTCACGCCACGCCCGCCCGCAACAGGTCGTGGACGTGCAGCAGCCCCACCGGCCGGCCGTCGCCGTCGAGCACGAACAGGCTGGTCACCGGACGCGGCCCGCCCATCAGGCGCAGCGCGTCCGCTGCCAGGGCATCGGGGCCGATGGTGCGGGGGGCGGGGTTCATCACGTCCAGCACCCTACGGCCCAGCAGGTCCGGCCCCATGGCCCGGCGCAGGTCCCCGTCCGTCAGCACCCCCGCCAGCCGCCCGTTGCCGTCCAGCGCCCCCAGGCAGCCGAACCCCTTGCCCGTCATCACCAGCAGCGCCCGGTCCATCGGCAAGTCCGCCTCCGCCAGCGGCAGCGCGTCGCCCGCGTGCATCAGGTCCGACACCCGCCGCAACTGCGCGCCCAGCCGTCCGCCGGGATGGAACTGCGAAAAGTCCGTCGCCGTGAACCCCCGCCGCGTCAGCAGCGCCACCGCCAGCGCATCGCCCAGCGCCAACTGCATCGTCGTGCTGGTGGTGGGCGCCAGCCCCATCGGGCACGCCTCCGCCGCCGCCGGCAATGTCAGCAGCACATCGGCCGCCCGCGCCAGCGCGCTGTCCGCCCGCCCCGTGATCGCCACCAGCGGCAGGCCGAACCGCCTTGCATGGGCCACCAGGTCCGCCAGCTCCGCCGTCTCTCCGCTGTTGGACAGCGCCAGGATGGCGTCGCCGGCCACGATCATGCCGAGGTCGCCGTGCGACGCCTCCCCGGGATGCACGAACAGGGCAGGGGTTCCCGTGCTGGCCAGCGTCGCCGCGATCTTGCGCCCGACATGGCCGGACTTGCCCATCCCCGACACCACCACCCGGCCCGTGCAGGCCGCCAGACGCTCCACCGCATCCCCGAACCGCCGGTCCAGCGACGCCGAAAGGGCGCGCAACCCAGCCGCCTCCGCCGCCAGCACGGCGCGCGCGACCTCGATGTCGTCGGCAGGGGGAAGCGCGAGGGCGGCTGTCATGGGCGTCCTGGGGTGGAGGACATTGTATGGGCGGGCGTACCGGACGGGTCAACAAAACCGTCGGCACCGCGCTGTAAGTTAGTGTGTCCGCCGCTGGCCGCGAGGCCCCGGCGAACCCGGTCCGCACTGCATGCGTGAACTGCATGCGTGAGTGGAGGCCGCCAGGCCGGCACGTCCCGCTTCCCCCGCGTCCCGCTTCCACCGCCTGCCGCTGCGCCGGGCGCGGGTGCGGCGCCCCGGCAGGGACGGCATCGCAGGGGATCGTGAACGCGGCTCCTCGCGCCGGGACCTCGCATCCGCCCCGGTCAGGCCCACGTCGGGGCGATGACGGTAACCTTGACGTGCGGCACGGCCTCCTCTTCCAACCCCAAGGAGAGTTTCTTTCCCGCGGAAGCCGTCGCCTGCGGCGACGCCGAGATCGGCGTGGAGCTGAGCGACTGGGGGCGGAGCGGGGACCACGCCGCCTCGGTCTCGCTGTTCGGCTGGTGCGTGTCCCGCACCGGCGCCCCGGCAGCGGTCGAATTCCAGATCCAGGGCATCGCCATCGCCTCCGCGCCGCTCCGCGTCCCGCGTCCGGATGTGGTGGCCGCCCTGGGCCGCCCGGACACCCCGCTGCTGTGCGGCTTCCACCTGCGCCTGTCCAAGCTCGTCCTGCCGCTCGGCGCGGTGGTGGACGTGGTGCTGTCCGAGGTGCGCGGAAATGGATGGACTGTCCAGGTGCCGCTCGGCGCCCTCGCCGGCCTGCCGCCGGCCCGGATCGCGCCGGGGTATCGGGAGCGACACCACCCGCTGCTGCTGCTCGGAATGGGGCGGTCCGGCACGACCTACGCCATGCGGCTGCTCTCGGGCCATCCCGATGTCCTGGTGCCGGGCCGGCACCCCTACGAGTTGCGCCCGCCGGTCTGGCTGTGGCACGCCGCCCAGGTCCTGTCCGCACCCGGTGATGACGCCTCCATGCATCCCGACGGCTTCGAGAGCCGGGACGCGAACCGCGTCGGCAGCAACCCCTACCGAAGCCGGGACTGGGAGGACGGCGCCGGCCGGGACGCCGTGGTCCGCTGGCAGGAGGAGGGCGTGCCCGCTGCCGCGGTGGACTTCTGCAAGCAGCAGGTGGACGAGTTCGTGCGCGCCGCCGCCGGGCGGCTCGGGCCCCCGCGCTATGTCGCGCAGAAGATGCTGCTGTCCCTGACCCGGCACTTCGTCCGCAACATCTACCCCGGCGCGCGGGAGGTGTTCCTGGTGCGCGACTTCCGGGATGTCTGGCTGTCCGCCCGCAGCTTCAACCGGAAGCGCGGCACCGCGTCGTTCGGGCGCGAATGCTTCCCTGACGACCTGGCCTGGCTGCGCGGCCTGGCAGCCAGCACGCGCCAGGTGCGCCTGGCCCACAGGGCGGCCGGCCCCGGCGCCGTCACGCTGCGCTACGAGGACCTGATGCGGGACGCGCCCGCCGCCGTCGCGGGGATGCTGGCCGGCCTGGGCCTGGACGACGCGCCGGACCTGGTGCGCCAGTTGGTTGCCGAGGCCGGCAACGGGGATGGCGCCGAGGACGGCGCGCACCAGACGTCCGCCCCGGGCGCCACGCTGGACCGCTGGCGCCGGGAGATGACCGTGCAGGAGAAGGTGACGGCGGCGGAGGCGCTTGGCGAGGACCTGCGCTACTTCGGCTATCACGCATGACGCTGGGCGTGGTGCGGGAGGGGACGCGCGGCGTTGGATTCGCGAGGACAGGCCGCCCGCTCCAGGCGCTCCGCGCGGCCTCCGCGGTGGCGGGCCACCCCTCCCGCATCAGCACGCCGCCAGTCCGGTCCGCGCCGCCAGAAGAGTCGTGAGGCCGTCTGGGACGCCGTCTGGGACGCAGGGCGGGAACGCAGACAGGCCGCAGACAAGCAGACAAGATGTGCCGCGCCGGCGGATGTTGGCGCGGCACGACGGCTGGCATGGCCGCTCCAGCGGAGGCCCGAAGGCCGCCCTGGCGCTTGGGCGGCGGCAGGTCCCACGGCCCGCCGCCGCAGCCGCCTTCAGCTGGCGCGGGGCGCCCGGCGCCGCATCAGCCCGATTCCGGCCACGCCCGTCATCAGCAACGCCGCCGTCGCTGGCTCCGGCACCGGGTTGCCCGGGTTGATCACCTGGCCCGCCACGCCGAACCGGATGCTGTCCACGTCGAACCCGGCGGGCTCGTCGCCAACCAGGGAGAACAGCAGCCCCGAGATCGTCGCCGAGTTGTCGCTGGTGACCAGGCCCAGGAACTCGACTCCTTCCTGCGTGTTGGCCACCTGGCCGATGACGTTGCCATTGGCGTCGAACGCCGTGATGGCCGTGCTGGCAACCGCGTTGAAGTAGCCGCCGTCCAGCCCGACGCCCACCTGCGGCACCGAGAACTTGATCGCGATCGGCCCGTTGTACAGCGGATTGCCGCTCAGAATCGGGGAGTTCGTTTGCGCGCCGTCGTCTGCTATGAACGTTGCAGGCGAGCTTGGGTCGAGGCTCAGCGGGCCAGTGGGCGATCCGACGACGCATCCGGTCAGGGCCGCGCCGGCCGGGCAGGTGCCAGCGTTGCCAAGGGCCTGTCCCGTGAAGAAGCCGCCGAACGTCACCGTCGGCGCGCCCGCGCCGCCGCCGTAGGTGGCCGGCGCATAGGTCGGGTTCGATGTGCCGCCCGCGAACTCGCTGAATGTGATCAGCCCGGCAGCGGCGGTGAACGCGCTCTGCTGCACCCGAATTATGGATGCCGAAGCCGGTGCGGCCAGCGCGACGGTTGCAGCAAGGGCCAGCAGGGCAGGTTTCATGAGCATATTAGCCTCCTTTGATCTGTTTCAGGGTCGTTTCAGGCCTGTGCGCGTGCGTCACGCCGCGCTGGGAATAAACCCTAGATGGATATTCGCACCCACGCAATGGTTTGATTCCGATACAACTGACACGCGAGGGAGGGGTCTTTTTCTGCTGGCGGCATTTATAATATTGAGACGAGCCGTTTACATAATATGTCCATCATGGTTTTGAAACCCAAAACGCTTTCCGTGCCGGCGCAACATGAAGCGGACGGGCGTGGCCATAGGGTGTGCATCGCCGCCCTTGATCCAAGGCGGAATGCCCAGGCCGAGGCGGTGCCGGGGGCACGCCGCCCAAGCCGCCCGCACTCCGGCCCGCTGCCGTGGTTCACGATCCGCAGGTGTCCGGCCTGCCTGCCAGCCGCTGCCGGGTGGCCGCATTCCGCTTCCGCGGCAGGCCGGAAGTTGACCCAGCGGACCCGCATGCGCGAAGCGGCGTGCCTGGACCGCCTGCCGAATCAGGCCGCCGGTGCGGCGCCCGGCCCAGCAGGACGCGGCCAAATCCGCTGCCGCGGCCAAAGCAGCACATGCAGGACCGTCAAAAGCCCCTTCCAGGCCGGGCCGCACCCCAGCGCCGCATCCACGCCGTCGCATGCAGCCGCCAGCACCCGCGAGCCGCACCAGTCCACGCGAAGCTTGGCCTGGTGGGCGCCGTCCGCCACCGCGGTGGACCGTGTCTCGTCGCGGCGTATCGTTCCCCGCTCCTGCTCATCCATCAGCACCTTGCAGCCCCGCAGCTTGTCGCCCCGGCCCGCGCCGCGCGGAACATGGATCGTCGGCATCCCGCCCCCGCCAGCTCACGCCCGCCAACTCACGCGCGCCACCACGGCGCGCCGGCTCGGCGTCGCGCAAGCCCCGGCGCTCAGTGACTGAAGATGTCCGGGTCCACGTATCCCAGCAGATCCAGCCGGCACCGCGCCGGCAGGAACGCGAAGCAGCTTTCCGCCAGGTCCAGCCGCCCCTCCCGCACCAGCAGCGCCTCCAGCCGCGCCCACAGCTTGTGCAGGTGCAGCACGTCGGATGCGGCATAGGCCAGCTGCTCCGCCGACAGTTCCGCCGCGCCCCAGTCGCTGCTCTGCTGCGCCTTGCTGATCTCCGCCCCCACCAGCTCGCGCACCAGCTCCTTCAAGCCATGCCGCTCCGTGAAGGTGCGGACCAGCTTGGCGGCGATCTTGGTGCATTTGACCGGCGCGACCGTGACGTCCAGCGCCCGTTGCAGCACGGCAACATCAAAGCGCGCGAAGTGCATCAGCTTGACCGCCGCCGGGTCCGCCATCAGGGCCGCCAGATTCGGCGCGTCATACCCGTGTCCGCCCAGCGCCGCCGGCACCAATTGCACCAGGTGCGCCACGCCATCGCCCGCCGACAACTGCACGAGGCACAGCCGGTCCCGGTGCGGGTTCAGTCCCATCGTCTCGGTGTCAACGGCCACAACGGGGCCGAGGTCCAACCCCGCGGGCAGGTCGTGCCGGTGCAGGTGTAGGGTGCCGTTCCGCGTGAACTGCGTCGTCACGGGAGGGCCGTCAATCGGGTGGTGCCCAGGAAAAGACTCGAACTTTCACAACCTTGCGGTCACAGGTACCTGAAACCTGCGCGTCTACCAATTCCGCCACCTGGGCACATCCGAGTGGATGGCCGGCGTGTTAATCCCCGTGCCAGGCGGCGTCAAGCCGCAATCAATCCGCCAGGTCTCCCCCTCGCCATGCCCCCACCTTGAGGGCGCGCGGAACGGCGCATATCAAGGACACGGGTTCAGGGGATGGCAGGCATGGCGACGCGCAGCGTGGCGACGGTCTTCGGCGGCGGCGGCTTCATCGGGCGCTACGTCGTCAAGCGTCTGGCGGCGGCCGGGCACATCGTGCGCGTGGCCGGGCGCAACACCGAGGGAACGAAGCCCCTCATGACCATGGGCCGCGTCGGCCAGGTCGTGCCCCTGTATGTCTCGCTCGGCAACGAGTCCGCCGTGGCCCGCGCGGTCGAAGGGGCGGACATCGTCGTGAACCTCGTCGGCATCCTGGCCGAGCGCCGGGCCGGGGACTTCCAGCGTGCCCAGGCCGAAGGCCCCGCCCGCATCGCCCGCCTGGCCGCCGCAGCCGGCGTCGGCCGCATGGCCCACATCTCCGCCATCGGCGCCGACGCCCGCAGCCCCAGCCAGTATGCCAGCACCAAGGCCGCCGGCGAGGCCGGGGTCCGCGCCAGCCTGCCCGGTGCCGTCATCCTCCGCCCCTCCCTGGTCTTCGGCGCCGAGGACCAGTTCTTCAACCGCTTCGGCGCCATGGCCATGACCCTGCCGGTCATGCCCGTCATCCAGGGCGGCAGCCGCTTCCAGCCGGTCTATGTCGGCGATGTCGCCGACGCCGTGATGGCGGCCCTGACCCGGGAGGACACGCCCGGCCAGACCTACGAGCTGGGCGGCCCCAAGGTCTGGACCTTCCGCGAGCTGCTGCAATGGATACTGCACGAGACCCGCCGCAACCGCCCGTTGCTCGAAATCCCGATGGGCCTCGCCCGCATCCAGGCCCGCATCGGCGAGTGGCTGCCCGGCAAGCCCCTGACCCGCGACCAGCTTCTCCTGCTCAGCCGCGACAACGTCGTTACACAAGGCGCGAAGGGATTGCAGGATTTGGGGATCACGCCAACTCCCATCGAGCTGATCGTGCCGGAATACCTCGACCGCTACCGCCCTGGCGGCGGCAAGCGGGAAGAGGCTCCGGCCAACATAGGGCCGGCCCGGTACTGATATCGGCGGGTTTTGCCTGCTGTAATGGCAGAACCGGATTGCATGGCAGCTTATAGGTCAGTAATGCTGCCATATTAATCACATTCCTGTGGCGCCATAGGGATTTGCCTCTATAGGGATCACCAACGGCCGCGCTGCGTGGCCCCGATGGAGGGCGTCCCAATGGCCGACCGCATGTTGCAGTTCGTTCGCCTGCCGCAGGAAGCGCCATCCAAGCGCGAGGCCACCATGCGTCGGGAGGACTTCGCCGAAATCTACGCCGACTTCGACCCGGCCCAGGCCGGCGCCCAGAGCAGCCGCTGCAGCCAGTGCGGCGTGCCGTTCTGCCAGGTCCACTGCCCCCTGGGCAACAACATCCCCGACTGGCTGAAGCTGACCGCCGAGAACCGGCTGGAGGAAGCCTACGAGGTCAGCAGCGCCACCAACACCTTCCCCGAGATCTGCGGCCGCATCTGTCCCCAGGATCGCCTGTGCGAGGGCAACTGCGTCATCGAGAAGGGCTTCAACAGCGTCACCATCGGCGCCGTCGAGCGCTTCATCACCGACCACGCCTGGGAGCAGGGCTGGGTCAAGCCGCCCCGCCCCCGGCAGGAGCGCCCGCAATCCGTCGGCATCATCGGCGCCGGGCCGGGCGGGCTGGCGGCGGCGGAGCGCCTGCGGACCCAGGGCTACCAGGTCCACGTCTATGACCGCTACGACCGCGTGGGCGGCCTGATGATCTACGGCATCCCCGGCTTCAAGCTGGAGAAGGAGGTCGTCCTCCGCCGCTGGCGCTTGCTGGAGGAGGGCGGCATCCAGTTCCACCTCGGCGTGGAGATGGGGAAAGACCTGACGTTCGCCGACCTGCGCGCCCGCCACGACGCCGTGCTGATCGCCACCGGCGTCTACAAGGCGCGCGACATCGGCGGCCCCGGCGCCGGGCTGGACGGCATCGTGCCTGCCATGGACTACCTGACCGCCAGCAACCGCAAGGGGCTTGGGGACGACGTGCCCAGCTTCGACAGCGGCCAGCACGACGCCGCCGGCAAGCGCGTCGTGGTCATCGGCGGCGGCGACACCGCCATGGACTGCGTCCGCACCGCCACCCGCCAGGGCGCCGCCAGCGTCGCTGTCCTGTATCGCCGCGACAAGGCCAACATGCCCGGCTCCATGCGCGAGGTGAAGAACGCCGAGGAGGAGGGCGTGAACTTCATCTGGCTCTCCGCCCCCGAAGCCTTCCTGGGCGACGGCAGCGTGTCCGGCGTGCGCGTGCAGCGTATGCGCCTGGGGATGCCCGACGCCACCGGACGCCAGTCCGTCGAACCCGGCGACAGCCGCTTCACCCTGGACGCCGACCTGGTCATCAAGGCCCTGGGCTTCGACCCGGAGGACCTGCCGAGCCTCTGGGACCAGCCCGGCCTGCAGGTCAGCCGCTGGGGCACGCTGAAGGTGGACCACCGCACGCAGATGACGACGCTGCCCGGCGTGTTCGCCGCCGGGGACATCGTGCGCGGCGCCAGCCTGGTGGTGTGGGCCATCCGCGACGGACGGGATGCCGCGGCACGGATGCACGAATACATGCAGCAGAACGCCCTCGCGGCAGCAGCGGAGTAGAACAGATGGACAGCACCATGGACGCTGGCGCCCAGTTCGTCGCCGATTGGCAGGACAACGCCGCCCGCCTGACCCATACCTACGACCCCGCGCAGGAGCACGACAACTGCGGCGTCGGCCTCGTTGCCGCCCTCGACGGCAAGCCCCGCCGCGCCGTCGTCCAGGCCGGCATTGATGCGCTCAAGGCCGTTTGGCACCGCGGCGCCGTGGACGCCGACGGCAAGACCGGGGACGGCGCAGGCATCCACATCGAAATCCCGCAGGATTTCTTCGCCGAAGCCGTCGAGCGCGGCGGCCACGCCGTCCCGGCCGGCCGCATGGCCGTCGGCATGGTCTTCCTGCCCAAGACCGACCTGGGCGCACAGGAGCGCTGCCGCACGATCGTCGAGACCGAAATCCTCAACCTCGGCTACGGCATCCTGGGCTGGCGCCAGGTGCCCATCAACGTCGCCTGCATCGGCGAGAAGGCCAACGCCACCCGCCCGGAGATCGAGCAGATCATGATCCGCGGCGGCGATGTGAACGAGGCCGACTTTGAGCGCGACCTCTATGTCATCCGCCGCCGCATCGAGAAGCAGGCCATCGCCGCCCAGATTTCCGAGCTGTATCTCTGCTCCCTGTCCTGCCGCAGCATCATCTACAAGGGCATGTTCCTGGCGGCGTCCCTCACGGACTTCTACCCGGACCTGCTCGACGAGCGCTTCGTCAGCCGCTTCGCCATCTACCATCAGCGCTACAGCACCAACACCTTCCCGACCTGGAAGCTGGCGCAGCCCTTTCGGATGCTGGCCCACAACGGCGAGATCAATACCGTCGCCGGCAACGTCAACTGGATGAAGTCGCACGAGACCCGCCTGGCCTCCGGCCCGCTGGACCACTTCATCGAAGACGTGAAGCCAGTCGTCCAGGCCGGCGGCTCCGACACCGCAAGCCTCGACAACGTGTTCGAGCTGCTGGTCCGCGCCGGGCGCGACGCGCCGATGGCCAAGACCTTGATGATCCCGGCCAGCGTCGGCCAGGACGCCACCATGCCGCAGGCCCACCGCGACATGATCCTGTACTGCAACGCCGTTATGGAGCCGTGGGACGGTCCCGCCGCCATCGCCGCCACCGACGGCCGCTGGGTCATCGGCGGCCTCGACCGCAACGGCCTGCGCCCGCTCCGCTACACCATCACCGCCGACCACCTCCTGGTCGTCGGCTCCGAAACCGGCATGGTGAAGTTCGCCGAGGGCGAGATCATCGCCAAGGGCCGCGTCGGGCCGGGCCAGTGCATCGGCGTGGACCTGCACGAGGCCAAGTTCTACGGCGACGCCGAGATGAAGGACCTGCTGTCCGCCCGCCAGGACTTCGGCGCCTGGACCCGGCGCATCACCAAGCTCGACCGCATCGTCAAGACCGACGCGCCCGAGCCGGTGGCCTATGGCGCCGCCGAACTCCGCCGCCGCCAGCTCGCCGTCGGCACCACCCTCGAAGAGCTGGAGATGATCCTGCACCCGATGGTGGAGGACAGCGCGGAGGCCGTGGGCAGCATGGGCGACGACACCCCCGTCGCCGTCCTGTCCGAACGCTACCGCGGCCTGCATCACTACTTCCGCCAGGGCTTCAGCCAGGTCACCAACCCGCCCATAGACTCCCTGCGCGAAACCCGCGTCATGACCCTCAAGACCCGGCTCGGCAACCTGGGCAACGTGCTGGACGAGGACAGCAGCCAGTGCGACCTGCTGCAGCTCGACAGCCCCGTGCTGTCCAACGCCGAGTTCGACGCCATGACGGCGACGATGGGCGCCGCCGCCTGCCGCGTGGACTGCACCTTCGCCGTCGGCCACGGCGAGGCCGAGCTGCGCGCCGCGCTTGAGCGCATCCGGCGCGAGGCCGAAGAAGGCGTGCGCGCCGGCTGCGCCCACGTGATCCTGACTGACGAGCTGCAGACCGCCGAGCGCGCCCCGATCCCCATGATCCTGGCCACCGGCGCCGTCCACACCCACCTGGTCCGCCAGTCGCTGCGCACCTTCACCAGCCTGAACGTCCGCAGCGCCGAGTGCATGGACACCCACTACTTCGCCGTGCTGATCGGCGTCGGCGCCACCACCGTCAACGCCTACCTGGCGCAGGAGGGCATCGCCGACCGGCACCGCCGCGGCCTGTTCACCAAGGTGACGCTCAAGGAGGCCGTGCAGCATTACAAAAAGGCGGTGGACAAGGGCCTGCTCAAGATCATGTCCAAGATGGGCATCTCGGTCATCAGCAGCTACCGCGGCGGCTACAACTTCGAGGCCATCGGCCTGTCCCGCGCCCTGGTCGCCGAATACTTCCCCGGCATGCAGTCCCGCATCAGCGGCATCGGCCTGCAAGGGATCGCCCGCAAGGTCCTGGCCCTGCACCAGGCCGCCTGGGACGGCGACGGCGCGCTGCCGGTCGGCGGCGTTTACAAGCTGCGCCGCCGGGGCGAGGTCCATGCCTTTGAGGGCAGCCTGATCCACACCCTGCAGACCGCCGTCGCCACCGACAGCTTCGAGACCTACCGCCGCTACGCCGATGGCGTGCGCCGGCAGAAGCCCGTGGCGCTGCGCGATCTGCTGGACTTCCGCATGGACGGCGTGAAGCCCATCGAGGTGGACGAGGTCGAGAGCATCACCGAAATCCGCAAGCGCCTGGTCGCGCCCGGCATCTCGCTCGGCGCCCTCAGCCCCGAGGCGCACGAGACCCTCAGCATCGCCATGAACCGCATCGGCGCCCGCAGCGACAGCGGCGAGGGCGGGGAGGACCCCGAGCGCGCCAAGCCCCGCGCCAACGGCGACAACGCATCGTCCGCCATCAAGCAGATCAGCTCAGGCCGCTTCGGCGTCACCGCCGAGTACCTGAACAACTGCCGCGAGATCGAGAT
Source organism: uncultured Acetobacteraceae bacterium (assembly GCA_964250755.1). GTDB lineage: Bacteria > Pseudomonadota > Alphaproteobacteria > Acetobacterales > Acetobacteraceae > DASWOJ01. Next base: position 70,726 of record CAXUHB010000003.1, on the reverse strand, counting down.
CAAGATGGCCCAGGGCGCCAAGCCCGGCGAAGGCGGCCAGTTGCCCGGCTTCAAGATCACCAGCCTGATCGCCAAGCTGCGCCACTCCACGCCGGGCGTCACCCTCATCAGCCCGCCGCCGCACCACGACATCTACTCCATCGAGGACCTGGCCCAGCTCATCTACGACCTCAAGCAGATCAACCCCGATGCCACGGTCTGCGTGAAGCTGGTGGCGCGGTCGGGCATCGGCACCATCGCCGCCGGCGTCGCCAAGGCCAAGGCCGACACCATCCTGATCTCCGGCCACAGCGGCGGCACCGGCGCCAGCCCGCAAACGAGCGTGAAGTTCGCGGGCCTGCCGTGGGAGATGGGGCTGAGCGAGGCGCACCAGGTCCTGATGCTGAACCGCCTGCGCCACCGCATCACGCTCCGCACCGACGGCGGCATCAAGACCGGCCGCGACGTGGTGATCGCCGCCATGCTGGGCGCCGAGGAGTTCGGCATCGGCACGGCGTCGCTGGTGGCGATGGGCTGCATCATGGTCCGCCAGTGCCACAGCAACACCTGCCCGGTCGGCGTGTGCAGCCAGGACGAGGCGCTGCGCGCCAAGTTCGACGGCACGCCCGAGAAGGTCATCAACCTGTTCAGCTTCATCGCGGAGGACGTGCGCGGCATCCTGGCATCCCTGGGCGTCCGCAAGCTGGAGGACGTGATCGGGCGCACGGACCTGCTGCGCCAGGTCAGCCGCGGCAGCGACTTCCTGGACGACCTCGACCTCAACCCGCTGCTCGCGCAGGCCGACCCCGGCGGCCACGCCCGCTTCTGCACGCGGGAGGGCCGCAACGAGGTGCCGGAGACGCTGGACGCGCAGATGATCGGCGACGCCGCGGCGCTGTTCAGCCGGGGCGAGAAGATGCAGCTGCAGTACAACGTCCGCAACACCCATCGCGCCATCGGCACCAAGCTGTCCTCCCGCATCACCCGGCAGTACGGCATGACCGGGCTGGCGCCGGGCCACATCACGGTGCGGCTGCGCGGATCGGCCGGACAGTCCCTGGGCGCCTTCGCGGTGCAGGGCCTGAAGCTGGAGGTGCTGGGCGACGCCAACGACTACGTGGGCAAGGGCCTGTCCGGCGCCACCATCACCGTCCGCCCCGCGCCCAGCAGCCCGCTGCGGAGCCAGGACAACACCATCGTCGGCAACACCGTCCTGTATGGCGCGACGGCGGGCGAGCTGTTTGCCGCCGGCCAGGCCGGCGAGCGCTTCGCCGTCCGCAACAGCGGCGCGGTTGCCGTCATCGAGGGCTGCGGCAGCAACGCCTGCGAGTACATGACCGGCGGCACCGTCGTCATCCTGGGTGCTGTGGGCGACAACTTCGGCGCGGGCTTCACCGGCGGCGTCGCCTTCGTCCACGACGCGGACGGCCAGTTCGAGCAGCGCATCAACCCCGAGAGCCTGACCTGGCAGCGCGTGTCGTCCGCCCACTGGGAGGGCGTGCTGCGCGCCCTGGTGGAGCGCCACGTGGCCGAAACCGGCAGCGCCTACGCCGCGCGTATGCTGCACGACTGGGCGCGCGTGTCCGGCCAGTTCTGGCAGGTGGTGCCGAAGGAGTACGTGAAGTACTTGCCGGTGCCGCTGTCCGACATGGCGGAGCCGCTGCGGGCGTAACTTCTCCGGTTGGCGGGTTATGGCCACGGTGCCATAACCCGCCGCCATGCGCGTCCTCTATCACCTCCCCCTCTCCCCCTTCGCCCGCAAGGTCCGCCTTGTCCTCGCGGAGAAGCGCCTCCCCTTCGAGCTGCGGGTCGAGAAGATCTGGGAGCGCCGCCCCGAATACCTCGCCATGAACCCGGCCTGCACCGTTCCCACCCTGACGGAGGGCAACGGCCTGGTCGTCCCCGACAGCGGCGTCATCTGCGAATACCTGGACGAGGCCTACCCCGACGAACCCCTGCTGGGCCGCACCCTGGCCGACCGCGTGGAGGTCCGCCGCCTCGTCGCCTGGTTCGACGGCAAGTTCGCCCGGGAGGTCACCGCCAACCTGGTCGGCGAGAAGTTCATGAAGCGCCTGCTCGGACGCGGCCACGCCGACGCCGCCGTCCTGCGCGTCGGCTACGCCAACCTGCGCCACCACCTGGACTACATCGGCTGGCTCGCGGAAACCCGCAAATGGCTCGCCGGCAGCAGCCTCTCCCTCGCGGACTTCGCCGCCGCGGCGCACCTGTCCTCGCTGGACTTCTCCGGCGACGTGGACTGGACCATCTCGCCCGCCGCCAAGGACTGGTACGCCCGCATGAAGTCCCGCCCCGGCTTCCGCCCCCTCCTGGCCGACCGCGTCTCCGGCGCCACCGCCCCCGCCTACTATGCGGACCTGGACTTCTAGGGGCGCCATCACCCTGTTGTAACCGAACCCAGCCGCCCCGCCGCTGTTCACCGCAGGGCTGATTGGAAGAGCATCATGAAAACGCGCAAGCTGGGCAGCCAGGGGCTGGAGGTGTCCTCCATTGGACTGGGCTGCATGGGCATGTCCGAGTTCTACGCCGGGCGGGACGATGCGGAGTCTGTCGCCACCCTCAACCGCGCGCTGGATCTGGGCGTCACCTTCCTGGACACTGCCGACATGTATGGCGTCGGCCGCAACGAGGAACTGGTCGGCCAGGTCGCGCGCAGCCGCCGGGAGTGGGTCGTCGTAGCCACCAAATTCGGCAACGTCCGCGGCGCCGATGGCAGCTTTCAGGGCATCAACGGCCGCCCGGACTACGTGCGCGCCGCCTGCGATGCCAGCCTGCGCCGCACCGGGCTGGAACTGATTGACCTCTACTACCAGCACCGCGTGGACCCCCAGGTGCCGATCGAGGACACGGTGGGCGCGATGGCGGACCTCGTGCGGGCGGGCAAGGTGAAGTACCTTGGCCTTTCGGAGGCCGCGCCGGACACCGTGCGCCGTGCCCACGCCGTCCACCCCATCACCGCGCTGCAAACCGAGTACTCGCTATGGAGCCGTGATCCCGAGGACGCGATCCTGCCGACGGTGCGCGAGCTGGGCATCGGCTTCGTGCCCTACAGCCCGCTGGGCCGCGGCTTCCTGACCGGCCAGATCAGGCAGGCGGGGGACCTGCAGGAAGGCGATTACCGCCTGACCGCCCCGCGCTTCCAGGACGAGAACCTGCGGCGGAACCTGACCTTGGTGGACGAGATCGCCGGCATTGCCCGGGACAAGGGCTGCACCTCGGCGCAGCTGGCCCTGGCTTGGGTGCTGGCACAGGGGGACGACATCGTGCCGATCCCCGGCACCAAGCGCCGAACCTACCTGGAGCAGAACGTGGCGGCCCTGGACGTGGCGCTGACCACTGATGACCTTGCGCGGCTGGACCGCGCCCTGCCGCCCGGAGCGGCCGCTGGCACCCGCTACGCTGCGGCCCAGATGGGCGCTCTGAACCGCTGACCGCTGGAGAGCTGCAAATGGCGACCGAAGCCCCCGTCTGGTTCATTACCGGCTGCTCCACCGGCTTCGGGCGGGACTTGGCGCAGCAGGTGCTCGCCCGCGGTTGGCGGGCCATTGTCACGGCGCGCGACAAGGCGCGCGTCGCGGACCTGCTGCACGGGGCAGGGGACCGTGCCCTGGCACTTGACCTGGACGTGACGGACCCGGCCCAGGTAGCCGCAGCAGCCCAGGCGGCGGAGGCCCGCTTCGGCCGTGTGGACGTGCTGGTGAACAACGCCGGCTACGGCTACCAGGCGTCCGTGGAGGAAGGCGTGGAGGCCGAAATCCGCGCCCAGTTCGACGCCAACGTCTTCGGCCTGTTCGCCATGACCCGCGCCCTCCTGCCCGGCATGCGGGCGCGGCGCCGCGGCCACGTCATCAACATCACCTCCGTAGCCGGCTTCGTCGGCTTCCCCGGCTCCGGCTACTACGCCGCCAGCAAGCACGCCGTGGAGGGCTGGTCCGACGCCCTGGCCGCCGAGGGCAAGCCGCTGGGCATCCGCGTCACCTGCGTCGCCCCAGGCCCGTTCCGCACGGACTGGGCCGGACGCTCGCTGCGCCAGACCCCGAACGCGATCCCCGATTACGCGGACACCGCGGGCGCCCGGATGAAGGGAACCGCCGGCTACAGCGGCCAGCAGCCCGGCGACCCCGCCCGCGCCGCCGCCGCCATGATCGCCATCACGGAACGCGGCGACCCGCCCCGCCACCTAGTCATGGGCGCCTTCGGCCTGGACGCCGTCACAAGCAAGCTGCGTGACACCCTGGCCGAGGTGGAGGCCTGGCGCGGCGTGGGCCTGGCCACGGACTTTCCCAAGGACTGAGGCAACCTTCCGGCGCATGATCGCCGGGCCGGGCGTGCCGGAAGGGGCTATCCGGCAGCCCGCGCAAAAGTTTGCAGCTCGCAGCTCGTTGCGATGACGAAGCTTCGGCCCGTTGGCGAGAAGCCGAACGCCCGAAGCGTGCACGCCCCATCGTCGCCTGCCAGGTTGCGCGAGCGGTCGGGTGCAACGAGCATGACATCCCGGCGGGGCCAGCAGGGCGCCTGCATCTCAAGCCCAAAGCCGTCGAGGGTGGTCAAGTGAAGGCCACCGCCAAACAGGCCTGCCATTCCCACCACGTCACCCGCCAGGTCGGCGAAGCCAGATGCGGTGAGCTGGACGCGGTCGAATTCGTCCATAGGCTCCTCGTCGTCCCGCGCCAGCCGCGTGCCGGAAACGACGTCGAAAAGTCCGCGGCCCTGCGGGGAATGGACCAGCAGCAGGTCGCGCCAACGCGCGAACCCGACCTGGAACAGCCCGTCAACGGCAAACACGGGGCCGCGCGTCCAAGCCGCCGGCAACGCCGGCAAGCGGCCGCTCGCCCGGCTGCTTCGCACGCCGAACGCGCCCAGCAGAGAACGGACTGAGCCGCCTAGGCCCCTGGCCACAGCCCAGCCCGGTGCTGGAACCTACCGCCGCGCCTTCCGCGCGGCATACTTCGCGTCGCGCTCCGCCTTGCGCTGCGCCTTGATCTCCTCGTCCCGCCGGGCGGCCTCGGCCACCCGCGCCGCCTCGGCCTCGGCCTGCCGGGCCAGCTCCGCCAGGCGCTCCTGGTCCTCCGCCAGCTTGCGCGCGGCCTCGGCCTCCTTGGCCACCTTGCGCTCCGCGGCCCTGATCTCGCGCGCCTCGGCGATGGCCTTGCGCTCGGCCTGCCGCGCCAGCACCGCCGGGTCGTCCGGGGCGGGCTTGGACTTGAATTTCTCGATCAGCGCCTTCTTCGCCGCTGCGGCGGACGCCGCGCGGTCGGTGAACTTGCTGCCATTGAAGCCGCTCATCATGTCGTCCTAAGTGGGTTGAAGAATTACCGCCGGTCGGGGCCGGCTTCCAGGAGTTGAAGGTTCTGCTGCGCCAGGTCGGCGGTCGCAGTGTCGGGCGCAAGACGCATCGCATGCTCCCAGTCCTGCCGCGCGCCCTCCCGCTCGCCCCGGCGCTGCCGCAGGATGCCGCGCTCCAGCAGCGCCTCGGGGTTCTCGGGGTCTTGCGCCAGCGCACGGTCCACGTCGTCCTGCGCCAGCGCCGGCTGGTTCAGGTGGCGCCACGCCGCTGCCCGGAACACCAGCGCATCGGGCCGCTTGGGGTCCAGGTCGAGCGCCCGCGTCAGGTCATCCAGCGCCGCCTGATACTGCTCCAGGTTGGCCGCGGCGATGCTGCGGTCAATCAGCAGGTCCGGGTCGTCCGGCGTCAGCGACAGCGCCAGCGTCGCCGATGCCACCGCCCGGTCGGCCTGCCCGGCCATCAGCCAGGCCTGTCCGGCCTGTCCATACACCGCCGCCCGCGCGCCTGCCGGGGCGCCGCTGCTGCCGGCCAGCTTGTCCATCGCCTCCGCCCCGACGTCCGCGTCGCCCTGCGCCACGTCGGCCAGCGCGCGGCAATGCACCGCACCCTCCCCGCCGCCCGTCGCGAACCATGCATCGGCGAACGCATACGCCCCGGCGGGATCGCTGTTCAGCATCGCCATGCACTTGTCGTAATCCGCTCCCTCGGCAATGCGCGGCGGTACCGGCGGGATCGGCAGGTCGGCTGCATCGTCCGGCCCGGCAGGGGAAGACGCCGCTGGGACCGCAGCAGCCGCGGCAGGCCTCTCATCCGGTCCCGGAGCCTGGGCGCGGCCCGACCACCACGAGCCACCCATCGCGGCGGCCAGTGCGACAGCCGCACCAGCAATGAGCACGCCTTTGTTCATCGGGCCGCCAGCATACCCCGCCTCGCGTCCACGGGCAAACCGGGTAGGATCACAACATGAACACCGACCCCCTCGCGCGCCGCCTCCTCCTGTTCGGCCTGGGCTACACCGGCGCCGCCATCGCCGCCCTGGCCGCCGCCCGCGGATGGAACGTCACCGCCACCAGCCGCGACCCCGCCCGTCTGCGCGCCCCGGACGGCGTCGCCCTGATCCCCTTCGCGGACGCCGGCCCTGCCGTTCTGGCCGCCACCCACCTGGTGCAGACCGCCGCCCCGGACGACGCCGGCGACCCCGCCCTGGCCCGCTTCGGCCCGCAGGTCGCCGCCGCCCCCCACCTCCGCTGGGCCGGCTACCTCTCCACCACCGGCGTCTATGGCGACCGTGGCGGCGGCTGGGTGGACGAGGACACGCCCCCCCAGCCCGGCAACCCCCGCGGCGTCCGCCGCATCGCCGCCGAGGACGCCTGGCAAGCCGCCTGCGCCCGCTGCAGGGTGGACATCTTCCGCGTCGCCGGCATCTACGGCCCCGGGCGCTCCGCCTTCGACGATCTCCGCGCCGGCGCCGCCCGCCGGGTGGACAAGCCCGGCCACCTGTTCGGACGCATCCACCGCGACGACATCGCCGCCGCCGTCCTGGCCGCCATGTCCCAGGACCGCCCGCCTGGCCCCCGGATCCTCAACCTGGCCGACGACGAACCCGCGGCCAGCGCCGACGTGACGGCCGAGGCCGCGTGCCTTCTGGGCCAGGACCCGCCGCCCCTGATCCCCTTCGCCGACGCCCTGCCCGGTATGAGCGCGATGGGCCGCAGCTTCTGGATGGAGAACCGCCGCGTCCGCAGCGCCAAGACCCAAGCCGCCCTAGGCCTGCGCTGGGCCTACCCCACCTACCGCGAGGGCCTGCGCGCCATCCTGCAACAGGAGGCCGGCGAGCGTCCGCCGCAGCAGCCCCAGGTCTGACGGACGGGACAGCCGGTGGTCCCCGTCCTTCACCAGCGCCACCTGCACGTCGGCCCCCTCCAGCCGCTCCGCCAGCCGCATCGCCGTCTCCCACGGCACGTCCGGGTCCCGCATCCCCTGCAGCAACCGCACCGGGCAGCGCAGCGGGATCGGCCCGCGCAGCAGCAAGCGTTGGCGCCCGTCCTCGATCAGCGCCAGCGTCACCGGCGTCGGCTCGCCATAGGCGCTCGGCACCGGCAGCACGCCGTCGCGCTGCAACCGCGCGCGCTCGCCGGGCATCATCGCGTCCCACATCAGGTCCTCGGTGAAGTCCGGCGCCGCCGCGATCCCCACCAGCGCCTGCACGCGCGCGGGCCGGGCCAGCGCCACGAGCAGCGCGATCCACCCCCCCATGCTGCTGCCCACCAGCACCAGCGGCCCCTCCGTCAGCCGGTCCACCAGCAGCAGCGCGTCCTCCGTCCACCGCCCGACCGTCCCGTCCGTGAACGACCCGCCGCTGGCCCCGTGCCCGCTGTAGTCCAGCCGCAGGCACGCCAGCCCGTGCGCCGCGCAGAACGCCTCGGCCTCCAGCGCCTTCGCCCCTTCCATGTCGCTTCGGTAGCCCGGCAGGAACACCACGCACGGCTCGCGCGCGCCCGGCCCGCGCCCCGCCGTCCGGGCCCACGCCAGCGTTACCCCGTCGCCACGGTCCGTCCGGCCCCGCTCCTGGCACGTATGTTCCCGCATGGGTGCCCCCTCCGTCATCCCGGTGTTATAGCGGCGGGATGGCCCCCCTCCCACCCGGCACCGCCGTGCTGCAAGTGCTGCCGCGCCTGGACGCCGGCGGGGTCGAGCGCGGCACGGTCGAGATGGCCCAGGCCGTCGCCGCCGCCGGCGGACGCGCCCTGGTCGCCAGTGCCGGCGGCCGCCTGGTCCCCGCCATCGAGCGCGCGGGCGGCCGCCACGTCACCCTGCCGCTGGCCTCCAAGAACCCGTTCCGCATCTGGCGCAACGCCGCCCGCCTGGCCGCCCTGATCCGGGCCGAAGGCGTCGCCATCGTCCACGCCCGCTCCCGCGCGCCCGCCTGGTCCGCCTGGCTCGCCGCCCGCCGCACCGGCGCGCGCTTCGTCACCACCTACCACGGCATCTACACCGAGACCCTGCCGGGCAAGCGCCGCTACAACGCCGTCATGGCCCGGGGCGAGCGCGTCATCGCCATCAGCCAGCACGTCGCCGTCGTGCTGATGGGCCGCCACCGCATCAACCCCGCCCGCATCCGCACCATCCCCCGCGGCGTGGACCCCGCCCTGTTCGACCCCGACGCGGTCTCCGGCGCCCGCGTCGCCCGCCTGGCCCAGGCCTGGCGCCTGCCCGACGGCGCCCCCACCGTCATGCTCCCCGCCCGCCTGACCCGCTGGAAGGGCGCCGCCGTCCTGATCGAGGCCGTGTCCCGCATGGAGCGCCGCGACGTCTGCTGCGTCCTGGTCGGCGCCGGCCGCCCCAAATACGTGAAGGAGCTGGAGGCCCGCGCGGCGGCCCTGGGCGTCGCCGACCGCCTGCGCTTTGCCGGGCAGTGCGACGACATGCCGGCGGCGATGATGCTGGCCGACGTGGTCGTCAGCGCCTCGGTCGAACCCGAGGGCTTCGGCCGCACCGTCATCGAGGCCCAGGCGATGGGCCGCCCCGTCGTCGCCACCGACCACGGCGGCGCCGCCGAGACCGTGGAGCACCTCGTCACCGGCTGGCGCGTCCCCCCTGGCGATCCCGCCGCCCTGGCCGCCGCCCTGGACCACGCCTTGCAGCTTGCCCCCGAGCACCGCCAAGCCCTGGGCGAACGCGCCCGCGCCGCAGTGTGCGAACGCTACACCACCGCGGCGATGCAAGCCGCGACGCTGGATGTTTATCGCGAAGTGCTTTCGTCTCCCTCTCCCTCCGGGAGAGGGTCGGGGTGAGGGAAGCCACGCAGAGCCAGCCCAGCCCATGAAGAACCACGCCTTATCCAAGCCGGACAACGCGCTTGCGGCCTCCCTCACCCCAACCCTCTCCCGCAAGGAGAGGGAGCAGGCCCACCCATGACCCGCATCCTCGTCATCAAGCTTGGCGCCCTCGGCGACTTCGTCCTCGCCTTCGCTCCCTTCGCCGCCATACGCGCCCATCACCCCGCAGCCCGCATCACTCTCCTGACCACCGCACCCTTCGCCGCCTTGGCCCAAGCCAGCCCCTGGTTCGACACCGTCCTCACGGACCACCGCCCCCGCTGGTGGGACCTCCCCGGCCTGCTCCGCCTGCGCCGCGCCTTGCAGGGCTTCGACCTCACCTACGACCTGCAAACCTCCGCCCGCTCCTCCCGCTACCACCGCCTCGCCGGGCGCCCTCCCTGGTCCGGCATCGCCCGCGGCGCGTCCCACCCCCACGCCAACCCCGCCCGCAACCGGATGCACACCCTGGACCGTCAGCAGGACCAGCTCAGGATGGCCGGCATCACCCATTTTCCCCCGCCCGACCTGTCCTGGCTCCTCCAATCCGGCCCCGTGCTGGACACGCCCTACGCCCTCCTGGTCCCCGGCGCCGCCCCCCACCGCCCCGCCAAGCGCTGGCCCGCCGCGCGCTTCGGCGCCCTGGCGCAACTGCTCGTCGCCGGGGGCCTGCGCCCCGTCATCGCCGGCGCCGCCGCCGACCGCCCGGCCGCCGCCGCCATCCAACGGGCCTGCCCGGCGGCCCTGGACCTGACGGGCCGCACCACCCTGCCGGACCTCGCCGGCCTCGCCGCCCGCGCCGCCCTGGCCGTCGGCAACGACACCGGCCCCATGCACCTCGCTGCCGCCGCCGGCTGCCGCTGCATCGTCCTGTTCTCCGGCGCCAGCGACCCCTCGCTCACCGCCCCCCGCGGCCAGGTGACCGTGCTGCGGCAGCCTGACTTGGCAGACCTGCCCGTGGACAGGGTTGCGGCGGCGCTGGCGCAAGGCCATACGACCGCCTCCCCCTGACCCAACGCCAGCCAAGGACCGCCCCGCCATGCCCGCCATCACCCTGCCCGACGGCTCCATCCGCCGCTTCGACGGGCCGGTGACGGGCACCGCCATCGCGGCCAGCATCGGCCCCGGCCTCGCGAAGGCCGCCCTCGCCATGCGCGTGGACGGCGAGCTGCAGGACCTGTCGCGCGAAATCGCCCAAGACGCCGCCGTCGTCTTCGTCACCCGCCGCGACCCCGACGCCCTCGGCCTCATCCGTCACGACGCCGCCCACGTCCTGGCCGAGGCCGTGCAGTCCCTCCATCCCGGCACCCAGGTCACCATCGGCCCGGCCATCGAGAACGGCTTCTACTACGATTTCGCCCGCAACGAGCCGTTCACCCCGGACGATCTCCCCGCCATCGAAGCCCGCATGCGCGAGATCATCGCCCGCAACGCCCCCTTCGAGCGGCAGATCTGGGACCGCAACGACGCCATCCGGCACTTCGAGGCCCGCGGCGAAGCCTACAAGGCCGAGCTGATCCGGGACCTCCCCGGCACCGAGACCATCACCCTCTACAAGCAGGGCGACTGGATGGACCTCTGCCGCGGCCCCCACATGCGCGGCACCGGCGACGTGGGCAGCGCCTTCAAGCTGCAGAAGGTCGCCGGGGCCTATTGGCGCGGCGACCACCGCAACGCCATGCTCAGCCGCATCTACGGCACGGCGTGGCGCGACCAGAAGGAGCTGGACGCCCACCTGCACCAGCTGGAGGAGGCGGAGCGCCGCGACCACCGCCGCATCGGCCGCGAGATGGACCTGTTCCACATCCAGGAGGAAGCCGCCGGCAGCATCTTCTGGCACCCCAAGGGCTGGAGGCTGTATCGCACCGCCGAGGCCTACATGCGCCGCCGCCTGGACGCCAACGGCTACCAGGAGGTCAAGACGCCCCAACTGGTGGACCGCAAGCTGTGGGAGGCCAGCGGCCACTGGGACAACTACAAGCAGAACATGTTCATCGCCCGCGTCGAGGACGAGGACACGACCCTCGCCCTCAAGCCGATGAACTGCCCCTGCCACGTCCTGATCTTCAAGCACGGCCTGCGCTCCTACCGCGAGCTGCCGCTCCGCATGGCCGAATTCGGCTCGTGCCACCGCTACGAACCCTCGGGCGCACTGCACGGCATCATGCGCGTCCGCGCCTTCACCCAGGACGACGCCCACATCTTCTGCACCGAGGCGCAGATCGCCGACGAGACCGTGGCCTTCGTCGCCCTGCTGTCCTCGATTTATGAGGACTTCGGCTTCGACAGCTTCCGCGTGAAGTTCAGCGACCGCCCAGTGCCCCGCGCCGGCACGGACGAGGTCTGGGACCGCGCCGAGGGCGCGCTGAAGGAGGCCTGCGCCGTCGCCGGCGTGGACTACGAGCTAAGCCCCGGCGAGGGCGCCTTCTACGGCCCCAAGCTGGAGTTCGTGCTGCGCGACGCCATCGGGCGCGACTGGCAGTGCGGCACCCTGCAGGTGGACTTCGTGCTGCCCGAGCGCCTGGACGCCGAATACGTTGCGGACGACAGCAGCCGCCAGCGCCCTGTCATGCTGCACCGGGCCATCCTGGGCAGCTTCGAGCGGTTCCTGGGCATCCTGATCGAGAACTACGCCGGGCGCTTCCCCCTTTGGCTCGCCCCGGTCCAGGCCGTCGTCGCCAGCATCGTGTCCGACGCCGCGGACTACGCCGAGGAGGTCGCGGCCGCCCTGCGCGCCCGCGGCCTGGAAGTGCGCACCGACACCCGCAACGAGAAGATCAACGCCAAGGTCCGGGAGCACAGCCTGGCCCACGTCCCCCTCATGCTGGTCGTCGGACGGCGCGAAGCGGAGCAGCGCACGGTGGCCCTCCGCCGCCTGGGCGGCGAGGCGCAGGAGGCCCTGACCCTGGACGAAGCCGTGTCCCGCCTTGCAGCGGAGGCCACGCCGCCCGATCTCTTGCGCGGAACTTCTTGATTCCGGCACCCCACCGGGCCAAGACTAAGCCACGATACCGTAACATCCACAGGAGAGTACGATAGCCCGAGGACCCCAGAGCGCCGCCACCCCCTCCCGCGACGGCCCGCGCGTCAACGAGGACATACGTGTCCCACAGGTGCGCCTGATTGACGAGGAAGGTGAGATGCAGGGCGTGATGACCGCGCGCGACGCCATCCAGCGCGCCTACTCGGTGGGCTTGGACCTGCTTGAGATCAGCCCGAACGCCGATCCCCCGGTCGTGAAGATACTCGACTACGGCAAGTTCAAGTACGAGCAGCAGAAGAAGAAGAACGAAGCCAAGAAGAAGCAGAAGGTCATCGAGATCAAGGAGATCAAGGTGCGCCCGAACATCGACGAGAACGACTATCAGGTGAAGATGCGCGCCATGAAGTCGTTCATCGAGGAGGGCGACAAGGTCAAGGTCACCCTGCGCTTCCGCGGCCGCGAGATGGCCCACCAGGACATCGGCATCAAGGTCCTGGAACGCATCCGCGCCGAGCTGGAGATCACCACCAAGGTCGAGCAGATGCCCCGCATGGAGAACCGCCAAATGATAATGGTCCTCTCCCCCAAGTAGCACCACACCTGCCTTGCTTCCCCCTCTCCCTTCGGGAGAGGGCCGGGGTGAGGGAAGCCAAGCAGCGCTCTCCCTCCAACGCCGGCGCAACACCCACCCCACCCCCGGACCCCCATGCGCATCCTGATCCTCGGCGCAGGCGCCACCGGCGGCTACTTCGGCGCCCGCGCCGCCGAGGCCGGGGCCGACATCACCTTCCTCGTCCGCCCCCGCCGCGCCGCCCAACTGGCCAACGGCCTGACCCTCCGCAGCCCCCGCGGCAACCTCACCCGCCCCGTCACCACCGTCCAGGCCGACACCCTGCAACCCCCCTACGGCGCAGTCGTCCTGACCTGCAAAGCCTACGACCTGGACGACGCCATCGCCGCCATCGCCCCGGCCGTCGGCCCCGGCACCGCCATCCTCCCCCTGCTCAACGGAATGCGCCACCTGGACACCCTGGACGCCCGCTTCGGCCCCGGCGCCGTCCTGGGCGGCCGGTGCCAGATCGCCGCCACCCTGGACCCGGACGGCGCCATCCGGCACCTGAACGACCATGCCGCCCTCTCCCTGGGTGAGCGCGACGGCAGCCTGTCCCCGCGGGCCGAGGCGCTGGCCGCCGCCTTCGCCCCCGCCGGCGGACGCGCCAGCACCGACATTCTGCAAGACATGTGGGAGAAGTGGGTGTTCCTCTCCGTCCTGGCTGGCCTGACCTGCCTGATGCGCGCCGCCGTCGGTGACATCGCGGTCGCCGGCGGCACGGACATCGCCCACGGCCTGTTCGACGAGGCCGCCGCCATCGCCGCCGCCGCCGGGCACCCCCCGCGCCCGGCCTCCATCGAGCGGATGCGCACCGCCATCGCCGCCCCCGGCTCCACCTTCACCGCCTCCATGCTCCGCGACATCGAGCGCGGCCACCCGACCGAAGCCGCCCACATCATCGGCGACCTGATCGCCCGCGGCACCCCGGACGGCACCCGGCTGCTGCGGACCGCGTATGTGCATCTGAGGGCATACGAGGCGCGGCGGGCGAGGGAGGCGGGGTGACGCGCGACGGGCGTCTTTCCGTGGCTCGATGTTTGGTGTTGCTGCAATGCAGCATAAGATGGCTATATAATATGCATGGCGAGCCGTGTTGCACAAAGCTCTCGGTTGGGCCATTATCATAGCCACAACTCTACAGCTGCCGGTATCGTCGGCACACCAACATGGAACTCAACTCGTCAGAAGCCCTCCAGCTGCTCGCCCGCTTGGCAGCGCTGCATCAGAAGTGTCGCCCAGGCGAACCTTGGAGGGTGGAGCAGGAACCCCACGATTTCCCTGATGGCACAACCCACTTCAACCACGTCGTGAGCACATGCTGCGCCTGGGAAGGGGAGCCGGTCAAAGTGGTCATCGGCAAGTACCTAACGCCGGAGCTTGCCGAACTTCTCGTGCTCATGAGGAACAACCTGCCCGACCTCGTTCGATGGGCGCACGCGGCAGCGGACGCCGCCTGATCCGAACCATATAGGGACGCAGATGCACCTGAACTTCAAGATCAAATCTTTGGGTCCAAATAAGAAAGGTTTATGGATGGACATCTTTCCTGGCCAGAGTCCGCTGGGGGTGATGAGGCGGGAGATGAAGGAGACTGGCGCAATCTCCGTACAGGAAGGGCCTTTCGGCTTCCTGGAGCCGGCGATCAAGCAGCATTGGCCTGAATACAAGAACTATGGCCACTGGGGACGGTCTATCATACCGCGAGAAGTCTGGCTTCAGATCATCGCCACATGGGTTGAGCTTGGCAACAGCCTGGCGGCGGAGGTGTCTGCCGGGCAGGTGGCCGGCAGAGCCTTGCTTCTTGAGGATGTCAAATTGGAGTTTGTAAGGAGGTTTGATAATTACAAAGTAAAGCTTGCCAATATGATTAAGGAGCTGTCTGGCTGGGTGCTGCATCAACTCAGCATTCACACCCATCTTACAATTGAGGGTATTTGACGTTGCCTTTCTGATCATGGATGTTCAGAGAAAGGATGAATCATGCTGGTAGTAGCAGGGCTATCACGCCCTGTATCTCATCCCTTACTGCTAACGGATCGAGGTGGCTACATGACAGCGCGGTCCTGGTGCATGGAGCGTTCTCGACAAACCTATGACAACATGAACCGATGGTCCATGATCTACCAATGCAGATAGCTGGATGGGTTGTTCGGACGGGAAACTTTGGTGCCACTCGCTACTGGAAGGTTGGTGACCCCTCTTCCGAACGAGCCGCTGCAATCGCCGGAGCTGCCGCAGGCAATGGTCCCACCACGGCGATAGCCAAGATTGCCGCTCATCATCCCCATTTTGTTGTTGTTCCCGGTGAGGCGATAGAGCTGTGGGAGCGAAATCTCGGTCGTGTCATGGAAGGCCAGATTACTTTTGACATCGTTGTTCCAGAGGAGGGCACCAGCCATATTGACGGCTGCTATAGAATAGGTGACGGAGACTGGAAGGTCTTCTACTTCACTAATAGTCAGTCCATGCTGTCGCCGACACATCATGTCGAAGTTCGTAAAGACGTGACTTTTCAGAGTGGCATTGGTGGAATGGACGGCATCCTTCCCATCGAAACTATTCTGAATAAGAAAGAGTGCATCCGGATTATAGCTGAAGGAACTGGTGTGGATGAATGGACTGAGATAGCAGGTCCGAACTCACTGATATTGAAGTAGGCGCGACTTGATGTTTCCAGGCCTGCATTAGCCCTGGTAATGTGTGATCTGATTGACATGAGCGTTGACACAACCAGCGTCAGGGCTTACCTGACAGTCAGGACCACCCTGACACGAGGCCACAGCATGTCAGAACCAGCAAGAACTCCACCCGACCCAATCCCCCTCGCCAGCACCTCAACCCCGGCATCTCCCTCCTACTGCTCCTTCTGCTTCAAATCCCAGCACCAAGTGAAGGTGCTGGTGTCCGGCCCTGCAAGCATCTTCATCTGCTGCGAATGCGTGGACGCCGCCAACGCGGTCATCGCCGGCCAGCTTCCCCACCCCTCCGCCCGGCCCCAGGACCACGATCTCCCCACCGCGCGCCTGCTGGAGCGCCTGCGCCCCATCGAGGCCACGCTGCAAGGCAAGGGCAACCAGCTGCAATGGGTCGTCGAGCTGCTCCGCTCCCGCGAAGTAAGCTGGGCGGTGATCGGCGCGGCCCTGGGCATCTCGCGCCAATCCGCATGGGAGCGGTTCACATGACCCGGCCCACCCCCGCCGCCAGCGCCACGCGCCGCCCACCGCCCACCCCCCGCACCCGGGCCAGGACGGCAGCCGCCGCGGCGGCGCTGCTCGCCCTGTCCATGCTGGCCGCCCCGGCGGCACGCGCCGCCCCTGAGCGCCGCTGCGGCTGGCTGCACAACCCCACCCCAAACAACTTCTCGCTGGAGGACCGCGAGGCCGAATGGATCATCTCCGAGCAGGGCCAGTACAGCGCCCCTGGGATGGACAACATGCCCGACATGACCACCCGCGGTTGGGTCGAGACCAACGTCCACTACGGCTACGGCTGCGCCTGCATCACCGCCGCGCTGGACCGCCGCACCCGCCGCGTCACCCGCCTCGTGTCGGCCCAGCCGATGCCCCTGGCACGCTGCCGCGCCGACCGTACCCTGCCGCGGCCCTAGCCGCCCGCCCGCCCGTTCAAGCCGCCGCCGGCTGCGTCCCCTTCAGCCGCGCCGCCAGCTCCTCCCGCAGATACGGCTTCGCCAGGATCGGCACGTCCGCCGGCACCCGGTGCTCCCCCGTCAGCGCCTCCCCCGTGTAGCCCGACGTCAGCACCACCCGCAGCCCCGGGCGCAGCCGCCCCGCCTCCACCGCAAGCTGCACCCCGTTCATCCCGCCCGGCATCACCACGTCCGAGAACAGGATGTCCACCCGCCCCACCCCGCGCATTAGCTCCAGCGCCTCCGCCGCGTCCCGCGCGGGCACCACGCGGTAGCCCAGGTCCGCCAGGTTCTCCACCACCGCCGACAGCACCGCCGGCTCGTCCTCGACCGCCAGCACGGTCTCCCCCGCCTCCGCCCGCCGCAGCGCCGACGCCGGCCCGGCCTCCTGCACCGCAGGCGGGGCGCCGCCCGCCCCGGCCCCCTCCGTCCGCGGCAGCCAAATCTCCACCGTCGTCCCCCGCCCCGGCGCCGACGCAATCTCCACCGTCCCGCCCGCCGCCCGCGCGAACCCATACACCTGGCTCAGCCCCAGCCCCGACCCCCGGCCGAACTCCTTGGTCGTGAAGAACGGCTCGAACACCTGCGCCCGCGTCGCCTCGTCCATCCCGGACCCGTTGTCCACCACCGCCACCACGACGTAGGCACCCGCCGGCACCCCGTCGCCCGCCGCCCGCACCGCGTTGCGCGTGCCCACCGTGATCCGCCCGCCCTGCGGCGGCATCGCGTCCCGCGCGTTCACGACCAGGTTCAGCACCGCGGACTCGAACTCCGCCGGGTCCACCCGCGCCGGGTGCAGCGCCGGGTGCAGGTCGAACCGCACCTCCACCGCCTCGTTCAGCGCCCGACGCGCCAGCGGCTCGAAGTCCAGCAGCGACGCATTCAGGTTCATCACCTCGGGCCGCAAATCCTGCCGCCGCGCGAACGTCAGAAGCTGCCGCGTCAGCCGCGCCCCGCGCTGCGCCGCCTCCAGCCCGGCATCCGCCATCTTCAGCACCCGCCCGCGGTCGTCCGGACGGCGCCGTATCATCTCGAACCCGCTGGTCACCACCATCAGCAGGTTGTTGAAGTCGTGCGCGATGCCGCCGGTCAGGCGCCCCACCGCCTCCATCCGCTGCGCCTGGCGCAAGGTGGCCGCGGCCCGCGCCGTGTCCTCCGCCGCAGCCTCGGCCCGGGCGCGCAGCGCATCCACCTCGTGCAGGTAGGCCCACAGGATCACGAAGGCCGACACCACTGCCAGCACCCGCCCGGCATACCACCCCACCGTGGCCCGGCCCCCGCCTGCCATCGTCAGCAGGTTGTCCAGCGCCAGCAGCGCCAGCGACACCATGATCCACAAATCCAGCGCCGCCCGCCGCCCGCGCGTCGCCTGCCACACCGCCCCCAGCGCCACCAGGGTCAGCACCTGCACCCCCGGCCCAACGCCCGAGGCCGTCATGGCCGAGTAGTCGTCCCCCGCTACCTGATGCGGCAGCCACGGCAGCCCCAGCGTCGCCGCGCACGCCGCCGCCCCGGCCAGCCCCAGCCCGGCCAGAGCCGCCGCCGCGGCGCTCCACCCCGGCGCCGGCACGGGCCGCCCGCCGCGCAGCGCCAGCCCATAAGCCAGCGCGCACGCCGGCGGCCCCAGGTGCCAGAACGTCCACAACCAGGTCGTCGTCTCCGGCCCGGCCCCCAGCACCCGCCCGCCGGCCGCGACGCCCGGGAAGCTGAGCAGCTGCAGCGTGACGATTCCCGCCGTATAGAGCGTGCCCCCCGCCACCAGCAGCAGCGGCAGCGCCCGCGCCCGCCGGAACTGCGCGAACAGCACCCAGGCGCTGAGCGCATAAGCCGCGATCAGCGCGGTCTGGTTGATGAGGATGAACCCCGGCAGCACCGGCCCGGGCCGCGCCGCAAACGGCAGCAGCCCCAGCGTCGCCACCCCCGCCAGGATGCACAGCACCGCCGCCGCCCGACGGGGCAGCGCCGCCGCCGGCTCCGTCGCCACGGTGGCCGAGCGCACGGGCACCCATGTGCCTGTGCTGATCCGCGTGTCCACCTGGTTCATGATTCTGGCACCGCTATGCGTGATGCCGGACATAGCACATCGCGCAAAGGATGCTTGATAATTCTTTACGAACAGGCGGGGCGGCCCCGTCCGGCGCGGTGCCGCCTGGAGCCGGGACCAACGGCGTGGCCGGCCAGCCCGCCACCCCGGATCAGCACCCTGATGCCCTGCCCTGTGCCCGCACGGGCCGCAGCCTAATCCGGCAGGACAAGCACCCGCCGGCTGAACGCCGGATCGTCGAAGCCGGGCAGCAAGCCCACCGTCAACCTATCCAGCCCAAGCTGTCGGCGGACGGCAGCAGCCTTCTCGAAGTCCATGCCCGGCGCCTGCTGCGCTGGAATCAACTCGACGAAGGGAAGCCCATGCTTCGTGGCGACGACCCGCTCACCGCGGGCCGCCGCCGCAGCCTCGGCAAAGCGGGCCGCCGCCTCCTGCATCGTGAGTTCCACGGCGCACCCCGAAAGGTTTTCAGCCTAAGATCAGCCCTTGGCCTGCTTCAGCGCCGCCTGGAACACCGCATACTCCCGGGCGCGCTTGCGATACTTCCGCCACGCCGATGTGCCCTTGAACCGCGCAAACGGCGGCACCTTCTGCCCCGGCGCACCAAAGCGCCGGGCCGGGTTGCCAGTTGCATGGGAAGGCATGGCAGGGGAGGGGGTGGACGTGTCGCTCATGTCAGGTGATCCCAGTTGATGCCCCCTCTGACCACCACGCCGCCCCGCGCGCAAGAGGGGTCCGCCGCCGCCGGAGCGCCGCCCGCGGACGCCCCCACCCAAGCCCCGCAGCCCGGCCCGGCCAGCCATGATGGCAACCGTCCCACCATGGAACCCGCCCGCAAGCGGGGCCTGGCCGCGCTCCTGGACGGCTGGGAGCCGCTGGACGAGGACGTGCCGGACATCAGCGATCCCCCGCCAGCGCCCGCACGCACCGTGTGACGATGCGCCCCCGCTTGCGCTAGGATGGGGCATGACGTCCTCCGCCCAAGCCGCCCGCGACCGCCTGCTCAGCGACCAGGCCACCCGCCCCATCAACGACCAGCGCGCCCGCCTCCACATCCTCGCCGCCCGCCTGGACCGCGCCATGCGCGGCACCATCACCCAGGACCTCGCCGTCCGCGTCCGCACCGACCGCCGCTTCGTCCCGGTCCTCGGCACGCTGTTCCAGATGGCGCTGGACAGGTAGCGGGCTGAAGGCAGCCGGGCTTACGAATATGTTCGGCAACGCCAGAGATTCCATTGATCCCAAAGCCACGCCGCGACGGTGTCCGGCACTGGTGCCCTGCCCCAATACCAGAGCTGAACTGTCGGGACCGATGCGCCGGTCAGATACGACAACGTCTGAGGCCGCCAACGGAAGCCATCGGAATAGAGCGCGTCCACGATATCTCGGAACACTGCGGCAGCCATCGGCGGTGTCTGCGTGCCGGAACTGACCAGAGCCATCCGGGCAAGCCTCGCGGCTTGGTCGTCGCCCTGTCCAAGGTGTGTCAGCACCTCCATGCGCCCTGGCAGCGTCTTGCGGTTGTCCAGGAGCAGCGCAAATCGCCAGCGAGCCGGCCCGTCCATTTGTTGGAGCATGTGCATCAGCAAAGCCTCGGTTTCTGGCACTGACAGGGCCGTCAGGAGCGCCGAAGAGGGGTTCAGGCCGAAGACCCGCATCCACCGCCTGAAAGTTTCGGAAGCCGCCGCAGGGGCAGGCGTTCCGGGCTGAGGCTGGGTCACATCCCTTTCTGCAATACGGCGGCAGGTCCAGAGTGCTGCGGCAGCCGCACTGGTTCCCAAGCTCCACCACCCGAATTCCGGCGAGGCGATGGGTGGCCTGGGCCGTTCGGCCTGCTCCGTCAGCCAGGCCAGGTTGTCCGCTCCGCCCCAGCAAGCAGTCACCTTGGTCGCAACCACCCGCAAACCCCACCATTGGCACCCGTAGGCAGCAGCAGCTTCTTCGGTGGATGCTGCGGTCCTCGGCCGCATGGCCAGGAGCTGCAACCGGGCGGCCATGCTGCCAAGCAGGGCTGGCAGGCACCTGCGGTTGGTCAACAGCCCAAGGCGCGTCCGCTTGAGCGCCAGCAGGTCTTGCACCGTGGGGCCGGACGGCAGGGGCAGGGGACCAATGGTGGACGGCATCATGCTGCCTCGCAGGATCGCACGGCGAAGCCGGTCCTGCCATTCCAGTACGCCTCGGCGCGGCGTGGGAGGGGGCAGAGCAGCGTGTTGCAAGGATCGGCGCCCACCCATTTCCTTGACTCCACCCGCCCACCCCGCCATACCCCGCCCCAGACCATGACGCCGCTCCGCGAAGGCTCGCGCAGCGGCGCCTTACCGTTTGGGGTGATCCGATGTTCGACACGCTGTCGGGCAAGCTGTCCGGCGTCTTCGACCGCCTCCGCGCCCGCGGCGCGCTGAACGAGGCCGACGTCGCCGACGCCCTGCGGGAGGTCCGCCTCGCCCTGCTCGAAGCCGACGTGGCCCTTCCCGTCGTCAAGACCTTCATCGCGTCTGTCCGAGACCGCGCCCTGGGCGCCGAGGTCCTGGACAGCGTCAGCCCCGGCCAGCTCGTCATCAAGATCGTCAACGACGTCCTGATCGAGGCCCTGGGCGGCGCCGGCGCCGTCCCCCTCAACCTGGAGGCCGTCGCCCCCATCCCCATCCTGATGGTCGGCCTGCAAGGCTCCGGCAAGACCACCACCTCCGGCAAGCTGGCCCTGCGGCTGTTCAAACGCGACCGCAAGCGCGTCCTGCTCGCCAGCCTCGACACCCAGCGCCCCGCCGCCCAGCTCCAGTTGCAGCAGCTTGCAACGCAGGCCGGCGTCACCTCCCTCCCCATCGTCGCCGGGCAAACCCCGGTGGAGATCGCCCGCCGCGCCATGGACGTGGGCCGGCGCGAGGTCTTCGACATCGTCATCCTCGACACCGCCGGCCGCCTCAGCATAGACGCCGCCCTGATGGACGAGGTCCGCGCCATCCGCGACGCCACCAGCCCGGCGGAAACCCTCCTGGTCGTGGACGCCATGACCGGCCAGGACGCCGTCAACACCGCCCGTGCCTTCAACGACGCCCTGGGCGTCACCGGCATCGTCATGACCCGCATGGACGGCGACGCCCGCGGCGGCGCAGCCCTGTCGATGCGCCAAGTGACCGGCGCCCCCATCAAGCTCACCGGCTCCGGCGAGAAGCTGGACGCCCTGGAGGACTTCCACCCCGAGCGTGTCGCCGGGCGCATCCTGGGCATGGGCGACATCGTCGGCCTGGTCGAACGCGCCAGCGAGAACATCGAGCAGGAGGACGCCGAGCGCCTGGCCCGCAAGATGGCCCGCGGCACCTTCGACCTGGACGACTACGCCAGCCAGCTCAAGCAGATCACCAAGATGGGTAGCATCCAGGGCATCCTCGGCATGTTGCCCGGCGCCGCCAAGGTCAAGGAGCAGCTCAAGGACGCCAACCTCGACACCGGCATCCTCAAGCGCCAGGCCGCCATCATCTCGTCCATGACCAAGTCGGAGCGCAAGACGCCCGACATCATCAAGGCCAGCCGCAAGAAGCGCATCGCCGCCGGGTCAGGGGCGACGGTCCAAGAGGTGAACCGCCTGCTCAAGCAGTTCGACGACATGAGCACCATGATGAAGCGCATGTCCAAGATGGGCCAGAAAGGCCTGGCCCGCGGCGGCATGGCCGCCCTGATGCCCAAACCCCACCAGCAAATAAGGCGTCACTGACTTCCTCCTCCCTCTCCCTCCGGGAGAGGGCCGGGGTGAGGGGGTCCATCAGCAAGCACCTGACCCCAACCACCCGCACGAACCCACCAAGGAACCCCCCAAGCATGTCCCTGAAAATCCGCCTCTCCCGCGCCGGCGCCAAGAAGCGCCCCTACTACCACATCGTCGTCGCCGACAGCCGCAGCCCCCGCGACGGCCGCTTCCTGGAGCAGGTCGGCAGCTACAACCCCATGCTCCCCGCCGAGCACGAGGAGCGCATCCGCCTGAAGGCCGAGCGCATCCAGCACTGGATCAAGATGGGCGCCCTGCCGACCGAGCGCGTCGCCAAGTTCCTCGGCCACGCCGGCCTGGCCCCGATGCCCGTGTATCGCGAGCAGCCCATCCAGTCCGCCCCCAAGAAGAAGGCGCAGGAGCGCGCCGCCAAGGCCGCCGCCTAACCCGGCCCCGCAGCGCACGTACGCACATGCCCGAACGCCGCATCCTGATGGGGGTGGTCGGCCGCCCCCACGGGGTGCGGGGGCTGCTGCGCGTCCACAGCTACACCGCCAACCCTGCAGACCTCGCCACCTACGCCCCCCTGCAGGACGACGCCGGACGCACCTGGACCCTCGGCTGGCGCTCCGAAGGCGTGGCCGAGCTGCGCGACGCCGCCGGCCACCCCCTGCCGGACCGCTCCGCCGCCGAACGCCTGGTCAACACCAAGCTATGGCTGGACCGGGACCGCCTGCCGCCGCCCGAGGACGGCGAGTTCTACCTGGCCGACCTCGTCGGCATGACCGCCCTGGACCCCGCCGGAGCCGCCATCGGCCGCGTCACGATCGTCCACGACTACGGCGCCGGCACCAGCCTGGAAATCGAACGCCCCGGCGCCCCCCCGCTCCTGATCCCCTTCACCCACGCCTGCGTCCCGCACGTGGACCCCGCCGCCGGTACCCTGGTCGTGGCCGAACCCGACGAAATCCTCGTCGAAGACACCGCGGAGGCCGCGGAGTGACGCCCCACGCTGGCCCTGCCTGCTCCCTCTCCCTCCAGGAGAGGGCCGGGGTGAGGGAAACCGCAAGCACTGCCCCCACCCCAAGCAGGACTGGTCCCCAAAAGGCCAACGCCGCCACGCGCGGCCTCCCTCACCCTCTTCCGAAGGGAGAGGGAGCGTCCAGCTGCTCTCCCCGCATCGGCCACGGCCTCAGGACCATGCAGGCCCTGACATGACCTGGCACGCCACCATCCACACCCTGTTCCCCGCCATGTTCCCAGGCCCCCTCGGCGCATCCCTCGCCGGGCGCGCCCTGGACGCCGGCCTGTGGCGCCTGGACATCAACGACATCCGCGCCGCCGCCACGGACCGCCACCGCACCGTGGACGACACCCCCTTCGGCGGCGGCGCCGGCATGGTCATGCGCCCGGATGTGCTGGACGCCGCCCTCGGTGCGCCTGACGCCCGCCCCCTGCTGTACATGACCCCCCGCGGCCGCCCGCTGCAGCAATCCCGCGTCCGCGCCCTGGCCGAAGGCCCCGGCGTCACCATCGTCTGCGGCCGCTACGAAGGCGTGGACCAGCGCATCCTGGACGCCCGCGGCGCGGAGGAGGTCAGCATCGGCGACTACGTCCTGTCCGGCGGCGAACTTCCCGCGCTCGTCCTCTTGGACGCCTGCGTCCGCCTCCTCCCTGGCGTCATGGGCGCCGCCAGCAGCGCCACCGAGGAAAGCTTCAGCGACGGCCTGCTGGAATACCCCCACTACACCCGCCCCGCGGACTGGCAGGGCCGCCGCGTCCCCGACGTGCTGCTGTCCGGCAACCACGCCGCCATCGCCGCCTGGCGCCAGGACCAGGCCCGGCAAGCCACCCGCACCCGCAGGCCCGACCTGTGGCGGGCGCACGCCGGACCCAGCGCCGCAACAATGGACACGGCGCCCGCCGCGCCGTAACACCCCTGCAAGAAAGGACCACCCCATGAACATCATCCAGCAGTTCGAGGCGGAGCAGATCGCCAAGCTCACCGCCGCCC
The DNA here is from genome assembly GCA_964250755.1 of uncultured Acetobacteraceae bacterium. Taxonomy (GTDB): domain Bacteria; phylum Pseudomonadota; class Alphaproteobacteria; order Acetobacterales; family Acetobacteraceae; genus DASWOJ01. The sequence goes on along the minus strand of CAXUHB010000003.1, from coordinate 46,621 downwards.
GCGCCGTCCCCGAGTTCCAGCCCGGCGACACCCTGAAGGTCTCCGTCAAGGTGATCGAGGGCGAGCGCACCCGCGTCCAGGCCTACGAGGGCGTCTGCATCGCCCGCAGCAACAAGGGCCTGAACAGCAACTTCACCGTCCGCAAGATCAGCTATGGCGAGGGCGTGGAGCGCGTGTTCCCGCTGTACTCCCCCAACATCGCGGAGATCACGGTGATGCGCCGCGGCGACGTCCGCCGGGCCAAGCTGTATTACCTCCGCGGCCGCAGCGGCAAGAGCGCCCGCATCGCCGAGCGCGCGCGTGAGGTCGTGGTCCCCGTCACCGGCACCGCCAACACCGCCGCCGCAGTAGCCCCCGCCACCGCCGACTAGCCCACAACATCCACCCGCTCCGCTCCCCCCGTCATTGCGGGGAGCGAGGCGGCGCGGCATAGAGGGGCAACCAGCACAGCCCTGTCAGCCCCTGGACTGCCACGCCGCAAGCGGCCCGCAACGATGTGGCCTAGGCTCACCGCGTAGGGCGGAAAAGCGAAGCGCCTTCCGCCATCGGCAAGCCTGAGCATGGAAGGCGCCGCGCTCCGCCCAATGCATCCGGTCCAGCCCAAGGAGGAACCGCCCATGTCCCCATCCCCCCGCACGCTGTTCGACAAGGTGTGGGCCGCCCACGTGGTCCAGCAGATGCCCGACGGCACCTGCATCCTCTACATTGACCGCCACCTCGTCCACGAAGTCACCAGCCCCCAGGCCTTCGAGGGCCTGCGCCTGGCTGGCCGCCGCGTCCGCCGCCCCGACGCCACCATCGCCGTCGTGGACCACAATATCCCCACTTCCGACCGCAGCGTCGCCATCGCCGAGCCCGAAAGCGCCCTGCAGGTCGAAACGCTGGAGCGCAACGTCAGGGAGTTCGGCGTCCCCTACTTCCCCGTCCGCGACGCCCGCCAGGGCATCGTCCACATCATCGGCCCGGAGCAGGGCATCAGCCTTCCCGGCTTCACCATCGTCTGCGGCGACAGCCACACCAGCACCCACGGCGCGATGGGCGCCCTGGCCTTCGGCATCGGCACCTCGGAGGTCGAGCACGTCCTGGCCACCCAGACCCTGCTGCAGAAGCCCGCGAAGAACATGCTGGTCCAGGTGGACGGCACCCTGTCGCCCGGCGTCACCGCCAAGGACGTGGTGCTCGCCATCATCGGACGCATCGGCACCGCCGGCGGCAACGGCCACGTGATCGAATACGCCGGCGAGGTCATCCGCGCGCTCGACATGGCCGGACGCCTGACCATCTGCAACATGAGCATCGAGGCCGGCGCCCGCGCCGGCATGATCGCCCCCGACGACACCACCTTCGACTACATCCGCGGCCGCCCCTACGCCCCGCAGGGCGAGGCCTTCGACCGCGCCGTCGAATACTGGCGCACCCTCCCCAGCGACCCCGGCGCCCGCTACGACCGCGTGGTCACCCTCCACGCCGACGAGATCGCCCCGATGGTGAGCTGGGGCACCAACCCCGAAGCCGTCCTCCCCATCACCGGCACGGTCCCCGACCCGGCCGGCATCGAGGACGAGGCCGCCCGCGCCCAGATGGTCCGCATGCTGGACTACATGGCCCTGACCCCTGGCGAGAAGCTGACCGACGTGCCCGTGGACGTCGTCTTCATCGGCTCCTGCACCAACGGCCGCCTCCCCGACCTCCGCGCCGCCGCCGCCGTCGCCCGCGGCCGCCAGGTCGCCCCCGGCGTCCGCGCCATGGTCGTCCCCGGCAGCGGCATCGTGAAGCAGCAGGCCGAGGCCGAGGGCCTGGACAGGATATTCCTGGATGCCGGCTTCGAGTGGCGGGAGGCCGGGTGCAGCATGTGCCTGGGCATGAACCCCGACAAGCTCTCGCCGGGCCAGCGCTGCGCCAGCACCAGCAACCGCAACTTCGAGGGCCGCCAGGGACCCGGCGGACGCACCCACCTGCTGTCCCCCGCCATGGCCGCCGCCGCCGCCGTCACCGGCCGCCTGACTGATGTCCGCAGCCTCAGCACGGGGAGCATGGCGTAGTGCAGCCCTTCACGACCCTGACCGGCGTCGCCGCCCCCCTGCCGCTGGCCAACGTGGACACCGACAAGATCATCCCCGCCCGGTTCCTCAAGACCATCAAGCGCACCGGCCTGGGCGTCCACCTGATGCACACCCTGCGCTACGACGGCGCCGGCCAGGAGCGCCCGGACTTCGTGCTCAACCGGGCGCCCTACCGCCAGGCCGAAATCCTGATCGCGCACGAGAACTTCGGCTGCGGCTCCTCGCGGGAGCACGCGCCCTGGGCGCTGCTGGATTTCGGCATACGCTGCGTCATCGCTCCCAGCTTCGCCGACATCTTCCACAGTAACTGCTTCAAGAATGGCATCCTCCCCGTCATTCTCCCCCGCGAAGTCTGCGACCAGCTGATGGACGACGCCGCCCTGGGCGGCAACGCCCGCCTGACCGTGGACCTGGCCCGGCAAGTCGTCATCCGCCCCAACGGCGAGGAAGTTCCCTTCCAGGTGGACCCCTTCCGCAAGACCCTGATGCTGCAAGGCCTAGACGACATCGGCCAAACCATGCAGCAAGCCCCCGCCATAGACGCCTACGAGGGCCGCCAGCGCGATCAAGCTTCCTGGATGCCCGGCATCACTGTCGCCTGACCAGGCTGCTGCCTGCCGCCTCTCCCTCCGGGGTCAAACCGTGAAGCGGTTTACGGCCGGGGTGGGGAAGCCGCGCAGCGCCAGCCGTCCCAACCACGCACGGCCTGAACAGGCCAGCGGCAGCACGAGCCGCCTCCCAACAGCAACGAAACCACCCGCCTCAACCGTCATTGCGAGGACCGCAGCGACGTGGCAATCCAGGGGCCGTAAGCACCCCTCCGCCCCTCTTGGTTGCCGCGCCGCGCCAACGGCCCGCAGCGCCGGGCGGCGTCCCCAGGATCAAGGATCCCCCATGCCCGCCAACAAGCACATCCTCATCCTTCCCGGCGACGGCGTCGGCCCCGAGGTCATGCGTGAAACCCGCCGCCTCATGGACTGGATGGACCGCCGCCGCCGCGTCACATTCAACGTCACCGAGGACCTGGTCGGCGGTGCCAGCATAGACCACCGCGGCACCCCCATCGCGCCCGAGGTCGTGGAGCATGCCAAGAAGGCCGACGCCGTCCTGTTCGGCAGCGTCGGCGGCCCCCGCTGGGACAAGCTGGGCTTCGACATGCGGCCCGAGATCAGCATCCTCACCCTGCGCCGCGAACTCGGCCTGTTCGCCAACCTCCGCCCCGCCGTCGTGCTCGACCCCCTCGTGGACGCAAGCTCCCTCAAGCCCGACCTGGTCCGTGGCCTGGACCTCATGATCGTCCGCGAAAGCACCGGCGGCATCTACTTCGGCGAACCCCGTGGCACCGAAACCCTCCCAGACGGCCAGCAGCGCGCCTTCAACACCGAAAGCTACTCGACCAGCGAGATCGAGCGCGTCGCCCGCGTCGGCTTCGACCTCGCCCGCAAGCGCCAGAACCGCCTGTGCAGCGTGGAGAAGGCCAACGTCATGGAGTCCGGCCTGCTCTGGCGCCAGGTCGTCACCGCCTTGCACGGGCGCGAATACCCGGACGTGCAGCTCACCCACATGTACGCCGACAACTGCGCCATGCAGCTCGTCCGCAACCCCAAGCAGTTCGACGTCATCGTCACCACCAACCTGTTCGGCGACCTGCTCTCCGACCTCGCCTCCATGCTGACGGGCAGCCTGGGGATGCTCCCCTCCGCCACCCTCGGCGCACCCGGCAAGGACGGACGCCGCCACGCCCTGTACGAACCTATCCACGGCAGCGCCCCGGACATCGCCGGCAAGGGCATCGCCAACCCCATGGCCCAGATGCTCAGCTTCGCCATGCTGCTCCGCTACTCCTTCGACATGGAGGAGGACGCCGCCCTGATCGAGCGCGCCTGCACCAACGTCCTCGCCAGCGGCCTGCGGACCGCCGACGTGATGGCCCAGGGCACCGCCCGCGTCGGCACCGCCGTCATGGGCGAGAGCGTGCTGCGCGAGCTGGAGAAGCTCTCCGCGTGACCAGCCTCTACCTCGACGCCGACGCCTGCCCGGTGCGGGAGGAGGCCTTCCGGGTCGCCACCCGCCTGAACCTGCCGGTGCTGGTGGTCTCCAACGGCTCCCGCCCGATCCGCCCGCCCGGCCTGCCCAACGTCCGCATGGTGACGGTCGGCGGCGCCCCGGACGAGGCCGACGACTGGATCGCCGAGCGCATCGGCCCGGCGGATGTCTGCGTCACCGCCGACATCCCCCTGGCCTCCCGCTGCCTCGCCCGCGGCGCCCGCGCCCTGTCCCACACCGGCCACGTCTGGACCGGGGACAACATCGGCGCCGCCCTGGCCGGACGTGAAGTCGCCCGCCACCTCCGCGAGATCGGCGCCCCCGGCGGCGGCCACCCGCCCCTGACCAAGACGGACCGCTCCCGCTTCCTGTCGGCCCTGGACACGGTGGTCCAGGCGGCGCTGCGGCCCCCTTCTCCCTCTCCCTTTGGGAGAGGGTCGGGGTGAGAGGGGCTGGGCGCCGGCTCGGGTAGCCGCTACTCCGGCAAGAAGCCTTCCGCCATGACCTGCTCGCCCGTCCACAGGCAAGCCGCGGGAAAGGCCGTGTCCGGCAAGCCCGTTTCCCTCTGCGCGCCCAGCAAGGCGAAGCGGTATGCCGTAGCGAAGGCGTCCGGGAACACGCCCTTGAGGCTGGGGTTGTCCTTGAAGTGCTCCGCAAGCTGCCCGCGCTGCTCCAGGATGGTTAGCCTCCAGCTGTTGCCGCGCAGGGCGGGCTGGGCCTGCCACTTCAGCAGGTGCGCCAACAGGACCGTGAGCCGGCTGACCAGCTCGCGCTTCTCGCTCCGCCCCATGCTCTCGATCTCTTCGGCGATGTTCGCAATGTCCGCCTCGTCCAGCCGCCCCGCCCGCAGCAGCGCCGCCTGCTGCATGGCCCAGGCGTAGAAGTCTCGGGCATAGGCCTCGGCGCTGCTCATGCACGCCAGCCGGTGCAGCATGTCGCCAGCAAAGTCCGTTCAGATCGCACCATTTCTCCAGTATAGCATACGCGTCAAACACCGCAGCACTTGGCATGGTCATGGCGCGACGCAGCCGTGCTGCCGTCTGCGGATACGCCACGCCGTCTCTGTCCCGCACCGGGCAAGCTTGGACGGGGGACAACGTCGGATTGTCGCTGGCCGCGCAGGTAGGTGGCGCAGCACCCCCTCCTTGTCTCATCAAGGTTGGCGGCTCAGCGCCCCGTCGCCTGCCGCCACAGGCTGCGCCAAGCGGCCCTCTAGCTGCCCGAACAAGCCGAAGTGGACCAGCGGATTCATGCCGGCCCGCAGCACGTCGGGATACGCATCCAGGTAGGCCCGCGTGCTGAAGCGCGCAGAGGGGTTCCGCCCCGCGCGCCAGCCGAACGCCAGGAAGTGGGTAAGGGGGTCCATCTGCGCCGCCGCCACGTCGGCATTGCCAGCCAGGTAGTATCCCGGGTCGAAGCAGCCGTTGATGGTCGCCTCAAGCAGGCCGCGGCGGCTCTGCCAGCCAGCGGACCGGTCATCCCCCGGCGCGATGCACGCATCTTCGTCGTCAGCGTCCAGGACGATGGATCCGTCCCACTCGGCTGGCCCAAGCTTCGGCAGCGTCTGCTTGCATCGCATCTCCCGGTAACGGAGGTTGCACAGCTCTGCGATGAACCAGAAGAACGTGTCGGGCATCGCGGCTGGGGCCAGCATGAGCACCTCTGACCCCGGTCTTGCGAAAGCGATGTTCGTCATCCCCGCGCCTGCCGCGCCGACCACCCGGCGCGCGCCCTTGAACACCGAAATCTGCTCCCGCAGGCTCAGCCGCGCGGGATCGAACACAAGGAAGCCGGCGCGCCCGGCCCGGTCGGTCAGCCTGGCCTCATCGGCGAAGCGCCTGCTGGCCACCGTGTCCCGGACGATCAGGAGGCGTTCGTGCCGCGCCGGCGGCACGGATGACCCGACCGCCCGTAGGCAGTCTGCCACCAGCGGCGACATGTAGGTGCCGTGCTCCGTCAGGCCGTCAACCAGAATCAGCCGGTCCACCAAGACCGGCGCGGCGCCGGCCTCGTGGCAGGCGGCCACGCCGATGCCCAGGTGGGCCAGGGAGTCCTGCATCACCGACCGCAGCGGCTGCGCCGCCGCCTGGATCATGAACCGCAGCGGACCCGGCCAGTGCTGGATGGCCAGCCAGGCTTTCGGAAGCATCTCGGCCATCCAGTGACCGTAGTTGGTGGCACCGCTCTTCCGGCACAGGACAACGTCGCCCCGGACACGCTCGACCCGTCCGTCCCCGGCCGCGCCTTCCACCGCCGCCCTCCCCCAAGCGACTTGCTCCGGGGTGTGCTGCTTGATGCTGGGCTCCACCAACTCAAGCGACCACGTGAACACCAGCCCTTCGCACGTCACGTAAACATCTTCGAGGACGATCACCCGGGCGCGCCTGGGCGCGAACCAAACCTGGTTCCACGCCTGCATCGCGGCCAGACGATCAGGCGGAATGCGTTCCGCGTACTTTACGTCCGGGGGAGCCAGGAAGAAGCCCGGCAGGGGAATAGTCCTGAAGACCTCGCTGTCCCGTATGCTGCGGAAACCGTGGTTCCTCACCACGCCGCCGTCAGGGCCGCACCGCAAGGCCAGGCCATCCCGGACAAGGCGGTTGCCCACCGGCAACCTGATGCGGCGCAGGACGTACCAAGCCGCCGCAGAGCGCCCTGGTCTATAACGGTCCCTGCATTCTGAGCGCCGCGCCGCCAGGCACGGCGCGCCTTGAAAGCGTTAAACGCCGTCGGGCCGGTCCGGCGGATTCTGGTCGCCATGCCGCAGCTCCTCCCGCGTCATCGGTGTCTCCCGCCACTCCCCCTGGTCCGCCACGCTCGACCCGCCTGGGAACTCTCCCAGGTTCTCCTGGATGCTCGCCTCCTCGACGATAACCCCTGGCATCCGCTCCCCCAGGGTCATCGGGTTCGCCATCTGCCCCGGGTTCCCCGCGTCCTCCATCCGGATTAGCTCGTCCGCCCGCTCCTTGTACTCCGCCATCTGCCCCGGCGGGCTACCATCGGCCTCCCACAGCTGCGTTGCCCGGGCGTCAATGCGGCCTTGGCGCTCCGGCGTCATCTCCAGCGGGTTGTCGGACATGGACAGGTCTCCTGTAGGTGTGCGGGCCATAGCGCGGCAGCGCCGGGCCAGTTGCGCCGCCGTGCCACCTTATGCCGCGCCGAGCGTTGCACCTCTCAGCACCCAGCCCAAGGAGACGCCGCGATGGCCCAGCAGGAACAGCCCACCAACACCCCCCAGGACGCCATCCGCCGCACCGGCAGCGCCGACGACATCCCCTCCGGTGCCCCCAAAGGCTCCCCCGAGCGCGAGGCCAACGCCCGCGTCCTCAAGCGCAAGGCTCCCCAGCCGCGCGAGCAGGGCGCAACTCTCCCCACTCCGGGCTTCCCCGCTTTCTGGAGCATCGCCGGCTCCTTCATCCTGGTCGTCGTGGTGGTGATCGCGGCGCTGATTGCCGGGCCGTACTAGGACAGCCTGGGCCTCCGGCCGGTTGCCCCTTTCCGTCATTGCGAGGAGCGCAGCGGCGCGTCATAGGGGGGCTGCCAGCGCTGCGCCTTCCACATCCAGATTGGGCGGCCGCAGCACAGGGCCGCCGATGCCGACGCCCCCGTAGCCAGCCGCGGCGACGGTCGGCCCGCAGCAGGGCAGGGGTCGGATAGCCGCTAAATCCGCCGCAACGCCTCATGCGGCAGCACCGGCAACTCTGCCCGTACGGCATCCCCGGCCCGCACCGCGCCACCCTGTCGCACGACCCCCATGATCCCCGCCCGCAGCACCAGTCCGCCATCCGGCGCCCGGCCCAGCACCGCCGCCATCAACCCCGGCTGAAACTCGTTGAGCTGCTGGCACGGATTCCGCAGCCCCGTCACCTCTACCACCGCGCCCCCGAGATGCAGTAAGGTCCCCCGCGGCAACGCCAGCAGGTCCAGCCCGCGCGTCAGCACGTTCTCACCCATGGACCCCGGCCCCACCCGGAACCCCTCGGCCTGCAGCTCCTCGTGCAACTCCGCCGCAATCAGGTGAACCTGACGCAAATTCGGCTGCGTCGGGTCCTGGCGCACCCGGGACCGGTGCTTCACCGTCACCCCCTGGTGCGCGTCCCCTGTCACGCCCAGCCCGGCCACCAGCACGATCTCCGGCTGCACGTCCTTGCTGAACCGATGCACGCCGCTGCTGGCCACCGCAGCGACGCACGCGCTCACAGCAGGATCAGCCCGCTCCGCAACCCCTTGGCCACCGCCTCCGCCCGGCTGGTCGCGCCCAGTTTGATGAACACGGCCTCCAGATGGAACTTCACCGTGTGAGCGCTGATCCCCAGCCGCCGAGCCACTGCCTTGTTGCTCAAGCCTTCGCCCAGGCAGGTCAGCACGTCCAGCTCCCGCGGCGTCAGCGCCGGCCGCTGGTCCTCGGACGGCATGTCGCCGGGCACGCTCACCCGCAGGCCCGCTGCCACCGCGCGCAGCGCCGCATCCAATTGCGCCGCGGTCAGGCTGGTCGGCAACGCGCTGCCCGTCTCGTCCCCGCGCCCCGCCAGCCGCAGCGTCGGCGCCCCGGCATCGGCCAGCACGACGTCTGCCGCCTCCGCCGCCCGCACCGCCACGTGCCCGGCCAGCGCCACCCGCGCGGACAGGTCGGCATGGCGCACCGCGTCCTGCGCCACCACGGCCACCAGCAGCCGCCGCTCCGGCGGCGGCCCCGTCAGGAACCCGGCGTCGAGCATCCCGGCAATGTTCATGCGTCAACTCTCAGGGCAGGAGGGGCGGGATCGGGCATGGTCGAAGCAGTCCTAGCCATCGGCGGTCAACAATCCCCTGCATATGTGGCACATCCGCGGCAGCTTCACCCCTCGTAATATGGGGAGGGTCCGCGCCGCGTAACCCATCCCCCGCAGTCCCGTCCGCGGCCAACCGTCCTGCGGCACGGTGGCGGGTGGCCAGCCCCAGCCTTGCCGCCCGAAGGCACGCCGCATATCTGCCGTCCACCCAACCAAGGACCCCGGCATGACCCCGATCCGCCCCTCCTCGCTACGTCCCGCCCTGCTCGCCCTGCTCTTGGCGGCAGTCCCCTTGGCGGCGGCCCGCGCCGGCAGCGACGATCCCACCCGCGTCGGCGACGTCAGCACCACCTTCCGCGTGGTCGGGCGCAACGACAAGATCGTCGTGGACCGCTACGACGACCCCAAGGTTCCCGGCGTAAGCTGCTACGTCTCCCGCGCCGAGACCGGGGGTATCAAGGGCACCGTCGGCCTCGCCACCGACCCCAGCCGTTTCAGCATCGCCTGCCGCGCCACCGCCGCCCTGCAGGTGCCTGACAAGCTCCCCGCCAACGAGGTCGTGTTCGGCGCCTCCGCCAACTGGCTGTTCAAGGAGATCCGCGTCAGCCGCATGTGGGACCCCGCCAAGCGCACGCTGGTCTATCTCGTCTGGTCCACCCAGTCCCTCAGCACCGGCGGCAGCCCCTACAACAGCGTCAGCGTCGTCCCCGTCAACGGCCCCGCGCCGTAGCCGCACGCACCCCGGATGGTGCCGCCCCGCCGCTGCCATGCAGGGCGGTGCCGTCCACGGCGCTTGTGCTGGGACCGGCTTCAGCCCCCCACCACCCACCGCGCCAGCGGCGGCACGACCACTGCGGTGATGACCCCGTTCAGCCCGATGGCCAGCCCGCCATATGCCCCCGCCGTCTCGTTCAGCAGCAGGATGCGCGCCGTCGCCAGCCCATGCGCCGCCGTCCCCGCCGCCAGCCCCCGCGCCCGCCAGTCCACGACCCGCACCAGCCGCAGCAGCGGCGGCCCCATCACGATGCCCAGCAGCCCCGTCAGCAGCACGAAGACCGTGGCCAGCGACGGGTTGCCGCCGATCTGCTCCGCCACTCCCATCGCAATCGGCGTCGTCACCGACTTCGGCGCCAACGACAGCACGACCTCGCGCGACCCGCCCAGCGCCCGCGCCACCAGCATCGCGCTGGCCGCCGCCGTCACCGCCCCGGCCACCACCGCAGGCAGGATGGCATGGGCGTTCCGCCGTATGCTCCCCAGCGCCGCGTGCATCGGCACCGCCAGCGCCACCGTCGCCGGCCCCAGCAGGAAGTGGATGTACTGCGCCCCGCGGAAGTAGTCGGCATACGCGGTGCCCGTCAGCAGCAGCAGCGCCGACAGCATCAGGATGGACAGCAGCACCGGGCTCGCCAGCGGGTGCCCGCGCAGCAACCGGCTGCACGCCTCCGCCGCCTGCCAGGCCAGCAAGGTGCTGACCAGCCCCAGCAGCGGCGTGGACTCCAGATAGACCCAGATCACCCCCAGCCCGGGCGGCATCACGCCGTCACCCGGGCGGGATCATTGGGGCGCAGTCATCGGAGCGCGCTTACCGGGACAGCCGCTGCATCACCAGCCCCGTGACGGCCAGCCCCAGCGCGGTGGACACCACCAGCGCAACGCCGATGGCCAGCCAGTCCTGCCGCAGCGCATCCAACTGCGTCACCACCCCGACACCCGCCGGCACGAACAGCAGCGACAGGTGCCGCAGCAGTCCGCCGGAGGTCTCCCGCATCGCCGCATCCGGCCCGCCGCGCACGGCCAGCACGCCCAGGAGCAGCAGCAGCCCCAGCACCGGCCCGGGCAACGGCAGGCTCAGCGCCCGCGCCGCAACCTCCCCGGCCAACTGGCACGCCACCAGCACCGTCAGCGCACGCAACGGGCTACCCGGCATCCACGCCCCGGCGGCGCACCACCCAGCCCCCAGCCCCGCACATCACTGCACACGCCATCACCGCGTCCAGGATCACCGCGTCCAGGATCACTGCGGCTGCAACGGCATCCGGAGGCTGAACCCCGGCGCAGGCTTCACCCGCCGCTCCGTGTCGCTCTCCGACGTGGACCCGCGTGAGAACCCCTCGCCCCGGTAAACGTCCTTCCGCGTGAACAGCCCTGGCGCAACCTGCGGCGCATTGCTGGCCCGCGGACCCGCCGGCGCCTCGTAGTCCCGGTTCGGCGTCGGCGCCGGCTCGAAGCTGCGCACCCTTGGGGCAGGACCCGACGGCCCGGCAGTCCCCGGCAGCGTCGGAGAGGCCGGGGGCTGCGCCTGCAGCACGATGCCCCCGCGCTGCGCCCAGGCCCCGGGCACAACGCCCAGCACCGCCAAGGCAAGCGTCATCCCCATCAGCGCTGCCCTCACGACACCGGCTCCGCCGGAGCCTCGGGCGACACACCCCGCGCGTCGGAGGGCGGGTTCGTGGCCGGCGCGCCCAGCGGCCCGCTGGCCGCCTCCCGCCAGGCACGCAGGGACCAATGCACGGACGGAAAAGCAAGGTCGCTCCAAGGGATGTCCTCCCAAGCAAACAGTTGCACATCAAGGCTCTCGATGCCCGGCGCAAACTGGGGGCCGCCGGCAAACCCCGCACGGAAGATGACCTGCACCTGCCCGATCCGGCTGATGCTGTAGATGGCCAGCACGCCGTCTATCGCAATGTCGGCGCCCGCCTCCTCAAAGGCCTCCCGCTGGGCACCCTCGGCCACGGTCTCCCCATGCTCCAGGTAGCCCGCCGGGATCGTCCAGAACCCATGCCGCGGCTGTATGGCCCGGCGGCACAGCAGAACCTTGCCCCCGTGCGACACGACGGCACCCACCACGACCTTCGGGTTGTCATACGCAACCCAGCCGCACGTGTCGCACACCGCACGCGGATGCGAGTCGTCAGGCGGAACGCGGGTCGTGAACGCGGGCATGCCCGTAGGGTGCTGCGCCGCTCCCCGCCGATCAAGCCGCGCGCGCGATGTTGATCCCTAAACCTGCAAGTTGAGCAGGGAACCCCGCGGCGTGTTGCTGGGCGGCACCACTCCCGCCGGCCCCTGAGGCCGCGCCACCCCCTGCACCGGTGCCGCCTGCACCGGACGCGGCACCAACTCCCGCACCGGCCGCACCGGCCCAGTCCGCTGCGGCACCTCAACGCCCGAGAAAGCAGGAAGCGAAGACGGATGGATCATGCCGGCCAGCGTAGGGCAGGGAGGTTAACAACCAAAAAAGAGCAGCCTGCTTCTCCCTCCCCCTCCGGGAGAGGGCCGGGGTGAGGAAGGCCGCCAGCACCACCCCATCCCAAACAAGCCAGCCTTTGCCAAGCGGAGCGCGTCCACGGCCAACCCGCCGACCCCAACCCTACCGCTCCAGCGCCGCCACCCCCGGCAGCACCTTCCCCTCCAGCCACTCCAGGAACGCCCCCCCTGCAGTGCTCACATAGGTCAGCCGCTCCAGCACCCCCGCGTGGCGCAGCGCCGAAACCGTGTCCCCACCCCCAGCCACGCTGATCAGCGATCCCTGTTCCGTCATCTCCGCCACCGTCCCCGCCAGCGACACCGTCCCCGCGTCGAACGGCGCCGTCTCGAACGCCCCCAGCGGCCCGTTCCAAACCACCGTCCGCATGTCCGGCAACCGGTCCCGCAACGCCTGCAAGGTGTTCGGCCCGACATCCAGCATCATCGCGTCGTCCGGAATCGCCCCCACCGGCACCACCTCCGTCTCCGCCCCGGCCCGGAACTCCCGCGCCACCACCGCATCCATCGGCAGCATGATCGCGCAGCCGGCCCGATGAGCCTCCTCCATGATCTCCCGCGCCGTCCCGTGCATCTCCGCCTCCTGCAGGCTGCGCCCCATGCTGGCCCCCCCCGCCGCCAGGAACGTGTTCGCCATCGCCCCCCCGATCACCAGCACGTCCACCCGCCGGCTCAGGTTCCCTAGCAGCGCCAGCTTCGTCGAGACCTTGCTTCCCCCCACGATCGCCATCACCGGACGCTGAGGGTTCCCCAGCGCCGCATCCAGCGCCTCCAGCTCCGCCTGCATCATCCGCCCGGCATGGGCCGGCAAGTGCCCGGCAACTCCCTCCGTGCTGGCATGGGCGCGATGCGCCGCCGAGAACGCGTCGTTCACATACACATCGGCCAACCCCGCCAACGCACTCACGAACTCCGGGTCGTTCCCCTCCTCGCCCCGCTGGAACCGCGTGTTCTCCAGCACCAGCACCCCGCCATCCCCCAGCGCCGCCACCGCCGCCTGCGCCGCCGGCCCCACCGTGTCCGCCGCGAACGCCACCGGACGCCCCAGCACCTCCGCCAAGGCCACCGCCATCGGCCGCAAGGACATGCTCTCGACCGGCTTGCCGCCGGGCCGGTCGAAGTGGCTGCACACCACCACCCGCGCCCCAGCCTCCGCCAGCTCCCGCAACGTCGGCGCCAGCCGCTGCAGCCGCGTCAGGTCGGTGATCCCGCCATCCCGCACCGGCACATTCAGGTCGGCGCGCACCAGCACGCGCCGCCCCCGAACCTCCAAGCCATCCAGCGTCGCTGCCGCCACCCTACATCGCCCCGAATAGAGCCGCAGTGTCCGCCATCCGGTTGCTGAACCCCCACTCGTTGTCATACCAGCCCATCACCCGGGCCAGCGCCCCATCCACCACCGCCGTCTGCGTCGCGTCGAACGTGCAGCTCGCCGCCTGGTGGTTGAAGTCGCTGCTGACCAGCTTGTGCGTGTTGTAGTCCAGGATGCCCCGCATCGGCCCGGCAGCCGCCGCCTTCATGGCATCATTGATCTGCTGCACGGTGGCGTGGTCCCGCAAGTTCACGTCCAGGCTCACCAAGCTCACGTTCGGCACCGGCACCCGGATGGACGTCCCGTCCAGCTTCCCCTTCAGCTCCGGCATCACCAGCCCCACCGCCTTCGCCGCCCCCGTGCTGGTCGGGATCGAGTTGCTGGCCGCCCCCCGCGCCCGGTGTAGGTCCTTGTGCAGCGTGTCCACCGTGTTCTGGTCGCCCGTGTAGGCATGGACCGTCAGCATGTAGCCCCGCAGGATGCCGAAGCTGTCGTGCAGCACCTTCACCATCGGCACCAGGCAGTTGGTCGTGCACGATGCGTTGGAGATCACCGTCATCTCCTTCGTGATCGCCTGGTGGTTCACCCCATACACGATGGTCGCATCCACCCCATCCGCCGGGGCCGAGATCAGCACCTTCCGCGCCCCCGCCCCGGTGATCAGCGCCGAAGCCGCCTCCTTCGTCGTGAACCGCCCCGTGCACTCCAGCGCGACATCCACGCCCTGATACGGCACCTTCGCCGGCTCCCGCTCGGCGGTGACGGTGATCGGCCCCCACGTCCGCCCGTTGTGGTGGATGGTGATCGCCTGCCCCTGCACCTCCACGGTGCCCGGGAACCGCCCGTGCACCGTGTCGAACCGGAACAGGTGCGCGTTCGCCTCCACGCTGCCCAGGTCGTTGATGGCGACCGGCTCCACGTCCGTCCGCCCGCTCTCGATGATGGCGCGCAGCACAAGGCGCCCGATGCGCCCGAATCCGTTGATCGCGACCTTAACGGCCATTGAGCATATCCTCTTGCGGTAGCAGCCGCCGCTTGACGGCCGTGGTGATGGCCTCCGGCGTGATGCCGAAGTGCCGGAACAGGTCCTCGCCCGGCGCGCTCGCGCCGAAGCCGTCCATGCCGATGAAATGCCCCCCCTCGATGCAGCCAGCGCCCAGCCAGCGCTCCCAGCCGAAGCCGCACGCCGCCTCGATCCCCCAGCGCGGCGCCGTCCCCAGCACCGCCGCCCGATACTCCGCCGCCTGCTGCCCGAACAGCTCCCAGCACGGCAGCGACACGACGGCCGCCGCAATCCCGGCCTCGGCCAGCATCCGCCGGGCCTCCACCGCCACCGAAACCTCCGACCCCGTCGCAATTAGGGTCGCCTGCCGCGGCCCGTCCGCATCCTGCAGCACATACCCGCCCCGCGCGCACCGGTTCTCCGCCGCATCCGTGCGCAGCGCCGGTACCGTCTGCCGCGACAAGGCCAGCAGGGTCGGCCCGTCGCTGCGCCGCAGCGCCAGCTCCCAGCACTCCACCGTCTCCATCGCATCCGCCGGGCGCATCACGGTCACGCCGGGGATGGCGCGCAGGCTCGCCAACTGCTCCACCGGCTGGTGCGTCGGCCCGTCCTCCCCCACCCCGATGCTGTCATGCGTCAGCACCATCACCACCCGCTGCCGCATCAGCGCCGCCAGCCGCAGCGCCGGGCGCATGTAGTCGCTGAACACCAGGTAGGTCCCGGCATAGGGCACGATGCCCCCGTGCAGGGCCAGCCCGTTCAGGCACGCCGCCATCCCATGCTCCCGCACGCCGTAGTGGATGTGCCGCCCGCCATAGCTGCCCGGCGCAACCGCCCCCATCCCCCGCCCCAAGGTCCGGCAGCTATCCGTCACGTCCGCGCTGCCACCCACCAGCTCCGGCACCACCGGCGCCAAAACGTCCAGCGCCCGCTGGCTCGCCTCCCGCGTCGCCATCGCCGGCCGGCTCTCCGCCAGCCCCGCCCGCAGCTCCGCCGTCGCCTCGTGCCAGGTGTCCGGCAGCCGCCCCGCCACCACCCGCTCGAACTCCGCCCGCAAGGGATGCCGCGTCAGCCGCTTCAGCCACGCCCGCCGCGCCGCCATCCCACGAGACCCCGCCGCCGCCCACCGAACCTGCAGGTCCGGCGGCACGCTGAACGGCGGATGCGCCCAGTCCAGCGCCTGCTTCGCCGCCTCCGCCTCCGTCCCGCCCAGCGGGCGCCCATGCGCTGCCGCCGTCCCCGCCTTGGTCGGCGCCGCGAACCCGATGATCGTCCGGCACGCGATCAGCGTCGGCTTCTTGGACCGCACCGCGAGCGACAGCGCCGCCGCCACCGCCGCCGGGTCATGCCCATCCACCCGCCTCGTCGCCCACCCCAGCGCCGCGAAGTGCCGCAGCGGATCCGCCGAGGACGCCAGCCCGGCGTCCCCGTCTATGGACACGCTGTTGTCGTCCCACAGCACCGTCAGCTTCTCCAGCCGCAGGTGCCCGGCCAGGCAAGCCGCCTCGTGGCTCACCCCCTCCTGCAAATCCCCGTCCGAGGCCACCACCCAGGTCCGGTGGTCCACCAAGGACCGCCCGAACCGCGCCGCCATCATCCGCTCCGCCAGCGCCATCCCCACCGCCGTCGCCAGCCCCTGCCCGAGCGGCCCCGTCGTCGCCTCGATGGCCGGATGCTCCCCATGCTCCGGGTGCCCGGCGGCCGGACTGTCCAACTGTCGGAACCGCTGCAGGTGCCCCAGCTCCATCCCGGCATGCCCCGTCAGGTGCAGCAGCGCATACAGCAGCAGGGACCCATGCCCGGCGGACAGCACGAACCGGTCCCGGTCCGGCCACCGAGGATCGGACGCATCATATCGCAGCACCCGGGACCACAGCGCCGTCGCCGCGTCCGCCATCCCCATCGGCATCCCGGGATGCCCGGACCCCGCAGCCTCCGTCGCATCAATCGCCAGCGCCCGTATGGCATCCGCCATCCGCCGCTCGATGGTCGCGGGACGCGCGAGTATGGCCGCCTGGGCCTGCTGGGCCGGGGCAGGGGCGTGGGGCGTGTCGAGCAGGGCGGTGGGAGCGCCGGACATCCATCCTCCGGTTCCCGCAGCCCTTGGGCAGGCCACGGAGGTTGGCGGGGCTATACGGGGGGAGGGGACGGGGGGCAAGGGTGGGGGGGTGGCGCGCGCGGGGTGTAGGGTGCCGCCGGACATCCCATGCTAAAGCCGGAACGGCCGGGCCGGGTGCGTCGCTGCCCAGGTCAGAGGAGGTCCACATGACGGTCATCACCACACGCATCACCGTCGCAGAGGACGGCACCATCTCTGGCCGGATGCCCGCAAGTCAGTTGCCACCCGGCGAGCACGAAGCCACCATCACGCTCACGACCAACACTCCGCGCTCGCCAAATGGCAAGCCTTTCACGATGGAGAACCTCCGTATCCACGACACACCCTGGGACGGCACCATTTCCTTGCGCCGTGAAGACCTGTACGACGACGAGGGCCGCCTTGCCTAATCAACCCAACACGCTCCACGTAGGGCGGAAAAGCGAAGCGCCTTCCGCCACCCCCTCAACTCGCGCAACCCCCTCCCATGCCTAACTACCGCCGCAACCGCGTCCCAGGCGCAACCTACTTCTTCACCGTCAACCTGGCCGACCGCCACTCCACCCTCCTGACCACCCACATCGGCGCGCTACGGGCAGCCGTGCAGAAAGTCCGGACCCAATCACCCTTCCACATAGACGCCTGGGTAGTCCTCCCCGACCACACGCACTGCCTCTGGACCCTACCGGCCGGCGACGCCGAATATTCCAAACGCTGGCGAGAAATCAAAAAGGCGTTCTCAAAGCAGATACCCCAAGGCGAGCATCGCTCGGCTCTCATGATAGATCGCGGCGAGCGCGGCATCTGGCAGCGCCGCTACTGGGAACACACAATCCGCGACGATCGCGACTATGCCGCACATATGGACTACACGCACTTCAACCCGGTAAAGCATGGCCTTGTGCAGCAGGTGATGGATTGGCCATTCTCGTCTTTTCACCGGTGTGTTCGTCGGGGCTTATATTCTACCGCCTGGGCAGAGGTCTGCGACAGACTAAGCAATGCTGGGGAGCGGCTATGATCCACAACTGAGGCTCCAAGAAGACATAACTGCTCATTCTCCAAAAGCTCTGAATTGGAGAGTCGCAAAGACCTTGATGTTAACGCATCAAGTGTTCATTATGCTACGTAGGTATGTTCGCAAATCGCTCTCAACTTGGGCTTTTCCTCCTATGCTATTGTCATAGAATATTGTTCTGTAAGCTCGAACATCGAACGGCTTTAGGCCTTCTTTTCTGTCGGAAATCAATATCACAGGCTTATTCAAGGCGTCCGCGTAACCTACTTCATAATAGACATTAGGATTTTGCGGTGTTATTTCCGCTATTATGACGCGAGCCTCAGCTATTTGTTTTTTGATATCCTCAATGATCAGGCCTGGTAGATAAGTATAATCAGCGCGATAGGCGTAAAGACCTTCGGATTTACAAACCGGCTCAATCACCTCCTTGAAAAGGGCCTCGTACTCGGAGGTTTGGAATTGCATTACTACAAATGCCTTGGGTGGGTTGATATCAACTGCTATGTCTCTAAAAGTGACTCTGCTGTGACTGAGGCAAAACATGCCGCACGGAAAGCCAGACAAGGATGGGGTTGGTAACTCGTGCTTTCCGATCTCTACACCATCAATTTGCATTGTGACAATGGCGCCGCGAACTGTCGCTTCAATATTATAGGGCCTGTTGGCTTTCAGATTTGAACCCAGGCCGACCTCAAACAGTGTCGTCCAGACCTTTGTACGGTCAGGAGTGTCAATTCGCTGCGGGTGGGATTGATCAATCTTTGGTCCCCAGGACTGAAGTTTGAACTGATAGCCGGATGATCCTGCTTCATAAGGCAATCCGCCTCCGGCTACGGTGAAGGTCAGCATGTCTCGCGTTTGAGGATTGTATTGAAGGATGGCTCCGGCGACAGACCTATGATCCACCTCGTCGAATTCGACTTGCAGCTTTATCCTGCCATCCTGGAATGGCTGTCCAAAGATAACTGTTCCCGCAGCCGTAAGCTTTCTCTTAGATGGACTACTATTCACTCCATCTGACAGGCTAATGTCGTTCTGTGGCTCAGGTTGCTCGAACTCATGGCCCTGGAACAACGCTCTACTACTATCAATATCCCAAGTCCCATCTAGTGATACACTTTTCAGCTCAGCAAGGTTCTTTTGGAAGGCTTTCATGAACTTCTCTCACTCCAGGACTGTATCGTTTATCGTATAATTTGGTCGCTGTTGCATGTTGGGTTTGGCTGGTCGGAACTCGAAAAGACTGACTTAGACACATCAGCCTTGAGACGTATCCCTGGAGTGGCGGAAGACGCTTCGCTTTTCCGCCCTACTACGGCCCAAAGGTGAAACTTCCTTTCCATTGCTCCGGGTTGGATACTTGCAGCCACGTTGTCCCTAGCCTATCCAACCATGACCAGGATCATTGCCGCCGGCACGAGCTGGGTCAAGCGGCTAAAGTGCGAGGTCCCCGACACCCCCCGCCTGCTCGCCCGCCTCCAAGCCCACCTCGGCCCCCCCCCAGGCCGCACCCCCACCCAAATCACCCTTGACCCCCAACCCCCATGAATGTTCTTGTTCCGTTCATGTCACCCCACCCAACCCAAGCCCCCCAGCACCACCCCGCCCAGCCCAACCCGGCCCAGTCCGCGGCCACCCAACGCCAAGCCCTGGACGACCTCGTCACCATGGGCACCAACCTAGCCCGCCTCTTGCACGACCAAGCCGTCGCCCAAGCCGCAGCCCACGCGCCCGCCCCCAAGCCATCCGCTCAACCCCCCACGCCCAACACCCTAATCCCCCTCACCAACGCCTTCGCCCAAATCGCCCGGGCCGTCCGCCGCTGCATCCTCCTCGCGCGCCTCCTGGACCGCCCCGCCCAGCCCGCCCCCGACCCGGCCCACCACCGCACCGCCGCCCGCAAGCGCATCCTCCGCGAAGTCGAGGACGAGATCACCCGCACCCACAACCCCGGCAGCGACATCGCCGAGGACCTGCAGGCCGAGCTGCTCGACCGCCTCGACGCGCCCGACCTGCAAGCCGACCTCGCCACCCGCCCCGTCGCCGACATCATCGCCGAAATCCGCCGGGACCTCGGCGTCGCCTCCCTCCCCGGCAGCCGCCACTGGCGCCGCCGCACCCCCGCCGACCTCGCGGACCTCCACGCCCGCGCCGCCGCCCCAACCCCCGCGCCCAGCCCCGGCCCCGCGCACGGCCCGGCACCCGGCACCACTCCGCCGGACCAGCCCGCATCCCCCCGCGCGCCCGTCCCGCCCCAAGCCGCGGCAGCCACGCCATGGAACCCTGCCGCATTCGCCGCAGCGGTCCCGCAACACCCCATCCACGCGTCCGGCGGACGGCGCCCGCCGCCCGACGGCTGACCCAGCCCCGCACCTGGCGGCAAGGGACCTGCAGCACCCCACCCACGCCATCCCTGACCCAGCCCCGCCAGCGATGGTCTTGCCCCGCTCATGGCCGCGCAACCTCGGCCGCCCGGCCCCGAACGGCCCGGCTCACCCGCGGGCTGGCCGCCGCCGCGGCGCTGGCAGCCCTGCGGGCCTGATCCCGCGCTGCAACCGCATCCGAACCGTGCGGCCGCCTGGAACCAACTGCCGCCGCAACGGCTGGCGCGTGTTGCAGAATGATTATAGCATTCGTTGGCGGCACGATGTCAGCGGAGGAAACATGGCACATACCTTGAGCACGGCGGCAAAACCGGAGGACCTGGACAAAGCCTACCTAAGCGCCGGAAAGGCGCTGTCCGTCCTCGGCCTGAAGATCACGACCAAGAAGCCCAACGCGGTGATCCTCGCCCCGGAGTTCGCCAAGAAGAAGAAGGCCGAGTTCAAGCTGGACGGCAACGCCAAGCTGATCAAGGTCAGCGTCGAGTGCGGCGCGGTCACCAGCGTCCTGGGCATCCTGGACGTGAAGGCCGAGAAGGACGCCGAACGCTCCGTCGCAATCATGAAGTCCCTGGTCGAATGCGGCCTGGCGACGAAGGCCGACCTCGCGGAGCTGCAGAAGGCGACGGCCCCGGCACCCGACCCGAAGGTGGCCGCCAACCTGAAGCGGGAGATCGAGGCGCTGGAGAAGACCATCGCCGACGCCGAGAAGCTGACCAAAGCCTACGCGGCAGTCAAAGACTACGACATCCTCAAGAAGATCCCCGTGATGCTCAATGCCATGGAAGCGCAAGCTGCCAAGGAGAGAAGCAGCGAGAACCTGGATTTCATCAAGGCAGCCGAAGGAACCATGAGCCGGGACGACCTGATAAAGAAGTTCATCGGGCAGGACGCCGCGAACCAGATCAACATCAAAAGCGCTACCGAGAAGGGCATCCTCGACGGGACGACACCCATGAAGGATGCACTGGAGGAGGTGAAGGCCCTCGTTATGGTGGACACCTGGGCGCGTGCCCTGGCGCAGCGCAAAGTTGACGCCGCAGCGGTGATCGCGGCTGCCCAAAAGCGGCTAGACGGCTTCGTGGCCATGAAGAAGAAGCTAGGCATCGCATAGACCATGTCCGGCCCAAACGGCTTCGTTTGGGCCGGACAAATGCTCGCAATGACAACTGGAACGTGTCCGGTGCTTCCATCTGCACCGGACACGCTCCAGGCCTGCCCGCAGCAGGATCGGCCCGGCCGGGTGCAGGTGCCCAGCAGGATGCCTGCATCCCGGGCACGCCAGGCCCGGGCACCCGAACCCCGCCCATGCACGGGGCACATCCCCACTTCCACCCCAGCCCCCCCGGCGATACGCTCCCCCCGACCCATCGGAGGATCCCCCATGCACCGCCGCACCCTGCTCGGCTCCCTCGCCGCCGCCCCATTCATCTGGAACGGCACCGCCGCCTGGGCGCAGACCCCGCGCGACCTGATGGTCATGGGCATCCAGATGGACGACATCGTGAGCCTCGACCCCCAGGAGAGCTTCGAGTTCACCGGCGGCGAAGTCCTGAACAACGTCTATGACCGCCTCATCCTCCCCGGCCTCGACGACCCCACGAAGTTCAGCGGCGTCCTCGCCCAATCCTGGTCCACCAGCGAGGACGGCCTGACCACCACCTTCAAACTAGCCCCCGGCCGCAAGTTCGCCTCCGGCAACCCCGTGACGGCCGAGGACGCCGCCTTCTCCCTCCACCGCGCCGTCATCCTCAACAAGGCGCCGGGCTTCATCATCACCCAGTTCGGCTTCACGCCCGAAAACGTGGCCGAGCGCATCACCGCCCCCGACCCGGCCACCCTCGTGCTCCGCATCGCCGAAGCCGGCTCCCCCTCCTTCCTGCTGTACTGCTTGTCCGCCGCCGTCGGCATGGTGGTGGACAAGAAGGTCGTCATGTCCCATGCCGAGGGGAACGACATGGGCAACGCCTGGCTCAAGGCCGGCAACAGCGCCGGCTCCGGCCCCTTCCAGCTCCGCCAATGGCGCGCGAGCGAGAACGTGACGATGGACGCCAACCCCAACCACCCCGCACCGCCCAAGCTGCGCCGGGTCGTGCTCCAGCACCGCGCCGACCCCTCGGCGCAGCTGCTCGGCCTGCAGCGCGGCGACCTCGACATCGTCCGCAACCTGGCCCCGGACCAGCTGACCACCCTGGGCAAGGACCCGGCCTACACGCTGATGACTCAGCCCAAGTCCTACATCAACTACATCGCCCTGAACCAGAACCACCCCATGCTGTCCAAGCCGGGGGTGCGCCAGGCCATCAAGTGGGCCGTGGACTACCAGGGCATCGCCCGCAACATCACCCCCAACGTCTATGAGCCGCACCAGGCCTTCCTCCCCAAGGGCTTCCCCGGCGCCCTGACCGACCTGCCGTTCCAGAAGGACGTGGCGAAGGCCAAGGCTCTCCTGGCCGAAGCCGGCGTGCCCGGCGGATTCGAGGTCACGCTGGACCACACCGCCGCGGCGCCCTTCGCGGACGTGGCGCAGGCCGTCCAGGCCAACCTGGCCGAGATCGGCATCAAGGTGACGCTGATCGCAGGCGAGCAGCGCCAGGTCATCACCAAGACCCGCGCCCGCCAGCACCAGATGGCGATGGTCCGCTGGGGCTCCGACTACATGGACCCCCACAGCAACGCCGAGACCTTCAACATCAACACCGACAACACCGAGGCCCAGAAGAACCGCACCCTGTCCTGGCGCAGCAGTTGGAAGGACGACGACTTCACCGCCCGCGCCCTCGCCGCCCTGAAGGAGCGCGACGCCGCCAAGCGCGTCACCCTCTACGAAGCCCTGCAGCGCGACCACCGCGAACGCAGCCCCTTCGTCATCATGCAGCAGCAGGTGGAGGTCGCCGCAATGAAGAAGTCCACCACCGGCCTCCAACTCGGCCTCCTCTCCGACCGCTCCAGCTACGCAGGGGTCAGCAAGGCGTAGGAATGAAGGCAACCCTTCCCCCTCTCCCTCCAGGAGAGGGTCGGGGTGAGGGGGTCTTGGCCGCGGCGCGGGGCGCGTCCGGTGCCGACGGCACGCAGCGCTGCTTCGGCAGGGTTCGTGCCTCAAGACCCCATCACCTCAACCTTCTCCCGCAGGGAGAGGGAGACGGAGCATCCCACCCCGCTCCACCCCAGCCCTAGATGCGTCGCTTCCGCGGCCTGGCGGCGACGCTGGCCAGCATCCCCATCACCCTGTTCGGCCTGGTCCTCATCACCTTCCTGATCGGCCGCGTCATGCCGATTGACCCCGTGCTGGCCATCGTCGGCGACCGCGCGACCGAGGACGTGCGCGCCCGCGTCAGCCAGGAGCTTGGCCTCGACCGCCCCCTACCCGAGCAGTTCGTGATCTACACAGGCAAGCTCCTGCAAGGCGACCTCGGCCGCTCGGTCTACTCCGGCAACCGCGTCACCGCGGACATTGCCCGCTTCTTCCCCGCCACGCTGGAGCTGGCGACGGCAGCCCTGCTGATCGCCGTCGGCGCCGGGGTGCCCCTGGGCGTGTGGGCCGCGGTGCGCCAGGGCCGGACGGCGGACATGGTGATCCGCATCGGCACCTTGTGCGGCCACTCGCTGCCGGTGTTCGTGCTGGCCCTGCTGGCCCTGCTGGTCTTCTACGCCACCCTGCACTGGGCGCCGGGGCCGGGGCGCCAGGGCATCATGTGGGACGGCATGGTGGATCAGCGCACCGGCCTGCTGCTGTTGGATGCCGCGTTGGCCGGCCAGTGGGAGGCCCTCGGCGACGCCCTGCGCCAGTTGGCCCTGCCGGCGCTGGTGCTAGGCTTGTCCAACATGGCCTACATCGCCCGCATGACCCGCGGCTTCATGCTGGACGCGCTGCGCGGCGAGTGGATCATCACCGCCCGTGCCAAGGGTCTCTCCGTGGGCGCCGTGGTGTGGCGCCACGCCTTCGGCAACATTCTGGTGCGCCTGGTCACGGTCCTCGCCCTCACCTACGCCGGCCTGCTGGAAGGCGCGGTCCTGACCGAGACCATCTTCAGTTGGCCCGGCCTCGGCCAATACCTGACCGGTAGCCTGCTCAACGCCGACATGAACGCCGTCCTCGGCGCAACCCTGGTGGTCGGCCTGACCTACGTCGCCCTGAACCTCCTGGCCGACCTGGCCTACCGGGCGCTGGACCCGCGTATGCGATGAGCGCCGTCCTGCTCCTGCTCCCTCTCTCTCCGGAAGAGGGTCGGGGTGAGGGAGGCCGCCAGCGCAGCCACCGGCCCATGTCGGCGCAATCCTGCTCGGTCGGGCCGAGGACCGTCCATGCGGCCTCCCTCACCCCAACCCTCTTCCGGAGAGAGAGGGAGCAGTGACCCCCACCCGCACCTGGCTCCTGACCGATGCCCCATCCTCCCGCGCCCAGGCCGCTTGGGGCCGGCGCTACCGGCTGTGGCTGTCCTTCCGCCGCAACCCGCTGGCAATGGCCGGCCTGGGAGTGGTGCTGGCGCTGGCACTGCTGTCCCTGGCTGCCCCGGTGCTGGCGACGCATGACCCGGGCGTGCAGAACCTGGCCCAACGCTTGGCCCAGCCCACCGCCGCGCACTGGCTGGGCACGGACGAGCTGGGGCGGGACATCTATTCGCGCCTGCTGTATGGCGGGCGCATCACCCTCGGCATGGTGGTGGCCGTCGTGCTGCTGGTGGCCCCCCTGGGGCTGCTGGTCGGCTGCGTCGCAGGTTATGCCGGTGGCATCTGGGACCGGCTGCTGATGCGCGTCACCGACGTGTTCCTGGCCTTCCCGCGCCTGGTGCTGGCGCTGGCCTTCGTGGCCGCGCTGCGCCCCGGCGTCACCAGCGCCATCGCCGCCATCGCCCTGACGGCCTGGCCGCCCTATGCCCGGCTGGCCCGGGCCGAGACCCTGGGCTACCGCGGCGCGGACTTCGTGGCCGCCGCACGCCTGGCTGGGGCCGGGCCCGGCCGGATCGTGCTGCGCCACATCGCCCCCCTGTGCGTCCCCAGCCTGGTGGTGCGCGTGACGCTGGACATGAGCAGCATCATCCTGACCGCCGCCGGGCTGGGCTTCCTGGGCATGGGCGCCCAGCCGCCCTCCCCCGAATGGGGCGCCATGATCGCCACCGCCCGCCGCTTCATCCTGGAGCAGTGGTGGGTGGCGCTGGCGCCAGGCGTGGCGATCTTCGTCGCCAGCCTCGCCTTCAACCTGCTGGGCGACGGCCTGCGCGACGTGCTGGACCCGAAGGCCGGAAGCTAGAATGGCCGCTGCCGCCAACAACGAATTGCCAGGGCGGGCCGTGCCCAACGTTGTGCCCCCGCTCGTTGTGGACGCCTCGGTCCCGCATAGGATGGGAGGCGCAGGCTTCGGTTTTCATCTTTGCTGCTGCGCCTTGATCTCCACTGTTGTCAGCCGCCACTTCACAGGCCGTTATGTGAACGACTTTGGCATCTGGCTCTTGCTATTGGCTGCGGGCGGTGTTGTTGGCGCCCTTCCAGGAATCAGCCGTCTTTGGGTGGATGACCAGGGCGTCCGCCGCCGTGCCGGAGTGTTCATCAGCCGCGCATGCTGGGCAGATGTGACCGCCATCTCTGTGCAGCGTCGGCGGGTTGGAAAATTTGAACGCTGGGGCGTGCTGGTCGATACGAGGAGGGGCGGGATGTTCATCTCAGACATGTACTCCGTTGGACGTGCAGAACTGGCTGCTGCAATGACGCAGAGGTGGTGCATTGCCAGCCCGGACGCGCCAAGCAACCGGATGCCAGCGCACGGCGGCAGCTTTTAACGGCGGGATGCCTGCACGGATCGTGCTAAGAGGCAACGCAGCCCGACCATCTGCGGAGAGCCATATGGACGACGCCACCGTGATGCCAGCCCGGCACAAGCTGGACGTGCATGACTACGAACGCATGGCCCTGGTCGGCATCCTGGCCGAACAGGACCGGGTGGAACTGATCCAGGGGGAGGTCATGGATATGGCGCCAATTGGACAGAGCCATGAAGGCAGCGTGAATGTATTGACCGAAGCATTGGTGCTGGCGTGTCAGGGCAAGGCCATCGTGTCGGTGCAGAACTCGCTTCGGCTGGACCGCTGGAGCGTGCCGCAGCCGGACTTCGCCGTGTTCCGCCACCGGGATGACTTCTATCTCGAAGGACGGCGGCCTACCCCGGCGGATGCGCTGTTGCTGATCGAGGTCTCGGACAGCTCGCTCCGCTACGACCGGGAGGTGAAGCTGCCGCTATATGCGGCGGCGGGCATCCCCGAATACTGGATCGTGAACCTGCAGGAGCGCGTGGTGGAGGTTTACAGCCGGCCGGAGAACGGCGGGTATGCTGGCAAGGCGATCTGCCGGGGCGGCGACCAGGCAGCGCTGTCCGCCGCGCCGGACATTGTGGTGGCGCTGCCCGCCGTGCTCCGCTGATGCGGGCGGCTGCCCGTGCGCCCAACCGGTGCCCCCGTGCTCGTTGACATCCAGAACCTCCACATCGCCTTCCCCACCCCCCAGGGCTGGAGCGAGGCCGTCCGCGGCGTATCCCTCACCCTGGGGCAGGAGAAGCTGGGCATCGTCGGCGAAAGCGGGTCCGGCAAGTCGCTCACCGCCCGCTCCCTGCTGCGGCTGCTGCCGGCGGGCGCGCGGGTGACGGCGGACCGGCTGGCCTTCGACGGCGTGGACGTGCTGACGGCCAGCGAGCGCGGGATGCGCGCCATACGCGGCAAGCGCGCCGGGCTGATCCTGCAGGACCCGAAGTACTCCCTGAACCCGGTGATGCCAGCTGGCGCGCAGGTGGCCGAGGCTTGGCGCCGCCACAAGGGCGGCAGCCGGCGCGCGGCGGCAGCGGCGGCGGTGGACCTGCTGGCGCAGGTGCTGATCCGCGACCCTGCCCGCGTCGCCGGGCTGTATCCGCACGAGCTGTCGGGCGGCATGGGCCAGCGCGTGATGATCGCCATGATGCTGGCGCCCGACCCGGAGCTGCTGATCGCCGACGAACCCACCAGCGCCCTGGACGCCACCGTGCAGGCCGAAATCCTGCGCTTGATGGAAGACCTGGTCAGCCGCCGCGGCATGGGCCTGCTGCTGATCTCCCACGACCTGCCGCTGGTCGGCCACTTCTGCGACCGGGTGGCGGTGATGTATGCCGGGCGGATCGTGGAGGCCCTGCAAGCCGGGGAACTGGCCCGCGCCCAGCACCCCTACACCCGCGGCCTGCTGGAGTGCATGCCCAGCCTGACCCACCCCCGCGACCGCCTGCCCGTCATGCAGCGCGACCCCGCGTGGACGGGGGCGTGAGGACTGCGTCCTTCTCCCTCTCCCTCCGGGAGAGGGCTGGGGTGAGGGAAGCCGCAAGAGCTGCTCTCTCCCCAATGAGGCAGAACCGTGCCCTCGTTGTTCAGGTGCCGTGCTGGCGGCCTCCCTCACCCCGACCCTCTCCCGGAGGGAGAGGGAGCAGCCAGCATTGTTCTACTCCGTTGCGCTACCCTCCACACCGCTTGCATCCCACCCGCCCATACTCCGGCCCACCCCCGCCATGATTGCCGTGGACGCGCTCCGCGTCCGCTTCGGCGATACCGAGGTCGTGCGCGGCGTCTCCCTCCGTGTCCCGCGCGGCGGCAGCTTCGGGCTGGTCGGCGAAAGCGGGTCGGGCAAGAGCACCGTGCTGCGCGCCCTGTCCGGCCTGAACCCGGACTGGACCGGCCGCATGAAGCTGGACGGCGTGGCGCTGGCGCCCCGGCGGGACCGCGCCTTCTTCCGCCGGGTGCAGATGGTGTTCCAGGATCCCTACGGATCGCTGCACCCCCGCCAAACCGTGGACCGCGCCCTCAGCGAGCCGCTGGACGTCCACGGCCTGCCCGACCGCGACGCCCGCATCGCCCGGGCCATGCAGGACGTGGCGCTGGCCCCGGCCACCCGCTTCCGCTACCCGCACCAGCTCTCCGGCGGGCAGCGCCAGCGCGTCGC
The DNA here is from genome assembly GCA_964250755.1 of uncultured Acetobacteraceae bacterium. Lineage (GTDB taxonomy): Bacteria > Pseudomonadota > Alphaproteobacteria > Acetobacterales > Acetobacteraceae > DASWOJ01. The sequence goes on along the minus strand of CAXUHB010000003.1, from coordinate 18,708 downwards.
CATCGCACGCGCCCTGATGGCCGAGCCGGAGGTGCTGTTGCTCGACGAACCCACCAGCGCCCTGGACGTGTCTGTGCAGGCCGAGGTGCTGAACCTGCTTCGCGACCTGCAAGCCCGGCGCGGCCTGACCTACATCCTGGTCAGCCACAACCTGGCCGTCGTGGCGCACCTGTGCAGCGCCCTAGGCGTCATGCAGGCCGGCGAGATCGTGGAAATCCTGACCACCGACGACCTCCGCGCCGGCCGCATCGCCCACCCGCACACGGCGGAACTGCGGCGGCTGAGCGTGGAACTGGGGGAGTAGGGCCGGGATGCGCCGCCAAGCAGGGCGAAGCGGGAGCGCTGTGCCCCAGAGCCAGCAACCACGCGGCGGATGGCGCTGGGCTGATCCGCCCTGCGTAGATCAAGCGGCCGTCCCCCACCGATATCCGTCATTGCGAGGCGCCCTGGCGCCGCAGCATTCCAGGGGCCGCCAGCGCCAACCACCAGCCCTTTAAGCCTCAGGATCGCCACGGCGCTGCACGCCTCGCGATGCGAGATGCAGGCAGCCGGGCGCACCACACTTAGAAGAGGATCGCAGCATGGACGGTTGGCGACGCACGCACGACTGGGGCGCCCTGACGCGGCAGGAGATCGCCGCCGCCCGGGACGCCGGCGCCCTGCCGGTGCTGACTGTCGGAAGCTGCGAGCAGCACGCCGACCACCTGCCCGTGGACACCGACACCCTGTCCGCCTACCGCGTCGCTCTGCTGGCGGCGGAGCGGTGCGAGGCCTCGCACGTCCTGGTCCTGCCGCCGCCGTCCTTCGGCTTCTCCCCGCACCACCTGGCCTGGCCCGGCACCGTGTCGCTGTCGCTGCAGACCTTCCTGGGCCTGGTGTCGGACGTGGCGGACAGCCTGCACCGCACCGGCTTCGACCGCCTGCTGATCGTGAACGGCCATGGCGGCAACATCGGGCCGTTGACCGCCGCCTGCACGGACCTGGTGAGCCGCGGGCGGCGCGTCGGCGCCGTCACCTACTTCGCCGGCGGAGGACCCGAGCTGATGCAGTCCATCCCCGGCGCAAAGAAGGGCGTTGGACATGCATGCGCCTATGAGACCGCCCTGCAACTTGCGTTGCGCCCAGGCGATCGGCAACGCATCGCTGGACGGATTGACGGCCTGTTGCCACGGCTGGCACCGGCCTATGTGGAGGGTGAGGATATGCTGGCCGGGTCCGGCATCGCCTACGCCGCGCTGTTCCCGGCAGGAGACCCCGGCTACACCGGGGACCCTGCGGCAGCTACGGTGGCGGACGGTGAACGTTTGCTGGAGGCGACCGTCGTCGCCTTAGCCGAGTTCTACCCGAGGTTTGCCAAGGCGGGCCTCAAGATCGGCAACCCATAGCAGCAATAGGGTGTGGCGGCCCTGCATGGGCCGCCAGCCCAGATCAGACCCGGCGCGAGCCGAGGTTGGCACCGGATCCGCTGAACGGGTCGTCGCCGGACGCCATCTGCTGGCCGCCGCCGCTCCCGCTGCCCAGGTTTACGCCGCCGCCCGCAAATGGGTCACCGTCCGGCACCTGGCCGTTCGGCGTCATGCGGTCCACCGCGTGCGGCAGGAACTGCGAGAGCTGGCTAAGCAGGTCATGCGGCTGCATGTTCGTTTGCTGCGCCCACTGGTTGACCTGCTGCTGGCCGAACACTTGCTGCAGCTGATCCGGGCTGACCTGCTGGTTCGGCCCGCTGCCGACCCAGGACTGGGCGACGTGCCCCAGCCCGGCGTTCTGGAACTGGCTCAGCAAGCCGCCAAGGCCTCCCTGTTGCTGCTGCGGCTGCTGCTGCCCGCCGCCCAGCAGGCTGCCCAGCATTCCGCCGGCCCCGCCGCCTCCACCGCCGAGCAGCGAGCCAAGGATGCCGCCCATCGGAGAGGACGCGGCGTTGTTGCCGCCCATCACGCTGCCAAGGATCGAGTCGAGCATGCTCATGTGAGATCTCCATGTGGACGGCGTTGCGCCGCGCCATGCCGGGGGATAACCGTGGGCGCGCGCAAGGGTTGCACGCGGGTGGGTGGAACCTGGCGCGGCGTCCTGCCTTAGTCTTTCCACCGCCCCCTTTTGAAGAACCAGCGCAGCATGATCCAACCCACGATGCTCCGCCGTGCCGTGCGCGCACCCGCCCCTGTGTCCCGCGACGGCTGGCCCCTGCCGCCGCCGATCCGCCCAGCTTGGATGGCCCGGCGCGCGGCTTGGTGGCTGGCCCTGTTGCGTGCCGGCCGGGTGCAGCGCTTCCACGCCGACGTAACGGCGCTGGCCGGCAGATACGTCGTCCCCGGGCGGCGCGGCCCGCTGATCCGCTATGGGGAGGCGCTGCGGCAGGAGTGGCGCATCCGGGCCGAAGCCGGGCCGGCCGGCCCGGCGCTGCAGCGGGCAGACCACCCCAACTACCTCGGCAGCCCCGCTGTGGTGCAGGGCCTGGTGGATGGCTACGTCGCGCTGCTGATCGCCCGCGCCGGTGGGGCGGTGCCGCACGAGGCGTGCGAGGCGGAGATGCGCCGGCTGGCGGCGGCGTTCGCCGGGGCGGACGCGGGCTACGCTACCATAGGCGGCTGGAACACGGCGGAGCAGTTGGGCGCCAGCGTTATCGCCCGCTGTCCGTTGCAGGACACGGTGGCGGCGGGGCTGCCGACGCTGCTGGCGGAGTTGTTCGCCGTCGTGGGCCTGTCCGTCTTGCGGGTGCTGAGCGCAGCGGAGGCGGGCCGCATGTCGGCGGACGACGCGCTGCCCCGGCTGCGCGCGATCGCGCAACGGACGGCAGCGGTGCTGCTGGGCACGGCGGATGCTGCGCCGGAGGGTGCGACACTGGCGGCGCTGGTGGCGGACCTGCCGGAGTTGGGGGCGGTCTAACGCTCCCGCTTGCGCCAGAAGGCGTTGCGGAGCCGGATCATGCCGGCGCGCTCGTAGAACGGCACGGCGTCGTCCACCGAGATCAGGATCAGCGTCACGCCCGGCCCAAGCTGCTGCCGGGCTGCGTCCAGCAAGCCCTGCCCGATGCCGCGGCGCTGGGCCGAGGCGCAGACGGCAAGGTCGGACAGGTAGCAGCACCAGGCCCCGTCCGTGACCCCCCGCGCGACCCCGACCAGGGGACGGTCCGGGGTGTCCAGCCGAGCGGTGACAACCAGCCCGGCGCCGTCCAGCATGGCTTGCCGCCGGGGCAGGTCGTCCACCGGACGGGTTGCGCCCATGCCTGCTTCGGCCAGCACACGGCGGAACTCGGCGACGGGCGGCAGAGGTTCGCTTGCATACGTCACACCCGGGTGGACAGCATCAGGTGGCATGATCCGCCCCCAAGTCTGTGCATCATGGCTGCTTGGGTCCGGCGGAGGTGCTAAGCAGAAAGGCGATGCGCTCCCGGACAGCACGGTTCTTATCTGCTGCAAGCCCGCTGACTACCTCCGGCATCGTTGAAGCAACGCTGCAGTGCTCGATCAAGGCGCTGGCCACGATCTTCCGTACGGCCGGGCTAGGGTCGGCGGCACCGAGGCGGAGCAGGATGTCCAGCGGCTCCGTCCGCAGCATGTCACGCCCTCCCGTGACCGGCACGCGGCGGCTCAACCCGAGCGGCTTATTGGTCCACTGGCGGGCATAGCCGTCCGGCCAGGTGGCGCGGCCCTCGATCAGGCAACGCAGCGCCATGGCGCGCACGGCGGGTTGCAGGGCAGTGCGTGCCAAAGCCGGCAGGTGCCGGTCCAGCAAACCCGCGCGCAACGCTTCCGCCAGCACGCGGGCGAGCGGCCTGGTGCGGCCTCGGCCGATATGTTGGGCAAGAGAGTCGGCCACCTCCGGTCGGGCCAGCGCGGCGTCGAGGATGGCAGCCTCGCCGCGCCACCGGTTCCATTGACGACGCCGCAGCAGCAGCATGGTCGCGGCGCTGGCGATGATGGCCGGGCTGGTGGACGGAAACAGGCGATGGGCGCAGTCCAGGGCGGCGGTGCGGACCTGTTCCACCCAATCGTTCAGCCGCAGCGTGACGGCGATGAACCGGAATGGGCTGCAAGGCGGATCGGCGATCCGGTCCAGCGCAAACTCGCGCCAGCGCCCGTCGGCGTGGAACAGCAGGAGCCAGGCCAGGTCCGGCACGTCCCGGAGCATCTGCAGAAGATGCTGCCTTCGCCTGCCGAACACCTCCTGGCCCAGCCTCAGCAGGTCGTCCAGCGACCGCGCAGTTTTCGGGAGGGCGCTGGAAAGTGGGATGCCAGGCTCGCTTCCATTCATCTGGCACCAGGCGCGCAGTTCCTGCCCAGCATAGGCGGCTTGCAGCGGCGGCAAGGCGTCAAGTCCGGCCAGGACAGCGTGCAAGTCTGCCGTGTTCAGCCTGCCTGCCTGCATGGTGTTGCCCAAATCGAACAGCATCCGGCGCAACGGTTCCGGCAAAGGCGAGGTGCGGTCGCGCACGCTCCCGAACGCCTCAGCCCTATCCGCGCTGCACGCGGCTGGCGCCTGCGACGAGGTAATTTACAACAACAGAGCCAGCGACGGAGACGAAGTCGTCGGAGCCTCCGGCCTTGCCTGGTCTGTAAGGCTCGTCGAACCCGGCCAGGACGCGGTCGCAGTAGCTGGGTTCGGGCCGGCCATCAGCCTGGCGCCGCGGGGATCCCGCGCAGGACGCTTGGGCAAGCACGAGCGCGACGCAGAGAACCCGCCGGACCTGCCTTGGGCTGACGTTCCTGACGCGCAAGGAATCTTGCGCGCCTGCGCCTGTATCAGACGTTGAACCGGAACAGCAACACGTCCCCATCCCTGACGACGTACTCCCGCCCCTCCACCCGCATCTTCCCCGCCTCCTTCGCCCCAGCCTCCCCCTTGAGGGTGACGAAGTCGTCATAGGCGATGGTCTCGCAGGCGATGAAGCCGCGCTCAAAGTCATTGTGGATCACTGCCGCGGCTTGGGGCGCCTTGGTACCGGCAGTGATGGTCCAGGCGCGGGTTTCCTTCGGCCCAACCGTGAAGTAGGTTGCCAATCCCAGCAGGGCGTAACCGGCGCGGATCACCCGGTCCAGGCCGCTGTCGGGCAGGCCCAGGCCGTCCAGGAACTCGCGCCGGTCCTCCTCCGCCAGGAGGCTCACCTCCGCCTCGATGGCGGCGGAGACCACGACGGCGCCGGCGCCCTCCGCCTTTGCACGCGCCATCACGCGGGCGGATTGGGCGTTGCCGTCCGCCGCTGCGGCCTCCTCCACGTTGCAGACATACAGCACGGGCTTGCTGGTCATCAGCTGCAGGCGCTTCGCAACTTCGACCTGGTCGGCGGGGATGGCGGTGCGGGCGGGCTGGCCGGCTTGCAGGGCCGCGAGGATCGGCTCCATCAGCGCCACCTGCTGCGCGCTCTCGCGGTCGTTGCCGCGGGCCTTCTTCTGCAGGGCGGGAAGGCGGCGCTCCAGGCTGTCCAGGTCGGCCAGCATCAGTTCGGTCTCCACGGTCTCGGCGTCGCGGATCGGGTCCACGCTGCCTTCCACGTGGGTCACGTCCGGGTCCTCGAAGCAGCGCAGGACGTGGATGATCGCGTCCACCTCCCGGATGTTGGCCAGGAACTGGTTGCCCAGGCCCTCCCCGCGCGACGCGCCGCGGACCAGCCCTGCGATGTCCACGAACTCCAGGCTGGTCGGCACCGTCGTTTTGCTCCGGCCGATGGCGGACAGGGCGTGCAGCCGCGGGTCGGGCACGGCCACGCGGCCCACGTTCGGCTCGATGGTGCAGAAGGGGTAATTGGCGGCCTGCGCCGCCGCCGTCGCGGTCAGGGCGTTGAACAGGGTGCTCTTGCCGACGTTCGGCAGCCCGACGATGCCGCAGTTGAAGCCCATCTATCCCGTTCCTTTTGCCCGCGCGTCGGCAGCCTGCGTCAGCAGCGCCACGCGCGTCATGAAGTCTTCCGGCTTGTCCTGCGCCAGCATCGGCGCGGCATCCGCCACCGCGTCCAGCAGTTCGGCCAGCCAGTCCGTGTCGGTCTTATGGAAGTCGCCCAGCACCCAGCCGTGGACGCGCGCCTTGTCGCCGGGGTGGCCAATGCCCAGGCGCACGCGCCAGTACTCCGGCGTGCCCAGAATGCGGTCCATGCTCCGCAGCCCATTGTGCCCGGCGGCGCCCCCGCCGCGCTTCACCCGCACCTTGCCCGGCGCCAGATCCAGCTCGTCATGGAATGCCGTGATGTCTCCGGGCGCCAGCTTGAAGAACGCCGCCGCGGGCTGCACGCTCTCGCCCGAGGCGTTCATGTATGTGCCGGGCTTAAGCAGCAGCACGCGCTGCCCGCCCACTGCGCCTTCGGCGGTCAAGCCCCGGAAGCGCTGCCGCCACGGGCTGAACCCGTGGCGGCGCGCGATGGCGTCCGCGGCCATGAAGCCGATGTTATGGCGCTGCCGGGCCATGGCAGGCTCCGGGTTGCCCAGCCCAACCCAAAGCCGCATGGACGCCTTGGCGCCCTACTTCTTGGCGGCGGGCTTCGCCGGGGCCTTGGCGGCGGCGGGGGCTGCACCACCCTTGGCCGGGGCTGCGGCGGCCTTCGCCGGGGCTTTGGTGCCCTTGGCGGGCGTTGCCGCGGCGGGGGCGTTCGGGTCCGCGGCAGGCTCGGCACCCTTGGTCGGCGGGGCGACGGTCGCGATCACGAAGTCCCGCCCGGTTATGACAGGGGTCACGCCCTCCGTCCCTTGCAGGTCGCCGAAGCGGACGTTGTCGTTGATGTCCAGCGCCGCCAGGTCCGCCTGGAAGAAGTCCGGCACGTTCTCGGGATCGGCCAGCACCTCGACGGCGTGGCGCACGACGTTCAGCACGCCGCCCTTCTTGAGGCCAGGCGAGGTTGCCTCGTTCTGGAATTGGACGGTGACGGCCACGCGGATGCGCTCGCCAGGCGCCAGGCGCTGGAAGTCCACGTGGATCGCCTTGTCGCTGACGGGGTGGAACTGCACCTCCCGCATCAGGGCGCGGGACGGGGTGCCCGCGACGTTCAGCTCGTACAGGCGGCTCTTCCAGCCGCCGCGGGTCAGCTCGCGGACGATGATGCGAGGGTCAAGCTGGATAAGGGTCGGCGTCTGCTTGGCGCCGTAGATGACGGCGGGCACCATGCCCGCCCGACGAGATGCGCGTGCCGCCCCCTTACCTGCACGCTCGCGCGCCTCGGCCTCGATGGTCACGAAATTGGCCATGGTTTGCTCCTGAACGACAAAACGCCGGCCTCCAGGGGTGCCAGCGTGCGCGGCGTGTAGCGGATCAGGGGCGGGGGGGCAAGGTTGGTGCCGTCGTTGGTGGTGGTGCGGGGCAGCGGGAATGGCGTTGCGGAGGGCAAGCGGGACGGAGGGCATGCCGAAGAGCCGGAGGCGCTGGTCCAGCAAGATGAGGGCTGTCGGGTTTGCCGAGGTTGATCGGCGCGTCCTGCCCCTGCTGCCAACCGCGCCAGGCCAAACAGTGGACATTGGGGCCAGGTGGGACGCGGCGGCTCTGGCGGCGATGGGCCACCGCGTGACGGCGGTGAAGCCGACAGCTGCCGTGTGGATGCGGAGGGCCATTCCTGCACCCGTCGCCGCATCCGCTGGCTGGATGACAGCCTGCCGGACCTGGCCAGGACGGGGAGAGCAGCGACGCCGGGCGATGCCCCGGGTTGCTGTCCTGCTGCGGCCCGGGGCGGTCCTGGTCCTGTCCTGCGCCACGGCCCGGTGCCGGCCGGGCATAAGCTGGACCTGGCTGGCCTTCTGGCCGTCGGACGTTGGGCGTTGCTGGCACGGCATGAGCCGTCATGTAGCCGCCACGCCGGGCTTGATCCTCGCCGCCGGCTGCGCTACGTCACGCCCCCCAGCAGTGCCCAGGTAGCTCAGCTGGTAGAGCATGCGATTGAAAATCGCAGTGTCGGTGGTTCGACTCCGCCCCTGGGCACCATCCTTCCAAGGATGTGCGTTTCCCCAATAGGTTATGCTGAACCAAGGGGTTAGACTATCTTGCCTGCTACACAGGCATGTCGCACATGGTCCTTGTCATGGCCCGCCCAACCAAGCGCCCAACGTCCAGCTTTCACCAGTTCCGGCAACGCATCCCGGCGGACGTTCTCAAAGCCGCCCGTGGGGTGCCTCTGTCGGTTCCCGTGGGGGATACCCGGCTGTCCCTCACGATCACCGCCACGGCAGAAACGGTGCAGTTCTCCCTTCGCACACGGGACCCCCGAGAGGCCAAGGCCCGGTAGGGCGTGGCTGCGGCTTACCTCGAACAGGTGTGGCAGGGATTGCGGAACGGGCCGGTTCGGTTGTCGCACAAGGACGCTATTGCCCTTGCGGGGGAGTTCTACGCACAGGGCATCAATAAGTGGGAAGCCGACCCGGTATCGCCGCGGGTATGGGAGTTGACGCGAGAGGCTAACGCGGCGGCCCGCAACGGTGAATATGGCCGCGCCCCGTTGCTGATTGGGAACGATGATGACCGCCGCGCCGCGTCTATGGAAGAACGCTTCGGCAGTTACGTGGACGCGGTTCTGTCCCGGCGGGTGCTGGTCATTGATGGTGAAAGCCGCAGCCGGTTGCTTGAGGCCATTGCAGGGGCATCCGAAGCCGCGGCAATCAGGCTGGGCCGCAACGCCCAAGGCGACTACAGCCCGGACGAACACGCCAAGCATTACCCTGAATGGAAGGGGGACAGCCCGGCCCCTGCCAAGGTCCCTGCCGGCATCACGATGGCGGATATGGTGGCAGGATGGTGGGTGGAAGCGCAGGCCCGGAACCTCACCCTATCCACATATGAAAGTTACGCTGCCACCGCGAAGAAGTTGGCCGCGTTCCTGGAACACGAGGATGCTGCAAAGGTGACGCCGGATGATGTGGTCCGCTTCAAGGATCACCGGCTTGCTTCCATCAATCCGCGCAACGGGAAGCTAATCTCTGCTGTCACCGTCAAGGACAACGACCTTGCCGGACTGAAAGCCCTGTTTGGGTGGGCCGTGGAGAACCGCAAGCTAGCCGTGAACCCCGCCGCCGGGATCACAATCCGGGTTCCACGGAAGGCCCGCACAAGGGGTAAAGGGTTCACGGCCGATGAAGCTCACGCCCTCCTTGCCGCCGCCTTCCGCTACCGCAGCAGGTCCGAAGGCCCCAAGACGGTTGCCGCGAAGCGGTGGGTTCCGTGGCTCTGCGCCTACACGGGGGCGCGGCTGGGAGAAATGGTCCAGCTTCGGGGCCAGGACGTGCGGCAAGAGGCCGGCGTGTGGGTGCTGCACATCACCCCGGAAGCGGGCACCGTAAAGGACAAGGAGGCCCGCACGGTTGTCCTGCATCCGCACTTACTGGACATGGGTTTTCCAGCCTTCGCCCAAGCTCGGGGCAACGGGCACCTGTTCTTGAAGCTGGGCGAGGGCGGGGACTGGCGTGGCCCGTGGCGGGGCGTCAAGAACCGGGTGGCAGAGTTTGCTCGCAAGCTGGTCCCGGATGAACGGGTCGCCCCCAACCACGGATGGCGGCACCGCTTCAAGACCGTGGGCCGAAGCGCCGGAATTGACAACGCCTTGCTGGACCACATCACGGGCCATGCCCCGGCATCCGTGGGGAACAGCTATGGGGAGTTTGAAATCGAAACGCAGGTGGCTGCTATGGCGAGGTTTCCGCGATACCCCGAAGGCTGATGGCCCTCCACGTTTCCCCCGCGGCGGGCTGCTAGGGGCGGGGTGACAGGGCCGCTAGGTGCAGTTGGCTGCACTTTGGCAGGACCGGGGAGGGAGGGAGGTTGGCCGACGCTATGGGGGGAAGGGGGAATGAGAGGCCCCTTAATGATCCTCTAAATGAGCCTAATACATTTCTCTCTAAGAGAACCCCTCTACTACATACTACCTACATCTCTAATAACGATGTTCATTAAGATGATGATGGGGGGCTGCCCCTCCACAGCCCCTTCACTCTGTTGTCTCCCCAGCGGCGGAGCCGCGACAGCGGTGCAGCGACGATGCAGCGGATGACCTTCCGGGCGGTGTCCTTCAAAAGCGCATAAGTGCAGCCAGCTTCACTTTGAAGGCTTCCCCAGCCATGTTGTCCCCAGCCGCGCCAGCGGCCTTGCATCCTGCCCTAATCGGCAGGATATTTTTTCGCTTGGCTTCACTGGTGATATGATGCCCCTTTGGTCTTGATACCGGGATGGTCTCGGAAGCGGGATTTCATTCCGCTTGAACACTGAATAGACCTGTGGCAGCAAGGTACCCTTACAAACCCGCAAAGGGGCCACCTATGCTCACCGTCAAGGCCGACACGTTCACCGCCGAAGTCACCGCCTCCAGCCTCTACGTCCGCACCGCCAAGCTGTCTCTGTGGATTGAGCGGCACCCAAGCCGCCCATGCGTTTGGTCCACCGTGCGGGAGCCGGGGAGCGTAGAAGCGTGGGCAGGGCGGGTGTATGGCGTTGTCGAGTGGGGCCGGGCGGCTGCAAGCCTCCCCATCCATACGTAGCAATATCGCAACGACCCTCTAGGAGGGCCGTAGAGGGCTTTTGGCGTCTCTCCGCTACCACCCTAGCGGGCCGACCCCTGCAAACCTTCCAGCACCCCTAGGAATAGTTTGCAGGGGCATGTGGCGGCGAGGGTCTCCTGGGCAGCAGCCATCCGGGGCGGGAACATAGCCCGTCAAAATGCCAGAAAACTGTCTGACCCCTGCACTTGTCGCGGTTCGGCGTGTGTTCCCCCGTCCGGGGCCGTCTAGGGGCCTAGGAGAGTGTTTTGAGAGAGCGGCCAGCAGCAGCCCCATGCAGGCCCACCACGAGAGCCACAAAGGGAAGGCAGGGGGGCCACCGCCTAAGCCGCGGATTGCCGCCCAGCCCGGCCCGCCTTACGTTATTGGGGAAGCGAAAGGGACGGGCATGTGGGCGCTGGACTTCTACCGGGAAGGGTTCGGGGACGACACATCGCCCGTTGGGATGGTCTTGGCATGGGCGCTTGTCTTATCCGCCGTGGTCGGTTTGGGCCACGCCCTAGCCGATGCCCGGCGCAGCCCCGCCATCGCGGTTGCCCTGGCCGGTGGCGTCGGTTTCTGGTGGGCCGCTTGGGAGGGGCATCCTTGGGCCGGGGTGGGCATCCTACTTGCGGCGGTAGCATGGGGTAGCTCTCGCCAGAACGCCCCTAATGGGCGCTGCGCCACCACCCCGTCCCGTGTCAAACGTCACAACGAACGATGAAACTATTGACACGGCGCCGGCGTTCCGGCCTTTACCTGTTCCCAACACCCCGGACAGGAAGGCCAGCCGATGCCCCGCCCCAGCAAGCTTCCCACCTTTGTCGCCTATCTCCGCGTCAGCACCGGGGCGCAAGGGCGAAGCAAGCTGGGACTTGAAGCCCAACGGGAAGCCATCGCCCGGTTCTGCCAGATGGAAGGCGCAAGTGTTGCGGCAGAGCATGTGGAAGTTGAAACCGGCAAGGGGACGGACGCCTTGGACCGCCGCCCGCAGCTTGCCGCCGCCCTTGCCCATGCGGCCCGCCTGGGCTGCCCCGTGGTGGTCGCAAAGCTGGACCGGCTTTCCCGCGATGTGGCCTTCATTGCGTCCTTGATGGCCCGCCGGGTGCCGTTCGTGGTGACGGAGCTTGGGCCGGATGTGGACCCCTTCATGCTGCACATCTACGCCGCGATGGCGGAAAAGGAGCGGCGCATGATCGGGGAGCGGACGAAGGCGGCGCTGGCGGCTGCCAAGGCCCGCGGTAAGGCGCTGGGCGGGGACCGGGGACATAGACACACGGCAGAGGATGCGAAGGCATACGGGGCCGCGGGTGGGGCCAAGCGGCGGGAGGCGGCGGACGTGGCGGCGCTAGCCGCGGCGGACATGATCGGGGAGATACAAGCCAGGAACCCCGGCGCATCCCTGCAAGCCATCGCACGGGAGTTGAACGGGGCCGGCGCGGTAACGCCGCGGGGTGGGCAATGGACCGCAACGGCAGTCAAGCGGGCGCTTGGGCGTATCGAGGGCGCGGCTCTGGGGTGACGGGAAAGGGCGGGAGCTAGGACAGTCACCCAACCCGCCGGGCTACGCCCCTCCCACACCGCTTGCACGAGACCACACGGGACTGCTACACAACCAAGGCAATCAGCCAAGAGAAGTCTAGCAGCATCAATGTGTTAGAGAAGCGCAGGCCCAATCCGCCCCTGGGCACCATTCCCGCTTCCCTTCCATGTGCGGGAAGCCCTGGATCGCCGCACCGCGCAAGTGTCCGGGTCCTGGATCGCGCTGGCGAGGCCCGTCATGCGACGCCACTTCCCTTGACGGCCCTGCGCGCGCCCTCGTGGACCCGCGAGTGCGCGGTCGCTCCATCCAACTGAGGCCCTTGGTGAGCCGCTCCGCCCATCCGTGCGGCGCCGTGGTCGGAGCCGACAAGCGTCAGGCGCCAGTCGCGGCGGCGGGGCGGCAGGGTCTGGGCCAGGTGCCAAGCGCAGCAAGCTCCTGCGCCGGGTCCAGGCGGGCAGGACGGCAACGGCCGGGGGGCCGGTGCCGGACATGACATGCGTCCGGCGCCGGGGTGGCGGCTGTTGCAGCGTCCATCACGCCCCCGCCATCTGCCGCACCTCCGCTGCCGTCACCCCCGCGTTCCGCAGCGACCGCAGCGTCGCCGCGCCGTCGCGCTTGGACAGCCGGCGTCCGGCGTCGTCCAGCAGCAGGGGGTGGTGGGCATACTCCGGCTCCGGCCAGCCCATCAGGACTTGCAGCAGGCGGTGCAGGTGGGCGGCCGGGCGCAGGTCCTCCCCGCGCGTCACCAGGGTGACGCCCTGCATGGCGTCGTCGTGGGTGGCACAGAGGTGGTAGCTGGCCGGGGCGTCCTTGCGGGCCAGGACGGCGTCGCCGAACGCCTCGGGGCGGCAGGGGTGGCGGGCGCCGGCTTCGCGGTAGGTCAGAGGACCCGCCTGCGCGGCGGCCCGGGCCATGTCCAGCCGCAGGGCGTGGCGGTCGCCGCGGGCCAGGCGCTCCGCCCGCAGCGCCGGGTCCATCACGCGGCAGGTGCCGGGATACAGCGGCGCCCCATCCGGCCCGTGCGGCGCCCCGGCGGAGGCCGCGATGTCGGCGCGGGTGCAGAAGCAGGGATACACCAGCCCGCGCCTGCCCAGCGCGTCCAGCACGGCGCGGTAGTCCGGCAGGTGCCGGGACTGCACGCGCACCTCCCCGTGCGGATGCAGGCCGAGCCAGGCCAGGTCCTCCGGGATTGCCGCGGCGTAGTCGGGGCGGCAGCGTCCGGGGTCTATGTCCTCCAGCCGCAGCAGGCAGGCGCCGCGGGACCAGGCGAACAGCGCGGCGCGGGCGTGGCCCAGGTGCAGGAAGCCTGTCGGACTCGGCGCGAAGCGTGTGATGGTCGGCATGGCGGCATCAGTGTAGCGGGATCAGCACAGCAAGTGGGGACGTGGAATGGCGCTTGAGGGGTTGCGCTGGGGGCCGGCCTCGGGCGGGCCGGCCCGGCAGTTGGTCGTGCTGTGCCACGGCGTCGGCGCGGACGGACACGACCTGATAGACCTTGCCCCAGCCTGGGCGCGCGCCGTGCCGGACGCCGCCTTCGCCGCGCCGCACGGGCCGGAGCCGTATGACAATCAGGTGCCAGGCGGCTTGTCCGAGGGGCCGGGCCGGCAATGGTTCAGCCTGGCGGACCGCTCGCCCGGTGTGCTGCACGCCGGCGCTGCCCGCGCCGCGCCGCTGCTGGATGCCTACGTGGCGGCGGAGCTGGCGCGGCTGGGCCTGGCGGCGGATGCGGTGGCGCTGATGGGGTTCAGCCAGGGGGCCATGATGGCGCTGCACGCCGGGCTGCGCCGCAGGCCGGCGCCGCGGGGCATCCTGGCCTATTCCGGCGCGCTACTGGACACGCCGGACCTGGCAGGCGCCTGCACCGGCCACCCGCCGACCTTGCTGGCGCATGGGGAGGACGACAACGTCGTGCCGTTCGCCCGCGCCACGGCGGCGGAGGCCGCGCTGCGCCGCCTGGGCATCCCGCTGCAAACCCTGTGGCGTCCCGGCCTGGGCCACGCAATTGATGACGCTGGGCTGGCGACGGGGGCACTGTTCCTACAGCGGCTGTTTGCCTGAGCCGGGCGGCAGGCTGACAACCTGAAAACCTTGATGTTCTCTAAGGTGAACATTACGGTTAAAGATGCAAGCGTGGGAGGCGTGTGATGCGGGCATGGATGGCGGCTGGGGTCGGGGCAGGATTGGTGCTGTGCAGTGCAGCTTGGGCTGCCTCGCCGTTCGACGGCGCATACAAGGGCGACTACCGGCTGGGCGGCGGGGGCGGCTCGTGCCCGGCAGGCGGCCCGTTCACGGTCAGGGTCGCGGACGGGAAGTTCGAATGGGTTATCGGTCAGGACCGCACCACGGTCACGATCGCGGCAGATGGCAGCTTCTCTGGGCAGAACGGGCGCCGCTACCTGCAAGGCAAAGCCGAGAGCGGCAGGATCACGGCGCAAACCCTCGGTGCCGCCTGCAACTACACCTGGGCGTTGTCCCGTTAGACCGGGCTGCGCCACCTGGCTGCGGCTGGCACCCGGCCCGCTTTGCAGGTGGGGCGCTGCCGGCCAGGTGATGGATGCGTCTGCCTGGCTTCGGCATCACCGGGTTGGCCGCGGGCGCGCTGTTCCTGCAACGGCTGTTCGCTGCCGACGCATGACGTGCGCGTGACATGCGCCGTCCCATTGCCGGCGCTGCCTTGCCGAGTTGGCGCGCTGATGCGATAGAGGCGGGACGTGTCGGCGCATCTCCGGCGATTCGTCCCTGGCAAGGACCCACCGTCCGGCGCACCGGCTTCTTGAAGGAGCTTCCTGTGCCCGACGGCGGTATGCACTATCCGGCCCTGGTCCTGAACGCCGACTTCCGCCCGCTGTCCTATTTTCCGCTCTCAGTATGGGCATGGCAGGATGCGGTGAAGGCCGTGTTCCTGGACCGCGTGAGCGTGCTGAGCGAGTACGACGACGAGGTTCACTCGCCAAGCATGTCCATGCGGCTGCCCAGCGTCATCGCGCTCAAGGACTACATCCCGGCAGCGCGCAAGCCCGCGTTCACGCGGTTCAACGTGTTCCTGCGCGACGCCTTCAGTTGCCAGTACTGCGGCCAGCGGCACCCGACGCAGGACCTGACGTTCGACCACGTGATCCCCCGCAGCCGCGGCGGGCGCACGACGTGGGAGAACGTCGTGACCGCGTGCGGCGGCTGCAACCTGCGCAAGGGCAGCAAGCTGCCGCGGGAGTGCAACATGCACCCCCGCCTGGCGCCGGCGCAGCCGAGCACCTGGGTGCTGCAGGAGAACGGACGGGCGTTCCCGCCGAACTACCTGCACGAGAGCTGGCGGGACTACCTGTATTGGGACAGCGTGCTGGAAAGCTAAGGCGCCCTCCGGGCCGCGTCCGTCGTCCGCGGATCGTCTTGCGGGTCTGTCCGCCGCAGGGCTGGGGCTGCCCGCCTAGGCCCACCGGGCGCAGCTTGGGATAAGCAGCCCTTTGCGGCTTGTCACACAGAGGGCCGTTGGCCGTGCCAATCCGCAGAGGGCTGCTTGCATCAACTGCCGAAAGTTCTGCCCTTGCCCGGCTATGGATGGGGTAGGGCGGATGGACGCAGCGCCATCCGCGGCAAGGAGGAGCTGGTGGGTGGCGGAAGGCGCTGATGCTTTTCCGCCCTACATTCAACGAGATGCCGCAGGTTGGGACTTTTGGCGGCCGGCATTTGGTCTTCATCACTGCGCAGACCTCCAGAGATCTGCTTAGGCTCGGCTGCCACCTCGGCCACTGCCGCTGCAGCCGTCATGAGACTGCAACCTTCCTGTCATCACAGTTGCGGGCGCCCTCGGCCATAACCTGCGCGCATCCAGGAACGCGCCCGTGCCCGACAGCCCCGCCCTTTCCATCCGCGCGCTGACCAAGTCCTTCCGCGGCCGCATGGCCCTGGATGTGCCTGCGCTCGACGTGGCGCCTGGCGAGATGGTCGCGCTGATCGGCGCGTCCGGATCGGGCAAGAGCACGCTGCTGCGACACATGGCCGGGCTGATGCTGGGCGATGGCGGGGAGGTCCGGGTCCACGGCCAGGCCGTCCAGGCGCGCGGGCGGCTATCGCGCGACGTGCGCCGGGTGCGGGCCGGGGTGGGCGTGGTGTTCCAGCAGTTCAACCTGGTCAACCGCCTGCCGGTGCTGACCAACGTGCTGGTCGGCAGCCTGTCCCGCCTGCCGCTGTGGCGCACGCTGCCGGGCTGGTTCCCGCAGGCGGAGCGGGCGCGCGCCTTGGCCGCGCTGCACCGCGTCGGCATCGGCGAGCTTGCGGGCCAGCGCGCCGGCACCCTGTCCGGCGGGCAGCAGCAGCGCGCCGCCATCGCCCGCACGCTGGTGCAGGGCGCGCGGGTGATCCTGGCCGACGAACCCATCGCCTCGCTCGACCCCGAAAGCAGCCGGCGCGTCATGGAGACGCTGGGCGACCTCAACCGCCGGGACGGCATCACCGTCGTCGTGTCGCTGCACCAGGTCGAGGTCGCCGTGCAGCATTGCCGCCGGGTGGTGGCACTGCGGGCCGGGCGGATCGTGTTCGACGGCCCGGCGGCGGCGCTGACGCTTGCCGTCCTGGCCGATGTCTATGGGGAGGCCGCGCCCGCGCCGCCCCCCGCGCTGCCGCAACCCCACAAGGAGCCTCGCCTCATGGAACTCACCCGCCGCGTCGCATTGGCCGCTGCCCTCGCCCTCCCGCTCGCCGCGCCGGCCCGCGCGCAGGCGCCGGAGATCAACTTCGGCATCATCTCGACCGAGGGCACGCAGAACCTGCGCGCGACATGGACGCCGTTCCTGGAAGACATGCAGCGGGCCGTCGGCGTGAAGGTGAACGGCTTCTACCCCAGCGACTACGCCGGGGTGATCGAGGCGATGCGGTTCAACAAGGTGCAGATGGCCTGGTACGGCAACGCCAGCGCCATCCAGGCGGTGGACCGGGCCGAGGGCGAGGTGTTCGTGCAGAAGACCTACGCCGACGGCAGCAAGGGCTACTACAGCCTGCTGATCGTCAACAAGGACAGCCCCTACCAGACGCTTGAGGCACTGTTGAAGGCCGCGCCGGGCACGCTGAACTTCGGCAACGGCGACCCCAACAGCACCAGCGGCTTCCTGATCCCCAGCTACTACGCCTGGGCGAAGAACGGCGTGGATATCCGCCGCTTCTTCAAGAACGTCGTCAGCGCCAACCACGAGACCAACCTGCTGGCCGTCGCCAACAAGCAGGTGGACGTCGCCACCAACAACACCGAGGACCTGGCGCGGCTGGCCAAGTCCCAGCCGGCGCGGGCCGCCTCTATCCGCGAGATCTGGCGCAGCCCGATCATCCCCGCCGACCCCATCGTCTGGCGCCGCGACCTGGACCCCGCGCTGAAGGAGAAGGTCCGCGCCTTCTTCCTGACCTACGGTACCGACCGCCCCGGCGCGGACGTGGCGCATGAGCGCAAGGTGCTGGCCGACCTGGGCGGCTGGGGCAGCTTCATCGCCAGCAGCAACGCGCAGCTCCTGCCGGTGCGCCAGGTCGCGGCGTTCCGCGAGAAGCTGACGACCGAGGCCAGCACGACCCTGTCCGCCGAGGAAAAGGCGAAGAAGCTGGCCGACCTCGACGCCAAGCTGAAGGAGCTGGACGAGGCGATGGCCAAGGCCGGCAGCTAGGCTTGAGCGCCTCCCCAAGCGCATCCGCCGCCCTGAGCGCCGCGGCGGCCCGCAAGCCCGGGCTGCTGCGGCTGCTGGCCTACGCCGCCATCGCGGCGGTGCTGGCGTGGTCGTACGAGGGCGCTGGCATCAAGCCGATGGACCTCGTGCGCTACGGCGGCAACATCGGCACCCTGGCGCGCGACTTCTTCCCGCCGGACTTCAGCCGGTGGCGGGAGTATGTGTCCGAGATGGTGCTGACCATCCAGATCGCGGTCTGGGGCACCGGGCTGGCCATCCTGTTCGCAGTCCCGTTCGGCCTGATGTGCGCCGGCAACGTGGCGCCCTGGTGGGTGGCCCAGCCGACCCGGCGGGTGATGGACCTGTTCCGCAGCATAAACGAGCTGGTGTTCGCCATTCTGTTCGTGGTCGCCGTCGGCCTCGGCCCCTTCGCCGGCGTGCTGGCCCTGTGGGTGCATACGACCGGCATCCTCGCCAAGCTGTTCGCCGAATCCGTGGAGGGCATTGACCCGCATCCGGTGGAGGGCGTGCGCGCGACGGGCGCGCGTGGGATCGAGGAGATCGTCTATGGCGTGATCCCGCAGGTGATGCCGTCCTGGATCAGCTTCTCGCTCTACCGGTTCGAGAGCAACGTCCGCTCGGCCTCGGTGATCGGCCTGGTGGGTGCCGGCGGCATCGGCCAGTTGCTGTGGGAGATCATCCGCGCCTTCGAGTTCCAGCAGACCTGCGCGATCATGCTGATCATCGTGGTGGCGGTGACAGCCATAGACAGCGCCAGCCAGGCGCTGCGGCGGGCGTTTATTTAGGCGGGGTGTTCAGGGCTGCTTGGAACTCTGGAGGGCAGCGCGCGCAAGTGGAGGAGGCACCCGCAGCAGGACTGGCCGGCGGTTGCAGCGGCGGTGGAGCAGGTTATGTAAGTTCCCAGCTTAAAACAGTCGGGATGCCTATGCTGAACCGGATAGGGTCGCCATCCGCCCAGCATGGCGCACGCGGCATGGCACGTCGGGGCAGGCGCACGCCCCACGGAGGTAGGCAGCGCCAGGGCGGCCACGACCTGGTGGCCGTGGTGCCGGAGACGAACGCCCGG
>CAXUHB010000002.1:433091-452292 GCA_964250755.1 uncultured Acetobacteraceae bacterium | reverse complement strand
TCAAGGTGGACACCTACCGCGCCAGCGGCGCCGGCGGGCAGCACGTGAACAAGACGGACTCCGCCGTGCGCTTCACGCACATCCCCACCGGCATCGTCGTGGCCTGCCAGACCGACCGCAGCCAGCACCGCAACCGGGCCACGGCCATGACCATGCTGAAGGCCCGGCTGTACGAGGCCGAACTGCAGCGGCGGGAGGCTGCGGCCAACGCCCAGGAGGCCAGCAAGACCGACATCGGCTGGGGCCACCAGATCAGGTCCTACGTGCTGGCGCCCTACCAAATGGTGAAGGACCTCCGCACCGGAGTGGAGAAGGGCAACCCGTCCGCCGTGCTGGACGGCGACTTGGACGAGTTCATGGCAGCTGCCCTCGCCGCCCGCGTCGGCGCCACCCGCAGCAACGCCAGCGCCCAGGCGCAGTAGGGCTTTTCTGCTCCCTCTCCCTCGGGGAGAGGGCCGGGGCAGGGAAGGCCGCAAGACCCGGGACATCCCCGCACAGCTCCCACCTGGTCCCCCTTGTTGCTTCCCGCCGTCCCGCCCATCCTGTAGCGTCCGGGAACGTCCAGCAAAGGAAGTAAGCAATGAAGGTCAAGGTTGGAATCGCGGCCATCGCCGGCGGGCTGCTGCTGCAAGGCTGCGCGACGACGCCGCTGGGGCCGACAGTGCAGGTGCTGCCCGGACGCAACAAGCCGTTCGAGGTGTTCCAGCAGGATGTGGCGATCTGCACGCAGTACGCCAGCTCGCAGGTGCAGGGCCAGGCCGACCGGGCGAACAGCCAGGCCGTCGGCGGCGCAGTGCTGGGCACGGTGCTGGGTGCCGGCCTGGGCGCCGCGGTCGGGGGCGGGCGCGGCGCGGCAATCGGCGCGGCTTCGGGTGCGGCGTTCGGCACCGGGGTGGGCGCGTCCGGTTCGGCCAACTCGCAATACGGGATACAGGCGCAGTACGACAACGCCTATGCCGGCTGCCAGTCGTCCCGCGGCAACCGCGTGTCGCAGCCGGCGCTGGTCGTGCAGCCCGCCCCGTACTACGTCGCGCCCGCGCCCTATTACGTCGCGCCGCGTCCATACTACTACGGCTACTGACCCCCGCCGCCTGGCGTCCCGTCCCGGCGTGAGACCCTCACGGGACGGCGCGGGCGTCCGGCCCCGGCCTGCGCCGCCCCATCCCGGGCGGCGCTGCGCCGCTCCGCCTACCCCGCCAGCAGCGCTCCGGCCAGGCTCAACACGCCAATGAACAGCGTGGCCCCCAGCCCCAGCAGCAGCGGCCGCAGCCCGCGGGTCCGCAGCGCGCGCAGGTCTGTTCCCAGCCCGAGCGCCGCCACGGCGGCCCCCATCATCAGCGGCACCGCCCAGCGCGACACCTGCACCGCCCATGCCGGCACCCATCCGGTGCCGCCCAGCGCCACCAGCGCCAGGAACCCGAACGCGAACCATGGCACCGGCGCCCGAATTGCCCCTGCAGGCTCGCCCCGCCGCACCCAGGCACCCAGCGCCAGCACCGCCGGGGCCAGCAGCACGACCCGGGCCAGCTTCGTGACCGTCCCGGCCTCCGCCGCCGCAGGCCCGCCCGCTGCTGCCGCACCCACGGCCTGCACGACCTCGTGGATGCCCGCCCCGGCCCACAGACCCAGCGTGCGCGGCCCAAGGCCCAGGGGCGCTGCCAACGCCGGATACAGCAGAAGCGCCAGGGTGCCGAACAGGGTCACGACCGCCAGGGCGTAAGCCACGTCCTCCTGCCGGGCGCGCACCACCTGATTGGCAGCCACCACCGCGCTGGCGCCGCAGATGCCCGTTCCCGCGCCGATCAGCTGCGACAGTCCCGCGCCAACGCCCAGCCGCGCCCCCAGCCATATCGTGAACGGCACGGTCAGCGCTACGGCTGCGAACGCCAGCAGCAGCGCGCCCCCGCCCAGAGACAGCAGCGCCCCCGGCGTCACCTGCAGGCCCAGCAGCACGATGGCCGCCCGCAGCACGCCACGCACCGTGAACGCCGCCCCCGCCCGCAGCGCCGGCGGCAACCCAAGCAGGGCGCGCCAGGCCACGCCTCCCGCCAGCGCCACCACGACCGGATTGAGCGCCGCGATGCCGCTGCGCTCCCGGACCAGGATCGCCCCCGCCGCAACCAGGACGCAGGCCGCGCACCCCGGCAGGACCGCAACGGCCCGTGCGGCAAGACCGGCGGTAGGTGCCGCATCTGAAACCGACACCTATGCGGCCCGAGCCGGCGCCGCGCCTGATGCCCCATCACCTCCGGCGGCCTCGGCAGCCTTCGCCACGGCGCCATCCACCATCGTCAGGTGCTCCCGCGCCAGTTGCAGCAGCGGCCAGGCCTCCGCCGTCCAGTCCGGCTGCGAGTTCCAGCCCTCCGCCTGCGCCGCCATCGCAGAGAATGCGGCCCGCGCGCCCGCAAGGTCCTGCAGGTGCCGCAGCCGCAGCACGCCCAGGCGGAACAGGGTCAGCATCATCCGCACGGGATCGCGGTCCAGCGCCGCAACCACGCCGTCCAGGTCGGCCAGCGCCGGGGCCAGCCGCGCTGCCTCCTGCATACGCCCGTCCTCGACCGCCTGCCGGAACACGGGGGCGACCCGCGCGATCACGCGGCCGGCCGGCAGGTCCACCCGCGCGCCCAGCTCCCCGCCATACGGGGCGGCGGCAGCCAGCAGCTCCGCCTCCATCTCCGGCGCAAGCTCCACCAGGGCGTCCAGCATCATCATCCGGGTCTCGACGGCGCTGACGCGCAGCGCCAGGTCTATCAGCCCGCAGCGCTCCAGCACCCGCCGAGTCTGGACAGCGGCCGTGAAGGCCGGGCGGGCATAGGCCAGCACGCTGCCCGGCGAGCATCCGGGCAGCCGGCGCTCCAGCGCAGCGCGGGCGGCCAGCACGGCGCCTAGGTTGAGCGGCTGCGACGCCGCATGGGCCTGCAGCAATCCCATCGCCGGGAACGCGAACGCGCCCTCCCGCAACGGGGTGGGCACGCCGCCCCGCAGCAGGTCGAAGCCGAACCGGGCGCGCCATGTCCGGGCGATCCGTGCCCACAATTCCAGCGCCTCGGCGGGCTGCGCCGCGTGGACCTCCATCTCGAACAGCCGGCCCGCGGCGCCGTTCCACAGGGGCTGCCCAGGCTCCGCCGCCGCAACCAAGTGCTGCAAATAGGCGCGGTAGCCCGCCATGTGCCGGGCCGGGGCGTCATCGTGGAAGCGCAGCGGCGTGTCGGACGCGAAGGCAACCAGGTTGCCGCCCGCGCACTCCGTATGCACGTGCGCGAAGCCGGCCCGGCGCAGCATCAGCTCCATGCTTCCTGCCGAATATAGGATCACGTGTCCCCCGGCGGACAGCATGCAGAACAAGGTGGCCGGATCCTGCCCCGGATGCACCATGCCGGCGTCCGGCGTCGTGAGCACCAGCGTGCCCCCGGGCTTCATCCAGCGCCGCAGCAGCGCCGTGAACGGATAGGGGTCCGGGATGTGTTCGATCACCTCCGAGCCCATCACCAGGCTGAACGGGTTACCCAGGTCCGAGGCGGCGGTCAGATACTCCTGCCGCAGGTCGGCCCGCAGCAGCCGGGCGCCGGCCGCGGCGTTGTCGGCGGGGTCCACGCCCACGGCCCGCCAGCCCAGCACCTTGTCCGCCAGGTCCACCGGGTAGCCGAAGCCGCAGCCGACATCCAGGACGCTGTCAATGCACGGGTCGTCCAGCCGAAACAGGATGCCCGTCATGTGGTGTATGCCGGCGTTCTGCTCCAAGTACACCTGCCGGAACAGGTCGGACCCCTCCGACGAGCCGTAGTCCGGAATGTCCCGGTCGGCGTAGAAGCACCCGGTGCAGCCGATGCAACGGATCAGCGTGTGGATGCAGCCTCCGGCCTCCGTCCGCAGCAGGACCGGGTGGGGCCCGGCGGCATCGCACACGGGGCAGGGCAGGGCGGCCCGCTCGCCAACGGGCCAGACGGTGCTCATCAGAATGGTTCCTTGGACGTTCGGAGGCGGGCGGCGCCTATCCTGCTACGGTCAAGCACGGCGCGGCGCAACCAGGAACGGCCAGTCCGGCACGTCGGAAAACTTTACAGTTCTCTCGTTGCCTACGGTGGAGGGCGCAGTGTCGCAAGGCGTGCGTCAGAGCGGCATGAATTTTGCGTTGCCGCAGTTAATCTTCCGGCAGCCTTTGAGGTTCCATGTCTCACTTTCGTCTCGCGCTACTGGCTGCCGCTGCCTCTTTGGCCGCTGGCGCCGCCGTTGCCGCCCCGGTCGTCCTGGACCCCAACTTCAACCTGACCCCGACCACAGCCGCCGACTCGTTCTATGGCATTGCGGCTTGGGGTGCTGCCGGGCTGCCAGCGGGCGCCCCGAACTACAATCCGTCTTACGCCGGCAACATCGGCTTCGACGTGTTCAACCAGTGGAACAACGGCACTCCTGGCAACGGCGAGACCAAGGTCGGCTTCCTCGCCAACAGCACCCAGGAGAACCACGCTTACATCTTCCAGGCCGTCAGCGGCTTCGTGCCTGGCGACATCTACACCATCACCGTACTGGCCAACGCGCGAGTCAAGAGCGACCCCCAGGGCGAGCCTGTGGTGCTGCAGATCGCCACCTCCATGAACGGCACGGTATTCAGCACCACGCTGACACCGGTGGATGTGGCAAGCGTCTCCACCACGCCCTTTACGAACGTCGCGTCCAACCCATTCACCGCCCCGGCCGGAACCATCACGATCACCTTGAGCAACCAGGGCAACCTGAGGTCCTCGCTGCTGCTCAGCGGCCTCGCGATCAATGATGTCGGCAAGGATCCTGCCTTCGTCCCGGAGCCGCTTAGCCTGGCGCTGCTGGCCAGCGGCCTCGCCGGGATCGCCCTGTTCCGCCGACGGCGCTAGCTGCCGCACCCCATCCAGGAGAGACCGAGAGGCGATGCGGGAACCGGGGCCATGCGGTTCCGATGCCACATGGATCCTACGGTCGCACCATGCGCTTCCTCGGCCTTGGAGGATGATGTCGGGCGAGAAATGGTGTCAGGATTTCTTACAGAACCTTTTGTCATGGATTGTTACTCACTTGCTTTGTCACGAGTATGTGAGATGGCCTGCAAGTTGCTAGGTTAACGAAAAGCTATTCAAGGCGACCCATGAGCCACCTCAAAACAGTCCTGTTCGCGACCGCCGCCGTCCTGTCATCCAGCAGCGCCTTTGCGCTGATCGTCAGCCCCGGCCCTGTCGTCAATGATCCCAACTTCAACCAGACAGTGACCTCGCCCAACAGGTCCTATTACGGCATCGCGGCTTGGGGTGCGTCCAACCCGCCTCTGGTC
Source organism: uncultured Acetobacteraceae bacterium (assembly GCA_964250755.1). Taxonomy (GTDB): domain Bacteria; phylum Pseudomonadota; class Alphaproteobacteria; order Acetobacterales; family Acetobacteraceae; genus DASWOJ01. Next base: position 446,990 of record CAXUHB010000002.1, on the reverse strand, counting down.
AACCCGACTTTTGCCGGCAACCTCGGCTTCGACGCGAACAACCAATGGAACAACGGCACGCCAGGCAATGGCGAGGCCAAGGTGGGCTTCATCAATAACAGCGTGGCCGCGACGCCAGGCTTCATCTCGCAGGTGATCAGCGGTTTCGTCGTTGGCGACAGCTACGTCATCACCATGCTCGCCAACGGACGGACCGGGCAGGGCGCCGCCGGGCTGACGATCACAGTCGGTGCGCCGGCCTTCGTGCCGTCCGGCCCTGCCTTGGCGGCACTGACGTTGCCTGCGACCGTTTTCGCCAGCGCTATTCCAGCGGTGGACCCCGTCGCAGTGTCGGTCACGACGTTCCGGACCGTCACCTCGCAGGCATTCATCGCCAACGCCGGCTCGCTCAATGTCACGCTGTCCAACTCGGGTGTCCAAGGCTCCACGTTGCTGATAAGCGGCTTCGCCCTCACCGACGTGACCAGCGTACCGGAGCCGGTGAGCCTGGCCGTTTTGGGCACTGGCCTGCTCGGCCTCGCGATGATGCGCCGCCGCCGCTGACAACTGGCCTTCAAGAGCTTCGGCGAAGGGCGGTGCCGCAAGGCGCCGCCCTTCGCACGTCTGGGCCGGCCCCGGCCGGTCTTGCCGCGGCAAGACCGGCACCAGGCATTGCCGGCCCTCTCCCGCCTCATGCGGTTGAGATTTCTACGGCAACCTGGAATGAGCCTCTGCTCCCCTGCGTCTCCTTGCTCCCCAGGAGAGCGCGGGGATGAGGGGGCCTGGGTTGCGGCGTGGGGCGCGAAGCCCACCACCGGCGCGTAGCCTGGTTCAGAGTGCCTCACCCGCCAACATCCCCCAACACCGCCCCACGCTCCGGGGCGCCGCAGCACGGACTTTGCCCCCGTGACCATCTTCGACACCGCCGAGGGCCGCCGCCTTCTCACCATCGGCCCCGGCGCACGCTGGCGCCGCTGGGGTCCCTACCTCAGCGCCCGCCAGTGGGGCACCGTGCGCGAGGACTACAGCCGGGACGGCACGGCTTGGGACAGCTTCCCGCACGACCACGCCCGCAGCCGCGCCTACCGCTGGGGCGAGGACGGCCTGGCCGGCTTCTCCGACGACCAGCAGCACTGGTGCATGGCCCTCGCTCTCTGGAACGGCCAGGATCCCATCCTCAAGGAACGCCTGTTCGGCCTGGCAAACAGCGAGGGCAACCATGGGGAGGACGTGAAGGAGCAGTACTTCTACACCGACGGCACCCCCACCCACTCCTACATGCGCATGGTCTACCGCTACCCCCAGGCCGCCTTCCCCTACGCCCAACTGATCGAGGAGAACCGCCGCCGCGGCCTGTCCAGCCCGGAGTGGGAGATCACCGACAGCGGCGTCATGGATGCCGGGCACTTCGACGTGACGGTCGAATGGGCGAAGGCCGGGCCGGAGGACATCCTGTGGCAGGTCACCGCCCGCAACCACGGGCCGGCCCCGGCGCCGCTGCATATCCTTCCCCACTTCTGGGCGCGCAACCAGTGGTCCTGGGACAGCAGCCGTCCCCGCTCCCTCCTGCGTGCCATGCCCGACGGCTCCGTGCTGGCCGAGCATCCCGGTTGGCGCAGCCGCCGCTTCACGGTGGACGGCGGCCATCCCCTGCTGTTCTGCGAGAACGAGACCAACACCAACCGCCTGTATGGCACCCAGGCCCCCGGCCCGTTCAAGGACGGCATCGGCGACTTCGTGGTCAGCGGCCGCGCGGACGCCATCTCCGCCGCCGGGCAGGGCACCAAGGCTGCTGCCCACGCCGTGTTCACCATCCCACCTGGTGAGGCCGTTCAGCTCCGCGTCCGCCTGCGCCCCGGCGCCGATCCCCCGGATGCTGACCCCAGTTCGCCCGGCGGCTTCGACGCCATCATGCGGGCGCGCCGGGGCGACGCCGACGAGTATCATGCGGCCCTCGCAGCGGGGATCGCCGATCCGGACCGCCGCCGGGTGCATCGCCAGGCCGTCGCCGGGCTGCTGTGGACCAAGCAGTTCTACCACCTGGACGTGCCGCTCTGGCTGGACGGCGACCCCACCCCGCCGCCCCCGCCGCCGGAGCGCCGGTCCGGACGCAACTGCGACTGGCGGCACCTGAACACCGCCGACATCCTCTCCATGCCCGACGACTGGGAATACCCCTGGTTCGCCGCCTGGGACCTCGCCTTCCATTGCGTCGCCCTCGCCCGGGTGGACCCGGCTTTCGCCAAGGACCAGCTCCTGCTGCTGACCCGCGAATGGTACATGCACCCCAACGGCCAGTTGCCTGCCTACGAGTGGGCGTTCGGCGACGTGAATCCCCCGGTCCAGGCCTGGGCGGCGCTGCGCGTCTATCAGGCCGACGCCGCGCTGTCCGGCAAGGCCGACCGCGGCTTCCTGGTGCGCGTGTTCCACAAGCTCATGCTGAACTTCGCCTGGTGGGTGAACCGCAAAGACCCCGACGGCCGCAACGTGTTCCAGGGCGGCTTCCTGGGCCTGGACAACATCGGCCTGTTCGACCGCTCCAAGCCGCTGCCCACCGGCGGCGCGCTGGACCAGGCCGACGGCACCGCCTGGATGGCCATGTACGCCCTCAACATGCTGCGGATCGCCCTGACCCTGGCCCGGGACGACATCGCCTACGAGGACATCGCCAGCAAGTTCTTCGAGCACTTCCTGACCATCGCCGAAGCCATGACCAAAATGGGCATGGCACCTGACGGCGACGGCGGCCAGGGCCTCTGGAACGAGGAGGACGGCTTCTACTACGACGTGCTGCGCCTGCCCGACGGGCGCCGGCGGATGCTCCGCATACGCTCCCTGGTCGGCCTGATCCCGATGTTCGCGGTGGAGGTGCTGGAGCCGGAGCTGGTGGCGTCCGTGCCGGGCTTCGCCGCCCGGCTGGACTGGGTGCTGCAGCACCGCCCGAACCTGGCCGCGCTGGTGTCCCGCTGGCAGGAGCCGGGAGCCGGCTACACCATGCTGCTGTCCCTGTTGCGCGGCCACCGCATGAAGGCCCTGCTCCGCCGCATGCTGGATAAGACCGAGTTCCTGTCGGACTACGGCGTCCGCTCCCTGTCCAAGGTTCACCTGGCCCAGCCCTACGTGCTGCAGGAGGGGGGGCAGAGCTTCCAGATTGCCTACGACCCCGGGGAGGGCACCACGCGGTCATTCGGCGGCAACAGCAACTGGCGCGGCCCCGTCTGGATGCCGGTCAACTTCCTGATCCTCGACAGCCTGCGCGAGTTCCACCGCTACTACGGCCCGGAGTTCCAGGTGGAGTGCCCGGTGGGGTCAGGCCGGATGCTGGATTTGGCCGGGGTGGCCGATGAGCTGTGCGGACGCCTGACCCGCCTGTTCCTGCGCGGCCCCGATGGCCGCCGCCCCGCAATGGGCGATGCGCAGGAGGGCGAGGGGGACGATGACGCAATCCTGTTCCACGAACACTTCCACGGCGACACCGGACGCGGCCTGGGCGCCGCCCACCAGACCGGCTGGACGGCATTGGTGGCCCTGCTGCTGTAGAGCAACCGCGCTGACGGCCTTCGCCCGTCATTGCGGGACGCCCTTGCGCCGGGGCGATCCAGGGGCGGCAAGCGCGGCCCTGCCGGCCCCTGAATCGGCCAGCCGCAAGCGCTGCCCGCAACAGAGGGGCACCCGGAACAGAGCAGGCCTGCGCTAGGCAGGTCGCCGCATCATCAGCCCCTGCCGCCTGCACACGCCCACGACCTCGTCATGCTGGTTGTAGGCGGTATGCTCGAACTCCACGATCCCCTGCGTGGGCCGGGATGCGCTGGCCCGCACGGACAGTATTCTGGTGCTGATCCGCAGGGTGTCCCCGTGGAACAGCGGCTTGGGGAAGCGCACGTCGGTCATGCCCAAGTTGGCGATGGCCGTCCCGAACGTCGTGTCGTTCACCGACATCCCGACCATCATGCCCAGCGTCAGCAGGCTGTTGACCAGCGGCCGCCCGAACTCGGTCTCCGCGGCGTGCGCGGCATCCAGGTGCAGCCGGGCCGGGTTCATGGTCATGCCGCAGAACAGGACGTTGTCGGCCTCGGTCACTGTGCGCCGCCAGGGATGGTCGAACACCTGGCCCACCGTGAACTCCTCGAAATACAGGCCCGGCATCTGCGCCCTCCGGATCAGGCCGCGGGCCGGGCCGCGGGAGCGCCGCTCAGGACGGCTCTCAAACCCTCCTTGTCCAGCAGCCGGTCAACCGAGCGGTTCATCAAGGTTTGAACCGACCTTCCCAACTCGCCGATGCCCGCGAAGATGCCGTTGTCGAAGAACGTCCCTTCGTAGGTCTGATCCTTGACGCTGTCCGTGTAGATGATTGCGCCCGACCGGTCGGCCACGCGCAGTTCCATGTCGATCACTGCCTTGCGCCCGATGTACTGGTCCCCGTACAGCGTCCGCAGCACGACCTGGACGCGGTAGGGCGACACGCCCGGGCTGCCCATCATGCCCCTGGCCCGGAGCCCTGCGCCAACTGCCGCAGCCACCTCCTCCGATACCGGCCGGGCGATGTCCAGGACCTTCAGCGGATTGCCGTAGCCGCCGCGTATGGTGGCGACGCGGTTCGGCTTCTCGTCGCGCTGATCCACGGCGGACACGGAACCGACCGCGGCGGACGGCCCCGGCTGGACCGCGGCGGACGGCGCATACTCCAGCGTGCCAGTGGTCGAACACGCGGCAAGCCCGAGCGTCCCCAGGGCGAACAGGGCGGCGATGAGGCGCATGGGGACAGGGACTCCTTGATCACCTGGATGGTGCTACGTTGCGCCGGTCCTGTGAAGGCAGCCCCGTGGATGCAGGCCGGTGCAAGCCCGGCAGGACGCCCCATGTGCCGGATGCCGCTAAGGAGGCCTGCCCTTGACCCCAGACCCTGCGACGCCCGGCGCACCCCGCCGATGACCGCCCTTGCCCTCTCCGCCCTGTCCTTCATCGGTATCCATATCGGCGTCTCCGGCACGACGCTGCGGGACCGCCTGGTGGGTGCCATCGGCCTGCGGGGCTACATGCTCGCCTTCTCCGTCGCGTCGCTGGCGGCGCTGATGTGGCTGATCGGGTCCTACCGGGAAGCCCCCTATGCCGGGACCTGGGGGATGCTGCAGGCCTGGAAGCCCGTCATGCTGGTCCTGATGCTGCCGGCGTTCCTGCTTGTGGTCATCGGCCTGACCACGCCCAACCCAACTTCCGTCGCACAGGAGGCTCTGGTGGCCCAGGCGCCGCGCGGCATCGTGCAGGTCACCCGGCATCCCTTCCTGATGGGTGTGGCGCTGTGGTCCCTGCTGCACCTGGTCGGCAACGGGGATGCCGCCAGCCTGCTGTTCTTCGGCGCGATGCTGGTGGTGTCCGTCGCCGGGGCCTGGTCCATTGACGCCAAGCGCCGCCGGGTGCTGGGCGACGCCGCGTGGGACGGCTTCGCGCAGCGCACCTCAATCCTGCCGTTTGCAGCCATCCTGCGCGGTCGGGCACGACTGGACCTGCCCGGCATCGGCCTGTGGCGGCTGGCGGCGGGCACGGCAGCCTATGCGCTCATGCTGGGCGGGCACCTGCACCTCGTCGGCGTCAATCCGTTCCCGTGGTAGCAGACGCGCCGCAGCAGGTGGCCGTCGTCGTCGGCGCAGGTGGAGGACTGGGGGCCGCGTTGCAGGCGGCGCTTGAAGCCGGCGGCGCCTACGGCAGGGTCATCGGCCTGGGCCGCCGCACCGATCCGCCGTTGGACCTTCTGGACGAAGCCAGCATCGCAGCCGCTGTCGCCTTCGCGTCCACTGCCGGGGAGCTGCGGCTGGTCCTGGATGCCACGGGTTTCCTGCACGGCGCGGGCTTTCAGCCCGAGCGTAGCATGCGCGCCCTGGACCCGGCGCACATGGCCCATGCCTACGCCATCAACGCCATTGGCCCGGCGCTGCTCATGAAGCATTTCTGCCCACTCCTGCCCCGCGCCGGACGGTCCGTCTTTGCCACCTTGTCCGCCCGCGTCGGCAGCATCGGCGACAACCGCCTCGGCGGCTGGCACAGCTACCGCGCAGCCAAGGCCGCCCTCAACCAGATCGTGCGGACCGTATCGGTGGAGGTGGGCCGCAGCCACCCGGGAGCCATCCTGGTCGCTTTGCACCCCGGCACGGTCGCCACACCGCTATCCCAGCCATTCTCGAAATCCGGCTTGGCCGTTCGTTCGCCCGAGGACGCCGCACAGGACTTGCTGGCCGTGATCGCCGGCCTGAGCGCATCCGACACTGGCGGCTTCTTCGACCAAACAGGAGCCGCCGTGCCCTGGTGACAAGACTTTCCCCTTGCCCTCCGGGCTTGGGCCGGGGTGAAGAAAGGGGCAGCACAGCCCCCCACAGGACAAGCCAGTGCAGCCGGCCTTCCTTACCCCGACCCTCCCCCGGAGAAAAAGGAAGCAGGCTTCCTACTGATCCTCTTCCATCGTCACGGCCACGTCCGCGTTCGCGGACAGCCGCACCGTCCCGTCCTCGACTTCTGCCACCAACCCCATCGGAATGTAGTGGTGCGACCCGTCGCCGGAGTCCTTCTTGGTCAGCTTGATGCGGTGGCCGTCCACCTTGTCCACCGTCCCGACGTGAACGCCGTCGGCGCCGATGACCTCGGCGTGTTCCATGATCTGAGTTGCATCAACCATGCTGTGTCCTCCTGTTGCCCCCGCTTGAACGCAGCAGCGACCACTCCGTCGCATGACGTATGCAAGATGACGGGCGCAGGACGCTGGGCGCGGCTACTCCGCCGCCGCCAGCCTGCCCTGCATGGCAGGTGCCGGCGGACGGTGCCCCAGCCGCATCGCCAGCGCCATGCCGTGATACACGCCCTTGAACGCCAGCACCGGCAGCATTGAGGACCAGGTGCCCCGCAGGTTGCCGGCCAGCAGGCTCACCAGTCCGTCCCGCATCCGCAACACGTTGCGCGGCCCCATGAACAGGTGCCGCAACGCCGGGGTGTTGATCCGGTAGATCAGCCAGCTGATCCGTCCCATCGCATGCGTCATGTCCCGCTGCATCCGCCGCGCTTTGGCCCGGCCCAGCGCCGGGTCACGCATCCACGCCTCCGCCACGTCCGCCCCCATGTCCCCCGCCGTCATCGCCAGCAGCACCCCGGACGAGAACACCGGGTCCACGAAGCCGAAGGCGTCCCCGATCATCAGGAACCCCTCGCCCCATGCCTGGCTGGACCGGTAGGAGTAGTTGCCCGTGCTGGTCACGCCGCCTTGCAGCACCGCGCCGGCCATGCGGGCACGCACGGTGGGGCTGCCGGTGATCCGCTCCATGAACAGGTCGTGCGGCGTGCCCCGCCGGCCCTTGAAGGCGGATTGATCGCCCACGAAGCCGACGCTCATCACCCCGTCCGGCAGCGGGATCATCCAGAACCAGCCGTCCTCGGCCAGATGCACGGTGATGTAGCCTTCCAACTCCCCCGTGCGCCGCTCCACTCCAAGGAAGTGCCCATACAGCGCCGCCGTCGTGTTGCGCTTGTTGCTCTCCTTCGTGCCCAGCCGCCCCGCCAGGAAGGTGTCGCGGCCCGAGGCGTCCAGCACGAAGCGCGGGGCATAGCGCCGCACCGCCCCGTCTGGCCCGGCAGCCGACACCTGCGCCCGCCCGCCCGGCGGCGCGAAGGCCAGCTCCGTCACCCGCGTCCCCTCCTGCGTCCGCGCGCCCCGGCCCGCGGCGGTGCGGAACAGCAGTTCGTCGAACTCGGCGCGCCGCACCTGCCACGACGACGTGTATTGCTTGTCCAGCCCCAGCGCGAAGCTGAAGCTGACGCTCTGGCCCGTGGCGTCGGACACGAACTCGGCACCGGGCTTGTGGACGCCCATGGCCGCGACCCGCTCCCGCAGGCCCAGCTTGTCCAGCAGCGCCGTGTTGCGCGGCAGCAGGCTCTCGCCGATGTGGAAGCGCGGGTGATGCTCCTTTTCCAGCAGCACCACGTCGTGCCCGCGTTCCGCCAGCAAGGCCGCGGCGGTGGACCCTGCAGGCCCGCCGCCGATCACCAGCACGTCGCACTCGTCCACCGGAGCATCAATCAGTGTGGCATCAACCAGGGTGGAGTCAGCCGGACCGCCGTTCGTCATGTCGCTCTCCATGCCGCCGCAAATTGTCCGAGGCGGGCGGCCCGGGTCAAGCCATTCCGCCGTTGATCGAGATCGCCTGGCCCGTGATGTAGCCGGCCTGCCCGGACGCAAGGAAGCCGATGAGGTCCGCAACCTCCTCCGGCCGCCCCGCCCGCTTCATCGGCACGATTTCCGCAATCCGCTTGGCATCCAGCGCGGCATCCACGGCCGGGGAGGCAATGACGCCCGGCGCCACTGCGTTCGCCGTCACCCCGCGGCTGGCTACCTCCCGCGACAGCGAGCGGACCGCCCCGATCAGCCCCGCCTTCGCCGCGCCGTAGTTGACCTGTCCCCGGTTGCCCACCAGCGCCGTGACGGACGACACCGCCACCACCCGCCCCCAGCGCGTCGCCATCATCGGCAGCAGCAGCGGGCGCAGGGCCGCGTAGAAGCCGGTCAGCGACACACCGATCACGCCCAGCCACTGGTCCGCGGCCATCCCCGCCATCGGCACGTCGTCATGCGTGCCGGCGTTGTGGACCATGACCTGCACCGGTCCCCCTTCCAGGAGCCGCAGCATCGCGGCCTCCGTCCCCGGGATGTCGGACAGGTCGCAGGCCAGCGCCTCGGCATGGGGCAGTTCCGCCGCCAGCGCCGCCGCCCGGTCCAGCCCGGCATGGGCATGAACGATCACGTGCAGCCCATCCGCCGCCAGCCGCCGGCAGATCGCCGCGCCCAGCGGGCTGGCCCCGCCGGTTACCAGGGCGCGCTTCATGCCCCAGCCCCCGGCAGGGAAACGCCAGCCGCCGGTAGCGCTATGCTGGCGCGTCCCGTCACCACGGGCGTGCCGTCCGCGCCAGTGACTGACAGGGCGTAGATCAGCCCGGACGCTTCCTCCCGTTCCAGCCGCGCCTCGACCCGCAGGTCGCCCAGCGCCGGGTCGTCCAGCCGGTCCCGGTGCAGCACCACGCCGCGCAGCGCCGCGGCATAGCCCGCCGCCTGCGCCGTCCCGCCTGCCCGCAGCGCGCCGTGCAGCGCTGCCGCCTGCATGGCGTATTCCAGCGCGCACCACGCCCCCAACCCCTCCGGCCCGCGCAGGGGATTGCCCGGATCCAGATGCGACCCGGCCCGGCACACCACCCCCTCGGCATCCCAAGCCTCCACCCGGTCCAGCAGCACCATCGCCCCCGCGTGCGGGACAAGTTGGACGATGGAGGTCACGCCTCCTACCCCCGCTTCCTACGGGAGAGGGCCGGGGTGAGGGGGTCTTGCGGCGCTGCGTCCAGACCTTCGCGGACGCAGCCCAGCGGCACCTGTGCTTCCCGCCCTCCAGCCACGTCCCCCCTACCCCGACCCTCTCCCGAGTGGAGAGGGGGCAGCACGCTCACCTCCAGATGCCCGTCCAGGTAGCCCAGCACATGCCGCCCCCCGCCCCTGGCCAACCCCTCCAGCACCGGCAACGCCCGCGCGGACGCGTTCCCATGGAACAACTCGTGCAATGCCGCCTCCCGCGGCAGCGACGCCCCGCCGCCAGCCCCCGCGCCCCACCGGATCTCCAGCCGGGCCAGCGCCCCTGCACCTCCCGGCGCACCCAGCACCAGCCCGGCGGCGAACGGCGCCACCGTCGGGCGCAGCGCGTCCAGCGGCGGCGGCAACGGATGGTCGTAGCACGCCAGCAGCACCGGACGTCCCTCCGCCGCCACGTCCGCCACGGCCTTCAGCAGCGCCGCCGACCAGGTCGAGTCATGGCATCCCAGACAGGTCGCCGGTTCCGTGCTGCCCGTTGCGATGGACCAGTAGCCCGCGGCGGCGTTGTGGACCGAGTTGTGGAACGCCGTTGGCGACACCACGCGCTCCCCGGGCGCCGCCGCCATCGCCTGCAGGATGCCGCCCACCACTGGGCCGTCCCCGTTGCTGCTGCCGAACACCATGCGCAAGCTGCCGGGCGCAAGGCCCGACGCCGCCGCAGCCTCCTCCGCAACGGCCAGCGCCAGCCGCACGACGGGGCCGGCGCGGCGCCGCTCGGTCGGCGGCAGGATCGTGGGCGGCGGGGCAGTGGCCGGGACCGGCGCATACGGCGCCTCGCCGGCCAGCACCGCCCGGCTGGCGGCCCAGCCCTGCAGGCCCGGCCCCCACACCCCCACGCCCAGCACGTCCGCCCGCAGTGCGCTCACCGGGCCACGCTCACCGAAGCACGCTCACTGATGCCAGCTCAATGCACGGCGCCGAGCACCAGGCTGCAATTGATGCCGCCGAAGCCGAAGGAGTTGCTGACCACCCGACGCACCGGGCGGCGCAGCGTGCTGGTCGCCACCTGCGCCTGGAACGCCGGGTCCGGCCCGTCCACCCCCAGGCAGCCCGCCACGAATCCCTCCGCCATGCACTGCCCGGCGATTACCGCCTCCAATATTCCGCACGCCCCCAGAGTGTGCCCGGTCCAGCCCTTGGTGCTGCTGCAGGGCACGCCGCCGCCGAACACGGCGTGGACCGCCCGGTCCTCCATTGCGTCGTTGGCCCGGGTGCCGGTGCCGTGCAGGTTGACCCAGTCCACGTCTTCCGCCTGCAGTCCTGCCGAGGCCAGCGCCTGCCGCATCGCCGCTGCCGCCCCCGCGCCCTCGGGATGGGGGGAGCTCATGTGGTAGCCGTCGCTGCTCGCCCCCGCTCCCAGCAGCGCCAGGTGCGGCCCGTCTCCCGCCGGCGCCCGCTCCAGCAGCGCGAACCCCGCGGCCTCGCCGATGGAGATGCCCGTCCGGTCCGCCCCGCACGGACGGCATGGCCCCGGGGAGATCAGCTCCAGCGCCGCGAAGCCGTGCAGCGTCATCCGGCACAGGCTGTCCGCGCCGCCCACCACGGCGGCGTCGCACACCCCGGCCTGGATCAGTTGCGCCGCGTCCATAAAGCACCGGGCGCTGCTGGCGCAGGCGGTGGACACCACCAGCGCCGGCCCGCCCAGACCCAGCGCCGCGCGTACGTAGGCTCCCAGCGAGAACAGGTCCTGCGTGTGGTCGTAGTCGAAGCGGAGCGGCTGATCCCCAGTGCGGGCGCGGTAGGCGTCCTCTGCCGAGGTGATGCCGCTGGTGCTGGTGCCCAGCACGACGGCAATGCGGTCAGCGCCGTGCCGCGCCACGGCATCCGCCACCGCCCTGTCGAACCCGTCCGCCCGCAGCGCCATGTCGGCCAGGCGGTTGTTGCGGCAGTCGAAGCCAGCCAGCGCATCGGGCAGCGCGTGCGCCTCCACCCCCGGCACCCGCCCAATCCAGCCGCCGACGGACGGCTCGAAGTCGTTGGGCCGCAGGCCGCCCTGGCGCGCCAGCAGCGCCGCCCGGTGCGCGGCGCCACCGGCGCCGGCGGCGCTGACGGCGGTGCTGGCCGTGAGGTAGAGGGGCGTCATCGCGGCGCGGTCATGGTGGTCCTCGGGGGCGGCTGGCCGGCGATCACGAAGCTGAAGGCCAGTGCCAGCACCGCGCCGATGGCCACGGTGATCCCAATGTCGCGCAGGATGGGGGTTTGGCAAGTCGCAAGCAGCCCGAAGGTCAGCAGCGTCATGCCGTTGCAGGTCAGCAGCGTCCGCAGCGTCCGCGCCCGCTCCTCAGCATCCAGCAGCGGACGCGCAAAGAACAGCGCGTAGTCCAGCCCGACCCCGGCCACGAGCTGCAACGCGACGAGATGCATCAGGGACAGGCGTATGCCGCCCGCGGACAACACCGCCACCGTCACCAGCAGCGCCGCGGCGACGGCGGCCAGCACGCGGACAACGCGCGAGACGCCGGCGGCTGTGCCGTGCAAGCCAGCTGGATAACGTGGCAACGCCGGCAACCCCCTAAGCGACATCCGCCAGGGCACCGGCACCAGCCCCGCGCCCAGCACCGCCAGGACCGCCAGCGCGCTCCATCCCAGCCAGCGCCACGCCCGCGCGGTGTAGCCGGACAGGATGCCGCCCAGTTCCCCCCGCACGTTCACGTATGTCGCCCCGTCCTGCCCGGCGAACGCCGCTGCCAGCCGCGCCGGGTCGCGCACCCCGGACAGCACCACTGGCCCGGCCCAGCCCCCGTCCCGCGCATACAGCAGCGGGTCCAGCCGCGCCGCCAAGGGCGATCCCGCCAAGTCCGCCAGCGTCAACGGCCCCAACATCTGCGATGCCTCCACCGCCTCCAGGAACGGCGCGAAGGCCCCGGCGCGGAACGGCAGCCCGCCTTGCGCCTCCATCACCCGCGCCTCCAACGCCGCCCGGTCCGGCAGCGCGCCGCGCCGCGCCGTCTGGGCGGCGGCGCTGGGCAGCAGGCGCGCGGCAAACGCGGCGTCCGCCAGCGCGCCGTCCGCCTGCAAGCGGTCCAGCAGCGGCTGCAGCGCCTCCTGCCGCCGCAGCACCGCCTCGGCATCGGCGCCGCGCACCAGCAGGATTTGGCCGGCGTCCGGCGCGCCCAACGCCCCGCGCAGCTCCATGTCCTGGGCGCGGGACGCCGCCGGCACCGGACTGAGATTGGCCAGGTCCCCCTCCCATCGCGGCCCGTCCGCCGCCAGCAGCCCGCCCGCCGCCAGGGCCACCGGCAGCGCCGCCCACCACCGGCCGCGCCGCAGCCCCTCCACCCGCGCCAGCCACCCCGGCACCGCGTCCGACGCCGGCGCAAGGTTGGCCGCCACCACCAGCCGCGGCAGCACCCACCACGTCGCCAGCGCCGCCGACACCAGCCCCACCGCCGAGAACACACCCAGTTGCAGCAGCCCGGGGAAGCCCGAGAACACCATCGCCCCCAGTCCCAGGATCGCCGTCGCCACCGCCAGCACGAAGGCCCGCCCGATCCGCGCCCGGGTGTCCCGCGCCGGCTCTCCCCGCTTGCGGTGGCCGATCATCAGCACGGGATAATCCACCGACACCCCCAGCATCGTCGTCCCGAACCCCAGCGCCACCCCATGCACCGCCCCGAACCCGGCCTGCACCACGGCCGCCGCCGCCGCCACGCTCAGCACCACCGGCACCCCGATGGCCGCCGCCACCAGCGGCGAGCGGAACCGCCACCACAGCAGCCCCGCTACCAGCACCGTCGAGACCAGTGCGATCCGCTCGACATCGCCGCGGATCGCCCGCGCGGCGTCGCGGGCGAACACGGCAGGGCCGGTGACGACAAGCCGTGCCGTGCCTGGCCGGGCCTCCCGGAAAGCCCGGTCAATCGCTGCGGTCGCCGCCTCCTGCGCCGGCACGTCCATGCCGCCCGCCCGGGTGCGCGCCAGCAACAGGGCGCGGTCCCGATCCCGCTCGAACCACGCGCCATCCACCACGCGCACGCTGCCCGTCCCCGCCCAGCGCCGCAGCAGCACCGGAAACGCGCCGGGCGGGTCGGCCAGCCCATACTGCGCCACGAGCGGCGCTGCCGAGGTACGGAGCTGCCGCAGCAGCCCCTCCATCCCGCGCCGCAGCGCTTCGGTGCTGAACTCCGCTGGAGCCAGCAGGTAGCGCCGGGCGAACAGGCTTTCGCCCACCGCCGGGTCCAACCCGTCCTGGCCCCCGGCGACCAGGGTGAACAACCCGGTCTCCCGCAGGGCCGCCGCCACCGCCAGGCTGATGCGCGCCAGCTCCGCCGTCGGCGCACCGTCCAGCCCCATCAGCACCAGCCCCGCCGCGCTGCCCGCCCGCGCCTCCTGCATCACCAGCCGCGCGGCCTCGGTCTGCCCGGCCGGCAGGAACTCCACCATGTCCGTGCGGACCGTGATCCCCCGCAGCACCAGCACCAGCACCAGCACAGAAGCCGCCAGCGCAGCCAAGACCGGAGCGGCACGGGTCAAGGAAAGCGCTTGCCTTCCTCCTCTCCCTCCGGGAGCGGGCCGGGGTGAGGGAG
>CAXUHB010000002.1:0-432991 GCA_964250755.1 uncultured Acetobacteraceae bacterium | reverse complement strand
AAGGAAAGCGCTTGCCTTCCTCCTCTCCCTCCGGGAGCGGGCCGGGGTGAGGGAGGCGGCAAGCGCGGACGCCGGCCCCGCAAAGAACGGTCCCCGCAGGCCGCAGCGCCACGCTTGCCGCCTCCCTCACCCCGGCCCGCTCCGGGAGGGGGAGGGAGCAGGAAGAATCCGCATCTCCTGCTCGTCCCCGTTGGCCTGCACGACCAGCACCGACAGCACCTGATCCCCCGCCCCATTCACCCGCACCGACCGCAGCAGCCGGCCCGCCTGCGGGTCCCGCGGCGCAAGGCCCAGCGACCACGCCGCCGCCGTCCCGCCTGCCGTCACCGTGAAGGCCCGCTGCAGCGCCGCCAGGTCCCCTGCCAGCGGCCCGCGCACCGCGTCCACCAGGGACCGCAGCTCCGGCTGGCCTGCCAGGTCCACCACCCGCGGCGCGTCGGCGCCGGTCACCACCAGGCGGTCCCCGTCCACCACCAGACTCTCCCGCTCCGGCCAGTCCGTCAGCTTCTCCAGGTGCCCTGGCGCGCGGTAGATCAGCCGCCCCGTGCTCTCCAACGGCGTGCTGAGCGCTGCGAAGCGCCGGATCTCCCGGAACCCCGCCCGCCGTTCCCGCACCGCTGCCAGCCCCGCCATCACCGCGGCCAGGTCCAGCGGCGCTTGCGCCCGCCCGGGGCCGGGCAGCAGCAGCGCCGGCAGGAGCGGCAGCGCGCGCCGGGCCAGCACCGGGCTGCCCGGTGCGGGACGCCCCCGATCCGGCGCATCCCAGAACGGGAAGAAGTTGAACCAATTGAAGGGATGCGCCCGGCACCCCCGCTCCAGCGCCGCGGCGTAGCGCCCGGCATGCGCCGCCAGGTCCGCCTCCCGCGCCGCCCGCCGCAGCACGACGCGGTCCGCGAACGGCTCGAACCGCACGAGGTAGCGCCGCGGCCCCAGCCGCACCCCCTGGAACAGCACCACAGGCGCGGCCAGCGTGGACGCCAGCACGAACGGCCCCAGCGGGAACGCTGCGGGCCGGCCGAAGAACGGCGCGGCCACGCCCCGGTGCCCCGGCGGCACCCGGTCAGCCAGGATGCCAACGATCTCCCCACGCGCCACGCACTCGTGCGCGCGCAACATGCTGGCGGTGTCGCCAATTTCCAGAATGCTGTCGCGCAGGTCCGGCGCCAGGCGGTCCAGCAGCCGCGTCAGCGCCCCGGCGTTGCGCCGGAACATCAGCGCCCATACCGGCACCGGCGCCGTCTGCGCCACCAGCCGCAGCACCTCGAAGCTGCCGAGGTGCGCGCCCAGCAGGATGCACCCCCGCCCGCCGGCCAGCACCGACGCGACGTGCTCCAGCCCCTCCGTCCGGATGCGGTAGCCGCGCGTCCGCCCGGTGATCAGGAACAGCCGATCCAGCACCGCGGCGGCAAAGGTGTGGAAGTGCCGCGCCACGTCCCACATCCGCGGCCTCCGCCCCAACGCCGCCTGCAGGAACTGACGCGACGCCGCCCGCGCCCCTGGCGAGGTCGCCAGGAACCACAGGGTTGCCGGCCACAGCAGCAGCCGTCCCAGCGGCCAGCCCGCCCGCAACGCCAGCCACGCCGCCGCGGCCACCAGCCCCGCGCCGCCGCGCTCCCGCTGCGCCGCCCAGCCTGTCATGCCGCCCAGCCCGTCATGTAGCCGGCGCAAGCGTCAGGGCGCCGCGCAGCACCTCCCGCCCGTCCACGGTGCAGGACACGGCGACGCGGTCCCCGGCTTGGGTCAGATGGACCGCCACGTCCTGCTCCGGCCGCACGGGATGCAGGAACTTGACGGCGGGCAGCCCGGCCACGCGGCGTCCCGGGCAGGCGCGCTGCGCCGCGGCGATGATCCGGTCCAGCAGCACGACGCCGGGCACGACGGGGCGGCCAGGAAAATGTCCGGGCAGGCTGGGATGGGACGCAGGGATGCGGAAGATGTCCGCCGAGGTCATCGCAGCAGCGCCAGCAGCGCCTGGCGCGGCAGCTTGCCCAGCTCGTTCCGCGGCAGCGCGTCCACCCGCACGACGCGGCGCGGCAGGAACACCGGGTCCATCCGGGCGCGCAGCTCCGCCAGCAGGCCGGCGGCCGTGCGCTCCGGCGCGACCACCACCGCCAGCAGCCGGGCACTGGCCCGGTTTCCCAGGTCGTCCGGCACCACGAAAGCGCCGTCCGACACCCCTTCCAGCTCCAGCAGGATACGGTTCAGGCCGGACAGGGACGCGCGCCGCCCGCCCATCTTCACCAGGTCGGTCCGCCGGCCCAGCAAGCGGAAGCGGCCGGCGCCGTCCATCTCGACCTCGTCGGACAGCGGCGTCGGGTCGGCCCACGGCGCGCTCACCAGCGTCTCCCCGGCCCCGTTGAGGATGCCGACCCCGGGATAGGCATCCCACCAGCCGCCCGCCGTGGTCCGCCGCCGGGCGATGGAGCCGACCTCGGTCGCCCCGAAAATCTCCAGCACCGGCGCGCCCCACAGCCGCTCGGTCTCCCCCGCCAGCGCGGGGTCGAGCGGCGCCGTGGCCGACACCACGGCGCGCAACGTCGGCAGGCCCGCCTGGACGGCCGCCAGCGCCCGAAGGTGCAGCGGCGTCGTGACCAGGATGCGCGGCGCCGGCGCCCCCGCCAGCGCGGCGGCCACGTCCCCCGGAAAGAACGACGGCCCGCACCAGCTCGACGCCGGGGCGTGCAGCGGCAGCAGCACCGTCGTCTCGAACCCATACATATGCCCCGGCGGAACCGTGCCGACGACGGTCGGCGGGGCCGCGGCATCCAGCCCGAACGCGCCCGCGGCAGCCCGGCTGCGCGCTGCCAGCGCACCCCAGCGCTTGCCGTGCGCGACCGGTGCGCCGGTGCTGCCCGACGTGAAAACCAGCGCCGCATCCTGGGTGCAGGGCAGCGCCGGGTTCTCCACGCTTGCGCCGCCATCCGTTCCTGTGGGCCGCACCATGCAGGACGGCATCGGGAGCGCCGCGTCCGGCGCGTCCACCGCGGCGGCGCACCCCGGGAACTGCCCGGCCAGCGCCGCCAGCCGCGCCGCAGAGGCGTCGCCCGGCAGCAGGCACACCTGGCGCCGCAGCAGCGCCGCGGCGAAGGCGACGGCAAAGGCGTAGCGGTCCCGGCACAGGTTGACCAGAAAGGCCCCATCCGGCAACGCCCGCGCCGCCGCCTGCGCATCGTGCAGGTAGGCTTCCGCGGTCACCACCCCTGCGGGCCGCCGGAACAGCACCGCATCCGGGGATCGCTCGACCAGGTGGGTTGCCGGGCCGTGGCGCATGGGCGTTACCGGGTCCGGTGCTGCTCGATATGCCGGGTCAGATTGCGGAGCGAGGCGAAGATCTGGTGGTTGCGCTCGTCGTCGGACCGCAGTTCGAACCCGTAGGCGCGGGTGATCGCCAGCGCCAGCTCCAGCGCGTCAATGCTGTCCAGCCCCAGCCCCTCGCCGAACATGTGGCCCTCCGGCTCGATGTCGCCCGGTGCGGTGTCGAGCTGCAGGGCGCTCACGACCAACTCGGCCACTTCCCGCTCCGGGGCAGTCTGCGCAGCGGGGTCGCCGGCCGTGGCGGGGGCGGTCGCGGGGGGGTGCAATGGGGTCACGGCGTCTCCTGGCGGCAGACATAGACGGATCGCTTGCTGCTGGAAAGCGGGCGGGGGCGGTTTGGGGCCGGGCGGCGCGGGCATCCCGCCGCGGAAGGCGGGTGCAATCGCCCTTCGCCCCCATCATAGGATGCCGGCATGGCAACCATGTGGCGGAGCGCTGGAACACTGGCCGTCGGAGCGGCCCTGGGCAGCCGCGCCACGCTGGCGCTGGACGCGGGCGGGACGGCGCTGCTGCTGGGAGCGGTGCAGGCCGTGGCGTCGTCGTGGCTGCTCCGGGGGGCGCTGCCGCCGGCCCGGCGCGGCTGGGCCGGCGTCGCGGCCGTGCTGATGCTGGGCGGGCTGGCGCTGGGAGCGCGGCACTCGCCGGCAGCCGGCCTGCACGGCCTGGCCGGAGCTTCCCACGCGCTGCTTCACGCCGGGCTGCTGGCCCTGTTCGCGGGCACGATGCGCCAGGGCCGCACGCCGCTGGTGACGCGCCTGGCCCGCCGGCTGACCCCGGGGTTCCACCCTGGCATGGAAGGCTACACCCGCGCCGTCACCCGCGCCTGGTGCGTGCTGTTCGCTGGCGAGCTTGCCGGCTCCGCCGCCCTGCTCGCCGCCGCGCCGGCCTGGTGGCCCGCGGTCACCGGCCTGCCCGGCCTGCTCCCCGTGCTGGCCTTGGCCGTGGTGGAGCGCACCGTGCGCGCCCGGCGTTTCCCAGGCATGGCCCACACCTCCGTGCCCACCGTCATCCGCGCCATGCGCGCCGGCGGATGGCGCCTGCCATCAGACGCAGATGCAGCCGCGCCAGCAGCAGGTTGTCCCGGCCGTAGCGGAAGTGCGACACCCCGCCCGCCGCCCGCCCGGGATAGCGCACCGGGGCCGGCAGCCTGACCGCCCGCACCCCGGCCCAGGCCAGCCGCACCAGCGCGCCCGGGTCGAAGTCGAAGCCCCGCATTCCCTTCCCGCCCGCCAGCACCTCCAGCAACGGACGCAGCGGATACACCCGGAAGCCGAACAAAGCGTCGCCCACCCCGGCACCCGCGGCCAGCGCCGCCAGCGCGTTGGACAGGCGCCGCCCCTGCACGCGCACCCGCGGCGCGTCGGGGCCGAACAGGGGCTGCCCCAGCACCATCGCCCCGGGGTCGCGCTGGGATGCCGCCATGAACGCGCCGATGCGGTCCGCCGGGTGCTGCCCGTCGGCGTCCATGACCAGGGCATGGGTGAACCCCTCCGCCAGCGCCGCTGCCGCCCCGTGCCGCACCGCCGCGCCCTTGCCCCCATTGGCCGGCAGCCGCAGCACCCGCACCCCTGGCGGCAGGCCCTCCGCCGACCCGTCCGTGCTGCCGTCCACCACCACCCAAACCGGCGACCACGCGGCTTGCGCCTGCACAACCGTGTCCCGCAGCAGCGGGCCGGAGTTGTAGCTGGGGATCAGCACCAGGTGCGTGCGCGACGGAACCATGCCGCCTCACGCCATAGGCGAACAGGAACCTGCCACCCCCCAAACAGGCATCTTCCCCCTCCTCAGGGAGGAGGCCGGGGTGAGGGGAAGGCCCTCAGCGCCACTGTCGGCCCATCCCGCACCCGCGCCGCGCCCCCCTGCCGATGCGCCCGCCTGATCCCTGAACCCGGCTCTTCCCAAACCGCAGCAGACGGCTCGTTCCACACCGGCAAGCGACGCGGCGCGAACCCGCCCAGTCATCGTCCACCAAGTCCAGGCATGGCCGCAGGCCGCGCTCCAGCGCCACCCGCCAGCGCCGTCTCCACCTCCTGCCGCCCCTGCGCGGCCGCGCGCCGGAACGCCGCATCAAGGTCCGTCCCCGCATCCGGCGCAGCCTCGACGGCGCCATACAGCCTGCGAAAGTGCAGCAGGTTGGCCTGGGCATCGGTGTAGCGGGGATCGCGGAACACCTGGTCGAACCAGCCCTGGTAAGGCCCGAAATTCGGCTCGTCGTAGAAGATCAGCTTCAGGTCGGTTTCATACACCTCGTTCGGCCGCCCCGGCGGACGGGCCTCCGCCAGCGCGCCCGGCCGGGTGGGCAGGGCGCCGAACTGCAGCAGGGACCGCCGCGCCGCCGCGTCCAGCCCGTCCGCCCGCGCCGGCATGGCGTCGTTGGTCCGCCGCATCAGGTTGACGAACTCGTTCTTCGGCACGGGAAAATCGAACACCGCCGCCAGGAGCGGCTGGTGCGTCGGCCACCTGTCCCAAAGCCCCGCGGCGGCCAGAGCGTTGTGCGCCAGGTGGATGCAGTTGTCCCGGAACACGCTCCAGCGGAACTCGGCCAGCCCCGCCCGATAAGGCGCGTTCTCCGCGTTCAGGAACGCCACCATGCGCGACATCGCCGGGCGGTCCACGGGCACCCGCGCGCAGAAGCGCCCGCGGCCCAGGCTGATCGCGTAGTCCGTCGCCACCGACATCTCGTAGCGCCAGTCCTCCCGCGTCCAGCCGGCGGGCATGGAGTCGAACACCTCCTCGTGGAAGGTCACGCCGTCATAGATGCCCAGCCGCTTCGCCTGCGCCTGCACCGCGGCGTACGCCGCGCGTGTGACCGGCGCATCCGCCCGCAGCCCGCCATGGAGGAAGAACTCGCGCCCTGGCGTCGCCACCCACTTGGCGTTGCGGAAGTGCGCGTTCATGCTCAGACCCACGCCGTCCGGCGCCGCGCCGCCCACGCCGCCGCACACCTGCAGCAGCGGATACCCTGCACCCTCCACCCGGCATGCGCCGTTCAGGTAGAACACGGCGTGTCCGCCGATCTCCCCGCGTATGTCCGCCCCGAATCCGGGCTTCTTCTTGATCTGCGACAGCGCGCAGTACTCGGCATAGTAGGGGTGGGCTGCGGCATACGCGCCCTCGTCCGACGCGCCCGGACGGTCGAACGACTCCGGCGCGCACGCACCCAGGGCGGCAGCCGCCAGCGAAGGCAGCAGCCGGCCGGCTCGGCGGCAGGGCAGGGACGTCTTGACGGGCATGGCGTGCGTCCCCTGCAGGCGTTGCATTGCAGCGGGCATAGGGCAGGGCGGCACGGCGGGGCAAGCCGGTGCATCCCTCACGGCATGGCCGGACCTCGCGCCCTGGCCGCCGCGGCCTGACAGCCGCGCGCGCAGCGGCTATGCTGCGGGCGTGGACACCCAGACCCTCGCCGCGCTCACAGCCTCCACCGCAACGGGATCGCCCGTCCTGGCCGTGGTGGTCCCCTGCTACAACGAGCGCCCGAACGTCTCCCCCCTGTGCGCCCGGCTGGACCAGGCACTGGCCGGCTTGCAGTGGGAGGCGGTGTTCGTGGACGACAACAGCCCGGATGGCACCGCCGCAGCCGTCCGCGCCATCGCCGCCGCCGACCCCCGCATCCGCTGCATCCGCCGCATCGGCCGCCGCGGCCTGTCCAGCGCCGTGATCGAGGGCGCGCTGTCCTCCTCCGCCGAGTTCGTGGCCGTCATTGACGGCGATCTGCAGCACGACGAGACCCGGCTTCCCCAGATGCTCGCCGCCGTGCGGGACGGCGCCGACCTGGCGGTGGGCAGCCGCCACGTCGCGGGCGGGGACAGCGCCGGGCTGTCCGGGGCATGGCGCCACCGCATCTCGGCGATGGGCATACGCACGGCCCAGGCGGTGCTGCCCGTCCCCCTGTCCGACCCCATGAGCGGCTTCTTCCTGCTGCGCCGCGCCGTGTTCGAGGATCTGGCGCCGCGCTTGACCGGCTCCGGCTTCAAGATATTGCTGGACCTGCTGCTGTCCGCCCCCGCGCCGCTGCGCGTCGCCGAGGTGCCCGTGCGCTTCCAGCCCCGCGTCGCCGGGGACAGCAAGCTGGACGTGCTGGTGCTGGTGCAGTTCTTCGGCTTGGTGCTGGACAAGGCGCTGGGCGGAATGGTGCCGCTGCGCTTCGTCTCCTTCGCGCTGGTGGGCGGGGTGGGCGTGGGCGTCCACCTGCTGGCGCTGGACCTGGCCCGGGCCGCCGGGCTGGCCTTCGGGCCGGCCACCGCCGCCGCGACGCTCGTGGCCATGCTGGCCAATTTCCAGCTCAACAACGCCGTCACCTACCGCGGCGTCCGCCTGCGCGGCCCGGCGCTGTGGCGCGGCCTGGCCCTGTTCGTCACAGTCTGCGGCATCGGCGCTGCCGCCAACATCGGCGTGGCGCAGATGCTGTACGCCGCGCATGGCGGCTGGACCCCTTCGGCCGTGCTGGGCGCGGCCATCGGCGTCGTCTGGAATTACGCGGTCTCGGCCACCCTGGTCTGGCGCCAGCGGTAGCCGCGCCTACCGCTGCATCTGCATGATCCGCTCCATGCTGGGCATGTTGTGGTTCAGGTGCCCCATGATCCACAGCGACCCGCCGATCAGCAGGATCACGATCAGCACGCCGAACGCCAGCGCCAGCACGTTGTTGATCCCGTCCGCGCCCGTCGTGATGTGCAGGAAGAACACCAGGTGGACGCCCATTTGCGCCACCGCCAGCACGAACAGCGCAATCGGGATGCTGGGCTGCCACACCAGCGAGGTCCGCGCGACCAGGAACGACACACCCGTCAGCAGCACCGCCAGGCCGAAGCCGGCCAGGTAGCTGCCGATGCCCTCGGCCTCCGCGTCATCGTCGGGCTGCCGGTCGCCCGGCGCTGTGTCGGCGTGATGCCTGTCGAAGCCGCCAGGCGCTTGGCTTCCCGATGCCTGGCGTCCAATCGCCTCGCTCATGGCGCAACCCCCATCAGATAGACGACCGTGAACAGCGCGACCCACACGATGTCCAGCGCGTGCCAGAACAGGCTGAAGCACAACACCCGGCGCAGGATGTCCGCCCGGTAGCCCTTGGCCCAGACCTGCGCCACCATCGTCAGCAGCCACAGCAGCCCCGCCGAGACATGCAGCCCGTGCAGCCCCACCAGCGCAAAGAACGCCGACAGGAAGGCGCTGCGCCCGGGGCCGTTGCCGTCCGCCGCCATGGACCAGAACTCCCGCAGCTCCAGCCCGATGAAGGCCGCGCCCAGCACGAAGGTCGCCGCCATCGCGCCGTAGTACCAGCGCCCGTTGCGCGCCTGCAGCCCGACCGTGGCCAGCCCGCATGTGAAGCTGGACAACAGCAGGCACGCGGTCTCCGCCCCAGTCACCCGCAGGTCGAACAGGTCGCGTCCCGCCGGGCCGCCTGCGGTCTCGTTCACCAGAACGGCATAGGCCGCGAAGAACGCCGCGAACATGATGATGTCCGACAGCAGGAAGATCCAGAACCCGTAGCCGACGATGATGCGCTTGGACGCGGGCTTGCGCCCGGCGTGGCTGACGTCCTGGTCCCTGCCGCCGTGGCCCACCTGGTTCGGGTCGCCGCGCCGGCCCCCGCCGCCAGCCGCCGGACGCGGCGCGTTCTGCCCGCCCGCGGGCTGGAGCGCCAGGCCGCCTGCCCTCAGGCCACCCACCGCGGGGCGGAACGCCAGCAGCGCGCCAGCCGCCGCCGCGGCCCCGATCATCGCCGCCCATGCCCCGGCGCGCAGCCTGCCCCGTCCAGCCGGCGTCCCTTCTGTCGGCGCGCTCATTCCGCGGCCTGCAACTGGCGCAACGCCGCCTGACGCCGCCCGAGGTTGGCCTGGTTGATTTGCGCCGCCTCCGTAGCCGTTACCACGTACTCCGTCCGGTCCCGCCAGGCGAACACCACGAAGGTGGCGAACGCGCCCACCAGGCCCGCGGCCGCCATCCACCAGATGTGCCAGATCAGCGCGAAGCCCACGATGGCGGCAAAGAACGCGCACACCACGCCGGTCGCGCTTCTGCGCGGCATCTCGATATCCTCGTACTCCGGCTCGTTGCTCACCACCGCCTGCTGGTGCGCGCGCTCCTTGATGCCCCAGTAGGCGTCCTCCCCCGACACCTCCGGCAGCACCGCGAAGTTGAACGGCGGTGGCGGCGACGCCGTGGCCCATTCGAGCGAGCGCCCATCCCACGGGTCCCCGGTCTCGTCCCGCAGGGACTCCCGCTGGCGTATGCTGACCACGAGCTGCGTCACCAGCAGCACGATCCCTGCCAGGATCAGCGCCGCGCCCAGCCCGGCCACCAGCAGCCAGGGCCGCCACGCCGCCACGTCGTAGTGCTGCAACCGCCGGGTCATGCCCTGCAGGCCCAGCACATACAGCGGCATAAAGGCCACGTAGAAGCCCACCAGCCAGCACCAGAACGCCCAGCGCCCGAGCCTGTCGTGCAGCCGGAAGCCGAACGCCTTGGGAAACCAGTAGGTGTATCCCGCGAACGCCCCGAACAGCACGCCGCCGATCACCACGTTGTGGAAGTGCGCCACCAGGAACAGGCTGTTGTGCAGCACGAAGTCGGCCGGCGGCACCGCCAGCAGCACGCCGGTCATGCCGCCGATCACGAACGTCACCATGAAGCCCACCGCCCACAGCATCGGCGGCGCGAAGGTGACGCGCCCGCCGTACATCGTGAACAGCCAGTTGAACACCTTAACGCCCGTCGGCACCGCGATGATCATGGACAGGATGCCGAAGATCCCGTTCACGTCTCCGCCCGCGCCCATCGTGAAGAAGTGGTGCAGCCACACGCTGAACGCGAGCACGCAGATCACCATCGTCGCCATCACCATGGACCGGTAGCCGAACAACGGCTTCCGAGAGAACGTGGACACGACCTCCGAGAACACGCCGAACGCCGGCAGGATCAGGATGTAAACCTCCGGGTGCCCCCAGGCCCAGATGAGGTTCATGAACATCATCACGTTCCCCCCGGCCTCGTTCGTGAAGAAGTGGAAGCCCAGGTAGCGGTCCAGCAGCAGCATTCCCAAGGTCGCCGTCAGGATCGGAAAGGCCGCGACGATCAGCAGGTTGGACGCCAGCGACGTCCAGCAGAACATCGGCATCCGCAGGAGGGTCATCCCCGGCGCACGCACCTTCAGGATCGTCGTGACCAGGTTGATCCCCGACATCAGGGTGCCCACCCCCGCGATCTCCAGCGCCCACAGGTAGTAGTCCACCCCCACGCCCGGCGAGTACGTCAGCTCCGACAAGGGAGGATACGGCAGCCACCCCGTCCGCGCGAACTCCCCCACTACTAGGGAGACGTTGACCAGCAGCGCCCCTGTGGCCGTCAGCCAGAACGACACCGAGTTGAGCGTCGGGAACGCCACGTCGCGTATGCCGAGCTGCAGCGGCACCGCGAAGTTCATCAGCCCCACCACGAACGGCATGGACACGAAGAAGATCATCAGCGTCCCGTGCGCCGAGAACACCTGGTTGTAGTGCTCCGGGGGCAGAAACCCCGGCGCGTTCAGCGCCAGCGCCTGCTGCGACCGCATCAGGATGGCGTCCGAGAACCCGCGCAGCAGCATCACCAGCGCCAGCAGGCAGTACATCACCCCGATGCGCTTGTGGTCCACGCTCGTGATCCACTCCCGCCAAAGGTAGGGCGCCCAGCCCTTCACCAGCACCAGCCCGGCGACGCCGAGCAGGACCGCCCCGACGACGAAGGAGGCGATCAGCGGGATCGGCTGGTCCAGCGGTATCGCCGCCCAGGTGAGCTTCCCCAACATGCTAACGCTCTCCCGCAATGCAGATGGCCGCATCCAGCGACGCCGTCCGCGCAGTGCCGGTTATGGCGGGCTGGGCCGCCGCATCCTGGGCCGCTGCCGCCTGCTTCGGCTGCGGGACGGGGTCAGGCCCCGGACCCGGCGGCAGCTCCTGGCTCACGATCCGCTGGAACAGATGCGGGTCCACGTCGCGGTATGTCCCCGGCTTGTCCCAAACGCCCTGCCGCGCCAGCTCCGCATAGGCTGCCCCATCCAGCGCCGGCCCGCCGCGCCGCGCCGCCTCCACCCACGCCGCGAACCCCGCGGCGTCCAGCGCCCGCACCGCGAAGTGCATGTCGGAGAAGTTGTCGCCGCTGTAGTGGCTGGACTGGCCGCGGTAGGTCCCGGCCTGGTCCGCCTGCAGGTGGACCTCCGACGCCATCCCGTTCATCGCATAGATCATGCTGCCGAGCTGCGGCACGAAGAACGTGTTGAGCACGCTGGCCGACGTGATCTGGAAGTGGACCGGCGTGCCCGTGGGGATCGCCAGCTCGTTCACGCTGGCCACCCGCTGCTCCGGCAGGATGAACAGCCACTTCCAGTCCAGCGACACCACCTGGACCTCCAGCGGCGCCACCTTCGACTCCAAAGGACGCGCCGGATCCAATTGGTGCGACCCTACCCAGGCGACGCCGCCCAGCAGTGTCACCGTCAGCAACGGCACGGCCCACGTCACCAGCTCGACCCGTCCGGAATAGGCCCAGTCCGGCATCCGCTTGGCCCGCGGGTTGTCCGCCCGGAACCACCACGCAAACCCCAGCGTGGCCAGGATGGTCGGCACGATGATGCACAGCATGATAACCACCGACCCGATCAGGATGGACCGCTGCGCCGCCCCAACCGGCCCCGCCGGGTCCAGCACGCCGGGCTGGCAGGCTGACAGGCCCAGCAGGAGCAGGATGCCGGCGCACCGGCCCGCAATCCGCAGGGCGAACGCGCAGCCTGGTGCCGCTCCCGCGTTGCGCGGCCCTGCACTTCGCCGCCTCAGTCCATCCGCCCTCATGGCTCAGCTCCCTCGATCCCTGGCGCGGCGGCGGCCAAGAGCCTGCTCCCATACCACCCGCACCAGCTTGTCCGGCATGGCAAGAGCGTGAACAGGCAGCGGCGCGGCGGCCCGTCCCTACCGCCCCAGCGCCCCCGCCACGATCTCCGCCACGCCCGGCCCGGCATCATACGGGTCCACTGCCCGGTCCCGCATCACGGTGTAGCCGTCCCCGCCGCCGCGCATGAAATTGTTGGTCGCAACCAAGTACTGCCGCCCCGGCTCCACCGCCGCCCAGGCCCCATCCGGCCCGCGCACCTCCAGCCGCGTGATCCGGTCGCCCATCAGGCGCGACGTATCGAACGCCATCCGCGCCCCGGCCAGTTGCGGAAACGCTCCGCGCCCGGGCTGCAAGCCCTGCTCCAGCGCCGCGCGCACGTCCGCGCCCGTCAGCTTCAGCGTCGCCAGCGTGTTGCCGAACGGCAGCGCGTCCAGCACGTCGCCCAGCGTCACCCGGCCCTCCCGCAGCCCCGTGCGCAGGCCGCCCGCGTTCATCACCGCCAGGTCCGCCCCGTGCGCCGCCTCCAACAGGGCGCCCGCCACCAGCTCCCCGAACGGGCACGGCCCGATCCGGCAGCCGTTCACGTCCAGCGCCGCCGGCAGAGTTGCGACGGGACGCCCGCGCACCTCCCGCAAGGTCTCGGCGTAGTGCGCCACAATGGCGGCAACCGCCGGGTCCTCCGGCAGGTCCAGGCCGACATGCCGGCACTCCCCGCCATGCGCCAGCACCGTGCCGTCCGCGCCGACGTCCAGGTCCAGCCGTCCCAGGTAGCGCCCATACGCCCCGGCCTGCACCACCAGCGCCCCCGACCCGGCGCGCAGGGGATGCGGCCCCAGCGCCCCCGCCTCCACGTTGGACAGCAGCGAGTGCGTGTGGCCGCCGATGATCGCCGCGATCCCCGGCGCGTCCATCGTGCCGTCCAGGAACAGGCCCAGGTGGGACAGCAGCAGCAGCAGCGCAGCCCCCTCCGCCCGCGCCGCCGCCGCCGCCGCCGCCAGCGCCGGGCCAGGGTCCCCGAACCGCACCCGCGGCCCCGGCGAGGACGACACCTCCGCCTGCTGCGTCGTCAGCCCGATCAGCCCAATCCGCAGCCCCGCGCGCTCCAGGACGGCATGGGACCGCAGCCGCCCGGCCAGCGCCGGCTCGACCGATGCGTCCACGTTGGCGGACAGCACCGGGAACCGTGCGGCGTCCACGAACGCGCCCAGCACCCCAGGCCCCAGGTCGAACTCGTGGTTGCCCACGGCCATCGCGTCCGTGCCGTTGGCGTGCATCACCGCCAGCTCGGCCATGCCCCGGTGCGCCGTGAAGAACAGGCTGCCCTGGAACTGGTCGCCCGCGTCCAGCAGCAGCACCGCGCGCCCGTCGGCCTCCGCCGCCGCCCGCTGCGTCCGGATCGCCGACGCCAGCCGGGCCGCGCCACCGAAGCAGTCCGCCCGCTCCGCCCCGCACGACAGCGCCCGCCCGTCCACGGCCTCATGCCGGGAGTGGAAGTCGTTCATGTGCAGGATGGTCAGCCGATGCGCCACCTGCCCCCACGCCACCCGCGTCAGCGGCAAGGTGCCGGCGGCAACCAGTGAAGCAGCAAGCAAACGGCGGCGGGTTACGGTCATGCAGCCGCCATATCATACTCGGAAACCAAGGGACGATCCTTCTCCCTCTCCCTCCGGAAGAGGGCCGGGGTGAGGGGGGTCTTGCGGCGCTGGCCTCTCCAGAGCGGGCACGCGCACCAGAAGCACACAGAACACCGTAATCCCTACCTCCCCATCCCCCGCACATCCGTCAGCCGCCCCGTGACCGCCGCCGCCGCCGCCATCGCCGGGGACATCAGGTGCGTCCGCGACCCCGGCCCCTGCCGCCCCTTGAAGTTCCGGTTGGTCGTGGACGCGCACCGCTCCCCTGGCGCCAGCAGGTCCCCGTTCATCCCCACGCACATCGAGCACCCGGACGCCACCCACTCCAGCCCGGCCGCGATGAACACCCGGTCCAGCCCCTCCTGCTCCGCCCGGAGCTTCACGAGCGACGACCCCGGCGCAACCAGCCCCGGCACGGCAGCGCGCCGCCCTGCCAGGACCGCAGCCGCCGCCCGCAGATCCTCGATCCGCGCATTGGTGCAGGAGCCGATGAACACCCGGTCCACCCGGATGTCCTGCAGCGCCATGCCGGGCCGCAGCCCCATGTAGGCGATGGCGTCGCGCACGTGCTCCGCCCGCCCGGCATCGGCGATCCCCGCCGGGTCCGGCACGAACCCGGTGATGGGCAGCGCATCCTCCGGGCTGGTGCCCCACGTGACGGCGGGCGCAACCTCCCCGGCGTTCAGCGCCAGCACGCGGCCGAAGGCGGCGCCGGGATCGCCGGGCAGGGTGCGCCAGGCCGCCTCCGCGGCGTCCCACAAGTCACCCGCGGGCGCATAGGGCCGCCCGCGCAGGTCGGCGAAGGTGGTCTCGTCCGGCGCGACCAGCCCGCAGCGGGCGCCGCCCTCGATGGACAGGTTGCACAAGGTCAGCCGCCCCTCCATGGACAGCGCCCGCACCGCCGTCCCGGCATACTCGATGGCGTGGCCCGCCGCCCCGTCCGACCCCAGCCGCGCGATGACCGTCAGCGCCAGGTCCTTGGCCGACACCCCCGCCGGCAGCGCCCCGTCCACCCGCACCTGCATCGTTCGCGGCCGGCGCTGCCACAAGGTCTGCGTCGCCAGCACATGCGCCACGTCCGACGCCCCGATCCCGAACGCGATGGCACCATACGCCCCATGCGTCGAGGTGTGGCTGTCCCCGCACACAATGGTCGTGCCCGGCAATGACAATCCCTGCTCCGGCCCAGCCACATGAACGATCCCCTGCCGCGGATCGTCTAACCCGAACAAGGTGATCCCCGCCGCCGCGGCGTTGCCCGCCAGCCGCTCGACCATGCCGCGTATCGCCGGGTCGGCGATGGGGCCGCCCCGCCCGCGGGTGGGCACGTAATGGTCGGCAACGCCGAACGTCAGGTCCGGCCGGGCCACGCCCAGCCCGCGCTCCCGCAGCTTGGCGAAGGCGTGGTGCGAGCCTTCGTGGACGAGGTGTCGGTCTATCCATAGCAGGTCCTGCCCGTCGTCCCGCACGGCGGCGGCGTGGGCGGCCCAAATCTTCTCAAACAGCGTTCGCGGCGTGGTCATGCCCGTATGCTCCCTCCGGAACCGCGCCTTATCTGGGTGCCCCACCAGCAGGCTTCGACGGCCCTGGCGTGCTATCCGCCGTTGCGAGGCGACGTTCATCCCAGGCGTGGCGCACGCCGTCGGGCGCTAAGCTGCCAGTGTCCATGGATTGATCAAGGGAACGCCTGCCCGCACGAAGTCCTCGGTGTTCCGCGTGGCAACGCCCAGCCCATGAACCAGGGCGGTCGCTGCGATCAGCGCGTCCGGCTGGGAGTAGGTATAGCCAGCCCGCTGCCCCTCGGCCGCCAGCCCGCGCCACGCCAGCAGCACCGCCTCGTCCACCGGCAGGATGCGATTGCCGAACCAGGCCCGCACGCCATCCCGCAGCCACGCCTCCAACTCGGCCCGGAACGCCGCCTCAGGCGCGCGGGCAATTCCGAAGCGTATCTCCGCGATGGTCACGAGGCTGAGGTGGCAGACCGTCGGGGCCACGTCCCCCGCCCAGGCCCGGACGCCGGGATGGGCCGAGGCGCCCTTGCGAAGCTCCGAGACGATGTTGGTGTCCAGCACCCAACCGTCCGGCGCCGGCACGCGCTACAGGTCCGGCCCGTCCCGGAACGGCTCCGGCCCGCGGGCCAGGCCCTCCTCGAAGCCGTCCAGCCGTGCGAACGGCCCGTCCCCGAACAACGCGGCTAGGGTGGGCAACGCGGCCGCAGGAGCCAGCCGGGCATAGTCGGCAGCGGACAGCACGACAGCGGCGTCCTGGCCGCGTACCGTCACCCGTTGCGGCCCCTGGTCCCGCGCCAGCCTCACAACCTCGCTGAACCGCGCCTTCGCATCCTCCAGCTTCCAGGTCCGCTGGACGGCGCCATGCTGTGAAGCCGCCGGGTCGCGCCGGATGTGCGTCATGGGACGTTTCCTCAACTGACTAGTCTGGTCAGGATAAGGTGTGGCATGGTCCGGAACAAGCAACACCGGTCGCCGCCGCGCGCCCCAACGCCCGGTCCTGGCCGAATGCCGGCCTCAAGGAGACGCATTCCATGTTCCTGCATGCCCCCCGTCCAACCCGCCGCACCATTCTAGGTGCCGTTTCAGCAGGAGCCGGGCTGCTCGCCATGCCCGCCCTTCTCCGGGCGCAGCCGGCCGCCGTTAAGCTCGGCATCCTGCAGCCCGTGACCGGCGCCCTGGCCCAGGATGGGGAGCTGGGCCGCCTGGGCGCGCAGATTGCCCTGGACGAGATCAACGCCGCCGGCGGCCTCAAGGCCCTTGGCGGCGCCAAGCTGGAGATGGTGTTCGGCGACGCACGCTCGAACCCCGAAGCCGCGACGCAGGAGGTGGAGCGCCTCCAAGGAGAGGGCGTCGCCGCCATCGTTGGTGGCTTCGCCAGCCCGATCTGCCTGGCGGCCAGCCAGGCGGCGTCCCGCTACGGCCTGCCCTACGTCGTGGACGTTGGCGTGTCCGACGCCATCGTGACGCGCGGGCTGGCCAACACCTTCCGCTTCGCGCCGGGCTTCGGCACGGTGTCCGGCGTGGCGCTGGACAACCTGCAGAAGCTGAACGATGCCGCCGGCAAGCCCGCACGCACGGTGGTGCTGGTGCATGAGGACGGGCTGTTCGGCAGCGGCTTGGCCAAGCTGATGCAGGCCGAGCTGCCCAAGCGCGGCTTCGAGGTGCTGGAGGTGATCCCCCACCCGACGCCGGCGCGCGACATGTCCAACGCGGCGCTCCGCATCCGGGCGCTGAACCCCGACCTGGTGATCCCGTCCAGCTACTACAACGAATTCGTGCTGCTGGCCCGCACCATGCGCCAGCAGCGCATCCGGCCCAAGGGCATCTACGCCGTGCTGAACGGTGCCGCGTCCAACTACCGCTTCGTGAAGGAGTTCCCGGACGCGGCAGCCGGCGTCATGGACTGCAACCACTGGGCGGACCCGCGCAACCCCAAGACGGCCATCGTGCAGCAAGCGGTGCAGGCGGCAGGCAAGCAGTGGGCCTACAACGTGCCGCTCAACTATTCCTGTGTCGGCCTGGTGGCCGACGCCATTGAGCGCGCGGGGTCGGCGGACCGGGCGAAGGTGACGGAGGCGCTGGCAGCCAGCACCTATGCCGGGCACATCATGCCGTATGGGCCGACGCGGTTCGTGAACGGCCAGAACACAGGGGCCGGGCCGGTCAACACGCAGGTGCAAGGCGCGGAGATCAAGGTGATCTTTCCCGATGCGTTCGCGGATGCGAAGGCGGTGTTCCCGATCCAGGAGTAGGGATGGTGGCCACGTCCATCTGGGCAGGCTGCGCCCTCCTGCTCCCTCTCCCTCCAGGGTCAAACCGCAAAGCGGTTCACGGTCGGGGTGAGGGAGGCCGCACGCACAGACTTTCATTTGCGAGCCGGTCCCTCATACCAAGCTCCGGTCCGTGCGGCCTCTCCCTCACCCCGCCCCTCTCATGGAGGGAGAGGGAGCAGGAAGCACACCGTCCCACCCTCCCGCACCGCGCCTAGCCCGCCCCGTGTACACCCCCGCCATCATCGCCGAGTCCATCGTCAACGGCCTGCTGACCGGGGCCGTCTATGCCCTCGTCGCCCTCGGCCTCACGCTGGTGTACGGCGTCCTGCACATCATCAACTTCGCCCACGGCGCGCTGCTGACCTGCGCCATGTTCGCCGTCTGGGGCCTGGGGGCGCTTGGACTCGGCCCCTATGCCGCGGCCCTGCCGCTGGCCCTGGCCTTCTTCGCCCTCGGCTACGCCTTGCAGCGCTTCCTGATCGGCCCGGCTGGGCACGGGGACGACAGCAACGTCCTGCTCGTGACCCTGGGCCTCTCCATCGCCATCGAGAACGGGCTGCTCGCCGCCTTCCGCTCCGACACGCGCACGCTGGAGGGGGACGCCTCGTTTCAGGTGGTGGAGATTGGCCCGATGCTGATCTCCAAGCCCCGGCTGATCGGCTTCGCGGGCGCGCTGGCGGTGGCCGGGCTGCTGTGGGCGCTGCTGGCGTTGACGGACCTGGGCCGGGCGATGCGCGCCGTGGCGCGGGAGCGGCTGGGCGCGCGGCTGATGGGGATCAAGGCCGGGCACGTCTATGCCGCAACCTTCGGCCTGGGCTGCGCCTGCCTGGCAGTGGCGGCGTGCCTGCTGATGCCGACATTCTACGTCAACCCGCGGGCCGGCAACGCCTTCGTCCTGGTCGCATTCACCATCGTCGTGCTGGGCGGCATGGGGTCCGTGCCCGGCGCCCTGCTGGGCGGCCTGTTCGTCGGCGTGGTGGAGAGCCTGGGCGGCCTGGTCCTGGGCGACAGCCTGGGGCAGCTCGGCATCTTCGTCCTCTTCATCCTGGTGCTGCTGCTGCGGCCCGCCGGACTGTTCGGGGCGCGTGCGTGACCCGGCGCGAAGCCATCCTCGCCGCCGCACTCCTGCTGGTCCTGGCCGCGGCGCCGCTGTTCGCGTCCAACACGCTGCTGAACGTCCTGATGGCCGCGCTGGTGGTGGCGCTGGCGGCGCAGGGGTGGAACCTGCTGGCCAGCGGCGGGCAGTTCTCGTTCGGGCACGCAGCCTTCTTCGGCGCGGGCGCTTATGCGGACGCGGTGCTGCAGCTGCGGCTTGGGGTGAACGCCTGGGCGGCCTGCGCCTGCGGCGTGCTGGCAGGAGCCGCGGTGGGCTGGGGCATCGGGGCGCTGGCCTTCCGGGCGCGTCTGCGCGGGTCCTACTTCGCGCTGGTGACGCTGGCGTTTGCCGAGGTGTTCCGCATCTGCGCCAACGCCGCACCCGTCACGGGCGGGGCAGCAGGGCTGCTGCTGCCGCTGGATGCACGGCCCGGCAACTTCCAGTTCGCCAGCCGCGCCGCCTTCGTCTGGATCGCGCTGGCCTGCGTCGCGGGGGCGCTGGCGGGCACGTCCGCCCTGGCGCGCACCCGCTTTGGCGCCTACCTGGCCGCGGTGCGCGAGAACGAGGACGCCGCCGCGGCCCTGGGCGTGGACACGCTGGCGGTGAAGCTGCGCGCCATGACCCTATCCGCCGGCATCACCGCCGCTGCCGGCTGCCTGTATGCGCAGTACTTCCTATACGTGGACGCGGACATCGCCTTCGGCACCCGCATGTCAATCGAGGCGCTGCTGGCCGCCATTGTCGGCGGTTCAGGCACCGCGCTGGGTCCGGTCGTGGGCGCGTTGGCGCTGCATGGGCTTGGCGAGCTGACCAAGCTGTTTGCCGGGCGGGTGCCGGGGGTGGACCTGGTGCTGTTCGGGCTGCTGCTGGTCGGGGTGATCGCCTTCGCCCCCGCAGGCCTGGTTGGCATCCTGCGCCGCCTGCGCGGACGGGCGGCGTGAGGAGGAATGCTTTCTTCTCCCTCTCCGTCCGGGAGAGGGTTGGGGTGAGGGAAGCCGCGTGGACCAGCTCCGGTCTGTGCTGGCCCGGTTCCCGTCATCCCAAGGACGGCGCTTGCGGCTTTCCTCACCCCAACCCTCTCCCGGACGGAGAGGGAGAAGGCGCCCGCTCCCCCCCATGCTGACCGTCCACTCCGCCTCCAAGCGCTTCGGCGGTCTGCTGGCCATCGCCGATGCCAGCCTGTCCGCGCCTGCCAGCTCCATCACCGGCCTGATCGGACCCAACGGTGCCGGCAAGACCACCCTGTTCGCCATCATCTCCGGCTTCCTGCCGCCCACCACCGGCCGCATCGTGTTCGCGGGCGTGGACGTGACCCGGGATGCCCCGCACCTGCGCGCCCGGCGCGGCATCGCGCGGACGTTCCAGATCGTGCAGCCCTTCGCCGGATTGTCGGTGCGGGAGAACATCGCCGTCGGCGCCCACCTGCGCCACCCCCGGCGCCGCGCTGCGCTGGACAACGCGGACGCGGTGGGCCGCCGACTCGGGCTGGAGGCCATGCTGGACCGCCCGGCCAGCGCCTTGACCGTCGCGGGACGCAAGCGGCTGGAGCTGGCCCGCGCCCTGGCGACGGAGCCGCGGCTGCTGCTGCTGGATGAGGTGCTTGCGGGCCTGAACCCCTCCGAGATCCGCGACATCGTGCCTGTCATCCAGGACATCTGCGACGGGGGCGTCGCCATCCTGATGATCGAGCACGTCATGCAGGCCGTCATGAGCCTGTGCCGCCGCGTCAGCGTCCTGTCCGGCGGGCGCATCATCGCCGAGGGGCCGCCAGCGCAGGTCTGCGCCGACCCCGCTGTCATCGAGGCTTACCTGGGCCACGGCGCCGCCGCCCGCCTCGGGGCCGCCCATGCTTGAGGTCTCCGGACTGCGCGCAGGCTACGGCGGCGTCGAGGTGCTGCGCGGCCTGGACCTGGCCATTGCGCCCGGGGAGGTCGTGGCGGTGCTGGGCGCGAACGGCGTGGGCAAGACGACGCTCGCCCGCGTGCTGTCCGGCGTGGTGCCGGCCGCGGCGGGGACGGTGCGGTTCGACGGCGCGGACATCACCCGCGCGGATGCGGGCGCGATCGTGGCCGCAGGGCTGGTCCACGTGCCGGAGGGGCGCAAGATATTTCCGGACCTGAGCGTGCGGGACAACCTGGTGCTGGGCAGCTACCGCCGGGCCAAGGCGCGGCGGCGGCAGAACCTGGAGCGCATGTTCGACGCTTTCCCCCGCCTGCGCGAGCGCAGCGGCCAACGCGCGGGCACGCTGTCCGGCGGGGAGCAGCAGATGCTCGCCATCGCCCGCGGCCTGATGGCGGAGCCGCGCCTGCTGATCCTGGACGAGCCGTCGCTGGGCCTGTCGCCCCTGATGGTGGAAACCCTGTTCGCGCTGATCGCGCGGCTGAACGGGGAGGGCTTGCCGATCATGCTGGTGGAGCAGAACGTGGTGCAGTCGCTGGATCTGGCGGGGCGTGCGTACATCCTGGAGAACGGTGCCTGCGCCCTGCACGGCCCGGCGGCGGTGCTGCGGGAGGACGCCGGCCTGAAGCGGGCCTACCTGGGGTTGTGAAGATGATGGTGCAAACAGCGCTGCCCTGCTCCCTCTCCCTCCGGGAGAGGGTTGGGGTGAGAGAGGCCGCAAAGGCCGCCCTTGCATGGTTGGATACGGCTTCAGCCCTTGTGCAGGCCAAGAATGGTGCGCGCGGCCTCCCTCACCCTCTCCCGGAGGGAGAGGGAGCAGGGCAGGCCCGTCCGCAATGACCCTCGCCCAACTCCTGCAAGCCCCCGGCCCCCTGGTCGCCCCCGGCGTCTATGACGCGCTCACGGCCTCCCTGGCCGCCGCCGCAGGCTTCCGCGCGCTGTATCTGTCCGGCGCCGCCATCGCCTACACCCGGCTGGGCCGACCCGACATCGGCCTGGTGTCGGTGACAGAGGTGGCGGAGACCGTGGCCCTCGTGCGCGACCGCGCATCCACGCCCCTCATCGTGGACGCCGACACCGGCTGGGGCAACGCGCTGAACGTCCAGCGCACCGTCCGCCTGTTCGAGCGCGCGGGCGCCAGCGCGATCCAGATCGAGGACCAGACCCTGCCCAAGCGCTGCGGCCACCTGCAGGACAAGACCCTGATCCCCGCCGCCGAGATGGCCGGCAAGGTCCGCGCCGCCGTGGACGCCCGCGCGCACGAGTCCACCCTCATCATCGCCCGCACCGACGCCGTGGCGACCGAGGGCCTGGACGCCGCCTTGGACCGTGCGCGGCTGTATGTCGACGCCGGGGCCGACGTGCTGTTCGTGGAGGCCCCGCGCAGCGCCGCCCAGCTTGGCGCCGTAGTGTCCGCCCTGGGCGGCCTGCGCCCGCTGCTGGCCAACATGGTGGAGGGCGGCGACACCCCGATGGCCACCGCCGCCGAGCTTGGGGCGCAGGGCTTCCGCCTCGTCATCTTCCCCGGCGGCATCGTCCGCGCCCTGGCCCGCACCGCCCAGGACTACTACGGGTCGCTGGCCCGGCACGGCACCAACACGCCCTTCGCGGACCGCATGTTCGACTTCACGGCCCTGAACGCCCTGCTGGGCACGCCGGAGGTGCTGGCGTTGGGGCGGACTTATGAGGGCGGCGTGTGAGGAAGGATGCCTTCTTCTCCCTCTCACTCCGGGAGAGGGCCGGGGTGAGGGGGTCTTGCGGCGCTGTCCTGCCCGACGCAGGCATGTGCGCCAGCGGTACCCTAAGCGCCCTGCGCCGCAGCCAAGACCCCCTCACCCCGACCCTCTCCTGGAGGGAGAGGGAGCAGGAGCAGACTCCCTTATGACCCTCGACCCCGTCACCCTCGCCATCCTGAAGGGCCGGCTGGAGGGCATTGCCGACGAGATGGACGCGACCCTCTACCGCTCCGCCTTCAACCCGATCATCGCCGAGGCCAAGGACGCCTGCCACGGGCTGTATCATGCGGACACCGGGGACACCCTCGTCCAGGGCACCAGCGGCCTGCCCATCTTCGTCGGCGCCATGTCCTTCGCCGTCCGCGCCGTCATCGCCAAGGTCGCCCGCGACGGGGGCAGGCAGGACGGACGCGTGCAGGACGGCGGCCTGCAGCCCGGCGACACCTACCTGTTCAACGATCCCTACGATGGCGGCACCCACCTGAACGACATGCGCCTGGTCCGCCCGATTTTCCGCGGCGGCGCGCTGTTCTGCTGGATGGCGTCGGTCGGCCACTGGCTGGACCTCGGCGGCAACGTGCCCGGCGGCTACAACCCGCAGGCCACCGATTGCTTCCAGGAAAGCGTGCGCATCCCGCCGGTCAAGCTGATCGCCGCCGGGCGCATGAACATGGACATTGCCGACATCCTGGCCTGCAACTCACGCGTGCCCGCCAGCAACTGGGGCGACCTGAACGGCCAGCTCAACGCCCTGGACCTGGGCGAACGCCGCTTCGGCGCACTGCTGGACGAGTATGGGGACGCCACCGTGGCCGCAGCCCTCGACACCCTGCAGGACCGGGCGGAGGCGCTGATGCGTGCCGCCATCACGGCGCTGCCCGACGGCCGCTACAGCTTCCAGGACACGCTGGACAACGACGGCATCGTGGACCAGGCGCTGCTGGTCGCCCTGGACCTCACGGTTTCAGGCGACGCGATGACGCTGGACTTCTCCCGCTCGTCGCCCGCGCCGGCCGGGCCGGTCAACATCTCCTACGCCACCGCCGTCGCCGCCTGCTACGTGGCGCTGAAGCACCTGTTCACGGACGTGCCTGCCAACGCCGGATGCCTGCGGCCCATCAGATTCGTGATCCCCGACGGCTCCCTGCTGGGCGCGCGGGCGCCGAAGCCGGTGGCTGGCTACACCGAGACCATCCTGCGCCTGATCGGCGTCGTGTTCGGCGCGCTGGCGGCGGCGGACCCGGCGCGGGCGATGGCCGGGCCGTTCGGCACCATCAACGCGCTGTCGCTGTCCGGGCACCGCGGGGACGGATCGCGCTGGGTCATGTTCTCGTTCTTCGGCGGAGGGCTGGGCGGCACGGCGGGCAGCGACGGGCTGAGCCACGCCAACAACCCCATCTCCACCGCCACCATCCCGCCGGCGGAAATCATGGAGGCCGCCTACCCCGTGCTGTTCACCCAATGGGCGCTGCGCCCGGACTCCGCCGGGGCAGGGGAGCATCGCGGCGGCCTGGGCGCGGTCTATGAGATCGAGGTGCTGACGGACGCCAGCCTGTCCCTGCTGGGGGAGCGCGGCAAGGCCGCCCCTTTCGGCGTGTCGGGCGGCGGCCCCGCGGCGCTGAACCGCTTCACCTGGTGGTGGGACGGCGTGGCGCACCACCCCCCGATGGTGTCCAAGGTGGCGGGTGTGCAGCTTGCAGCAGGCAGTCGGCTGCGCCTGGAGACGCCCGGCGGCGGCGGCTGGGGCGATCCGGCGCTGCGGGACCGTGACGCCGCGGCACGCGACGTACGCCTGGGCTACGTGGCGGCCAAGCCTTGAGCGGCACTACTTGCCATCCGCCCGCACGCGCTTCCGCAAGGTGGCCCCGTCATTGCGGAAACCGCAGCGACGCGGCAGTCCAGGGGCCGCCAGCGCAGTCCGTCCGGCCCCTGGACTGCCGCACCGCAGGAGCGGCTCGCAATGACGGCGGAGGTCGGGCCGAATTGCCGTTGCACGAAGGCGGGACCACCCGATGACCGGCCCCGTCGTCGGCGTGGACGTGGGCGGGACCTTCACCGACCTGTTCCTCTTCGACGCCGCCGCCGGCCAATTCCGCACGGCCAAGGTGCCGAGCCACCGGGGGGACGAGGCCGTGGGCTTCATGGCCGGGCTGGCCTCGTTCGGCCCGGTGGCCAACCTCGGCTCCATCGTCCACGGCACCACCGTCGGCACCAACGCCCTGCTGGAGCGCAAGGGCGCGCGGGTAGGCCTCATCACCACCGCAGGCTTCCGCGACGCGCTGGAGATGCGGCGGCGCGACCGCCGCCAGACCTGGGGCTTGACGGGTGACTTCATCCCCGTCGTGGACCGCGACATGCGGCTGGAGGTCGCGGAACGCACCCTGGCCGACGGCACCATCCGCGAGGCCGTGGACCCGGCAGCGGTGCAGGACGCCGCCCGCGCGCTGCTGGCGGCCGGGGCCGCCGCGCTCGCCATCGTGTTCATCAACAGTTACGCCAACCCTGCCAACGAATTGGCCGCCCTGGAGGCGGCGCGGGGGGTCTGGCCCAACGGCAACCTCGCCTGCTCCTCCCAAATCCTGCCGGAAATCCGCGAGTTCGAGCGCACATCCACCACCTGCCTCAACGCCTACCTGCAGCCCGTGGTCGGCGGCTACCTGTCCAAGCTGGATGCGGCGCTGCGGGCAGGGGGCTACGCCGGGCCGTTTCATATCGTGCAGAGCAACGGCGGCGTCATGTCCACCGCCACTGCGGCGCGGCTGCCCGTCCGCACCGCCCTGTCCGGCCCGGCCGCAGGCGTCATTGCCGCCGCTGCCATCGCTGCCGCTGCCGGCTTCCCGGACGTCATCACCGGGGATTTGGGCGGCACCTCCTTTGACGTGTCGCTGGTGGTGGGCGGTGCGGCGGCGCTGGCGGCGCAGACCACGATTGACTTCGGCCTGGTCATCCGCACCCCGATGATCGAGATCAGCACCATCGGCGCCGGCGGCGGCAGCATCGCTCGGGTGGACGCGGGCGGGCTGCTGCAGGTGGGGCCGGAGAGCGCCGGGTCCCGCCCCGGCCCTGCCTGCTACGGCGGCGGCAACACCCGCCCGACCCTGACCGACGCCAACGTGGCGCTGGGCCGCATCAACGCCGACCGTCCCATCGGCGGCGGCCTGGCCCGGCTGGACGCGGACGCGGCGCGGGAGGCCATACGGGTCCACGTCGCGGACCCGCTCGGCTTGGGCGTAATGGAGGCCGCCGAAGCCATCGTGCGCATCGCCAACGGCCGCATGGCCGCCGCCATACGCCTGGTCTCCATTGAGCGTGGGCACGACCCTGCCCGCTTCGCCGCCGTGCCCTTCGGCGGCGGCGGCGCGCTGCACGCCGGCGCCCTGATCCGCGACGTGGGCCTGCGCGCTGCCCTGGTGCCCCGCTACCCCGGCGTGACCTCCGCGCTGGGCTGCGTCATCGCCGACATCCGGCACGACCAGGTGCAGACCGTGAACCTGACGCTGGACGGCCTGGACGCCGCCGCGCTGGACCGCCGCATGGTGGCGGACGCCGGGGCCGCCCGCGCCGTGGTGGAGGCGGCGGGATTGCCGATGGATCGGGTGGAGGTGCTGTTCGAGTTCGACATGCACTATGCCGGGCAGACGCACACCGTCGCGGTGCCGGTGGCGGCACAGGTGCAGGACGGCACGACGGGCATTACGGAAACCCGCCTCCGCGCCGCGTTCGAGACGGCCTACCAGGCCTCGTTCAGCCGCCTGCTGCCCGGTGTGCCCGTCCGGGTGCTGAACCTCCGCAGCGCCGCCGTGGGCCGCCGCCCGCGCTTCGACCTGGCGCTGCTGGCGCCCGGCGGTGAAGCGTCAATGGCCGCCGCGGCGCGCGGCACCCGCCCAGTCTGGTTCGGCGGCTGGCACGACACGTCCGTTCACGACCGCCTGCTGCTCCCTGTCGGCGCAGTGGTCCCCGGCCCGGCAGTGCTGGAGCAGCCCGACGCCACCACCGTGGTGGACCCCGGCCTGCAAGCGCGGGTGGACCCCTTCGGCAACGTCATCATCGAGCGGGCGGGATGAGAGGCGCGGGCCAGATCCGCAGCGTGGAGTCGCCGGCTTCCGATGGCTCGCCTGCAAGGTCGGCTTCCTGCTCCCTCTCTCTCCGGGAGAGTGTCGGAGTGAGGGAGGCCACAAGCACTGTTGCTCTTCAAGAACAGCACCGGACTGCGCTGCCAAGACCAGGAACAGCCCTGGCGGCCTCCCTCACCCTGGCCCTCTCCCGGAGGGAGAGGGAACGAGCAGCGTTCCTGCTGCAACGCCGCGCCCTGAAAAGTGCAGCACACGACTGCGAACCATACTCCGGCCCCGCCCCATGACTCCTGCCTCCTGGCCCCAGACCGCCCTGCTGCTGGTGGACCTGCAGAACGACTTCCTCCATCCCAACGGCGCCTACGCCCGCGGCAGCGCCGTCCCGCCCGAGGCCGCCGCCCTCCCAGCCTGCCTCGCCCCCTTGGCTCACGCCATGCGCCAAGCCGGCGCTTGGGTCGCCGCCACCCAGTTCACCCTCGTCCCCGGCCGCGGCGGCGCCCCGATGATCTCCCCCCATTTGCAGGCCCTGCGCCCCTTCCTCCGCCAAGGCGACTTCCTGCCGGGCGCATGGGGCCACCAGGTCGTGGACGCCCTGCATCCCCTGGACCTCGCCGTCGAGAAGATCGCCTACTCCGCCTTCTACATGACCCGGCTGGAGTGGGTGCTGCGCCGCGCCGGCATCACCCGCCTGATCGTCGGTGGCATCGTCACCAACGGCGGCGTCGCCTCGACGGTCCGGGACGCCCACGTGCGCGACCTCGACGTGACCGTCCTTCACGATGGCTGCGCCGCCCCCACTCCGGCAATGCACGACGCAGCCATTGAAGCCCTGCGCCCGGTCGCATCCATCGCCAGCATCGCCGATGTGCTGGCGACCCTGCCCTGACCCACGGCAGCCGGCACCGTCAGGCCCGGCCGCGCCTCCCCGCGCAACTGCCCCGCACTGCCCATTCCCAGTCGTACACCAACCGCCTTCAACCTTGACCCGTCATTGTGAGGCGCACTTGCGCCGTGGCATAGGGGGGCTGCCAGCACGGTCCTGTCTGCCCCAGATCGCCGCTACGCTCCCAATGACGGTGCCATCTCATAAACGTCGAAGGAAGGGAGGGCCGGCATCAAAGGTTCCGCCGCGCCGCCCGCAGCGTCGGCAGCCCGATCCCCGTCGCCTCGAACCCCCCATCCACCGCAATCTCCTGCCCGGTCACGAAGCTCGCCTCCGCCCCGCACAGGAACACGATCACGTTCGCCAGCTCCGCCTCCAGCCCGTAGCGCGCCAGCGGGATCGTGTCGTGGTAGTCCCGGCGGATTTCCGGCGTATGCACCGCCTTCGCCATCGCCGTTTCCACCGGCCCCGGCGCAACCGCGTTCACCCGGATGCCCAACGACGCCAGCTCCACCGCCTGCTGCTTCGTCAGGTGCGCCAGCCCCGCCTTGCTCGTCCCATACGCCGTCCGCAGCGTGGACGCCCGCAGCCCCGAGATCGAGGTGATGTTCACCACCGCCCCGCCCCCGCCCTCCGCCATCAATGGAGCAGCCGCCTGCACCATCAGGAACGGCCCCGTCAGGTTGACCGCCATCACCCGCGCCCAGTCCTCCGGCGTCACTTCCAGGATCGGCTTGAACACCGCCACCCCCGCGTTGTTCACCAGCGCATCCAGCCGGCCCCACTGCGCCCCGGCCTCCCGCACCGCGCGGGCCACCCCCGCCGCGTCCGCCACGTCGCATTGCAGCGCCAGCGTCCGGTCCGGCGCGGTCAGCTCGGCCATCGCCCCCTCCAGCAGCCCCGCATCAATGTCCAGCAGCGCCACCCGCCAGCCCTCTCCCAGGAAGCGGCGCGCAACGGCCAGCCCGATGCCGCGCCCGGCGCCGGTGACAAGGGCCACCTTGGTCATGCTGAGTTCCTCCCACTGCCGCCCTGCGGCGGCGCACGGCCCGTCGCTACGGGATCGGGCCCAAGCTGGCAACGGCGCGCACCCGCGGCGTGGGCCTGGCCTCCGCCGGTCAAGGCCGGGCATGATCCCGTGCCGATAGGGGGAACGCCGCCATGCCCACGCCGCCCGTCCCGCCCAAGGGCGGACAGATTCCGATGTCCCGCCGTGTCATGAACCTGTCCCACCTCCTCCGCCAATCTGCCCGGCGGCACGGCGGCGGCATCGCCCTGGCGCACGGCGCGGCCCGCTGGACCTGGGCGCAGCTCGACCGCCAGACCGACGCTGCGGCGGCGGGTCTGGCCGCGCTGGGCATCAGCAAGGGTGACCGGGTGCTCGTGCAGTCCCGCAACTGCCGCGAGATGACCGTGGCGATGTTCGCCTGCTTCCGCCTCGGCGCCATTTACGTCCCCGCCAACTTCCGCCAGACGCCGCAGGAGGTCGCGGACCTCCTGCGCACCAGCGGCGCGTCGGCGATGCTGTGCGGCGCGGCCTTTCCTGCTCATGCGGAGGCGGCGCTCGCCGCAGTCCCGGGGCTGCATCTGCTGTCCATCGGGGACGCCGCCTTCGGCCCATCCTGGGACGACCTCCTGGCCCGGCACGACGGGGAGGCGCCGCCCGACGCCGCCGTCGAGTACGACGACCCCCTCTGGTTCTTCTTCACCTCCGGCACCACCGGACGGCCCAAGGCGGCGGTGCTGACGCACGGCCAGATGGCC
Source organism: uncultured Acetobacteraceae bacterium (assembly GCA_964250755.1). Lineage (GTDB taxonomy): Bacteria > Pseudomonadota > Alphaproteobacteria > Acetobacterales > Acetobacteraceae > DASWOJ01. Next base: position 403,945 of record CAXUHB010000002.1, on the reverse strand, counting down.
TTCGTGGTCAACAACCACCTCGCCGACCTCATGCCCGGCATGACCCCGGACGACGCCTCCCTCGTCCTGGCCCCCCTGTCCCACGGCGCAGGCGTTCACCTGCTGTCCCAGGTCGCCCGCGGCGTGAAGAGCATCCTGCCGGAGGGCGACCACCTGGACCCTGAGACGGCCTGGCGGCTGGTGGCGGAGTGGCGCGTGACCAACGTGTTCACCGTCCCGACCATCGTGAAGCTGCTGGTGGAGCACCCGGCGGTGGACCTGCACGACCACTCCTTCCTCCGCCACGTGATCTACGCCGGGGCGCCGATGTACCGGGAGGACCAGAAGTTCGCATTGAGGAAGCTCGGCCCGGTGCTGGTGCAGTATTTCGGCCTGGGCGAGGTGACGGGCGCCATCACCGTCCTGCCCCCCGCGCTGCACGACCCGGAAGACACCCCCAGGGCGCGGCCGGGCACCTGCGGCTGGGAGCGGACCGGGATGCAGGTATCTATCCAGGACGACGCCGGGCAGGAGCTGCCGCCGTTCGGCACCGGCGAGATCTGCGTCTGCGGCCCCGCGGTGTTCGCCGGCTACTACGACAACCCCAAGGCCAATGCAGAAGCTTTCCGCAACGGCTGGTTCCGCACGGGGGACCTGGGCCACATGGACTCCGAGGGCTTCCTGTTCATCACCGGGCGTGCGTCGGACATGTATATCTCCGGCGGCTCCAACGTGTATCCGCGCGAGATCGAGGAGAAGCTGCTGCAGCACCCGGACGTGGCCGAGGCCGCGGTGCTGGGGATGCCGGACCCGGTCTGGGGGGAAGCCGGCGCCGCCGTCTGCGTCCTGCGCGAGGGGGCGGCGCTGACCGAGGCCGGCCTGCTCGCCTGGCTCGCCCCCCGCCTGACCCGCTACAAGCTGCCTCGGCAGGTCGCATTCTGGGACGCGCTTCCGCGCTCCGCCTACGGCAAGGTCACGAAGAAGCTGATCCGGGCGGAGCTTGAGGCGCGTGCAGCGGCACCGGCCGCTGAACCAACCCGGCAACCATGAGGGTTGCCGCCCACCACGGCCCACCTGCCCGCGAACGCATCATGGTGGTCCCAGTCGGCGCCGTGCCAATCGAGGCGGTGCTGCCGCCCGGCGCGCGCCTGCTGGACGCCCTGGCGGCGCTGTTGCGGGAGCACGGGGCGGAGTCTGGCGCGCTCACCATGTCAGGCGGCGGCTTCTTGCCCTTCGCCTACGTCGTCCCCACCCTGACGCCCGGCGGGCCGCAACTGGCCTCCTACAGCGCCACGCGCCGCCCGCCCGGCCTGACGCGGCTGGACGCCGCGGCGGTCACGGTCGGCACCCGGGACGGCCAGCCCTTCTTCCACTGCCACGCCCTATGGACCGCGGCGGACGGAACGCCCGGGTGCGGCCACGTGCTGCCGGACGAGACCCGAATCGGCGCCCCCATCCAGGTGCGCGGCACCGGCATCATCGGCGCGCAGTTCCGGGTGGCGCCCGATCCCGAAACCGGCTTCAGCCTGTTCATGCCCCACCCGACCGGCACGCCGCCGCCGCCGCACGTCACGCCCGCGCTGGCGCTGCGGCTGGCCCCCAACCAGGACCTTGCCGCCGCGCTGGAAGAGGCCGGCCAGCGCGCAGGCTTCCGCCAGGGCATCGTGCAGGGCGGGGTTGGCAGCATAAACGAGGCCCGGTTCATGGACGCGCCGCCGCTGCGCGGCATGGCGACGGAGCTTCTGATCCGCCGCGGCGCCATACGCTGTCTGGCCGGGGCAGGGGCGCCCACCGAGTTGCACGCCGCCATCGTGGACCATACCGGCGCTATCGGCGCTGGCCGCCTCGCCGGCGCCAATCCGGTCCTGATGACCTTCGAGTGCGTACTGGAGGCGGTCGCCTGACTCCCCACCGGCCGCAACCAGCCCACCGGAAGCATCCGCCGGCAGCTTAACCCCGCTTCAACCGTCGGCTGCTACCACCGTCCCATCGCAGCACTGATGGGACCCCGGCCTTGCACGACGCCCCCGACCTGCCCCAGCCTCTCCCGCTTCCCGCCACGCTGGACCTGCGTGCCGCGCCCGACCTGGCCTCCTCCCTCCTGGCCCAGCGCGGCGCCGACCTCGTGCTGGACGGCTCCGGGGTGCGCCACCTTGGCGGGCAGTGCCTGCAAGTGCTGCTGTCGGCCCAGCGCACCTGGGCCGCGGACGGGCGCACCTTCCGCCTCGTGTCGGCGTCGCAGGAGTTGCAATCCGGCGCGGCCCTGCTCGGCGCCGCCGCGTTGCTGGGCGCGGGGGGCCGGGCATGACCAAGCTGGTGCTGACAGTGGACGACAGCCGCACCATGCGCGACATGCTGCGCCTGGCGCTGGACCAGGCGGGCTACCGCGTCGTGCAGGCAGTGGACGGCCTGGATGGCTTGGCGGTGCTGGAGGGCGAGCAGCCCGACGTCATCGTCACCGACATCAACATGCCCCGCATGGACGGCTTCGGCTTCATCGAGGAGGTGCGCCGCGGCAGACACCGCGCCACCCCGATTCTGGTCCTGACCACCGAGTCCGATGGCGAGAAGAAGGCCCGCGCGCGCAGCGCCGGGGCGACTGGCTGGATCGTCAAGCCCTTCGACCCCTTGAAGCTCGTGGACGCCTTGCGCCGCGTCGCGGCCTGAAGGGGATGGTCCAAGACCTGCCCGACCCGATGGACGCCATACGCCAAACCTTCTTCCAGGAGTGCGAGGAGGGGCTGGCAGACCTCGAATCCGGCCTAATGGCGATGGAGGCGGGAGTTGTCAGCCCGGACACCGTGAACGCTGTGTTCCGCGCGGTGCATTCCATGAAGGGTGGTGCAGGCGCATTCGGCTTGGCGCCCCTGGTCCGCTTCGCCCATGTGTTCGAGTCCGTGCTGGACCGCCTGCGCTCCAGCCAGCTTGTCCTGGACCCGGCGGTGCCGCGCGTGCTGCTGCGCGCCGCGGACTGCCTGGCCGACCTCGTGCGCGCCGCGCAGTCCGGCGGCGCTGCCGACCCGGCTCGCGTGGACGCCGCCGCCGCCGAGCTGGCTGCCCTGGACCGCGCCAGCCCCACCATGCCGCTCACGGAGACCGCCGGGGAGGACGGCGGTGCCGATGATGCCGACGACCTCGCGGACTTCACGGTTGTGCCGTTCCAGCCCGACGCGCCCGTCATGGCCGCATGGAGCATCCGCATCCGCCCCCATCCCGCCCTGTACTCCAAGGCCAACGACGTGTCGCTGCTGCTGCGGGAGCTGGGCCGGCTGGGCACGATGGAGGTGCATCTCGACACCAGTGCCCTCCCGCTGCTGCCCGCCCTGGACCCGGAGGGTGCATACCTCGCCTGGACCGTGAATTTGCAGACCAGCGCGCCCGAGTCCGCGATCCGCGAAGTGTTCGAGTTCGTGGACGGCGATTGCAACCTGGTGGTGCAGCCCGCGCCCGCCTCCCCGGACGCGGCACCGCCGCCAGGCGCGCCTACCGAAACGTCCACCGAGGCGGAGCCGGACGTGATGGCGCTGCTCCGCCGCTTGCAGGCAGACGCCGGGCAGATTGCGGCGGACCTGGCCCCGTCCGGTCCGGCCCCCAGGGCCCTGCCGCATCCGGGGCCCGCCCCGCCCCCGGCCGCCCCGCCCGCGCCCGCCCGTGCCGCCGACACCCCGCCCGCCACCAAGCCTACCATCCGTGTGGACCTGGAGCGCGTGGACCGCCTGATAGACCTCGTGGGGGAGCTGGTCATCAACCAGGCCATGCTGGCCCAGCGCGTGGCGGAACTGGGGGTCGCCCGCTCTGGCGGCACCGCCGCGGCGCTGGACGACCTGGGCGCGCTCACTCGCGGCCTCCAGGACGCCGTGATGGCCATACGCGCCCAGCCCGTGAAGTCCGTGTTTCAGCGCATGCCTCGCCTGGCGCGGGAAGTCGCGGCCATGACCGGCAAGCAGGTGCGCCTGGTGACGGAGGGCGAGGGCACCGAGGTGGACCGCACCGTCGTCGAGCATCTGGCCGACCCCCTGACCCACATGCTCCGCAACGCCATAGACCACGGGCTGGAGGCGCCGGACGCCCGCGTCGCCGCGGGCAAGCCGGCGGAGGGCGTGGTCCGCCTGGCCGCCATGCACCGCGGCGGCCGCATCGTGATCGAGGTCTCAGACGATGGCGCAGGCATCAACCGCCCCCGCGTGCGCGCCAGCGCGGCGGCCAAGGGCCTGGTCCCCGCCGACGCCGCCTTGTCGGACGACGAGGTGGACAACCTCATCTTCCTGCCGGGCTTTTCGACAGCAGCCGCGGTGTCCGACATCTCGGGCCGGGGGGTCGGCATGGACGTGGTGCGCCGGCAGGTGCTGGGCCTGGGCGGGCGTATCAGCATCGCGTCGCGTCCGGGGCAGGGGTCCTGCTTCACCCTCAGCTTGCCCCTAACCCTGGCAGTGCTGGACGGCATGGTGGTGCTGGTGGCCGGCCACACTCTCATCGTGCCGCTGACCGCCATCGTCGAGACTTTGCAGCCCCACCCCCGGGACATCCACGGCTTCGGCGACGACCCGGCGGACCCCGCCCGCGTCGTCGGCATCCGCAGCGCATGGCTCCCCCTCGTGGACGTCGCCGTGGCCCTCGGCTTCCGCGCCGCGCCGACGCAGGAGCCACAGGCGGTCGCCCTGCTGGTGGAAGCCGAGGGCGGGCGGCGCGCCGCCCTGCTGGTGGACGCCATCCTGGGCCAGCGCCAGGTCGTCATCAAAAGCCTGGAAGCCAACTACCGCCCCGTTCCCGGCGTCGCCGCCGCCACCATCCTGGGCGACGGGCGCGTGGCCCTGATCCTGGACGTGGATGCCGTCGCCGCCGGCCCGGCCCCCCAACCGCCGGCTGCCGCCGCGGCAGTCATGACCGCAGGGATGGCCCATGCTTGATGCCCCCATGACCGCCCTTCCTGCAATGGAGGCTTCGTCCGTCCCGGGCCGCAAGCGCGAGCTGATCGCCTTCCGCATCGGTGCCCAGGAGTTCTGCGTGGACATCATGGCCGTCCGCGAGATCCGCGGCTGGACCGAGGCGACGCCCCTGCCGCGCTCCCCTGACTGGCTGCGCGGCGTCATCAACCTGCGCGGCGCGGTGCTGCCCATCGTGGACCTCGCGGTCCGGCTCGGCTTCCTGGCCCGGGAAGCGCCGGAGCGCCAGGTCATCATCGTCGCCCAGGTTGCCAACGGCGCAGGCGGAGTCCAGGTCGTGGGCCTGCAGGTGGATGCGGTGTCCGATATCCTGACCGTCGAGGACGGCGCCCTGCAGCCGCCGCCGGAGGTCGCTTCCGACCTGGTCCGCACCTTCGTCCACGGCCTGCTCGCCATTGAGGGGCGGATGGTCAGCCTCGTGTCGCTCGACCACATCCTGCCGCGGGCAGAGGCGGCATGACCGCGGCAGCGTCCCGCGCCGTGCCCGCCGGCGGCGAATATGCGCTGGCCGACGCGGAGTTCCGCGCCATCGCCGCCCTGCTGCGCCAGGATGCCGGCATCGCCCTGCCCGATGGCAAGGCCCCGCTCGTCCACTCCCGCCTCGCCAAGCGGCTGCGCATCCTGGGCCTGCCGGGCTTCTCGGCCTACGTCGCCCTTCTGCGCGGCCCGGACGGTGCAGCGGAGCGCCGGCACATGCTGACCGCCCTGACCACCAACGTGACCCGCTTCTACCGGGAGCCGCATCACTTCGACCACCTGCGCGCCACGGTGCTGCCGCCGCTGCTGGCCGCGGCCAGGTCGGGCCGCCGGGTGCGGCTCTGGTCCGCCGCATGCTCGGACGGGCAGGAGCCTTACAGCATCGGGCTGACCATCCTGAAGTTGATGCCCGACGCCGCCGACCTGGACGTGCGCGTGCTGGCCACCGACATCAATCCGACAATGGTCGCCGCCGGCCGCGCCGGCCGCTACGACGCGGACACGCTGTCCCCCGTGCCCGCCCCGCTGCGCCAGCGCTGGTTCAAGCCGACCGGCGGGGACGCGATGGTGGCCGGGCCGGAACTGCGCCGCCTCGTCGCCTTCCGCGAACTCAACCTGGTCGGCGCCTGGCCCATGCGCGGCACGTTCGACGCCATCATGTGCCGCAACGTCGCCATCTACTTCGACGGGGAGACCCAGGCGCTCGTGTGGTCCCGCTTCGCGCCGCTGCTGCCGTCCGGCGCGCACCTGTATATCGGCCACAGCGAGCGGCTGTCCGGCCCGGCCGCTGCCGGCTTCGCGCCCGCCGGCACCACGATCTACCGGCGGCTCTGACCATGTCCGCGCCCGTCACCGTCCTGGTCGTGGACGACAGCGCCACCATGCGCGCCATGATCCGCCACGCCCTGCGTGCCGACCCGCTGCTGCACGTCGTCGGCGAAGCCGCCGACCCGCATGAGGCTCGCGCCGCCGTCAAGGCGCTGAACCCTGGCGTCATGACCCTCGGCATCGAGATGCCGGGCTTGGACGGCCTGGATTTCCTGGAGAGGCTGATGCGCTTGCGGCCCATGCCGGTCGTGATGGTGTCCACCCTGACCAGCCGCGGAGCCGACGCCACCTTGCGCGCGCTGGAGCTTGGCGCGTTCGACTGTGTGGACAAGGCCGCGCTGGGCGGCCCGGCGCTGGCCGCCACCGTGCGCGCCGCCGCCGGCACCCGCCCGCGCGCCCAACCCGCCACCCTGCGCACCCCGGCCCGCCTGGACATGCGCGGCCAGGGCCGCCTTGTGGCGGTCGGCGCATCCACCGGCGGGGTGGAGGCCCTGATGGCCATCATCCCTCACCTGCCGGTCAATGCGCCCCCCCTCGTCATCACCCAGCACATGCCCGCCGCATTCACCGGCAGCCTGGCCCGTCGCCTGGACCGCGCCGGCGCGATGCGCGTCACCGAGGCGCTGGACGGCGCGCCGCTGCTGCCCGGCCATGCCTACCTCGCCCCGGGCGGCGCGGCGCACCTGCTGGTGGCCGGCGGCAGGGGGGGCGGGGAGCCGCTGCGCTGCCGCTTGCAGGCCAGCGACCCCGTCAACGGCCACCGCCCCGCCGTGGACCCGCTGTTCGCCTCCGCCGCGCGCGCCGCCGGGGCAGGGGGTGTCGGCGTCATCCTGACCGGCATGGGGCGGGACGGCGCGGCGGGCCTGCTGGCCATGCGCCAAGCCGGCGCCCGCACCTTGGGCCAGGACCGGGCAAGCTGCGTCGTCTATGGAATGCCGCGCGTCGCAGCGGAGCTGCACGCGACCGAGCGCGAGGTGCCGCTGGATGGGATGGCTGGCGCGCTGCTGGCCCTGTGCCGCGCCGATGAAAGGAGCGCCCGCTGATGCCCGCCCTTGCTTCCATGCCCACTGCCATGAAGGTGATGATCGTTGACGACCAGCTCAGCATGCGCTTGCTGGTCCGCGACGGCCTGCAGCAGATCGGCTTCCGCGACTTCGAGGAGGCTGCGGATGGGGAGGCGGCGCTGCGCCTGCTCGTCCAGCCCTCCGCTGGCCCATCCGTCAGCCTGATCGTCAGCGACTACAACATGCCCAACCTGGACGGGCTGGGCCTGCTGCGCGCCGTGCGCGTACATCCTCCCATCAGCAAGACCGCATTCATCATGCTGACCGGGCGCGGCGACAAGGAACTGGTGCAGAAGGCCGTGCAGTTCGGCGTCAACAACTTCCTGGTCAAGCCCTTCACCATCGCCAACCTGCACGACAAGGTCACCGCCGTGTTCGGTGCGTTGAAATGAGCAGCGCCGCGCTCGCCGGCCTGCTGCGCCAGGCCGGCCTGCCCCAGCGGCGGATCAACATCGTGCGCGGGGAGCAGCACGTCTCCGATGATGCCGGGCTGTGCCTGACCACCATACTCGGCTCCTGCGTCGCCGCCTGCCTGGCCGATCCCGTGGCCGGCGTCGGCGGCATGAACCATTTTCTGCTGCCCGGCGCGGCTGCGGAGGGCGGCGGGATGCAGCACGGCGTCCACGCGATGGAGCTGCTGGTCAACGCCCTGCTGCAGCGCGGCGCCCGGCGGGAGCGGCTGCAGGCCAAGCTGTTTGGCGGCGCACGCATGACCCGCGGCCTGACCGACGTGGGCGCGCTGAACGCCGCCTTCGCCACCCGGTTCGTCGAGCGGGAGCGCATCGTGCTCGGTCCGTCCAGCCTGGGCGGGGAGGCCGGGCGCAGGGTGCAGTTCTGGCCCGCCAGCGGCCGGGCGCGGCAGCAGCCGATCGGGTGGGATGCCGGGCTGATCGCCGCCGAACGCGACGCGCCGCCGCCGCCGGACTCCGGCGCGGTGGAGTTGTTCTAGTGGTGCCGCCTGTGCCGCCAACCCCGCCGGACCTGAGCGCCCTGGTGGCCGCCGCCGCCGCCGAGCTGGCGGAGCTGGCCCGGCAGGCAGAGACCCTTCAGCACGCCATGACGCCGGGCCTGCCCGGCCTTGTCAGCCTGCAATCTCTCGACAGCATTACCCAGCACCTTGCTGCCCTCGCCGCGCTGCTGCGCGCCGCCGCCGCCGGCGGGCCGCAGGTGGTTGAGGCCGCACTGGACGCAGTGCCCCTTGCCGCGATGCGCCACCGCCTGTCCGGCCGCCCAGCCCAACCGCACCCAGCCAGCGGTGAGGTGGAGCTGTTCAGCCCAGCCTGACGCTTTCAAGGCAGCCACCTGCGTCCCACGCGCGCCAAGGCCGCACTTGGCCAGCCGCTACCCGGCTTCAGCTTGACAATCCTTCCGGCGCCCCCCTGTGTGCGGCCCGCCACGCAGGAAGCCGCCCATGTCGAATCCCGGAGACGCCGACCACACACCGATCCGCTCCGTCCAGCAGTTGGCCGACCACATCGCCACTGGCTGCAAGCCCCCTTCCGACTACCGCATCGGTACCGAGCACGAGAAGTTCGGCTTTCAGGGCGAGGGCCGTTCGCCGCCACCTTACGAGCCCGCCGGGATACGCGCGCTGCTGGACGGCATGGCCGCGGCGGATCCCGCGGGCTGGGCGCCGATCCTGGAGGCCGGCCATCCCATCGGCCTGAAAGGCCTGGGCGCGCACAAGGACGCATCAGTGTCGCTGGAGCCGGCCGGGCAGTTCGAGCTGTCAGGCGGCACCCTCCGCACCCTGCATGAGACTGCGGCGGAGCTGGACGCCCACTTCGCCGCCGTGCGCGCCGTCGCCGAGCCGCTGGGCGTCGGCTTCGCGCCACTGGGCTTCCACCCGACGCTGCGGCGGGACGAGATGCCGTGGATGCCCAAGGGCCGCTACGCCATCATGCGCCGCTACATGCCGCAGGTGGGCACGCGCGGCCTGGACATGATGACCCGCACCTGCACCGTCCAGGTCAACCTGGACTACAGCAGCGAGGCCGACATGGCGCAGAAGCTGCGCGTCGCCCTGGCCCTGCAGCCCGTGGCGACGGCGCTGTTCGCCAACTCCCCCTTCATGGAGGGCCGGCCCAGCGGCGACCTCTCCAGCCGCGCCCGCGTCTGGACCGACGTGGACAACGCCCGGTCGGGAATGCCGCTCGCCATGTTCGAGGAGGGGTTCGGCTTCGAGCGCTACGTCGAGTGGCTGCTGGACGTGCCGATGTACTTCATCGAGCGCGGCGGTGCCTACCAGGACCTGGCGGGCCAGTCCTTCCGCGCCTACATGCGCGGCGACCTGCACAACAGCGTGCCCGGCCCGGCGACCCTTGGCGACTTCGCCGACCACATGACCACAGCCTTCACCGACGTGCGCGTGAAGCGCTTCTTGGAGATGCGCGGCTCCGACGCCGGACGTCCCGACATGATGATCGCGCAAAGCGCCTTCTGGGTTGGCCTGCTGTACGACCCCGCTGCCCTGGCGGCCGCCGACGCCCTCGTGCGCCGCCAGCCCTGGGATGCCTACGTGGCTGCGCGCGCCGAGGTGCCCCGTCTCGCCCTGGACACGCCCTGGCCCGGCGGCACCCTGCGCGACCTGGCGCGCGATGCCGTCGCCATCGCCCAGGACGGCCTGCGCGCCCGTGCGTGCCTGGACGGGAAGGGGGAGGACGAACGCCGGCATGTCTCCCCCCTGCTCCCCCTGCTCGAAGGCGCCCCGACGCAGGCGGAGCATTGGCTCGGCCGTTATCGTGGCGAGTGGGCCGGGGATGCCTCGCAAATCTTTCTGGAGGCGGCGATCTGATGCCGTTTCCCAAGGGGGTCTCCCCACGGGATTGTGCCGGTCGTCGCATTGGCAGGGCATTGGCCGACCGGTGTCCCATCGCAAGATATCACGGATGAGCAGCCACCCTCCTGAGGCGTTGCGAAAGGCGGCCGCGGGAGCGGGGCTTGTCGTCATGCGCCTCCGCCTGATCGGGCAGATGGAGGCTTGGACCCTCGGCAGCGAGAGCATCCTGCCCTCCGGGCGCAAGACCCGGGCGCTGCTGGCCATCATCGCCTTGTCCGCTCCCCGCTCTGTGCTGCGCGCGCGCCTTGCCGAGCTGCTCTGGAGCCGCCGCCCTGAGGAGCAGGCGCGCGCCTCCCTCCGGCAGGAGCTGCACCGCCTGCTGGATGCATTGGCGCCTGCAGGTCCCGGCATCCTGACCGTCCACCGGGACACCCTTTCCCTGACGCCCGGCCTGGTCTGGGTGGACGTGGACGAGATGCTGCGCGCAGGCGGCGGCAGCCCCGCCTCCCTCGCCCTTCTGGACGGCGAGCTGCTGGAAGGGCTGGACGGCATGGACCCAGCCTTCGACCTCTGGTTGGCCAACGAGCGCGAGCGGCTGCGCGACCGCGTCCGCGGGGTGGCCGAGGAGGTCTTGCGCAGCGGGTCGTCGCCGGAGACGGCCATCATGGTGTCACAGCAGTTGCTGGCCATGGACCGCGCGCACGAAGGCGCGTGGCGCGCACTCATGCGCGCCCATGCCGCCCGTGGAGAGCGGGGCCTGGCGATCCAAGCCTATGAACGGTGCCGGACCGTCCTGGCAGACCTGCTGGACGCCGCGCCCTCTGCGGAGACGGAGGCGCTGCTGGCCGACGTGCGCGGCCGTTCCCCGGCAGGCCCAAGTCGCGTTATGCCGCTTCCGGTTATGGCGCTTCCGCACGCGGCACCGGCGGGAGGAATGTTCCAGGACAGCCGCACCCACCCCAGGATCGGCGTCCTGCCGCTGACGCTCGCGGGCGGCGGCGAGGACGAGGCGAACATGGCCGCGGGGTTGTCCGCCGAGATCGGCGCGGCGCTCCTACGGTTCCGCTGGATGTCGGTGGCCTCAAGCTCCGCCATCGCCCAGTTCCTGGTTGACGGGCGGGACGACGAGGCCCTGCGCCAGGCGTTCGGCCTAGACTACCTGCTGGACGGCCTGGTCCAGACGGCTGGGACGCGCGTACGTGTTACCTTGCGCCTCGTGGATCTGCGCGGAGATGGCCAGGTCGTCTGGGCGCACCGTTTCGACCGCTCGCAGCCGGACCTTCTGACGCTGCAGGCCGACATCGCCGCCGAAGCCGCCGCCCAGGTGGATCCGGAACTCATGCTGGTCGAAGCGCGCCGGGCTGCCCAGCTGGCTTCCGCCGACAGCACCGCCGCGGACCTGCTGCTGCGGGCCTTGCCTGGAATGGTCCGGCTGGAGCGGCTGAGCTTCGCCCGGTCGGGCGAGGTGATGCGCCGCGCCCTGGCGATGCAGCCGGACCACGCGCCCGCCCATCTCTGGTACGCCTCATGGCTCGGTCTCAGGGTCAGCCAGGGGTGGACCGAGGACCCTGCCGCCGACCGGGCCGATGCGATGGACCATGCTACCCGCGCGATGCTGCTGGACCCGCGGGACGCCCGCGGCTTCACCATCGCAGGCCATATCCAGGCTTTCCTGAACCGCAATCCGGCCGAGGGTGCGGCTCTGCACGCTCACGCGCTGGCGCTGAACCCGAACCTGCCGATGGCCTGGGCCTTCTCCGGCATCGCCTGCGCACTCGCCGGCGAGTGCGGGGAGGCCGAGCGCAGGCTGAACCGCTACAAGCAGTTGTCCCCCTTGGACCCCAACGCCTTCATGCTGGACGTGGGCTTCGTCTTGCTGGCGATGATCCGCCGGGACCATGAATCCGCCGCGCTGGCAGGCCGCGACACCGTGGCAATGCACCCGGGCTACTCCACCGCCTGCAAACCCTACCTGGCCGCCCTGGGCCATCTCGGCTGGAAGGATGAGGCCGCCGTCATCCGCCGCCGGCTGCTGGCCATAGAGCCTGGGTTCACCATAGCAGGCTTCCTGGCCGCCACCCCGCTTGCGCGCGAGGCCGACCGGGAGCATTTCGCGGCTGGGCTGCGCCTGGCAGGCATCACCGAGGCGCCCTCCCGGCCTAGCAGCTAAGCGCTACCGCCGGGATGCCGAGCGGATCGGCGGCGGCAGCACGCCCAGCCCTTCCAGGATGGACCCCGCCAGCGCCTTGGCGACGCAGCGGTAGCCCCGGTCGTTGTGGTGGATTCCGTCGTCGGACACGAATTCGCCGTAGGGGTGGCCGGCCTCCTGCCATTGGTCCATCAGCGTGCCCCTGCTGAACAGGGACACTCCGGCGCGCGCCGCACTCTCGGACAATATCTGGTCGAACTGCGCACGGTGCGGTGCGGCCAGGACAGCGGGCGCACGCTGGTTGTCCATCAGCACGACATCCACGTTGCCGGCCTGCAGCATCCCGATCCCGCTGACCACCAAATCCCGGAACACCTCCGGATCGGTATGCCGCATCGCCCCGTTGGCGCCAAGCTGCCAGATCACCAGGCTGGGCCGCACCGCGAGGGCGTCGGCCGCCAGGCGCGGCACCATTTCCGCAGCATCCTGTCCGCCGACGCCGCGGTTGACGATGGCCACATGGGACGCAGGCAGGGCGGCCTGCAACTCGGCTTGCAGAATGGCCGGGTAGCTGTGCCCGATGTCTGTGGAGTGCCATCCCTGGGTGGACGATGATCCCAGCGCGACGATCACGATTTCGGAGTTCGTCTTCAGGGCTGCCCGCAGCATCGGTAGGTTCAGCGCCGGCAGGCGGCTGCGCGGGCACTCCTGCCCTGCGCGGTCCTGCAGCAGGGAAGGCCCTTGGGCCTTTCCCGCCTCAGGCGAGAGGCACGCCACGAGCAGCGCCGCGCCCATGAGGGAACGCCGCACCGCCTCGACTTTGGTTTGTTCCATGTGGCGAAACTAGGGAGGCCCGCCACTCCCCGTCAAGGAGCATGAAAGTGGCACCACTGGGGTGACCACTGCGACCGTGGAGCCGGGGCGCGCAGGCGTTCCATGCCCCAACCAGCCCGGAGCATCAGCCTCCGTGGATCGCCCGGGACAGCCGACCAGGCCCGGACTGCCGGGGCTGCGCGTGCAGCAGCGCCAGCGCCGCTGTCAGCACCAGCATCGCCATCGCCTGGTGCGCCGTGCCGAGCGCCACCGGAACCACCCACAGCAGGGTCGCGACTCCCAACGCATACTGCGCCAGCACCGCACCTCCCAGCAGCAGCAGCCGCGTCCGCACCATACCCGCCGCCCCGGCGCGCAGCCCATATGCCACTGTTCCCAACGCCATCAATGCCGTGCCTGTCGCCATCAGGCGGTGGTTGAACTGCACCGCTGAGATGTTCTCCGCCAGATTCCGCAACCCCGGCAACGCCCAATACCCCTCCGGCACCAAGCGCCCGTCCATCAACGGGAACGTGTTGTAGGCCAGCCCGGCCCGCAACCCCGCGACGAAGCCGCCTGCCACCACCGTCAGCGCCACCAGGTGCAGCACGACGTTGCTCAACCGCCGCAGGACAGGGGGCGGCGCTGGAGCCGCCGATGCCGACGACGCACCATCCCGCCACAGCCCGAGCGCCGTCCAGAGGATCACGGAATACAGCACCATCGCCATCGTGAGGTGAACCACCAGCCGATAGGGCGAGACCGTGGTGCTGTCCGCCGCGAAGCCGCTGGCCACCATGAACCATCCAATCGCCCCCTGAAGCCCTCCCAGCAGGAACAGCACCCCCAACCGCCGGGCCAGCCGTCCGTCAATGGCGCCACGCACGGCGAACCACAGCAGCGGCCCCAGGAACGCCACCCCGATCAGCCGGCCCCACAGCCGGTGCGCCCACTCCAGCCAGAATATGCCCTTGAAGCCCTCGATCCCGAACCCGTGGTTGACCAGGTTGTACTGCGGTATCTGCTGATACAGCGCATACAGCCGCTCCCACTCCGCCTGGGACAGCGGGGGCAGGGTGCCCATCAGCGGCGCCCACTCCATGATGGACAGCCCCGAGCCGGTCAGGCGCGTGGCACCTCCCAACGACACCATCACCAGCAGCATGACGCAGATGACGAACAACCATACGGCGACGGCCCGCGCCGCAGGCTGGCGCCCAGAGCGGCCCCGGAGCGTGTAGGAGGCAGCAGCATCAAACGGCATGGCGGCACGATCCCAGTTGCTAAGCCCAACATAATGCGCCCGGCCGCAACGCGCATCGGGCAAGAAGGCGCTTCTTGTCCCTCTCCGCTCCGCGACCCAGCTCAGAGGGAGATGGAGCAGACGCATTGCTGCATCCGCCACCCCCGCCCTACATATCCCCAGATGCCTTCGCCCCTCTTCCTGATCCCCGATGCCTCGGCCATCGTCGCCGGGCATGGCCGTGCCGCCGTGCTGACACGGGATGGCGAACTGCTATCCCTGCACGCGGAGGAAGCGGCGCACCTGTTGCGGGACGAGCCGCCGCCCCTCCTGGTCCATGCTCCCGCCACCCTGCGCCGCTTGGGCCTGCGCCCTCAGCCCTGCCTGGATTTGCTGGAGCTGTTCGCCTTCGCCATCCCTGCCCGCCCCGTGCCGCCCACGCCGCGGGGCCTGGCGCTTGCGCTGGATCTGGATCCGCCCGACACTGCCGAGGATGCCGCCGCCCTGCTTCCTGCCATCGCCGCTGGCCTGCTGCGCCACCTGGAGCGCGGGCGTGACCTGGCACTCAACAAGGGCGCTGCCGGGCTGACCGCACGCATGGGCCAGGCCGGCTGGCCCTGGGCGCGCCTGGTGGCCTCCGCACTCGGCGATCCCACGGCCAAGCCCAACTCCGACCCGCTGAAGGTGTGGCGCCGCCTGCCGGAGTGGGAGGACCAGGCCCCCCCGCCGGCGCCCGGCAGCCAGCCGGTCGGCGCCGCCGAGGCCCGCACCCGCCTCGCCCGGATGCTCGGCCCCGATGCGGAGCAACGGCCCGGCCAGGCCGACTACGCCAGCGCCGCCACCCACGCCTTCCTGCCGCGCGAGGCCCCGGGCAACCCGCAGGTGGTGCTGGCCGAGGCCGGCACCGGCACCGGCAAGACCCTGGCCTACGTCGCCCCAGCCAGCTTGTGGGCCGAGCGCAACGGCGGCGCCGTCTGGATCAGCACCTTTACCCGCCACCTGCAGCGCCAGATAGACGGCGAGCTGCAGCGCCTGTTCCCTGATCCCGCCGAGCGCCGCCGCCGCGTGGTGATCCGCAAGGGCCGCGAGAACTATCTGTGCCTGCTGAATTATGAGGAGCACGCGACCGCCGCCAGCACCAGCGCCGGCGGCCTGATTGCGCTCGGCCTCGTGTCCCGCTGGGCTTTGGCCACCGCAGACGGCGACGTGCAGGGCGGCGACCTGCCGGGCTGGTTCCCCGAGCTGTTCGGCCAATCCCTGCTGCCCGCCATCGCAGACCGCCGCGGCGAGTGCATCCATGGCGCCTGCCCACACTACCGCACCTGCTTCGTCGAGCACACGATACGCCGCGCCCGCGGGGCGGAGCTGGTGGTGGCCAACCACGCGCTGGTGATGGCCCAAGCCGCCTGGGGCGGGCTGGACGACGACGGCGTGCCTAGCCGCTACGTCTTCGACGAGGGCCACCACGTCTTCGACGCCGCCGACGGCGCGTTCAGCGCCACCCTGTCCGGGATGGAGGGCGCAGAGCTGCGCCGCTGGCTGCTGGGCGCGGAGGGCGGACGGTCCCGCGCCCGCGGCCTGCGCCGCCGGCTGGAGGACCTGGTCGCTGGCGTGCCCGAGCTGGAAACCCCGCTGGACGCCGCCCTGCAAGCCGCCCGCGCCTTGCCGTCCCAGGGCTGGGCGCTGCGCCTGCAGGATGGCGGGGACGACGCGACCCCCAGCGAAACGTTCCTGCGCCTGGCCCGGCAGCAGGTCCTGGCCCGCCTGGCCGGCGACATGGAACCCAACGCGCGCACCAGCATGGAGTGCGACCTGTATCCGGCTGGTCCCGGCCTGCCCGATGCCGCGGCGCAGCTTGCCCGCGCCCTGCGGCGCATCGCGGAGCCGTTGCAGACCTTGCTGGCCCGGCTGGACGCAAAGCTGGAGGACGAATCGGAGGAGCTGGACACCGCAGCGCGCAACCGGATCGAGGCGGCGCGGCGGTCCGTGAAGCGCCGGGCCGTGGACCGGCTGCAGACCTGGACGGGGATGCTGGATGCCGTGGGCGCCCCGGTGCCAGAGCCGGGCACCCGCCCGCAGCACATCCACTACCTGCACCTGGACCGGCGGGAGGCGGGCGACCGTGCGGTTGATCGTGATGTGGGCCTGCACCGGCACTGGCTGGACCCCACGGTGCCGTTCGCTGCCAGCTTGGCTGCGCCCGCGCATGGCATGATCGTCACGTCGGCCACCTTGCGCGACACCGGTGAGGCCGACGCGGAAACCGCGTGGCTGTCGGCGGAGGCGCGGGTGGGTGCGGACCACCTGCCATCTCCGGCGCTGCGCGTTTCTGTGGCCAGCCCCTTCGACTATGCCCGGCAAACCCGCGCCTTCGTCGTGACCGACGTGGGCACGGGGGACCTGGGCACCTTGGCAGCAGCCTACCGCAGCCTGTTCCAGGCGGCGGGGGGCGGGGCACTGGGGCTGTTCACGGCCATCAGCCGGCTGCGCGCCGTCCATGCCCGGATCGCTCCGGAGCTGGAGGCCGCGGGCATCCCGCTGCTGGCGCAGCATGTGGACGCGATGGACAACGCGACGCTGGTGGACGTGTTCAGGACGGAGCTGGACAGTTGCCTGCTGGGCACCGACGCCATGCGGGACGGCGTGGACGTGCCGGGCCGCGCACTGCGGCTGGTGGTGTTTGAGCGCGTGCCCTGGCCGCGGCCCGACATCCTGCACCGGGAGCGGCGCATCCATCTATCAGGCGGCGACCCCAAGGGCTACGACGACAGCAAGGCCCGGCTGCGCCTGCGCCAGGCGTTTGGCCGCCTCGTGCGCTCTGCTGCCGACCGCGGCGTCTTCGTCCTGCTGGACCGCCGCACGCCCAGCCGCCTGCTGTCCGCCTTCCCGCCCGGCGTCGCCGTCCGCCGCGTCGGCCTGGCGGAGGCCGTGGCGGAGACGCGCTGCTTCCTCGCCCAAGCTCCTGCCATGCCGGGCATCACCCAGCCGTAACTTGCCGGCACCTCGTCTTTCCCCGAAGCTGCCGAGATCATGATGTCCAACACGACAGAGGATTCACCGATGCTGGCCAGAACCGGATTGGACCCCCAGGAGGCCCTGGTCTGCACGATGGTGCTGGTGGCCGCGGCTGACGGCGCGATCACAGACCGGGAGATCGGGGTCATGTCCGGCCTTGTGCAGACCCTCCCAGCCTTCCAGGACTTCAGCAGCGAGCGTCTGGAGGCTGCGTCCGAGGCCGCCATCGGCCTCCTGGAGGAGGACGAGGGGCTGGAGCATGCCGGCCAGATGATCCGCGACGCGCTGGAGCCTCGCTTGCGGGAAACCGCATATGCCCTGGCCTGCGAGGTCGTGGCCGCCGACCGCCACGCCAAGCAGACGGTCCTGCGCATGCTGGAACTGGTGATGGCGGAGCTGCGCATGGATCCGCTGGTCGCCTCCGCCATAGAGCGCGCGGCGCGCGCACGCCACCAGCGCATCGGGCGCGGGGCGTAGCCCCCATGACTGCTTCCAGCACGCGCGCCTACCTGATCGCGCGGGTTGACGTGAAGGACCCCTCCGGCTTCGACGCCTACCGCGCCGCAGTCACTCCGGTGATCGCCCTGTTCGGCGGGCATTACCTCGTGCGCGGGGGTTCCATCGAGACGATGGAGGGACCGCAGCCGCCGGGGCGCCTGGTCGTCGTGGAGTTTCCGGACATGGCCGCGGCCCTCGCCTTTTACCACAGCCCCGAATATGCTCCGGCGCTCCGCATGAGGCTGGACAGCACCGTGTCCGAGCTTGTGCTGGTGGAAGGCGTCTAGGGGCGCCTCCCGCTCCCGCCAGTCTTCCAGGTCCCTGACGCTCCTGCCAAGCGGCCCGGTGAAGGCGTGCATGCCGCAGCCGCCGTGGTGGCGAAGAAGGCCGCCATCGCGATCAGCCCGACCGGAACGTGCGCGTATTGAGCCACTGCCCGCGCAACGAACGGCACGATCCAGACGGCGGCGAGCAGCGAGGCCACCCAAGGCCGGAACTCCCGCTCCCGCTCCCACGACACGACGAACGCGAGCGCTGGGCCGAGCACTGCCATGTCGTAGTCCAGCACATAGGGCGTGCTGAGGAGGGTGCCCGCCATCAACGCCGCCGACTTCAACCGCATGTCCGCTGGCCCACGCCATAGCCACGCCAGCGCGAGGATCACTGCGGCGGTCACCGCGCCCTGCACGGCGTAGGCAGCGTCCACGCCCGCGCCCGCCGCCCGGACCGCAGAGAACGCGCTCTGTATCTTTTCCCACCCAGTGCCCCCATGCTCCAGCACGACGACGCGGGTGAACGGCAAGCTGTCCCTGAAGGCCCGCCAGGGTCCCGCGCCGAATGCGGCAAGGGTGCCCAACGTCATTGCAGTCACCGTGGCCGCCGCCGATGCGATGCCGGCCCAGTGGCGGCCGGCCAGCAGCGCCACAGGCAGCACCAGGCCGAGGTGCGGCTTGTACGCCAGCAGGCCCAACAGCACCCCGGCCAGCACCGGCCGCCGGTCCAGCAGCAACAGGCCGCCCCCCAGCAGCGCAGCCGTCAGAAACCCGTTGTGCCCATGTGCGGCGTTGACCAGTACCGCCGGGAACGCCGCCGCCGCCAGCAGCGCCAGCGGGTGCGGCAGGATGCGCCGCACCACGAACAGGTAGGCCGCGAAGGTGGTCCCCTGCCAGATCAGCAGGGCCGGAACATACGGCAGCAAGGCCAGCAGCGCGGCCACTGCTAGAAAGTAGGGCGGATAGTGCCACCCATAAAAAGGGGTATCCGGCGCGAACAAGGCCTGTTGCGCCGCCTCATGCAGCGCGGGGTCGAAGGGCTGCTCCGGGTGCCCGGCCAGCACGCTGACCCCCGCGGCCCAAACCTGGCTGAAATCCGTGCCAAGCGGCCGCCGCAAGGCGTCCATCGGCCCGGTCGCCGTCAGCAGCGCCAGGAGGATCAGCGCGGCATAGGCGCCGATCAGGGTCAGGGGATAGATCGTCAGGCGCTGCGGCGTGAGCCAAGCCCCAGACCGCAACGCATTGAGGACGCGGGGCGTCATGCCGATGGCCTCCAGGGCTGATATGGCCCGCCCGCTGTCCTTCTGCCATGCCGGACCATCTCCGCGCAGTTCCCGGTCACGTTGCGGCACAATGGTGCCGACGCACCTGACAGGCCGGTGCGGCTGTCGGCCTGGCCGGAGACGGGCGTTGCGCGGCTTGGCATGAGGCTTCAATGGCCGATGCCCAATCCCCGCGCAACCCGCCGGGAACAGCCCCACCCCCTCCCGCGTTGCCGTCCCATATCAGGGAGCGCAGAGATGAGCGAGACGAGCGGCACCAAGCAAGGCCCGGCCCTGGCGGAGTCCGTTGCAGAGGTCCAAGGCCACTTTCCCAGTGACGCCACCATGCAGGACGCTCTGGCCCAGCTGACCCTTGCCGGTTACGACCGCGCCGACTTCAGCCTGCCGGAGGAGCAGCACGCCCGCAGCTCCGACACGCCAACCGAAGGCGCCGAGAACCCGACCGATGACACCGACAAAGCCCAGTTGCGCACCCTCGGAACCAGCATGGCCGGCTATGCCGGCGCAGTGGCCGTGGCAGGCGCGGTGATCGCCACCGGAGGGGCGGCACTACTGGCAGTCGGGGGTGCCGCCGCAGTCGGCGTGGGTACCGCCGCCGCAGCGAATGCTGCAGGCCAGGCCGCGGACGCTGCAACGGTGGCGGAACGCGACCGACGCGGCGCTGCCGGCACACTCGTGCTTGCGGTGCGTACGACGACGCAGGCCCAGGCAGACCAGGTCGCCGGCATCATGCAGAAAGCCGGGGCAACCCGGGCCGTGCCAGTTACCCGGTCAGAGAATGCGCTGACGGCAGGCTTCAGCGCCGCATCTTGGACCGGCGGCTAAACAGCCCCATCAAGAAGCTGCCGGGCCGCTACGCAAGCGGCCCGGCGAAGGCGTGCTCCTCTAAGCCAGCTTGAGGTTGGTCGCAGCAGCCTTGCCGCGTTCCATGGCCACCTCATAGCTCACCTTCTGGCCGTCGTTCAGGCCGTTCAGCCCCGCCGCCTGGACCGCCGTGATGTGGACGAACACGTCCTTGCTGCCGTCCTGCGGCATAATGAACCCGAAGCCCTTGGTGGCGTTGAACCACTTGACAGTGCCGACAGCCATGACTCTTCTCTCCTCAGACACGCGGACCCGGCCGCGCTAGTGACGTGAACCGCCGCAACACTACGACGGTTTAGACGTTGTTAAGCAAGCTTGAGGTTGGTTGCAGCCGCCTTGCCGCGCTCCTGCACCACGTCGAACGTGACGTTCTGCCCCTCATCAAGCCCGCGAAGCCCGGCCGCCTGAACCGCCGTAATGTGGACGAACACGTCCTTGCTGCCGTCCTGCGGCATGATGAAGCCGAAGCCCTTGGTGGCGTTGAACCACTTCACTGTACCCGTAGCCATAACTGCGTCACACTCCGTCATAGCCCGCTGCAACGGCGCAGGGGCAAAGCAATCGGGCCTTTGGACGGCTTGTGGGCACCCGAAGCAGGGGGGAGGCGCAGCAAGGCTAGTCAAAAACACGACTGAACCCGCATGGGCGCAGAACAAAGCCCTGGTGTCAATCGCAACGACATGACAGCCAACACCTGTGCATGCGACTTCGGCAGCGATGCAACAGTGCCGGCACGATCTGCACAAAGCAGAAGGGGCGGACCTTGCGGCCCGCCCCCCCTTTGCTTGGCGTCTGCGCGGCTTGGACTTAGAAGTCCATATCGCCCATGCCGCCCATGCCGCCGCCGCCCATGCCGCCGCCGCCGCCGCCGGCCGACTTCTTCTCCGGCCGGTCGGCGATCATCGCCTCGGTGGTGATCAGCAGGCTGGCGACCGAGGCCGCATCCTGCAGCGCCGTGCGCACGACCTTCGTCGGGTCAATGATGCCCGCCGCGACCATGTCCTTGTACTCGGCCGTCTGCGCGTCGAAGCCGAAGTTGTAGTCGGCGTTCTCCAGCACCTTGCCGGCGATCACCGCGCCATCCTCGCCAGCGTTCTCGGCGATCTGCCGCAGCGGGGTCTGCACCGCCTTGCGCACGATCTCGATGCCGAACTTCTGGTCCTCGTTCGCCGGCGTCAGGTGCGCCAGGATCAAGGAAGCGCGCGCCAGGGCGACGCCGCCGCCCGGGACGATGCCCTCCTCGACGGCCGCGCGCGTCGCGTGCAGCGCGTCGTCAACGCGGTCCTTGCGCTCCTTCACCTCGACCTCGGTGCTGCCGCCGACGCGGATGACGGCAACGCCGCCCGCCAGCTTCGCCAGCCGCTCCTGCAGCTTCTCGCGGTCGTAGTCGGAGGTCGTCTCCTCGACCTGCGCCCGTATCTGGTTGCAGCGGCCCTTGATGTCCTCGGACCCGCCGGCACCCTCGACGACCGTCGTGTTCTCCTTTTCGATCAGCACGCGCTTGGCCCGGCCCAGCATGGCCAGCGTCACGCTCTCCAGCTTGATGCCCAGGTCCTCGGAGATCACCTGGCCGCCGGTCAGGATCGCGATGTCCTCCAGCATGGCCTTGCGGCGGTCGCCGAAGCCCGGCGCCTTCACGGCCGCGACCTTCAGGCCGCCACGCAGCTTGTTCACCACCAGCGTGGCCAGCGCTTCGCCCTCGATGTCCTCGGCGATGATCAGCAGCGGACGCCCGGACTGCACCACGGTCTCCAGCAGCGGCAGCATCGCCTGCAGGCCGGACAGCTTCTTCTCATGGATCAGGATGTAGGGCTGGTCCAGCTCGGCGACCATCTTCTCCGCGTTCGTGATGAAGTACGGGGAGATGTAGCCGCGGTCGAACTGCATGCCCTCGACCACGTCCAGCTCGGTCTGGATGCCCTTGGCCTCCTCGACCGTGATGACGCCCTCGTTGCCGACTTTCTGCATGGCCTCGGAGATCATGCGGCCGATGTCCGCCTCCCCGTTCGCGGAGATCGTGCCGACCTGCGCCGTCTCGGCCTCGGTCGTGATCTTGCGGGTGCGGGACTTCAGCTCGGCCACGATGCTGGCAACCGCCATGTCCACGCCGCGCTTCAGGTCCATCGGGTTCAGCCCGGCGGCCACGCCCTTGGCGCCCTCACGCACAATGGCTTGGGCCAGCACGGTCGCGGTGGTGGTGCCGTCGCCGGCGATGTCGTTGGTCTTGGTCGCGACCTCGCGCAGCATCTGCGCGCCCATGTTCTCGAACTTGTCGGCCAGCTCGATCTCCTTGGCGACGGTCACGCCGTCCTTGGTGATCCGCGGTGCGCCGAAGCTCTTATCAATCACCACGTTGCGTCCCTTGGGACCCAGCGTGACCTTGACTGCGTTGGCGAGGATGTCCACGCCGCGCAGCATCCGCTCGCGGGCCTCGCCGCCGAACCGTACGTCCTTGGCTGCCATGTCTTTCTATCCTTAACTGTTAATTCAAGCGCCGTGCGGGACTGCTTACGCAGCCTTCGCCGTCACGGCCTGGCCCTCGATGATGCCCATGATGTCGCTCTCCTTCATGATCAGGAGCTCCTCGCCATCCAGCTTCACCTCGGTGCCGCTCCACTTGCCGAACAGCACGCGGTCGCCGGCCTTCACGTCCAGGGCGACGACGGCGCCCTGCTCGTTGCGGGCACCCGG
The DNA here is from genome assembly GCA_964250755.1 of uncultured Acetobacteraceae bacterium. Classification (GTDB taxonomy): domain Bacteria; phylum Pseudomonadota; class Alphaproteobacteria; order Acetobacterales; family Acetobacteraceae; genus DASWOJ01. Next base: position 381,047 of record CAXUHB010000002.1, on the reverse strand, counting down.
GCCGACGGCGACGACCTCGCCCTCCATCGGCTTCTCCTGCGCGGTGTCCGGGATGATGATCCCGCCGCGGGTCTTCTCTTCGGCCGTGATGCGCTTGACCACGATCCGGTCATGCAGGGGTCGAAACTTCATTGGGATCGCTCCAATTCGATTTGCGTTGCCGCGTTCTGCCATCGCCGGGCAGGTGTTAGCACTCGTCGGCGAGGAGTGCCAGCGATCTAGGGCAAGCTTCTTGGTCTGTCAAGGACAAAGCAGCACTTGCAAGGTTGGAGTGCTAAAGTACTGGCAATGCTCGCTTTCAGCTTCCCAACTGCCATGCGGATTTTGCAGACTTGCCCTGCGCGCCCGACACGCATGGCGCGTAACCCCGAGCAAAGGGCTGCCACATGACCCTGGCGCTTCAACTCCGCGACTACCGTATCACCACCGCCGAAATCCTTTATCACTTGCCCGACCATCCCGGCCTGCTGCAGACCTATGTTTGGCAGGAACTCGACCTCGCTCCCCGCTACCCCGCGCTGCGCCGCTTCCTCGATTTCTGGTCGCGCGAGCTGGAGGGGAAGCTCCACTCCATTAAGGTCGCCGCCGGTGGCCCAATCCGCCCGGCAGCCGTGAGGCACACGCCCCATCTGCTCTACCTTCACTGACCGCCGCTGACGGGCCGCACCCCGCCCCGGGCAGGAGCGGGGTGCGCTGGTGTACGCGGGCGCCTTGCCGTGCCGCACCTCGGCTGATACAGCCCGGCACCCTTGCAGGCGGCAGCACGCCCGCCAGCGCCAACCAGGGATCACGCCGTGCCGAACCCCTCCGCGCCGGGCACGCCGGCCCGCGGGGCCGCGAACCTTGCAGCCGCGCTGCGCCTCCTTCCCGTTCTCATCGTGCTCGCGCTGTTCGCAGCCGATCACCTGCCGCGGTTCATGCAGGGCGACTCCGTCTCCTACCTCATGACCAGCGCCGCCTGGATGCCGCCGGACCGTTCCTGGGCGTTCGGCTTCGGTGCCGGCGCCCTCCTGGAAGCTAGCCGCAGCTACGTCACCTACATTCTGCTGAACTGCGCGCTGCTGGTTGCGGTCGCCGTCCAATGCCGCGCGCTGGCCGGAGGCGCTGGAGGCGCTTGGGGAAACCTGCTGGCAGCAGCCTGCGCCATTGCCGTCGCGGCGGACCCGCTGACGGAGGCCTACGCCCGGTTCTACCTGTCGGACTTCTGGGGCATGGGCTGCTTCGTCATTTTGACGGGAACGCTTGCGGCCTATCTCCGTGGCGGCGCGCACGGGTGGGCACTGCTTGCCGCCTCGTTCGCCCTGACCATTGGCGCCGTCTTCATCCGCCTCGCGTATGCGCCGGTCATCCTCCTTGCCGCTTGCCTGATGCTTGCCTGGTCCTGCCGCTGCGGCCCGGCGGCGATGCGCTGGCGCGCGGCCGCATCTGCCCTCCTGCCGGTCGCCGCCGTCGGCGCCCTGCTCGGCTGCAACGCCGTCCTGTTCGCGCAGCAGCTTCCCGGGCCGCCGTTCGTCAACAGGATCTCGGGCACGCTCCTGATGGGCGTCTTCGCGCCCGCCCTGAGCCAGAAGGACTTCGCCCACGCCGGCATCCCCATGACGGACCAGGAGCACTACGACCTGCATCTGGACGACTACGACAAGCGCATCTCCCAGGTCTGGGGCGGCAAGGGCTACCTGCGGGAGCTCATTATGGACAAGCTGGGCGACCATGACGAATACAGCGTCAAGGTGGACAAGGCCTGCATGGCCGTCGTGTCCAACGCCTTCAAGCGCAAGCCGTCCGCATTCGCCAAGGTCTATCTTCGCACGCTGGCGCTCTACTTCAGCGTGGCCGAGTGGCGGAAGTTTTTCGTGGCGGAGAGCGGCGCCGACCGCCCCCTCGAAGGCTGGTTCGTGGACTCGTTCAATAGCCGGGCCGCGACGAGAATCTACCCTAACATCGTGAAGGAGCCGTCGGCCACCCTGTCGCTCTACCGCGCCGCCGTGCCGCTCTACCCTGCGCTCCTGGCCCTTTGCTCCGCCGCCGCTGCCTTCATCCTGCTCAGCCGCCGCAGCAGCGTGACGGAGGCCACGGTGGCCGCCGCCTTCCTCGCCGCCCTTGCCGCCGCGCCGCTCTACAGCAACTACGCCATCCCCCGCTACGTCCTGCCCTGCGTCGCCCTCGGCTATGTGTTGATCGCCCTGCTGCTGCGCCGCGCCCTGGACGCGCGCCCCGTCCGGACGCCGCAGCCCGCCTGGGCCAACCGCCCGGGCTGACCCCGCAGTCCCCGCCGGACCCCCGCTACGCCCGGCCTCCTCCGGTGCCGCCGCGCACCAGATCCGCGGCGGCGCGGCGGCGCAGCAGCAGCGCCCCCATCGCTGCCGACGCCGCGAACAGCGCCACGGCCAACCCCACCTGAACCCCCTGCGACACCCGAACCCCGCCGCCCAGAAGCGCGAACACCGCGGTCTGCGGCACATACCCCAGCACGGACGCCAGCAGGAACGGCCCGGCCGCCACCCCGGACACCCCCGCCAGCAGATTGAGCAAAATGTTGCTCCCCACCGGCAACAGCCGCAGCGTCAGCGTCGCCGCGAAGGCCCGCCCGCTCAGGAACCGGTCCAGCCGGTCCAGCCGCCCGCCGCCGCGCCGCGCCAGCCAGCCCGCCGCCCAGCGCCGCCCCAGCAGCCGCGCCCAGAAGAAGTCGGCGGCGCAGCCCAGCCCCTCCGCCGCCAGCGCCAGCGCGGCCCCGGGCCAGAACCCGAAGGCAAGCCCGCCCGCATACGCCACGACCTGCCGCGGCACCCCGATGGCACAGGCCGCCGTCCCCAGCGCCACGTAGGCCAGCGGCCCATGCTCCCCTGCCGCCGCGATGCGCGCGTCCAGCCCCAGCTCCCGCAGCGCCAGCCCGGCGCCCACCAGCCCCGCCAGCAGCAAGGCCGGGCGCCACGCCTGCGCCAGCACCCGCCCTGCCACGGTCATAGCCGTGGGATCATGGCTGCTCGACGACCGGGCGCTTCCACCGGCGCTGCAGCCACGCCACGCCGATCAAGTCGAACAGCCCTGCCCACAGCCGGTCCAAGGTCCCGTAGTTGCTGCGCCCCCGCGTGCGCGGGCGGTGGTTCACCGGCACCGACACCACCCGCCCCCCCGCCCGCAGGAACAGCGCCGGCAAGTAGCGGTGCATGTGGTCGAAGCACGGCAGCTCCGCGAACGCCGCCCGCCGGAACAGCTTCAGTCCGCACCCCGTGTCCGGCGTCGCATCCCGCAGCAGCGCGGCCCGCACCCCGTTGGCGATACGGCTGGTCCGCCGCTTCACCCAGGTGTCCCGCCGCTGCGTTCGATGCCCCGCGACCAGCAGCCATGGATCATCTGCTGCCTGCGCGCGTGCCAGCAAGTTAGGAATGTCCGCCGGGTCGTTCTGCCCGTCACCGTCCAGCGTGGCGATGAACAGCCCGCGCGCCGCCCGCACGCCCGTCACGATGGCTGCGCTCTGTCCGCAGCTCGCGCGGTGGCGGCGCAGCGCCAGCGTGCCCGGCAACGCCTCCCGCGCCGCACGCAGCTCCGCCGCCGTGTCGTCCGTGCTGCCGTCGTCCACATAGATGATCTCATGCGCGACGCCCTGCAGCGCCGCGCCGATCTCCCGGATCAGCGGGCGTATGTTGGCGCCCTCGTTCCGCACAGGCACCACCACGGACACCAGCGGCGGGCCGGCGTCGTCGGCGTGCGTCAGGGCGGCGGCTTCGGGGTGCAGGAGCATCGCGCGGGGCGGTAGCACCCGCGGCGCGGCGGCGGCAAGCGCGCCTGGACCGCCAGGGCAAGGCAGGGTGCAGGACCGGCAGATCGCCCACTGGCCCCAGCCGACTTTTCCAGGTCCGGACGGAGATTTGCAATCCCCGCACCCTTTCTTGATTCGCCCCTGGCCATGCCTCCCCGCGATTGACCCGGCCTGACCCCGTTTCTAGCTTGCACCCATGCCCGATACACTCCGCAACGCAACCGATCCCATCCCGAAGGCCTGGCCGTTCGAGGAAGCGGCCAAGGTCGCCGCCCGCCTGCACGCCAGCGGCAAGGGCGCCGCCCTGTTCGAGACGGGATACGGCCCAAGCGGCCTCCCCCACATCGGCACCTTCGGGGAGGTCGCGCGCACCACCTGGGTCCGCAATGCCTACACCGCCCTCACCGGCCAGCCTTCGCGCCTCCTCGCCTTCAGCGACGACATGGACGGCCTCCGCAAGATCCCCGACAACGTCCCCAACCGGGACATGCTGGCCAACTACATCGGCCAGCCCCTGACCCGCGTGCCCGATCCCTTCGGCACCCACCCCAGCTTCGGCGCGCACAACAACGCCCGGTTGCGCGCCTTCCTGGACAGCTTCGGCTTCGACTACGAGTTCGCCTCCAGCACCGACTACTACGCTTCCGGCCGCTTCGACGCCGCGCTGATGCGAGTCGCCGAGCGCCATGCCGAAATCGTCGCCGCCATCCTGCCCACCCTGGGGCAGGACCGCCAGGCCACCTACTCCCCCTTCCTGCCCATACACCCCCGCACCGGCCAGGTGATGCAGGTCCGCATAGATGAAGTGGACGCAGCCGCCGGCACCGTGTCCTGGCAGGACCCGGATGGCGGGGCGCGCTTCATTACCCCCGTCACCGGCGGCGCCTGCAAGCTGCAGTGGAAGGCCGACTGGGCCATGCGCTGGCACGCGCTGGGCGTGGACTACGAGATGTCCGGCAAGGACCTGATTGACAGCGTGAAGCTCTCCAGCCGCATCTGCGCCATCCTGGGCAGCACTCCGCCCGTCAGCCTGACCTACGAGCTGTTCCTGGACGAGCACGCCCAGAAGATCAGCAAGAGCAAAGGCAACGGCCTGTCGGTGGAGGAGTGGCTGCGCTACGCCCCGCCCGAAAGCCTCGCCGGCTTCATGTATCACCAGCCCGGACGCGCCAAGCGCCTGTTCTTCGACGCCATCCCCCGCGCCGTGGACGACTACCTCGCCAACGCCGCCAAGCTGGCGGACCAGGACGCGAACGCCCGACGCACCAATCCCGCCTGGCACATACTCGCCGGACGCGACCCTGGCCCACCCGCCCCCGTCAGCTTCGGGATGCTCCTCAACCTCGCCAGCGTCGTGAACGCCGAGACCCCCGACATGCTCTGGGGCTTCCTGCGCCGCTACAGCCCGGACGCCGCGCCCGGCGCCAGCCCGCTCTTCGACGCCCTGGTCGGCCACGCCATCGCGTATTACCGGGACTTCGTCCGTCCCGCCAAGCAGTATCGCGTCCCCACCGATGCCGAGCGCGCGGCGCTGCAGGACCTCGCCGGCGAGCTGGAGGGCCTGCCAACAGGCACGCCGCCCGAGGCGATCCAGGACATCGTCTATGCCGTCGGCAAGCGCCACCCGCTGCCCGACCTGAAGGCGTGGTTCGGCTGCCTGTATCAGGTGCTGCTCGGCCAGGCCGAAGGCCCACGCTTCGGCGGCTTCGTGGCCCTTTACGGCGTGGCGGAGACGGTGGACCTCATCCGATCCCGCCTCGCCGCCGCACCCACCGTCGCAGACGCGGCCTGACGATGGACCTCCTCAAGCGGGCCGCCCGCCAGCTTCCCGCCGTGCTTGGCCTCGCCCTGCTGGCCGGCGCCATCTGGGTCATCTGGAAAGAGTTCCGCCATCTCAAGGTCGCCGACATCAAGACGGCGCTGGAGGCCATCCCGCCCAAATCCCTCCTGCTGTCCTTCGTCTGGACCATCCTGTCCTACGGCGTGCTGACCTTCTACGACCGCCTGGGCACCATCTATGCCGGCCACAAGGTCAGCTACGGCCGGGTCTCCTTCGCCTCGTTCTGCGCCTACTCCCTGTCTCACAACCTGGGCTTCGCCGCGGTGTCCGGGGCCGCGGTGCGCTACCGCCTATATTCCCACTGGGGCCTCACCCCGTTCGAGATCGCCAAGGTCGTCGCCTTCTGCAGCCTGACCTTCGGGCTGGGCGGCATGGTGCTGGGCGGCATCATCCTGTTCTGGGAACCCGACGCCATCCCCTTCTTCGGCAGCATCGTGCCCCGCTGGGGCATGTACCTGATCGGCGCGGCCCTGTGGGGCATCGTCGCCGCCTACGTCAGCCTGTCCCGCTTCGTCGGCACCATCCGCCTGTTCGGCAACCCCGTCACCCTGCCGGATTATCGCATGGCCGTTGTCCAGGTCGCCCTGGCCACCGTGGACGTGGCCGTCACCGCCGCCATCTTCTACGAGCTGCTGCCTGACACCCCGGGCCTGACCTACATCCGCTTCCTCGGCGTCTATGTCGCCTCCTACACCGCAGGTCTCGCCGCCAACCTGCCCGGCGGACTCGGCGTGTTCGACACCGCGATGCTCCTGGGGCTGGAACCCTACCTGCAGCCCCCGACCATCCTGGGCGCCATCGTCGTCTTCCGCCTTTATTACTACATCATCCCTCTGTTCCTGGCGGGCACGCTGTTCGCCGGCAACGAGATCCTGCTGCGTGGCGGCGCGCTGGTGCAGGGCGTCGCCAAGCGCGGCCAGCCCCCAGTCGCCGCCAACTCAGCCGTTGCGAGTTCCTCCGCCACCAGCCCTGCAGTTGGAAGCGGTTCCTCTGCCCAGTCCCAGCCAGGTGCCCGCCTGCAGTCTCTGACCCGATGGAGCGACCCCAGCCTCGCCATCGGCGCGTCCACTGGCGCCGTCGCGCTCTGCGGCGCGCTGCTGATGGCGGTGGGCCTGCTGGACAACCGGCCCGACTTCTCCTGGATAGACCCCGACTTCGCCGAATTGGCCGCGACCGCCGGCCAGTTCGTGCCCTCGCTGATCGGCGCGGCACTGATCGTCCTGTCCGTCGGCCTGTCCCAGCGGGTCACGCTGGCCTGGGGCGCGACCCTCGTTATGCTGCTGCTGGGCGCGGGCTTCACCGGCGCGCAAGGAGACAACCTCTGGATACCCGGGGTGCTGGTGCTGGCGGCGGTGCTGGTGGCCCCGTTCCGGGACGCCTACTACCGCCATGCTCGGCTGCTGGCGGGACCGCTGCGGATCGGCACCGCCCTGCCTCTGCTGGCGCTGCTGTTGTGCGTCGTCGCCCTAGCTGCCTTCGAGCCGCGCCTGCGCGGCCTGTCCGACAACACCTGGCTGGATGTCGTGTTGTCCCGCGACGTGCCTAACAGCTTGCGCCTGTCCGTGGCGCTGGCCGTCGGCTTCGCCCTGATTGCCCTGTGGCGCCTGATCCGCCCGAGCCGCGTCCGATGGCTGCCCTGGCCCGGCGAGGGCCGCGCCCGCTACGCCGCCCTCGGTGCCATGCCCCCGGCCCAGGCGGACGGCGTCGTGCTCGGAGAAGCGGGGGACGCCGCCATCCCATTCCGCCGGGCCGGCGGCGTGCTGCTCGGCCTGGGCGATCCCGCCGGCCTGATCGGCGACCGCTCCTCCGCTGTTTGGAACCTGCGCGACCTTGCGGCGCAGGAAGGCATGGGCGCCGCGGTATGGCGGGCCGGCACCGGCCTGCTGAAGGTCTATGCCGACCTCGGCATGACGGCCCTGCCGCTCGGTCCCGACGGCCTGCCCTTGCCGGCGCGGGACGGCCCCGACACGGGTCCGCCCGCGGGCCAGTATCTCTGCTGCGTGGCGGAGCGCGACCTAGCCCGCCTGCTGCCGCTCCTGCCGGGCCTGGCGCAGAAAAGCCTGGCGGATGCGGCGGAGTAGCAGCCCATGCGGCCGCTGGGCCGCATGGCAGGCAAGATCCGCCACGTGGGCAGCGACGGCAGCGGCACCGGACGCGCCGCGGTGTGTAGCATGGCCCGGGACGGCGCCGCCGAAGCCTTAGCCGCAGGTGTCCCTGCGCTGCATGGCCAGGTCGGAAAGAAGGCAGCCGCAACCCTCGCCTAGCCGTTCTCAGATATGGTTGCCTATGCTGCCGGCCACGCCTTCTGCGCCGACGGTGGCTTCAGGGCAGGCTGATTGGCGCACACTGCGCAACATGTGCATGGCGCAGAAGCGACAGCGGTAGGCAGGCTTTCGCGGCCTGGCACGGTCGGCGGCCACCTATGCAACAAGCCGCACAAGCCTGCTTAGCCGCAAGGGCCAGGTCCCCTGGGGGTTGCAAAGCCTCCCAGGCGCTTACGTAACCGCCTGTCACCGCCCGATAGGGGCGGCAAGGAGGTTTGATGTTGACGGTTCTCGCGCTTGCCACGTTCCTGCTGGTGGTCATGCCAGCGGCCCTGCTTTGGCTCGGCAAGATGATCGAGGCCAACACGGATGGACGTGGACGGCGCGCAGCGAAGCAGTCCAGCGTAACCATGCAGGGCGAGGACCCCGATCACATCCCCTGGTTCCGCCGCCCAATGCGCCCAGCCTTTACCAAGCCCAAGGCGGGCTGATCAGCCGAAAACAGCCCCGGCGGCTTGGCCCATGCCATGCCGCCGGAGCGCGAGATGCTTGGTGAGGTTAGGCAGCTAGACCGCGGTACCGCCGTCCTGCGGCGCACCGCCGCGGCGGCGCTCCGCCATGAAGCCGTCGAACTCCGACTTGTCCCGGGCGCGGCGCAACCGGTCCAGGTAGTCCACGAACTCCCTCTGCTCCTCCTCCAGCCGGCGCAGCGTCTCCGCCCGATAGTCGTCGAACGCCTTGTTGCCGCTGCCGCCTGACGCCGGCCCGTCCGTGCGCAGGTTGAACCACTTGCCCGGCGCGCCCGCAGCCCCGCCTGTTGCCCCACTGGTTGCAAGCGTCTTCAGCCGCCCCGTCCACGCCAGGTAGGCCAGGGTTGCCAGGCCCAGCGGCCAGAACACCCAGAACGCCACCACTGTCGCCAGCACCCAAGCCGGCCGTCCGAACTCGTCCATACGCGTCAACATAGCCGCCCTCCTTGTATGTGAGGGATACTTACAAGCGGCTGCACCGATTTCTAGTGTCAAGCATGCCGCTCACGAAAATATAGGAGCGCCCGTCTCAGCCCCTTCCCGCAAGGCCCAACGACTCCAGGTAGATCAACAGACCCGCCTCCAGCAGGTCCTCTGCCGGCATGGGCAGACGGCCCGGGGAGGTGCCCGACGTCACGAACAGGGACGCAACACCGTGCGTCAACGACCAAATATGCAGCGCCACCATTTGCGCCGGCGGCCCCCGGCCGGCCTTGGCGCGCGCGCAAGCAGCGTCCGCGGCCCGGCGCAACACGGCAAAGGCCGCGTCGGACGCCCCCTGCACCGCCGAGTCCGCGCCGCCTGATGCGGGGTCGCCTCCGCCATCGAACATTGCCGCATACGCCGCCGGGTCCTGTTTCGCGAACGCAAGGTGCGCCCGCCCGCACCGCTCGATGGCTGTCACGGGATCAGGCCGTCCGCCGGCCCAGGCAGCTTCCAGGTCAGCGGTCAGCCGCTCGAACCCGCGCCGGGCGACCTCGGCGATCAGGGCGTTGCGGTCGCGGAAGTGGCGGTAGGGGGCGGCAGGGCTGACGCCCAACGCCCGTGCGATCTCGGCGATGGCCAGCCCGGCCAGGCCGCGCTGGCCGATCATGTCCACGGCGGCCTGCACCAGAGCTTCCCTCAGGTTGCCATGGTGGTAGCTGCGCCTGCCTTGCTCTTGGGGTTTCATTGGGCTGCCACTTGTATCAACGGCCTCATGCCAACGGCCCTTGGCTTCGACCGTTCACGCCGAGGCATTCCGGGGCGTGACGCGACCGCAAAGACGGTCGAAGCAATAGGGCGCTGGTATCACGCTTCGGCCGTTCTTGAAATCGCTGCACGTCCTGAAACCTCGTCGCGTGGATGGCCGAAGCCAAGGGCCGCCGACGTCACGCTGCCAACTCCTGTTTGTCGCGCACTTGCAGGCGATCACGCCGAATTGCCCGCTGCGCTACGTTTTTCCGCGGTGCAGCACGCCATGCCATCCGTAGCTGCAAGGTTGTGGATGGACGGACAATCAGGGATGAGGCGGCGATGGACATAACTCCTGGACATGAGCGCACGGACATGCCCTCGCCGGCCCAGTCGCGGGTGGAGGCGCCGCTGGCGCGGGCCGGCCGGTCCGCAACCGTCCAGCCGCGCCGCAGCCGCGCCGGGATGCTGGCCGCCGCGGCGGCCGTGCTGCTGGCCGTGGGCGGGGGCGTTGCCTACTGGAGGCACTGGTGGCCCTTCCACGCGCCCGCCGCCGCTGGAGGGCCGCCCCCTCCGGTGCCGGTCACTTTGGCCAAGGTGGAGTCCAAGCCCGTCCCGATCTGGTTGACTGGCCTGGGCGCCGTTCAGGCCTACAACACGGTCACTGTCCGCCCCCGCGTGGACGGGCAGATCATGCGCATCGCCTACACCGAGGGGCAGGACGTGAAGCAGGGCGACCTGCTGGTCGAGATTGATCCCCATCCCTTTGAGGCTCAGCTCGCCCAAGCACAGGCCAAGTTCGCCCAGGACACCGCCACCCTGCGCGACGCCGAGCTGAACCGTGCGCGCTACGCCCAGCTTGCCGGGCGCGGCGATGCGTCGCAGCAGCAGCTTTCGACGCAGGAGGCGACGGTGGCATCGCTGACGGCGCAGGTGCAGGCGGACCAGGCCGCCATCGCCTATGCCGGAGTCCAGTTGGCCTACACGCGCATCGCTGCGCCCATCGGCGGGCGGACCGGGGTGCGGCTGGTGGACCAGGGCAACGTCATCCACGCCTCGGACCCGGGCGGGTTGGTGGTCATCACCCAGCTGCAGCCGATCTCCCTCCTGTTCTCGCTGCCGCAGGACTTCCTCGGGCAGGTGCAGGCGGCGATGGCGGCGTCCACGGAGCCGCTGCAGGTCCAGGCGTTCGGGCGCGACCTGTCCAAGCCGCTGGCGACCGGCAAGCTGGACTTGGTCAACAACCAGGTGAACGCCCAAACCGGCACGGTGGACCTGAAGGCGTCCTTCCCCAATGCCGACCACGAGCTTTGGCCCGGCCAGTTCGTGACCGCGCGCCTGCAGTTGGGCGTGCGCCAGGACGGGATTACGGCGCCCGCCAGCGCCGTGCAGCGCGGCCAGGACGGCACCTTCGTGTTCACGGTCGGGCCGGATGGCAAGGCGCAGATGCGGAAGGTGGACGTGGCCCTGACCCGGGACGGAATGGCGCTGTTCGACGCCGGGCTGAAGCCCGGCGAGGCCATCATCACCTCCGGCCAGTTCAAGGTGAAGCCCGGCGCAGCCGTGCGGGATGCCAAGGCCGACGAGGCCAAGCCAGGCGGCGCAGGGCCGGGCGACATGAAAACCGATGACATGAAGGCCGGCGACACGCAGCCCGGGAACCCGAAGCCGGAGGAGCGCGCGAAGTGAACCCCTCAGCCGGGTTCATCCGCCGACCCATCGCCACTGCGCTGCTGGCCGTCGCAATGCTGCTGCTGGGTCTCGTCGCCTATCCGCTGCTGCCGGTGGCGCCGCTGCCGCAGGTGGATTTCCCGACAATCCAGGTGTCTGGGCAGTTGCCGGGCGCCAATCCCGAGACGATGGCCAGCAACGTCGCCACGCCGCTGGAACGCCAGTTCTCGCTGATCCCCGGCCTGGATCAGATGACCAGCACCAGCTCCACGGGCAGCACACAGATCACGCTGCAGTTCAATTTGTCCCGCAACATAGACACCGTGGCGACGGACGTGCAGGCCGCCATCAACGCCGCTGGCGGCCAGTTGCCGACCAACCTGCCCAGCCCTCCCAGCTACCGCAAGGTGAACCCGGCCGACGCGCCGGTCCTGGTGATGGCGCTGACCTCGGACACCCTGCCGCTGACGCAGGTCAACGACTACGCCGACAACATCTTGGCGCAGCAGCTGTCGCAGATAGACGGCGTGGGCCTGGTGCAGCTGTCCGGCACGCAGAAACCTGCCGTCCGCATCCAGCTCGACCCCGCGCGGCTGTCCGGCCTCGGGCTGGGGTTCGAGGACGTCCGCACCGCCGTCGCCAGCGCCACCGCCAACGCACCCAAGGGCACCTTCGACGGGCCGGACCAAAGCTTCACGGTCTACGACAACGACCAGATCCTGCGGGCCGCGCCGTGGAACGACGTCATCATCGCCTACCGTGGCGGCGCCCCCATCCGCGTGCGCGACGTGGGCGCGGCCGTGGACGGGCCGGAGAACACGAAGCTCGCCGCCTGGTCCTACGACGACACCGCCCACGCGGACGGCCCGGCCCCGCGCGCCATCGTGCTCGCCGTGTCCAAGCTGCCCGGCGCGAACGTGATCGCCACGGTGGAGCGCGTGAAGGCCGCCTTGCCGAAGCTCCAGGCAGCCATCCCGCCCACGGTGGACATACGCATCCTCACGGACCGGACGCAGACCATACGCGCCTCGGTCCACGACGTGCAGATCACCCTCGTGCTCACCATCGCGCTGGTGGTCGCGGTCATCTTCGTGTTCCTGCGGAACGTGGCGGCGACGGTGATCCCGTCCGTGACCGTGCCGCTTGCGCTCGCGGGGACGTTCGGCGTGATGTATGTCGCCGGGTTCAGCCTGGACAACCTGAGCCTGATGGCGCTGACCATCGCGGTCGGCTTCGTGGTGGACGACGCCATCGTCGTGCTGGAGAACATCTACCGCTACATCGAGGAGGGGATGCCCGCGCGGGAGGCTGCGCTGAAGGGCGCCGGCGAGATCGGCTTCACCGTCATCGCGATCTCCGTGTCGCTCGTTGCGGTGTTCATCCCGCTGCTGCTGATGGGCGGCATCGTCGGCCGCCTGCTGCGGGAGTTCGCGCTCACGGTCAGCATCACCATTGCGCTCTCCGTCGTGGTGTCGCTGACGCTCACGCCGATGCTGTGCTCCCGCTTCCTGCGGGACACCACCCACGACGCGCACGGCAAGCTCTATCAACTGTCCGAGCGCGGGTTCGGCTGGCTGCTGGACCGCTACGAAGCCGGGCTGCGGCTGGTGATGCGCTTCAGGTTCCTGACCTTGCTGTCCTTCTTTGCGACCCTTGGGCTGACGGCGTTCCTGTTCATCAGCATTCCCAAGGGCTTCTTTCCGCAGCAGGACACCGGATTCATCTTCGGGCAGGCGGTTGGCCCGCAGGACTCCTCGTTCGCGCAGATGTCCGGTCGGATGCAGGCGCTGGCGGACGTGGTCAAGGCGGACCCGGACGTCGCGAGCGTCGCATTCAACATCGGCGCGACCTCGTTCAACCAGGGCAACTTCTACATCAACCTGAAGCCCCAGGCGGATGGGCGCACGACGACTGCGGACCAGATCATCGCGCGGCTGCGCCCCAAGGCAGCCGAGGTGCCCGGCGTCAGCTTCTTCCTGCAATCCCTGCAGGACATCCGCGTCGGCGGGCGCCTGTCCCGGACGCAGTACCAATATACCCTGACCAGCCCGGACCTGGCGGACCTGCAGGTCTGGGCGCCGCGCATCCTGGACAAGATGCGCGGCATCAACCTGCTGGCGGACGTGACATCGGACCAGCAGACCGACGCGCCCGCGGCCAACCTGACCATAGACCGGGACCAGGCCGCGCGCTTCGGCATCCAGCCCACCCTGATCGATGCCGCGATCTACGACGCCATCGGCCAGCGTCAGGTGGCGCAGTACTTCACCCAGCTCAACAGCTATCACGTGGTGATCGAGGCCTTGCCCACCCTGCAAGCCGATCCCGCGCTGCTGGACCAGATGCGCCTGACCTCACCCATCACGGGCGGGCAGGTGCCGCTGTCCCTGCTGGTGAAGCCCGACACGTCCCACACCAACGCGCTGAACATCAGCCACCAGAGCCAATTCCCGGCCGTGACGATCTCGTTCAACCTGGCGCCGGGCGTGTCGCTGGGGCAGGCGACCAAGGCCATCGAGGACGCGGAAGCCAGCATGGGCCTGCCCGGCACTGTCAGCGGCGGCTTCCAGGGCACGGCGCAGGCGTTCCAGAGCAGCTTGTCCAGCCAGCCCTACCTGATCGCCGCGGCGCTGGTCGCGGTGTACATCGTGCTGGGGGTGCTGTACGAGAGCTTCATTCACCCGCTGACGATTCTGTCCACCCTGCCGTCCGCCGGCGTGGGCGCGCTGCTGTTCCTGACCGCCTTCGGCTACGACCTGAGCGTGATCGCCATCATCGGCATCCTGCTGCTGATCGGCATCGTGAAGAAGAACGGCATCATGATGGTGGACGTGGCCCTCCGGCTGGAGCGCGAGGAGGGCAAGCCGCCCGACGATGCAATCTTCGAGGCATGCAAGCTGCGCTTCCGCCCGATCCTGATGACGACCATGTGCGCCCTGCTGGCGGGCGTGCCGCTTATGCTCGGCACCGGCACCGGGTCGGAATTGCGTCGTCCGCTGGGCTTCTCGATGGTGGGCGGGCTGGTGGTGTCGCAAATCCTGACGCTGTTCACGACGCCGGTAATCTACCTCTACCTGGACCGGGTGAACACCTGGCTGGCAGGGGGCAAGCGGGAGAAGGCTCGGCAGGACCAGGCCGTTCCGGCGGCGGCGGAGTAGGGGTTCGCCGTCCCTTCAGCAGGACGGGGACGGCCCTACCCGGACGCCGGACGCCGCGGCGCCAGCACCGATGCCGTCATTTCCTGCACCACCTCGTCCCGTTGGTTCAGAGTCGTCGTCTTGAGCGTCAGCACCCCCCGGTCGGGCCGCGATCCCGACACCCGCAGCGCCAGCACCTCCACCCTTGCGCGCAGCTCGTCTCCCGGACGCACCGGACGCCGCCACGCCAAGGTGTCCACCTGAGCGCCCAGGGCGCCGCCGGGAAACCGTCCCATCACGAGTTCCAACTGCAGCCGCATCGTGACCGCCGCAGTGTGCCACCCGCTCGCCACCAGCTCGCCGAACATGCTGCCCCGCGCCGCCTCCTCGTCCAGGTGCTGCGGCTGGGGGTCAAACTCCGCCGCGAACGCGACGATGCGCTCCCGCGTCATCGCCTGTGCCCGAGAGGTCGTGACCTGCCCGACTTCCATGTCCTCGAAATAGATGGCGTCCATCACACCGGCCTCCCCTTGAACCACGCGCCGCCTGCGACCGAGGCCGCGTTCACCACGCCCATCACCGCCAACCCAGCGCCTAGCGCCAGGAACACCGGCCCCAGCGCGCCCGTCCACCGCAGCGCCAGCCACCCGCCGCCCACTGCGACTGCCATCCGCAGCACCGCAGCCGCCAGCGGCCACGCCAGCCGCCCTGCTCCCTGAGACGCGAAGTACAACGCCATCCCCCCGCCGAAGAACCCGAAGAACGGCCCGGCGGCGTGCAGGTAGGCCGACCCTGCCGCCAGCATCGCCGGGTCATGCCCGAACAGCCCCAGCCACGCCGCCGGCCACGCCGCGCCCGCCAGCCCGATGGCCTCCGTCATCCCGAACGCCACCGCCGCCCCGGTCCAGGCGATCCGCAGCGCCCGCGCGCGCTGGCCCGCGCCCAGGTTGGCCCCGACCAGCGCCACCATCGGCGCCCCCAGCCCGAACACCAGCGGCACCAGCAGGAACTCCAGCCGCGACCCCGCGCCGTATCCTGCCACCGCCGCCGCCCCGAACGCCCCGGCATAGGCTGTCGCCAGCGTCACCACCAGGTTGGTCTGCAGGCTGACCAGAGACGCCAGCAGCCCCACCCGCAGGATGGCCCAGGCCGGCCCCCACCGCAGCCGCCGCACCCTCAGCCGCAGTCCCGCGTGTCCGCCCAGGAGGTAGGCCAGGAACACCGCCCCGCCCAGCAGGTAGTACAGCAGCAGCGCCACCCCGCCGCCCGCCACGCCCAGCGCCGGGAACGGCCCCCAGCCGAAGATCAGGCATGGCGACACCGGCACCAGCACCACAACTCCGCCGACGATCACCAGCGCCGGCACCAGCATGTTGCCCGTGCCGCGTATGCAGCTCGCCAGGCCGTTGAACACCCACATCAGCGCGGCGCCGCCGAACACGACGTCCGAGTATTGCAGCGCCGCGGCCAGCGCCGGTCCGCTGCCGCCCATGGCGCGATACAGCGCCGGTCCGCCCAGCACGCCTCCCGCGCAGAACAGCAACCCCATTGCCGCATTGATTGCCAGCGCATGGGGCACCAGCAGGTCCGCCTGATCCTGCCGCCCCGCGCCCAGCGCCCGCGCGATGGCCGCGGAAATCCCGCCACCCATCGCGCCCGACGACATCATCTGCATCAGCATTACGCCCGGGAACACCAGCGCCATCCCCGCCAGCGCATCCGTGCCCAGCCGCCCCACGAACGCAGCCTCCACCAGACCCGTCAGCGACTGCGCCAGCATCACCAGCACGTTCGGCCCGGCCATCCGCAGCAGCGTCGGCAGCACCGGCGCCTGCAGCAGCGCCAGGGTCCGCGCGCTGCGGACCGGCATGGCAACCGCCGCCGGCTGGCCTGGCACCGCAGCGGCGGGCGGCGCCAAGTCAGGCGGTGAAGGGACCGTCACGGCGTCGGTCACGGGTGCGGCAACGGCGGGCGTGGTGGACATTGTGTGCATATGCACCTAGTTTGATCCGATGCATCGGCACTGTCGAGCCTGACCTTGGGCACCACCGTCTGCCACTGCCAGGCGATCCGCCAGGCTGCCCGGCGCGTGTCCGCGTTGTATGACGCCGCCATGGCGCCGCTCGGCCTGCGCGTGTCCCAGTACGGCATCCTGGCCCGCCTGCACGCGGGCGGACCGCGCGGCATCCAGGCCCTGGCTGCCGATCTGGTGATGGACCGCACGACCCTGGGCCGCAACATCGTGCCGCTGAAGCGCGACGGCCTGTTGGCCGCAGTCCCTGACCCGGCGGACCGCCGCGGACGTCTGCTGGCCGTGACGCCTGCCGGGGCCGCCCTGGTCGCCCGCGCCGCCCCAGCCTGGCGCGCGGCCCAGGCCGCCTACGAGGCGCAGGTCGGCGCCGAAGCTGCCGCGGCGCTGCGCGCAACCCTTGCGGGCGTGGTTGCTGCGCTACATCCCCAGGCCTAACGGCACTGCGCCGCGGAACCCCCTCCGGGCAGCGGCGCTGTTGCTGTGCGCCACTCATGCCGCACCAACGCCGAACAGGGAACCACGCATTTGCCCGATGGTATCACCCACCTGCAGCATACGGTCCGCGCCACCCGCATCGCCGAAGGCCTGCCCCATCCGCTCGGAGCCACCTGGGACGGCGTCGGCGTCAACTTCGCCCTGTTCTCCGCCAACGCCACCAAGGTCGAGCTGTGCCTCTTCGACCAGGACGGCACGACCGAGCTGGAGCGCATCGAGCTGCCCGAGTACACCGACGAGGTCTGGCACGGCTACCTCCCCGACGCCCGCCCCGGCACGGTCTACGGCTACCGCGTCCACGGCCCCTGGGCGCCCGAGGCTGGCCACCGCTTCAACCACCACAAGCTCCTGCTCGATCCCTATGCCAAGGGCCACGTCGGCGAATTGCGCTGGGGGCCCGAGGTCTTCGCCTACGTCATGGAGTCCGGCGACGACCTGACCTTCGACGAACGCGACAGCGCGCCCAACATGCCCAAGTGCGTCGTCATAGACCCCGCCTTCACCTGGCTGCGCGACCGCCGGCCCGAGGTGCCGTGGGAGCAGACGATCTTCTACGAGACCCACGTCCGCGGCTTCACCAAGCAGCACCCGGCCGTGCCGGACGACCTGCGCGGCACCTACTCCGGCCTTGCCACCAAGGAGGTCGTGGACTGGATACGGGACCTCGGCGTGACCAGCGTGGAGCTGCTGCCGGTCCACGCCTTCATCAACGACGACAACCTGCTCAACAAGGGCCTGACCAACTACTGGGGCTACAACACCATCGGCTTCTTCGCGCCCGATGCGCGTTACAGCAGCAAGCCCGCCTTCGCCCACGCCGAGTTCAAGGAGATGGTCGCCCATCTGCACGACGCCGGCCTCGAAGTCATCCTGGACGTCGTCTACAACCACACCGCCGAGGGCAACGAGCGCGGCCCCAGCCTGTCCTTCAAGGGCATAGACAACGCCAGCTACTATCGTCTGCTGCCCGAGACTCCGCGCTACTACATCAACGACACCGGCACCGGGAACACGCTGAACCTCAGCAACGCCCGCGTCCTGCAGATGGTGACGGACAGCCTGCGCTACTGGGTGCAGGAGATGCACGTGGACGGCTTCCGCTTCGACCTCGGCACCATCCTCGCCCGCGAACCCGGCGGCTTCAGCGAGGGCAGCGGCTTCCTGGACTCATGCCGCCAGGACCCCGTCCTAAACAGCGTCAAGCTCGTCTCCGAACCCTGGGACTGCGGCCCCGGCGGCTACCAGGTCGGCCAGTTCCCGCCAGGCTGGGCCGAGTGGAACGACAAGTTCCGCGACGAGGTCCGCCGGTTCTGGAAGGGCGACGAGGGCATGGCATCGGCGCTGGCCGCCCGCATGTCGGCCAGCGCCGACATGTTCAACAAGCGTGGCCGGAAGCCCTGGGCTTCGGTGAACTTCATCACCGCCCACGACGGCTTCACCCTGCGCGACGCCGTCAGCTACAATGAAAAGCGCAACGACGCCAACGGCGAGGACGGACGCGACGGCAACAGCACCAACCACAGCTGGAACCACGGTACCGAAGGCGAGACGGACGACGAGGACGTGAATGAGCGCCGGCGCCGCCACATGCGGAACCTGCTGGCGACCCTTCTGCTGTCCCAGGGCACGCCGATGCTTCTGGCCGGGGACGAGTTCGGCCGGACGCAAGGAGGCAACAACAACGCATATTGCCAAGACAACGATATCTCCTGGCTGGACTGGAACATCCCGGACTGGGGCATGACCCAGGTGCGCCTGGTGCGCCGCCTGACCAAGCTGCGCCACGACTACCCGATCCTGCGCCGCGGCCGCTTCTTCACCGGCACGCCCATCAACGAGCTGGACGTGAAGGACGTGACGTGGATCAACGCCTCCGGTCAGGAGATGCAGGGCGGCGATTGGGGCGACCCGGCGATGAAGTGCTTCGGGATGCTGATTGACGGACGTGCCCAGGCCACCGGCATCCGCAAGCCCGGAAGCGACACCACCATGCTGCTCGTCGCCAACGCCCACCACGACCTGGTCACGTTCACCTTGCCCGACTGCACCAACGGCAAGGACTGGGAGCTGGTGTTCGACACCAACGTCCCCGAACGCGATGACGCCCAGCGCTTCGACATCGGAAGCACCTACGGCGTGACCGGCCTCTCCCTGCTGCTGTTCGCGCTGCGGGCGGCGTAGGCGGTTCGGACTTCTATTCCCTCTCCCGTCGGGAGAGGGTTGGGGCAAGGGAAATCGCCAGCACCGGGCTTGGAGGGGGAGGGTGGAATTCCGCTCCTACCGCGCCCCGCACTGCGCGGCCTCCGTCACCCCAGCCCTCTTCCGGTGGGGGAGGGAGCAGGCGCATCCTCCTCCATGTCCAGCAGCAGATCCGCCTCTTGCAGCTCCAGCGCTTCCACCCCCTTCAGCTTGCCCCGGACCACCCGGGTGCGCTTGCGGGCGTCCTCGATCGTGTTGCTGAACGTGCCCGCCTGCTTCGCCAGCCGCTCCAGTACTGCGTCCATCTTCTGCATCTCGTCCTTCGTGACGCCGAGCAGGTCCTGAACCTCCTGCGCCTTCTGCTCCAGCGTGATCGTCAGCAGCCCCAGGTGTATGGTCCGCAGCAGCGCGGGCACCAGCGTCGGCCCCATCAGCAGCACCTTGTGGTCCCGGCTCAGGCTCTCGATCAGGCCGGGCATCCGTGATGCTTCGACATACAGCCCGTCGGTCGGCAGGTACATGACGGCGAAGTCCACCGTGACCGGCGGGTTGACGTACTTGCTGCCGATCTTCTTCGCCTCCGCCCGCAGCCGCACCTCCAGCCCGCGCCGCGCCGCGGCCTCTCCGGCGGCGTCCCCGGCCTCGGCGGCCAGCAGCAGGCGGTCGAAGTCCTCCGCCGGGAACTTCGCGTCCAGCGCCAGCATCGGCCGCTGCCCGCCCCGGCCCGGCATCAGCAGCGCGAACTCCACCACGTCGTCGCTGTCCTCCCGCAGCTTGCGGTTGGTGTGGTAGGCCCCCGCCGGCAGCACGTCGTCCAGCAGCGCCCGCAGGTGCATCTCCCCCCAGCCGCCGCGCGTCTTCACGTTGGAGAAGATGCGCTTGAGATCACCGATCTGCGCCGTCACGGCCTGCACGTCGGTGACGGCCTTCTGCACCTGCGCGAACTGGTCCACCACGCGCTGGAAGCTGCCATGCACGCTGCGCTCCACCGCCTGGTTCAGCCCCTCCGTCACGCTGCGCTGGATATCGGCCAGGCGCTGGGCGGACTGCTCCCCCATCTCCCGCAGCTTCTGCTCCATCAAGGCGCGGGCCTCCCCGCCGTCCCGCGCCAACCCGGTCGAGAGCGCGCCAAGCGTCTGCTGCATCTCCACCAGCCGCTGCGACGACTGCGCCCCGGCCTCCCGCAGCGCCTGCTCCATCAGCGCCCGCGCATCCCCGCCCTCCCGCGCCAAGGTGGACGACAGCGTGCCCAGCGTGTGCTGCAGCTCCAGCCGGGACTGCTCGGCCCGCGTCGCCAGCGCCCGCTCCGCCTCGGCCAGCCGGGCGCGCGTCGCCTCGGCCTCCGCCCGCTGGCCGGCCGCCGACTGCTCCGCCAGCAGCAGCAGGTGCTGCATCGCCTCGGTCCCCGGCGGGCGGCGCAGCAGCAACAGGACCGTGAGGACGCACAGCGCCAACAGAAGGACGCAGGCGGCGAGGAGCAGCGAATCGGTGGACATGGGGGCAGCTTACGCCAGGCCGCGTGGTTGAGCGGGACCGCTAGGCCGGGCGGTAGCCGACCTCGTTGCAGGTTGTCTCCACCGCACCGGCGCGTCCGCCCATTGCCTTGCGCCAGTGCCGGGCGTCGAAGTTGCGGGTTTCGTGGACCTTGTTGGCCTGGGCGCTGACGCGGAACTCCGCCCACTCCAGGTCGTCGGGCAGCGCCGGGTCGGGAACGTCGTGCAGGGACGACTGGCCGGAGTCCTGCGCCACCCACATCGCCCGCACCCGGTCCAGCATGTCGTCCACGGTATGCAGGGCTTCGTGCAGGCCGGGCTGGGGAGTGTAGGCGGCGGCCCAGGGATCCCACACCTCGAAGTCGAACCGGGCGGAGCCGTCCTCGGCGTCGTGGCGTATGATGCGGAGGGCGGGGCGGCTCATCTGGATGTCCTGGATCACGATGCGCCCTTATCGGCAGGGCCGGCCCAGGGCGCAACCGGAATTGCCGGGCTTGCGGCAGGGCAGGGGGCAGGACAGGGTTGCGCCATGGGACACAACTTGCGGCGCGTTGCGGTGGTTGGGGCCGGCATGGCGGGCCTGGCCTGCGCCGCGGCCCTGACCGCCGCAGGCGTGCAGGCCGAGGTGTTCGACAAGTCCCGCCGCATCGGCGGACGCCTGGCCGTGCGTCGCGTTGAAAAGGGAGCCTACGGCCTCGACGGCCTCAGCTTCAACCACGGCGCAGCCTATGCCACCGCCCGCGGCCCAGCCTTCCGCGCCCTGCTGGACAGCATGTCGTCCGCAGGCGACGCCGCGCCCTGGTCCGCCGCCGGGGCAGGACGCTGGAGCGGCACCCCCGGCATGTCCGCCCTGGCCCGACACATGGAGCGCCTTGGCGCCGGCACCATCCACGCACAGCGCCACATCGCGTTCCTGGCGCGCACGCCCGCGGGCTGGACGGTCCGGCATCTGGACGCCGACCCAAGCGGCCCGTTCTACACGGTTGCCAAACCCGGCGAGTCCATTGCGGACTTCCTCATCCGCGGATACCAGGAGGTCGAAGCCGCGGTGCCGCGCCCCGGCCTGGTAACCGACGAAGGCGGAGAAGTCGCAGGCCCCTACGATGCCGTGCTGCTGGCGCTGCCTGCCCCCCAGGCCGCCGCGCTCCTCGCCGCCGTGCCCCACCGCTTCGCAGGGGATGCCGCCCGCGCCGGCATGGCCCCATGCTGGGCGCTGATGGCCGCCTTCGCCGAGCCAACCGGCGCCCCGGACCTGCCGCAGCCCGGCGGCGCGCTGGCCTGGATTGCCCGGGACTCGTCCCGCCCCGGTCGGGCGCCGGCCCCGGAATGCTGGGTGGCCCACGCTACCGCGGCGTGGTCCCGCACGCACCTGGAGGACGACCCAGCCGGGATCAAGCCGCTGCTGCTGCACGAGTTCGCCCGGGCGACCGGCATCCAGGCGGCCCCTGCCTACGCCGCCGTCCACCGCTGGCGCTATGCGCTGGCCGACGCGCCGCTGGGCGTGCCGGCGCTGTGGGACCCTGACGCCATGCTGGGCGTCTGCGGCGACTGGTGCCTGGGTGCCCGAGTGGAGGATGCCTTCACCTCGGGCCATGCTTTGGCGGCAATGGCGACGGCCTGAGAATGCAGGTAGCCCAAACATGCCGAAGGCCCCGGGATCGCTCCCGGGGCCTCCACATTGTTCGACAGCTAACGCCGCCGGACGTAGGCGATCAGCCCGCCGCAGCCAGGTTGGTTGCAGCAGGCGTCCAGGTCACGGTGCGAAGCCGCTGAGTCAAACAATGAGACACTGGATCACCTCCTTTCATCAAGTTGAAACCGTATGATGGGTCCGCCGACCCTCTCTGGCAAGACAAGGCCGGCCATCCGCGCCCAGCCTTCCGCACGCGGAAGGACCACGGCAGCGCGGACGCTGAAATTTCAGCCCGCCGCCAGCGCTCCAACCCCGGCACCCCGCCCAGCAACGGAGGCAGCCCAGCATGATCCGGCCCCTCGCCGCCGTCGCCGCAGCCCTCCTCCTGGCCTGCCCTTCCACCTCCCAGGGCGAAGCCTCGGACAGCGTCCTGGCCGCTATCCGCACCGCCCTCGTCCACAACCGCATCCTGGCCGCCGCCGCCCAGCGCTGCGTCATCTACCGCGAGGACGAGGACACGCCCGCCCACCTCGACATCGCCGTCATCGAACGTCACGGCGGTGCATGCCCCGGCGACCCCGCCACCGCCCCGGTGGTCGCATTCGTGCGCTACGAGAAACGGTCGGGCCGCATCCTGGTCGAGGACCAAATGACCGGCGACTACAAGCCCCTGCGCTGACCCCACACCGCAAGCTGGCGGCGGGGCGGCCCTGCGCGCGCGGTCCTGACGCCGCGTGTGCAGGCCCCCTACTACCAACTCTGGATCAGTCTATATTCGTGTCAATCCAAAAGGAGGCTTCGCCCATGCGCCGCTCCACCGCCTTCATCGCCGTCGTTGCTGCCGCAGCCCTGGCGCTCGCGCCGTCGCTCGCCGATGCGCGGGCCGGTTCGGGCGGCAGCATGGGCAGCCGCGGCGGCCGCACCTATTCCGCCCCGCCCAGCACCAACACCGCCCCCATGGGCGCGACCCCGTTCGACCGCAGCGCGACCCCTCGCACCGCGCCCACCCCTGGCTATGGCACGCCTGGCTATGCCGGCCAGCCCGCGCGTTCCGGCTTCGGCTCGGGCCTGATGGGCGGCTTGGCTGGCGGCCTGCTCGGCGTCGGGCTGGGCAGCCTGCTCATGGGCAACGGCTTCGGCGGCGGCACCGGCTTCCTCGGCCTGCTGATCCAGATGGCCCTGCTGTTCTTCGTCGGCCGCTGGCTGTTCCGCATGTTCGCCCGCCGCATGGGCGGGCAGCCCGCCATGGCCGGCCCTATGCCCGGCATGGCCCGCACCGCCCAGCCCAGCCCCATGCAGGCCAACATGGCCGGTGCCGGCATGGGCGCAGGCGCAGCCGTGGCCATTGGCAAGGCCGACTACGAAGCCTTCGACCGCACCCTCCATGACGTGCAGGCTGCCTGGACCGCCCAGGACCTGAACGCCATGCGCGCCCTCGCCACCCCGGAGATGGTCGGATACTTCGGGGAGCAGTTGGCCGAGCAGTCCAGCCGCGGCCTCCGCAACAGCGTCACCCACGTCAAGCTGGAGCAGGGCGACCTTGCCGAGTCCTGGTCCGAGGGCGGGCGCGAATACGCCACCGTCGCCATGCGCTTCTCCATGCTCGACGTGACCCGCGACTCCGCCGGGCGGATCGTGGACGGCGACGTCGCCACCCGCAGCATGGCCACGGAGTTGTGGACCTTCATGCGCGCCCGTGGCGGCACTTGGGTGCTGTCTGCTATCCAGCAGACGCGCTGATTTCGCCAACCCGTTGTTGTCAGGGCCGCCGGGTCGCCCCGGCGGCCCTTCCTCTGTCCGGGTTTGGACAGCAGCCCCGCATCATTGAAGTTTCACGTGCGCTTCGGGCATGGCGTCGTAATAGCCGCCAGGGCCGGCTCGCCGGCCCCGCAGCAACGACGCGAGGTTCGATCGGCAGCATGAACGCCATCACCCCCAAGCCTGCATACCTACCCGAAGCCTCCTCCGGCCGCGCCACCTACCGCTCGGTCTTCATCTCCGACACCCACCTCGGCACCCGCGGCTGCCGCAGCGATTTCCTGGGCGACTTCCTCGCGGGCATGTCGTGCGAGAACCTGTTCCTCGTCGGCGACATCGTGGACGGCTGGCGACTGCGCAAATCCTGGTTCTGGGACGCCGCCCACGACAGGGTCATCCGCCTCATCCTCCGCCACGCCCGCAACGGCGCTGCAGTCACCTACGTCCCCGGCAACCACGACGAGATGTTCCGCCCCTGGCTACCCGCACTGGCCGACGGTGCCGGGCTGCAGGCGGCAGGGTTGGAAGTCGCAGGCATCACCGTCCGGTCCGAGGCCGAGCACACCACCGCCGCCGGCCTCCGCCTCCTGGTCATCCACGGCGACGAGTTCGATGGCGTGCTGCGCTACGCCCGCTTCCTCGCCGTCCTGGGGGACGGCGCATACGTCACCTCCCTTGTGGTCAACCGTTGGTTCAACGGGGTCCGCCGCCGTCTGGGCTACCCCTACTGGTCTCTGTCCCAGTGGCTCAAGCGCCAGGTCAAGGGCGCCGTGAAGGCCATAGACCTGTTCGAGACCGCCCTGGCCGCCGAAGCCAAGCGCCGCGGCTTCGACGGCGTCGTCTGCGGCCACATCCACCACGCCGAGATGCGCATGGTGAACGGCGTGCTCTACATCAACGACGGCGACTGGGTGGAGAGCTGCACAGCCCTGGTCGAGCACCACGACGGACGGCTGGAGTTGCTGGACTGGGCGGCGCTGCAGGGCCTGTCCTTCTTCACCCCGCGCCCCCTGCGGGAGGCGGCGGAGGCTGCCGCGGCCTGACCGGGTGCGGATCCTGATCGTTTCCGATGCCTGGCATCCCCAGGTGAACGGCGTGGTCCGCACCCTGTCCATGCTGGCCGAGGAGCTGCAGGCGCTGGGCCATGTGGCCGAGGTGATCGGCCCCAGCGGGTTCCGAACCGTGGGCCTGCCGACATACCGCAGCATCCGCGTGGCCCTGTGGCCGGGCCGCCGCCTGGCCCGCATGATCGAGGCATTCCGCCCCGACGCCCTGCACATCGCCACCGAAGGCCCGTTGGGCCTATCCGCCCGGCGCTGGGCCAGGCGGCGCGGCCTGGCCTTCACCACCTCGTTCCACACGCGCTTCCCGGAATACCTGCACGCCCGGCTGGGCGCGCCGACCGGCCTGGCCTACGCCTGGCTGCGCCGCTTCCACAACGCGGGCGCGGCAACCATGGTCGCCACCGGCAGCATGCGGCGGGAACTGGTGCGCCGCGGCTTCTGCAACGTGCGCGCCTGGACCCGCGGGGTAGATCTCGCTGCCTTCCACCCCGCGCCAGCCCCAGCGCCCGACGCTGCGCGGCCGGTGTTCCTTTACGTGGGCCGCCTTGCCGTGGAGAAGAACCTGGACGCCTTCCTGTCCCTTGACCTTCCCGGCACCAAGGTCGTCGTCGGCGATGGCCCGCAGCGCGCCGCCCTGGCCCGCGCCTATCCCGGGACACGTTTCCTGGGCGAGCAGCACGGGGCCGCACTGGCCCAAACCTATGGCTCGGCCGACGTGTTCGTGTTTCCGTCCCTGACCGACACCTTCGGCCTGGTGCTGCTGGAGAGCCTCGCCTCCGGCACCCCCATCGCCGCCCACCCCGTCACCGGCCCGGCGGACATCCTGGAGGACGCACCCGCTGGCGTCGGCGCACTCGACACGGACTTGCGCGTCGCTGCCCTCCGCGCCCTCTCCGGCGACCGCGCCGCCTGTCGCCGCCACGCCGAACGCTTCAGTTGGCGCGCCTGCGCCGAAGCCTTCCTCGCCAACCTCGTCCTAATCCACACGACCGGCTGACGCTTCCCTCTCCCTCTGGGCTTGGGCCGCGAAGCGGACCAAGGGCCGGAATGAGGGGGGCTTGGCTGGGCGTCTTAAACCTTGCGTTCCACTAGCCGAAGCTCCCACCCAGGTTTGCCGCCCCCCGCCCCTCATGCTACCGCCCGCCTCCCATGCTCAAGCGCCTCCTCCGTCATCCCCGCACCGTCGCGCTCGGCACCAGGACGCTCGGCGCCTACCTCCGCTTCGCCCTGCGCACCACCACCTGGACCCTGCACGGGCGCGCGCAGCTCGGCCCGCACCTCCACGCCGCCCCTGCCGTTTTCGCTTTCTGGCACGAGTGCCTACCCCTCATGCCCGCCCTCTGGACCCTCGCCCTCCGCACCCGTGCGGAGGCCGGCGCCCCCCGAGGCCGGATGCACGTCCTTGTCAGCCGCCACCAGGACGGCCGCCTGATCGGACGCATGATGGGAGGCTTTGGCCTCGACGTGATCCACGGCTCCACCGCCAAGCGCGGCGAGCAGAAGGGTGGTGCATCCAGCCTCCGCGCCCTTCTGGCCGTGCTGGCAGCCGGGGATCAAGTCGTCATCACCCCCGACGGCCCCCGTGGCCCCCGCCGGCAGGCCGCCCCCGGCGCCGCGCAGTTGGCCGCCCTGGCCGGCGTGCCCGTGGTGCCCTGCGCCGCCCGCACCAGCCGCCGCCGGGTGCTGCCGACCTGGGATCGCATGATCCTGCCCCTGCCCTGGGGCCGCGGCGTCCTGGTCTGCCTGGCCCCCATCGCCGTCCCCCGCGCCGGCTGGCCCGCCGCCGTCCCCGCCATCGCCGCCGCCATGACCACCGCCGCCGACCAGGCCGAAGCCCTATGCCCGGCCTGACGCCGCCCGATGCGTCGTTGCCAACTGAGTTGCCATTCCAGAGCCGTCACCGCGAGCTGCCTTTTGGCGGCGCGGCCATTCAGGGGCCGCCAGGGCGGCGCCGCGCCATGACGAGGCTCCGCTGACCCCGCCGGAGCACCCGCCCGCTCGCCTGTTCCCCGCGGTCTGGCACGGTGCCGCAACCCTCGCCGCCCCGGCCCTGCGCCTGATGCTCCGCCGCCGCGCCACCCGCGGCAAGGAGTTGCCGGACCGCCTGCCCGAGCGCCGCGGCATGGACCCGACGCCGCGCCCCCCAGGCCGCCTGCTGTGGCTGCACGCGGCCAGCGTCGGGGAGAGCGTGTCCGTCCTTCCGGTCCTGCAAGCCCTGCCGCCCGACATCCACGTCCTGTTCACCACCGGCACCGTCACCTCCGCCGCCCTGCTGGCTGAGCGCCTGCCAGCCCTGGGCCTCCGCAACGTGCTGCACCGCTTCGTGCCGCTGGACGTGCCCGCCTGGGCCGCGCGCTTCCTGGACCACTGGCGCCCCGACGCCGCCGCCTTCGTGGAAGCCGAGCTGTGGCCCAACCTCCTTGCCGCCTGCCAGGCCCGGCGCATCCCCGCCATGCTGGTCAACGCCCGCATGTCCCCGGCCAGCGCCCGCGGTTGGGCGCGCGTCCCCGGCTTCGCCCGCCATGTCCTGGGCGCATTCGCCGCCGTGCAGGCCCAGTCCCCCGCCGACGCTGCCCGCCTGGCCGCCCTGGGCGCCCCGTCCGTCACCGCCCCTGGCGACCTCAAGCTGTCCGCCCCCTCTCTGCCCGCCGACAAGGCGGAAGTCGCCCGCCTCCGCACCCTGCTCACCGGCCGTCCCGTCTGGCTCGCCGCCAGCACTCACCCCGGCGAGGATGAGGCTGCTCTGGCCGCTCATCACGCCCTGGTCCGGTTCCATCCCGGCCTTCTCACCATCGTCGCCCCCCGCCACCCCGCCCGCGGCGCCGACGTGGCCGCCGCCCTGGACGCCCCCAGGCGCTCCCAGGGAGGCGATCCCCCAACCGGCCCCGGCCTATGGGTCGCCGATACCCTCGGCGAGATGGGCCTGCTCTATCGCCTTTCCTCCCTGGTCTTTACCGGCGGCAGCTTCGTCCCCTTGGGCGGCCACAACCCCTGGGAGTCGGCCCGCCTCGGCTGCGCCGTCGCCATCGGCCCGCACACCGGCAACTGCGCTGAAGCCGTCCAAGTCCTCGCTGCCGCCGGCGCGCTGGTCCAGGTACCGGACGCTGCCGCCCTGACAGCCTGGCTCGACACGATGCTGAGCGACCCCGCCCGTCGCGCCGCCGCCGGTGCCGCCGCCCGACGCGCCGCAGCCGGCGACCCCGGCCTTCCCGCCCGCACCGCCCAAGCCCTGGCAGCACTTATGGGGCCAGCCCGATGAACCCGCCCGCCTTCTGGGCGCATGACGGTCTCTTGCCGCGCCTCCTTCATCCGCTGTCTCTGCTGGTGGAGCGCAGCACCGCCCGCCGCGTGGCCCGGCCCGGCTGGCGCGCGCCCATCCCCGTCCTTTGCTGCGGCAACGCCGGAGTGGGCGGCGCCGGCAAGACCACGCTCGCCCTGGACTTGGTGGCGCGGCTGCAGGCCCGCGGGATGGCGCCCCACGTCCTGACCCGCGGCTACGGCGGCCGGGTCCGCGGCGTGCTGCGCGTGAACCCGGCGATCCACGGCGCAGCCCTGGTGGGCGACGAACCCCTCCTGCTCGCCGCCGCCGCCCCCACCTGGGTCGGCGCCGACCGCGCCGCTGGCGCACGCGCGGCAGCCGCCGCCGGGGCAGGGGTCCTTGTCATGGACGACGGCCTGCAGAACCCCGGCCTGCACAAGGACCTGTCCCTTCTGGTCGTGGACGGCACCGCCGGCTTTGGCAACCGCCGCGTCCTGCCCGCCGGTCCCCTGCGTGAGCCTGCCGCCGCCGCGGCCGCCCGCTGCCGCGCCGCCGTTCTGATCGGCCCGGACCGGGCCGGGGCAGGGGCCGCACTACCCCCAGACCTCCCAATCCTGGCCGCCCGCTTGGTCCCGGATCAGCACCTGGAAGGCCGCCGCGTCATGGCCTTCGCCGGCATCGCCCGCCCCTCCAAGTTCCACGCCACCTTGCGTGAGGCCGGAGCCGACCTCGCCGGCACCCTGGACTTCCCCGACCATCATCCCTTCACCCCCGCCCAGCTCGGCGACGTCCTGCGCCAGGCCAAGGCACTGGATGCCGTCCCTGTCACCACCCCGAAGGATGCCGTCCGCCTTTCTCCCGCAATCCGGGCGCAGGTGCTGATCATTGGGGTATCGCTGGCCTGGGACAACTTGGCAGACGTCGAGTCGATCCTGGACACCCTGCAATGACTCTCCTGCACCGCATCGAGGCCGCCGCGGCCCGCGCCGCCCTCCGCCTGCTTCGGACCCTCGGCCCGGTGCGCGCCAGCAATCTATGCGGCGCCATCGCCCGCACCCTTGGCCCCTGGCTCCCCGTCTCCCGCATTGCCTATGCCAACCTGCGCGCCGCCATGCCGGAGCTGGACGACGCCGCCCGCCGACGGATCGTCCGCGGCGTGTGGGACAACCTCGGCCGCACCGCAGGCGAACTGCCGCACCTGGCCCACCTCCGCCCCACCTCCTCCGGTCCCGGCTGGGAACTGGTCGGCGCCGAGGCATTGCAGCCCTTGCTGGCCGAAGCCGGCCCAGCCATCCTGTTCAGCGGCCACATCGGCAACTGGGAGGCCCTCCCCGTCGCCGCCGCCGCCGCCGGCATCCCCTTCCACAGCATGTATCGCACCATCGAGAACCCGGCGCTCGACAGGATGCTGCTGGACCTCCGCCGCCAGGCCATGCGGAGCGAGGTCGGCATGTTCGCCAAGGGTGCCGCCGGTGCCGTCGCCGCCATGCGCCACCTCCGCGCCGGCGGCCGCTTGGGAATGCTGATGGATCAGAAGATGAACGACGGAATCCCCGCCCGCTTCTTCGGCCACCCCGCCATGACCGCCCCGGCCCTGGCCGTCCTGGCCCTGCGCCTCCGCTGTCCTGTCATCCCCGGCTGGGTCGAGCGCACCGGCCCCGCCCGCTTCCGCGTCACCTGCGAGATGCCCCTGACCCTGCCCGACACCGGCAACCGCGATCAGGACATAGCCACCCTGACCCAAGCCGTGAACGACCGCCTTGAGACCTGGGTCCGCCTGAAACCAGAATCCTGGCTATGGCTCCACCGCAGATGGCCGAAAGAGGCGCTCTCTGCCTCCTCTCCCTCTGGAAGAAGGCCGGGGTGAGAGGGTCTCAGCTGCGGAGCGGCACACGCCCGCGCCGAAGGATGCGGCCCCGGGCCGAATGACAGCCGCCCGTCAATACGTCAGAACACGAGGCCCCTTTCCCGAGTAGGAAGGGGCCGCCGCCACTAGAACTTCTTCTTGACCGGCACCTTCACCACCTCCGGCAACGGCGACCGCTCCACCCCGGCGATCTCCGGCCGGGGCTTCCCGGATGCCGCCCCAATCGCCGCATCCTGCTCCCGGATGATCTCCTTCGCCGGCTCGTCCCCGTCCAGCCCGCCCAGCGCCGTGGTCGGCACCCGCCGGTTGCTCGTCCGCGTTCCGTCCACGTACGTCACGTCGAAGGCCACGAAGCTGCTCTCGACCCGCTTCCGCACCGCCATGATTATTCGCCGCTCTTGGGCACATCGGCCATCGCCGGGTTCGGCGCGATCATCGGGTCGTCGGGGATGCCGCCTGCATCAATGATCGCCTTGCGCTTCGCGGCGGCCTCCTCCTTCTCGCGCAGCTTCTCGTCCTTCTTGGCCTGCTTGGCGCGGTTCCGCTCGGCCCGCTGGAGGTTATAGTTGGGCTTGAAGACCATCGGATGTCCCTACGGCAGATACGGCACGGCCCGGGGCGGCGCATGATGCGCCGCCCCGGGCCGGAAGCCTGTTGGTCGGTCCCCGGGCCTCAACCCAGGGTGTCAGCCTAGCTCTGGCCGAGCTGGCTTTCCCGCACGACGCGCTCGTGCCCGTCGCGGGCGTTCTTGATGCGATACTGCAGATCCCGGGTCTCGCTGGGCATCTGCCGCACCACGATGTAGCTCCCCCGCGGCGCGTTGCCATCGAACGCGCTGGGGGAGAACTCCACCTTCTGGCCGGATCCGAACTTATGAGAAGACATGAGCATCGTCTCCGGCCGCCGCCACCAGGGCGGCCCTAGATGTTGCGGGAAGTTAGGCTGCTTGCAGGTTGACCGCGGAGGTCTTGCCCTGCTGGCCACGCTCCAGCTCGAAGCTCAGCTTCTGGCCCTCGTTGAGGGACCCCATGCCCGCACGCTCGACCGCAGAGATGTGAACGAACACATCCTTGCTGCCATCGTCCGGCTGGATGAAGCCGAAGCCCTTCTGGGCGTTGAACCACTTAACCGTTCCGACTGCCATGATATGCTCCATAGTCACGGCGGCCCGCAGGCTGCGGGCCGAAATACTTCTTACGGGGAGCACCGGATCAGTCAGGGGACCCCGGCAAAGCCGGGGGTCGAGAGACGTAGTTCCAAAAGCACGTGAACCCAACGCGAAAAGCGCCTTTCCTAACATGGACCTTCGCCACCCAAATGTAAAGCGCACCGACACCTTCCGTCGTCCTCTCACTCTGGGCACCGACTGCAAAGTGAACGGAGGAGTGGTCAAAGCCGCGCTTAGGGTGCTGCCTTACCAGGGCCAGCTGGCGCAGCACCGCCCCGGCCTGAGGGGTCCAGTGCCCGCACCGCTGCCTCGCACGCGGCCGCCACCGCTGCCGTCCCGTCCCGGTCCGTTCCCGCATCGGGGAAGCCCAGCGGCGCCCCGATTGCCAGGCGCAGCGGCCCCGGGCGGGGCAGCGTCCGCCCCGGCGGCCACGCCGCCCACGCGCCAGCCAGGAAGCACGGCACCACCGGCACCGCGCTGCCTGCCACCAATGCGCCCACGCCGGAGCGGAACGGACCCATCGTGCCGTCCCGCGTCCGCGTGCCCTCCGGGAACAGGATCAACACCGCCCGGTCCTCGTGCAGCCGCGCCCGCAGCGCGTCCAGGTCGCGCGCCGTCGTGCGCCGCCGCCAAACCGGCAGGGCGTTGACGGCATAGGCCGCGAAGGCCGCCACCGGCGTGCTGCTGAAAAACGTGTCCCCGGCCGCGAGCGCGAAGGCATTGGCCGCCAGCCGCCGGGGCAGGGCGGCAGCCAGGGTCAGGGCGTCCAGGTGGCTGCCGTGGTTGGCGACCATGACGAAGGGCGCATCCGGCAGGTGCTCAAGCCCTTCCACCCGCAGCCGATGCACGGCGCGCAGGTAGGCCCGCACCAGCGCCCGCCAGGCCCAGGCAACGACCAGGCTGCCCAGGCCGCGCTCCCGCCCGTGGCTCCGCAGCCGCTCCGCGTGGGGCAGGCCGTGGTCGCGGGCGGGACGCAGCTTCCAGTCGGACATTCCCTTATCCCGTGAAGATGCGCGTCGGCTGGTCCGCGCCGAAGCCGACGTAGTAGCCGACATAGTGGAACACCGCCGGCGCCGTCAGCAGCAGCGAGTTGTAGCGGTCCAGCAGCCCGCCGTGCCCGGGGATGACGGTGCCCATGTCCTTGATCCCCAGGTCCCGCTTGATCGAGGACAGCATGAGGTCTCCCGCCTGCCCGGCGACGCTGATGATGACGCCCAGCCCCACCAGCAGCAGCGGGCTGTCCAACGCCGTGCCGCGGAAGATCGGCCAGCCCACCCCCGCCACCAGCAAGGTCGTGCCGCACAGCGCGCCCAGCGCGCCGGACACGGTCTTGTTCGGGCTGGTGCCGGGCAGCAGCTTCGGCCCGCCCAGCAGCTTGCCGGCGGTGAAGGCGAACACGTCGTTGATCGCCACCGCCGTCAGCACCAGCAGCACCAGCGGCTGGTAGTAGCGGTCGTTCGCCATGTAGCCCAGGTGCGCCAGCCCCGCGCCGAACAGGATGAAGGCGAACACCGCCAGCCCCGTGCGCTGGATATAGCCCGTGGGCCGGTCCAGCGGCAGCGACACCACGGCCAGCACCGCGACGGTCAGCGGGAACAGCGCCATGAAGAAGTTGTACCAGTGGTCCAGCGCGGCAAAGTTCACGAACAGGATGCCCACAGCAACGGCGGCGGCCATCACCGGCTCCCGGAACAGGCCGGTGGCGCGGTCGTACTCGCGCAGGCACAGCAGGCCCAGCAAGGTGACGGCCCCGATCACCCAAACCCGCCCCAGCAGCACCGGCCCGAGCATCAGCGGCAGCAGCACCGCCCACGAGCCGAGCCGCAGCCACAGCTCCCGCCGCAGCGCCGGGCTGCCGCGCCCGGTGGCGGACAGCACCCCGATGACCGCCGCCGCCAGCAGCAGCACCGCCCCGGCAGCGATGACGATGCCGGTGGTGACGAGGCGGCCATAGGCTTGGCCCATCATGGGCGAGGGTCCTGCTGGACGGGTCCTGCTAGGTAGGCAAGCTGCCCGCTGCTCCCTCTCCCTCCGGGAGAGGGCCGGGGTGAGGGAGGCCGCACGGACTGGACTTGCCAACTGCGGACAAAGCCATGCCCTAAACCGGAAGGGTCCGCGCTGGCGGCTTCCCTCACGCCAACCC
The DNA here is from genome assembly GCA_964250755.1 of uncultured Acetobacteraceae bacterium. Lineage (GTDB taxonomy): Bacteria > Pseudomonadota > Alphaproteobacteria > Acetobacterales > Acetobacteraceae > DASWOJ01. Next base: position 347,561 of record CAXUHB010000002.1, on the reverse strand, counting down.
TCTCCCGGAGAGAGAGGGAGCAGGCAACGTCCCCCCCCATCACCGCCGCACCACCGCCAGCACGATGGGCAGCGCCCACCGCCCGCGCTCCCCCCAGCGCCACTCCAGCAGCCGCGGCCCGCCCGCGTCTTCCGCCAGCTCCCACCGTCCACAGAAGCGGCGCTGGTAGCCGGCCAGCGTGATGCCCTGGCAAGCGACGGGTCCGCCGTCCAGGTTCAGCGCCAGCGCCAAATCCAGCGGCGCGTCGCGCAGGAAACCGGCCAGCCGGTCCAGGGAAAAGAACGCCTCCTTGGTGGTGCCCAGCACGATCCGCCCCTGCCGGTCCTGGGCGACGAAGCTGCGGTTGGCCAGCCACCGGCTGCGCTCCGCCCGGGTGCGCCCGTCCGCGTCCAGCAGCATGGGGTAGGACACCATCGCGTCCCGCGCCCCGGCCAGCGCGCCCCGCCAATCGCCGCCGCGCAGGTCGCGTATGCCGGTGAAGCCCTCCGACGCGACGAAGGCGCCGTGGGTCGCCGCGTACTCCGCCGGTCCCAGCAGTTGGCCGTCGCTGACCAGGGGCGTGTCGGGCGCGCCGCGGCGCGAGTAGTAGCTGCCGTTGATGACCAGCAGCGTCCCCGGCTGGTCCATCCAGTCCCCTAGGCGCTGCGTGCCGGCCGGCGCGTTGCGGACGATGAATCGGTAGCGCGCGGGGTCCACGCGGGCGAGCAGCAGCCGGTCCACCTCGATGCCGCCGGCCAGGACAGGCATCTCCCCAGCCTCGAACCCCTCCTCCAGCGTCCGCCACGTGACCTCCCCGGGCTGGGCGGCGGGGGGCGGGTCCTGCAGGGCCAGGCGCATGGCGGGGGACAGGGCGGGGCTGTCGGCGGGCACGGCAGTCCAGTAGGGGCCGCCGCGCAGGCGCAACACGTTGAAGCCGTACAGCCCGGCCTTGGCGTAAACCGCCCCAGCCCCGGCGACAATGAGCAGCAGGGCAAGCAGGCCGGCGCGCAGGCCCCAGCGTCGGGTCGTGTGGGTCATGCCGGGCAGGCTACACCAACCCGGCGCAGCGCGGCAGGATGCTTTGGACAGGCAGGGACGGGTGCATGACGGACGCGGCGGGGGATGGCGGCTTCACGGAGCGGATGCAGGGCCGGCTGGACCGGCTGGGCCTGACGCCGGAGGAAGCCGGGCGCGGGGCCGGCCTGCCGGCGGACCTGGTGGGCAAGCTGCTGGCCGGCGACGCGCCGCCGCCGCGCGGGCAGCGGCTGGTCAAGCTGGCCGACGCCCTGCAGACCTCGGTGTCCTACCTGGTCGGCCTGGACCCGGACACGCCGGTGCCGGAAGAATACTTGCAGGAGGACCAGGCCAGCCTCGGCCTGCTGGCCGGCGACGAGGAAGGGCTGCTGCGCGCCTACCGCCGGTTGGACTTCTCCGCCAAGGCGGCGCTGCTGCAGGTGGCGCTCCGCATGTCGCCGGAGCCGGAGGTGCCGGAGCGCAAGCCGCGCCAAGGCAGGTAGCGGCGCGGCAGGCCGGCCCCTCGTCCGGCAGCCTCGCCCCGCCATTGCCGCCGCCCCGCCCTTGCCGCCACATCGGGTTGCGCCATGATGCGCGGACCCATGACCCCGGACGCCCTCACCGCCCCAAGCTCCGCCACGCCCGACGCGCTGCGGATCGCGCGGCGGCTGCACCCCTGGCGCTGGGCAGGGGCGGCGGTGGCCGTGCTGGCGCTGGCGGCGCTGGTCCGCGCCTTCGCGCAGGCGGCCATCGCCTGGGACGTGGTGGGGCGGTTCCTGACCGCCCCCGTCATCCTGGCCGGTGTGGTCAACACCTGCATCATGACCGCCGCCGCCATGACGCTCGGCCTGGGCCTGGGCCTGCTGTTCGCGGTCATGGCGCTATCGCCCAACCCGGTCCTGCGGGCGCTCGCCGCGGGCTACGTCTGGTTCTTCCGCGGCACGCCGCTGCTGCTGCAGCTGCTGATCTGGTTCAACCTGGCCCTGGTGTTCCCGCGGCTGGGCATCGCCGGCCTGCACACCTGGCGCACGGTGGACGTCATCACGCCCTTCGTCGCCACCCTGCTCGGCCTGGGCATCAACCAGGGCGCCTACACCGCAGAGGTCGTGCGCGCCGGCATCCTGTCCGTGGACGCCGGCCAGGTCGAGGCCGCGCGCAGCATCGGCATGACCCGGCTGCTGCTGCTGCGCCGCGTCGTGCTGCCGCAGGCCATGCGCGTCATCATCCCGCCGGTCGGCAACGAGGTCGTGAGCATGGTCAAGCTCACCTCCGTCGCCAGCGTCATCGGCTATGCCGAGGTGCTGCACAGCGCCCAAGGCATCTATTTCGCGAACGCCCGCGTGATCGAGTTGCTGATCGTCGCGGCGGCCTGGTACCTGGCCGTCGTCACGCTGCTCAGCCTGGGGCAGATGGCGCTGGAGCGCAGCGTCGCCGGCGGCGCGCGCCGGGCCGCCAAGGACGAGGTGCGGGCGTGATCCGGATCGAGGGCCTGACGAAGCGCTTCGGCGTCTTGGCCGCCCTGGACGGCGTTGGGCTGGAGGTGGCAGCCGGCGAGGTCGTGTGCCTGATCGGCCCGTCGGGATCGGGCAAGAGCACCCTGCTGCGCTGCATCAACCAGTTGGAGCGGCCCGACGCCGGGCGCATCTGGCTGGATGGGGAACTGGTCGGCTACCGCCAGCGCGGCGCCGTGCTGCACCCCCTGCCGGACGCCGCAGTGGCCCGGCAGCGCCTGCGCTGCGGCATGGTGTTCCAGCGCTTCAACCTGTTCGCGCACCGCACGGCGCTGCAGAACGTGATGGAGGGGCCGGTCCACGTGCTGCGCCAGCCCCGCCGGGCAGCGGAGGTCGCGGCGCTGGCGCTGCTGGACCGGGTGGGCCTGGCGGACAAGCGGGACGCCTACCCCGCCAACCTGTCCGGCGGCCAGCAGCAGCGCGTCGCCATCGCCCGCGCCCTGGCGATGCAGCCGCGGGTCATGCTGTTCGACGAGCCGACCAGCGCGCTGGACCCGGAGCTGGTGGGGGAGGTGCTGCAGGTCATGCGCGGCCTGGCGGCGGACGGCATGACCATGCTGGTAGTAACGCACGAGCTGGCCTTCGCGCGGGAGGTGGCGGACCGCGTCGTGTTCATGGATGCTGGGTGCATCGTGGAGGCCGGGCCGCCCAGCCAGGTCCTGCTTGCCCCGTCCCACCCCCGCACGCGCGGCTTCGTCGCCGCCGTGCTGGCCTGACCCCCGAACCGTCCAACCGCCCCGAGGTCCGCCATGCGCCGCCTGCTCGCCGCCGCCGCCCTGCTCGTCCTGGCCACCCCTGTTTGCCCCGGCCCCGCCGGGGCTGCCGAGGCGCCCCCGCGCGTCCGGGAGGCGGGCAAGCTGGTGATCGCCACCTTCCCGAACTACCCGCCCCTGACCTTCCGCGACCCCGCCACCAACGCGCGCCAGGGCTTCGACGTGGACCTGGGGGAGGCCATCGGGCGCGCGCTGGGCGTGAAGGTGGAGTGGGCGGAGATGGCCTTCGTGCAGATGATCCCGGGCCTGCAGACCGGACGCGCTGACCTCGCCATGGACGGCATCGGCGACCTGCCGGCCCGGCGCGAGGTCGTGGACATGGTGGACTACATGCAAACCGGCGCCCGCTTCTTCGTCGCCGCCGGCAGCGAGGCCAAGGCGCCGCAGGATCTCTGCGGCAAGCGCGTGGGTGCCAGCCGCAGCACCTCCTGGCCCGCGGACATGGCGGCCTGGAGCGCCCGGTTCTGCGAAGGCCAGGGCCGCCCGCCGCTGCAGGTCGTGGGCACCGAGGGGTCCATAGACACGCGCACCCAGCTCCGCTCCGGCCGGCTGGACGGCGGCGTGCAAGGAGACGAGACGATGGCCTGGTTCCTGAAGACGGAGCCGGGGGCCTACGTCCCGATCGGCGAGCGGTTCACCACCGTCCTGGTCGGCATCCCCGTCGCCAAGACCGAGCCGGCGTTGCGCGACGCCGTGCGCGCGGCGCTGGCCGGTCTGCTGGCGGACGGCACCTATGCCGCCCTGCTGCGGAAATGGGGCCTGGAGCCGAACGGCGTCGCCGCCGTCACCGTGAATGGCGCCCCATGACCTCGCCCGCCGCGGCCCCTGCCGCGCCTGCTCCGCCCGCCACGCGGGACCAGCTGGTCCGGCGCCTGGACGCCGATGCGGAGGCGCACATCGCCTTCCTGCAGGGCTTCCTGCGCTGCCGCAGCGCTAACCCGCCCGGCGACTGCCTCAGCGCCGCCGCCCATGTCACGGACTACCTGGACGGCCTGGGCGCACCATCCCGCATCCACGCCGGGCAGCCGCACTTGCCCAACGTCGTCGGAAGCTTCGAGGGAGCGAAGCCGGGCCGCCACCTCGTGCTGAACGGCCACATAGACGTGTTCCCCGCCTTCGACGAGGAGGACTGGTCCGGCGCGCGGCGCGACGGGCGCCTGTATGGGCGCGGCGCGGCGGACATGAAGGCCGGCACCGCCGCCTCCGTGATCGCCTACGGCCTGCTGCACGGGATGCGGGACCGGCTGCACGGCCGCCTGACGCTGACCTGCGTGTCCGACGAGCAGACGGGCGGGCGCTGGGGCACGCGCCACCTGTTCGAGACCATACGCGACGAAGTGCTGAGCGACTGCCTGCTGAACGGCGAGCCGAGCGGGCTGAACAACATACGCTTCATGGAGAAGGGCACGCTGCGCCTGGTCGTGACCGTCTCCGCGCCGGGCGGCCACGGCGGCTACCCGCACCTCAGCCGCAACCCGAACAAGGTCATGGCCGCGGTCATCGCCGACCTGGAGGCGTTCCATGGCCGGGAGGCGCCGTTGCCCCCCGCCGTCCACCGCGCGCTGACCAGTGACGCCGCCGTGCGTGCGCTGGAAGAGGGGCTGGGCGCGGGCGCCGCCCGCTGGGTGCGCTGCGTCAGCTTCAACCCCGGCGTTGTGCAGGGCGGGCTGAAGGTGAACCAAATCCCGCACGAGTGCCGGATGGAGGCGGAGTTCCGCATCCCGTTCGGCATTGATCGCGAGGCCTTCCTGCAGGAAGTCGCCGCCGTCCTGGCCCGGCACGATGCGGCTTGGGAGGTGGTGGAGACCCACAGCTATCCACCGAGCCTCGCCGACCCCGAGGGCGAGATGGTCGGCATCCTGCAGCGCGCCGCGGCGGAGGCGACCGGCGCGGTCCCGGTGCCCGTGTCCAGCCTGGGCGGGTCGGACAGCCGCTACTGGCGCTACGCCGGGGTGCCGGCCTACCTATACGGGCCGTCGCCCATCGGGCTGGGCGGACAGCGGGAAAGCGTGAGCGAGGCGGAGTATCTCGCGGTCGTGCGCGTCCATACGGTGGCGGCATTCGACTACCTGTCGGTGCCGGGCTGAGCGGGCTGGCGCGGCGGGACTCGCCGGGGGCCGCGCGTCATTCCGCCGTGCCAGGCGGGCGGCGGGCCTGTCCGTTGCCGCAGGCGGCGAGGTAGTCCGACACCGGCCCGGCCAGCCGCAGCCCCGGCAGGTCGGCGGGCGCGAACAGCCGCGCGTCCACGACCTCCCGGTTGTCGAGGCACAGCGGCGGCAGGCGGTCCAGCGCCAGCTCGAACACATGAACCTCGTCCCGCTGGCCCTCCCAGGTGCCGTGCAGGATGGTAGCGGGGTGCAGGGCAGGGATGGAGAGGCCGAGTTCCTCCAGCAGCTCGCGCCGGGCCGCGGCCTCGGGCGTCTCGGCAGGGCGGACGCCACCGCCGGGCAAGGTCCAGGCGCGGCGGTAGGATTGGCGGACCAGCAGCACCTGGGCACCGACGCGGATGCACACCAGGGCGCCACGGTGCCGGGGGTGCCGGACGGCCCACCAGAGGCGGGCGAGGGGGTAGGCGAGGCGGTAGGCGGCTTGCCAGCAGCGGTCTGCAACGGTGAAGCGGCGAGGGGCCATATACGCCGGCGCTTCGGTCAAACCAGCCTCGTGCGGCCTACCGATGGGCAGCCATATCCAACCTCGGTTGCTTTTCGACATCCCTTGCAGGTGCATTGCAGCAGTCCGGGGGGGTAAGGGCAGGTCAGGCCCTACTGCGTGGGTGGCACGCGGCCCGGGATTTGGGCCGCCAAGGGGGTGCGGACCCCGGAGTAGCGGCACGCGAGCCGGGAGCCATCCACCAGGATCGTGCCGCCAAAGTCGCAGATGCTCGACGCCATCCGCTGTATGATCAACGGCGTTTGCAGGGTGACGTCAACGACCGCCCCCACCGGGCAGCGCTTGAGAAAGGTCGGAAATTCCCGCGAGTTGTCCGCGGTCTCGATGAATTGGCATAGCGTTTGAGACGCTTCCTGGGCCCGCGGCGGCGCAGGTGCCGCCAGCAGAAGTCCCGTCAGGACGAGCGCCTTGTTCATGCCCCCATCCTGCCGCCGCCCATCCCGGCGTCAAGGGGCGTCTTCGGCTAACCCGCCGGGAGTTGCACCCCGTCAACGCGGGCCCGGCGGTTTTCTGCTCTCCCGCAGCATGACCGGCGCAAGGCACGGACAATGGCGGGATACTGCATGGCGGGGCGAGCGATGCTGCGTGGCCAGCCCCCTCCAACCCAGCCCCCTCCAACAATGCCGCTACGCCTCCCATGTCAGGACGGTAATACGGAGCCAATGCCATGCAGGACCCCACGGCCCGCACCCCCATCGAAGCCGTCATCATCCCCCGCGCCCACGACCTCGGCGGGTTTGAGGTTCGCCGCGCCCTGCCATCCACCCAGCGCCAGATGGTCGGACCCTTCGTGTTCTTCGACCAGATGGGGCCGGGCGAGTTCCTGACCGGGCGCGGCCTGGACGTGCGCCCGCATCCGCACATTGGGCTGGCCACCGTGACCTACCTGTTCGACGGCGCAATCCTGCACCGGGATAGCCTGGGCACCGGGCAAAGCATCACGCCCGGCGACGTGAACTGGATGACGGCGGGGCGGGGCATCACACACAGCGAGCGGACGGACCCCGCCCAGCGCACGCACAGCAACCGCCTGTTCGGCATCCAGTCCTGGGTCGCCCTGCCGCGGGACGCCGAGGAAGCCGCGCCGGACTTTGCCCACCACGCCGCCGCAACCCTGCCGGTGCTGGAGGATGCGGGCGTGCGCCTGCGCCTGGTGGCCGGCGAGGGCTGGGGCCTGCGGGCGCCTGTGGCCACGCGCTCCAGCCTGTTCTACGCCGACGCGCAGTTGACCCCCGGCGCGTCCGTGCCGCTGCCCGACGCGCATGAGGAGCGGGCGGCCTACGTGCTGGACGGGGAGGTGGAGGTCGCCGGCGACAGCTTCGGCCCCGGGCGCATGCTGGTGTTCCGCCAGGGCGACCAGCTGGCGCTGCGGGCGGGGCCGCAAGGGGCCAGGATGCTGCTGCTCGGCGGCGCCGTCATGGACGGGCCGCGGCACATGTTCTGGAACTTCGTCTCGTCGCGTCCCGAGCGGATCGAGCAGGCCAAGGCCGACTGGCGCGCGGGCCGCTTCGCCACTGTGCCCGGCGACGACAAGGAGTTCATTCCATTGCCATAACCCCGGCAGTTGTCATCGCGCGGCCCCGCACCGATGTAACGGTAAAAGGAGCAACGCAATGCTGGATGCCGCCGCAGGACCCCGTCCCGACCGCCACGCGCCGGTTATGCTGCCCGTCACGCTGACCGTGAACGGCACCGATCATGCCCTGACCCTGGACGCCCGCACGACGCTGCTGGACGCGCTGCGCGAGCACCTGCACCTGACCGGCAGCAAGAAAGGCTGCGACCACGGCCAGTGCGGCGCCTGCACCGTGCTGGTGAACGGCCTGCGCGTGAACGCCTGCCTGGCCCTGGCCGTGATGCATGAGGGCGACCAGGTCCTGACCATCGAAGGCTTGCAAGGCCCGGACGGCACGCTGCACCCGATCCAGCAGGCGTTCGTGGACCACGACGCCTTCCAGTGCGGCTACTGCACGCCGGGTCAGATCCTGTCGGCAGCGGGCGCACTGTCGGAGCTGCGGGACGGCGTGCCCAGCCATGCCGCCGCCGACGTGTCCGCCGCGCCGGAACTGACGGACGCCGAAATCCGCGAGCGCATGAGCGGCAACCTGTGCCGCTGCGGCGCCTACCTGCACATCGTGCAAGCCGTGCGCGCCGCTGCGGCAGGAGCATAAGGATGCAGCCCTTCACCTACGGCCGCGCCCTGACGCCCGAGGCCGCGGTGGCCGCCCACGGCGGCGCACCCGGCGCGCGCTACATCGCGGGCGGCACCAACCTGCTCGACCTGATGAAGCTGCAGGTCGAGACGCCGGCGCACTTGGTGGACATCTCGCGCCTGCCGCTGATCGAGGTCGAGGACACCGCGGCGGGCGGGCTGCGGATCGGGGCGCTGGTGCTCAACACCGCGCTGGCGTCGCATCCCGCCGTGCGGTCGCGCTATCCCGTGCTGACGGAGGCCATCGTTGCCGGGGCGTCGGCGCAGTTGCGGAACAAGGCCAGCACCGGCGGTAACTTCATGCAGCGGACCCGCTGCGGCTACTTCTATGACACCGCCCGGCCCTGCAACAAGCGCCAGCCCGGCACCGGCTGCGGTGCGCTGGAAGGGCACAACCGCATCCACGCCATCCTGGGCGCGAGCGAGCAGTGCATCGCCACCCACCCCAGCGACATGACGGTGGCCATGCAGGCGCTGGACGCCACCCTGCACGTCCAGGGTGCGGATGGGCCGCGCACGGTGCCGGTGGACACGCTGTATCGCCTGCCCGGCGACACGCCGCACCTGGAATACACACTGGCACCGGGCGAGCTGATCACCGCCGTCGAGCTGCCGCCCCCGCCCGCCGGGCGGATGCGCTACCGCAAGGTGCGGGACCGCGCCAGCTACGCTTTCGCGCTCGTGTCCGTCGCCGCCGTGCTGGACGTGCGGGACGGCATCGTGACGACGGCCCGCATCGCGCTGGGCGGCGTCGCGCACAAGCCCTGGCGGGCGCGCGCCGCCGAGGCCGCGCTGCTGGGCCAGCCCGCCAGCGAGGCCGCGTTCCTGGCCGCCGCCGATGCCGAGCTGGCCCCGGCGCGCGGCTGGGGCGGCAACGACTTCAAGCTGCCCCTGGCCCGGCGCATCATCGCCCGCACCCTGGCCGAGTTGGCTGCCCCGCACGCGCACCCATTGGATGGAGCCTGACCCATGGCCATCGCCGATTTCATCACCGAGAACCGCGGCGGCCACATCGGCCTGTCGTCTCCCCGCGCCGACGGCCCGCTCAAGGTGGCGGGCGGCGCGGTGTATGCCGCCGAGCACAATCCGGAGGGCGTCGTCTATGGCTTCCCCGTGGCAACGACGGTGGCGGGCGGGCGCATCCGGGCCATCCATGCCGACGACGCGCGGGCCGTGCCGGGTGTGCTGGCCGTCGTGACGCACGCCGATGCGCCGGAGATGGCGCCCTACGTGTTCACCGACGACATGATCAAGAAGGTCATGGGGCCGAAGCCGGTCCTGGACCGCGACGACGTGCTGTTCCACGGGCAGTTCGTGGCCCTGGTGGTCGCGGATACGTATGAGACGGCGCGGGACGCCGCCGCGATGGTGCGCGTGGACTACGACGCGGACGCGCCCGCGCCGGGCTTCGACGACGCGGCGGGGGGCGCCTACAAGCCCCGCGTCATCAACGGCGGGGCCGAGCCGGACACGGCGGAGGGCGACCTGGACGCCGCCTTCGCCGACGCGCCGGTGCAGGTGGATGCCACCTATGATACGCCCTACGAGCATCACGTCGCGATGGAGCCGCACGCGGCCGTCGCGGAGTGGACGGGGGATGGCCGGCTGGTGCTGCACGACACCAACCAGGGCGTCTCCGTCTGCGCGGCCTCGCTGGCGGCGACGTTCCAGCTGAAGCCGGAGCAGGTGCAGGTCGTCAGCCGCTTCATCGGTGGCGGCTTCGGCTCCAAGTTCGGGCTGCATCCCCATGCCGTGCTGGCCGTCATCGGCGCGAAGGCCACCGGGCGGCCCTGCAAGGTCGCGCTGACCCGGCAGCACACCTTCACCGACCACGGCCACCGCACCCGCACCCGGCAGCGCATCCGCCTGGGCGCGGACCGCAGCGGCAAGCTGCTGGCCATCGGCCACGACAGCATCCTGCAGACCTCCCTGCATGACGAGTTCGTTGAGCAGGCCGGGGCGATGACCCGCATCATGTACGCCGCCCCCAACCGCGGCACGACGCATCGCGTCGCGCGCCTGCACACGCCGACGCCGGCCTGGATGCGCGCCCCGGGGGAAGCGCCGGGCAGCTTCGCGCTGGAGTCCGCGATGGACGAGCTGGCCGTGGCGCTCAACATGGACCCGATTGCGCTGCGCCTGCTGAACGAGCCGGACGCGGACCCCGAAAGCGGCAAGCCCTGGTCCAGCCGCTCCATGCGCGCCTGCCTGGAGCAGGGGGCGCGGCACTTCGGCTGGGACCGCCGCCGCGCCCCGGGCGCCTGGCGGGACGGGCGCTGGATGGTCGGCATGGGCGTTGCTGCCGCCAGCTACCCGGTGGTGCCGCTGCCGGCCTCGGCCCGGCTAACGCTGCACCGGGACGGCACGGCCAAGGTGGAGCTGGCGGCCAGCGACCTGGGCACCGGCACCTACACCATCCTGCGCCAGGTTGCAGCCGCGGCATTGGGCATCGAGGAGGCGCAGGTGGAGGTGGTGATCGGCGACAGCGACCTGCCGATGACCTTCGGCTCCGCAGGCTCCGGCGGTGCGATCAGCTTCACCTCGGCGCTGGCCGGCGCGGCGGTGGACATGCGCCGGCAGGTGGCGGAGCTGGCGCGGGCCGATTCGGCGTCGCCGCTGCGCGGCATGAACTCGGACGACCTGGTGTTCGAAGCCGGGCAGGTCCGGCGGCGCGACGATCCGGCGCGCGGGGAGGCCCTGTCCACCCTGCTGTCCCGCGCCGCGTCGCCGGACGGCCTGCAGGCCAGCCACAGCCACGGCGGACTGGACGCGCTGGAGCATTACTCGATGCACAGCTTCGGCGCGCAGTTCGCGGAGGTCGGCGTGGACATGGACACCGGCGAGGTGCGGACGCGGCGGATGCTGGGCGTGTTCGGCGTGGGCCGGGTGCTGAACCCGCGCACGACTGAAAGCCAGGTGCATGGCGGCATCATCATGGGCATCGGCCAGGCCCTGACGGAGGAGACGGTGCTGGACCCGCGCTGGGGTCAGTGGGTCAACCGCGACCTGGGCGAATATCACGTCCCGGTCCAAGCCGACGTGCCGCATGTGGAGGCGCTGTTCGTGGAGGAGCGGGACGACGTGGTGAACGCCCTGGGCATCAAGGGCGTGGGCGAGGTCGGCATCGTCGGCGTGGCTGCGGCCATCGCGAACGCGGTGTTCAACGCGACCGGAGTGCGCGTGCGCGACCTGCCGATCACCCTGGACAAGGTGATCGCTGGGCTGCCGGTGGCCGCGGAGTAGGCCGGCCTGCTCCCTCTCCCTCCGGGAGAGGGAGCAGGGCAGCACCCCGGAGAGAGCATGTGCGATCATCCCGCCTTGTTCACGACCACGATAGACGCGGTGTTTTCCGTTGCACACCGCGGTCGTGTCCTGGCCTTCCTGGCTCCACCGGACCTGACCTTGACGCAGCGTTCCGGCGTCGTCCGCACGGCGCAGGGCGACATGCCGTATCCCAACTTCGAGTTCGTGAACCGCATTGACCGCCGTCCCTGCCTTGCCGTGATCGTTCCAGACACCCCCGCAGCCCGGCTCCTGCAACCCGGCGAGTCCATCAGCTTCCACCAGCCGCCCTGACCCCGCCGCGTTGCCCGGCGTCCCGATCTGTGACACCTCCGGTTGCATGGACCAAGCCCAGCCCACCGCCCAATCCCATCCCAACCCCATCCGCATCGGCCCAATCCGCATCGGCGTGGACGGCTACAACCTGGCGATGCCGCGCGGCACCGGCGTCGCTACGTACGCCCGGGTGCTGACGCAGGCGCTGGCCGGAATGGGCCATCCGGTGGACGTGCTGTACGGCCAGCCCATTAGCCGCCGCGCCGGCGGGCTGATGCGGGAGGTCGCGTTCTTCGACAGCCTGGACCAGGAGCGCCCGCGGCCCCGTCCACGCCTGCTGTCCCGGCAGTGGGCGCGGGAGGCGGTCGGCGACTTGCAGCCCAGTCACGCCCTCCCGGTTCCAATCACCGGGCAGGTTCTGGCAGAAGGGTTCCGCAGCCGGATGCCGGCTTTCGACCGCATCCTGAACGTGATGGACCTGTGGGGCCGGTCCGCGCGGCACTTCGCCCGCTGGGGCCGGTTCATGCGCGTCCGCATCCCGGACCCGCCCGCCATCATGCACTGGACCTATCCAGTGCCGGTGCTGCTGGAGGGCGCGCGGAACATCTACACCCTGCACGACCTGGTGCCGCTGCGGCTGCCACACACCACGCTGGACAACAAGGGCGCCTACATGCACCTGCTGCGGGAGTGCCTGCGGCAGGGCGACCACGTCTGCACGGTATCCGAGGCATCGCGGCGGGACATCATGGACCTGCTCGGGGCGCCCGGGGACCGCGTGACCAACACCTACCAGTCCGCCACGCCTCCGGCACTGCCGGTGCAGGAGTCCAAGCTGGACGCCTGGCTGGACGGGCTGTTCGGGCTGCGGCGGGACGGCTACTTCCTGTTCTTCGGGGCGCTGGAGCCGAAGAAGAACCTGGGCCGCCTGCTGGAGGCCTACCTGGGATCGGGCATCACGACCCCGCTCGCCCTGGTGGGCGGCCGGGCCTGGAAGTCGGAGGGCGAGCTGCGCTTGTTGCAGGACGGCGCCGCCGGGGCACGCGGGCGGGTGCGGCAGTTCGACTACGTGCCCCGCGCCTGGCTGGCCGGGCTGGTCCGCGGGGCGCGCGCGGTCGTGTTCCCGTCGCTGTACGAGGGCTTCGGCCTGCCGGTGCTGGAAGCCATGCAGTTGGGCGCGCCGGTCCTGACCAGCACGGAAAGCAGCCTGCCGGAGGTCGCAGGCGATGCGGCGCTGCTGGTGAGTCCCTACGACACCATCGCCATCGCCGCGGCGCTGCGCGCGCTGGACGGCGACCCGGCCCTGCGGGCGCGGCTGTCGGCAGCCGGGCTGCGGCAGGCCGAGCGGTTTGCGATGCCGGAATACGAGGCGCGTCTGCGCCGCCTGTACGATGCGGTGCTGGCAGCGCCGGCAGGCGTGCCCGTGCTGCCGATGAGCCGCACCTGACAGACCCGTGCCAACCGCCTCTGACTTTGACTCATCATTGCGAGGAACGCAGCAGTCCCGCGGCACTCCAGGGACGGCGGGGACAAGCCTGTCGGCCTCTGGATTGCTGCGGCGCAAGCGCGCTTCTCAGTGACGGGTCGGCAAACCCGGCCGTCGGCATCAGCCCCTACAGGCTGTTGTAGATGTCCACGGCCTCGCCGACGCTGGCGCACATCTCCAACTGGGTGTTGTGGATAATGGCGGCGGTGTCGCACACGTCGCGTATGAAGCTCATGTCATGTGACACGATGATCAGGGCGCGGTCGGCGCGCTTCTCGAACAGCTCATCTTGGCAGCGGCGGAAGAAGCGCTGGTCGCCGACCATGATGACCTCGTCAATCAGGTAGCAATCGAACTCGATGGCGATGGTCAGCGCAAACGCCAGCCGGGCGCGCATTCCGGAGGAATAGGTCTTCACAGGCTCGGTCAACTGGCGGCCCAGTTCGGAGAAGTCGTCCACGAAGTCGCGGGTGTCCTGGTAGTCCAGGCCGTAGATGCGGGCGATGAACTTCAGGTTGTCCAGCCCGGTCAGGCTGCCCTGGAACGCGCCGCCGAAGGCAAGCGGCCACGAGACGGACATGCTGCGCTCGATCCGCCCCGCCGTCGCCAACTCGACCCCCCCTATGATCTTGATGAGGGTGGACTTGCCGGCGCCGTTGCGGCCCAGCACCGCCATTTTCTGGCCCGGCGCCACGTCCAGGTTCACGCGGTCCAGCACGCGCCGGACGCCGCGGCCGGCGACGTGGTATTCCTTGACGATGTCTATGCAGTGGATCATGCGGCAGCAGGGCAGGGCCGGCCGGCACCGGGGCAGGCGCCGGCGGCGGGGCTACATCGTCCGGTGTTCGCGCGCGCCGGCCGCCAGCAACTGGCCGATGACATACAGGCCGAACAGGGTGGCGAACACGATGGCCACATCGGCGTAGCGCTTGGGATAGAGCGGGTAGTCGGCTTCGTTCGGCTTCACGATCTCGTCGAGGTACAGCTGCTGCCGCTGGGCGTTCAGCCGCGCCGTGTCCAGGAAGGTAACAGCGGAGGACAGCTGCCGCTCGGCGAAGTTGGCCTGCAGGGTCAGGGCATCGAACTCGGTAATCTGCGGCACCATCGTCTTGCCGTCGCCAGTGATGCGCGCACGCAGCTTGTCTATTTCGCCCTGCATGGCGTTGACGTTGTTCTTCTCGACCTCGATCAGCGGGCTTTGCGGAGATGAGCGGGTCAGCGCGCTTAGCCGCGTCTTGGCCGCGGTCAGGCGGTTGGTCATGTCCTGCACCGCCGCAAGCAGCGCGACGGACTGCTTGTTGGGATCAATGATCGCCTCGCGGTTGCGGTAGGCGGCCAGGTCGGCGGCAACGCGCTGCACCCGGGCCTCGGCCTCGGCAACTTCGCGCCGGGCTTCGCGCATGGTGTTCTCGCGCTGCCGGTCGTTCATGCGGTTGACCAGGCGCTCGCCTCCTTGCAGCAGCGTGCGGGCGATGCCGGCGGCGTCCGTGGCGCGGAAGCCCTTGACGACCAGGGTCGTAACGCCGGTGGTGCTGTCATAGGAGATGTCCACGCGCTTGAGATAGTGCTTGAACAAATGCTCGTTGGTGTCGCCGAAGAAAGGCAACGGGAAGGCGGACAACGGGGGGAAGGCGGAGAGCGGGTCCGCCTCGGGCCGGTTGAACAGGGCGCGCAGATCCACGGCGCGGTTCGCCTCCTCCATCCCGTCGCGGGAGAGGATGTAGTCCTGGACGGCAAAGGTATCGTCCTGCGCACGGCTCATGCCCACGCCTTGCAGCAAGCTGCTCAGCATCCCGGGGGCAGGGCCGGATGCGCCGCGCACGACGAACTTGGCCTCGGACACATACTGGTCTGCGGCGATGCCGAACTCGTAGCAGGCGGCGAGGATGGTGGGGATCACGACGAACAGCAGCAGCGGCCACTTGCTCCGCAGCCGCTTCCACAAGCTTGGGCGCGGCGGGGGCAGGCGGCGGGAGGTGAACCGCTGTATCTGCGGCTCGGCGTGGGAGACGTTCGCGTTCAATCCGTCCATGCCTTGATCTATAGAGGTTGCGGTGCAGCGAAATCAACCGGAGCCTAGGGCGGAGCTGCGGGCGGGACGGGCGTGCGTTGCAGGATGCACACGCCCGTCCGCCGTATGCGCCGCGCCCTGCGTGCCGCCTGTTCGCGCCGGGGCAGGCGGGTTAGAAGCGGGGCGTGACACATCTCCGCGATTGCCGGCGCACGCCGCCCGGCCCCCGCCTCCTGGCCCATGTGCGCCCTGCCGGGCCGGGCCATGCCCTTCCCGGCCCGAGTCGGGCGCTTGCGCGGGACACGCTGCCCGTGACCGCGCTTCCTGCGGTCCGCACGGGCCGCCGCCAGGCCGCCGCGCTGCTGATTTGCGCCGTCGCGCAGGCGTGCAGCGCGCTGCCCACCAGCACGCCGCAGGAACGGCAGGTGTTCGAGGCCGAGCGGACAGCGGCCAACAGCATCGGCTTTCACATCGTGAACCTGCAGCCGGAGATCGTTGCGGCGATCAACCTGGCCCCGACCGACAGCTTGCGCGCGTTGGACGCCCTTGGCCGCCCGCGCCGGGCCGACTCCATCGGTGTCGGCGACACCCTGAGCATCTCGGTGTTCGAGGTCGGCACCAGCCTGTTCGGGGCCGCCGCAGGTGCGGAGCCGAGCGGAGATCCCGGCAGCGCCACGGCCAACCCGGTCACGCCCGGCGCGGCGCGGCACACGATTCCCGGCTTGCAAGTGGACGCCTCGGGCAACATCAACTTTCCGTATGTCGGCCGCGTCCATGCCGCCGGCCGCACGTCGTCCGAGCTGGGCCGGGTGATCGAAGCCGGGCTGAAGAGCAAGAGCACCGACCCGCAGGTGGTCGTGACCATCGCCACCAACCTGAGCAGCACGGTGTTCGTGTCCGGTGACGTGGAGCGCCCGGGGCGCATCCCGATCACCTTGGGGCACGAGCGGCTGCTGGATGTGATTGCCCTGGCCGGCGGGCCGAAGAAGCCGGATTACGACACCTACGTCCAGGTGACACGGCGCAATACGACCTCGCGCATCCTGCTGCAGACGCTGACGCAGCAGCCGCGCCAGGACATCACCTTGATGCCCGGGGACCGGGTGCAGCTGATCTACAAGCCACGCACCTTCACCTCGTTCGGCGCGAGCCAGAAAGTCGAGCAGATTCCGCTGAACACCGCGACGGTGACGCTGGCGGAGGGGATCGCCCGCACCGGCGGTCCGCTGAACGACCGCGCCGACGCCAACGCGGTGTTCCTGGTCCGCTACGAGGGGCCGGAGGTCGCGCGGCGGCTGGGCCTGGAGGTGCAGCCGACGGGCACGCCGGTGATGTATCGCGTGGACCTGCTGAACCCCACCAACTACTTCCTGACGACCAAGGTGCAGATGCGGGACCAGGACGTGCTGCTCGTGGCCTCGGCCCGGACGGACCAGATCTACAAGCTGTTTGGGCTGGTCAGCCAGTTCTTCCTGCCGCTGGTGGTCGGGCGGTCGGTCGCGCAGTAGCCGCGTCGGGTGGGCGTGCAGCCGTCCGCCTCCCGTGTCGCGAAACGGGCCGATGCGTTGCCTGCCGCTGCGTTGCGGGCCATGCCGCCGCCGGCAGGTCCGGTGCGGGCGGGCGGCGGGTGGGCCGTGCCGGCGGCGGCGGGCCTGGCCATGTTTGCGCTCACGCTGTTCATGCCGGCCGTGCTGGGCGATCCCGACACGTTCTGGCACGTGGCCGCCGGGAACTGGATCGTCGGGCATGGCGCGGTGCCGCACGTGGACCCGTTCTCCTACACACGGGCCGGCGCGCCCTGGGTGGCGCATGAGTGGCTGGCGGAGGTGCTGTTCGCGCTGGCGCACCGCGCAGCGGGATGGAGCGGCGTTGCGGCGTTGACGGCGGCGGCAGTCGGGGCCGCGTTCCTTCAGTTGGCGCGGCACCTTGGGCGGTGGCTGCCGGGGGGCGCGGTGCTGCTGCTGTCCCTGATGGCCGCGTGCTGCGTGTCGCCGGTCATCCTGGCGCGTCCGCACGCGCTGGCGCTGCCGTTCCTGGAGGCCTGGGTGGCCGGGCTGTTCATCGCACGGGCGGAGCAGCGGGCGCCGTCCCCTTGGCTGTTGCCGGTCATGTGCATCTGGGCCAACCTGCATGGCGGCTACATGCTGGGGCTGCTGCTGGTGCTGCCGCTGGGGCTTGAGGCGCTGGTGGACGCTCCGGCAGACGCCTTGCCGGCGTGGCGCGGGACGTTGCTGCGCTGGGGCGCCTTCCTATTGGGCGCCGTGGTCGCGGCGGCGCTGACGCCGCACGGTCCTGCGGGGCTGCTGTTCCCGTTCCAGCTCGTGGGGATCGCCGAGCTGTCGTTCATCACGGAATGGCGGCCCACCGACTTCGGCACGCTGCAGCCGCTGGAGCTTGTGCTGGCGGCGGGGCTGTACGTGGCGCTGACCCGGGGCGCGCGGCTGCCGCCGGTCCGCATTCTGATGCTGCTGGGGCTGCTGCACTTGGCGCTGTCGCACACGCGGCATCAGGCGTTGGCTGGAATGATCGCGCCGCTTCTGCTGGCCGGGCCGATCGGCGCCGCCCTGCCGCTGCCACGTCCGGGGCGGGCCAGGGCGGGATGGGCGCTGGGTGGGGCCGCCGCCGCAGCCGGGATGCTGGTGCTGCGGCTGACGATGCCCGCTGCACCCGGCGGCAACTCCGCGGTGCCGTCGGCGGCGCTGGCGCATGTCCCGCCGCCGCTGGCGGCGCAGCCGGTGTTCAACGACTACGGCTTCGGCGGCTACCTGATCTCGGTCGGCATACGTCCGTTCATCGACGGGCGGGCGGACCTGTACGGCCCGGCGTTCCTGCGGGACTACGCCGCCGCCACCGCGCCGAACCATGCGGTGCTGGAGCGGCTGCTGGCCGCCTATGGCATCCAGTGGACGCTGCTGCCGCCGGGCAGCCCGGCGGCGGAGCTGCTGGACCTGATGCCAGGTTGGTGCCGGCTTCATGCGGACGGGGTGGCGGTCGTCCATGCGCGCTCCTGCTAAGGAGCCTCGATCCTGCGCAAACCTCCAGATCCTGCGCAAACATCCAAAGGTGTGCTGAGGGGCGGCACAGGTTGCCCCCTGGCAGGACCGTCCGGTTTCGATCACACTTCGGCATAATTCAGCCCGCCGCCATGGTGCGGGACATCAAGGGGAGACATTCGATGCAGGACGGCACTGGGCAGGACGGCAGCGGGCAGGGCGGCATCCGGCTGACGCGGCGGGCGCTGGTCGGGGTGGCGGCAGCGGCGCTGGCGCGTCCGGCGCTGGCGCAGGCGGCGCCGCTGCGGGTGGGCCTGATGCTGCCCTACTCCGGCACCTTCGCCCAACTGGGCGAGAACATCACCACGGCGTTCGAGATGCACCTGGCCGAGCGCGGGGGCAAGCTGGGCGGGCGGGCGGTGACGGTCGTGAAGCTCGACGACGCCTCCGACCCGGCGGCGGCGCCCGGCAACGTCAACCGCCTGCTGAACCGGGACAAGGCGGACGTGCTGGTCGGCACCGTCCACTCGGGTGTCGTGATGGCGCTGGTGCAGGCGGCGCGGGAGAAGGGCGTGCCGCTGATCATCCCCAACGCCGGCAACGTGGCGGCCTCGCGGGAACTGTGTTCGGAGAGCGTGTTCCGCACCTCGTTCAGCAACTGGCAGCCGGCCTACGGCATGGGCAAGGCGCTGGCGGCGACGGGGGTGAAGAAGGCTGTGTGGGTGACGTGGGACTACGCCGCCGGCAAGGAGTCGGCGGAGGGCTTCCGCGACGGCCTGAAGGCGGGCGGCGCGGAGCTGGTGCAAATCCTGACGCTGCCGTTCCCGGAAACGAACTTCCAACCGATCTTGGCGCAGTTGCCCGGGCTAGGTGTGCAGGCGGTGGGGTCGTTCTTCGCAGGGGGCGGCGCGGTGCAGTTCGTGCGGGACTACGCCGCGGCGGGGCTGCGGGACAAGCTGCCGCTGTGCGGGTCGGGCTTCCTGACGGAGGGCACGCTGGCGGCCCAAGGCGCCGCGGCGGAGGGCGT
The DNA here is from genome assembly GCA_964250755.1 of uncultured Acetobacteraceae bacterium. Lineage (GTDB taxonomy): Bacteria > Pseudomonadota > Alphaproteobacteria > Acetobacterales > Acetobacteraceae > DASWOJ01. The sequence continues at coordinate 328,327 of CAXUHB010000002.1, read as the reverse complement.
GCGGACGGCGCTGCATTACGGGGACGGGCTGGACAATCCCAAGAACGCCGCGTTCCGCAAAGTGTTCAAGGAAAAGGCCGGGCGGGAGGCAGACGTGTATGCCGTCCAGGGCTACGACGCCGCGCAGCTGCTGGCGGCGGGCGTGGACGCCGTGAAGGGCGACGTGGACCAGGACAAGGCGCTGTTCGCGGCGATGCGCGGGGCGCGGATAGACAGCCCGCGCGGCATCTTCACGCTGTCGGCGTCGCACAACCCCGTGCAGAATATCTACCTGCGCGAGGCTCGCGGCGGGGAGAACCGTGTGATCGGCGTGGCCGCCGAGGCGCTGGCCGACCCGGGAACCGGGTGCAAGCTGGCGTGACCGCTTCCAGGGCTGCGTAAGTGGAAGAAGTGCTTCTCCTCCCTCTCCCTCCGGGGTCAAACCGCGGAGCGGTTTACGGCCGGGCTGAGGGAGACCGCACGAACGGACCTGTCCGGCCCGGGCACCCCCATGACCATACTCGGCCCTTGCGGCTTCCCTCACCCCGGCCCTCTCCCGGAGGGAGAGGGGGAGGATGACCGGCGGCTTGCTCGTGCAGGTCTTGAACGGCCTGCAATACGGCCTGCTGCTGTTCCTCATCAGCAGCGGGCTGACGCTGGTGTTCGGCGTCCTGGGCGTCATCAACCTGGCGCACGGCAGCCTGTTCATGGTGGGCGCCTACGTCACGTTCCTGGTGGCCCAGGCCGGGGCCGGGCTGTGGCTGTCCTTGCCGCTTGCCATCCTGGGTGGCGCGGCGCTCGGGGTGGGGCTGGAGCGGGTGCTGTTCCGCCGCTTCTACCACCGGGAGCACCTGGACCAGGTGCTGCTGACCTTCGCGCTGATCCTGCTGTTCGAGGAGGGACGATCCATCGTGGCCGGCAACGGCTTCCACGGCGTCGCGGTGCCGGCGTGGCTGGACGTGCCGGTGCCGGTCTCCGCCGGCTTCTCCTACAGCGCCTACCGGCTGGCGGTGCTGGCGGCGTGCTTGGGAGTGGCCGGGCTGATGTTCTGGACTATCGAGCGCACGAAGGCCGGCGCCGCCATACGCGCGTCTGCCGAGAAGCCGGAGATGGTGGACCTGCTCGGCATGGACGCGCGGCGCGTCCACATGCTGGTGTTCGGCGCGGGCACGGCGCTGGCGATGCTGGCCGGCGCCTTGGCCGCGCCGCTGTATTCCGTCTATCCCGGCATGGGCGACGGCTTCCTGATTGTATCCTTCGTCGTGGTCGTCGTGGGTGGGCTGGGGTCGGTTGCCGGCGCATTCTGGGCGGCGCTGCTGGTGGGGCTGGTGGACACGCTGGCAAAGGTGTTCGTGCCGGTCGGGGCAGGGGCGGCGGTCTATGTGCTGATGGCGGCGGTGCTGCTGGTGCGTCCGGCGGGGCTGTTCGGCGGGGCGCGAGCGTAGATGCAGGTTGCGGGCCGGACCGGGACGCTGCTGCTGCTGGCGGGGGCTGCGGCCATCGCTGCGCTGCCGCTGTTCGCGTCGCAATATCATGTCGAATTCGCGTCGGCGGCGCTGGTGGCGGCGCTGTTCGCGCTGTCCCTGCAGCTGCTGGTGGGCGGAGCCGGGATGGTCAGCCTGGGGCACGCGGCGTTTTTCGGGCTGGGCGCCTATGCCGTGTGGTTCCTGGCGCCCGCGGGCGGGGCGGCGCCCAGCATCCTGTTGAGCCTGCCCGCCGCCGCGCTGGCCGGGGCGCTGACGTCGCTGGCGGTAGGGGGGCTGGCGCTGCGGACGCGCGGGTTCTTCTTCCTGATGGTGACGCTCGCCTTTGGGCAGATGCTGTACTTCGTGTTCCACGACACGCCGTTGGGGGGCGGGGCCGACGGGGTCTATATCACCCGGCCCGCACTGGGCGCCTTCGGCTGGGTGTGGGACCCCTCCCGGCGGCAGCGGCCTGCGGTGCTGCTATGGATCAATCTGGGCGTCCTGGTGTTGGCCTATGCCGGGCTGGCCGCCTTGTTCCGCACCCTGTTCGGGCGGGCGCTGCTGGGCATACGCGCCAACGAGCACCGGATGACCGCGCTGGGCCTGCCGGCCGTCCGCTACAAGCTGGCGGCCTTCGTGCTGGGAGGTGCGCTGGCGGGCGTGGCCGGGCATGGGCTGGCGATGACGCTGCCCTTCGTGAACCCGGAGCTGCTGGGCTGGCACCGCTCGGCGTTGGCGCTGCTGGCCATTGTGCTGGGCGGCGCGGGCTGGCTGCACGGGCCGGTGCTGGGCGCGCTGGCCTTCGCCGTGCTGGGTGAGGTGGCCGGGCTGGTCACGGAGCGTCAGCACCTGGTCGAGGGGCTGGTGATCCTGGGCGTCGTGCTGGCCTTGCCGGGAGGGCTGAGCGGCCTTGGCCTGCGCCTCCGCCGCCCGGCACCCGCGCCCGTCGTTGCCGAGGATTCGGCGTGACCGCGCCCTTGCTGGAAGCCGAGGGCCTCGTGCGCCGGTTCGGCGGGCTGGCCGCCGTGGATGGGGTGTCTCTGGCGCTGCGGCGCGGCTGCCTTCACGCCGTGATCGGGCCGAACGGGGCGGGCAAGAGCACTCTGACAAATCTGCTGTCCGGGGAGCTGCCGCCCAGCGAGGGGCGCATCCGCATCGGCGGCGTGGACGCGGCAGGCTGGCCGAACTGGCGCTTCGCGCGGGCCGGCGTGGGCCGCAGCTTCCAGCGCACCAACGTGCTGCGGGAGATGACCGTGGCGGAGAACGTGCGGCTCGCGGCGCAAGTGCGCGTCACGCCGCCAGGCCGGCTGCTGCGCCGCGCGTCGCGGGAGGCCGTGCCGATCCAGGCAGCGGCACGGGCGCTGGAGCGGGTGGGGCTGCACGCCCATGCCGGGCGGCTGGCGGGGTCGCTGAGCCACGGCGGCCTGCGGCAGTTGGAGATCGCGATGGTGCTGGCGACCGACCCGCAGGTGCTGCTGCTGGACGAGCCGCTGGCCGGCATGGGTCCGGAGGAGGCCGAGCGCATCGTGCTGCTGCTGCGCACCCTGGCCGTGGACCATGCGGTGCTGCTGATCGAGCACGACATGGACGTGGTGTTCGCGGTGGCCGACACGCTGACGGTGATGGTGGACGGGCGGGTGCTGGACGAAGGGCCGCCGGCGCACATACGTGCCTCGGCGCGGGTACAGGATGCGTATCTGGGGCACGCAGCGTGAGCGGCGACGCCCCCCTTTTGCCGCTCTCGGGGGGAGGAAGCGCCTCCTCGCACCGCTGACCCCGTGCGCATCATCGCCGGCGCCTGGCGCGGCCGTTCCCTGCTTGCCCCGCCCGGCGACGCGACCCGCCCCACCGCCGGCCGCGTCCGCCAAGCCCTGTTCGACCGCCTGATGCACGCCCCCTGGGCCGGCCGCGCCGTCCTGGAGGATGCCCGCGTCCTGGACGCCTTCGCCGGCACCGGCGCCTTCGGCCTGGAGACCCTGTCCCGCGGCGGCGCCCACGCCACCTTCATCGAAAACGGCCGCACCGCCCTGGCCACCCTGCGCGCCAACATCGCCGCCTGCCGCGCCGAAGCCCGCTGCACCATCCTGTCCGCCGATGTCCTGCATCCCCCGCCAGGGGCGCCATGCGGGCTTGTGTTCCTGGACCCGCCTTATGGCGCCAACCTCGTCCCGCAAGCCATTGCCGCCCTGACCGCCGCCGGCTGGGCCGCCCCGGGCGCCCTGATCATCGCCGAGGTCGGACGCGACGACCCCGCCCCGGCTACGGACCTCCTGGACGACCGCACCCACGGCGCCGCCCGCATGCTGGCCTGGCGCCTGTAACGCTACGGCCTGGCGTCCCGCACCAGCACGAACCGCCCGCCGTCCAGCTTGTAGTACGAGGTCCCGTTGCTGCCAGCCTCATTCCGCATCCCGTTCACCACCACCAGCCGGCTGTCCAGACGATACTCCAGCGGCTCCAGCAGGTTATTGCGCCAGCAGCACACCGTGAAGGGCAGCCACGCCACCGCTCCCGTGCCGCGGTGGATCGCCGCCACCGTCACGCAGGACGCCCCGCAGCCCCACGCCGTCAGCACGTAGGCGCCGGCGAAGTTGGCCGGACGCGACGCGCCCTCCCGCAGCCGGGTCGCGAACGTGCGGCTGTGGGCGTCATCCAACCGGACCGGCGCCGGCTGCGTGATGTGCAGGGCAGCAGCGGGGAAGTCCCGGAACCGCGGCGGCAGGTCCGCCGCTGCCGCCGGGCCAGCCCAAGCCGCGATGGCCAGGGTCACCGCAGGATTGAAGCGGCACGCCAACTTCATCGCCCTTGCTCCATCAGGTCGCCACGCCGTCACCGCCGCCCGAACATGCGCTCCAGGTCCGCCCGGGACAGCTTCAGGACCGTCGGGCGCCCGTGGCTGCACGTCGCCGCCCGTGGCGTCGCCTCCATCTGGCGCAGCAGCGCATCCATCTCCGGCTGCAGCATCCGGCGGCCGGCGCGTATGCTGCCGTGACACGCCAGCCGGGCCAGCACCGCATCCACGCGGGCGGACAGCGCCACGGCCTCCCCGGCCTCTGCCAGCTCGTCCACCAGATCCCGCAGAAGCGGCGCCGGGTCGGGCGCCCCCAAGGCGGCAGGCAGGGCACGGACCAAGACAGCGCCGGGGCCGAAGCCCTCGAAATCCAGCCCCAGGCCGCGCAGGGCGTCCGCATGATCCAGCAGGCAGGCGGCATCGGCGGGGGGCAGATCCACGACGGCGGGCAGCAGCAGCGGCTGGGTGCGCACCCCGCCGGCCTCGTGCTGGGTCCGCAGCGCCTCATGCACCAGGCGCTCATGCGCGGCGTGCTGGTCCACCAGCACCAGCCCGCCATCGCCGGCCACCGCCAGGATGTAGGTGTCCAGCACCTGCGCCACCGCGGCGCCCAGCGGGTGCGCGGGCAAGGGTAGGGGATCCGGCAGCACGCGGGCCGACGGCACGGCGGCGAGCGGCAACTGCGCCTCCGCAAAACCCTGATACCGGGCGCCGCCCCGGCTCTGCATCCCGCCGGATACCAGCCGCAACGGCGGGCGGCCCGCATCCTGTCCCGCCGCCCCGCCCGCCAGCACGCGCGACAGCGCACCGATCACCAGCCCGCGCACCCCCGCCGGGTCGCGGAAGCGCAGCTCCAGCTTGGCGGGATGCACGTTCACGTCCAGCTCGTCCGCAGGAAGGTCCAGGTACAGCGCCGCCACCGGATGCCGCCCGGCGGCGATCACGTCGCGGTAGGCCACGCGCAGCGCCGTACGTAGCACCGGGTCCGCCACGGGCCGCCCGTTCACCACCAGACCCTGCGCCGCTGCTGTTGCGCGGGTGACGGTCGGCAGGCACGCATACCCGGTAATCTGCATCCCGCCGCGCTCCTCCGACACCGGCAGCAGCGCCGCCGCCGCCTCTGGTCCCAGCAGCGCCGCCACCCGGGCCGCCTGGTCCTGCGCCGGCAGGTCGAAGGCGACGCGCCCATCCACCTCGCACCGCATCGCCACGCCCGGCGCGGCCATCGCCAGGCGGCGGACGGCGTGTTCGGCGTGCTCCCCCTCGGTACGCGGGTTCTTCAGGAACTTCCGCCGGGCCGGCGTCGCGAAGAACAAGTCGGACACCACCACCCGCGTACCCGCCGCTCCCGGCGCCGGCTGCGGGTCCTGCACGACCCCGCCCTCCACCCGGATCAGGTGCGCGTGCGCCGCCCCGTGCGGGCGGGAGGTGATATGCAGCCGGGCCGCCGCGCCAATGGACGGCAAGGCCTCCCCTCGGAAGCCCAGCGTCGTGATTCGCACCAGCGTCTCGTCGGACAGCTTGCTCGTGCAATGCCGCTGCACCGCCAGCGCCAGGTCGGCGTCGTCCATGCCGCAGCCATCGTCGCTGACCTCGATCCGCTCGGTCCCGCCGCCCTGCAGCGTGACCGCGATCCGCCGCGCCCCGGCGTCCAGTGCATTCTCGACCAGCTCCTTCACCGCTGCTGCCGGACGCTCGATCACCTCGCCCGCGGCAATGCGGTTCACCAGCCCCGTGGGCAGCAGCCGTATGCGTCCGAGAGGGTAGGGAAGGGCGGTCGCCATTGCCGCACCCTACCGCACACCCCTAAACACAACCTAGACCAATCGCCGAGGGCACCATGCCAGACCTGATCCCCCTCGACCCCGGCGCCCGCCGCGCCATCCTGCAAGCGGCGGACAGCCTGCGTGACGACGGCACGGCGCTGCTGGCCCGCCTGGTCCGCCACCGCAGCCTGCTTGGGGAGGAAGCAGGCGCGTTGCAGGAGATGGAGCAAGCCTTCGCCGGGCTAGGCCTGCAGCCCTTCCGCGTGCCGGTGGATGCCGACGCGCTCTCGTCCGTGCCGGGCTGGTCCCCGCCGCTGATCCCGTATGCCGGACGGGACAATGTGGCCGCCCTGCACCGCCCCCGCGCTGCCCGGGGCCGCAGCCTGATGCTGCAAGGCCACGTGGACGTGGTGCCGGAGGGCGCCGCCGACCTGTGGACCACCCCACCTTTCGAGCCGGATGTCCGGGATGGCCGCATGTACGGCCGCGGCGCCGCCGACATGAAGGCTGGCCTGGCTGCAATGGTCACCGCCCTGGCCGCCTTGCGCCGCGCCGGGCTGCAGCCTGCCGCCGACCTGCAACTGGCCGCCGTGATCGAGGAGGAATGCACCGGCAACGGTGCCCTGGCCGTCATGCACGCCCTGCCGCGCCCCGATGCTTGCCTGATCCCCGAACCCGGCCCCGGCTACCCCGCGCTGTATGTTGCCGAGGTCGGCGTCGTCTGGGCCTGGATCGTGGTGACGGGCCGCCCCGCCCACGTCCGCGACATGCACGCCGGCGTCAACGCCATCGAGGCGGCTTATGTCGTCATGGAGCGCCTGCGCGCCTATGAGAACGAGATGAACCGCGGCGAGCGCCGCCACCCGGCGTTCGCCGCCGAGAACCATCCCATCAACGTCAACATGGGCACCTTGCACGGCGGCGAGTGGAACAGCAGCGTCGCCACCCGCGCCCGCCTGGGCATCCGCGTCGGCGTCATGCCGGGCCACTCCTGCCACGCTGTCCGCGATGAGATCGAGGCGATGGTGATTGGCTTAGCCGACGATCCCCGCCTGCGCGGCGCCAAGCTGGCCGTCGAGTTCGGCGGCTTCCTGGCCGATGGCTGCACCTTCCCGCCAGACCAGCCGATCTCCTACGCCGTGTCCGCCCTGCACCAGGACGTGACCGGCGGGGAACTGCGCCACCTGAACGCCACTGGCCTGACCGACGCCCGGCACTACGTCCTGACCGGCGGCACCCAGGCCACCTGCTACGGCCCGGACTGCGACAACATCCACGGCATAGACGAGAGCGTCGGCCTGGACTCGGTCCACGACGTGACGCGGGTGCTGGCGCTGCTGGTGGCGGGGTGGTGCGGTGTCGAGACATATGAGCATCCTTGACCTTTGTTCTGGCCAAGCTTGCACCACCACGGGACAACAGGTGCGCAGCATCTTGGGCGAACGACGCGCTGACCGGCTCGCGCTCCGGGCCATCGTTGCCCTTGCAGCCCTCTGCACCGCCGCACCCACTTTTGCCCAGACCATCCCGCCGCCCACCGGGTCCGTGTCGCCGAACGGGGATTACGCCTACAGCGGGCGCATCCACTACGACCCTGCCGCCTGCTCGCGCGACGCAGGCGGCATGGTGTACTTCGCCGTTGGCCGGCGCGTGCTGCGCCAGCCCCTAGACAACCTGGGCTACATGATGGGCATGAATGCGGCCGACCGGCGCGCCATGCCGCATGTGCGCCATCCCGAGGAGCCGGTGGGCTGCCCGGACCACCCCATCCAGATGTTCAGCTATCGGCTGAACCGCGTCTCGGCCATGCCGGGCGACCCGATTGGTCCCGCCTCGGCGGGTGCGGACGGGATCAGCGTCCTCGTCCACAACGGCGACAGGCCGTTCCGCAGGAATCACATTTTTGAACGGTTCTGCCGTCCTGGCGGCTGGCCTTCGGATGACAGCGGCGCGCCGGGCTTTGCCGGCTGCCGGACGCCGCGCCCGTGCGACCAGGCGCAGGCTACGAGGCCACGGCATATGCGGAGGCGGACGGCACCAGGCTTGGCTTGGACTGCGACGTCCGCCCCCCACGCTGCACCATCGAGCAGGGCGGCGTGTGCGAGGGCGGCTACCTGCTGCGCGAGCACTTCACAGTCAACTTCATCTTCGGGGTGGCGCGGCTACCGGTTGCGCGCTTCATCGCCGCCGACCAGGAGCTGCGCCGCAGGCTGGACACCGCGGAGGTCAAGGACTTCGAGTGGGCGCAGGAACCAGGCGGGGAGAAACCGTAGGCCGAGCAATGACCGACAGGACGGATATGGCACCCCTGTCCGTGCGTTCGCTTAGGCGGGCGCGATGCACGGAAGGTTCGTGTTCACCGGGCACCCTTGGTTCCAATCAACAGTCCCAACCAGCAGCGAAATCTCATGGGCCGCCAGAGCCGGCGCTATGAGGGCCAGCGGTGCATCCGACGCCATCGCAACCGCCCCCGCCAGGTCTGTCATCCCCCAGCTTACCAAGTTCCGCACCGCGCGGTCCAAGGTTAGCGCCGATCCCGCCAGCGTTCCCGCGCCGGGCACCCGCGCGCTGCCATCCACACCACCCTCGATCTCCATTCCCGCGAATCCGTAGCGCCCCGGCGGCGCCCCGGCCGCAGCCACCGCGTCCGTCACCAGGATCGCCCGCCCCGGTCCCTTGGCCCTGATCATCGCCCGCAGCGCCGGCACCGGCAGGTGGATGCCGTCCGCGATGAAGCCTGCCGCAAGCCGGTCCTCCCCCAGTTGTGCCATCAGCGGGTTGTCCAGCTTGGGCAGCATTCCCGGCAGCCCGTTTCCCAGGTGCGTGCTCATCCGTGCCCCGGCAGCCACCGCCCGCGCCACCACCAGGGCGCCCGCGTCCGAGTGGCCAATGGCTGCCACCTTGCCCCGCGCAGCCAGCCAACGGATCAGCGACTCCGCCCCCTCCAGTTCTGCTGCCAGGGTCATCATCAGGATCGGGCGTTGCAGCCCGGCACCCCAGCGTTCCACCAGCGCCGGGTCGGGCGGCAGCATCGCCGCGGGCGGATGGCAACCGCGGAAGCCTGGGGCCGGGTTCAGGAATGGCCCCTCGACATGGTAGCCCGGCACCATCAGCGGCCCCAGCCGGCTGCGCGCCACCGCGTCATCCAGCGCGCGCAGCCGAGCTTCCAGCACTGCCACCGGGGCGGTGATGACCGTGGGCAGGCAGGCCGTCACGCCCGCGCCCAGCATGGCGTTAAGGGCGTGGTCCACCGCATCGGCGGTGATCCCTGCATCGTTGAAGTCCACCCCGGCATAGCCGTTGACCTGCAGATCCAGCATCCCCGCCGTCCGCAGCACCGGGCCGGCGGCGTCCAGCGCCGCTGCCACTGCGGCTACCAGGGCAGCTCGGCCCCACTGTAGTCTAGAAACCGCGACCCCGGCTTGCCCCGCGCAGCAATGACGACATCCGCCAGCCCGCGCACGCTGGTCGGTATGTCCAAGTCGGCGCCCTGGCCGCCCATGTCCGTCTGCACCCAGCCGGGATGCAGGGACAGCACCGTGCGCGGCTGGTCCAGCTTGGCCACCAGGCTGCGCGTCATGCTGTTCAGCGCCGCCTTGCTGGCACGATACAGCTCCATGTCGCCGCGCGTGTTGCCTTCCACGCTGCCCATCCGCGATGTCATGAACGCCAGCACCCCGTCCGGCGCCAGCCGGTCCATCAAGGCCCGCGCCGCCTGGATCGGCGCGATGGCATTGGTCAGGAACAGCGCCCCGGCCTCCGCCGCCGTCGCCTGCCCGGCATCCTGGTGCCCGGGGCCGCTGACGCCCGCGTTGATGAACAGCAGGTCCAGCCCGTCCGCCACCTGCCCATGCAGCGCCGCGACCGCAGCCGGGTCCGTGATGTCGCACAGCAGCGCCTGCGCGCCCGCAGCCTCCAGCGCCGCCCGATCCGCGTCCTTGCGGACTGTCCCCATCACGGTCCAGCCGCGCCCGACAAACTCCCGTGCCAGGCCGAGGCCCAGGCCGCGCGACGCGCCGAGTATGAGTGCTGATGGCATGATGAAGCTCCGTTGCAATGCAGCCTAGCTGGGGCCTGCGCGGGACGGAACCAACCGGACAGCGCCGGACTTCGTGATGGCACGTCGGGAAACATGCTCCGCACCCGGCGTTCCCCGCCCATCCAACGACAACACGAGGCCATCCATCATGTCCGACGCACGCGTCGTCGCCATCACGGGCGCATCCTCCGGCATCGGCCGGGCTGCCGCCGAGCATTTCGGCGCCAAGGGCTGGCGCGTCGGCCTGATCGCCCGGTCCGAGCAGAACCTGGATGCCACCCGCAAGGCCGTCGTCACCGCAGGCGGCACCGCCTCCGTCGCCATTGCCGACGTGGCCGACAGCGGGCAGCTCAAGGCAGCCGCCGACCATATCGAGGCCGAGCTTGGCCCCATAGACGTGTGGGTCAACAACGCCGGCGTCAGCGTCTATGGCAAGTTCCTGGACGTGACGGAGGAGGAGTTCCACCGCGTTACCCACGTCAATTACCTCGGCACCGTGAACGGCACCCGCATCGCCCTGGCCCGCATGGTCCCGCGCAACCATGGCACCATCATCCAGGTGCTGTCCGCCATCAGCTACCGCGGCGTGCCGCTCCAGTCCGCCTACTCCGGCAGCAAGTACGCCCTGCGCGGCTTCACCGAGGCCGTGCGGTCCGAGCTGGAGAACGACAACAGCGCCGTCCACCTGACGATGGTGCATCCGCCTGCCGTCAACACGCCGTTCTACAACCATGCCACCAGCCATATGCCCAAGCCGGTCCGCCCGCCGCCGCCAGTCTATCAGCCGGAGATCATCGCCGACGCCATCTACCTTGCCGCCACGACCCGGCGGCGGGAGGTCAAGGTGACAGCCAGCACCGTCGGCTTCGCCGTCGGCAACAAGTTCGCCCCGGGCCTGCTGGACTTCTTCGCCGGCAAGTTCGGCGTGGAGGCGCAGCAGTCGGACCAGGGCGGCGCCGTCGCGGTGCGCGACCCCAACCTGAACCAGGCCGGCCAGCAGCCAGGTGCCACCCACGGGCCGTTCGACAGCGAGAGCCTGAGCACCAGCGCTCAGATGTGGATCAACAAGAATCCAGGCGCCGCCGGCATCGGCCTGGGTCTGGGCCTTGTTGCCTTGGCTCTTCTGGCCGGACGTCCGCGCCGGCCTGGCCTGGCCAGCCAGGTCGGGCGCATGGCGCACCAGGGCGCGCGCTACTTGCGGCAGGTCTAGCCGCCATGTTGGCGCTGGTCCTTGGTGGCGGCAATGCGCTCGGCGCGTATCATGGCGGCATCATGGAGGCGCTTGAGGCGGCTGAGGTGGAACCGGACTGGGTCGCAGGTTCCAGCATCGGCGCCATGATGGCGGCGCTGATGGCGGGCAACCCGCCGGGCCAGCGCACTGCCGCTATGCGGGAGTTCTGGCGGCGGGGCGAGCAGCTGGACGGCCCTGCGTCCTGGGTGCCGGAGTCCTGGCGAAAGGCCATTCACCTCACCGCCGCTTTGCAGGCCCGGACAACGGGCCGGCCCGCGCTGTATCATCTCCGCCCGTCCCAACTGATGGGCTTGGAAGCCAATCCAGGGCTGTATGATGCCGCGCCGATGCGGCGGACCATCGAGGATTTGGTGGACTTCGATCTGCTCAACAGCGGTGCCGTCCGCGTTTCGGTGATGGCGGTGGACCTGGAGAGCGGACTGGAGCATTCCTTCGATACCGCGCGGGAGCGCCTGACCGCCGATCATCTGATGGCCAGCGCCGCCCTGATTCCCGACTTCCCAGCGGTCGAGATCGGCGGGCGGGCCTACGTGGATGGCGGCCTGGCCGCCAACGTGCCGGCCGACTTGGTGCTGCAGGAGCCGCCATCCGGCCCGCTATCCTGCTTCATCGTGGACCCGTTCCCGCGCGCCGCTCCGCGCCCGCGCCGGCTGGGGGACGCCAGCGAGCGGCAGAGCGACCTGATCTTCGCCTGCCAGACCTCGCGCACGCTGCGCGCCATGTGTCAGCTCTGGTACGCACGGGACGCCGAGGCGCCCGGCGCAGTCTATCAACTGGCTTATGCGTCGCAGCCCGGCGAGACCGCGATGAAGGGGTTCGACTTCAGCCGCACCAGCCTGGACCGGCGCTGGCAGTCAGGCCGGGCGGACATGACGGCAGCCCTGGAACGGTGGCGCACCCATCCGCCTGCCGGGCGCGGCCTTGCCATCCACGAACCCGCCGTCGCGCGGGAACTGGCCGATGCCTGACGGGGCCGGCGTGCCGCGCGTCTCCGGCCAGCTTGAGTCGTCGCTGTATGTCTCAGACCTCGACGCTTCCGTGGCATTCTACCAGCACGTATTCGGCTTCGAGCTGCTACTGCGCGAGGACCGCATGGCCGGCCTGGCGGTGCCCGGCGGCACCGTGCTGCTGCTGTTCCGGCGCGGCGGCTCGGTGCAGCCCAGCGAGGTCCCGGGCGGCATCATCCCCGCCCATGACGGCCGGGGGACGATGCACCTATGCTTCGCGATCCCTCTGTCGGCGCTGGACGATTGGGAACGGCACCTCGGTGCGCAGGGCATCCTTCTCGAAAGCCGCGTCACCCAGAGCTTCGGCGGCACCAGCCTTTATTTCCGCGACCCCGACGGGCACTCGCTGGAGGTGGCCGTCCCCGGCCTGTGGGCGGTCTATTAGCGAGACATACCAGGCCAAGGTAGAAGCGTGCGCCAGACCAGTCCTGGAAGGGTGCGCGGCTATGCCGGCAATCACTGCGACCAACGCAAGCATCACGGGTTTGGCCGTGGACGCCATCGTGAATGCGGCGAGCAGCTCCTTGCTGGGCGGTGGCGGCGTGGATGGGGCCATACACCGCGCTGCTGGACCTGACCTGGTGCATGAGTGCCGGCTGCTCGGTGGATGCAAAACGGGGCAGGCGAAGATCACCCGCGGCTACTGCCTTCCAGCCCGGCATATTATCCACACCGTTGGTCCGGTCTGGCAGGGCGGGACCGCCGGCGAGGCGGAGCTTCTCGCAAGCTGCTACCGTGCATGCTATGGCTTGGCGCGTAAGCATGGCCTGCAGACCCTGGCGTTCCCCGCCATTAGCTGCGGCATCTACCGCTTCCCCGTTGTGCTTGCGGTGGAGATTGCGATGCGCGAGACCGTAGCCGCGCTGGCGCAGCATGGGGCGACATTGACCGTGACATTCTCCTGCCCTGATCCCGCGGTGCATGCAGCCTACGATGCGGCCTTGTCTGGCCTGGCAGCTTAGAGTCCTACCCGCATGAGGCTCATTTGAAGCACGGCCGCAGGAGTTGCACCTGATCGAGACTATCCGTCTCGCAGCGCTGCTCATCCTCGTGACGGCAACCGCCTGGGCTGCCGAGGACGACCGCCCGCCTGCGCCCGTCGCCCCACAACCCGTCGCCGTGCAGCCCGCCCCGCCGCTAAGCTGGGAGCAGGCGCAGAGCGCGCTCTGCACCGCCGGGCTGCGCGCGGCGGAGGACAAGCACGGCACCGCCCCCGGCCTGGTCACGGCCATCGCCAAGGCCGAGAGCGGGCGGCCCATCCCGCCCCTGCCGGGCTTGCAGCCCTGGCCCTGGGCCATCAATGCCGATGGCGCGGCGATGTACTTCCAGGGCAAGGAGGCCGCCGTCACCTGGACCCGCCTGGCCTTGGCCCGTGGCGTGCGCCAGGTGGACGTGGGCTGCATGCAGGTCAACCTGCAATCCCACCCCAACGCATTCCGCTCCCTGGACGAGGCATTCGACCCCGGCGCCAACACCGACTACGGCGCCCGCTTCCTGCGCCAGCTGCGAGACGACGCCGGCGGCAACTGGTACGAAGCCGTGGGCTACTACCACTCCCGCACGCCCGTCCTAGCATCCGACTACCGGGCGCGCGTGTCCGCCATCGCCAACGGCAGGGTGCCGCCGGCCAGCCTGGGCGTGCCGCTGTATATGCGGGCGATCCGGCAGGGCAGCCTCCGCATCGCGCTAGCCGGCGGCGGGGTGTTGCGGATCAACATACGCCGCCAGCCCTCCCTGCGCGGCCCGCGGCGGCTGAGCGCCTGCCAGGTGGCCTCCGTGCTCGGCTCCTACATGGCAGCGCCGGCCCGGGCGCGTTGCACGCTCGCCTTACGGTGACGTCAACGCGAATCGGACGCCCTATCTCCTGTTCCGGAAACCCGCTAAGATCGCAGCCCCCGGGGTGCGGGGATGGGTTGGTCCGCGACGCCGGCGTCCCATGTAACCGTCGTTCATCCGTTTGAGACCAATATGCGCACACCTGACCGCCGATCCTTCGACAGCCCCCGCCGCGGCACCCGCGGCCGCGACCGGAACGACGATTTCCCGCCGTCGCGTGGCCGGGACGAACCCTATGTGCCCCGGGATGCCTTCGTTCCCCGGGGCGGTGGCAGCGCGCCGCCGGGATTCGGTCCTGCCCGCGCCCCGGTCGCCACCGGGCCAGAGACCGGTGCCATCGTGAAGTGGTTCAATGCCGAGAAGGGCTTCGGCTTCGTGGAGCTGGATGGCGGCGGCGGCGACGCCTTTCTGCACATCAGCGTGCTGGCCCGTGCCGGCTCTCAGACCGTGCAGCCCGGCGCGACCCTGCGCGTCCTGGTGACTCCGGGCCAGAAGGGTCCGCAGATCGCCGAGGTCGTTCGCATTGACGAGAGCACGGCCGGCGCCGCCCCGGCAGGCCGCCCGGCCTACGCCGAAGACCGGCCCCGCCCGGCCCCGCGCGCGCCGGTGGACATGAGCGCCGCGGTCGAGATGCGCGGCACCGTCAAGTGGTTCAACGCCGAGAAGGGCTTCGGCTTCGTGATGCCCGATGGCGGCGGCAAGGACGTGTTCGTCCACATTTCCGCCCTGAACCGTGGTGGCCTGAGCGGCTTGGAGCCGAACCAGACCGTCAAGATGCAGGTCGCCGACGGCCGCCGCGGTCCCGAGGCCGTGTCCGTCGAGAACGCCTGACGCCATCCGGCGCGGCGGCCTACCCTGGGCCGCCGCGCTGCTTGCTTTGCTCACGACGGGCGCAGCTCTGCCCGGCGTCGGCACCGATGACCGGCGCGTGCCGGTGGACTCCGGTGCAATGCCCTGGGCCGCCCTGGCGCGGTTGCAGGTGCCGGGCGTATCCCGTTGCACCGCCTTCCTGATTGACCCGCAAACTGCCGTCACTGCGGCGCATTGCCTATACGGCCGTGCGCTGGGCCGCCTTGTGCCGGCCGCGTCGGTGCATCTGCTGGTCGGCTATGACCGGGGCCGTTATGCCCGGCATGTGGTCGCGGCCTCGTATGCGGTTGCGCCGGGCTATGACCCCGCGTCTGGCGCAGGGGCAGGCGCGTTGGACTTGGCGGTGGTGCGCCTGTCCCAGCCTGCCGCCGTTCCTGGACAGGCCTTGCCGCTGGCGGACGGCCCGCTTGCGCCGGGCACGGCTGTGATGCTGGGCGGATACGGACAGGACAGGGCGGAGGCGGTGCTGGCCGACACCGGCTGCCGCGTGCTGGGCTATGCCGGGGCAGGGGCAGCTGCGATGCTGGTGCATGATTGCGAGGGCACGCGCGGGACAAGCGGCGCACCGGTCCTGATGCGGAACGCTGACGGTTGGCGCGCAGCAGGCGTGCAGGCAACGGGCCGGGCCGATGCGGCGGGGGGGACTGCAATCCCGGCAGACCGGATACGGGCACTGCTGGAAAGCAACGTGCAACGTTGAGGTTTGCTCCTTTTCCCTTCTCCCTTTGAAAAAGGGCCGGGGTAAGGGAAGCGTCAGGAACTGACTTGGGCCTGCCGCGGCACCAATGGCCGGGTTGCACTGATGGCCTTCCCCAACCTAACCCCTAGGCCACGTCGCGGCCCAAGCCCGGAGATGGAGGGGGCGGCCATCCTCAAGCCGCCATGCCAGCGCACCAGCCGCTCGACCAGGCCCACTGGAAGTTGTAGCCGCCCAGCCACCCCGTCACATCCGCGGCTTCCCCGATCACATACAGGCCGGGCACCCCCACCGCCTCCATCGTCTGCGACGACAGCGCCCGGGTGTCCACACCGCCCAGCGTCACCTCCGCCTTGGCATAGCCTTCCGTGCCATCCGGCCGCAGCTCCCAGCCGTTCAGCACCGCGCCCAACGACGCCAAGGTCCGGTCGGGCAGGTCGGCCAGGTTGCCGGCGGGCAGGTGGGCCGCGGCCAGGGCGGCAGCGAGCCGCGCCGGCAGCATTCCGGACAGAACCGTCCGAGCCTCTGCCCGCGGGCGGGCGCGCTTGCTGGCCAGCAGGGCGGCGCGGGCATCCGTGCCCGGCAGCATGTCCACGCGCACCGCCTCGCCCTCCCGCCACAGCGACGAAGCCTGCAGAATCGCGGGGCCAGACAGGCCGCGGTGGGTGAACAGCATGGCCTCGGCGAACGACGCGCGCCCTGCTGACACCGTCACCGGCAGCGCGACGCCGCTGAGCGGGCGCATCAGCGCCAGCACATCCGCCCCGAACGTGAGCGGCACCAAGCCGGGCCGCAGCGCCGTCAGCGGAAGCCCGAACTGCCGGGCCAGGTCGTGCGAAAAGCCGGTGGCGCCCATCTTGGGGATGCTCAGCCCACCCGTGGCCAGCACCAGCGACGACGCATGCACCGTCCGTCCTCCGGCCTCGATCCGGTAGCAGTCGGCGCGGGACACCTCGGTCACGGCCTGGCCCAGCCGCATCTCCACTCCGGCGGCGGCGCACTCCGCCAGCAGCATCGCTACGATGGCCCGCGCCGAGCCGTCGCAGAACAACTGCCCCAGCGCCTTCTCATGGTAGGAGATGCCGTGCTTGCGCACGAGAGCGGTGAAGTCCGTCGGCGTGTAGCGGCGCAGCGCCCCCGTGCAGAAACGTGGGTTGCCCGACAGGAAGCGGTCGGGCTGCGCGTGCTCGTTGGTGAAGTTGCAGCGCCCGCCGCCGGAAATGAGTATCTTCGCCCCGGCTTGCGGCAGGTGATCCAACAGCAGCACGCGCCGCCCCCGTGCGCCCGCCGTCATCGCGCACATCATTCCGGCTGCCCCGGCCCCCAGGACCGCAACGTCGTACTCCGCCCCAGTCATCGCCATGCCGGTGAACGTGGGGCGGTGCTGCCCGGCCACAACCGCGGGAGAAGGCGCAGCTCCGTTGCACCCATGGCGCCTCCCGCACGTTGTTGAGGCACGCTCGACACTCCCAATCCCCGACATCCCCAGCCCGAAGACCGGAACCGCCCCATGCCCGATGCCGTCAACGCCCGGCTGAAAACGCAGATACCCCCAGCAGAAGTCCCAGGCGTGCAGGGGCTGACTGCGTTGCTGGTCGGGGTCGTCGTGATCGCCGCACTGTATCTGGCGCGGGAGGTGCTGATCCCGATCACGCTGGCGGTGCTGCTGTCGTTCGTGCTGGCGCCGCTGGTGGCGCTGCTGCGCCGGGCCAAGCTGCCGCGCATCCCCGCCGTGGTCAGCACGGTGGTGCTGGCGCTCGGCATCATCCTGGCGCTCGGCGCGGTGATCGGCAGCCAGGTCGCGCAGCTTGCAGGCGACGTGCCGCGCTACGCCACGGTGATCGAGAGCAAGCTGGACGCCGCGCGCGCCCTGACGGTCGGGCGCATGACCCAGATGACCAGCCAGCTCGGCCGCCAGATGGAGGCGGCGACGGCGCCCAAGGCCGATCCGGCGGCTCCAGCATCCCAGCAGCCGGCCAAGCCCGCGCCCATCCCGGTCGAGGTCCACCAGCCCGACCCCAATCCGCTGGAGGTCGCGAACCGCGTGCTGGCTCCGGTGCTGTCGCCGCTAGCCACCACCGGCATCGTGTTCATCGTCGCGATCTTCATCCTCATGCAGCAGGAGGATCTGCGCGACCGGCTGATCCGCCTGTTCGGCTCCGGCGACCTGCACCGGACGACGGCGGCGATGGACGAGGCGGCATCCCGGCTCAGCCGCTACTTCCTGACGCAGCTTGCGCTGAACGCCAGCTTCGGCGTCGTGGTCACCTTGGGCCTGTGGCTGATCGGCATCCCCAGCCCGGCGCTGTGGGGCATCATTGCGGCGCTGATGCGCTTCGTGCCGTATATCGGCGCCCTCGCTTCCGCCGTGTTTCCCCTGGCGCTGGCCGCTGCCGTGGCCCCCGGTTGGACGATGGTGCTGGAAACAGCCGGGTTCTTCCTGCTGATCGAGGGACTGACCGGCCAGGTGATCGAACCCCTGGTTTACGGCCACAGCACCGGTCTGTCACCGGTGTCGGTCGTGATCTCCGCCATCTTCTGGACCTGGTTGTGGGGACCGGTCGGCCTGATTCTGTCCATGCCGCTGTCTCTGTGCCTGGTCGTCCTGGGCCGGCACATCGAGCGGCTGGAGTTCATAGACGTGCTGCTGGGCGACCAGCCCGCGTTGACGCCGGCCGAAAGCTTCTACCAGCGCATACTGGCCGGGGACGCCGACGAGGCGCTGGACCAGGCGGAGGTGCTGCTGCGCGACCGCTCCCTCTCGTCCTACTATGACGAGGTCGCGCTGCGCGGCCTGCAGCTGGCAGCAAACGACTCCGTGCGCGGCGTTCTGAGCAGCGACCAGCTCCGCAATATCCAGGACGCGATTGACGGCGTCGTCGTGGACCTGGCCGACCACAAGGACGTGGACACCGCGCCGGACAAGCCGAACGCCGCTGCCCCGGCGTCCCGCACCACGCCCGAGCCGCAGCGGCTGCCCGTTCCGGCGATGCTGGACCCCGCAGAGGCGCTGGCGCCGGAGTGGTCCGGCCCGGCCCCGGTGCTGTGCGTCGCTGGGCGCGGGCCGCTGGACGAGGCTGCCAGCGCGATGCTGGCGCAACTTCTGTCCAAGCACGGCCTGCGCGCCCGCGTCGTCAGCCAGGAGGCGGTGGCGCGCGGCGCCATCGCGTCGCTGGACGCCTCCGGCGTGGCGATCATCTGCGTCTCCTACCTGGAGGCCGGCGGCAACCCTTCCACCCTGCGCTACCTCATGCGCCGGCTGCGGACGCGGGCGCCTGGCGCGCAAATCCTGGCCGGGTTGTGGCAGGCCGACGCGGCGACCCTGGCCGACGAACGGCTGCGGTCCGCCATCGGCGCGGACCACTACGTCACGACGCTGCGCGACGCCGTGAATGCCTGCGTCGTTGCAGCCGAGGCTGCCCGGCAGTGCATGGCAGAGACCGCGGCGGACCAGCAGGCGGGCGACGCGCCTGGCGTCAGAGAGACGATTCTGTCCTGAGCACGTCCAGCATCAGCAGGACGCCGCCGCGGTCGAAGTGCCAGAACGTCCAGCCGTTGCAGCTCGGCGCATTGGTCACGGCGGCGCCGACCTGGTGTATGCTGCCGCGGTGCGCGCCGGACGTGAGGGTGCCATCGGCGGACACGGTAGCCTGAACCCGGCGCTGCCGGTCCACCACCAGGGTTCCCGGCGCGATCAGCCCGCGCTCGACCAGGCTGCCGAAGGGGATGCGGGCGGCCTCACGCTTGTTGGGCGTCACCGTCATGCCGTCGGCCGAGGCCGGGCGCTCCCGGCGGACACGGCCGATGGCGGCCTCCACATAGGCCGGGTGCCGCTCGATCCCGATGAAGTGGCGGTGCAGGCGCTTGGCGACCGCGGCGGTGGTGCCTGTGCCCAGGAAGGGGTCCAGCACCACGTCGCCCGGCGCGGTGCTGGCCATCAGGATCCGGTGCAGCAGCGCCTCCGGCTTCTGGGTGGGATGCAGCTTCAGGCCGTGCTGGTTCCGCAGCCGCTCCGCCCCGGTGCAGAGCGGCAGGAACCAGTCGCTCCGCATCTGCAGGTCGTCGTTCAGGGCCTTCATGGCCTGGTAGTTGAAGCGGTAGCGGCTGTCCCGCCCGCGCGCCGCCCAGATCAGCGTCTCGTGCGCGTTGGTGAAGCGCCGTCCGCGGAAATTGGGCATCGGGTTGGCCTTGCGCCACACGACGTCGTTCAGGATCCAGAAGCCGAGGTCCTGCAGGATCGCGCCGATGCGGAAAATGTTGTGGTAGGCGCCGATCACCCAGATCGTGCCGTCCTTGCGCAGCAGCCGCCGGCACTCGCCCAGCCACTCCCGCGTGAAGGCGTCGTAAGCGGCGAAGTCGCCGAACTTGTCCCACTCGTCGTCCACGCCGTCCACGAGGCTGTCGTCGGGCCGCCGCAACTCGCCGCGGAGCTGCAGGTTGTAGGGGGGGTCGGCGAAGACGCAGTGGACCGAGGCCGGCGGCAGCATCCCCATTTGGGTCATGCAGTCGCCGAGCAGCACCTGGTCCAACGGCAGTTCGCGGCT
Source organism: uncultured Acetobacteraceae bacterium (assembly GCA_964250755.1). Classification (GTDB taxonomy): domain Bacteria; phylum Pseudomonadota; class Alphaproteobacteria; order Acetobacterales; family Acetobacteraceae; genus DASWOJ01. Next base: position 308,080 of record CAXUHB010000002.1, on the reverse strand, counting down.
TGCGTCCACTCGGCCTCAACGTGTTCACGGCCGGGTGGCCATCAGGGCACCTTGCCGACGCACCGGAAGCCGCGTCAACCGGGGGCGGACTCCAACATGCGCCGGACCGCGCCGAAGCCGGCCCGGTGGTGCGGGCAGGGGCCGTGCCGGTGCAGCGCGGCCCGGTGCGCGGCGGTGCCGTAGCCGGCGTTCCGGTCCCAGGCATAGGCCGGGTAGCGCCGGGCCAGGCGGGCCATCGCCCGGTCCCGGATGACTTTGGCGACGATGGACGCAGCGGCAATGGACAGGGACAAGGCATCCCCGCCGACGACGCACTGCACGGGACAGGGGAGGGCGGGTGCCTGATTGCCATCCACAAGGGCGAGGTCCGGGCATGACGGCAACCGCAGCACGGCGCGGCGCATGGCGAGGAGCGAGGCTTGCAGGATGTTGAAGCGCGCGATCTCAGGGATGGACGCCGCGCCGACGCCGATCCAGGCGGTGCTGGCGCGCAGGGCATCGAATGCTGCCTGCCGGGCAGGCGCGGTCAGCTTCTTCGAGTCGTCCAGCATGGCCGCCAGGGCGTCGGATGGGCAGCCATGGAACACGACCGACGCTGCAACGACTGGTCCCGCCAGCGGCCCGCGCCCAGCCTCATCCACACCAGCAACAAGGCCACCATGTGCAGCCTCCCGGATGAAGGTGGGACCTATGCGAGCCACCGCCGCAGAACGGACCTGAGCTGAGACCAGTTCTCACTCATGTAGTTGAACGACCCAACTACGATTATGGATGCAGTGAGCATGATCCAGTCGAGTGTGCTATTCCTCCAAAAGGAAGCTCCAAGGCTTACTTGGAACAGCAGAGTGCTGAACAACCCAAACTGTGTGAGTCTCGGTAAAGGCAGCGACTTGGTGGCTGCGGCCTGCCGAGTCCACTCAGCCCAGGAGATCAGCGGAGCATTGCGGGTGACGGCCCACAGTCGAAGCAACAGGAGCGACACGACCAGGATCAGAAGCAAGCCCGGCACGAATAAAGCATAGGCATCGCCCCGACCCCAACCAAAGTACCAGCCTGTCAGCGCGAACCAAACATTCCATGCCGCAAACCCTGCGGCCCAAGACCACCCGAGCTGCCTCTCCGACAGCAACGGCAGCGAGCAGAAACTCATGTTGCTCCATGCAGGCTCATTTCACCCGAACGTGCATTCGGCAGGCGCATTTAGCAACAGGGGCGCTACAGGGCAGTTCCAAATCAAACCTGCCGGTCCCGCCAGCCCCAGCTACAACAGCGCCAACTGCTCCCCCACCCGCGCCGGAGCCCGGAACTGCGTGCAGTCCAGCCCCTCCCGCTCTCGGAACCCAAGCTGCCGCACCGCACGCCCGAACCGCTGGGCGAGCAGCGCCGCGTAGTCCCCCGTGCCGCTGAACCGCTGGCCGAAGCCGCTGTCGTTCAGGTCCCCGGCGCGGGTCTGCCGGATCAGCGCCAGCACGCGCCGGGCGCGGTCGGGCACGTGCTCGTGCAGCCAAGCCGTGAACAGGTCGCGCAACTCGTGCGGCAGGCGCAGCAGCACATAGCCGGCATGGGTCGCGCCGTGGCTGCGGGCAGCTTGCAGGATGCGCTCCAGCTCCATGTCGTTCAGGCCGGGGATCATCGGCGCAGCCAGCACGCCCGCGGGCACCCCGGCCTCCGTCAATGCGCGCACCGCCGCCAGCCGCCGGGCTGGGATGGTAGCGCGCGGCTCCATGCGCCGGGCCAGGGCGCCGTCCAGCGTCGTGATGGACAGCCACACCCGCACCAGCCCGCGCGCCGCCATCCGGCGCAGGATGTCCAGGTCGCGCAACACGCCGTCCGACTTGGTGACGATGCTGACGGGATGGCCGAACCGCTCCAATACCTCCAACACCGCGCGGGTCAGGCGCAGGGTGCGGTCCACGGGCTGATACGGGTCGGTGTTGGAACCGAGCACCATCGGGCGCGCAGCGTAGCCCGGCTTGCTCAGATCCCGCTCCAGCAAGGACGCCACCTCGGGCTTGAAGACGATCCGCGTCTCGAACTCCAGCCCCGGCGAGTAGCCGAGGTAGGCGTGGCTGGGCCGGGCGTAGCAGTAGATGCAGCCGTGCTCGCACCCGCGGTAGGGATTCACGCCGCGGTCGAAGCCCAGGTCCGGGCTGCTGTTCCAGCTTATGGCGGACCGGCTGGCGTCGCGGATCAGCTCGGTCGGCAGCGGTGGCAGGTCGGCCAGGTCGGGTGCATGGTCCCAGCCGTCGCTGGACGGCGCAGCGCCATGCCGGTCGAAGCGGGGCTGCGGATCATAGGTCGCGCCGCGGCCGCGCCGGACTTGATTGGGCAGCACCTCATCGGATAGCGGCTCCGCAAGGCTGCTCAGCGCAAAGGCGGTCAGGGCGTCGCCATCCCAGCCGGTGCGGGACAACTCGCGGGAGGGGATGGACCCATCGGGCATGTCGGCGTTCCCTGCCTGTTCCTTGACCGTTATGGGCGGAGAGGCACAGGTCTGTCAAGAACGCAATGGGAACAGAATGGGGGTTTGCCTTCGTTCTATGGGCTTGGCTGTGAGGTGGACCAGGGTTCGCGATGAGAGGGCCTTGATTGCGGAGCGCGGCGCGGCGCGTGCTGTCAGCAAGCGGTCGTGCTTCGGACAGCCCGACGCCGCGAAACTCCCTCACCCCGACCCTCTCCCGGAGAGAGGGAGAAGCGGGCAGCTCTACTCCGCGGCGCGCAGATGCTCCTGCAGGCGCGGCATCAGTTCCACCAGGTTGCAGGGCCGGTGCCGGCTATCCAATTGCCAGACCAGGATGTCATCCCACGCATCCTTCACAGCACCCGTGCTGCCCGGCAGAGCAAACAGGTAGGTGCCGCCCGCCACGCCTGCCATCGCCCGGGACTGCATCGTGGAGGTGCCGATCTTCTGGTAGCTCAGCATTCGGAACAGCTCGCCGAAGCCTTCGATCCGCTTCTCCACCACGCGGTCGAAAGCTTCCGGCGTCACGTCACGCCCGGTCACGCCGGTGCCGCCCGTGGTGATGACCACGTCAATGGCGGGGTCGGCGACCCACTCCCGCAACCGCGCCTCGATCAGCGCGGCGTCGTCGCGCACGATGGCACGGGCGCCAACGCGGTGCCCCGCGCCCTCGATCCGAGCAGCCAGGATGTCGCCGGAACGGTCGTCGGCGGCCGTCCGCGTGTCGGACACTGTCAGCACCGCGATCGTTACAGGCAGGAAGGCGCGGCTTTCGTCAATCTGCGGCACGGGACCCCTCGCGGCGTAACCTATGGGATGTAGGATCAGTGCAGTTGCGCGACCAGCCCCTGGGCGGGGCGGATGCCTGCCGGCATGTCCTGCAACGGGGTCTGCTCCTCAAAGGTCGGCCAGGCTCCAGCGGCGATCTCGTCCAGGGTGGGGGCAGGCAGGCCCAGTTGCGCGGCGTACAGCCAGGTCAGCGCCAGGGCGCGGGGGATGTAGGCCCGGGTCTCGTCCAGCGGAATGCTTTCGATGAACAGCAGCGGGTCGCCCCGGTGCTGGATCGCCCCGCCCCAGCGGGCATAGCTGCCCGGACCCGCGTTGTAGCTGGCCAGCAGCCGGATCAGGTCGCCGTTGATGCTGTCGTAGCGCGCCAGCCGCAGCAGGTATCGCTGGCCCAGGTCCAGGTTGGTCGCGGGGTCGTGCAGCCGGACGCGGTGCGGCGCGCCTTCGCTGTCCCGCATCACCTGTTCCAGCGTGATCGGCGTGATCTGCATGAGACCCCGCGCCCCGGCGCGCGACACCGCCTGCGGGTCGAAGTTGGATTCGAGCCGGGCGAGGCCGTACATCAGCGCCGGGTCAATCCGGAAGCCGCCGGTCGGGCGAAACCGTGCGGCGGGCAGCCGCATCGCGGCGCCCTCGCCCACGGTTCGCACCAAGGGCGCCAACTGCGCGGCCAGGTCGCCCAGCCCGGCCGTCTGCGCCACCAGCAGGATCGAGCGCGTGAAGCCCGGCTGGTCCCGCGTCACGGCCCAAAGCTGCCGCAGTTCCGCCTCTGCCCGGGCGGGCTGGCCGACCTGCAGGAGGCCGAAGGCGCGCGCACCCTGCGGTGCAGCGGCGATGGCCTCCACGTCCGCTTCGCCCAACGTGCCCGCCGAGAACGGCTTGGCAGTGCCGGTGCCCAAGCCGAGCGCCCGCCGCGCGATCAGGCCATGGAAGGCGCGAGGGTTCTCCGCCGCGCGCTGCATCCAGGGCGCATAGCCCGGCAGGTTGTGGCAGCGCAACTCCGCCCGCGCCGCCCAGAACGCGGCGGCCGAGCGCCGGCTGGGGCTGGTCAGGGGCGCACGGTAGGCCGCGGCGAACATCGGACGGGCCAGGTCCGCGCGGTCCATGCGCCAGGCGGCCAGGCCCGCCACGTAGGGCGCCAGGCCGATCTCGCCCTGTGCCTGCCGATGGGCCGCCTCCGCCAGGCTGTAGGCTTCGGCGTCGCGGCCCTGGGTGAACAGCACCTGCGCGACCTCGGCCCGCAGGACCGCGCCATACAGCGGGTCCATGCCGCGGGTACGGGTGACCAGCCGGACGGCACGGCCGGCCTGCCCGGCTCGGGCGGCGTCCAGCACGCTGCGGTCCAACGCCGGGTTCCGCAGCAGTTCCGCCCCAGTCAGGTCGGCGTCATCCGGCGGGGTCAGTACGGTCCCGGGCTGCAATGTGGGAACCGGGGCAGGGGGCGGCGGGGACGTTGCACCGCGGGGAAGGCGGGTCAGCAGCAAGGCATACAGGGCCGGTGCGTCAGGAAGTTCGGAATACCGGGACAGCCAGGATTGCAGCGCGTCCACCTCGGCCGACGCGCCATCCCGCAACAGGCCGCGCGCCTGGATGTGGCCGGTCAGCAGGCTGCTGGTCAGCAGCGCCGCCTCGTCCAGGGCTGCAGGGTCACCGGCGTCCTGCAACTCCAGGATACGGCGGATGCGGACGGCCTCGCTCCGGGTCAGGGGGTGCGGCAATGCAGCGGGGCCGTTGCCCAGCGCGCGCGCGCGCGGCACGGCGGGCGCCGCGTCCATTTGAACATCGTCCAGCAGGTCGCGCGCCATCGCGCCAGGCGCAGCAGCGCCAGCGAGGATCGCGGCCCCTGCAATGAAAGCACGGGCGGCGGGAAGATGGGAAAGCACGCGGCCAATCCCGGTCATGGGCGGCCTGCTACACGCAGAGACCACGCCCTGCAACCCGCCCTGGCGGGATCGGGGCTAACCCTTTAGTGAGCGGTTATGCCTTATCATGCTCCGTCAATACTTTGGCGTATCTGCAAGAGATCGGCCCACAGGTTGCGCTTGGCTGCCGGCGACCGCAGCCATTGGTCCAGCGGCGGCAGCAAGAAGGCCTGCACCGGATCATCCAATCCCTCGAGTCCGGCCGGCAACCAACGTCCGCGCGGACGGCGCGCGCCCTCCGGTGCGGGTGTCAGCGCCCTGGCCGGACCAGCGCCGAGCAGCAGCAGCCGCCTAGGGCTGACCAGGGCCAGCAGCCTGTGCAGGAAGGGAAGGCACGCCTGAACCTCGGCGTCGTTCGGCGCGCGGCTGCCCGGCGGGCGCCAGGGCACGAGGTGGGTCAGCAGCATTGCCGACCGGTCAAGGCCGATAGAACCCAGCACGCGGTCCAGCACCTGACCGGGCGCGCCAGAGAACGCCTCGCCGGTGCGATCGTCCTCGGCTGCCGGCGCCTCCGCGATCACGACCAGCCCTGCGGCAGGATTTCCCGTGGGCCGGACGGTGCTGGTCGCCGTGGCCCGCAGTGGGCACCCGTCGAAGCCGTCCAGTGCGGCGTGCAGGTCGTGCAGAGTTGCCGCGGCGGCGGCCAGGACCTGTGCCCGGGCCACGGCCGCCGCGCCGCGGGCCGGCGCTGCCAAGGGGGCGCCAGGTGGCGGCGGGCGTCCGAACTGAACCTGCACTGGACCCGGCATCTGCATTGGACCCGGCGACGCTGCCGGCGCCGATGCGAACCAGTCCACCGGCGCATCCGCCAACGCCTCGTCGGCACCCCACTCCACCAGCAGGCGGAGCGCGGCCAAGGCGTCCATCACGACGCCGTCTGACATGACGCCGTCTGGGACGGGGGTGTGCGGCACGCCCGGGCATGGCGTGACCCTGTGCGGCACGCCCCGGTTTGGCATGGCCCGGCGTCATATGGCATGGATGCGAAAATGTGGCCGGGCCAGGTTTTGCGCAACCGGCATCCATCCCCATCTGCCTGAACACTGCGGCCGCAGGCGCAAGCGTTGGCGCCGCGCAACAACAGCCAGGTGGCGCCAGAGGCGTCCCGGCACGGAGGACTTGATGCCCGAGGACGTTGCGCCGCGCGAGGCGATGGAGTTCGACGTTGTGGTCGTCGGCGCAGGCCCGGCAGGCCTGGCCGCGGCCATGCGGCTGAAGCAGCTTGCCCCCAACGCCGGCATCTGCGTCGTCGAGAAGGGCGGGGAGGTCGGCGCCCACATCTTGTCCGGCGCCGTGATCGAGACGCGCGCCCTGGCCGAGCTGCTGCCGGACTGGCAGGACCGCGGCGGGCCGTTCACCACCAAGGCGGCCGACGACCGCTTTCTGTTCCTGACCGAGACCCGCGCCATCAAGCTGCCGACCCCGCCGCAGATGCACAACGCGGGCAACTACATCGTCAGCCTGGGCGAAGTCTGCCGCTGGATGGGTCAGCAGGCCGAAGCATTGGGCGTCGAGATCTATCCCGGCTTCGCCGCTGCTGAAGTATTGATGGAGGACGGCCGGGTCGTCGGCGTCGCCACCGGTGACATGGGCATCGAGAAGTCCGGCGAGCACGGCCCCAACTACCAGCCCGGCATGGAGCTGCGCGCGCCCTACACCCTGTTTGCCGAGGGTTGCCGCGGGTCCCTGACCAAACAGGTCGCCGACCGCTTCAACCTGCGGGAGGGCCGCGACCCCCAGACCTACGCCATCGGCATCAAGGAGTTGTGGGAAATCCCCGCCGCCCACCACAAGCCCGGCCTGGTCGAGCACGCGGTAGGCTGGCCGCTGGACACCCGCACCTATGGCGGCTCCTGGCTGTATCACTTCACCGACGCGGGTGGACGCCACCTGGTGTCCTACGGCTTCGTCGTCGGCCTGGACTACAGCAACCCCTGGCTGTCCCCCTTCGACGAGATGCAGCGCTTCAAGACCCATCCCGCCATCCGCGGCCACTTCGAGGGCGGGCGGCGCATCAGCTACGGCGCCCGTGCGCTGAGCGAGGGCGGGCTGCAGAGCATCCCCAAGCTGACCTTCCCGGGCGGCGCCCTGGTCGGCGACACCGCCGGGTTCCTGAACGTGCCGAAGATCAAGGGCACCCACGCCGCCATGAAGTCCGGGATGCTGGCGGCTGAAGCAGTCGCCGATGCCCTGGCAAACGGCCGCCCGGCGGAGCCGGCCTCCTATGAAGACCGGTTCAAGCAGTCCTGGCTGTATTCCGAACTGCACGGCGCCCGCAACGTCCGCCCAGCCTTCGCCAAGCTGGGGCTGTATGGCGGCATTGCCTACTCGGCGCTGGACACCTTCGTGCTGCGCGGCAAGGCGCCCTGGACCTTCCACCATGCCCATGCCGACCACGAGGGCCTGCGCCCGGCCTCGGCGGCGGCCAAGATCGCCTATCCCAAGCCCGACGGCACGCTGACGTTCGACCGCCTGTCCTCGGTTTTCATCAGCAACACCAACCACGAGGAGAACCAGCCGGCGCACCTTCAGTTGAAGGACCCCGGGCGGTGGGAGGGCGTGAATTGGGAGCGGTTCGCCAGCCCCGAAAGCCGCTATTGCCCGGCCGGCGTGTATGAGGCTGTGGAGACCGAGGGCGGGCATCACCGCCTGCAGATCAACGCGCAGAACTGCGTCCACTGCAAGACGTGCGACATCAAGGACCCTACCCAGAACATCAACTGGCAGGTGCCGGAAGGCGCGGGCGGACCCAACTACCCCGCGGGAATGTAGGGGTGCGTCCGTCCCGCCTGGCGCTGCTGGCCCTGGCCGTCCTGTCCGGTGCCGGGGCTGGGGACTACGGCCCGGACCCGGCGGATGGCGTGTCCCGCTTCGTCGGCACCGGGGCGTTCGGCGATTACCTGCAAGGCCGCTTTGCGGTGGCCCACGCCGACTTGCCTGTGGCCGCCGACCGGCTGGAGGCCGCGCTGACCTTGGAGCCTGGCCTGCCGGATCTGGCCAACCAGGCGTTCATCGCCGCCGTCATGGCGGGGCGGCCCGATGCGGTCCGCATGGCCTACAGCCTGCCGGACAACCCGGTGGCCCGCTTGGTGCTGTCCAACCACGAGGCCAAGGGCGGCAACTGGGCCAGGGCCGCCTCCGGGTTCGACACGCTGCCCGGCGGCAGCACGCTCGTGCAGGCGCTTCGCCCGCTGCTGGTCGCCTGGGCGCAGGCCGGGGACGGACGGGCCGAGATGGGCCTGGCCACCTTGCAGACAGCGATGGGCATGGGGCGCAACCGTCCCGTGCTGACCCTGCACATGGCTGCGATGGCCGACCTGGCGGGCCGCACCGAGGAGGCCGCCCGCGCCTACGCCGCCGCGCAGGCGGAGTACGGCGGGCTGAACCTGCGCCTGGGCCAGATTCTGATGAGTTGGCAGGCCCGCAGCGGCGACCTTGCGGCGGCCGAGGCGACGGCGGGCGAACTTGCCGCCAACAGCGGCGAACTGGGGCTGGCCCAGCCGGCCCTGCTGTCCGCTGCGGCCATGCCCGCCATCGGCGGGGCCGCCGACGGCGTGGCGGAGGTTTACCTGGCAATGGCCGCCACCCTCCGGCAGCAGAATGCCTCCGACCTGGCCCAGGTCCTGCTCCGCCTTGCGCTGGACATGCGGCCCGACTTCGCCTCGGCACGGCTGCTGCTGGCCGACATCCAGGACGCAGGCCGGCAGCCGGAGGCGGCGCTGGCCACGCTGGCCGAGGTGCCGGCATCCGACTCCCTGGCCCCTGTGGCCGCGCTGCGCCGCGCCGCGCTGCTGGACACCCTGGACCAGCCCGACGCCGCCGCCGCCCTGCTGGAGGAGTTGGCCGTGCAGTTCCCGGCCCGGCCCGAGCCGCTGGCGCAGTTGGGCGACATGCAGCGTCGGCGCGAGGCGTTCAAGGACGCCGTGACCACGCTGGACCGCGCCGTCGCCCGCATCGGCACGCCGACGCGGTCCAACTGGCCGCTGTTCTACGGCCGCGCCATCGCGCTGGAGCGGTCGGGCAACTGGCCCCGGGCGGAGGCGGACTTCCTGTTCGCGCTGGAGCTGTCGCCGGACCAGCCGAGCGTACTGAACTACCTGGGCTACGCCTGGGCCGACCAGGGCCGCAACCTGGACCGCGCCCGCGCCATGATCGAGCGCGCGGTGGAGCAGCGTCCCGAGGAAGGCTCGTTCATAGACAGCTTGGGCTGGGTGCTGCTGCTGCAGGGCGACAAGGCTGGCGCGCTCCGCAACCTGGAGCGCGCGGTGACGCTGATGCCGGAGGACGGCACCATCAACGGCCACCTGGGCGACGCGCTGGAGGCGGTGGGGCGCCGCCGCGAGGCCGGCTTCCAGTGGCGGCGCGCCCTGGCCCTGAAGACCGACCCGGTGGAGACCGCGCGGATCGAGGCCAAGCTGCGCGCCCTGCCCGATGGCGAGGACGCCGGGCCGCCTCCGGCAGCGCCCTGATACCCCAGGCGTCCGGGGCGATGCTGACGGAGCTTGCGCCGGCCAAGGTCAACCTGTTCCTGCATGTCGTCGGGCGGCGTGCGGACGGATATCACTTGCTGGACAGCCTGGCGGTGTTCCCAGAGGCAGCCGACCGCCTGACCGTGGCACCTGCGCCCGAGTTGATACTGGCCATCACCGGGCCGTTCGGGTCAGGGCTGGCGGCGGAGCCGGACAACTTGGTGCTGCGGGCGGCCCGGGCGCTTGCGGCAGCGGCGGGTGTGGATGCCGGGGCGGCGCTGGTATTGGACAAACGTTTGCCGGTTGCCAGCGGCATCGGCGGAGGCTCGGCCGATGCCGCGGCGACTCTGCGGCTGCTGGTGCGGCTATGGGCAGTCGAGCTGTCGGACAGCGGCCTGCACGCCATCGCGGCGGGGCTGGGCGCCGACGTGCCGGTGTGCCTGCCAGGGCACCCCGCGCGCATGGGCGGCATCGGCGACCTGCTGGCGCCCGCGCCCGCGCTGCCGCCGTTCGGCATGGTGCTGGTCAATCCCGGCGTCGCGGTGTCCACACCGGAGGTGTTCCGCGCCCGCACCGGACCCTTCTCGCCGGTGGCGGATTTGCCGGGAAGCTGGGCCGATGCGGCCGGGATGGCGCGGGACCTGTCCGCGCTGTCCAACGACCTGGAGCAGCCGGCGCTGGCGGCGTGCCCGCCCGTTGGGGATGTCCTGGCCTGGCTCCGCGCCCAGGCCGGGTGCCTGCTGGCGCGGATGAGCGGGTCGGGGGCGACCTGCTTCGGCCTGTTCCGGGACGGGCCGGCCGCGTCAGCCGTGGCGGGGGCTGCGCCGCCGGGCTGGTGGGCGTGGGGCGGGGCTTGCCGGACCGGCCTTTCAACGCCTAATGACGGGGCTGCCGGGCTGCGATGGGGCGTCGCCAAGCGGTAAGGCTGCGGACTTTGAATCCGCCATGCGAAGGTTCGAATCCTTCCGCCCCAATTCCTTTCGCCCCAACCCAGAGAGATCGCACAGCGGAAGGTGTCGCCCACCTGCGGATCGCATGGCGCCGATTCGCCGCTGTCGGCGACCCCACCCTGTCGGTCGCAGCCGCGCCATGAACTGTGACGCCCATCGTGCAGGGCTACCGTAGCCGACGCTGCCCAAACTCCGCCATCCCAGCCCGTCTCTTGGGAGGAACAGAGGCGGTAGCGGTCCCTAGTACGTCGCCCGTCCCCCGCTCACGTCGAACACCGCCCCCGTGCTGAACGCGCAGTCCTCCGTCGCCAGCCAGCACGCTAGCGCAGCAACCTCCGCCACCTCCACGAAGCGACCCATCGGTATCTTGGACAGCATGTACTCGATCTGCGCCGGCGCCATCTGCTTAAACAGGTCGGTCTTGGCCGCCGCCGGCGTCACGCAGTTCACCAACACGCCCTTGCCCGCCAGCTCCTTGCCCAAGGACTTCGTCAGCGCGATCAACCCGGCCTTGCTGGCGCTGTAGTGCGACGCATTCGGGTTGCCCTCCTTGCCTGCGACGGAGGCGATGTTGACCACCCTCCCATACCTCCGCGCCACCATCCCCGGCAGCACCGCGGCGCAGGCGAGATAAGGACCGACCAGGTTCACCTCCAGCACCCGCCGCCACTCGGCCGCCGGCAGGTCCCAGGTGGGCGCGTTGCCACCGGTGATGCCGGCGTTGTTGACCAGGATGTCCACCTGCCCATGCCGGGCCAAGGTGGAGGCCGTGGCGGCGCGCACGTCGGCCTCATCTGTCAATTCGACCTGGTGGGTGCTGACAACGCCCTGTTGCAGGAGTTCGGCTGCGGTGGCGTCCAGCGCCATGGCGTCCAAGTCCCACAGCGCGACGGCAGCGCCGGACGCCAGCATACGCTCCGCTATGGCACGGCCGATGCCGCGGGCGCCGCCGGTCACGACGGCAATGCGGCCGTGCAGGTCAAGTTGGTTCATGGTGATCCTCCCTTTGCAGGAAGCGTAAGGCGGTGGTGCCGCCACGGGAAGCCGCCGGTCGCGGCGGCAAATCGCCCTTTGCGGAACGCACCCGGTGCGGCACGATCCTTGCTAACTTCCCGCGCACCCTCAACGGAGACGCACGATGCAACGCCGCACCCTGCTCGGAACCGGAGCCGCCGCTGCGGCCATGCTGGCCCGACCTGCGCTGGTGCGGGCGCAATCCGCCACCACGCTGAAGTTCATCCCCTACGCCGACCTCGCCCTCCTGGATCCCGCGGTCAGCGCCTTTGTCACCCGCAACCACGTGTTGATGGTGTTCGACACCCTGTTCGGCGTGGACGAGGCCGGGGCCGCGCAGCCGCAGATGCTGTCGGGCTACCTGACCGAGCCGGATGGCCTGACCTGGACCCTCACCCTGCGCGACGGAATGCGCTTTCATGACAACACCCCCGTCCTGGCCCGGGACGCCGTGGCCAGCATCAAGCGCTGGTGGGTGGCCGACGCCTTCGGCCAGGCCCTGGCCCTGGCCACCGACGAGGTGTCCGCGCCCGACGACAAGACCATACGCTTCCGCCTGAAGCGACGGTTCGGCCTGCTGCCCGACGCCCTGGCGCACCCGACCAACACCATGTGCGCCATCATGCCGGAGCGCCTGGCGAATACCCCCTCCACCAGCCGGCTGACCGAGATGGTGGGCAGCGGCCCGTTCCGCTACCTCGCCGCAGACCGCGTGCCCGGTGCCCGCAACGTCTATGCCCGCTTCGACGGCTATGTGCCCCGGCAGGACGCTGCCAGCTTCACCGCAGGCGCCCGGGTCGCCCACTTCGACCGCGTGGAATGGATCACCACCCCCGACCCGGCCACCCAGGTCTCGGCGCTCCGCAACGGGGAGGTGGATTTCATCGAGCAGCCGCTGATGGACCTCGTGCCCACCCTGCGCGCCGACCGCGCCATCAAGGTCGAGGTCGTGGAAACCCGCGGCCTCATCGGCTTCTTGCGCTTCAACCAGCTCTTCCCGCCCTTCGACAACCCGGCCATCCGCCGCGTGGTGCTGCGCGCCGTGAACCAGCGCGAGTTCATGGAGGCGGTCGTCGGCGCCAACGCTCCCTACGACGCGCAGTGCGGCCTGTTCACGTCCGGCACTCCGCTGGCCAACGACGCCGGGATGGAGACGCTGAGCGGCAAGCATCCCATGGACCAGTTGAAGCGCGAGCTGGCCGCCGCAGGCTACAAGGGCGAGCGCGTCATCTACCTGGAGCCGACCGACGTGCCCCGCATCAACGCCATTGCCGAAGTCGGCGCGGACATGCTGCGGAAGCTCGGCATGAACGTGGACGTGATCGCAACGGACTGGGGCACCACGGTGCAGCGCTCCGTCAGCCGGCAACCGCCGGACAAGGGCGGCTGGCACATGTTCGCCGCCTTCTCCGGCGGCTACGACATGAGCACGCCGGGCAGCCACCAGTTGATGCGCGGCAACGGCGCAGGCGCCTACAACGGCTGGCCCACCCTGCCGAAGCTGGAGGCGCTGCGCGACGAATGGCTGTTCGCCGCCGACAAGGCAACGCAGCTCGCCCTGGCCCGCAAGATGCAGGAGCAGGCCTTCGAGGACGTGCCCTACCTGCCGCTAGGGTCCTACTTGCAGCCCGTCGCCTACAAGGCGGACCTGACGGGGGTGTCCAAAGGGCTGGTGCAGTTCACGGGGGTGCGGCGGGGGTAGCCGGGGCCGGGTGCTTGCGCCAGGAGTCGGTATTTGGGGTTTGCACCCGGGGTCCGCCCAAGCTGCCACTTGGCGTGCGGCTTCGAGCTGGCCGTCCCCAGCCTGAATTCGCCCCGTGATTGCACGGAGCGTAGGGATGCGGCATTCCAGGGCCGCTCAGCAAGCTTCTGCGGCTTCTCACGCAGCTGGCGTACGGCCATGCCAGGCCGCGGAAGCCTGATAAGGTTTTGAGTTGTGTGCAGACCTCCGCAGGTCTGCTTGGCACCGACCTGGCGGCGCTCGATCGCCAGAGCGCGACGGCACCCTACAAGAGCGGTGCGTAATCAAACGTGCAAGGAGGTATGAGGCAGGCACTCCTACCCCGCTCGCCCTCCCGCCCCAGCATGGAAATGCTCATACACCCGCCGCGCCGTCTCCCGGTTGATCCCCGGCGCCGCCTCCAAGTCCGCCAGTCCCGCCGCCTTCACCCCGCGCGCGCTGCCAAAGTGGTTCAGCAGTGCCCGCTTCCGTGCCGCGCCCACGCCGGCCACCTCGTCCAGCTCGCTCGTCACCAGCGCCTTGCTGCGTCCGGCGCGGTGCGTCGTGATGGCAAACCGGTGCGTCTCGTCCCGCACGCGCTGCAAGTAGTACAGCACGGGGTCGCGCGGCGGCAGTTGGAACGGGGCGCGTCCGTCCATGTGGAACCACTCGCGCCCGGCATCCCGGTCCGGCCCCTTGGCGATGGCCACCACGGGGATGCCGTGCATCCCCAAATCCTGCATCACCCCACGCACCGCCGACAACTGCCCGGCGCCGCCGTCAATCAGCAGCAGGTCCGGCAGGGCCGGCGCCTCAGGCCCGCCCTCCTCGCTCGCCGCCTGCTCCTTCAGCGCCCGCCCGAAGCGGCGCTCCAGCACCTCCCGCATCATCGCGAAGTCGTCGCCAGGCGCGATGGGGCCGCGTATGGAGTATTTGCGGTAGGCCGTCTTGCGGAACCCCTCCGGCCCCGCGACCACCATCACGCCGTAGGCTGCGGTGCCCATGATGTGGCTGTTGTCGTAGCACTCGATCCGGTCCGGCACGACCGGGAGGTTGAACAGCGACGCCACGCCTTCCAGCAGCTTCGTCTGCCCGGCGGTCTCGGCCAGCTTGCGCTCCAGCGCCTCCCGCGCATTGGTCTCGGCGTGCAGCACCACGGCGCGCTTCTCGCCCCGGGCCGGCACGGCCACTTCCACCTTGCGCCCGGCCTGGATCGCCAGCGCCTCTGCCACCAGGCCGGACTCCGGCAGCGCGATGTTCAGCAGCACCGTCGTGGGCGGCGGCTTGTCGTCATAGAATTGCAGCACGAAGGCGGACAGCACCGCGTCCACCTCCATGTCGGCGGCATGGGCCGGAAAGAACGCCCGGTTGCCGTTGTTGCGCCCGCCGCGGATGAAGAACACCTGCACGCAGGTCTGCCCGCCGATGCCGTGGATGGCGATCACGTCGGCGTTGTCCAAGCTGGCCGGGTTGATGACGGCGGTGCCCTGCACGGCCGTCAGCCCACGGATGCGGTCGCGGATTGCCGCCGCCCGCTCGAACTCCAGCGCCTCCGCCGCCGCCTCCATCTCCCCGGCCAACTGCTGCTGGACCACCCCGGCTTTGCCGCCCAGGAACGACTTCGCCTGCTCCACCAGCCCGGCGTAATCCTCCCGGCTGATCCGCTCCGTGCAAGGCGCCGAGCAGCGCTTGATCTGGTGCAGCAGGCAGGGCCGGCTGCGGTTGGCGAACACCGTGTCCTGGCAGGACCGCAGGAGGAACACCCGCTGCATGGCGTTCACCGTCTGGTTCACCGACCACACCGACGCGAACGGCCCGTAGTAGCTGCCCTTGCGCGTCCGCGCCCCGCGGTGCTTGGCGATCTGCGGAAAGGCATGGTCTTCCGTCAGCACCAGCCAGGGATAGTTCTTGTCGTCGCGCAGGACGATGTTGAACCGGGGCTTGAGCCGCTTGATGAGGTTGGCTTCCAGCAGCAATGCCTCGGCCTCGGTGTGCGTCGTCACGATCTCCATCGCGACGGTTTCGGACACCATGCGGCGCAGACGCTCGTTCAGGCGGCTGACCTGGGTATAGGAGTAAACCCGCTTTTTAAGGCTCTTGGCCTTGCCGACATAGAGCGCCTCCCCGCGCCCATCCAGCATCCGATAGACGCCGGGCGTCAGCGGCATGGTCTGCAGCGCCTGCTCGATCACGGCCACACCCTTGGGCGCCGTGGGCAGGGTGGGGGGAAGGGTGATGCCGCCCGGGGGCGTGACCGTGCCGCCGTCGCCACTGCTCATGCCGTCGCTCATACTTGGGCAAGATGGGGGCAGCAGGCAGGGAGGCTCAAGGGTGTGTTGTTCCTGCCACCAATTTTCATCCACCGAATCTGTGGATAACTCTGTGGACGCACGGTGGGCAGCAGCGGCGGTTTGGCGGAAATCCGCGGTTTGGACGGGGCTGCCCAGCTTTTAAGCATCGCTGATAACATGCTGAAATTACTTGAATGCTAGGAGTTCTGACTCCGTTCTCTTAACGCGCGGGGCCATGTCCCTGCAAACATTGGAAGTCAACAACTACCCGTGGACAACACCAAGGCCCCGGCGGCGGTGTGGCGTCAAAGCCGCGCCCGCTCCACTACCACTCCGGCCGCTGCAGCATCGGGGAACACGTCCAACTTCTCCACCTGCACGCGTGCCAGGCGCACCCGGGCGTCGTGCAGGCAAGCCTCCGCAATCCGCTCGGCCAAGGTCTCCACCAGCTTCACGTGCCCGGCTCCAGCAATCCGCCGCACGGCGTTGGCCACGTCCTCGTAGCTCACCACCCGCGCCAGGTCGTCCCCATCCAAGTCGCCCTCATCCACCGCAAGGTCCACGTTGACGCGGATGCGCTGCGGCGCCCGGTGCTCGTGCGCATACCAGCCGATGCTGGCTTGCAGCATCATGTCGCGCAGGAACACGTGCCGGATGCGCCGGGCGGCGTCGGCCAGGGTGCCGGTCATTCCTCCGCCTCCCCCCCGCTGAAGCCCCATTGCAGGTGCTGCCCGCCGTCCAGCGCAATCATCTGCCCCGTCATCGCCGGCAGGTCCAGGATGGCCAGCAGCGCCCGCCCGACCTCCTCCGGGCTGGTGCCGTGCCGCAGCGGCACGCTGGCGCATTGCCGGGCAAACTGCTCGGGCGTCTGCCGGCTGCTGGGCAGCGCCGGGCCGGGGCCGATGGCGTTGACGCGGATGCGCGGCGCCAGCGCCAGCGCCATCTGCCGCGTCAGCGCCCACAGCGCCGCCTTGGACACGGTGTAGGACACGAAGTGCGGCGTCAGCGACCACACCCGCTGGTCCAGCAGGTTGACGACCACCCCCCCGGCCCCCTCAGGCAAGCCTCGAGCCAGGGCCTGCGTCAGCACAAAGGGTGCGCGCAGGTTCGGCTCCAGATGGCGGTCCCAGCTGTCCCGCGTGGCGTTGTCCCACTCATCCCGCTCGAACGTGCTGGCATTGTTCACCAGAACGCCGACCGGACCAAGACCCGCGGCAGCCTCCGGCAGCAGCGCCGCCACAGCCGCCTCGTCCGCCAGGTCCGCGCGCACCACGGCGGCCCGCCCACCCGCAGCTGCGATCTCTGCCGCCAGGGCCTCCGCCGCATCCCGGCTGCGGTTGCAATGGATGGCAACGGCGTAGCCCGCCCCCGCCAACGCCCGCGTCATGGCCTGCCCCAGCCGAACCGCCCCTCCGGTAACAAGAGCAGTACGGGGCAGGGGGGGCGGGGTTTGGACCATGCGGCTGCCTACCCCCCGCCACCACGGCCGTAAAGGCGCCGGCGCTGCAACGCCGCGCTGGGGCCGCCCCGCCTGCCTGGCACGAACTGCCGCAGGCTGGTATGTTCCGCCGGAACATCCCCGGAACGCGCCCGGCCCCCGGCGCTTCCTTGGCCCCGAGGTCCGCCCTGCCGCCATACGCCCGCCTCCGCTGGCCCCGCCCCGACTGGACGGTGCGCGCCTACCTGCAGCTGATCGTGGTCGTGCTCGTGCTGCCTGGCCTCGTGTTCTGCGCCGTGCTGATGCTGCGCCTGTCGCAGTCCGAGCGCGCCCGCAACGAGCAGGAGGCGCAAGCCGCCGCGTCCCGCACCGCCGACGCCCTGGATCGGGCGGTCGCAAACATCCAGTCCGCCCTGCGCGTCCTCGCAACCTCCCCGGCGCTGGCGTCGGCGCTGCCGGACCTGCCCGCCTTCGACCGTCAGGCGCGGGCGGTAGCGGGCGCAATGGACATGAACATCGTGCTGACCGACCGGGACGGGCAGCAGCAGGTCAACACCCGCACCCCGCCTGGTGCCGCGCTGCCCCGCGCCAGCGTGATGGACGCGGTGCGCCAAGTGAATGGAACCGGTCGGCCCGTCCTGTCCAACCTGTTCCAGGGCGCTGTGTCGGGGGCGCCCGCGGTGGCCGTGCTGATGCCGGTGCCGGAACGTGCGCCGCCCGACTGGATACTGTCCACCAGCATCCAGCCCACCTACCTGACCCGGCTGCTGCAAGCCCAGGCCCTGCCGGACGGGTGGGTCGTGGCGGTGATTGATGGGCAGGGCGTGATCGTGGCGCGGTCGTCGGACCACGACGCTTGGGTGGGCCACCGCGCCTCCGCCGACCTGATCGCCCATGCCACCGGGGAACGCGGCACCTGGACCGGCACGACCGTGGACGGGGCGCCGGTGCTGGCAGCCTACGCCCGGGCGGGCGGCGCGGGCTGGCGCGTTGTGGTCGGGCTGCCGCTGGAGGCGGTCCAGGGTCCGTTCCGGGCCACCCTGGCCGCCTACACCGCTGCCGGAGCGGCGACGCTGGGGCTGGCGCTGTTCCTGGCCTGGCGCCTGGGCCGGCGCATCGCCACGCCCCTGCAGGTCCTGGCCCTGGCCGGCAGCCGCATCGGCCAGGATGCGCCGGCCCCCCTGCCGCGCACCGGCATCGCCGAGGTGGACGCCCTGGCCGGCACCCTCGCGGCCAGCTCCGCGAGCCTGCTGGCCCGCACAGCCGCCCTGGCGTCCGAGCGCGCGCGCCTGGCCGCCGTCATCGACACCGTGCCGGTCGGCCTGGTGATTGCGGCGGCGGACGGCGAGATAAGTTCGGGCAATGCCCAGGTCGCGCGCATGTTCCGTCATCCCGTGCTGCTGAGCCGCGGCACGTCCGATTACGGGGAGTGGGTGGCCTTCCACTCCGACGGCCGCCGGGTGCAGCCGCTGGAATATCCGCTGGCCCGCGTGCTGCAAGGGGAGGAAAGGGCCGAGCTGACCTGCCTCTACCAGCGCGGCGACAGCACCCTGTTCTGGGTCAACCTGGTTGCAGCGCCCATCCTGGCCGCGGACGGCGCCGCCATCGCCGGCGGGGTCGTCGCAGTCCTGGACATGGACGAGGTCGTCCGCGCGCGGGAGGTCAAGGCGCAGTTCGCCGCCGCCCTGCAATCCGAGGTCGCCGCCCGCACCGCAGAGCTGCTGGACGCCAACCAGCGCCTGCGCGACGAGATGTCCGGACGCGCTGCCGCCGAGGACCGGCTGCGCCAGGCCCAGAAGATGGAAGCCGTGGGTCGCCTGACCGGCGGCATCGCGCATGACTTCAACAATCTGCTGACCATCGTCGTCGGCAGCCTGGACCTGCTGGGCCGCCGCCTGGACGACCCCCGGCAACAACGCCTGGTCGGCAACGCGATGGAGGGCGCGACCCGCGCCGCAACCCTCACGGCCCGGCTGCTCGCCTTCTCCCGCCAGCAGCCGCTGCAGCCGCAGGCGGTGGACGTGAACCGGCTGGTCTCAGGCATGGAGGAGCTGTTGGCCCGCACCCTGGGGGAGGCGGTGCAGGTCCGCACCGCGCTGGTGCCGGACGCTTGGCCCGTCCATGCCGACCTCAACCAGTTGGAGAACGCGCTGCTCAACCTGGCCGTCAACGCCCGGGACGCCATGGCCAGCGGCGACGCGGGACCAGGCGTCCGCACCGCTGGGCGGCTGACGATCACCACCGCCAACCGGGTTCTCCCGCCCGGCGCCCTGCCGCCCGATGCAGCCACCGACGCCGGCCTGGATGCCGCTCCAGACGGCATGGGGCATGGGGCGCGCACAGAGTCCGATTGGGTGGAGATCGCTGTCGCCGACACCGGCTGCGGCATGACGCCCGAGGTCGTGGCCCAGGTGTTCGAGCCGTTCTACACCACGAAGCCTCAGGGCAAGGGCACCGGCCTGGGCCTGTCCCAGGTCCACGGCTTCGTTCGCCAGTCCGGCGGCCACGTCGCCATAGACACCGCGCCCGGCCAGGGCACAACCATGCGCATCCTGCTGCCCCGCTTGCACGAGCCGGCAGAGGCCGCCGCCGCCGCCCTTGGCCCGGCCCCCGTGCCCCAAGCCGCGGGCGAGACCGTACTGGTCGTGGAGGACGAGGCCGGAGTGCGCCGCTACTCGGCGGAAGCGCTGCGCCATCTGGGTTACGCCGTGATTGAGGCCGGTACAGCCGAGGAGGGAATGCGCCTCCTGCACGCCCATCCCGAGGCCGCGCTGCTGTTCATCGACATCGTGCTGCCCGACGAGGACGGGCGCGCCCTGGCCGCCCGCGCTCGCGCCGCCCGCCCGGGCCTGCCCGTGCTGTTCACGACCGGCTATGCCGGACCGGGCGGCGCCGGCATGGAGGAAGCCGACCTGGTGCTCAAGCCCTTCACCATCGCAGCCCTGGGCGCCAAGGTGCGGGCGGCGCTGGGCCGGGACTGACCCGCCAGCCCGGCCCGCCTCCGCAACCGGGCCGTCTTGCCATCGCGCCCGGTTCCGCTAGGGTCCGCCGCAACGAATTTGGGGAACCGACCATGCACCGCAGGACCTTGCTTGCCGCCGCCGCGGCCACCACCGCCGGGGCCGCTCTGCCCGCCTGGGCGCAGGCCGCCGGCCCCGTCCAGATCGGCGCCATCGAAATCCTGTCGGGCCCCAATGCCGCCTACGGCACCGCCATACGCGCCGGCCTGGAGCTGGCGCTGGAGGAGATCAACGCCAAGGGCGTCCTGGGCGGACGCAAGATACAGCTCACGGTCGAGGACAGCGCCGGCAACAAGGACCAGGCCATCAATGCCGCCCGGAAGCTGATCGGGCGCGACAAGGTCGTGGCCATCATCGGCCCCACCCTGTCCAACGAGATGTTCGCCGCCGGCCCCGTCGCCAACGAGCGCAAGATACCGATCATCGGCACCAGCACCACCGCGGCGGGCATCACCGACATCGGCCCCTACGTCTTCCGCACCAGCCTGCCCGAATCCGACGTGATCCCCGTCACGCTGGCCCGCGCCAAGGCCCGCGGTGTCAAGACCATCGCGCTGATGTACGCCAACGACGACGCCTTCAGCAAATCCGGCTTCGACACCATGAAGGCCGCCGCCGAGAAGGCCGGGCTGAACATCCTGGCCATCGAGAGCTTCGGCAGCAAGGACACAGACTTCAGCGCCCAGATCACCAAGGTCCGCGGCCTCAAGCCCGACGCCATCGGCATCTCCGCCCTGGTGGAGCCGGTCTCGGGCGTGCTGCTGCAGGCCCGGCAGCTCGGCATCGGCAAGGAAACCCTGTTCATCGGTGGGAACGGCAGCAACTCTCCCAAGTTGGGGGAGATCGCAGGCGCCGCGGCCGACGGCCTGATCGTCGGCAGCCCCTGGTTCGTGGGCAAGGATGACCCGGCAAACCAAGCCTTCGTGTCCAAGTTCGCCGCCAAGAACGGCAAGCAGCCCGACCAGTTCGCCGCCCAGGCCTACGACTGCATGGCCATCCTGGCCGCCGCCGTGGACCGCGCCGGGGCGGCCGAGTCCGAGAAGCTGCGCGAGGCCCTGCTGCAAACGAAGTACAGCGGCGTCATGGGCCCCTTCACCTTCACCCCCGGCCGCGACCCGGCCAGCACGGAGGGCGTGGTGGTGCTGGCGATGCAGGGCGGCAAGTTCGGCGTCGCGCCGTAACGCCGCAGTTGAGGACGCTTCCTTCTCCCTCCCTCTCCGGGAGAGGGCCAGGGTGAGGGAAGCCGCACGCGCGGACGTCGGCCCGGCGCGGCGCAAACTCGGGGACCACAGGCTGGCGCTGCTGGGCTTTTCCCTCACCCCAACCCTCTCCCAGAGGAGAAGGAAGCCGGCACCTTCCCCCTCAAGATGACCCGCCTCGCCGCCCTCACTCTCCTCCTGATCGCCGCTGCCTGCACCCTCGCCCCCGTCTATGCCAGCCTGGTCTCCGGCACCGACCCCTTCCGCAGCAACATCGGCGGCACCCTGCAGGTGGATGGCGGCACCAAGGACATCCTGGCCGAGAACACCGAGGGCCTGGGCCTCGGCGTCACCCCCATCGGCCCCACCTGGCGCGGCCCCTACCTGCTCGGCGCGGACGGACAGGGCCGGGACGTGGCGGCCCGGCTGCTGGCGGGCGGACGCACCTCGCTCGCGATTGCTGCCGGGGCAACTGTCTTGTGCCTGGCACTGGCTGCGGTGCTGGGCGTCTTGTCCGGCTTCCTGGGCGGCTGGGTGGACACCGTGCTGGCAGGCCTGCTGGACCTGCTGTGGGCCTTCCCCGTCTATCTCCTGGCCATCTCCCTCGGAATCGTCCTCGTCAGCGGCGACCTGCACCTCGGCCCTCTGCGGATCGCAGGCGACAGCCTGCTCCTGCCGGTCCTGATCGTGGGCGTCGTCTATGTCCCCTACGTCGCCCGCCCCCTCCGCGCCGAAGTCATCGCCCTGCGCGGCACCGAGTTCATTGAGGCCGCCTCCGCCATAGGCGGCACCCCCTGGCACATCCTCCGCCGCCACATCCTGCCGCACACCTGGCCGGTCCTGGCCGGCTTCGTGCCCGTGGTCGCCGCAATGGCCCTGCTGACCGAGGCCGCGCTGTCCGTCCTCAGCATCGGCGTCCAAGCCCCCGCCGCAAGCTGGGGCACCCTGATCGCCGACGGCCAGGCGCTGCTGTATGCCCGCCCGGCGGTGGCCATCGCCCCCGGCCTGATGGTCGTCGCCACCGTCCTGTCCCTGAACGTGCTGGGAGAGGCGCTGCGCCTGCGCCTGGACCCGCGGGCGCAGGGCAGGGCGCGGCAGGGATGACCCTCCTGCTCCGCTTTCTGCGCTCCGTGCTCGTCATGTTCGGCATCAGCGTCCTCGTCTTCCTGATCTTCTTTGCCACCCCCGGCGCTGACCCCGCCGCCCGTCTGGCCGGACGCGGCGCGACGGAGGAGGCGCTGGCCGCCATCCGCACCGAATACGGCCTGGACCGCCCTTTGCCGGTGCAATACGCGGTCCTGATGCGCCGGCTGTTCATCACCCGGGACCTGCCCTCCTTCGTCAACCGCGGCCAGCTCGTGGTGCCCGACATCCTGCGGGCGGCGCCGGTCACGCTGTCCCTGGCCGCGGGCGCCGCCGCGCTGTGGCTGTTGGCCGGGCTGGGCATCGGCCTGCTGGCCGCCGCGCGCGAAGGCGGCCTGGCGGACCACCTGGCCACTGCACTGGGCCTGGTCGGCCTCTCCGTCCCGGTGTTCTGGCTCGGGGAGGTCGTGAACCTTGTCACCCAAAGCCGCCTGCACGACACCTGGGCCTTCCGCTGGGTGCCGCCGCTCGGCTACGTGCCTCTGACCGAGGACCCCGTCGGCTGGTTCCGTGCCCTGGTGCTGCCCTGGACGACGCTGGCGCTGCTGTATGCCGGGGTCTATGGCCGGGTGCTGCGGGCCTCGCTGATCGCCGCCTACCGCCAGGACTACATACGCACCGCCCGCGCCAAGGGCATCGGCGAACCCCGGGTGCTGCTGCGCCATGCCCTGCGCAACGCCCTGGTGGCCGTCACCGCCCTGTTCGGCCTGGACATCGGCGCCCTGATCGGCGGCGGCACCCTGTTGACCGAGGTCGTGTTCGGCCTGCGCGGCATCGGCAAGCTGACCTACGACGCCCTGCAGAACCTGGACCTGCCCGTGGTGATGGCTGCCGTGCTGTATGCCTCCCTGTTTGTCGTCCTGGCCAGCGCGGCGGTGGACGGCGTGCAGGCCCTGCTGGACCCGCGGCGGCGGTAGGTTGGCGCAGGCTCCCTCGACCGCCGGCGCGCACCCGGGCATCCTGGCGCAGCCCAGACAGGAACCCCCGATGCCCACCCTAGGCCGCGCCCTGCTCGACGCCCTCCGTGCCCACGGCGCGCGGGAGCTTTTCGGCATCCCCGGCGACTTCGTGCTGCCCTTCTTCAAGGTCATCGAGGACAGCGGCACGCTGCCCTTCTACACCCTCAGCCACGAACCCGCCGTGGGCTTCGCCGCCGACGCCGCCGCCCGCTTCCGCGGCGCCATCTCCGTCGCCGTCGCCACCTGGGGCGCCGGCGCCTTCAACCTCGTGAACCCCATCGCCGGGGCCTATGCCGAGCGCGTGCCCGTCGTCGTCGTCAGCGGCGCCCCCGGCGTCCAGGAGCGCGCCAGCGGCTGGCGCCTGCACCACATGAGCCGCGAGGTCGAAACCCAGACCCGCATCTTCCGCGAGATCACCTGCGACCATGCCGTGCTGGACGACCCGGCCACCGCCCCCGCCCTGATCGCCCGCGTCCTCCGCAGCGCCCGGGAGCACTCGCTGCCCGTCTACCTCGAACTCCCGCGCGACCTGGTGAGGGCCGAGGTCCAACCCGTCCCGGTCCTGCCGCCCAGCCCCGTCCTCCCGGGCGCCCTGGCCGAAGCCGCCGACGAAATCCTCGCCCGCCTGCGCGCCGCCCGCGCCCCCTGCCTGATGGTGGACGTGGAGGTCCGCCGCTACGGCGTCGAGGACCGCGTGGCCCAATTGGCCGAGCGCCTGGGCCTCCCCGTTGTCACCACCTTCATGGGCCGCGGCCTGCTGTCCGCCCACCCCGGCGTCGTCCGCGGCACCTACCTGGGGGCCGCGGGCCGCGCGGACATCACCGAGTTGGTGGAGGGATCGGACGGCCTGCTGCTGCTGGGTGTCATCCTGTCCGACACCAACTTCGCCGTCAGCGCCCGCAAGATAGACCTGCGCCGGGCCATGCTGGTGCTGGACCGCGCCGTCCAGGTCGGCCACCACGCCTACGCCAACGTGCCGATGGACCGCCTGATGGACGCGTTGCTGGAGCGTGCCGGCCCGGCGCAGGACGGCCCGCGCCCGCCCGCCCCGCCCGAAGCCTACCCCGGCCACCTGCCGGCGGACGATCAGCCCATTGCGCCCAGCGACATCGCCGCGGCGGTCAACGACCTGTTCGCCCGCACGGGTCCGCTCCCCATCGCCGCCGACATGGGGGACTGCTTGTTCACGGCGATGGAGATACGCAACACCAACCTGGTGGCGCCGGGCTACTACGCCGGCATGGGCTACGGCGTCCCCGCGGGCCTCGGCGCCTGCGTCGCAGCCGGCGCCCGCCCGCTGATCCTGGTCGGCGACGGCGCATTCCAGATGACGGGGTTCGAGCTGGGCAACTGCCGCCGCTACGGCTGGGACCCCATCGTGCTGGTGTTCAACAACGCGAGTTGGGAGATGCTGCGCGTCTTCCAGCCGGAAAGCGCCTTCAACAACCTGGACGACTGGCGCTTTGCCGAACTGGCGGGACCGCTGGGCGGCGACGGCGTGCGCGTGGCCACGCGGCGGGAGCTGGTGGACGCCCTAACCCACGCCCACGCCACCCGCGGACGCTTCCAACTGATCGAGGTCATGCTGCCCCGCGGCCAGACCTCGGACACGCTGGCCCGCTTCGTCGCCGGCTTCAAAGCGGCGCGGGAACGCCCGCACACGGATGGGATGTAGCAGTATGGTAGAGGGCATTACCCGGGTCGCGGTTCTGGGCACCGGCACCATCGGCGCAAGCTGGGCCGCGTTCTTCCTGTCCCGCGGCTTGGAGGTTGCGGCCAGCGACCCCGCCCCCCACGCGGAAGGCTTTCTTCGTCACTTCGTGGACAACGCCTGGCCCGCGCTGGAGCAGTTGGGCGTGCATCCCGGCGCTAACCCCAGTCGCCTGACCTTCTACCCCGACCCGGTAAGGGCGGCAGAGGGGGCAGGCTTCGTTCAGGAAAACGGCCCCGAACGGATCGAGGTGAAGGTCGAGCTGTTCCGCCAGGTGGACGCGGTCCTGCCGCCTGACGTGCTGATCGCCAGCAGCAGCAGCACCCTGCTTCCCACCGCCATGCAGGCCGCCTGCCGCCACCCCGGCCGCCTGGTCCTGGGCCATCCCTTCAATCCGCCCCACCTGATCCCGCTGGTCGAGGTCGCCGGCGGCGCCCAAACCACGCCGGACAGCCTGGACCGCGCCATGCGCTTCTACGCCGCCCTGGGCAAGCATCCGATCCGCCTGAACAAGGAAATCCCCGGCCACGTCAGCAACCGCCTGCAAGCCGCGGTGTGGCGGGAAGCCGCCTACCTTGTCGAGCAAGGCGTCGTCAGCGTCGCCGACGTGGATGCCGCCATCAGCCAAGGCCCTGGCCTGCGCTGGGCGATCATGGGCCCGATCATGACCTACCACTTGGGCGGCGGCGCGGGCGGCCTGCGCTACCTGATGGACCACATCGGTGTCGCCGGGCTGTGGCCGCAGTTGGGCACGCCCGCGATGACGCCGGCGTTCGAGCAGGCGCTGATTGACGGGGTCGTGGCAGAGGCCGCCGGGCAGGGCATCGCGGAGATGGCGGCGGAGCGCGATGCGCGGCTGGTGGCGATCCTAGAAGGGCTGCGGGGGACGTAGGCGTGACGCCATCCCCATGAAGGCTTGAACCAAGCACGCCGTTCCTGGATACCAACTCCAGCCAGGCCCATTCGCCCCCGCAAGGACCTCCCGCCATGCCGTCCACCTACGTTGATTTCAGCACCAGCCTGGGCGACGTCGTCATCCAGCTCTTCAATGACGACGCCCCGCTGACGGTACAGGACTTCCTAAATTACGCCGCCAATCCGACGGTCGGCCAGGGCTACGCGGGCAGCTTCTTCCATCGGCTCGTGCCCGGGTTCATCCTGCAAGGCGGCGGCTACGATTACGTGAACGGCGGCGCGTCGGCCATCACGGCCGGGCCGCCGGTCGTCAACGAGTTCAGCCCCAAGCACTCCAACACCAAGGGCACCGTCGCCCTCGCCAAGCTGCCCGGCAACCCGGACTCCGCCACCGACCAGTTCTTCTTCAACCTCGCCGACAACAGCGCCACCCTGGATGGGCAGAACGGCGGCTACACCGTGTTCGGCCAGGTCACGCCCGACACCCTGCCGGTGGTCACGGCCATCGCCAGCCTGCCGACCGTCAACGCCGGCGGCGCCTTCACCAACCTGCCGGTGCAGACGCCGGTTGTGGGCGGGCAGTTCACGGCGGCCAACTTCGTCACCATCAACGGCGTGACGGTGTCCCAAACCGCGCCGCCAGCTGCCAACTCGTTCCTATACACGGACGCCGCGGCGGGCATGTCGGGGCAAACGCGCGGGGACGCCTACACCGGGCCGGTCGCCGGGCTGCAGCGCCAGTATATCTGGCCCGGCACGGACGGCGTCGCCATCGCGGCCACCACCGGCAACGTGTTCCTGCACGGTGGTGCGGGCGATGACGCGCTCAGCGTCAGCAGCGGCAGCAACGTGCTGGATGGCGGCACCGGCAGCAACTTCCTCACCGGGGCCACCGGCGCGGACGGCGGCACCGACACCTTCTTCGTGGACGGGCGCGGCGGCGGCGTGACCTGGAGCACGGTGGTCAACTTCCACCACGGGGACGCCGTGACAGTATTCGGCTTCCAGGCCGGCGTCAGCACCCGGCCCTGGACGGCATCGGACGGCGTGCAAGGATACCAGGGCGCCACGATCCACTCCGAGCTGGGCGGGACAGGCACCGGCGTGAACGCCAGCGTGACGTTCGCCAACATCAGCCAGGCCGACGCGGATGCGAAGTTCACGGTGCTGACGGGCCAGGTCGGAGACGCACCCTACCTCTACATCGCCTACACCGGCTGATCCCCGGCGGGCGCCATCGCCCGCCGGACCTCCGCGCGCAGCGCCGGCAGCACCTCCGCCGCGAACCAGGGGTTGCGCCGCTCCCAGACCTCGGTCCGCCAGCTCGGGTGAGGCAGCGGGAACCAGCGCGGCAGGTGGTCGCGAAAGGCGCGCACCCGGTCCGTCATCGCTCCCGGCCCCAGCGCGTCGGCCTGGGCGTAGGCGCCCACCAGCAACGTCAGGCGCAACGCCGGCATCCCCGCCAGCAGGCGCCGCCGCCAGATCGGCGCGCACTCCGGACGTGGCGGCGCATCCCCGCCGCGCGGCAGGCGTCCGGGATAACAGAAGCCCATTGGCAGGATGGCCACCCGCGAGTGATCGTAGAAGTCGTCCGGCTGCAGGCCAAGCCACCCGCGCAGCCGGTGCCCGCTCGCATCGGTCCAGGGCGTGCCGCTAACGTGGACGAGGGTTCCAGGCGCCTGGCTCGCAATCAGCAGCGTCGCCGTCGCCGCCACCCGGATGATCGGGCGCGGCCCAAGCGGCAGAGTGTCGGCGCAGACGGTGCAGCCCCGGGCTTCGGCGGCCAAGGCCTGCAGGCCAGCGGCATCAAGGGCGGGCATATCCGTCGCAGGTTGCGGTTCTGGCGGGGCCAGGACGGAGGCCATCGCGGCGCTGCTAAGCCGTCTGGCTGTCCTCGTCTTGCGGCAGCAGGCGCACCAGCTCGTCCGGCAGCGGCTCACCTTCGGCGGTGCCGAACTCACGCGTCAGCACGCGACGCAGCCAAAGGTCGAAGGCCGCCGGTTCCGTACGCATGTTCGTCTCCACAGGGGCAACAGTCCTCGCCATGCCCGTTCAATGCCGGACACGCCTCCGGGGTTCCTCGGCATTGCTGCCATGTGAACTTCGTCAAGAAGGCGTTGCAGCGGCGTCAGCCCCGCTGGGAGGACGCGACCAGACGGGCCAGGTGCCGCCCCAGGCAGGCGTGCAGAGTTCCGACCGCCTTTTCCCGGTCCGGCTTGGATGTGCGCTCCAGATCTATGCCGCCGTCGTTGGCCCAGCCGCGCATCAGGTCGAAGCGGCGGAACAGCACGACGCCGGGCATGGCCGCCACTTGCTGCAAAGCTTGGAAGTAGGGGTCCAGATTGGAGTTGGTCTGCAGGAAGCGGCTGTACTGGGGGTCCACCAGCACCAGGTTGGCTCCAGCGGCCATCACCGCCTGGGCGCCGTCCGACAGGGTCTGGCCGAACTCGCCGGGCGGCAGGTTCCGCACCGCCTCGACCGTGCCCGTTTGCCAGATCACCATGTCGTAGCGCTTGAGCGCCAGCTCCTTGCGCATCAGTTCCAGCATTTCGGTCGCCAGCAGCCCGCGCCCGCCGCGCACCGTCACTTGCACGTCCAGGCCGGGCACCAGGGCGCGGAGCTGCTTGGCCATCTGCAACGGGAACGCCCGTTCGGACGGCTGCTGGATCAGCGCCGGGCTGCCAACCAGGGCGGGCGGCGCACCCATGGTCTGGCTGGTGATCGTCCCCGGTTGCAGGCTGGCCTCCGGCCCGAACATCGTGGCGGAGCCGATGGCCAGCACCGCAAGGTGCTTGCCCTCCTGCAGCCGCGCGTTGACATGGACCAGATCCCCCGCAAGCCCGACGGCTTCGCCCACCATCGGGCAGGGATCGCCTGGCCCTCCCGCCAGCGCCGGCGGCGCCAAAAGCAGGCTGAGGGCGAAAGCGGCGTGAACCCACGATTTCATCATGTCACCCGTGCGTTAGCAGCATGAACAGGCTCCGGCAAGTCCGCCCGGGGCGGGCGCCCCTTTTCCTTATACCAGGCAGCAAGCGCCCCGATCCCGAGCAGCCCTGCGGTGCCCAGCAGGTTGACCCCGGCCATCACCAGCCAACCGTCCACCTCCTCGATCGCCAGCCGTGCCAGGAAGGACAGGAAGATGCCGACGCAGAACACCGGCAGGGAATGCTGGCCGCAGACGATGAACGGACGCGCCCATGCCGAGCGCAGCCAGGCGGCGTCCCGCGGCACCGTGCGCGCCACCAGCCAGGCCAGGGCCAGGATGGACAGCAGCCGCATCGGGTGCAGCCCCTCCTTGTCCACGGAGATCAGCGTGCGGGCCGCCGTCGCAAGGACCTTCGCCTCGATGTCCGGATAGGGCCACACCGCCCACAGCAGCACCAGCCCAGCCGCCACGATGGCAACGGCCAGCCCGTCCACTACCCGCGCCGGCACAAGCAGGCGCGGCGGCGCATAGGCCAGTATGGCGCCGATCACGAACAGGAACTGCCAGGCGATGGGATTGAAGTACCAGCCGCCGCCGGTCCAGGACGGGAAATTGACGCCCGTCGCCCGCATCGCGGCATAGACGCCCGCCGACAGCAGGAACAGCACCCGTGGCCAGCGCAGCAGCGGCAGCACCAGCGCGAACCAGGTCAGCAGCGCCACATACATCGGCAGGATGTTCAGGTAGGCCGGCTGGAAACTGAGCTTCAACGCCTCCAGCATGGCGCGGTAGGGCGCCTCCGCCAGCACGTCGAGGTGAATCTCGTCCAGGTACTCCGACCGGTCCAGCGCCGTCGCCGAGTAGGACACCTGGGCGCTGAACACCACGAACAGGAAGATGTGCGCGATATACAGCGTCCACGCCCGCTTCATCACGTCGGCCCCTGCGAACAGCCAGCCATGCTTGTCCATGCTGCCGCCATAGGCCAGCCCGGCGGCATAGCCGGCCAGCAGCACGAAGATTTCCGTCGCGTCGCACAGCGCGAAGTTGCGCAAGCTGAACTGCGCCACCCAGTTGGCCGGAATGTGGTCCACGAAGATCCACCACAAGGCGATCCCGCGGAACAGGTCAACGCGCAGGTCGCGGCGTGAGTGGATTTGAACCATGCAGCCTCCGGCGCCGCGGCGGGAGCGGCACATCCCGCACACATGGGTACGCTGCGGCGGACTGGCACCTTATGCCACGATGACGCCCGCGGCATCCAGCGGCCGCGGCGCCAGCAGCCCGGCCGCAATTCCCTCCACGTCCAGGCTGGCGGGGCAGTTGGGGTGACGGGTCAGCAGCGGCGCCTGCCGGCGCAGGGCATCGCCCACATGCGGGTCGCGCCGCACCGCGCCCGCCAGGGCCGGGGCGCGGCCCAGGAAGGCGCTGCATGCCCGCTCCAGGGTGGCGGCCGTGCGGGCGGCAGCGGCCGGGGAGGTGGCCTGGTTCACCACCAGCCGCGCGTCGCCGCCGGGCCGGTCGGCGGCGTGCAGCTTCAGGGCGGCGTAGGCGTCGGTCAGGCTCGCCGGCTCCTCGGTCGCGACCACCAGAAGCGTATCCGCCCAGGCCGACATGCGGCGCACCGCCCGGTCCAGCCCGGCGCCCAGATCCAGCAGCACGTGGTCGTAACCCGCCGCGGCGGCGCCCAGGGCCATCAGCAGCCGCTCGACCCCCGAGGCGTCCAGGGCGGACAGGGTGCCGGAGCCGCTGCTGCCCGCCAGCACGTCGAAGCCGCCGGGCTGGCGCTCGATGGCCTGCAGCAGCGTGACCCGGCCGGACGCCACCGCAGCCAGGTCGTGCCGGGGCGCCAGGCCCAACTGGATGTCCACGTTGGCCAGCCCGAGGTCGGCGTCGAACAGCAGCACCCGCCGGCCCCGCCGCGCCAGGGCATGCGACAGGGTGATGGCGAACCAGGTCTTGCCCACCCCGCCCTTGCCTGACGCCACCGCCACAGTGCGCCCCAGCGGCGGCAGGCGGGCCAGGGCGGCGGAAGGCTGGAAGGCGGCGTGGGGGGTCATGCGGCGTCCTGAAGTCGTTGCGGACGGCCAGGCGCGGCGAGTAGCCGCTCCGCCAGGCCAGCCGGGGTCAAGGGCTGCAAGCCGTCCGCGGCGCCGGGTCCGATCCCGGCCTCCGTCAGCATGTGGCTGGCTGCGGCGGCGAGCACCCCGCCCAGCCGCCGGGTCAGGTCCATCCGGGTTGGCACCAGCAGGGTCGTGCCAGCCTGTGCGAAGGCTGCGGCAAGGTCCGCCGCCTCCGCCGCGTCCAGCCCGGCCGGCAGCACCAGCACCAGCGCCGCCCCGGAAGCGCCGGCCAGGCCCGCCAGCTCCTCCCGTTCATGCGGGTCGAAGGGGTCCAGGCCCGGGCTGTCCACCAGCACCGGCGCTCCGCGCTCCCGCCGGGCCAAGGCGCGGGATAGAGCCACCGGCTCATCGGCAACCAGCAGCGGCAGGCCGAGCACGCGGGTGAAGGCGGCCAACTGCTCCGCAGCACCAGCCCGGCGGCCGTCGGCGGTGATGACCAGGGGCGGCGTGCCGGCCAGGGTCAGCCGCGTCGCCAGCCGGGCCGCCGTCAGCGTCTTGCCGGCGCCCGGCGGCCCCGTCAGCAGCAGAGGCGGGGCGCCGGGGCCGAGCGGCAGGGCGCCGAACCGCAGCGCCGCAGCCAGCGAACCTTGCAATGGCCCGGCCCCAAGCCGCGCCTGCATGTCGGGCGGCACGCCGTGCCACGCCAAGCAGGAGGGGGCCGGCACCAGCGGCGCCGCGGGCGCGGGATCGCCCTCCAGCGCCGCCGTCACCTCCACCCCATCCGGCACGCGGCGGGTGGACAGGATCAGGGCGTCCACGCCCAGCTCCCGCCGCACCTGCGCGATGGCGGCGTTCACCGTCGGTGCCCGGAACAGCTTGAGGCGCATGCCGGGCAAGGTAGGGGAGCGGGCTTAGCAGGGCGTTAGCGGCCGCCCGGTCTTGGGCTGGCGGAAGGCTGGTGTAGGGTCGCGGCATGAATGGGACCAACGATGTGCCGACAGGCGGCGTGCTGACCGTGGACCTCGGGCGCAGCCGCTGCCGCGTCGCGCTTTGGGCAGGCGGCATCCGGACGGAACGGGACGGCGGGGGTGCGCCAGGCCTGGCCTCGCCCGGCGGGGTGGACGGAGCCGTGGCGGCCATCCTTGCCGCGGCCCAGCCCTTGATGGAGCCGGACGGGGTAGCAGCCGTGTCCGCCGGGGTGGCGGGCGCGTTCACGAACCCCGGTGGTGCCGCAGCCCTGGCGGCGGCCCTGTGCGCGGCGTTGCCGGCCCGGCGCGCGGTGGTCGGCAGCGACGCCGCGGCGGCCCACGCCGGCGCGCTGGGCGGCGGGCCGGGCGTGGTGCTGTCCGTGGGCACCGGCGCCGTCGCGCTCGGCCTGGCGGTGGATGGAACCCTCCGCCGGGTGGACGGGGCCGGGCAGTGGCTGGGCGACGAGGGCGGAGGCGCATGGCTGGGCCTGCACGGCCTGCGCGCGGCGCTGCGGGCCGCGGAGGGCCGCGGGCTGCCGACTCTGCTGGAAGGTGTAGCCGCCGCACGGTTCGGGCCGCTGCCGGACCTGGCGGCGCTGCTGGAAGCCGACGCCAACCCGCCGCGCCGGGCCGCTGCCTTCGCCCCGGACGTGGCAGCGGCGGCGGCCGCAGGGGATGATGCGGCGTCGGAGCTGCTGCGGCAGGCCGTGTCGGCGCTGGCCGCGACGGTGCGCGCCGCCGCCGCCGGGCTGCCGCGCCCGGTGCCGGCGGCGGTGGTGGGCGGGCTGGCCGGGGTGCTCGGGCCGCACCTGCGGGCGGCGCTGGCATGGGACGGGCTGGCCTTCGCCGACGCGCGGGGCGACGCGCTGGATGGGGCGCGGCGGTTCCTGGACCCCGGCACCGCGTGGGAACCCGGGTTGGCGCGGGCAGCAGCCCGTCCGCACGCCGCCCTGGACACCCTGGCGACCGAGTCCGCCCGGCCCGGCCTCGACGACCTGGATCAGCGCAGCCCCGCTGAGATCATCCACCTCCTGCTGGCCGCCGAGCGTGCCGCAGGTGGGGCCATGGCCCGCGCCGCTCCCGCCCTGGCCGCGGCGGCAGAGGCGGTCGTGGCCCGCATGCTGGCCGGCGGACGGCTGTTCACCCTGGGCGCGGGCACACCCGGCCGCCTGGCGGTGCTGGACGCAGCGGAGCTGCTGCCAACCTACAATGCCCCCCCTGGCCTGGTCATCCCCCTCCTGGCCGGCGGTCTGGACGCGCTGGTGCTCTCCGCCGAGGGCGCGGAGGACGATCCGGATGCCGCCGTCGCTGCACTGGACGCGCACGGGCTGGGGCCTGGCGATGCCGTGGTGGGCCTGGCGGCGTCGGGCCGCACGCCCTACGTCGTCGGCGGCCTGCGCCACGCCCGGGCGCGCGGGGCGCTGGCGGTCGCGGTGGTCGGCAACCCCGGCAGCCCCGCCGCCGCCGCCGCCGACCTGGCCGTGGAAATCCTGACGGGTCCGGAGGTCGTGGCCGGCAGCACGCGCATGCTGGCGGGCACCGCGCAGAAGGTGGCGCTGAACGCCCTCAGCACCGCGGCGATGATTGCGCTGGGCCGGACCCACGGCCCCTGGATGGTGGACGTGCGCGCCACCAACGCCAAGCTGCGCCGCCGCGCGCTGCGCATGGTCTGCAGCATCACCGGCACCGGGGAGGACGCCGCGGCGGCGGCCCTGGCCGCCGGGAATGGCGAGGTCAAGACTGCGGTCGTCATGCTGCTGGCCAGGGTGGACGCGGCAGAGGCGGCGCAGCGCCTGTCCCGCTCCGGCGGGCGCGTGCGCGGGGCGCTGGCATGACCGCCCTCCCGCCGGTTTGGGCGGTGGGCCTGATGACTGGCACTGTGCTGGACGGCAACGTGGACATCGCGCTGATCCAGACGGACGGGGAGGCGGTGCAAGCCTTCGGCTCCTGGACGCTCGCGCCCTACCCCCCCGGCATCCGTCCGCTGCTGCACGCGGCGCTGGATGCGGCGCGGGCCTGGGCCTTCGTGGGGCCGGAGCCTGCCGTGTTCGCGGAGGCGGAGGCCGCGCTGACCCGGGCGCAGGCGGCGGCGGTCCAGGCCTTCCTGTCCGGCCTGGGCGTGACTCCGGCGGTGGTCGGCTTCCACGGGCAGACCGTGCTGCACCGCGCGCCGTCGCCGGGGCGCATCGGCGCGACCCGCCAATTGGGCGACGGTGCGCTGATGGCGTCTCTGCTGGGCATTCCCGTCGTGCATGACTTCCGCAGCGCCGACGTGCGCGCGGGCGGGCAGGGGGCGCCGCTGTCGGCGTGCTACCACGCCGCGCTGCTGCAGGACGCGCCGCCCGGCATCGCGGTGCTGAACCTGGGCGGCGTCGGCAACCTGACCTATGCGGGCCGGGACGGCCTCGTCGCCTTCGACACCGGCCCGGCCAACGCGCCCCTCAACGACTGGGTGGAGCGGCATACCGGCGCCGGCATGGACCGCGACGGCGCCCTGGCCCGCGCCGGCCGGGTGGACGAGGCGCGGCTCGCCCGCCTGCTGGCGCACCCCTGGTTCGACCTGCCGCCGCCCAAGTCGCTGGACCGCTTCAGCTTCACGGCGGCC
This sequence comes from uncultured Acetobacteraceae bacterium, assembly GCA_964250755.1. Lineage (GTDB taxonomy): Bacteria > Pseudomonadota > Alphaproteobacteria > Acetobacterales > Acetobacteraceae > DASWOJ01. The sequence continues at coordinate 273,520 of CAXUHB010000002.1, read as the reverse complement.
ATGGCGGACGGGCTGGGGCTGGCGGACGGGGCGGCGACCCTGGCCGCCTTCGCGGCGGGGGCGGTGGGCTGCGGGCTGGACCTGCTGCCGGCCCGGCCCGCGCGCCTGGCGGTGTGCGGCGGCGGACGGCGCAATCCCGCGCTGATGGACGCGCTGCGTCGCCGGGCCGGGGTGGAGGTGCTGCCGGCGGAGGACCTGGGCTGGCGCGGCGACGCCATCGAGGCCGAGTGCTTCGCCTTCCTCGCCGTGCGCACGCTGCGCGGCCTGCCCATCAGTTTCCCCACCACCACCGGCGTACCCGCGCCGATGACGGGGGGCGTCATGTCGGCACCCCCGGCTTGCGGGGCGGGGACGGCGTAGCCCGGCGCGCAGCCGCCTTGCCGCAGCAAGACCTTGGTGGCACGGAGGGCACCCCAGGCCACCGCAGCAGACAGGACACCCCACGCATGGATTTCACCGGCAAGCGCGTCATCGTCATGGGCGGCAGCCGCGGCATCGGGCGCTCCATCGCCCTGGCCTTTGCGGCGGCCGGCGCGGGCGTGTCCATCTGCGCCCGCGGTGCCGGGCCGCTGGAGGCGGCGCGGGCGGAAATCGCCGCGCTGGGCGTCCCCGCCCACAGCGCCGACGTGGACCTGGCCGACCCCGACGCCATCGCCCGCTACGTGCCCAAGGCTGCGTCGGCGCTGGGCGGCCTGGACGTGCTGGTCAACAACGCCTCCGGCTTCGGCCAGACGGATGACGAGGCCGGATGGGCGGCGTCCCTGTCCGTGGACGTGATGGCCGTCGTCCGCGGCAGCCATGCCGCCATCCCGTTGCTGGGCGCAGGCGGCAGCATCATCAACATCGCCTCCATCTCCGCACTGCGCGCCACCACGCGCTCCGCCCCCTACGGCGCAGTCAAGGCGGCGGTGATGCACTACACCGCCAGCCAGGCGAAAATGCTGGCCCGGCGCGGCATCCGCGTGAACTGCGTCGCCCCCGGCTCCATCGAGTTCCCCGGCGGCACCTGGGAACGCCGCCGGACCGAGGACCCCGCGCTGTATGGCGCAACCCTCGCCCAAATCCCCTTCGGCCGCATGGGCCGCCCGGAGGAGGTGGCGAACGTCGTGCTGTTCCTGGCCTCCCCGGCAGCAAGCTGGGTGACGGGGCAGAGCATCGTGGTGGACGGCGGGCAACTGATCGGGCCGTGACCGCCTCGCCCGCGGCATGGCATGGTCCCGCGGGGCGGAACTGGGCGAACGCCCGCGCGGCGGGGGGCTGGGATGGACGAGGATGCGGGATGGACGGTTGCGCTTGAGCACGACCCCGGCCCGGCGTTGCGGGAGGGGATCGCGGCGGCGCTACGCGCTGCCAATGAGGCTGCGGCCGGCCCTGGCGGCGGTGGGCTGTTGGCCGTCAGCGTCCGCGATGCGTCCGGCGCGGCCGTGGGCGGGCTGTGGGGCGAGGTCAAGCGGGGGTTCCTGTTCGTGGAGCTTCTCGCCCTCGGCCCGGCCCGGGGCGGCGGGTTGGGGCGCCGGGTGATGGCGCTGGCGGAGGCCGAGGCGCGGTGGCGCGGACTGGACGGCATGTGGCTGCACACCTGGACGTTCCAGGCGCCGGGCTTCTACGAGAAGCTGGGTTTCACGGAGTGCGGGCGCATCCAGGGCTACCCGCGGGGACACGGCTGCATCTTCTATGTGAAGCGGTTCGGGTAGCGGCAATGCTTAACCTTGTTCAGGAGGCTTCATGACTCGAAGTGAGACGTCTGGCGACTTCGACGCGAAAACATGGATGAGACGACTTTCGCTGTCGTTGTCTGTGTCCTTCTTGGCGAGCACCGCAACCATCCTCTTGTTTGACCTTCTCTACTCACCTGTTCACTACAGGGTGCTGTTGAGAGCTTCAGCGGGCTTTGCCGGATACATGCTAAAACTTTGTGGTCTTGGTCCGCTCGCACACTTGGCGGGGTGAGCCGGAACCGGCGCGCTATCAATCGTGGAGGTCTTCTCCGGAACAGATCAGGCAAATGGAACAGATCAGGCAGGTCCCACTGCTGCATCGGTTTCTCCTGTGTGTGCCTGTTGTCTTCTTCTTCACCCTGATTTGGTCGGCCTTGCGCTCAGAGGAGCCAATATGGAGGTTGGACCAGGTCGCTTGGAACCCCGTATTTATGGGGTTCGCAGTGATCCTTGGCAATGTCGTTTCTGAGAAGTTTTTCACCAAACCTAAATGAGTCCGAATGCTTGGAGATTGGTGCTGAAATCCCGAGTCTGCGTCTCGATGCAATTCAAGAGGACCCACCTCGCATCCGGTCCGACTACGCCAGCTTGAGGGCCGACGAAGGCAGGCGTGACCCAGCCTTGAGAGCAGGCACGCCACCCCCTTGCTCCCACCCCCCGCCCCCGTGATATGACACCCCCGGGAGGTCGGCGGCGGACGGGTTCCTCGCCAACCCGGTCAGGTCCGGAAGGAAGCAGCCGCAACGAGTTCTTGCTTGGGTCGTCTGTTCGGCCTCCCACCCCACCCTCCTGCGGCAGGAAGCATGTCAGGCTTGCAGGACGACACCCTGGACGACGGCCTGCCGCCCACGCCCGAAGGCCCCGGCCTGTTCGGCGGCGCCCCCCCGGCCCCCAAGCCGCCCGCCGCCGCGCCAGCCGCCGCCGCTCCAGTTGCCCCGACGCCCTACCGCGTCCTCGCCCGCAAATACCGTCCCACCACCTTCGCCGACCTGATCGGGCAGGAGGCGATGGTCCGCATCCTCCGCAACGCCTTCGCCCAGAACCGCGTCGCCCACGCCTGGATGCTCACCGGCGTGCGCGGCGTCGGCAAGACCACCACCGCCCGCATCATCGCCCGCGCCCTCAACTGCATCGGCCCGGACGGGCAGGGCGGCCCCACCGCAGACCCTTGCGGCGTCTGCGCCAACTGCACCGCCATCCTGGCCGACCGCCACCCGGACGTGGTGGAGATGGACGCAGCCTCCCGCACCGGCGTGGACGACATGCGGGAGGTCATAGACGCCGCCCGCTACCGCCCCCTGCAGGCCCGCACCAAGGTCTTCATCATTGACGAAGTCCATATGCTCAGCCGCAACGCCTTCAACGCCCTGCTGAAGACGCTGGAGGAGCCGCCCCCGCATGTGAAGTTCATCTTCGCGACGACCGAAATCCGCAAGGTCCCCGTCACCGTCCTCTCCCGCTGCCAGCGCTTCGACCTCCGCCGCATCTCGGTGGCCGAGCTGGCCGGCATGTTCGGCCGCATCACCATGCTGGAGGACGTGGCGGTGGACCCCGGCGCGCTGGACCTGATCGCCCGCGCCGCCGACGGCTCGGCCCGGGACGGGCTGAGCCTGCTGGACCAGGCCATTGCCCAAGGCGCCGGCGGCGGGCCGGTCAGCGCAGAGGCTGTGACGGACATGCTCGGCCTCGCCGGACGCGCGGCCGTGTTCGACTTGATGGAGGCCGTGATGGCCGGCCAGCCCGCTGCAGCCCTGGCCATCACCGACTTGGCGCACGAGCGCGGGGCCGACCTCGGCCTCATGCTCGGCGACCTGCTGGACCTCACCCATACCCTGACCCGGCTCCGCACCGTCCCCGCCCTGCGCGACGGCGGCGAACTGCCGGAGGCCGAGCGCACCCGCGGCGGCGCCCTGGCCGACCGGCTGAGCCTGCCCGTGCTGGGCCGCATGTGGCAGATGCTGCTGAAGGGCGCAGGCGAGGTGGAGCAGGCACCGGACCGCCGCGCCGCCGCCGAGATGGTGCTGATCCGCCTGTGCTACGCCGCCGACCTGCCCACGCCCGCGGACCTGGTGCGCCGCCTGACGGAGGGCGGCCAGGCCGGGGCCGCACCCCGCGCCGCCCCAGCCCTGCAAGCCCCCGCCCAGCCCGGGCCGCAAGGGCAGTTCCATGCCGGGCCACCTCCGCCGTTTGAGGGCGGCACGACCCGCGCCGTCGCCAACGGCGCCCCGGCGATGCAGGCCGAACCTGCTGCGCCCCCGGCTCCTCAGCCTCCGCGCCTGTCCAGCTTCCGGGACGTGGCGATGCTGGTGGCCGAGCGGCGGGAGCCGCTGCTGCACGGCGCGCTGCTGCATCAGGTCCACCTCGTCCGCTTCGCCCCGCCCGTCATCGAGCTGCGCCCGGCGCCGGACGCCCCGCGCGACCTAGCGCCCCGCCTGGCCGCCCTGCTGCTGGACGCGACGGGCGCCCGCTGGACCATCGCCCTGTCCCGGGACGCTGGGGACCCCACCTTGGCGGAGCAGGGGGAGGCTGCCGACCAAGCCCGCCGCGGCGTCGCCGCCGACCACCCGCTGGTCCGCGCCATCCTGGACGCCTTTCCCGGCGCCAAGATACATAGCGTGACTGACAGCCGGGCGGACGCCTACGGGCTGGTGGACGACAAGCCGCAGCTTCTTGGCGGCGAGGAAGGCGACGGGCGGGAGTTCGCGCCGCTGGACGCCGAGGATGCTGGCATGATGGAGGACGGCAGTTGAAGAACCTAGCGGGCCTGATGAAGCAAGCCGGCCAGATGCAGGCCAAGATGGCCGAGATGCAGGCCAAGATGGAGGCAATGGAGATCGAGGGCGCGTCCGGCGCCGGAATGGTGACCCTAGTGCTGTCCGGCAAAGGCGAGTTGCGGCGCTTGCAAGTGGACCCCAAGCTGCTCGACCCGGCAGAGGCCGAGATGCTGCAGGACCTGATCGTCGCCGCCCATGCCGATGCCAAGCGCAAGGTTGAGGCCGTGATGGCCGAGGAGATGTCCCGCGCCACTGGCGGCCTGGAGCTGCCCGGTGGCATGAAGCTGCCATTCTAGCCGCGAGCGCTGCCGCCGCCTGCTCCCTTTCCCTCCGGGAGAGGGTTGGGGTGAGGGAGAGGCCGCACGAGCCGCGGCTGGACAGCCAAGCCCGCTTCGGACAGCGCCGCCCATGCGACCTCCCTCACCTCAACCCTCTCCCGGAGGGAGAGGGAGTAGCAAGCAACCTCCTGCAAGGCCCAAATGGGCGGCCCTGAGGTCGAGCGCCTGATCGGCCTGCTCGCGCGCCTGCCCGGCCTCGGCCCGCGCAGCGCCCGCCGGGCCGCGCTGCGCATGTTGCAGCAGCCGGAGGCGCGCATGTTGCCGCTGGCCGCTGCCCTGTCCGACGCCGCCCGCGCCGTGCGCCCTTGCCGCACCTGTGGCAACCTGGACAGCCGCGACCCCTGCACCGTCTGCGCCGATCCCCAGCGCGACCGCACCCTGGTTTGCGTCGTGGAGGGCGTGGGCGACCTGTGGGCGCTGGAGCGCGCGGGCGTCCACCGCGGCGTCTATGCCGTGCTGGGCGGCACCCTCTCCGCCCTGGGCGGCACGGGGCCGGAGGACCTGAGCGTGCAGCCCCTGCTGGACCGCCTGGACGCGGGCGGCGTGCAGGAGGTCATCCTGGCCCTGGGCGCCACGGTGGACGGCGCGACGACGGCGCACTGGCTGCAGGAGCGCATCGTGAAGGCCGCCCCCGGCGTGCGCGTGTCCCGCGTGGGCCAGGGCGTCCCCATCGGCGGCGCCTTGGACGTGCTGGACGATGGCACCCTGGCCGCGGCGGTGCGGGGACGGCGGGCGGTATAGGCCGTCGCGCCGCTCAAGGCCCTTCAAGCCGTTCCGCACCGGAGCAGTGCTGCGCCGAGGCTGTGCAGGACGCGCGCCGCTGCGTCCCTTGACCCGGCGGAACCAGGAAACCTAGTGTCCCCAGTGAGCAACCCGCCTGCAAAATAGAGCGACGCATGAGCGCACGCGACCCGGGGATCGCCATCATCGGCGGCGGCATCGGCGGCCTGACCCTGGCGCTTGCGCTGCGGCAGCGGGGGTTGCGGGCGGACATCTACGAGCAGGCGGCGCACCTGGCCGAGATCGGTGCCGCCGTGGCGCTGTCCGCCAACTCGACGCGGGAGCTGCGCCGCCTGGGCGTGCTGGACGCTGTCACCGCGGCCTCGTGCGAGCCGACGGAGCTGATCTACCGCGACGGCCGCACGGGCGCCCGCGTCGCCGCCCACCCGGTGCGGGAGGGCGGCGCCTACCAGACCCGGTTCGGCGCACCCTATTACGGCATCCATCGCGCCGACCTGCAGCGTGCCCTCAGCGGCGCGCTGGCCGGGGAGGGGCTGCACCTGGGCCACCGCCTGGCGGACCTGGCGGAGGCCAACGGCGCGATGCGGCTGACGTTCGAGAATGGGCACCACGCCGAAGCCGACCTGGTGGTGGGCGCAGACGGCGTGCGCTCCCTGGTGCGGCAGTACGTGACGGGCGGGGAGGGCGTGACCTACTCCGGCACCAGCGCGCTGCGCGGCATCGTGCCGACGGCGGCGCTGCCGGCGCTGCCGGACCCGCACGCCATACAGTTCTGGATGGGGCGGGACGCGCACCTTCTGCACTACGCCATCGGCGGGGATGGGCAGGACGTGAACTACTTCGCGGTGATGGAGGGTCCGCGGGAGTGGGCCGCCGCCGGGTCCGTTGCGGAGATCGGGCGGGAGGAGGCGCTGGGCGCCTTCGAGGGATGGCACCCCGCGGTGACGGAGATGGTCGCAGCCGTGCCGCATCATAAGCGCTGGGGCCTGTTCGTGGTGCGCCCGCTGCTGAGCTGGCGCCGTGGCCGGGCTGTGCTGCTGGGGGACAGCGCGCATGCGATGGTGCCGCACCACGGCCAAGGTGCCAACACGACCATCGAGGACGCGATCACCCTGGCGGAGCTGCTGCCCGGTACGGCGCCGGATGCCATGGACGGGATGATGGCCACCTACCAGCACCTGCGCCGGGCGCGGACGCGCAAGGTGCAGCGCAGCTCCTGGGCGACGAACGGCCTGCTGCACCTGCCGGACGGCCCGGGGCCGCAGGCTGCTGCGGCGCTGGCCGACCGGGACCGGCGCATGGCGGCGTTCCCGCAGGACTTCGCGTGGATACACGAGCACGACGCGATGATGACGGCCCGGCGGGCGCGTCCGGATGGAATGGGGCGGGCGGCGGCGTGAGGGGTGGACTGCGGCGTCCGGTTCCCGCCTCCTCCGGGAGAGGGTTAGGGTGAGGGAGGCAGCAAGGACCGGCGGCCTTTCTGGTTTGGCGCGGCATTGGTCCTGTATCCTTCCAGGGCCTGTGCGGACGGCCTTCCTCATCCCGGCCCTCTCCCGGAGGGAGAGGGAGCAGCAGCAGGACGTTTATGGACGGTGACCCCCTGTTGGCCGCCCTGGCCGGCGTGCTGCACGGCGCCGTTGGCGCCGATCCCGCGCGCATGACTCGCGCCAGCCGCTTGCGGGAGGACCTCGGCATCAACTCGCTGTCCCTGATCGACGCGGCCTGCGCCGCCGAGGACCGGTTCGGCGTGCGCATCCCCGATGACGACCTGGAGCGGTTCGCGACCTTGGGGGACGCTGTGGACTTCCTGCGGGCGGCGGGCGCAGAAGCTTAGCCCCGCCCCGACCTGGAACCCCCTCCCACCATGAACTTCTCCAACATCCACGTCCTGTGCGTCGGCGACGTCATGCTGGACCGCTTCGTGCAGTGCGACATGGAGCGCATCTCGCCCGAGGCGCCGGTGCCGATCCTGCGCCTGCGCGGCACGCGGGAGATGCTGGGCGGGGCGGGCAACGTGGCCAGCAACGTGGCGGCGCTGGGCGGGACCGCGGTGCTGGCCGGGCTGGCGGGGACGGACGCGGCGGGGGACGCGGTGCGGCGGTTGCTGGGCGGGGTGCGCGGCCTGGTGTCCGCCGTCGTGGACACGCCGGGGCGGCCCACGACGTGCAAGACCCGCTTCATCGCCGCCCACCAGCAGGTCGTGCGGGCCGACGAGGAGAGCCAGGCCCCGCTGACCGCGGTGGAGGAAGCGGCGCTGCTGGATGCCGTGCGGGCCTGGGTGGGCCGGGTCGGCGCGGTGGTGCTGGCGGATTACGGCAAGGGCGCGCTGACGCCGGGGATGGTGGCGCGGGTCGTGACATTGGCTCGGGATGCCGGGGTGCCGGTGTTCGTGGACCCCAAGTCGGCGGACTTCACGCATTACCGCGGGGCCACGTGTGTCACGCCCAACCTGAAGGAGCTGGCTGCGGCGTCCGGCATGGCTGTGGGGGACACGGATGCGGTGGTTGCCGCTGCCCGGCGGGTGCTGGGCCAGGCGGAGGCGGGGGCGATCCTGGTCACGCGGTCGGAGCGGGGGATGACGCTGGTGGAGGCGTCGGGGGCGGTGCAGTCCGCGCCGGCGCGGGCGCGGGCGGTGTTCGACGTGTCGGGGGCGGGGGACACCGTGATCGCCGCGCTGGCGCTGTGCGTGGCGGGCGGGCGGACGCTGGCGCAGGCCATGTACATCGCCAACGCCGCGGCCAGCGTCGTGGTCAGCAAGCCCGGCACTGCGACGGCCACGGTGCAGGAGGTGCTGCGGGAGCTGAACGCCGGGGACCAGGACCCGGACGCCCCGGCGCCGGATGGGGTGCGGCCACTGGGGGAGGTGCAGGCGCTGGTGGCGCGTTGGAAGGCGCAGGGGTTGCAGGTCGGGTTGACCAATGGGTGCTTCGACATCCTGCATCCCGGGCATGTGTCGCTGCTGGCGCAGGCGCGGGCGGGGTGCGACCGGCTGGTGGTGGCGCTGAACACGGACGCCAGCGTGCGGGGGCTGAAGGGGGCAGGGCGCCCGGTGAACCCGCTGGAGGGGCGGGCGCGGGTGGTGGCGGCGCTGCGGCACGTGGATGCGGTGGTGGCGTTCGACGAGCCGACGCCGCTGGAGCTGATCCGGACGCTGCTGCCGGACGTGCTGGTGAAGGGGGCGGACTACACGGTGGACCAGGTGGTTGGGGCGGACGTGGTGCAGGCGGCCGGGGGGCGGGTGCTGCTGGCATCGCTGGTGCCGGGGGTGTCCACGACGGGGATCGTGGAGCGGATGCAGCGGACGGGGGTGCTGGCGTGAGGGCGCGCCTCTTCTCCCTCTTCCTCCGGGAGAGAGTTGGGGTGAAGGAAGCCGAGCAGCGCTGCCTCCTCCCACGAGTGGGGGTGTTGCGTCCGGCATCGTATGGCTTGGCCCTGGCGGCTCTTCCCTCACCCCCACCCTCTCCCGGAGGGAGAGGGGGAAGGGGACAGGCGGATGTCTGACCTGGGGTTTGGTGCTGTCCATGATGCCGCCAGCGCCCACTCGGCGTTCCGGGCGTGGATGTTCGGGCGGGCGCTGCCGTTCTGGGCGGGGCGGGGGAAGGACGGGCCGGGGTTGGGGGTGCAGGAGGCGCTGGGGCTGGATGGGGTGCCGACGGGGGCGCCGTTCAAGCGGATGCGGGTGCAGGCGCGGCAGATCTATGCGTTCTCCCATGCGGCGCTGCTGGGGTGGGAGCCGGGGCGGGCAGTGGCGGAGGACGCCTACGGGTTCATCACCCGGCATGGGGCGCGGGCGGATGGGGCATGGGCGCGGCGGCTGACGCCGGAGGGGGAGGTGCTGGACGGGGCGGCGGACCTGTATGACCTGGCGTTCGTGCTGTTCGCGCTGGCGTGGCATGCGCGGCTGACCGGGTCGGAGGAGCCGCTGGCGCGGGCGCGGCGGACGCTGGACTGGGTGGCGGCGCACATGCCGCATGCCCCGGCCGGGTATCACAACGTGCTGCCGTGGGAGGACGGGCCACGGCAGCAGAACCCGCACATGCACCTGCTGGAGGCCGTGCTGGCCTTGTACGAGACCTCTGGTGATCCGCATTACGCGCGCCATGCGCATGAGCTGGTGGGGCTGTTCCGGCGGCATCTGCTTGATCCGGGGACGGGGACGCTGGGGGAGTTCTTCGGGCCGGACTGGGCGCCGGCGGCGGGGGAGGCGGGGACACATGTGGAGCCGGGTCACCACTTCGAGTGGGTTTGGCTGCTGGACCAGTATGAGCGGCTGACGGGCGGGGAGGCCGGGGCGGAGATCGGGCGGCTTTACGACTTCGCCGTGCGGCATGGGGTGGACCCGGCGACGGGGCTGGTGTGGGACGCGGTGGGGCGGGACGGGGCGGCGCGGCTGCGGAGCTTCCGGCTGTGGCCGCAGACGGAGGCGTTGAAGGCGCACTGCGCGATGGCCCGGCGGGGCGGCGGGACGGCAGCGGTCGCGCCCACGGTGCGGGCGACCGGCACGCGGTTCCTGGAGGGGTGCCTGCCGGGGGGCTGGACGGACCAGTTGCACGAGGACGGGTCGGCGGCGTCCCGGGTGATGCCGACAAGCTCGTTCTATCATGTGTTCATGGCGTATGCGGAGCTGGATGGGCTAGCTGGGGCACCCCGGCGGTGACTCCGGCGGCGGAGCTGCGGGGGATTCGGGTCACGTTCCCGGGTGGGGTGGGTGCGTTGGCGGGGGTGGACCTGCGGGTGCAGGCCGGGGTGGTGACGGGGCTGGTGGGGGAGAGCGGGTCGGGGAAGACGACGCTGTGCCGGGTCATGCTGGGGTTGCAGGCGCCGACGGCGGGGGAGGTGCTGCTGGGGGGCGAGGCGCTGCGGGGGCTGCTGGCGCGGGACCGGCTGGGGGTGCGGCGGCGGGCTGGGATGCTGCTGCAGGATGCGGCGGGGTCGTTGTCCCCGCGGATGACGGTGCGGCGGCTGCTGGCGGAGCCGGCGGCGATCCACGGGATGCCTCGGGCGGAGGCTTGGGGGCGGGTCGAAGAGCTGATGCGGCGGCTGGGGCTGGGGGCGGACCTGCTGGACAAGCATCCGCACGAGATCAGCGGGGGGCAGGCGCGGCGGGTGGCGGTGGTGCGGGCGCTGGTGCTGCGTCCGGCGCTGCTGGTGGCGGACGAGCCGACGGCGGGGCTGGACGTGTCGGTGCAGGGGGACCTGCTGAACCTGCTGATGGACCTGCAGGCGGAGCTTGGGCTGACGCTGCTGGTGTGCAGCCACAACCTGCAGGTGGTGCGGCGGGTGTCGGGCGCGATGGTGGTCATGTACCTGGGTGAGGTGGTGGAGCAGGGGACGACGGCGGCGGTGTTCGCCGGGGCGGCGCATCCGTATTCGGCGGCGCTGCTGGCGGCGCGGGCTGCGCCGGGCCGTCCTCGGGCGGCGCTGCGGGGGGAGCCGCCGAGTCCGGTGCGTCCGCCGGGGGGGTGCCGGTTCCATACGCGGTGCCCGCAGGCGCAGGGGCGGTGCGCGGCGGAGCATCCGGAGTTGCGGGACATGGGGGGGCGGTTGGTGCGGTGCCACTTTCCGTTGGTGGATGGAGGCGTGTCCGCGGCGGCTTGAGGTGGGTTTGCTCGGCGCGCGCGTGATGGGGCTGTGGCCTGGCGTGGGTTTGGCTGGGCTGGGGTGATGCCAGCGGGCGATGTTGGCCTGTCATTGTGGGGCGCGTTTGCGCCTTGGGCATTGAGGCCGCCAGCGCAGTTCGTTTGGCTCTTGTAATGCCGCGTCGCTGCGCTCCTCGCAATGACGGATGACGACTGGCAATGGCGGTCAGTGAACTTGGCCGCTGGTGTGATGCGGGTTGGGGCTTGCGCGAGTGGGTAGGCGAGCGCGGGTGCGCTGCCTGCGGCGGGGCAGGGGTTGGCGGATGGGGTGGTGATGGGCTGGGGGCGCGGGGGCGTCATGGTTCGGGCGGGGGGTGCCAGCGGGTGCGGGGGGCTGACGCGGGGCGCGGGATTGTGGCGAGGGTGCCGGGCCAGGCGTGGGGCGGGGCGGCGGCGGAGTGCGTGCGTGGGGTGGCGGGGGTGTTGGGCGGTGCGGGTTGGGTTGGGGCGGCGTTCGCCGGGGATTGGGGGCCAGGGCTGGGCTGCCGGGGTGGGGCGGCGGCGCGGGCGTGGAGGGTTTGGAGGTCCGCGGGCGTGCGGCGCTTGAAGGGGCGGGTGCCGGGGTGGGCGTCGAGGCCGAGGTCCCGGCGGATTTCGGTGATGATGTCGGGGATGGGGCGGGTGGCGAGGTCGTCTTCGAGGTCCGGGGCGTCGAGGCGGTCGCGCAGCTCGGCTTGCAGGGACTCGGCGATGTCGCTGTCCGGGTTGTGGGCGCGCTGGATGGTGTCCTCGGTTTCACGGAGGATGCGCTTGCGGGCGGCGGTGCGGAGTTGGGCCGGGTCGGGCGCGGGTGGGGCTGGCCTGTCCAGGCTGCGCGCGAGGAGGATGTTGCGGCGGACGGCGCGGGCGATCTGATCGAAGGCCGCGGCCAGGGCGATCAGGGTGTGCGCGGTGGGGGTGGCTGGCGCTGGGGTGTCTGGGCGCGCATCGGGGTGCGAATCGGGGACCGGGGCTGGGGCGGATGGCGTGGCGGCGGGTTGCGGGGTGGTGGCTTGGCCGTGCAGGAGGCGGGCGAAGTCGGTGCCCATGCCGAGGAGGTCTCGCAGGGCTTGGCGCTGCTGGTGCGCGTCTGCGGCTTGCTGGGCTGGGTCGTCCTGCGGGGTGGTGGGGATTGGTTGGGCTGCCATGAACAAAACAAGAACATTGTTGGTGGGCGGGGGTCAAGGGTGTTGTGGAAGGGAGGTGCTCGGCTGATGTCACCACAGCAGTTACATGAGAGGCTTGCCGTTGACTTATATGGCAACGCAGAAGGCAGGCACGTCATTGCTGACCGTTAGTGCTTTCAGAGTTTCGCAATGTGGTAGAGCTACATGGTCTTTTTCTCGTTATAATTATAATAGGTGCTGTAAAATAGTAGAATAGAATGGAGAAGGAGTGAGACTAACAGTTTCCATATTCGGGTTCGAACGCAAGCTCTCGCATCTCTATTTCGATATGATCTGGCTCCAGGCTCACCGCTTCAATCTCTTGGCGACTGTGGAGATGAAGGTCGCACGTCGGGCAGCGAAACTCTTCTGCGCCGTATGTCTTTTCCACCTCCTCCTCCCAGCCTTCGGCACCAGCAACGGTGTCTAAAACAATCTCACCGAAATCAATACCAGCAAAGAATGCTCGGCCACTACATGCTGGGCATTGCACTTCCCATTCATGATCGGAGACAAGCGTCAGTAGTTTGGAGTAGTGATAGGCGTGTTTAGTCATCGACTGCTTTAGCGCCTCTTCCCTTTCCTTTTTAGGAAGAGCCAGGAAATGTTGGCGTGCCTGCTCCATACGCAGCTTGGCTGCCTCAATCGCAGCCTCAAGTGCCTCGGCTACGAGCTGTTTCGGTGCTTTAGCCCTGTCTGCACCGATCCATTCCTCAAGTGTGGACTCTAGCAGCCCTAATATGATCTGCGACGCGTGCCAAAATTTTCCCTCCCACGCTCCCAGGCGCATCTGATGAAAAGGAACCTCTCCAGAGTGCAATTCCGCATTGCGTCTTATTGAGATCGCATCACAGAAGTCTTTGACATTCTTGTCGAAGTACTTTGATAAATGGCCAAGTCTCTTATAAAGTGTGCTTGCACCGATGGTCTTTATGTCAGCGGTTAAGATGACTCCGGACGCCGCGAATAAGGACTCGTAGTGGTTCGGGTCCACGACGAGCGATGGATGAATGTTCGCTAGGGCCGCTTTGCCAAGCAGTTCCAGCGCAAGTGAGAGCCAAAGCTGATACTCATCCAAATCTCCAGCCTGTTTAGCGCGGAATGCACGTTGCACGTAGGCACGCGACTTTCCGAGCAAGCCCTCTTTAGTAATTGCTGCCGGAACCATATTGCCATCATCCTATCATTGCTCTCAATAGCACGCGCCCAGGTTCTGTTGACCCATCTAAGCCGCGCCCATGCAGCGTGCGCCAGTTGTCTATAACCAGGATGTCACTACGCCTCCATTGATGAAAGGATAGTCTTGCAGCGTTCCTTGGAAGGCTATATGCCTCTGCCGCCTTTTCCGCTCGCTCAGAAAGTGGCAACATACATCCCATATCAAATCTGATAAAAGACCGATTATTATCTTTTATAGAACTGTAGAATGACTTCCTTCCATTTTTTACCAGGAAGACCTCTGACTTGCAAGCGTCAGCTTCGTCCTGCGTCAAATCAACAGTGTGATCGTCGAGAAGGATGGTGGGTGTTGGGCTTGGACCCGGCTCGGCACATGCAAGAATAAGATAGCGGCATGGCACAGGGTGATGAGCAGCATCCGTGTGCAGCGGCAGCGGCTCTAAGCCGTGCTTGCTGCTAAGTGATCCGGCTTGCGCTAGATGGGCTTCGCTGGGGATCACATGCTCTATCTCATGGCCGCTCCGTCCGGGTCTGATCTCACCCAGTGTCTCTGCGATACGCCTGATGCTCTCAGCCAAGCCACGCTCGTCAACGCTCTGTCCAGGCACGGCGACCCATCCAACTGCACCCAACTTTAACTTATAACCAGAGACTTTCAGCATCAACTCCATATCTGACCTTGGTGAAGCACTGTGATGCGAGGTCCAAGTACGAACAGATACAACCTTCTTGTGGGGCAAGCGACCCATACCTGCACACTGTACACGAACCAAACGGTCCTGCTACCGTACTGCCTGCTCGAATCTTTCCAAATCCAACCCCCGCAGCCCCGGTGCCCGCCAGGCCACCAGCGCCACCACGCCCAGCGTCACCAGCCCGCCGCCCCACACTGCCGCCGGGGCGCCGACCAGGCTGGCGGCCACGCCGCTTTCGAAGGCGCCGAGTTCGTTGGAGGAGCCGACGAAGACCGACTTCACAGCGGCGATGCGGCCGCGCATGGCCTCGGGGGAGGCGAGGCGGAGGATGGCGCGGCGGATGACGACGCTGATGCCGTCGCACAGGCCGGCGGCGAACAGGGCGGCGATGGACAAAGGCAGGCTGCAGGACAGGCCGAACACGATCATGGACAGGCCGAAGCCGGCGATGACGCCGTGCAGGACCAGGCCGGCGTGCCGGGGCGGCAGGAGGCGGGCGGCGCCGGCGGCGGCGGCCAGGGACCCGGCGGCCCCGGCGGAGCGGAGCAGGCCGAAGCCGGCGGGTCCGGCGTCCAGCACGTCGGTGGCGAAGACGGGGAGCAGGGCGGTTGCGCCGCCGAAGAACACGGCGAAGAGGTCGAGGGCCATGCTGCCCAGCAGGACCTCGCTGCGGAAGACGAAGGCCACGCCCTCCCGGATGGAGCGCCAGGCGGGGGTGGGGGTCTCGGGCGGCGGGGGGACGGGGGCTTCGGGCACCATGGCGGCCATGATGGCAGTGGAGGCGAGGAAGGTGGCGGCGAGGATGGCGTAGGTGGCGGCGGGTCCGGCGGCGGCCCAGGCGAGGCCGCCGAGGGCGGGGCCGAGCATGGTGGCGAGGCGTCCGGTGGTGGCGAGGAGGGAGAGGCCGGGCAGGATGTGGGCGGCGGGGACGACGTGGGCCTCCAGCCCGGAGAGCGCCGGGTCGGCGAAGGCGTTGATGGCGCCGGTGAGGATGGCGGCGGCGAAGAGGGTGAGGAGGGCGTGGGCGCCTCCGGTGGCCAGCGCCAGGGCGGCGGCGAGGAGGGCGAGGGCGGCGGTGGCGAGGAGGACGATGCGGCGGCGGGGGCGGCGGTCGGCGACGTGGCCGCCGAAGAGGACGAGGCCGATGGCGGGCACGGCCTCGGCCAGGCCGAGCCAGCCCAGGTCGAGGGGGTTGCGGGTGAGGGTATAGACCTGGAAGCCGAGGAGGACGGTGAGGGCGGAGGAGGCGAGGCGTTCGAGGGCGTTGGCGGCGAGGAAGGCCGGGAAGGGGCCGGTGCGGAGGGCGGGGGGGATCATGGGCGGGATGTGTCGGGCGGCGGCGGCCCAGGTGCGGGCGGGGCCGTGATGGCGGGCTGCCCGTCGCCATGCTGCGGGCGGCCCGTGCTGGCAACGCCCGGCGGAATGGGCAGGTGGCCTGGCTGGCGGCTGGGCTGACGCGCGGGGGCGGGGGTCAACCGACGCGCATGAGGCCGACGCCTTCCGCCTCCAGCCATGCCGAGGCGGCGCGGCGATGGGGGGTGAGCTGGGCGACGAGGGTCCAGAAGGCCCGGCTGTGGTCCATGTGGCGGAGGTGGGCGACCTCGTGCGCGGCGACGTAGTCCTGGACGTGGGGCGGGGCCATGACGAGGCGCCAGTTGAACATCAGGGTGCCGTCGGCGGTGCAGCTTCCCCAGCGGGTTCGGGTGTCCTTGACGATGATGCGCGTGGGGTGGAGGCCGGCGGGGGCGGCCTTGGCGCGGGCCTGGGCGCCCAGGGTGCGCCGGGCCTCGGCGCGCAGGAAGTCGGCGGCGCGGCGGGGCAGGAACTCTGGGGCGCCGCCGACGTGGAGGGTGGGGCCGTCAAGCCAGGCTCCGGCGGCGCCGGGGGCGTGGCAGACCAGGTGCGGGGCGCCGTGAAGAGGAAAGGCTGCGCCGTCCTGCAGGGCGACGGGCTGCGGCAGGCGGGCGAGGCGGTCGGCGACCCAGGCGGCGTTGGCGAGCAGGAGGGCGGTGCCGGCGGCTGGAGCGGCCCGCGGCGGAAGCGTGATGACGACGGCGGCGGCGCGGGGGTCTATGCGGAGGCTGACCTTGCGGGCGCGGGCGCTGCGGCGCCAGCGGACGGGGGTGGGGCCGTGAGGGAGGGATAGGGTGTCGGGTGGGGGAAGCGGCATGGCGGAAGGATGCGGGAGGGGTGGGCGGGGAGCAATGGGGGTGGGGGGTCTCGGGGGTTCATGCGTTCGTGCTGTTGGCGTGCTGTTGGATTTCCCCCACCCCGGCCCTCTCCCGGAGGGAGAGGGGGAAGAGGCGTGGGCGTTGCGGGTGAGGTGCGTAGCGTGAGTGGCCTTGGAGTCTGCGCGTGGCTGTGATGCCGTCCCACATCCTGCTGGTTGAGGATGAGCCGCTGCAGCGTGCGCTGATGGCGGAGTCGCTGAGCGATGCCGGGTATGAGGTGACGGCGACTCGGACGGGGGATGAGGCGGCGATCCTGCTGGCGGACCGGGACCGGTTCGACGCGCTGCTGACGGACATCTCGATCCCTGGGCGCATTGATGGGATCGAGCTGGCGGAACATGCGCGGCAGGTGCATCCGGGGCTGCCGGTGCTGTTCGTGTCCGGGGGGGCGGCCAACCTGCGGCGGGCCGCGCTGGTGGGTCCGCCGAGCGCGTGCATGAGCAAGCCGTTCGACGCGGGGACGCTGCTGCGGGCGCTGGGGCGGCTGGTCGGGGCGGGTGGCTAGGGGCAGGCTGGGCGCGCGGGGGCCGGGTGCGCGGCGGTCTTTAACCCGGGGGCAGGGATCGCCGTCCTAGCGTCGCCCGGCCCGGCATCCCGCCTGGCGGCTGGAGCGTTGCCGTGCCGCATCCCCGCATCCTGGACCGCGCCGCTCCCTTTTTGCCGCGTGCGCTGGGGCTGCGGCTGGCGCTGCTGATGCTGGCGGCGACCGGGCCGATGCTGGGGGTGCTGCTGTGGTCCGCGGTCGGCGAGGGGCGGCGGGTGACAGCGGCGGCGGCGGAGCAGGTGGTGCAGCTTGCGCGGCTGGCGGCCGAGCAGCAGGACGACACCCTGCAGGAGGCGGCGAGCCTGCTGAACGTGCTGGCCCGGGTGGGGGTGGTGCGGGATATCTGGGAGGAGGCTTGCGGACGGCTGCTGGCGGAGGTTGCGGCGGATCATCCGCGCATCGAGGCCATTGCGGTCGTGCGCGCGGACGGGCGGGTGGCGTGCGGCAGCCGGCCTGGCGCGGCCGGGCTGAACGCGGGCGACCGGCCCTACTTCCAGGAGGCGATGGCGGGGGACGGGCGCGCGGTGCTGAGCAGCCTGACGGTGAGCCGGGTATCGGGGCGGCCGACCATGTTCGTGGCGGTGCCGGCCGGGCCGCCGCAGGCCCGCACGGGGGTGGTGATCGCGGCGCTGAACCTGGCGTGGTTCGGCCACCTGGGGGACCGGCTGCCGCCCGGCGGGGACCAGTTGGTGCAGTTGCTGGACTCGCGGGACGGGGCGGTGCTGGCGCGGGCGCCGGACCTGACGGCGCGGATCGGAGAGGCGGCGCCGGAGCATCCGGTGCTGCGGGCGTTCCGGACGACGCCGGGCGGCGGGTCGGTGGTGGCGGACGACCTGGACGGCACGCGGCGGGTGTTCGGCTTTGCGCCGCTGCCCGGGCGGGGGGACCGCATCGTGGTTGCGGTGGGGCTGGCGGAGGCGGGTGTGCGGCAGGCGGCGGACCGGCGCCTGGGGTATGCGCTGCTGGTTGCGCTGGGGGCCACGGGGTTTGCGGTGGTCGTGGGCTGGGGGGTGGCGGGGCGGGCGGTGCTGCGCCCGGTGGAGCGGCTGTCGGAGGCGGCGCAGCAACTGGGGGGCGGCAACCTGCAGGCCCGCGCCCGGATGGAGCGCGGCGCGCTGCGGGAGCTGCGCGCGCTGGCCGCAGCCTTTGCGCGCATGGCCCGGCGGCTACGGGAGCGGGACGGGCGGATCGCCGACATGGGCCGACGCCTTGCGGAGAGCGAGGCGCAGCACCGGCTGCTGGCGGACACGGCGACGGACGTGATCGCGCGGTTCGACCTGATGTTCCGTCATGCCTACGTGTCGCCGTCCTGCCGGGACGTGCTGGGCTACCGGCCGGAGGAGCTGGCGGGGCGCCGGCTGTCAGAAATCGTGGCGCCCGAGGACTGGGCGGCGGTGGATGCGGGAATGGTGCTGCCGCTGATCGAGGGCCAGCCGTCAGTGCGGGTGACCTACCGGGCGCTGCGGGCGGATGGGCGCCTGATGTGGGTCGAGAGCACGGGGCGGCGGCTGGCGTCGGGGACGGGCTACGTGTTCGTGACGCGCGACGTGTCCGAGCGGAAGGCGCTGGAGGCGCAGTTGGAGGATGCGAACCGGCAACTGCGGGTGCTGGTGCGGCAGGACGGGCTGACGGGGCTGGGGAACCGGCGGCACTTCGACGACATGCTGGGGACGGAGTATCGCCGGGCAATGCGGATGGGGTCGCCGCTGGCGCTGATCATGGTGGACGTGGACCGGTTCAAGGCGTTCAACGACCGGTATGGGCATCCCGCGGGGGACGCTTGCCTGCGGGCGGTCAGCGCGGCGCTGGCGGGGGCGCTGCGGCGCCCGGCGGACCTGGCGGCGCGGTATGGCGGGGAGGAGTTCGCGGTGCTGCTGCCGGGCACGGACGAGGCCGGGGCGATGGCGACGGCGGCGCGCATCCAGGAGGCGGTGCGGGCGGCAGGGCTGCCGCACGAGGGGTCGGAGTTCGGGGCGGTGACGGTGAGCATGGGCGTGACGTTGATGGCGCCCGACGCGGCGCTGCCCGGCCCGGCGGCGCTGGTGGAAGCCGCGGACGCGGCGCTGTATGCGGCGAAGCGCGCGGGGCGGAACACGATGCAGTTGACGCTGACGGCGGCTTGAGCGGTGTTCGGGCTGGTGCCGGGCGCCCGATGGGGGCCGTCAGGCGGCGTGGCTCAGGACCAGGCGGCGGCGGGCGTGGCGGAGTGGCAGGGCGGCGTAGGTGTCCTTCACGGCCTCGGAGATGGTGACGCCGGCCAGGCGGGGGGCGACGCGGCGGCCGGCGCGCTCCCACAGCGGGGCGGCGCGCAGGATTAGGCGGAGGTTGGTGGGGGGGAGGTAGAGGGCTGTGGCGCGGCGCTCCACGCTGAACAGGCTGGATTGCAGGAGACGGCCGATCTGGCCTTGGGAGTAGGTGTGGCCCTGGCCGAAGGGGGTGCTCTCGACGTGCGCCCACAGGCCGGTGCGGTTGGGGACGACGACGAGAAGGCGCCCGTCGTCGCGGAGGACGCGCCAGACTTCGCGGAGGAGGAGGCGGGCGTTCTCGGACGCTTCGAGGCCGTGGACGAGCAGGACGCGGTCGAAATGGAGGTCGGGGAAGGGGAGGGCGTCCTCCTCGACGGTGCAGGACAGGCTGGGGTGGCCTGCGGGCCAGCGGGCGACGCCGACCTGGGCGGGGGTGGCATGGATGCAGCGGGCGGCGGCATCCCGCCAGGGGCGGAGATAGGGGGCGGCGTAGCCAAGGCCGAGGACCTGCATGCCGGCGACGCTGGGCCACATGGCGGCGAGCTGGTCCCGCAGCAGGCGGCAGGCGACGGCGCCGCGGGCGGTGCCGTAGAAGTCCGTGGCCATTTGGGCGTCTGCTGACATGGGGGGGTCATAGCACAGGGGCGGGTGGGTGCACGCCGGGTTGGAGCGTCCTGGGCGACGCGGGGGGGGCAATGCGGGGGGCGATGCCGGACGGGGCGGCGGCGCTGGCGTGCGCGCCATTGCCGGCCCCGGCAGGCTTGCGCCTGGATGGTCCGGCGGGGCACGGTGCGGGACAGCGTTGCCGAGGCCGTCATGCCGATCCATGCCCAAGCCGTGCCGATCCTGTCCGACAACTATGCCTGGATGCTGCGGGACGAGGCGACCGGGGCCGTCGCGCTGGTGGACCCGGCGGACGCGGCGGCCTGCATCGCCGCCGTCGAGGCCGCGGGAGGGCGACTGGACCTGATCCTGCTGACGCATCATCACGGGGACCATGTGGCCGGGGTGGACGAGGTGCGGGCGCGGTTCGGATGCCCGGTGGTGGGGGCGGCTGCGGATGCGCGGCGGCTGCCGCGGCTGGACCGTGTGGTGCGGGAGGGGGATGCCGTGGAATTGGGGGCGAGCCGGCTGCGGGTGATCGAGACGCCGGGGCATACTGTGGGGCACATCTCGTTCGTAAGCGACGGGGACAGGCCGGTGCTGCTGTGCGGGGACACCTTGTTCAGCCTGGGGTGCGGGCGGCTGATGGAGGGGACGGCGGCGGACATGTTCGGCAGCCTGCGGAAGCTGGCGGCGCTGCCGGCGGGGACGCTGGTGTGCTGCGGGCATGAGTATACGCAGTCAAACGCCAGGTTCGCGCTGCATGTGGACGGGCGCAACCAGGCGCTGCGGACCCGGGCCGCCGAGGTGGACCGGCTGCGGGCCGCCGGGCAGGCGACGGTGCCGAGCCTGCTGGGCGACGAGATGGCGGAGAACCCGTTCCTGCGGGCCGGCAGCGCCGAGGCGCTGGGCGCGCTTCGATCCCAGAAGGACCAGTTCCGATGAAGTTGTACTACTCGCCGACCAGCCCCTACGTGCGGAAGGTGGCGGCCTGCGCCATCGCGTGCGGGCTGCACGAGCGGATCACGCGGGTGGAGACGAACCCGCATGTCTCGCCGCCGGGGCTGGTGGGGGACAACCCGCTGTCGAAGGTGCCGTGCCTGGTGACGGAGGACGGGCTGGCGCTGTTCGACAGCCCAGTGATCTGCGAGTACCTGGACTCGGTAGGGGAGGGCGGGCTGTTCCCGCCCGCGGGGCCACTGCGGTGGCGGGCGCTGAAGCTGCAGGCGGTGGGCGACGGGATCATGGATGCTGCGGTGATGCGGCGAATGGAGATGGGGCGCCCGGCGGAGGAGGCTCGGACGGCGAACATGGCGCGGCAGGCGGCGGCGGTGGAGAGGGCGCTGGACCTGCTGCAGGGGGCGCCGCCGGCGGACCACTTGGACATCGGGACGATCACGGTGGCCTGCGCGCTGGGGTATCTGGACTTGCGGTTCGCCGAGGATCGGTGGCGGGAGAGGCGGCCGGCGCTGGCAGGATGGTTCGCGGGGATGGAGCAGCGTCCGGAGATTGCCGAGACTGGGCCGGGGTAAGCGGGGCTGCGCCCGGCCGGGCTGGCCGAGGTGGCGCTGCCTGCGGGGTGAGAAAGCTTCGGCGGCTTCGGGGGAGGACTGGCGCTGCGTTGCGGCGGATGGTGCTGCGCTTATCCGCCCTACGTGCCGAGCTGCGGCTTGATCGAGGCTGCCGGCTGGCCTGCGGTGACTTGAACTGAACTAGGCCGGGCTGGACGGAAGCAGGGTGCCGTTGCGGGTTTGGAGCCATTCGGCGTCGCGCTGCAAGGGCGTGAAGGGGTCGGGGTCGGTGCCTGTCAGGATGACTTGGGCGTGGAGGCCGAGGAGGGCGTCCCAGAGGGCGGCGCGGCGGTCTGCATCGAGGTGGACGGCGGGTTCGTCGAGCAGGAGCAGGGGGGCGGCGCCGCGGGCCTCGGCGATCAGGGCGGCGTGGCCCAGGACGACGCCGATCAGCAGCGCCTTCTGCTGGCCGGTGCTGGCCAGGGTTGCAGACAGGCCGGTGGCGGCGTCGGACAGGGCCATGTCGGCGCGGTGCGCGCCGAGCTGGGCCGAGCCGGCGGCGGCGTCCCGGGCGCGGGTTTCGGCGAAGGCAGCGCGCAGCCAGTCCTCGACGGCCAGGGCAGGTTCGCCGGCCAGGCGGTCGGCGACGGGGTCCAGAAGGGCGAGGTGGGCGGCGGGGAAGCGGCCGGTTGCGCCTGCGGCCAGGGTGGCGTTGAGGCGGGCGACGAGGGCGCCACGGGCGGCGGTGGCGGCGACGGCATGCCGGGCCATGCTGTCCTCCAGCCCGGCCAGCCAGTCCGGGTCTGCGCCGCCCCCCGCGAGCAGGCGGTTGCGGCCGGACAGGGCGGTCTCGTAGGCGGAAACCTCCCGGGCGTGGCCCGGCTCCAGCGCCCAGACCAGGCGGTCCAGGAAGCGGCGGCGGCCGGACGCGCCTTCCTGGAACAGGCGGTCCATCTGGGGGGTCAGCCAGACCGCGGCCATGACGGCGGCGACCTCGGCCTGGCTGCGCGGCGCCGCGCCGTTCAGGCGGAAGACGCGGCGGTCGGACGGACCGTCGGGCGGGGAGCCGGTGCCGAGGTCGGTTTCGGCGCCATCGCGGGTGATGCGGGCGGCGACGCCCCAGGTGCCGGGCGCATCGGGGGCCTGCCGGGCCAACTCGGCGATGCGGGCGGCGCGGAGGCCGCGTCCGGGCTGCAGGAGGGAGACGGCTTCGAGCAGGTTGGTCTTGCCGGAGCCGTTGGGGCCGGTGATGACGGAGATGCGCGCGCCGGGCCGCCAGGTGAGGGCAGGGTAGGTGCGGAACTGGGTTAGGGTGAGGCGGGCGAGCCTCAGCAAACAGAACCTGCATTCGAGCTGGGATAAGTCGTGTTGACAACGACACGAACATCTCCGAAGGTTAATGATGCCGCCTCGTATCGAAGCAGCATTCCTCGGACACTATGGAGAAGCCGATGCCACGCATGGAGTTCAGGTGCGACAGCTCTGGAAAGCGCCTTCCTGACAACTACAAAGCTGCACAAGGCGAAGACATCAAGACGGTGTCCGTAACATACGACAGCAAGGTCACGCTCAAGGGATACGAGGACATCATCGTCAAGACGGCCTTGGGCGAGGAGGAATTGCACAAGAGCACCAAGGTGTCCGGCGTAGGCAACCTCAGTGCCATTGGCTACATCCATGGCGCCAAGAACACTTGCTTCTTGGTCACCCGGCTCGACAAGGCCAAGCACACGATACAGATAGACAAGATGGGCAAGGTCAACGCTGGAAAGCACGAGTTCTAGATCGCGGCCGGTGCAGATAGAGGCACCGAACACGATCCAGCTTTGCTTGCGGCGAGCATCCGTTCGGCCCAAGCGAAGCCGCTTGATCCGAACATGCTCCGAGCAGGCTTGCGTGACATGTCGCACAGATGGCCTGCGGCCGCGCCAAGCCGTGCAAGCCTGCTTAAAGTCTTCATTTGTGTGCAAACCACCAAGGTGCCTAGGCTTCGACTAGCCCACCCAGCCCATTCCAGACCATCGAGGGCGCGGGAAGATTGCCCGGACGTGCCGCACTTCCAATCCTTGCGGGAGGGAGGTGGGCTGCAGGTTCCGGGCACGGGCGGCCCAGCGCTACACCCGCATCGGCATAAGGACATACAGCGCAGTAGGGTCGCCGCCGTCGCGGACGACGGTGGGGGCGGAGCCGTCGGAGAAGTGGAACTCTACCTTGTCGGCGATCTGGTCGGTGATGTCGTTGAGGTAGCGGGCCTGGAAGCCGATCTCCAGCGGGGCGCTGTCGTATCTCACGCGGCCGTCGTCCAGCTCCTCGCTGGCGGTGCCCTGCTCGGGGCTGGCGGCGGAGAGGGTGAGCAGGTCGTGGGCGAGGGCCATCTTCACGGGGCGGGAGCGCTCGCTGCTGATGGCGGCGACGCGGGCGACAGCGTCGGAGAAGTCCTTCTTGCCGACGTGCAGGACCTTGTCGTTGTCCTTCGGGATGACGCGCTCGTATTCCGGGAAGGTGCCATCAATCAGCTTGCTGGTCAGGGTGATGGAACCCGCCTTGAACTGGATGCGGGTGTCGGACAGCGCGACCTCGACCTCCCCGGACTCCTCGTCCAGCAGCTTGCGGAGTTCGGCGACGGTCTTGCGAGGGATGATGACGCCGGGCATGCCGGCGGCGCCCTGGGGGATCGGCTCCTCGACACGGGCGAGGCGGTGGCCGTCGGTGGCGACGGCGCGCAGGACGGGGCCGGCGTCACCCTCGGCGGCGTGGAGATAGATGCCGTTGAGGTAGTAGCGCGTCTCCTCGGTGCTGATGGCAAAGCGGGTGCGGTCTATGAGGCCGCGGAGGGCAAGGCCGGTCAGGGTGAAGCTGTGCGGCAACTGTCCCGCGGTCATGCTGGGGAAGTCGTCAGTGGGGAGGGTGACGAGGCTGGTGGCGTAGCGGCCGGCGCGGAGGGTCATCTGCGCGCCCTCGCTGGCCATCTCGAACTCCAGCTCGGCGCCGTCGGGCAGCTTGCGGACGATCTCGTACAGGGTGGCGGCGGGGGCAGTGGTGGCGCCCTCGCGGGAGACGCTGGCGGCGACCTCCTCGACGATGGCGATCTCCATGTCGGTGGCGGTGAAGGAGAGGCGGCCGTCCTTGGCGCGGATGAGGGCGTTGGCGAGGATGGGGATGGTGTTGCGCTTTTCGGCGACGCTTTGGATGTGGGCGAGCGCCTTCATCAGCGTGGCGCGGTCGGCCTTGAACTTCATGGCATCCATCCGGTTTGGCCGCCACACGGCGCGGCGCGGGCGGGCACCTTAGCGGATGCCGGAGCGGTGGCAAACGGGGAGTCTTGGAGTGTGGATTAGGGGTAGCGTTATGAGAGCCGACAGCGCAGGCGCTTCCTGGACACGAGCTGCGCTGCTGATGTCAGACCGGGTGCAGTTGCTTCCCTCACCCCGATCCTCTCCCGGAGGGAGAGGGAGCAGGCGGCGTCAGCTTTCCAACATACGGCGTAGGAGTTCCACGCGTTCGCTGAACTCGGCGTCGGTCTCTATGAGTTCGGCGACGACCTTCACGGCGTGCATGACGGTGGTGTGGTCGCGGTTGCCGAACTTGCGGCCGATCTCGGGGAGGCTGCGGCTGGTGAGCTGCTTGGCGAGATACATGGCGACCTGGCGGGGCCGGGCCACGGCGCGGGCGCGGCGGGCGCTGCTCATGTCGGACAGGCGGATGTTCCAGTGCTCGGCGACGCGCTTCTGGATCTCCTCGATGGTGACGCGGCGGTCGTGCGCCTTCAGGATGTCGTGCAGGACCTCCTGGGTGCTTTCCAGGGTGATGGGGCGGCCGAACAGGTTGGCGTGGGCGATCAGGCGGTTCAGGCTGCCCTCCAGCTCGCGGACGTTGCTGGTGATCTTGTGGGCCAGGAACTCCAGCACCTTGGGGGGAACGGCTGCGCCGCCGCGGGCGGCCTTGGCCTCCAGGATGGAGATGCGCAGCTCGAACGTGGTGGCGTGCAGGTCGGCGACCATGCCGCAGCCCAGGCGGGTGCGCAGGCGGTCCTCCAGGCCGGACAGGTCGCTGGGGGACTTGTCGGCGGAGACGACGATCTGCTTGCCGGCGTCCACCAGCGCATTGAAGGTGTGGAAGAACTCCTCCTGCGTGTTGTCCTTGCCGATCAGGAACTGCAGGTCGTCCACCATCAGCACGTCCACGCTGCGGAGCTGCTCCTTGAACTCCATGGTGGACTGGCTGCGTATGGCGGCGATGAAGCGGTACATGAACTTCTCGGCCGACATGTAGGCGACCTGGACGGGCTTGCCCTCCTTGCGGGCCAGCTCCAGCCCGATGGCGTGCATCAGGTGGGTCTTGCCGAGGCCGACGCCGCCGTACAGGAACAGGGGGTTGAAGCCGGGACTGCTCGGGCGCTCCGCGACCCGGCGGGCGCAGGCGTAGGCGAACTCGTTGGGCTTGCCGACGACGAAGCTGTCGAACTCGAAGCGGGGATCCAGCGGGGCGGCCATGTCCAGCCGCGCGTCGGCGGCGGCGGGACGGGGCGGCGGGACGAGGGCCGCTGCCGGGCGGGGGGCGGGGACGGACAGGTCCGGCAGGTCGGGCGCCGTGCCGCCGACGCGTATGTCCACGCGGCGGACGCGCTTGTCCCCGGCCTGCCACAGCTCGTTCAGCTTGTCGGCGTAATGGCCGCGGACCCAGTCGCGCAGGAAGCGGGTGGGAAGAAGCAGGGTGACCTCGTCGCCGTCCAGGCCGCCGAGGGTCATGGGGCGGAGCCACATGCGGAACTCGGTCTCGCCCACGTCGCCTTGCAGGCGTTCGCGCACATGCGCCCAGTGGGCGGCGAGCTGGGGGTCTGCGGCGTGCAGATAGGGGACGTGCAGGTGGGGCGCGCCGCCATCGGCAGGAGGAAGGCCGTCCATCATGCCGGGCGGCAGGGCGGCGTCCGAGAGGGAGGCGTCGGCACCCCCGTCGTAGGACGGGCCAATTTCTGCGCTGCCTGGGTAGGACGCCATCAAATACCATCCTGCCGGCGGCACGGGCCACCAAGAGCGAGTTGTCCCGCCTGCTGCGGCAGGGCGCCGCAACATAGCCGCATGGGGAGCAGGGCCGGGGGGCCACCGCAATGGAAAGTTAGGTCAAAGACTCGGGCAGGGCAACCGAAAACTGTGCAGCGGCCATTACAGCGCAGCCGTCAACAGCAAAAAGCGGACGCATAACTGCGCCCGCTTGCAACTATACTTGGTAATATTGCGGCTGTATTAGCCGGCAACGCTAGGCCGCGGCGAGGGCCTTGATGCGGGCGGACAAGCGGGACAGCTTGCGCGACACGGTGTTCTTGTGGATGACGCCCTTGCCGGCGGCACGCTGCATTTCGGGCTGGGCGGCACGGAAGGCTTCGGCGGCGGCGGCCTTGTCGCCGGCGGCGCATGCGACCTCGACCTTCTTGATGAAGGTGCGCATGCGGGACTTGCGGGCGGTGTTGCGCGCGGTGCGCTTGGCGGTCTGACGGATGCGCTTGCGCGCGGATGCGGTATTCGCCATGAACTCTCTCAACAGCACTGAGTGCGGGCACGCTGGGCGGGCCGGGAAGGGCAGCGTTCTATTGACCCCCCCCTGGCAAGTCAAGCACGGGGGGGCTGACCGTTACCGAAATGCGTCATGTCCAGCGCTATCCGTCATAGTGGCGTCAACGCCCGTTGAAGGCGGGCTTGCGCTTCTCGGTGAAGGCGGCCATGCCTTCGCGCTGGTCGGCGGTGCCGAACAGGGGCAGGAACAGGGCGCGCTCGGCCCGGACGCCCTCGTGCAGGGTCGTCTCGAAGGCGGCATTGACGGCGCGCTTGGCGACGGCGGCGGCAACCGCGCTCTGGGCGGCGATCTTGTCAGCGACCTTCAGGGTCTCCGCCAGCAGCTCGCCGGCGGGGAAGACGCGGCTGACGAGGTTGCAGCGCTCGGCCTCGGCGGCGTCCATCATGCGTCCGGTCAGGCACATGTCCATCGCCTTGCTCTTGCCGACGGCGCGGGTCAGGCGCTGGGTGCCGCCTGCGCCGGGGATGACGCCCAGGTTGATCTCGGGCTGGCCGAACCTGGCGGTGTCGGCGGCGAGGATGAGGTCGCACATCATGGCCAGCTCGCACCCGCCGCCCAGGGCGAAGCCGGCGACTGCGGCGATGACGGGCTTGCGGACTTGCAGGACGGTTTCCCAGCGGTCGCCGATGAAGTCGTTGGCCAGCACGTCCGGGTAGGTGCGGTCCTTCATTTCCTTGATGTCGGCCCCGGCGGCGAAGGCCCTGTCGGAGCCGGTGATGACGATGCAGCCGATGGCCGGGTCCTTATCGTAGGCCAGGAGCTGGGCGCCCAGTTCGGTCATGAGCTGGTCGCACAAGGCGTTGAGGGCGGCAGGGCGGTTGAGGCGGATCAGGCCGACGCGGCCGTGGATCTCGACGAGGATCATCTCTGGCATAGGTCGGCCTCCACTGGACTAAAAGCGTTCTAGCCGGCCTGCTGGCGCGGGCATAGGAAGGTGCTGCGTCCGGATTGAGGGATGCGCTGGATGCCGGGGCAGGCGGGAGGGCCAGGGCAGATGGGGCAGGGTTCGCCTTCCCGGCCATAGACCCGCCAGGCGTGCTGGAAGTAGCCGAGCTCGCCATCGGGCTGCACGTAATCGCGCAGGGAGGAGCCGCCGGCGGCGATGGCCTCGTGCAGGGTGGCCTTGATCTCGGGGACCAAGCGGGCGGCTTGCGGGCCGGCGACGTCGGCGGCGTGGTGGGTGGGGGCGATGCCCGCGCGGTAGAGGGCCTCGCACACGTAGATGTTGCCGAGGCCGGCGACGACGCGCTGGTCCAGGAGGGCGGCCTTGATGGGGGTGCGGCGGCCGGCGAGGGCGGCGGACAGGATGACGCCGGTGAAGGCGTCGTCCAGCGGCTCCGGCCCCAGGTCGGCGAGAAGGCGGTGGGCGTCCTCCTGGCGGGTGGGAACGAGGTCTATGCTGCCGAAGCGGCGGGGGTCCACGAAGCCGACGCGCCAGCCGTCGTCGGTCTCCATCTCGACATGCTCGTGCAGGGCCGGGCCGGCGGTGTCCGGGTCGTTGGCGCCGCGGTGGCGGATCAGCATCCGGCCGGACATGCCCAGGTGCAGCAGCACGCTGCGCCCGCCGTCCAGCCGCATCAGGATGTACTTGGCCCGGCGGCGGAAGCCTACGACGCGGGCGCCGGCCAGGGCCGCCGCGAGGCCATCCGGGAAGGGCCAGCGCAGGCCGTCCCGCCGCACCTCCGCCCGCAGGATGGTGCGGCCTTGCAGCCGGGCCTGCAGGCCGCGCATGACGGTTTCGACTTCGGGGAGTTCCGGCATCCTGCGCCCTCCCCTATATGCCCCGGACATGAGCAGCAATCCCGGCGATCCCCCTACAGCCGACTTCGGCTTCCGCTCGGTCCCGCGGGAGGCGAAGAAGCCGATGGTGCGGGCGGTGTTCGACAGCGTTGCGCCACGCTACGACGTGATGAACGACCTGATGAGCCTGGGGGTGCATCGGCTGTGGAAGCGGGAGTTCGTACAGGGGTTGGACCCGCGGCCCGGGCGGACCTTGCTGGACCTGGCGGGCGGGACCGGGGACATCGCGCTGGGGTGGCTGGCGCGGGGGGGCGGGCCTGCCGTGCTGTCGGACATCAATGCGGCGATGCTGGCCGGCGGCCAGCGCCGGGCCGCGGCGGCGGGGCAGGGGAGCATCTCGTTCGTGGTGGTGGATGCCGAGGGCATTCCCCTGCCGGACGGGTGCATGGACCGGGTGAGCATGGCGTTCGGGCTGCGGAACTGCACGGACAAGGCGGCGGTGCTGCGGGAGGCGCGGCGGGTGCTGCGGCCCGGGGGGCAGTTCCATTGCCTGGAGTTCTCACGCGTGCAGGTTGCGGCGCTGGGGCCAGTGTATGATGCGTGGTCGTTCGGGGTGCTGCCGCGGATGGGACGCGTGGTGGCGGGGGACGGAGAGAGCTACCGCTACCTGGCGGAGAGCATACGGACGTTCCCGGACCAGGAGACGCTGGCGGGGATGATGCGGGCGGCGGGGCTGGCGCGGGTGGGGTGGCGGAACCTGACGGGGGGGATCGCGGCGATACACCGGGGATGGCGGCTGTGAGGGGGGTGCATCTTCTTCCTCTCCCTCCGGAAGTGGGCCGGGGTAAGGGAAGGGCCACGAGGGCCATTTTTGGTGATGCAGGACGGTTTGCTGGTCCATGGAGGTTGGGGGGTGGTGCGGGTTGCCTCCCTCACCCCAACCGTAAACCGCTTCGCGGTTTGACCCCGGAGGGGGAGGGAGCAGGCACCGGCAACCTTTCATGTTGTGACGGTCCGGGCCGGGTTGGATGGGTCTGTTCGTTCAGCGGCGGCTTCCTGGGTGAGTTGCAGTGACAGCGCCCCCCGCGCCCAAGCGCGTCCTGCTGATCGTCAGCGGGGGCATCGCGGCTTACAAGTCGTTGGAGCTGGTGCGGCTGCTGCGGCGCAAGAACATCGGCGTCTCCGCCGTGCTGACCGAGGGCGGGGCGCAGTTCGTGACGCCGCTCAGCTTGCAGGCGCTGACGGAGGAGAAGGTTTACACGGCGCTGTGGTCGCTGACCGACGAGAGCGAGATGGGGCACATCCAGTTGTCGCGCAGCGCGGACTTGGTCGTGGTGGCGCCGGCCAGCGCCAACATGCTGGCGAAGATGGCGGCGGGGCTGGCCGACGACCTCGCCAGCACGGTGCTGCTGGCGACGGACAAGCCGGTGCTGGCGGCGCCGGCGATGAACGTGCGGATGTGGACGCATCCGGCGACGGCGGCCAACCTGGCGCTGCTGCGCGCGCGCGGCGTGGGGATCGTGGGGCCGGACGAGGGGGCGATGGCGTGCGGGGAGTTCGGGCCGGGGCGGCTGGCGGAGCCGGCCGCGATCCTGGAGGCGATCTTGGATGCGACCCTGGCGCGTCTGGAGCCTGCAGACCTGGACGTGAGGGCGCAGCCGTTGGCGGGCAGGCACGCGCTGGTGACGAGCGGGCCGACGCAGGAGCCGATTGACCCCGTGCGCTACATCGCCAACCGCAGCAGCGGGCGACAGGGCCATGCCGTCGCGGCGGCGCTGGCGGCCTTGGGCGCGCGGGTGACGCTGGTCAGCGGGCCGGTCGCGGTGCCGGACCCGGCGGGGGTGGAGGTGCGGCGGGTGGAGACGGCGGCGGAGATGCTGGCGGCGTGCCGGGCGGCGCTGCCGGCGGACGTGGCGGTGTGCGCGGCGGCGGTGGCGGACTGGCGGGTGGCGGAGGCGTCGGCGGGGAAGATCAAGAAGGGGCCGGGGGGGCCGCCGGTCCTGACGCTGGTGCCGAACCCGGACATCCTGGCGCTGCTGTCGGCGACGGGGCCGGAGCGGCCGCGGCTGGTGGTGGGGTTTGCGGCGGAGACGGACGACGTGCTGGGCCATGCCGCGGCCAAGCGGGCGCGGAAGGGGTGCGACTGGATCGTGGCGAACGACGTGCGCCCGGAGACGGGGATCATGGGCGGGGGCGAGAACGAGGTGCATCTGGTGACGGCACGGGGCGCCGAGCATTGGCCGCGCGCCCCGAAGGCGGAGGTGGCGGCGCGGCTGGCGGCGCGGATCGCGGATGCCTTGGCGTGAGCGTGCCGCCTGCTGCCGTACCCGTCGTGCGGTTCCGGCGGCTGCCGGGCAACCCGGACCTGCCGTTGCCGGCCTATGCGACGGCGGGGGCCGCGGGCTTCGACCTGCGTGCGGCGGAGGCGGCCACCCTGCCGCCCGGGGGACGGCATGTGGTGCCGACCGGCTTCGCGGTGGCGGTGCCGCCGGGGTGGGAGCTGCAGGTGCGGCCCCGCTCGGGCCTGGCGACCCGGCACGGCGTGACGGTGCTGAACAGCCCGGGGACGGTGGACAGCGACTACCGGGGGCCGCTGATGGTGTGCCTGGTCAATTTGGGGCCGGAGGCGTTCCGCGTGGCGCGGGGGGACCGGATCGCGCAGGGGGTGGTTGCGCCTGCGCCGCAGGTGGCGATGGTGGAGGCCGAGGAGCTGGACGCGACGGCGCGGGGGGAGCGGGGGTTCGGGTCCACGGGGGTGGCCTAACCCGGGTCAGGCAGGGACGGGCGGACGATGCTGCGCGAGCGCACCATCGGCCGCTCCTCGTGGTTCGCCGTGGCGCTGGCGATCACGCCGGCCCACAGCACCAGGGACAGCGCCCCGGCCAGGCGGGCGTGCCGGGTCAGCGACCCCGCGCCGATGGTGCGCAGCCCCGCCCGGCGCGGCAGGCTGAACAGGGCGGCGTTGGCGACGGCCAGGGCCAGCAGCGCCATCTTGGGCAGGAACCAACTATGGCTGCCCTGCTGGATCGGGTCGTACATGAACAGCAGCGCGCCGCTGGCGAGCATGACGCCGAAGCTCCAATGCGTCACCGGCAGCACCAGCCGGGCCAGGGCGTCCAGCGCGAGGTCGCGGCCCAGCAGGCCCAGCAGACGCAGATCCAGCAGCACGATGGCGCCGAAGAAGGTTGCTGTGCCCATCACGTGCAGCAGGCGCAGCGGGCCGTGCCAGCCCTGCTGCCGATAGACGAACAGGCGGGCGCTGCTGGTGGCCAGCCAGACCAGCCACTCGGACGGCAGCGTCACCGCCCAATCGGAATAGACACCCTGCAAATCAGAACCTCAGGACGTAGTTGACGGCGGTGCCGAAGGTGTTCTCCAACTGGTCGCCGCTGCGCGTGCGCAGATAGCCCGCAGACACCGTCAGCCGCGGCATGACCTCATAGCTGATCGTGGAGCCATATTGCAGGTCCCACCGCTGCGGATCCCCCGGCGCCGCCACCCGTCGCGGGGTGACGTTGAAGCTGAGCGAGTACTTGCGGTACGTGAACTCCGCCGCAGTGACGACGTAGTCACGCGTCTCGCCAGCCGCACCCCCGAAGTTGTCGAAATGTGCATATTCCACGAACGGCGTCACGAACACCCGCGGGGACAGGCGGACGGAGTAGGACGCCGAGGCGGTCACGCCCACCTCCGGCTTCTCTTCCTCGCCCCGGACGGCCTGGCGGCTGACGCCAAGGTGGTAGCGGAACTCCTCCAGGCCCGGGATGCGCGTGCCGTCCAACGCCACGTCGAAGCTGTCCGGCCGCCCGGTGTTGCCGGCGCCGCCGTACTCCGTCCGCAGCCGGCCCGGCCGCGCCGTCGTGGAATCGCCGAAGGCCGGGTTGCTGAACAGGGCGCGGCTGAGGATCGAGTTGTCTATGTAGTATGCTTCCGCCGACAGGACGTGGCGGCCGAGGGCGGGCAGCAGGTTCACCAACGCACCGACGCCGATCCGCTCCTTCTGCTCGTAGTCGTTCGCGAAGGTGTCGTAGATGCCCGGCACCTGGTCATAACCCACGCTGAACCGGGGATGCAGCTTGCCGGCATAGGCCGTCACGGGACCGAGCGTGTAGGTGCCATAGAGCTGGCTGAGATACAGCCCCTCCGAGTTGAAGGCCGTCGTGGCGTTCTGGTTGCGGAACCGCTCATAGGTGCCCTCGGCCCGGAAGGACACGTTGCTGCCCAGGTTGATGTAGGCCGTCGCAACCGACTTGGCATACAGCTCGGCGTAGCCGGAGCGGGTACGGTTGAAGCGCCCATCCAACTGCACCTTGCTGTCCACCTCGCCCCCGTAGGTGACGCCCAGGCCGGGTTCCGGGGCGCCGGCCAGGTCCTGCTGCGGGTTGCCGCTCGCGCTGCCCCCAGGCGTCGTGTTGCTCACCCCGCTCCCGGCCGGCGCGGATTGCGGGTTGCCCCCCGGGGCGGAGGTTTGCGCCAGGGCAGAGCCGGCCAGCAGTATCCACGCGGCAAAGGCCGGGCGGGCGGCGCTCATGCAGGGCATGAAGCGGTCCTTTCAGTCAGATGATGCAGGAAGGGGTGATGCAGCGATGGGGGCCGCAGGACGCGGCCCCGCGGGTCAGGCGCCCGCTGCGGCAGCCTGTTTGAACTGGCCGACGATGCCCTTGAACGCCGCAACCGACCGGGTCGGACGGTCCGGCGGGATCAGCGCGCCGACGATGCTCCGCATCTCGTCCAGCCGCGCCCGCGCCGCCGCCAGCCGCGGGGAGCCGCGCATGTCCGGCCGCCCCTCCATCCGGCGCAGCTCCTTGTCGGCGTAGGACAGGTAGCCGCGGCTGTCGTGATACTCGACCGGCTTCTCGATCCGCCCGCCTTCCAGCGCCTCGCTGTAGTCCTCGGCGGCGATGGCCGAGACCTCCCCCAGCACGCCCAGCATGAAGCGCTCGTTGTCCAGCAGCCCGCTCGGCACCGTGGCGCGCACGGCGGCCAGGATGCGCATCACGCTGTCCAGCTTGGCCATCGTCGCGGGATCGCGCGGCTTGCCGGCGGCCAGCGCCTCCAGCGCGATCAGCTCCCCGTCGAAGGGGGTCACGCCCCGGCGTTTCAGCTCGCCCTGGATGTCGTCATACAGCTCCCGCACGGGATGGCCGAAGTGCGGCAGCGCGAGGCGCGGCTGGTTCGCCTCGATCAGCTCGCGCCCGACCATCAGGTGCCCTTCCAGCAGGCCCAGCTTGAACAGCAGCTCCGCATGGTCCTCGTTGCTGATCGCGGCGGGAGCCGCCACGCGGATGACCTGGCCCGGCTCGGCGAAGGTGATCCCGCGCGCCCAGTCATGCGCCACACGCGGCGGCTTCGCCATGCAGATCGCTGCCGCGAACTCCGGGCGCAGAGCCGGGGCGGCGCCGGTGGGGGCGGCGAACGTGACGGCGGCACCGGCGGCGACGGCCAGGCTGCCGCAGGTCAGGAGCAGTGAGCGCATGTTGGTGATCCAGTTGCGAGTAATTATCATTGACGGCAGCCGTAGCCCAGTTAATAACCGCTTGCAACTGGAAACGGAGATTTTTCCCCATGCAGCGTTTGCACCTGACCGGCGCGGCCGCCATCGCCGCCTTGATCGCCCTCCACGCCCCGGCGTGCGCCCAGGATGCGCCGACCTTCCGCCTGACGCTGAAAGGGCACCAGTTCACGCCCGCGGAGCTGCAAGTGCCTGCAGGCGTGCGCTTCATGCTGGTGGTGCGGAACGAGGACCCGACGCCGGCCGAGTTCGAGAGCAAGGAGCTGGGAGCGGAGAAGATCATCTCCGCCGGGCGGGAGGCGACGATCCGGGTGGGGCCGCTGGCGGCGGGGCGCTACCCTTTCGAGGACGAGTTCAACAGCCAGGCCAAGGGCGCGCTGATCGCGGTCCAGAAGGCGGGGGAGTAGAGGCGATGCTGGCAGCTGCGCTGATCGTATTCCGGGAGGTGTTCGAGGCCGGGCTGATCCTGGGCATCGTGCTGGGGGCCACCCGCGGCGTGCCGGGCCGGGGCCGGTGGGTTGCGGGGGGCATCGGCGCGGGCGTGGCGGGCGCGTGCCTGGTGGCGGCATTCGCGGGTGCGCTGGCGGATGCGATGCAGGGTGCCGGGCAGGAGGTGTTCAACGCCGGCATCCTGGGTGCCGCCGCCGTCATGCTGGGCTGGCACAACATCTGGATGGCCCGGCACGGGCGCGAGATGGCCGGCGAGATGAAGGCGCTGGGCCGCGCCGTGACGGCGGGTGGTCGGAGCTTGCTGGCGCTGGCCGTGGTGATCGCCTCGGCGGTGCTTCGGGAGGGTGCGGAGGTCGTGCTGTTCATGTACGGCCTGGCCGCAGGAGGGGACGGGCTGGCGGCGCTGGCCGGCGGGTCCGTGCTGGGCATCGCGGGCGGGGTTGCGGTGTCGGTCCTATTGTATCGCGGGCTGGTCAGCATCCCGACGCGGCACCTGTTCAAGGTGACGAACGTGCTGCTGTCCCTGATGGCGGCGGGGATGGCGGCGCAGGCGGCGGGGTTCCTGGTGCAGGCGGACCTGTTGCCGGCGCTCGGCACACGGGTCTGGGACACGTCGTGGCTGCTGGACCAGCAGGGGCTGCCGGGGCGGGCGCTGCACGCGCTGGCGGGCTACACGGACCGGCCGGCTGGGGTGCAGGTGCTGGTGTATGCGGCAGTGTTGAGTGTCCTGGTGGTGGCGGGGCGGCTGCTGGGAGCAGGGCCGGTGCCGCCGCGGGCCGTGGCGGGGCAGCGAGGGTAGCACCTCCGGGCAGTCCGGCTCGGGTGTGCTGCGGCCGGGGGACAGGCCTGGCGCAGGGCCGAGCGCGAAGAGGGGCGCCGGCGATTGTCCTGCCGCGGACGGTTGATGCATCATAGCGGCAGTTTTCCGCCCGGACTCGGGCGGTCCGGCTGCCGCAGCAGGGGCGGCCTTCCTCCCAATCACGCGAGTGGCAGACCATGCGCCTCCCTGGACACCGCCGCCGCCCGACCGCGCCGCTGCCGCCGGCCCGGGATGGGGCGCTGTTCGACCTCGCGCACCTGGCCAGCCGGCCGCGGGCGGAGAACGAGGCGGCGATCCGGCGGCTGTGCCACGCGGTGCCGCTGCCGCGGTCGGTGCTGTGCCGGGTGCTGGGGCGCTACAAGATGCACCTGGACCCGGCGGACGAGAGCCTCAGCCCGCACCTGATGTTGGATGGCTACTGGAAGATGTGGGTCACGGAGGTTCTGCCGGGCTTCGTGCGGAAAGGCATGACGGTGCTGGATGCCGGGGCGCGCCTTGGCTACTACTCGCTGCTGATGGCGGACCTGGTTGGGCCGGCAGGGCGGGTCCATGCGGTGGAGCCGAACCCGCGGCTGCTGGGGCTGCTGCAGCGGTCAGCGGGGCTGAACGGGTTCGGCGGGCGGATCGTGCCGCACGCGGCGGCGCTGACGGGGGCGGCAGGGGAGCAGGGAGCGCACCTGCTGGCCAGCATGACGGTGGACGGGATTGTCGGGGACGGGCCGCTGGACGCCATCAAGATTGGCGTGGATGGAGCGGAGGAGCAGGTGTGGCGGGGCATGGCCGGGGTGCTGGCGCGGAGGCGGCCGCTGGCGGTGTTCCTGGAGTTCACGCCGGACCGGCATGCCGACCCCGCCGGGTTCCTGCGGGCGATCCTGGGAGAGGGGTTCTCGTTGGCAGTGGTGGAGCCGGACGGGGGAGCACGTGCGGCTTCGGCGGAGAGGGTGCTGGAAGGGGCGGCGGATCAGGACCGGATGCTGGTGCTGGCGCGGTAGAGGGGCGGGGCCGACGAAGGCCGATTCCGTTCCCGGCCTGGCGGCCTGGATAGCCGGATGCCGCGTCCCGCTGCCCTGCCTTCATGCGTGTTCATGCTTCATGCGTGTTCATGCGACACGAATCACAAGCTTGCCGAAATGCCCGGCGCCAGCCAGAACCGAATAGGCCGCCTCCGCCTCGCCGAATGCGAACACCTGATCAACGACCGGCTTCGGCGCGGCCTGGACCAGGGCGTGGAGCATTTCGACCGATCCGACGTAGATGCCTTGCAAGGTGATGCGCTTGCTCAGGATGGCCGCGGTGTTCACCGGGCCGTCGAAACCCGTCAGCACGCCCATCAGGGAGATGCGGCCGCCGTGGCGGACCGCCCTCAGGGTTTCGTTCAAGGTGCCGGGGCCGCCGACGTCCACGGCCATGTCCGCGCCAAGCCCGCCGGTTTGCGCCAGCACCTCCCCGGCCCAGTCCGGCTGCGTCCGGTAGTTGATCGTGACGTCCGCGCCGAGCGCCCGCGCCCGCGCCAGCTTGGCATCCGAGCTTGACGTGATGACGACCCGTGCGCCGGCGGCCTTCGCGAGCTGCAGCGCGAACACCGACACGCCGCCGGTGCCCAGCAGCAGCACGGTCTCGCCGGGCTGAACGGGCCGGCGCTCGAACAGCGCGGCCCAGGCTGTCACACCGGCGCAGGGGAGGGTGGATGCGTCCTCGAAGCTCATTCCATCCGGGATGGGCACGACGCCGGCTGCGGGCACGGCGATCCGCTGGGCCAAGACGCCGTTCACGCCGGCCCCGCCCAGCGCGGAGGCCTGCTTCGCTGCGCTGAACGGCCCTTCCACCCAGCCGGGCATGAACCCGATCACGACCCGGCTGCCAGCGTGCAGCCCGCCAACCCCGGCTCCCACTGCGGATACGATGCCGGCCCCGTCGGACAGGGGCACGATGCCCGCGCCACGCTTGCATTCCAGGAGGTCGCGGTAGTTGAGGGATGCGGCTTTCACGTCAACGATGACCTGTCCGGGGCCGGGGGTCGGCTCCGGCAGGTCCACCGTCCGGAGGCGTGGCGCGTCGTGTCCGGTCGTCTGAAATGCCTGCACGTCTGCCTCGTTGCTGGTTCGTCCGGCACATGGGACGGTGCGGGCCGCGGCGCGAGTAGGCACAAAAGGGACAGGTACTATCATGGATGTAAGCATCAGCACGGATGCAAGCGTCAGCACGGATGCAAGCGCGGGCGCGACGGCAGGGGCAGGCCGCACCCGGCCCCGCCGGGCGGGGCGCACGGGCTGCGCGGTCGAGGCGACGATGTCGGTGATCGGCGGCGTGTGGAAGCCCGTGCTGGTGTTCCACCTTCTGGGCGGGACGCTCCGGTTCAATGCGCTGTGCCGCCTGACGCCATCGGCGACGCCACGGATGATTACGCTCCAGCTCCGCGAGTTGGAGGCGGACGGAGTCATCCACCGGACCGTGTTCCCGGAGGTGCCGCCCCGCGTCGAGTACAGGCTGACCCCTCTTGGCCGTACGCTTGAGCCTATCCTGGTTGCGATGCGCGACTGGGGCACGGCCTTCCAAGCCTCGTCGTCCAGTTGCATCAAGGTCGAGGGCGCATAGGTCCTGTCCGCTGGACCGCACGGAGACTGCCGCGTGCCGTTGCACCTGCGAAGCGTGACCTGTCTTTGCACCCGGACTTCCTGACCCAATCATGCTTCGGCGTCACAGGCTGCCGAACATCGGGCGGGGTGCGGGGGCCGTCCCGTTCATGGCATCAGGCCCGCCGCTTGTTCAACCGAACAACGCGTCAAGCCTCACCATGGTCTCAGGCGCGAGCAAGAGGGAGAGCGACCCGTCTGCGTGGTGCGTGGTCCTTTCACGGTACCCACCGTCGGC
The DNA here is from genome assembly GCA_964250755.1 of uncultured Acetobacteraceae bacterium. Taxonomy (GTDB): domain Bacteria; phylum Pseudomonadota; class Alphaproteobacteria; order Acetobacterales; family Acetobacteraceae; genus DASWOJ01. The sequence continues at coordinate 235,192 of CAXUHB010000002.1, read as the reverse complement.
CGGTTCCCTATGCGCATCCAGGGCGCGGGCCTGCAAATCCACGATCCACACCTCCGCAATGCCGGCCCGCGCGTAGAGAGGCAGCTTCACGGACTTGTCGAACCGGAGGGAGCTGTCCACCACCTCGACCAGAAGCAGGACATCCGCCGGGCCAGGGTGCCCGCCGGCTCCATAGAAGTCGGCCCGGCGGCGCAGGATGGACACGTCGGGCTGCGGCTCGCTCAGGTCGTCCAGCCGGACCGGGTTCTGGATCGCGACGATGGCGCGGCCTGCACAGGCCAGGACGAACGCCTCGTTCAGCCTGTTCACGACGGCGGCGTGGCCGGAGCCGATGGGCGCCATGTCGATCAGGTTCCCGCCGATCAGCTCGATCCGGTCGTCCTCACCGAAGATGCCGGCGTCGGCCATCCGGTGGTAGTCGTGCACGGTCAACCTGTGCCGGGCCGGCGCGAGGGTTGCGTCGTCCATGATGCACCTCCATCAATCCGGTTCGATCCATACCACCCTCACGCCCGGGCTGGCACCCGCCGCGACCTCCGCGCCTCGGCTGCCGTCACACCGTGAACTGCTCGGCGATGATCCGCTCGCTCAACCCCTGGTCGGGGTCGAACAGCACCGTCACCACCACCCCCCGGTCCTCGCTCAGCGCCACGCTCGCCACGTCCCGGACTTCGGTGAAGTCCGCCACCGCCGCCACCGGGCGCTTCTCCTGCTCCAGCACCTCGAACAGCACCTCCGCCGTGCTGGGCAGCAGGGCGCCGCGCCATCGGCGGGGGCGGAAGGCGCTGATGGGGGTCAGGGGAAGCAGGTTGGCCGACAGCGGCACGATGGGGCCGTGGGCGGACAGGTTGTAGGCGGTGGACCCGGCAGGGGTGGAGACCAGCACGCCGTCGCAGACCAGCTCCGGCAGGCGCACCCGCCCGTCCACGGTGATGCGTATCTTCGCGGCCTGGCGGAGCTGGCGCAGAAGGGAGACCTCGTTGAGGGCCAGGCCCTCCTCGACCGCGCCGGTCACGGTCACGGCGTGCATGCGCAGCGGGTGCAGCAGGGCGGGCTGGGCGCGGGCCAGGCGCTCGGGCAGGGCGTCCTCGCCAAAGGCGTTCATCAGGAAGCCGACGCTGCCGCAGTTCATGCCATAGACCGGCCGGGTGTCGCCGCGAGCCATCATGCGGTGCAGGGTTTCGAGCATGAAGCCGTCGCCGCCCAGGGTGACTACGACATCGGCGCCGTCCCCGGGCGTGGCGCCATAGCGCGCGGTCAGCCGGGCCAGGCTGTCGGCGGCCAGGCGGGTGGGGGCGGCGGCGAACAGGATGCGCTCGATGCGGGCGGGTCCGGATAGCAGGGCGGGTTCAGGTGGAAGGGTGGCGGCGGACATGCGTGCGCCCCTAGACCAAGTTCCTGTGATCCAGCCGGCGATGCTCAAGGACCGGCATGTCACGGCGGATGCGGGCGGTGGCGGCGGAGTCTATGCGGGCGGTGGCCCAGCCCACCCCGTCCGGGACGCTGGCGACCACGTGGCCCCAGGGGTCGCAGACCAGGGAGTGGCCGAAGGTCGCCCGCGGCTCGCCCTTTGCGTCCAGGTGCTGGCCCCAGGTGGCGGGGGCGGCAAACCAGCACTGGGTCTCGATGGCGCGGGCGCGGATCAGGACCTCCCAGTGGTCGCGCCCGGTGGGCACGGTGAAGGCGGCGGGGAGCAGGATCAGCTCGGCCCCGGCCTGGCGGAGCCGCAGGAACAGCTCGGGGAAGCGCACGTCGTAGCAGACGGCCAGGCCGACGCGCAGGCCGCCGGCGTCGAAGGTCGCCAGGTCCGCGCCGGCGCCGTAGGTGCTGCTTTCGCCGTAGGTGGTGCCGTCCGGGGTGGTGATGTCGAAGAGGTGGATCTTGCGGTAGCGCGCGACCTCGGCCCCTTGGGGGTCGAAGACGACGGTGGTGTTGAACAGCTTGCCCTGGGCGTGTTCGGCCATGCTGCCGCCGTGCAGGTGGATGCTGCGGGTGCGGGCGGCGGTGCGGAGCCATTCGTAGGCGGGGCCGCCGGGCTGGTTGCTGCCGGGTGGAGGCAGGGGTTCGGATTGGGCGAGCTTGGTGGCGGCGTCCCCGCCGAGGCAGGTCCACATCTCGGGCAGGGTGACCAGGTCGGGGCGGTCCTGGGCGGCGGCGTCCAGCAGGCGGGCGGCCTGGGCGATGTTGGCGGCCTTGTCGGCGCCGGGGTTCATTTGCAGGACGCTGACGCGCATGGGGGCGGCCTCCGGTGGGTGCGGCGGCATGAGGGCACGGCGGCGGGGGTCAGTAAAGCGGCGGGGTCAGTAAAGCCGGGGTTCCTGCCGGACGGTGCGGGCGGGCGGCGGGCTGTGCGGCGCGGGCGGGATGGGAGGGCGGGAGATTGGAGGGTAGGAGGCGGGCGGGTAACGGCTGGCGGGGGGGGCGGGGTCGTCCATCCCTGCGGGTTCGGGCAGTCGGAGGGAGAGGCTGCGGATTTCGGCCTGGATCTCGTCCAGGCGGGCCTCGATGACCTCCAGCCGGGCTTTGACGCCGAAGACGGCGAACGGCATGGCGAGGTAGAGCAGGACGAAGAGGCCGGCGGCGAGGAGGATGGCCAGGTGGACCCACCAGGGCACCCAGTCGGGAAGGGGCAGTGGGGAGGTCATGGGGTCCTTCGGGGCGGGAATGGAGCTGCGGTGCGCGCCGGGCTATCTGGCATGGGAACCCGACTGCACTATGGCGAAGTTTTGCGGCGCGGGTTCCCGCATCCCCAACCCTTGCTCCACAGCGCAGCCCAAGCCCGGAGACGGAGGGGGCATGAGGCAGCCGCCTTGACCAAGCGCGGCAGGGCCGGGACAAGCGGGGCCATGCGGACATCGTTCATCTTGTCGGAGCCCCTGGCCGGGCTGCAGGCGCAGGCGCGGGGATTGGCGGAGGCTGCGGGGCTGCAGCCGGAGATCGTGGACCTGCGTCCGCGCCCGCCATGGTCCTGGGTTGCGGCGCGGATGTGGCCGGCGCCGCTGCGGGCGGTGGACGTGCCGGAACTGGGGGACGCCGTGGTGTTCAGCGCCGGGGGCACGGCGGGCGTGGTCGGCGCGGCGCTGCGCCGGGCAGGACGGCCGGTGGTGCAGATACAGCATCCGCGGATTGACCCGGCGCGCTTCGATGTGGTGGTCGTCAACCGGCACGACGGGCTGACCGGGCCGAATGTCGTGGTGACGCGCACGGCGCTGCATCCGGCGACGCCGGAGCGGCTGGCACAGGCGGCGGCCGAATGGGGGCCGCGGCTGGCGCACCTGCCGCGCCCGCTGGCGGCGGTGCTGGTGGGCGGCAGCAACGGGCGGTTCCGGCTGGATGCTGCCGTGGCCCGGCACCTGGGCGGGCAGTTGGCGGACATGATGCGGCGGGACCGTGTGGGCCTGGCGGTGACGCCGTCCCGCCGCACCGCGCGGGAAGCCCGGGACGCGCTGCGGGCGGCCATCACGCCAGGGGGCGGGTGGATGTGGGACGGGACCGGGGACAACCCCTACTTCGGGCTGCTGGCGCTGGCGGACCTGATCGTGGTGACGGAGGACAGCGTCTCGATGGTGTCGGAGGCGGTGGCGACGCGGGCGCCTGTGCTGCTGGCGGGGCTGCCGGGGCGGTCGCGGCGGATACGGCTGTTCAGCCGGCTGCTGCAGGACGATGGGCGGGTGCGGCCGTTCGCGGGGCGGCTGGACATGTGGCCGGTGGCGCCGGTGGACGACACGGCGGCGGCGGGGGAGGAGGTCCGGCGGCGGCTGGGATTGCAGGGAAGGAGGTGACGGGGACGTTTGCGGGCGGTGCCCCTTTTGGCCCATGGGCCTGCATAGGGAAAACTTGCGCTGCAAGACTCCCTCACCCCAGCCCTCTCCCGGAGGGAGTGGTTGGCTGTCTTGCGGGTGGGCGGCGCGTCCCGGGCATTGCGCCCTTGCCGCGGCGGGGGCAGGAAGCGGGCAGCGGGAGTGCAGCCATGCTTGACATCCAGACCTTCGACGCCCGGGCCGGCGGCAACGTGCTCTACAAGGCGTTCGCGCATCCCCTGGCCGCGGAGGCGGTGGCGCGGCTGGCGGGGCGGGTGCGGGTGGCGGGGCGGCTGGCGGTGTATGACCCGGACGGGGTGTGCGACGCGCTGATGGCGCTGCATCCGTCCATGCCGCGGGCGGACGAGTCCTATGTGCATGACGTTTCGCAACTGGGGCAGATGCGGGCGGGGGCGCCGGCGCGGGCGGTGGTGGAGTTGGCGCAGTCCTCAGCGGCCACGCTGCTGATTGCGGCCTTCGACGCCGGGCGGGTGCAGGCGCGGGTGGCGCCGCTGGCGCCGGCGGGGATGCAGGTGCTGACGCTGGACGACGCCCGGCTGCCCGACGCGATGCTCAGCAACCCCCGGCGGTATCTGGACCGGGTGAACTTCGCGACGAACTACGCCTTCTTCCGAGATCTGGGGGATAGGGATGGGGATGGGCTGCATACGCGGCTGGTGACGGCGAACTACTGGGCCGGGTATGGGGCCGGGGCGGTGCGGCTGTGGCTGCGGCTGTTCGGCGGGGACGGCGCCGTGCTGGCGGAGTGGGAGGAGGCGGTGCCGCCCGGCCCCGGCGGCATCGCGCTGGACAGCCGGGAGGTGCGGGCGCGGTTCGGGCTGCCGGCATTCGCCGGGCAGTTGTTCATCCATGCCATCGGCGTCGCGGGGCATGACGTGGTGAAGTATGCGCTGGACACGTATGGGTCCGGCGGGGAGGCCAGCCTATCCGTCACCCACGACGCCAACGCCTGGCCCAGCGACCGCTATGCGGGGATGCCTGCGCCGGGGCGGGAGGAACGGGTGGTGCTTTGGCTTCAAAATAGCCATGCCGCCCCGATCCCGGCGGGGGCGGTGACGCTGGACCGGATGGGGGCGGAGGCGCCGGTGGCGCTGCAGCAGGAGGTCGCGCCCTATGCGAGCCTGGCGCTGGACGTGGCCTCCTTACTGCCGGGGCTGGCGTGGCCGGCGCAGATCGAGGTGCGGGCGGGGCGGCACGTGGTGCGTCCGCGGTATGAGGTGACTCGGGCCGGGCGGAGCCGGATTGCCCACCTGAACGTGGAGCGGGCGGACTTGCGGCCCGACCCGGGCATCCCGGCGCTGTCGAACCTGATGGGGCGCGGCTACCTGCTGCCGTTCCCGGTGCTGGACCCCCTCCGCTTCCGGACGCTGGTGCTGCCGACGCCGATGGCGGAGCGTCAGGCGGACTTGCCGATCCGGGTGGACGTGTTCGACGCCGGGGGGCGGCAGGTGGCGGAGCGGTTCCTGGGGCGGCTGCCGCGGGACCATGCGCTGGCGCTGGACCTGGCGGAGCTGACGGACGTGGAGGGTCATGCCGAGCTGGTCTATGACTTCCGGGATGGCGGCGGAGCCGACGGGTGGCTGCACGGGCTGTTCCGGTATGAGCACCTGCACGCGCCCCATGCGGCGGAAAGCAGCTTCGGGGCGCACATCTACAACACGCTGATGACCTACCGGGATGAGCCGCAGAGCTACAACGGGCCGCCGCCGGGTCTGTCCACGCGGCTGTTCCTGAAGTTGGGGGACGGGGCGCGGCGGAGCTATGCGGCGCTGATCTATGCGGCGTCGGCCGACTGGCGCCCGTGGTCCGATACGGCGCTGGTCCTGCATGGGGGGGATGGGGCGGTGCTGGCGGAGCGGCCGTTGCGGATCGCGTGCCGGGGGTCGGCGATGGTTTGGCCGCATCTGGTGTTCGGGGACGAGCTGCTGGGGGAGGCGGGGGCACGGGGGTATGTGCTGATCCGGGACGTGACGTGCCGGATCTTTGGGTATCATGGGCTGATGGTGGATGGGGAGGCTTGCGGGGGGGCGTTTTCGCTGGATCATATGTTTGGGTTTTGATACGGTCGGGAGGCAGTGAATTGACTGATGGATCAATGCAGGCTTATGAGACTCTGCGGGAGTATTGGCAACCCTTGGGCTACAGCCCACCATCCGGCGCTCGCCCTGATGACATCAGGGCATTTGAGGCAGCCTATGGGATTAAGCTTCCCAGCGACTTCGCAGATTTTTTAGTTGATTGCGATGCGTCCGATTCATTCCTCAGCAAGTCATGGGAAAGAGACCTCATCACATTTTGGTCCTTTCAGAAGGTCCAAGAAAGATATGTCGAGCTTTTTAACAAGCGCCCTCCTTCGATCGAGACCTCTGAGGGCGCAACCTTTCGAACGCCCTTCGCAGACTACATGTACGAGTGTTGGTCTTATGACATATGTGTCGCCGGCGGCAACATAGGTGAAGTCTCTGCGGTGTTGACGCAAGACATTGAGGGCGTGTGGAGGCCAACCGTCTTGGCGAGTTCCTTCACTGAATTCGCCGACTTGTATATTCGGGATGCGTTTGGCGGTCTAGGACAGCCACGTAGGGTATGATGGAAGCATCCATGAAACCATATGAGAAGCTGGTTGACTACTGGAAGCGCACAGCCCAGGCTGACCGCCCTGGTGCATCATACGAGGCCATATTGGCCGCCGAAGCTGTTGCGGCATAGAGTTTCCAAAGGATTTCCGCGATTACCTCGCCAATGCTGGAAGCTGCCCTACATATGCCGCCATGGACGACAATCATTTCAGATTTTGGGCGTTGGACGAGATATTGGCAGAATTGGCTGTTACATTGGATAAGAGCAAGCCGGAGCTTGCGTGCCGGAATCTTCCAAGTATCGCTTTTATGGACTTTCTTATACACTCGCATACCTATGAACTATCAACCTACCCAAAGAGCTTTGGTGAAGTACTGATACGGCATTCCAACACTCATAACGTGCGTATTGCTGGTTCGTTCACAGAGTTTTAGACCGATACATCACCGACCCCGTTGGCCTATACGCATACGGCTGAACCCAGGCAGATAATCTTAACGCAGTCGAGACATTGGAACTTCTGGGTGATTAGGCGGCCTACCCCGCTGGCTTGCTTGAGTGGAGCGTTCTTGATCCGCATGCCCACGGCAGGCTGTTCGCCTTTATGCCTGAACGGATAAAATGGTGCTTCTGAAATCCTGATTGGTCCAGATGCCGCTGGTGAACTGCGGTTGACAGAAAGGCGTTGACACCAGCCCGTAGAGTTGCCACATTTCACCAGCGTCGAGGTAAGCGGGCCAAAGCTCCGCAGTCCGCCGCCTATCTAGGAGGGGCCGCCGTTTGGGGCACCGTTAGTGACTTAGATAGGAACTACGACGGATTGCCGATGCACTGCCTTGAAGCCGCCTCCGGGCGGCCTCCTTGTTTCTAGCGGCCCATGAGCCAGGCAGGCCGGCGGCCGGCCAACCGCACATCACGGATCGTCAGCACGCCGCTTGCCAGCAGGGGTGTGAGCATGGACCTCACGGCCTCGCTCGCCTGGGACGCGACCGAGACTTGGAACGCGCTGTTCGCCACTGCGTCAGCCACCTGCAAGCCCGCCACTTCTGCGCTGTTTCCAAAGGCCATGCTGACCTTCGCCGCCGGATGCCGGCGGATGATGGTGCCGATCAGGTCCTGCCGCACCCGCCCGGCCCGGCCCTTGCTGTAGCGAAGCTGGTCAGCCACTACGGTCATATGCCGGGCTGCATCCCAGGCCGGGCAGGGCAACGCATGCCTCAGTCAGCAAATGCCCGTACAGCTCCACCTCGGTCAGCACACCCATCGCCCACCCTCCAATGGCGGTGCGGCGTTGGCCGACGACAGCCACCGACGCTGCATCGGGCTGCCGGGCAAGCAGGCCCAGGAAGGCCGCCCGTTGCGTGATGGTGAGCTTGCTGCCCTTGATCTCTCCAGGAAAACCCGTCGCTTTGCGGAAGCTCTTCACCAACCGCACGGCATCCGCTGGCTGTATCACCACCGCAGCCACGGGAAAGCCGAGTTGATCGGGTCGCTGCCGCCGCTCTCATTGCAATAGACCTGCAACGCCTCGGCAGACCGTTGCCCAGCGGGCAGCGCATCGCTCACCTCAAAAGCGGCGCGGGGAGGACCGGGCCAAACGCGAAGGGGGTCGGGGAGGCATCATCTCTCCGTAGCACCACCAACGCATCTGCCGTAGGCTGCCCTGCCGGCACCGTCCTCGACAAGGGAAAGGCGCGGGACGGACATCGGGGGGATCGCATACCTTGTTCAACCTGCCGCAAGGCCCCGCCAACCACGTCCCCCTGTCGCCCCTCAGCTTCATCAAGCGCACCGCCGACGTGTTCCCTGGACGCACCGCCATCATCCATGGCCCCTACAGCGCTACCTGGGCCGAGACCTATGCGCGGACGCGGCGGCTTGCCTCCGCCCTCACGAGGCAAGGCGTTCAGCGTGGGCAGGTTGTGGCTGTCATGGCGCCCAACACGCCGGCGATGGTGGAGGCGCATTTCGGGGTGCCGATGGCGGGGGCGGTGCTGTGCGCGCTCAACATCCGGCTGGACGCCGCCACCATCGCCTTCATCCTGCAGCACGGGGAGGCGCGGGTGCTGCTGACCGACCGGGAGTTCGCGCCGGTCATCGGGCTGGCGCTGGCGATGATCCCGGAGGGGCAGCGGCCCTATGTGGTGGACATCAACGACGCCCTGGCTCCGCCCGGGGCCGCGGTGGGGCAGGTGGACTACGAGGCGTTCCTTCAGACCGGGGACCCGGGCCATAACTGGACGCCGCCCGGGGACGAGTGGGATGCCATCGCGCTCAACTACACCAGCGGCACCACCGGCAACCCCAAGGGCGTCGTGTATCACCACCGCGGGGCCTACCTGAATGCGGTCGGCAACGCGCTGACCTGGGGGATGGCGCAGCATCCAGTGTATCTGTGGACGCTGCCGATGTTCCATTGCAACGGCTGGTGCTTTCCGTGGACGGTGGCGGCGATGGCGGGGACGAACGTGTGCCTCCGCCGGGTCGAGGCCACGGCGATGCTGGATGCCATGGACCAGGCCGGCGTCACCCACATGTGCGGTGCCCCCATCGTCCTCGGCATGATCCTGAACCACCCCGGCGTCCAGCCCCGCCCCCGGCGCCCCATCCGCGTCATGACTGCCGGCGCCGCCCCACCGGCCGCCGTCCTGGAGGGCATGGACCGCCTGAACTTCGACGTGACGCATGTGTATGGGTTGACCGAGACCTACGGCCCCGTCACCGTCTGCGCCTGGCACGACGAGTGGAACGTCCTGCCTAGCGCCGAGCAGGCCCGGTTGCGCGCCCGGCAGGGCGTCACCTACCCGGTGCAGGAGGGGGTGATGGTCGCCGACCCCACCACGATGCAGCCCGTCCCCCGCGACGGCGCCACGATGGGTGAGGTGTTCATGCGCGGCAACATCGTCATGAAGGGTTACCTCAAGAACCCCACGGCGACGGAGGAGGCCTTCGCCGGCGGCTGGTTCCACACCGGGGACCTGGCGGTGTGCCATCCCGACGGCTACCTGGAGATACGGGACCGCAGCAAGGACATCATCATCAGCGGCGGGGAGAACATCAGCACCATCGAGGTGGAGGGCGTGCTGTATAGCCATCCCGCGGTGATGGAGGCGGCGGTGGTGGCGCGTCCGGACCCGACCTGGGGGGAGACGCCGTGCGCCTTCGTGGCGCTCAAGCCGGGGATGGAGGCGGGGGCGGAGGAGTTGATCGCGTGGTGCCGGGCGCGGCTGGCGCGGTTCAAGGTGCCGCGGACGGTGGTGTTCGGGCCGCTGCCGAAGACCAGCACCGGCAAGATGCAGAAGTATGTCCTGCGGGAGCAGGCCCGCACGTTGGAGGGTTGACGATGCCGCAGCCGGATCATGTGACCGCCCTGGCCCCGGCGGATGAGGGCACGCTGCCAGAGGACCTGCAGCCGTACTTCCAGAAGTGCCGGGACAAGCTGGGCTTCGTGCCCAACGTGCTGCGGGCGTGGCTGATCCGACCAGAGCGGCTGCGCAACTTCATCCGGCTGTATGACGAGCTGATGCTGGCGCCGCTGGGGCTGAGCAAGCTGGAGCGGGAGATGATCGCGGTGGCGGTGTCGGCGTGGAACCGCTGCTACTACTGCCTGGTGGCGCACGGGGCGGCGGTGCGGAAGCTGTCGGGCGACCCGCAGTTGGGGGAGATGATGGCGTTCAACTACCGGGTGGCGGATTTGCCGGCCCGGCAGCGGGCGATGCTGGACTTTGCGCTGCAACTGACCGCCGCGCCGCATACGGTGACGGAGGCGGACCGGGCGGCGCTGCGGGGACATGGGTTCGGGGATGCCGACATCTTCGACATTGCGGAGGTGGCGGCGTTTTTCAATTACACGAACCGGGTGGCGCACGCGGTGGATATGATGCCGAATGTTGAGTATCACGGGTTGGGGCGGTGATCGAAAGAACTTGTGCTCCTGAAGCGGGTGGCGAAAGTTCGACCTGCTTCCGTTCGCAAGGCTGTAGTTCCTGGCGTGGAAACGGCAGTCGGCATGCCTGTGGTGTCCTGATGATCACAGGCAACACCCCGACTGCGTCTTGGTTTGCAGCTCCGCTCCTTGTCCTTTTGCTGTCGCTTGCCGGTGCTTCCCCCTTGATGGCCCAACCTACATCCGGCGCGATTGGTTCAGTGCGGTCTGACCAGGCGAGAAGCATCGCGAAAGCGGCCCGTGATGCCTATGACCGTGGCGACCAAGTGGAAGCCGCCCGGCGATATCGCCTTGCCGCCGAGGCTGGCGATGCTGAAGCGCAGGTATCGCTGGCTGGGATGTATGTGCAAGGGCAAGGCGGTTTGGCTCCGGATGCGGCTGAGGCGGCTCGGCTCCTGAGACTGGCCGCTGCGCAAGGCGATCCAGGCGGTCAGGCTGGCCTCGGCGCAATGCTTCAACTCGGCCAGGGCATTCCACAGGACCTGCCGGAGGCCGTCCGACTCTACCGCTTGGCAGCCGAGCAGGGGCATCCCAAGGCGCAGAACAACCTTGGCACTATGTTCCGCTACGGCCAGGGCGGCCTGATGCAGGACGAAGCCGAGGCTGTCCGTTTGTTCCGCCTCGCCGCTAATGCCGGTGACGCAGGCGGGCAAAGCAACTTAGGTGCTGCCTTCGAGGCAGGGATCGGCGGCCTGCCGCGCGACGAACGCGAAGCAGTCCACTGGTACAAGCTTGCTGCTGAAGGCGGCAACGCCCGGGCACAGAACAACTTGGCGGCCAGCTACGCCGATGGAAGTGGCGGCCTGGCCCGCGATGAGCGCGAGGCAGTCCGCTTGTTCCGTCTCGCTGCTGATGGAGGCTATGCCGTCGCGCTCCGAAACATGGGCATCATGTATGAGGCTGGCCGGGGTGGCTTGTCCAAAGACCTGGACCAAGCCCGCCGGCACTATCGCATGGCCGCCCAAAAAGGCGATGAGCCTGCTGGACGTGCGCTGCGCCGCTTGGGCGGCTAGACCCGGTGTGCTGCGCGTGTCCGGCAACCGGGCGTTGGTTCTTCACCGACATAGGGCAGGTAGCTCAACTGGCACGGCTTGCACTCCCACTTTGGTTGGGACGTTGGCGCCCGCAGTTCGAGGCCAGCATCTGGTCCTATGTCAGCATCAGGAATGCGATGACGCGCCTGGCATCGCTGTGGATGTCTTCGAGGGACGGGATGATGTGGGGCGACACAGGTGTCGCCAACTTCTTCATACGCCGGGAAGACCTGCTACGGCAGGACTTCTCCAGGATATGGTATCGTTGGGATTGCTCCTAACCCGTCGTAGGGCCTTGATTAAGTCTCGAAGGCGCGGGTGGAGCGTTGGCCGATCAGGGACATCAGCTCCCGCCGGGTGACGGGGTTGTCGCGGAAGTCGCCCAACATGCGGCTGGTGACCATGCTGACGCCGGGCTTGTGGACGCCGCGGGTGGTCATGCACTGGTGCCCGGCTTCGATCACCACGCCGACGCCGCGGGGCTGCAGCACGTCGTTGATGACGCCGGCGATCTGCACGGTCAGCTTCTCCTGGATCTGCAGGCGCTTCGAGTAGGCGTCCACCACGCGGGCCAGCTTGCTGATGCCGACGACGCGGCTGCGGGGCAGGTAGGCCACGTGGCAGACGCCGATGATCGGGACCATGTGGTGCTCGCAGTAGCTCTCCAGCCGGATGTCGCGCAGCAGGATGATCTCGTCGTAGCCCTCCACCTCCTCGAAGGTGCGCTCCAGCAGCGCAACGGGGTCGGTGGCGTAGCCGCCGAACAGCTCCTTGTAGGACTTCGCGACGCGGCGCGGGGTGTCGCGCAAGCCCTCGCGCGCCGGGTCGTCGCCGGCCCAACGGAGCAGGGTGCGAACGGCGTCCTCGGCCTCGGCCTGCGTGGGGCGGTTATCCTCCAGGGCCGGGGCGGCCTTGGGGGACGGGGTCATGTCGTTCAAATCGGGCATCCCGTGCTGGACGCCGCAGTCCGCGGCGCGAGGCTGGAAGTGGTAACGGTCCTGTGCGGCGCAAGCTGGATGGGCGGGCCGGACAGACGCCCGGGGCGGGTCAGTGCAGTTTCCGGACGGCCTGCGGCGCGTCGAGGCTGAAGGCGGGCACCGCGGCGTCGAACTGCTCGCCGGTGTCCAGAACCTGCATGTGGTAGGCGCCCTCCATGAAGCCGGAGGGCGTGGGCAGCGGGGTGCCGGAGGTGTACTCGAAGGCCTCATTGGGGCGGAGCACCGGCTGCTCGCCGACGACGCCGGGACCTTCGACGACGTTCAGCTTGCCGCGGGCGTCGGTGATGCGCCAGGTGCGGCGCAGCAGCTGGACGGTCTCGGTCCCCGCATTGGCAATGCGGACGCGGTAGGCCCAGACCCACTGGCCCGCGGCGGGGTCGGACTGGTCCTCCAGGTAGAAGGTCTGGACGGCGACTTCGATGCCGCGGGTGGTGGCGGTGTAGTCGCCGGCATGTGCAGGGGCTTCTTCGGAGGGCATGGGGCTACTCCGCGGCGCGTTGCAGGGCGGGCTGGGCAGCGTCCAGCGCCGTGGCCAGGTCCTCGATCAGGTCCAGCGGGTCCTCCAGGCCGACGGACAGGCGCAGCACGCCGTCGGTGATGCCCAGGCGCGCACGCTCCTCGGCGCCGATCCGCATGTGGGTGGTGGTGGCGGGGTGGGTGACGAGGGATTTGGAGTCGCCGAGGTTGTTGGACACCGCGACCAGGCGCATGGCGTTCATGGCGGCGAAGGCGGCGGGCTTGCCCCCCGCCAACTCAAACGCGACCAGCGTGCCGCCCCCGGTCATCTGCGACATGGCCAGGGCGTGCTGCGGATGGTCGGCCCGGCCGGGAAACCAGACGCGGGACACGGCGGGGTGCGCGGCCAGGCTGTCCGCCACTGCGGCGGCGGCCCGGCAGCTTGCGTCCACGCGCAGGTGCAGGGTCTCCAGGCCTTTCAGCAGCAGCCAGGCATTGAAGGGCGACAGGCTTGGCCCGGTGTTACGGATGAAGGGCTGCAGCGTGTCCTCGATCCAAGCCTTGCGGCCCAGCACGGCGCCGCCCAGGACGCGGCCTTGGCCGTCAATGTGCTTGGTGCAGGAATAGACGACGATGTCGGCGCCCAGCTCCAGCGGCTTCTGCAGCAGGGGAGTGGCGAACACGTTGTCCACGATCACCTGCGCCCCGGCGGCGTGGGCCAGGGCGCATATGGCGCGGATGTCCAGTACCTCCAGCATAGGGTTGGAGGGGGACTCCAGCAGCACCATGGCGGCGGGGCGGGACAGGGCGGCCCGCCAGGCGTCCAAGTCGGTGCCGTCCACGAACTCGGATGCGATGCCGTAGCGGGGCAGCAGGGTGGAGACGATCCAGTGGCAGGAGCCGAACAGCGCGCGGGAGGCGACGACGCGGTCCCCGGCGCGGAGGTGGCTGAGCATGGCGGCGTGGACGGCGGCCATGCCGGTGGCGGTGGCGCGGCAGGCTTCGGCGCCTTCAAGCAGGGCCAGCCGGGCCTCCAGCATGGCGACGGTGGGGTTGCCGAAGCGGCTGTACTGGTAGTGGGTGGCGGCGCCGGTGAAGGTGTCCTCCGCCTGCTCGGCGCTGTCATAGACGAAGCCGGAGGTGAGGAAGAGGGCTTCGGAGGTTTCGCCGTAGGGGGTGCGGGTGGTGCCGCCATGGACGAGTTGCGTGGCGGGGCGGCGTGGGGTGCTGGGCATGGGATGCGGAGCCTTCATCGTGACGCTAGGGCCGACGATGCCGGCGGCGGCCCGGTGTGGGGCTGCCGCAGGCCTCTTTAGCGCGCTTGTTTAACCTCGCCGCAATCCGGCCGGACAAATCACGAGGTGGACGGCAACAGGATAGGGACAGGGACGTTGCGCGGTCAACGGGCAAACCGTATAAGGGCGGGGCTGCGGGTGTAGTTCAATGGTAGAACGGCAGCTTCCCAAGCTGCATACGAGGGTTCGATTCCCTTCACCCGCTCCACGGAAAGCGCTGAGACTTGTGGCTCCCTCTTACGCCTGGGAAAGCCTGGGTTGGGGGAAGCCGCACGCCTGCTTCACCGATGCAGGCAGGTCCTTGATGGGGTGAGGATGGTGCTGGTTGCCTCCCTCACCCCAGCCTTCTCCCGGAGGGAGAGGGGGGAAAGGCGATCTTACGCCGTGCGCGCCAGTTCCGCCTCAAGCTCGGGCAGCGCCGTGAACAGGTCGCCGACGAAGCCGTAGTCGGCCACCTGGAAGATCGGCGCGTCCTCGTCCTTGTTGATTGCGACGATGATCTTGCTGTCCTTCATGCCGGCCAGGTGCTGGATGGCGCCGCTGATGCCGATGGCGACATACAGGTCGGGCGCCACGATCTTGCCGGTCTGGCCGACCTGATAGTCATTGGGGACGTAGCCGGCGTCCACGGCGGCGCGGGAAGCGCCGACAGCGGCGCCCAGCTTGTCGGCAAGCGGCAGCAGCAGCTTGAAGTTCTCGCCGTTCTGCATCCCGCGCCCGCCGGAGACCACGATCTTCGCCGCCGTCAATTCCGGGCGCTCGCTGCGGCTCAGCTCCGCGGACACGAAGCGGGACGTCACGGCCTCGTCGGGGGTGGACACGGCCTCGATCACCGCGCTGCCGCCGGTGGCGGGCACGGGGTCGAAGCTGGCGGCGCGTATGGTCAGGACCTTCTTGGCGTCGCTGGACACCACGGTCGCCATCGCGTTGCCGGCGTAGATCGGGCGCACGAAGGTGTCGGCGTCCACGATGCCCGACACGTCGCTGATCGGCTGCACGTCCAGGAATGCCGCGACGCGCGGCATCACGTTCTTGCCCGTGGCGGTGCTGGCGGCCATCAGGTGCGGGTGGTGCCCGGCCATGCTGACCAGCAGCGCCGCCAGCGGCTCCGCCAGGGCGTGCTCGTACACTGGGCTGTCGGCGACGTGGACCTTGGTGACGCCGGGCAGCTTGGCTGCGGCCTCGGCAGCGGCCTGCACTTGGTGGCCGGCGACAAGGACGTGGACCTCCCCCAGCTTGCTGGCGGCGGCGACGGCGCTGCGGGACGGCTGCTTGATGCCGGTGGCGTCCCAATCGAGCAGAACGAGCGATGCCATGACTAGATCACCTTTGCTTCTGTGCGGAGCTTCTGCACGAGTTCGGCCACCGACCCGACCTTCTGGCCGGCCACGCGCTTCGGCGGCTCCATCACCTTCACCATCCGCAGGCGCGGCGCGGGGTCAACGCCCAGGTCGGCGGGCTTGATGGTCTCGATAGGCTTCTTGCGCGCCTTCATGATGTTGGGAAGCGACGCGTAGCGCGGCTCGTTCAGGCGCAGGTCGGTGGTCACGATGCAGGGCAGGTTCAGCTCCAACGTCTCCAGCCCACCGTCAATCTCGCGCGTGACGTTCAGCTTGTCGCCGTCCACGGCAATGCGGCTGGCGAAGGTGCCCTGGGGCCAGCCCAGCAGGGCCGCCAGCATCTGGCCGGTCGCGTTCATGTCGTCGTCAATGGCCTGCTTGCCCATCAGGATCAGGCCAGGCTGCTCCTTGGCGACCAGGGCCTTCAGCATCTTGGCGACGGCCAGCGGCTGCAGCTCCACGTCAGTCTCCACCAGGATGCCGCGGTCGGCGCCCATGGCCAGGGCCGTCCGTATGGTCTCCTGACACTGCGCGATGCCCATGGAGACTACGACGATTTCGGTGGCCACGCCCTTCTCCTTCAGGCGCACCGCCTCCTCGACCGCAATCTCGTCGAAGGGGTTCATGGACATCTTGACGCCCGCGGTCTCGACGCCGGAGCCGTCGGCCTTCACGCGAACCTTCACGTTGTAGTCAACGACCCGCTTGACGGGGACAAGGAGCTTCATGGACGGTCCGATGCTGCTGTGTGGCGGGCTTGGATGCGGCGGGGTCCCGGGCCGGGCCGCGCGGCCCGTGTTGCACCGGGGTCCACGCGCGGTCAGCAGCCGCAGGACGGTTGGCGGACGTTATGGGGCGGCCCCGCGGGATGTCAAACCCGGCGTCAGCCCTTCATGATGTACAGCAGCGCGATGAACAGCAGCAGGGCGAGGCCCTGGAAGCCCACGCGATACTGCATCAGCTTGTTGGAGCGGTGGCTGTCCTGCGTGCCCCGCACCATGCCCAGCAGCCCGGCGAACAGCACGCCGACCGTCGCCAGAAGGGCCAGCACGACCAGCACAGTCAGAAATGTCGTCATGGACCAGGATTTGGTGCGCGGAGGTGCTTTGTCACCCTCCTCGGCGCGGCCAGGGCAAGCTCCCGCCGGGGCTGAGCCGCGGCTTCCTGGTTGACACTCCGGGGCGGCGGGTGCTGCACCGGGGCCATGCGGCATCCGTTCCTCCTGATTGCCCTGGTCTGCGCGGTCCTGGTCGGCGCCGCCGGCCCGTCCGCCGGCCAGGCGTTGCCGATTCCGGTCGCGCCGTCGCGGGTGGGGCCTGCACCGGCACCGGCACCGGCACAGGCGCCGGCAGCCGCGCCGGGGCCGGCCGCAGCGCTGCCGGTGCCGCCGGCCCAGGCGCAGCAGGTGCTGGACCTGCTGCGCGACGACCGGCGGCGGGCGGAGTTCACGGCGACGCTGGAGGCGCTGCTCAAGGCCGCGCCCGTCGCGCCTGGGGGCGTGCAGGCGGCTGGGGCCTCCCCCGCTGGCGCATCCGCCGCGCCAGCCGGCGCGGCGGCTCCGGCGCCTGCGGTGGCCAAGGTCATCCCGCTTGCGCCGGACAGCCTGGGGGCCGAGGTGCTGGAGCGGGCGTCCGCCGGGCTGGCCGACGCGGGCGCGCAGGTGGGGGCTGCCGCACGGTCCATGAACGACCTGCCGTTGCTGTGGACGTGGGCGGCGGCGCAGGCGGCGGACCCCGTTGCGCGCGGGCGGATCGTGGAAACCGGGTGGAAGCTGGCGCTGGTGATGCTGGCGGGGCTGGCGGCGGAGTGGGCCGGGACGCGGCTGCTGCGCCGCTTCCGGGCGACCCTGGGCCAATGGGCGCCCGCCAGCGCCGACGCCCATGACGGGCCGGACCTGCCCGATCTGCCGCCGGAGGGCGGCCAGGCCGCGGCGGAGGCGGGCGAGACCGAGCGTGCGGAGCTGCGCGACCGGCACCTGACGCGCACCTTGGGCACCTTGCAGCGCCTGCCCTACCTGCTGGGCCGCCTGTTGCTGGACCTCGTGCCCATCGCCGTCTTCGCTGCCCTGGCGGGGCTGCTGCGCGGGACCTGGCTGGGGGAGCCTGCCACGACCGGGCTGGTGATATCGGCCGTGGCGATGGCCTACGTGCTGTGCCGGGCCGTGCTGGCGGTGACGGCGTTCCTGGTGTCCCCGGCGCTGCCGCGGCTGCGGCTGCTGAACGTGACGGATGCGGCGGCTGCCTTCCTGATGCGCTGGACCCGGCGGATCGCCGTGACGGCCATCGCGACCTACGCGCTGACCGAGGTTGCGGTCATGTTCGGACTGTACAACACCGCACGGGACGCGCTGCTGAAGCTGTTCGCGCTCGTGGTGCATGGGATGCTGGCCGTGGCGGTGCTGCAGGCGCGCGGGCCGGTGGCGGCGCGGCTGCGCGGCATCCGGGTCGGCGGGGTGTGGGCGGCGCTGCTGCGCCGGCTGGCGGACGTGTGGCACCTGGTGGCGGTGTTCTACATCGTGGCGCTGTGGCTGGTCTGGGCGGTGGAGGTGCAGGGCGGCTACACCCAGCTGCTGAGGACGTTCCTGCTGACCTGCGCGGTGCTGATCGGGTCGCGGCTGCTGGCCATCGTGCTGCTGGGCGGGCTGGACCGGACGCTGCGGCCGTCCGCGGCGGCGGAGGCGCGGCACCCCGGGCTGGGGGCGCGGGTGAGCGCCTATGCTCCGGTGCTGCGGCTGGCGGCGATGGCGCTGCTGTGGACGGCGACCGGGCTGGCGCTGCTGCAGGCTTGGGGCTTCAACCCGGCGTCCTGGTTCAGCAAGGGGGACCTGGGTAGCCGCATCCTGTCGGCGGGCGTGCTGATCGCCGTCACGGTCCTGCTGGCGGTGCTGGCCTGGGAGGGCGCGAACGCCGGCATCGCCCGGCACCTGGCCCGCCTGCAGCAGGACGCGCTGACCGCCCGCGCCGGGCGGCTGCGGACCCTGCTGCCGATGCTGCGGACGACGCTGCTGGTGGTGATCGTGCTGGTGGTGGCGCTGATCGTGCTGAGCGAGGTCGGCGTCAACATCGCGCCGCTGCTGGCCGGGGCGGGGGTGGTGGGGATTGCCGTAGGGTTCGGGTCGCAGAAGCTGGTGCAGGACCTGATTACCGGGCTGTTCCTGCTGCTGGAGAACGCGATGCAGGTGGGCGACGTGGTGACGCTGGGCGGGCTGTCCGGCACGGTGGAGGCGCTGAGCATACGCACGATCCGCCTGCGCGCGCTGGACGGGTCGGTCCACATCATCCCGTTCAGCGCCGTGACCACCGTGACCAACCAGACCCGGGACTACGCCTATGCCGTGCTGGACATCAGCGTGGGGCTGAACGAGGAGCCGGAGCCGGTGATCGCGGCGGTGCGGCAGCTGGCGGAGGAGATGCGGGCGGAGCCACGGTGGGCGACGCTGATCCTGGATGCGCTAGACGTGATGGGGGTGGAGCGGTTCGTGGACCTGGCGTGGGTGCTGCGTGTGCGGATGAAGACCCAGCCGGGCAGCCGGTGGGCGGTGATGCGGGAGCTGAACCGGCGGGTGAAGGAGCGGTTCGACGCGCTGGCCATCGAAAGCCCGGTCACGTCGCACCGGGTGCTGTGCATGGACCCGCCGCCGCCGATGGCGAAGCCGGCGCCGGCGGGGGAGGCTGCGGCCGCATAGCTGGCGTTCCCTGCACGCACCGGGTCCGTTGTTGCGGGATGCGGGCCGGGCATGGCATTTCCGTTGCAGGGCGCTCGTTCGCCGGGGTGGCTTGGGGGCTGACAGGCCTGTGCTGGCGTCCTCTTTGCCGCGTCGCCGAGCGCCTCGCGGTGACGGAAGAAAGCGGGGCGCTTGGACCCGCGCCAATGCCGCGCCTTGCAGCAGGACTAGGGGACGCATAGTGGACCAGCCGCACCTGACCAGCCCGGCCTCCGTGGCCCACAGCCTCGGCCTGTCCGGCATTTCCGACGCGCTGCAAAGCAAGGGTTTCGCCTTCGTGCATGCGCCGGACATGCAGGCGGTACTGGAAGGGGCGGGGCTGCAGGACTGGGACGGGTTCGCCCGGAGCTGGGACGACCTGGGGCTGGACACCTACATGGCCGATGGCGGGCGCTACCGGAAGCGCCGGCACGCGGCGTTCGCGGTGTCCGCAGCGGGGGTGCAGCGCAAGCCGGCACAGCCGCACTACCAAAGCCGTGACTTCAATGCGTTGAACGGCGGCATCGCGCGGTGGTTCGATCCCGTGACCCCAACTGCGGCCGACGGGCCGGCGTTCCAGGCCATCGTGCGGATGTGCCACGCGCTGTTCGACGGGCTGACGCCTGCGTCGGCGTGGCACGTGGAGGCGCACCAGTTCCGGATCGAGGCGCGGCCGGGCCAGGCCGGGCAGCCGACGCCGGAGGGGATGCACCAGGATGGGGTGGACTGGGTGCTGGTGCTGATGATCGGGCGGGTGAACATCGCGTCGGGCACGACCAGCATACACGGGCTGGACAGGGGGCTGCTGGGCAGCTTCACGTTGGAGGCGCCGATGGATGCGGCGCTGGTGGATGACCACCGGGTGTTCCATGGCGTGACGCCGGTGCAGCCGCTGGATGCGAGCCAGCCGGCGCACCGGGACGTTCTGGTGCTGACGTTCCGGCGGGACGTGGCGGCGGGGTAGGAGCGTCCTGTCCGGCTGCGGAGCCGCGCCGTCCCGGCCTACAACACGGGACACGTTTTGTCATTTGAGCTAACTTGCAGCCAAGGGGGCAATGCCTCCATTATCGTTTTGCAACAGACAAGGTGAGTTCATGCCGACCACCACGCTGGCCGCCAGCCTGCACGCCAGGCCCACGGCCTGGTCGGATATTGCAACTTTGCAGCAGGTTGACCCGGCATCCGGCATCCAGTCCATAACGCTGTCGCTGACTGGCCAGACGCTCAGCGTCGTCAGCGTCAGAAACTACGACCTGGCGCCAGCCTTGTTCGACAGCACTTCGTTCGGCTCGGTCACGCTATTCCGTCCGGACGGCTCAGTTTGGCTGAGGGCCGCACCCGCCGCCAGCGTCCACGCCGTGCTGTCCGCGGCATCGGAGCCGGGAGGGGCGCCGGTGCAGTTGATCGCCAACGGCACGGCCACGTCCAGCGTCGGCTATTATCCCGCGGCGACCAGTTCCCCTGATGCCGCGTTGCTGGTTGGTACGGGAGAGGTGACCTTGCCGGTTACGGCATCGGCGCGCGTCCATGCAGTTGGCCCGGCCAACATGGCGGCATTGTTCACGAGCTGGGTGGGAGCAAATGTGTCGCTGACTGCTGCGACCGGCGATGGGCCGGGTGGAGGTTTCTCCGGCGGCATTGACACAACATTCACGCCTGCACCCGTCGCTTCAATAAACTATGGCGGGACTACCATAACACAGACTCGGACAGCCGAAGATGCGACCATCGGCGCGTCCTCGACCCTTACCTTCAACCCGTTTGACACGTCCCTCGGCGTGCTCGATAGCGCGACATTGTCGGTGGCCGCCGATGCGGCTGGGTCGGCGCGGCTGGAGAGCCTCGACCCCGTCGCGGGCACGGCTACGGTGGGCCAGTCTGCAACAGTGGCCGTACAAGATGTCTCCGGAGCCATTGGTGGACGCTCTACGGCCAGCATTAGCACGACGCGGCAGCTTGGAGCATTCGACGGAACGGACGACTTTGCCGGATTGTCTTCTGCCGCGGTCACCGCAACGATACCGGCGGGCGCTGCAATTCCGACCATGACGACCCTCGTGGGTGTGAACCTCGCGGCGTTCCGGGGCGGGCCGGTCGTGCTGGGGGTGTCGCGTACGGGCACCACGACCCTGGACGCGCCCGGCAACCTGGACGTGGCGACGACGCTGCAGGCCGGGGCGCAGGTAACGCTGGCGTATCACTATGTCTCGCCCGACCTCAGCTACACCAACACGGCGACGGGCGTGAGCGGGACTCTGACGCCGGACTTGTATGCCGGGCCGGTCGCGGGGCTGCAGCGGCAGTATATCTGGCCGGGGACGGATGGGGTGGCAATCTCGGCGTCGGCGCCGGACGTGCTCCTGCATGGCGGGGCCGGGTCGGATGCGCTGGCGGCGTCGCGGGGCAGCAACGTGCTGGATGGCGGGGCCGGGTCCAACTTCCTGACGGGCAGCACCGGCGGGGATGGCGGGACGGACACGTTCTTCGTGGATGCCCGCGGCGGCGGCACGACGTGGAGCACGCTGGTCAACTTCCATGCCGGAGACACGGCGACGGTGTTCGGCTTCCATGCCGGCACCAGCACGCAGGCTTGGAGCGGCAGCGATGGGGTGGCGGGGTTCACCGGGCTGACCTTGCACTCGGAGATCGGTGGTGCGGACCGGGGGGTGGATGCGTCGCTGACGTTTGCCGGGGCGACACAGGCGACGATGGACGCGCACTGGACGGTCAGCGCCGGCACGCTGTCGCCGGGGACAGCTGCTGCGACGGACTACCTGACGATTCAGTGGAACCGTTGAGCGCCAGGCACCTGGCCTCAGGGCCGCCGTTAGCTGCCTGGCCTAGGCGGAAATCGCCGTGATGCGGAACCTGCCGGCCAGTTTCTGGAGGATCGGCAGCGCACCAACGCTGGCGCCGGCCATGACGAAGAGCATTGCCGGCAAGCGGTAGCGCGAGCCCACGGTGAACGGCGTGTGGATGAGGGTGTAGCAGAACAGCAGAAGGCACAGGACGGTGAACTGGGTGGAAAACCGCCGCCAGCGCGTCAGGGCGAACAGGAACAGCCCCACCATGACCAGGAACTGCGCCAGCCAGACGAAGCGCATCACCGCCTCGCCTTTGGACGCGAGTTTCGCCGCGGTCGGGATAGGCGGTTGCCAAAATACGACGGCTTTCACCGCCATGCGCGTCAGTGCCGCTGCAGGGTCCGCGGCAATATATCCGATGGCGAGGTCCCGCAAATGCCGGTCCATCTTGAATTCGCCGAGTTCAGTGTAGAGACGCTTGAAATCCTTCTCCATGGGAGTGCCGACCGGAAAGTTCTCGGGAAACGTCGGGCTGGCACCAGGAAAATTCCCGACATACAGGTTATTGCCGAAGTTGTTGTTCAGCACCGGCGCCCCGAACACCACGTAGTTCCGGTAAACCACCGGCGCCACGACCAGCGCGGCAACCACCGCCGCGACGGCGCCATCCCGTGCAAGGCGTCCGAAGCCGGGGCTGCGCCTGAAGCCCCAGACCGCAAGGCCCGGCAGGAACGCCAGGCTGGAGTTGCCCACAAGCATCAACGCGCCGATCGTGGCGCCCAGCGCCAGGGCCAGCAGCGTCCGCGTCCGCGGCGGCGTCCCGGGCGCAAAGCAGGCCGCCGCCGCAAGCTGCGCTGCAACCAGGGCCGTCATCAGGTTCTCCTTGAGCAGGTAGGTCGCGAAGATGATGGACTCCGAGTAGGTTGCGAACAGCAGTGCAGCCGCCGTGGCGGCCAAGCGGGATCCGAACAGCTTCCAGGTCGCCACGTAGAGGAACGCGGCGGAGATGCCGCCCAAGGCCACGTTGAGGAATTGCGCCACGCCGACGGACTGGCCGAATACGCGCAGCACGGCCCCGAGGAACAAGGGATAACCGACGTTGTAGAAGGCCGTCGGCGCTCCGCCCCAGGTGATTCCATCGCCTGACGCGACCGCGTTCGCGATATCCCAGTAGGCGAGGCCGTCCGACGCAAGCTCAAGGGGAACGGCACGTATTGCGGCATACCGAAGCAGCATGGCCAGGGCCGCCGCCATGGACACCGCCGCAGTATCCGCAAGCGTCCAAGCCGACCCGGCAGGGGCAGCGCCTGTGTCGGGCCGCTGTATGGACCCGGCTAGGAACAGGCCTCTCAAGACTTGCATGGAGCCGCTCCTGCCACCCATCACCTATTGTGGAAATATACCTTGAAACAGGCGACTCTGCAATATTGGATGCATGACCTCGGCGTAGCCTATAATGACAAACGTCCGACCCTAAGGTCTATAGACTTCCATGCATCGTGTTTGATGCTTATGCACGGCAGGGTTGCACGTCGGTGTGCGATGATTGCGGGTCAGCCTGGGTCAGTTGGTCTGCCCATCCCGAGTGGACGACTGCTAGGCTGCTTGAACGCCTGACGGGGACACCTCAGAGATGCCGCCGAAGGACAAAGGCGTCCTGGCCCAGGGTGGCGGTGTCCGACAGCACCAGCGTGAATGGCAGGGCATGATCTGCGATCAGCCGGGCTAGTGCGGGTTCGCCCAGGAAGGCTTCGCCGTACAGCACCGATCCGCCGCCCGTGAACCAGACGAACTCGCCGCGTTCGTAGTCCGCGATCCTGGCCTCGATGTCCCCGGCGGCATCCAGGCAGACGCCGGAGTACCAATCCACGGCGTGCCCTGCTGCACGCAGCGCGGCCTCGGCGCGCAGGCGGTACAGGAAGCGCAGGCCCCAGGTGGTGAAGACCAGCGTGCCGCCGGGAACCAGGACGCGCGCCAGCTCCCCCAGCCAAGCCGCCGCGGAGGCGGGGGAGAGGTGGGAGAACACCGACCAGCTTAGGGCGAGGTCGAAGAAGCCGCCAGGCAGCGCGCCGTCCGGCGTGGCGGCGCCGGTCAAGAAGGCGGCGTAGGGGTTCAGGACGCGGGCGATGGTGCAGAAGCGGAAATCAGGCTCGAACCCGAACAGCCCGGCGAACTCAAAGTCCCGCATGAAGGGGCGCAGCGTGCGTCCCCAGCCCGCGCCGAAGTCCAGGACCCGGGCGCCCGGGGGGGCCGGGGTGGCGGCGTAGCTGTTCGCCTTCACGAAGCGGTGGAAGGCCCCGGCTTCCGCCATCGCGTTCGGGCCGTGGCTGCCGTGGACGTGGCGCTGCAGGTCGTCGTTGGGGACGGCGGGGAAGCGGACGCCGTCCATCACAGGCTCTGCGGTGGAGCGTGCGAGGAGGGCATACCACTCGTCATCGGACAGGGTGCCAAATGCCTCGCGGAAGATGTTGCGGCCGTCGGGCGCGGCGGTGTCGTATGTGATGAGCGGGATGGTGGCGGACATGGTGCTGGCGGGATTGCGGGGTGCCTAGCCCGCGCCGTCCGCCGGGCGGCGTCCGACGGTCACGGGCACGTCCAGGCTCTGCGCGCCGCGGCGCACGGCCAGGCGCACCGCGGTGCCCGGGGCGGTGGCGGCGACCGCTTTGATGAGGCTGCGGGCGCTGTCCACGCGGTCCCCGTTGACGGACAGCACGACATCGCCGGGGCGTAGGCCGGCCTTGGCGGCGGGTCCGGCGCGGTCAATGCCGGCGATGGAGACGCCGGCGCCGGCGCCGGCGCCTGGGATGCGCCCGGCACCGGCCAGCCCGACCTGCACGTCCTGCACCGACACGCCCAGCCAGCCCCGGTCTATGCGGCCCTTGTCGCGCAGGTCGGCGACGATGCGTTGCGCGATCTCGCTTGGCACGGCGAAGCCGACGCCGACGGAGCCGCCGGTGGGGGAAACGATGGCGGTGTTCACGGCCACAACCTCGCCCGCCATGTTGAAGGTGGGGCCGCCGGAGTTGCCGGGGTTGATGGGCGCGTCAATCTGGATGAAGTCGTCGAACGGCCCGGCACCGATGTCCCGCCCACGGGCGGAGATGATGCCGGCGGTGACGGAGGTGCCGACGCCGAAAGGGTTGCCGGCGGCCAGTATCCAATCGCCGACCTGGGCGGCGTTGCTGTCCCCCCAGGTGACATAGGGCAGCGGCGTGGGGCTGCTGACGCGGATGACGGCGATGTCGGTCAGGTCGTCCGAGCCGATCAGGCGGGCCTGCAGCTCGGTCCCGTCGGATAGGGCGACGGTAATCCGGTCGGCGCGTCCGACGACATGGTTGTTGGTGACGATCAGGCCGGTGGGGTCGACGATGAAGCCGGAGCCGGCGCCCAGCACCTGCTCCCGCCGGTTGCGGAAGCGTTCGCGGAACTGCCGCTCGAACGGGGTGCCGCGCAGCTCCGGCGGCATGGCGGCGGGGACTTCGGTGGGGGCCTGACTTTCGGTGACGGTGATGTTGACGACGGCGGGGACGACGCTGCGGACGAGGGGGGCGAAGCCGCCGGGCGCCCCGGCGGCCAGGCCGGCTTGGGCGCGTGCGGGGATGCTGGGGCTGGCGGCCCACAGCAGCGTTGCAGCCAGCAGGAGCGTGCGCGGAAGGGGAGGTCTCATGGGGACAGGCTCCTGGAGGACATGCGCGGCGCACCAGGGAGAGAATGAGGCAAGGGTGTCCCGCCGTGAAGCCTTCTCCGCCAAGCTGCTAGTGATACCCAGCGCCGAAAGCCTTGGTCCACGCCCGGCTGCGGACGGGGTAGGGCGGATGAGCGCAGCGCCATCTGCCGCAGGGAGGAGCCGGCCCGTGGCGGAAGGCGCTGCGCTGCGCCTTGCGTCCTGCGCGGCTCGTGATGACGATGCTGGTGCGTATGGGTCAGAGCAAAGCACGGTTGGTATGGAGTTTCAGCATGTGCGAGCCGCGGCCCGCAGCGGTGCCCCGCTCCGGCGCCGAGTCGCCGGAAGGACCGTGCATGACGCGATGGCCGTTTCGTGATCCCCCCGACCTTGCGGTGCTCACGACGCGGAGCATCGTCCAGGGCGGGGCGTGGATCGCGCATGTCTCGCGTGACGGGGATGATGGCGGCTGGCAATTCCATGACAGCGGGCCTGGCGCGCCACGCGAGGCGGAGGGGATGGTCGCATCGCTGCGGGCAATGACTGAACGCGACCCCACGCTGCACGAACTTGCCGACCTGCCGGAGGGCTGGCGGGCGTGGCGCAGCGGGCCGGCTGCACCGTGGCGGCGCGGCCGCGCCGGTTAGAGCATTTGTCCGACTCAAGCGGCTTTGCTTGAACCGGACAAATACTCGCAAAAGCAACACCTAGAGCACGTCCGGTGCATCCATCTGCACCGGACGCGCTCTAGCCCCGCGGTTCCGTCATACCCCGGCTTGCCGGCGCATGGCGGCGAGCAGGGCGTCAACGCTGCCGCCGTTGCTGCTGACGTAGGCGCTGTAGTCGTTGCGCTGGGTCAGGCGCAAACTCACGCCCTCGGCCTGCACGTCCACGATCTTGGGGCGGCCGGAGGCGCTGCTAACGACCCACTGGACGTTGTTGGGCTGCTGGTTGGGGCGCTGGATGACGGTGCCGACGATGCTGTCGCCATCGCGCTGGGTGGTGGTGGTGGGGCGGAAGGTGACGCCCTGGAACTGGCCGAGCTTGCCGCCGATGTTGTTCAGCAGCACCGCATGGAACAGCCGCACGAACTCCGCCTGCTGCGCCGGGGTGGCCCGGCGCCAGTACAGGCCCAGGCAGAACTGCGCGATGCCGTCCACGTCCACCGCGCCCTCGATCAACGGAGCCAGGCGGCGCTTCTTCTCCTCGTAGCTGCCGGGTCCGTTGACGATGGCGGCCAACTGGTTGCCCAGGTTGATGACGAAGCCGGTCGCGTCCTGCGCCCAGGCGCGCGGCGCCCCGGCCAGGGTGGCGATGGCAGCAGCGCCGAGCAGGAGGGCGGTGCGGCGCGTGAGGGTGGCGGGCATGTTGATCCTTCTAGCGGTTTGGCTATCCAACGGCTGAAGCGGTCAGCGGTTGAACCAGGCCGGTGTGGTGGCCCGGCGGTCGTTCCGGGTCGCCTCGATCGTGGACGCCCGGTTCTGGCGATAGACGCTTCGGAACGTGGCGTAGGGGTCCAGCGCGTTGCGCTTGGCGTCGTCGATCGGCTCGATCAGCCGCTCCCGCGCGTCCACGGCGCCGACGCCGAAGCGGGTGGCGCTGACCGCCGTGCTGCCGCCGAAGGTGGCCCAGGTCAAGGGGTCAATCAGGGTGTCCCCGGCGAAGCCCGTGCTGTCGCGCACGTTGCTCGGTCCCAGGACCGGCAGGAACAGGTAAGGGCCGTCGCCCACGCCCCACAACGCCAGCGTCACGCCCAGGTCGGTGCCGTGGGCAGGGTATCCCAAATCCGTCGCCACGTCGAACAGGCCGAGACCGCCGGCCGTGGTGTTGATGAGAAACCGCATCATGGTGTCCCCGGCGCGGCGCGGCTTGGTCTGCAGCACGTCGTTGACGAACACGACGGGGCTGCTGACGTTGCTCAGGACGTTGTGGACCGACCGGCGGACGCCGCCGGGCACGACATCGCGGTAGCCTACGGCGATGGGGCGGAACACGTAGGTGTCCAGTCCGTCGTTGACGCGGTAGAGGAAACGGTTGGTGCCCTCCAGCGGGTCGTTGGCCCCCTCCGCCTGCGACGTGCCGGCCGGGGCCGGCGGGCTGCCGGCGCAGGCCGACACGGCAAGCGCGGCGGCGAGCAGCAGGGCGGCAACTGGCCTCGGGCGGGATGGCGGCATTTTGGTCCCCTTGTGCTGGCGGACGGCCAGGCAGGATTGCGGACGGGAGGGCGCCCCAGGCGGACGGGGCCGGACCGGACTTCGTGAACAACGCAGCCCGACGGGTGGCGTTGCGCCCGATGCGCCGTATATTAGCCCGCACGCCGTGCGCTTGGCACGATCACAACCGGGATAGCACGCCCATGAACGAGATGACACGCCCCCAGGCCCCCGCTGCCGCGCGCACGGACGACGCGCACGCGGACGCCGCGCACACTTTGGAGCGCTGGCTGACCGGCCCGCGCTTCAGCGCGCTGCCCGCCCGCCCGCCTGCGCTGCCTGCCCCGGCGCTGTCGTTCGAGTTCTTCCCGCCCAAGAACGACGCCCTGGAGGCGCAGCTCTGGGCGTGCGTGCGGCGGCTTGAACCGCTGGAGCCGCGCTTCGTGTCCGTCACCTACGGCGCGGGCGGCACCACCCAGGCGCGCACCCATGCCACCGTGACCCGGCTGGTGCAGGAGACCAACCTCCATCCGGCGGCGCACCTGACCTGCGTCGGCGCCTCCCGCGGGGAGGTGGACGACGTGGCGCGGCAGTATTGGGATGCGGGCGTGCGGCACATCGTGGCGCTGCGCGGCGACGCGCCGCCGGGCGAGGAGTATCGGCCGCACCCGGACGGCTACGCCTACGCCAACGACCTGGTGGCCGGGCTGAAGCGCGTCGCCGATTTCGAGATCTCGGTGGCGGCTTACCCGGAGGTGCATCCGACTGCCGTCAGCGCCGATCACGACCTGGACAACCTGAAGCGCAAGCTGGACGCGGGGGCGACGCGGGCGATCACGCAGTACTTCTTCGACGGCACGGTGTTCCTGCGCTTCCTGGACCGGGCGCTGGCGGCCGGCATCACTGCTTCCATCGTGCCCGGCATCATGCCGGTGTCCAACTACGCGCAGGCCGCCAAGTTCAGCGCGATGTGCGGGGCGTCGGTGCCGGACTGGCTCGGCACGATGTTCGAGGGCACGGAGAACGATCCCGAGACCCGGCGCATGATCGCGGCAATCCTGGCGGCAGAGCAGGTGCGGCTGCTGCAGGCGAACGGCGTGGACGAGTTCCACTTCTACACGCTGAACCGTCCGGACCTGACGTTCGCCATAGCGCACCTGCTGGGCGTGCGGGCGAAGAGGCCGGAGGCGGCGGCGTAGCACGCGCAGGGCAGCAGGGCATCGGCGCCCTCTGCCGTTTGCAGGCTCCGTTCGGAGGCGCCGTGCCCGATGCAATTCGGTGGCGCAGCGCGTCCGGGTGGTCCGCTTCGTCACTTCTGCTCGGCGAAGCTCATTGCTTGCTGAACACCGCGTCGCAGCGTCGAACTTCCAGGCGCGCGCCGGTGCCGCGTGCTCCTTCAAAGCGGGATTGCAGGCGGTAAGCGTATGGAGTGGCCGAGGTCAGGCGCCCGATGACATAATCCGGGTTGCCGGTCAGACCACGTGCGGACAGCAGCGCACTGCCATCCATCTGTATCGGGCCGTCCAGCGAAAGTGACCCGGCTTGGCCGCGGACGCCATACTCGCCGTGCAGGAGGCCGTCCTTCACGACGGCGGAGAAACGGAGCGTGTAGCCGGCGGCCCCATCCCGGGCAGCGTCGCAGGTCAGGATGACCGACCAAGTGCCGTCAAAGCGGCTGCCGCTTTGGGCGCTGCCCTGGGCAATCGCCGGGCCGGCGGCCAGCACGCCCATGACCAAGGCGGCTGCCGGATGCAGAGGAGGTGACTTGAACATCGCGCTCAGCTTTGTTTGCTCGGCCGCACGCATCTGCGGCAGGCGGCGTCGCTGGTGGGACGGTAAACCTCGGCTGGGAAGCGTAGCAGCCACGCCAAAGTTGGCGCAACGCCAGTTGCGGGCCAGTCAAGCCGCGAGGTGCCGCATCAGGCGCCGGGCAACCCGGTGCGGGCGACCAGCGGACCATGCCGTCCATGCGCCACGCCAAGGGACTGACCGGCCAGGTGCCGACCGGCGTCTGTGCGGCAGCGCCTCCCCGCACATGCTTCTCATGCTCGTGTTGACGGCACCACGCGCCGGTAGATCGGACGCAGCAGGAACGGGCTGAGGAACAGCGGGAACTGGCATAGCCCAAAGAACAGCGCGATCCTCGGGTCCGCCGCCGCGGGCAGCACGGCCAGATACAGCGCCATGTTGCGATTGCCACTCATCAGCCCGGCCGTTGCCGCCGCGCGCCGCCCAAAGGGGGCGAAGGCGGCGGAGGTCACCAGGTTCAGCCCGTAGTCCACGGCGAAGGCGGCGGCCACGGCCTGCGCCACCCAGGCGGGGTCCGCCGACATGCGGGCCGCCAATCCATCCATGACGGCGAAGCCGTAGAACACCACGAGCCACACCAGCAACCCGTCCACGGCGTCCGCCCAGCGGTCTAGGCGCTGGCGGCCCAGCAGGCGGCGCAAGGCCAGGGACAGCAGCATGGGCAGTCCGACGATCAGGGCCAGCCGGGCCATGAAATCTCCCGTGCCGATGGACAGGTCCACGCCCAGCAGCAGCAGCGCCATCGGCGGCGCCGTCAGGGGCACGAGGAAGGTGGTGGCCAGCGTGACGGCCAGGCTCAGCTCCGGGTCCAGCCTCACCATGCGGGCGAAGGCGGGGGACGAGGTGGCGGCGCAGCCCGTGGCGAAGATCACAAGGCCGGCGGTGATGCCGGGGTCCAGGTGCAGCGGGGCGACGGCGGCCCAGGTCAGCACGGGGCAGGCCAGCAGCAGGACCGCGACGATGGCGGCGACGCGCAGGGGCCGGCGCAGGTGGGCGAGGGTTCCCGCGGGGTCCACGCGCAGGAGCACGAGGGTCATCATACACAGCACGTTGGGGGCGATGAAGCCCTTGCACGCCGTGGCCAGCCCCGGCGACAGCACGCCGCCGAAGATGCCGACGGCCAGCAGGATGGAGCCGCGCCGGGCGGACCAGGCCAGGATGCGGATGGGCAGGGGCGCCGCCGGCTGTGTGCGCCTGTCCCCCGCTTCGCCGCCTGCCTCCTCGTCATTGCGAGCCGCTCTTGCGGCGTGAGCATAGGGGGGCGGCAAGGGCTGCGCTGGCGACCCCTGGATTGCCGCGTCGCTGCGCTCCTCGCAAGGACGGGCGCTTGTTGGCAAGTCAGGCGAGCCGGCGGGATCGGCCGTCCCGTCCGAAACGGACGAGGGCTGTCCGTCTGGGTTGGCCGCGTTCGGCACTTGTTCTATAGGCCCGGGGATGCCGCGCATGTCCGCACCATGACCGAATACCTCGCCCGCTTGAACCCCGAGCAGCGCGACGCCGTGGAGGCCGTGGACGGCCCCGTGCTGGTGCTGGCCGGCGCCGGCACCGGCAAGACCCGCGTGCTGACCACCCGCTTCGCGCACATCCTGCTGCAGGGCAAGGCCGCGCCGGGCCAGGTGCTGGCGGTGACGTTCACGAACAAGGCGGCGAAGGAGATGCGGGAGCGCGTCGGCCACCTGCTGAACCGCCCGGCGGAGGGGCTGTGGCTCGGCACCTTCCATGCGCTGTGCGCCCGGATGCTGCGGCGCCATGCGGAGCTGGTGGGGCTGACGAGCGGCTTCACCATCCTGGACAGCGACGACCAGCTTCGCTTGCTCAAGCAGGTGATGGAGGCCGCGCACCTCGACCCCAAGCGTTGGCCGCCGCAGGCGCTGATGGGCATGATCCAGCGCTGGAAGGACCGCGGCCTGACGCCGGACCGGGTGACGGCGGCGGAGGAGGGGGACTTCGCGGGCGGGCAGTCGCGCATCCTGTATGCGGCCTACCAGACGCGGCTGAAGCAGCTCAACACGGCAGATTTCGGCGACCTGCTGCTGCACATGACGGAGATATTGCGGACGCACGCGGACATTCTGGCCGACTACCACCGGCGGTTCCGCTACATCCTGGTGGACGAGTATCAGGACACGAACGTCATACAATACTTGTGGCTGCGGCTGCTGGCGCAGGGCCACAAAAATATTTGTTGCGTTGGCGATGATGATCAGTCAATCTATTCGTGGCGTGGCGCTGAAGTAGAGAATATTCTTCGTTTCGAGGAGGACTTTCCCGGCGCCAAGATTGTCAAGCTGGAGCGTAACTACCGCTCCACTGCCCCCATCCTCGCCGCCGCCGCCGGGCTGATCGCCAACAATGAGGGGCGGTTGGGGAAGACCCTCCGCTCCGGCCGCAACGATGCCCACGGGGAGCAGGTGCAGGTCGTGAGCCTGTGGGACTCCGATGAGGAGGCGCGCATGGTGGGCGACCGTGTGGAAACGCTGCGCCGCGACGGCCACAAGCTCGCCGAGATGGCCATTCTCGTCCGAACCTCGGCGCAGACCCGCGCCTTCGAGGAGCGGATGATCACCCTCGGCATCCCTTACCGCGTCGTCGGCGGGCTGCGGTTCTACGAGCGGGCGGAGATACGGGACGCCATCGCCTACATGCGCGTCCTGCACCAGCCCGCCGACGACCTGGCATTCGAGCGCGTGGTCAACGTGCCCCGGCGCGGCGTCGGCGAGGTCGCGCTGCGCTCCATGCATCTCGCAGCGCGCGAAGGGGGCATTCCGCTGGCGGCCGCGGCGGAACGCCTGGTCCTGTCCGGCGCCCTCAAGGGCAAGGTCGGCAGCGCGCTCCGGGAAATGTTCCAGTCCTTCGCCCGGTGGCGCGAGTCCCTGCCGCGCGACGGCCACGTTCTGACTCTGGCCACCCTGCTCGATGAGAGCGGCTACACCGGCATGTGGAAGGCCGACAAGTCGCCGGATGCGCCGGGGCGGCTGGAGAACCTGAAGGAGCTGGTGCGGGCGCTGGCCGACTTCGACACGTTGGCCGGGTTCCTGGATCATGTGTCGCTGGTGATGGAGAACGAGCAGAACGCGGAGGGCGATAGGGCCAGCATGATGACGCTGCACGCCGCCAAGGGGCTGGAGTTCGACACCGTGTTCCTGCCAGGGTGGGAGGAGGGCTTGTTCCCGAGCCAGCGCACGCTGGACGAGGGCGGGCAAAAGGGGCTGGAGGAGGAGCGGCGGCTGGCCTACGTCGGCCTGACCCGGGCGCGCAAGCTGGCCATCGTGAGCCATGCCGCCAACCGGCGCCTGTATGCCAACTGGCAGAGCAGCATCCCTAGCCGCTTCGTGGACGAGCTGCCGGCGGAGCATATCGAGCGCGCGGGAAGTGCCGCGATGCAGCGGGAGGCGCGGCTGATGGCGGCGCCCAGCGTGTTCACCAATGGGCCGCTGGCGGCGCGGCGCCCGGCGGCGCTGGCCTCCTGGGAGCAGCCGGCACGTCCAGTGCGGGAGGAGCTGTTCGAGGTGGGCGCGCGGGTGTTCCACCAGAAGTTCGGCTACGGCGTGGTGCGGGCGGTGGACGACCACAAGCTGACCATCGAGTTCGAGCACGCCGGGCAGAAGCACCTGATGGACAGCTACGTCGAGCGGGCGGCGACATGAGGTCGTGCTCCTTCCCCTTCTCCCTCTGGGAGAGAGTCGGGGTGAGGGAGGCGGCGAGCGCTGCCCTGATCCGAACTGGACCAGCACTGCCCAAGGCAGGGCCTGCCCACGCGGCTTCCCTCACCCCGACCCTCTCCCGGAGGGAGAGGGGGAAGGCAGGCGCTTCGTGAGGCGGCGGGCAGGACCTCTGGAAACCGTCTCGGTCGAGGTGCCGGAAGCGGCGCTGGACGCCTATGAGGCGGCGCTCGGCACGGTGTGCGACACGATCGGGTTCTTCCTGGCGGACGAGGACGCCCGCGTCTGGCGGATAGAGGGCGTGCGGGACGTCGGGGCAGGCGATGACGCCCTGCAAGGGGCGCTGGCGCTGGCGGCGATGCTGACCGGCGTCGCAGCCCCGCTGGGCCGGGCGCCGACCGAGGCGGATGGCTGGCTGGCCCGCACCTATGAAGCGTTTCCGGAGCAGCCGGTGGGCCGGCGGTTCGCGGTGCGCGGGACGCATCAGGAGGGCGGGCGCCTGCCAGGCCGGCTGGCGCTGACGCTGGATGCCGGGCTGGCGTTCGGGTCGGGGGAGCACGGCTCGACCCGCGGCTGCCTCCGCGCGCTGGAGGTTGCGGCCCGGCGGCGGCCGCGGCGGATCCTGGACCTGGGCACCGGGTCCGGCATCCTGGCGATGGCGGCGGCGATGCTGCTGCACCGTCCGGTGCTGGCGACGGATATCGAGCCGTGGTCGGTGCGCGTCGCGGGGCAGAATGCGGCGATGAACGGGGTGGGGCGCCTGGTGCGCCCCGTGCTGGCCAACGGGTGGCGGGCGCGGGCGGTGCAGGCGGGGCGGCCCTACGACCTGGTGCTGGCCAACATCCTGGCGCGCCCGCTGTGCCGGATGGCGCACGACTTGGCGGCGGGGCTGGCCCCGGGCGGAACGGCGATCCTGGCGGGCCTGCTGGACTGGCAGGCCCGCGGCGTCCTGGCCGCGCACCGGCGGCAGGGGCTGCGGCTGGAGGCGGCGGTGCGGGAGGGGGCATGGACGACGCTGGTGGTTAGAAAGGGTGCTTCTCCCTCTCCCTCCGGGAGAGGGGTGGGGGAAGCCGCGCAGCGCAAATCCTCCCGACGAGAACCAGCCCGCGACCAGGCGGCGAAGTCCTAGCGGTTTCCCTCACCCCGACCCTCTCCCGGAGGGAGAGGGGGCAGGCGGCTACTTATTTTGGACTGTCAGCACCAGGTCCCAAGGCGCCAGCGTGCCGTCCGACGTGCCCTCGACCAGGCGGAAGGCCGGGTTGCCGGGTGTGGGCCAGACGGCGGCGGACCCTGAGAAGTTGGCGGCGAGCAAAAGGTGGCCGCCGCCCTTGACGGCCCAGCGGGCTTCCACGATCCCGCCGCCCCCATCGCCGGACGGCCCTGTGCGGAATGACCCGGTGCCGCCGCCGATGCGCGGCAGCAACGGGACCACCACCGTCCGGCGAACCTCCAGCAACCGCCGATGCAGCGCCAGCCAAGCGGCATGCGGCTCCTGCGCGATGGCGCCCCAATCCAGCCGCGACCCGTCCCGGGTGGTGGCTGCGCCGGGGTCGGCCAGCAATGCCAGCACGTCGGGGTCCTGGAACTCCGGCAGGTGGCTGAACTCCGCCCGGCGCCCGTCCCGCACCAGCCCGGCCAGCGGCGAGGGGAAGTCGCAGAAGAAGTCGAACGGGCGTGCCGACCCCCATTCCTGCCCCATGAACAGCATCGGGATGCCTGGCGCCAGCAGCATCGCCGCCGTGCCCAGCCGCACGGCCTCTGCGGGCGCCAGCTCCGTCAGGCGCCGGCCGAAGGGCGTGTTGCCGACCTGGTCGTGGTTCTGGATGAAGCTGATGAAGGCGGCAGGCGGCAGGTGGCCGGACGGCGTGCCGCGGAGCAGGCCGGGGCGGTGCGTGGACTCCTCACCTTGGTAGGAAAAGCCCTCCGCCAGCGCACGGCCGATCCGGGCCAGGGGATCGTCGGCGTAGTCCCGGTAGTAGCCGTCGCGCCGGCCGGTGACGAGCACGCGCATGGCGTGGTGGAAGTCGTCGTTCCACTGCGCGTCGTAGCCGGGGCGCCCGGGGCGGGCGGGATCCAGCCAGCGGGCCTCGTTGTTGTCGTTCTCCAGCGTCAGGTGCAGCAGGCGTCCGGGGTGGGCGGCGCGGACGCGGCGGGCGATCTCGTCCAGGATGTGTTCGGGGCTGTCATCCTGGATGGCCTGCACTGCGTCCAGGCGCAGGCCGTCCATGTGGAACTCGCTGATCCAATACAGCGCGTTCTGGACGTAGAAGTCCCGGACGGCAGGGGCGTTGGGTCCGTCGAAGGCGATGGCCGCGCCCCAGGGCGTGTGGTGCCGCTCGGTGAAGAACTCCGGCAGATAGCTCGGCAGGTAGTTGGCCTGCGGGCCGAAATGGTTATAGACCACGTCCAGGATGACCGAGAGGCCGCGGGCGTGGCACGCCTCCACCAGCCGGCGCAGGTCGTCCGGCGTGCCATAGCCGGCATGGGGCGCAAAGGGCAGCACGCCGTCGTAGCCCCAGTTCCAATGGCCGGGGAACGCGCCAACGGGCATCAATTCGACCATCGTGATGCCCAGGGACGCCAGGTGGTCCAGGTGCGGGATGGCGCCCAGGAAGGTGCCCTCCTGCGAGAAGGTGCCGACGTGCAGCTCGTACAGCACCGTTTCCGTCCAGGGGCGTCCGTGCCAGGCGTCGTCCGACCACGGGTAGGTGGCGGGGTCCACGACCTCGCTGAAGCCGTCGGGGCCTTCGGGCTGGGAGCGGGAGGCCGGGTCGGGCACGGCGCGGCCGTCCACCAGGAACTTGTAGCGGGCGCCCGGAGGGAAGCCGTCCAGGACGCCCCGGTGCCAGCCGCCCTGATGCTCCAGCGGCTGCGCCGGGCCATCCACGCCCAGGACGGCGACGGCCTGGGCGGAGGGCGCCCATAGCGCAAAGCTGGTGCGGGCGCCGTCCGGGTGCGCGCCCCACCCCCGGGCGGAGAAGGCCGCGTCCGGACCCGTGGCGTCCATGGCGGCGTCCATCATGCGGCTGCTCCTACGACGCCGCGCCGTCCTCGATCTTGTGGAACGGCGGCACGACGGCGTCCGGCCCGACCACGTCCTGCAACGCAATGAGGGCGGCCTGGACATGCTGGTCGGCGGGTTCGGTGTTCGGCACGACGGTAACGGACATGGTTGCGCCATCGTGCCAGCTTGCCTCGACACCGGTGCCGTCGTGAAGCTTGTCCTGGACCTCCTCTGCCACGCGGCTGGGCAAGGCATAACGCTCGGGGCCAGGCTTCTGGACAGCCGGGACGGGCGGAAGATGCACGTCGGTCTCATACTTCGGCATGGCACACACCCTCGGGGTTGCAGTCACGAGATTACGATGTAAGAGGCTCTCAATTCAATGCCTCAAGTCCGCCGCGGCACAGGGACCGTGGACGGTGGACGCGCGGCCTTCCCGCCGGGCCATGCGGCCCGGGGTGAGCGGAGCATGGTGGGCAATCATGTGCATAGTGTGACCGGGCGCGGGCATTCCTGCGGCGGCGCGCCCTACCGCAGCCGCAATGGCGTGGCTTGTTCCGGTCCATGCACGATCCCGTCCAGGCCGCCCTGCTCGCCCGCGCCGAGGGCCGCCACAACGACGCAATCGCGGCCTGGCGCCTCGCGTTGGCGGCATCGCCGGACGACTGGCGGCTGGGGTGGGAGCTGCGCGCCAGCCTGAAGGCGGCGCTGCACTACCCGGACTCCGACGCCGCGTTCCGCCGGGCCGCACGGTCCCTGCCGGACGCCGAGTGGCTGGCGCACTACACGGCGCTGTACGCCTATCACATGGACGACCTGGAAACGCTGGAGACCCGGGCGCGGCGGATGCTGGCCGTCCAGCCCACGGCGGCCCTGCACGCCCTGCTGGGCAACGTGGCCCGGCAGCGCCGCGACTGGCCGTGTGCAGAGGCCAACTTCGCCGAAGCCTACCGCCTGAACCCTGAAGACCCCGACTACGCCCCCAAGCGCGACGCCGCCGCCCTGCAGCGGCGCGTGATCCGCGCCCTGGCTGCCCGTCCGGATAGGGGGGAGCCGCTGCATGCCGCCGTCATCAACCTGGACCGCAACGGGGAGCGGCGTGCGTGGATCGAGCGGCTGTTCCCCGGCGTCCACCGCATCCCCGCCGTCGAGGGCAGCCGTCTGCCCGCCATCGCCGCTGCCCGCCTGCTGTCCCGCCCGGGGGACGAGGGCGGGCGCGGCACCTTGGGCTGCTTTCTGAGCCATGCCGCCGCCTGGGACTGGGCGCGGACGCAGGCCCTGCCGCACCTGCTGGTGATCGAGGACGACGTGATCCCGCTGGTGGACCTGCCGCGCACCGTGGGGCCGCTGGACCTGCCGCCGGGCTACGATGTGTGCTTCGTGAACGACCGGCTGGAACCTCGGCTGGACCCGGCGGGCGTGGACGCGCCCAGCGTGCGCCCGCTGGCGGAGGCGCTGCAGACCTTCCCGGCGGTTGACAACGCGCCCGGCGGCGACGGCTACATCGTCAGCGCCGCGGGTGCCGCCAAGCTGCTGGACTGGGTGGGCCAGGACGGCTTCACCGGCGACGCGGACTGGCGGATGGTCGCCTACGGCATGGCGCCGGATGAGGTTGCCGCGCTGCCCCCGGGGCAGTTCGCGC
Organism: uncultured Acetobacteraceae bacterium; assembly: GCA_964250755.1. Classification (GTDB taxonomy): domain Bacteria; phylum Pseudomonadota; class Alphaproteobacteria; order Acetobacterales; family Acetobacteraceae; genus DASWOJ01. Next base: position 197,281 of record CAXUHB010000002.1, on the reverse strand, counting down.
GCGGGGTGCTGGACCGGATGCAGCACGGTATTCCACGGACGGACCGGTTGTCCGCCTGGGTGATGCACCCCGCCCTCATCCGCACGGTGGGCGTGAGCAGCGACCGGGAGGACGACGACCGGGGAGAGCCGGTGGCGCGGTGACGCCCCGCCCGTGGCTGGACCGGTCGGGGCACAGTCAGAACATCGCAATCAGCGCGATGCCCGCCACCATCAGCACGCCGCCGATCACGCGCCAGATGTTGATGGCGTGCTGCTCGATCCCGAACCAGCCGAAATGGTCCACCGCCAGGGACATCAGGATGTTGGCCGTGATCGTCAGCCCGCCGAAGGCGCCGGCGCCGATCTTGTCCACGAACAGCAGACCGCAGATCACCGCGAACGCCCCGGCCAGCCCGCCCAGCGGCGCCCACCACGGCATGTGGGACAGGCCATCCTCGGTCGGCAGCGGGCGGGGCTGGCAGAAGAACAGGATCGCCAGCAGGAACACGATGGGCAGGAACGACACGATGCTGGCCAGCCAAGGGTTGCTCAGCGCGTTCCGCAGCGCCCCGTTCATGGGTGGTCCCCACGCTTGCAGGGCGCCGCAAACAAGGATGACGGGATAAAGCCAGGCCGCGCTGATGTTCTGCATCGTATATGCTCCGTTTTGGGACTCAGCCGAAGAGGAAGACGCCCGCGAGCGCCAGCAGCAGGGCAGGGGGCATCACCAGCGCGCCGAGCTTGAGGAACTGCCACGCGCCGACCTGGATGCCCTCGCGCCGCAGCGCGGTCAGCCACAGGATGGTGGCCAGCGACCCGGTGACGGACAGGTTCGGCCCGAGGTCCACGCCGATCAGCACCGCCGCCCGCACCCGTTCCGGCAGGTCCGCCAACTCCGCCACGCGGCCCGCGACCAGGCCGGCGGGCAGGTTGTTGACCAGGTTGCAGCCGAAGGCCAACGCCAGCCCGGCGCCCCAGGCCGCCCCTGCCGCCGAGTGCTGCACGGCGGCGCCCAGCAGGTCCGCCAGGCGGCGGGTGACGCCGGTACGCTCCAGCGCCTCCACCAGCACGAACAGCCCGGCGACCAGCGGCAGCACGCCCCATGAGACCTCGCGCAGCACCGCGCCCGGCCCGGTTCGCGCCCGCCACAGCACCAGCACCGCCGTCGCGGCCCCGGCCAGGAAGGTCGGCAGGCCCAACTGGATATCGAAGAAGGAGGACGCCAGCAGCACCACGGCCGTGCCGGCGATGCCCCAGGCCGCCATGCGCCCGGGGCCGGACAGCTCCGGAACGTCAACGTCCGCCGACACGCTCCCCAGGTCGTCCCGCTGCGTCCAGCGCAGCACGGCATAGGTCACGGTGATGGACAGCAGGGACGGCAGCGCGTAGCGCGGCAGCCATTGCAGCAGCGGCGGCATGTGCGCGCCGTAGATGACCAGGTTGGCTGGGTTGGAAATCGGCAGCACGAAGCTGGCGGCGTTGGCGATGAAGGCGCAGATGAACAGGTAGGGCAGGGGCTTCTCGGCCTTGGCCGTCTTGGCGATTGCGGCGACGGCGGGCGTCAGCACCACGGCGGTCGCGTCGTTGGACAGGAACGCCGTCACGACGGTGCCGACCAGGAAGATCAGCGTGAACAGCCGCGTGCCCGACCCGCGGGCCAGCTTGGCGGCGCGGGCGGCGAGCCAGTCGAACAGGCCCTGCTGCCGGGCCAGCTCCGCCAGCAGCATCATGCCGGTCAGGAACAGATACACGTCCAGCCCCTTGGCCACGCCCGCGCCGGCGTCCGCCGGGGACAGCAGGCCCAGCACCACCAGCAGCGCCGCGCCCGCCACCGCCCATACCCATTCCGGCCAGGAGAACGGGCGCACGATCACCCCAGCCGTCGCCGCAGCGGCGATGCCCCAGGTCGTCCAGGAGGAGGCAGCGAGCGCACCCATCATGCCGCCACCGGCTTGGCGCTGGCCTGCTCCGTCCGCCCGTCTCCAGTTTCCGGCATCAGCAGCGCAAAGAACACCAGCCCGGCGCCAGCGATGGCTGCCAGGTACAGGAAGCCCGCCGTGAACCCGAACCACTGCACGGCATACCCTGCCGTCGCGTTGCTGAGCGTGGCGCCGACGCCCACAGCCAGCGCCATCAGCCCCTGCGCGAAGTTGAACCGCCCAGTTCCCCGCGTCAGGTCGGAGGCGATCAGCACCGACACCACGCCGAAGATGCCCGCCGCCACCCCGTCCAGCAATTGGATGGCCACGACGCCGAGGGGGCTGCTGGTCAGCGTGAACAGCAGGCCGCGCACCGGCAGGACCGCGAACGCCACCAGGAAGACCGTCTTGCGCCCGATGCCGCGCGCCGACGCCCGGCCCACAGCCCAGGCCACGCCCACCATCACGAACTGCGCCGCAATGATGCAGGCCGACAGCGCCGCCGTGTCCGACCCCGGATGCGCCTGCGCCAGCACCTGCCCGGCCATCGGCAGCATGGCCGCGTTGCCGAAGTGGAACAGCACGACGGATGCCAGGAACACCTGCAGCTCCCGCCGCCGCAGCAGGTCGCGGAAGGACACCGGCTCCCCCTTGGCAGCGCCATCGTCCCCGCCGCGCGCGCGCTCGTGGTCAATTTCTGCCGGGTTGATAAGCGTGACCACGAGGGCGCTGGACGCCGCGAAGGCGCAGACGAGGTAGAAGATCCAGTGGTAGCCGAACCAGGTCCCCAGCACCCCGGCCAGCACGGCGGCGATCAGGTTGCCGCCGTGGTTGAACGACTCGTTGCGGCTGACCCGCGCGTCCAGCAGCCGCCGCCCGACCAGGCCCAGGGACACTGCGGCGATGGCCGGCGGGATGATGGCGGACGCCGCGCCCAGCATGGCCTGCGCGGCGATGACCGCGAAGAAGCGCGGGTAGAACACGATCAGCAGGCAGCCCAGGCCGATCATCAGGCCGGAGACGGCAATCAGCAGCCGCTTCCACCGGGTTCCGTCCACCAGCAGCCCCGCCGGCACCTGGAAGATGGCGGCGGCGATGGACGACGCCGCCATGGCGATGCCGATGGCGCCGGACTCCCAGTGCTCTCCGCCCTTCAGGAACACCGCCAGGTAAGGCCCCACTCCGTCCCGCACGTCCGCCATCAGGACGTTGATGGCGTCCAGACCGCGCAGCGAGCGGGTGGAGGGTTCAAGGGTGTTGGCGGTGCCGTCCTGCGGCTGCGGCGCGGCATGCGGCACGCGCATCTCCTCGGTTTCCGACGTCATGTCATCCACAGTCCGCTTCAGCTTCTATGCAAAGGCAGCATCGTTGCGATCCGCCCTGGCAGCATGGCAGTCCAAGGGCGGCCAGCGCGGTTCCTTCGGCTCCTGGAGCGCCCAGCCGCCGCGCCCCTTGCAACGGCCCGGAACGGACAGGGCGCAGGGCGGCCGGCATCAAAGGCATCAAGGGGCGCATCGGGCGTCCCAACGCGCGCTGCGCCGTTCCGTTCGGGCCGGAGCGGGATGACGCCCTGCCGCACCGCCGGACCCGGCGGCGGGCAGGGCGTTCCCGTGCCTACAGCGGGGCAGCCGGCGGGACCGCGTTCGGGCCGCCGTCGCGCGGCCCGCCCCCAGGGCCACGACGGCCGGGGCCATGTCCAGGGCCATGCTTCGGCGGCGGGGCGGCGATGGCCGTGGTGGAGTTGGCGTCAGGCCCGATGGCCCGCGCCGCGATCACCCGGCCCAGCGGCCCGGCGTAGCCGCCGCCCTGCACATAGACCGTGGCCCCTGGCGCGATCTGCGCGGCCAGGCGCCGCGCCTCCGGCGGCGGCATGCGGATGATCGTGCCGTCCTCCAGCAGCGCGCCGTTGACCTCGCCCTGCCGTCCGTGCAGCGCCGCCTTGATCCGGCCCTGCGCCGTGAGAGTGGCCTGGTCGGGCGCACCAGGGCCGCGGGCGTCGGAACTGCCGGGACCACGCGGGCCACTGGGGCCGCCCGGACCGCCCGGGCCGGTGTCGGTGACGGAGGCGCCGCTGGCGTCGTTGCTGACCTGCATGGCCTGCACCAGCGGCAGGTTGCGCGCGCGCAGGCCGCGGATGGTGACGGCGTCGCCGGGCCTCACGGCCTGGACCAGTTGCATGCCCAGATGGGGCGGCACCCGCACCTCGGTCCCGTCCGCCAGGATCAGGCCGTCCACGTCGCCGCGGGGCGTCAGGCTGTATTGCGCGATCTTGCCCTGCATGGCGGGAAGCTGGGAGAAGTCGTAAGCGGCAGCCGGGGCTGCGTTGCCGGATGCAGCGGGGGCGGCGTTCGGGGTGGCATTCTGGCCGGCATTCTGGGCGACGGCCGCGCCCATCGCGCCAAGCCCGGCCGTGGCCAGCGCCGCGGCCAGCAGGATGTTGCGTGTCTTCATGGTGTCCTCCATGCCTGGCCTCGTGGCCGGCACATGGGCAAGCGCAAGCTCCGTGCCACATGCACGCGCCTGTAATCTTTAGTTTTGTTTTAAGTCGTCACCCGGTTCGGCGTCCGCATCGGGGACGGTGTCCGTCCCATTCGGGGACAGCAGGCCGTAGCGGGCCAGCTTCTGATACAGGAGCTGCCGCCTGATCCCCAGCCGCTCCGCCGCCGCCGCCCGGTTGCCGCCGGTGGCGGCCAGGGCGCGGCGGATCATCTCCAGCTCCAGCCGCGCCACGGCGTCCGGCAGGGAGCCGGCCAGCCAATCCGCCGGGGTTGCGCCCGCCGCTTCGGCAGCGCCCAGGAAGTCCAGGTCCGCCGCCGTGATGACGGGGCGGCGCACCAGCGTGGCGGCACGGGTCATGGCGTTCACCAGCTCGCGCACGTTGCCGGGCCAGGTGTGGGACAGCAGGCGGGCGGCAGCGTCCGCGGCCAGGCGCTTTGGGGCTGCGCCGGGGGTCACGAGGGCAAGGTAGTGCTCGGCCAACGGGATGATGTCGGCCAGGCGGTCCCGCAACGGCGGGATGCGGACGGGCACCACGCCCAGGCGGTAGTACAGGTCCTCGCGGAAGCGCCCCCCGCGCACGGCCTCCTGCAAGTCGCGGTGCGTGGCGGCGACCACGCGCACGTCCACCGGCACGGGCCGCCCGCCCACGGGCGTCACCACCCGCTCCTGCAAGGCGCGCAGCAGCTTGGCCTGCATGGGCATGGCCATGTCGCCGACCTCGTCCAGGAACAGCGTGCCTCCCTGCGCCTCCCGGAACGACCCGGCGCGGTCCGCGACGGCGCCCGTGAAGGCGCCGCGCACATGGCCGAACAGCAGGCTCTCCAGCAGCTCCGCCGGGATGGCGGCGCAGTTCACGGGCACGAAGGGCGCGGCGGCCCGGCGTCCGTGGCGGTGGATGGCGCGGGCCACGACCTCCTTGCCGCTCCCGGTCTCCCCCAGCAGCAGCACCGTCGCGTCGCTGTCGGCGAGCATCCCAACGGCCTTCTGCACCTCCCGCATGGCGGCGCTGGCACCGACCAGGCTGCCCTCCACGGCGGCATCCGGTGGCGCAGCAGGCGCAGGGGCCTGGCCAGGCGCGGGCAACATGCGCGCCAGCAGCGCTCGCAGCCCCTCCCGACCAACCGGCTTCGCCAGGTGGTCGGCGGCGCCCAGGCGCATGGCCTCTATGGTGTTCTCGCCGGTGGGCACGGCGGTGATGACGGCGACGGGCGGGGCGCCGGGGCGGGTGCGGATGCGGCGCAGCACCTCCATCCCGTCCAGGCCGGGCATCCGCAGGTCCAGCAGCACGGCGTCGGCGCGGTGGCGGGACAGCCAACTCAGCGCGGCCTCCCCGTCCGCCGCCTGCTCCGGCTGGTGCCCCAGGTCGGACAGGGTGGTCGCGACGGCCCGGCGTAGCGCGCCGTCGTCGTCCACGATCAGGATAGTTGCCACGATGCCTCCGCCCTGCCGGGTGCCGCCGGCCCGTCCGGCTGCGGCAGATCGAACGCGAACACCGCGCCCGCGTCGGAGGGCCGCAGCACCAGGCGCCCGCCATGCGCGTCCGCCAGCTCCCGCGCAATGGCCAGGCCCAGGCCGGTGCCGTCGGCCCGCCCGGTCACGAACGGCTCGAACACCCGGTCCGCCAAGTCGGGCGGCACGCCGGGGCCGGTGTCGCGGACGACCAGGACCAAACGTCCGGGGGTGCGCTCGGCCTCCAGCGTGACGGCGCCGCCGGCTGGGGCATGGCGGATGGCATTGGTCAGCAGGTTGTCCAGGATGCGTCCAGCCACCTGCGGGTCCAGCACCGCGGCGCCCACCGCCTGCACGGACACGGTGAGATGCTTCACCGCCGCCGTCTCGGCATGGCAGGCCGCCTGCCCCGCCAGGAAGGGCCCGAGGTCCACCGGCAGCGGGCGCGGCGCGACCCGCTGCGTCATCGCCAGCAGCTCCCCCGCCAGGGCATCCAGCCGGTCAAGCTGGCCCAGCATGTCGCCGATGGCCGCACGCCGCCGGGCATCGTCCCCGGCCAGCGCGTTCTCTCCTTGCAGCCGCGCCGCGGCGAGGGGGTTGCGTATCTCATGCGCCACCCCGGCGGCGACGCGGCCCAGCCCGGCCAGGCGCTCCGCCTGGGCGACGCGGGCCGCCATGGCGTCGGCGTCCCGCCGGGCGGCAGCCAGGCGCCCGCCGGCGTCGTTCAGGGCGTCCACGATACGGTCCAGCTCCCGCTCCCCGGTGCGGCCCACGGCAGGCATCCCAGCCGGGCCGGCGCCGGCCAGCGCGGCCTCGATCCCCTGGACGTGGCGGCCCCACACCCGCACCAGCCAGCCGAGCCAGGCCGACATCAGCAGCGCGAGCGCGAGCAGGACCGCCAGCCCGCCCTGCAACGGGCGCAGCCCCTCCGTCGCCGGCACGCGGACCATCGCCCACGCCGTCATGTCCGCAATCGGGCCGCCGAGCGGGCAGGCTTGCAGCAGCAGCGTGCCGGTGCGGGATGCAATGGTGCGGGCAGCGGGCTGGTCGTCCCGCGCCGCCTGGGCGTTGACGGCTGCAATCACGTTGCGCTCCGCCGCGGGCAGGTCCGTCTTGGGGCCGCTGCCGCCATAGGTGGGGTAGGCGTAGGCCAGCGGCCCGGCGTCGGCCTGCCAGACGCCGCCCTCCACCCCGCTCTGCTGCGCCAGGGCAAGCGACACCGCCGCCGTCAGGTCGGCGCGGAAGCCGGGGTCGGGCGGGACCAACGCCGGGCCGGACCAGCCCGCGGCGTAGAAGGCGTAGCGGTCGCCGATCAGCCGGCAGGCGCGGGCGGCCACGGCCTCGGCCCGCGCCGCCTGGGCGTCGCTGGTCTGGCGGGACAGTTGCAGCAGGAGCAGCCCGACGGCGACGCTGGCGGCCAGGGAAAGCGCCCAGACCCCGAACAGGCGGCGGGACAGGGAGCGCGCGCCGCGGGGCCGGGGTGGGGAGGATGCCATGCCGTGTGCATATATCCGGGCGGGCGCTGGTGCCTATGGGGCGGGCAGGGGCCGGTCGTTCGGCGCGTTCCCCGTCGGCGCCCACCTGTTGACCCGGTCTTGCGGCAATGCTGCATAATCCCGCAAGGAGGCCGTTCATGGATTACATCGAGTGCGTCGTCATCGGCGCCGGCGTCGTCGGCCTGGCCGCCGCCCGCGCCCTGGCGCAGTCCGGGCGCGAGGTCCTGGTGCTGGAGGGCGCGGGCGCCATCGGCACCGGCGCCTCGTCGCGCAACTCCGAGGTCGTCCACGCCGGCATCTACTACCCCGCCGGCAGCCTCAAGGCGCGGTTCTGCGTCCAGGGCAAGCACATGCTGTACGCCTATTGCGCCGAGCGCGGCATCCCGCACAGCCGCCTGGGCAAGCTGATCGTCGCCGCAGAACCAGCGGAGGTTCCCGTCCTGGACGCCATCCGCCAGAAGGCCGCCGTCAACGGCGTGGACGACCTGGAGCACCTTTCGGAAGGGGACGCCCGCCATCTGGAACCCGCGCTGCACGCCGCCGCCGCCCTGCTGTCCCCCAGCACCGGCATCGTGGACAGCCACGCCCTGATGCTGGCCTACCAGGGTGATCTTGAACATGCGGGCGGCGCCGTCGCCGTCCACGCCCCCGTTCTGTCCGGCCAGGTCCAGCCCGGCGGCTTCGTGCTGCACGTCGGCGGGGACGAGCCGATGGAGCTGGCGTGCGAGGTGCTGGTCAACGCCGTCGGCCTGCACGCCCCGGACGTGGCCCGGCGGGTCGGCGGCGTCCCGCCCGAGACCATCCCGCAGGCGCACCTATGCAAGGGCAGCTACTACAGCCTGCAAGGCCGCGCCCCGTTCCGCCGCCTGATCTACCCGGTGCCGGAAGCCGCCGGGCTGGGCGTCCACCTGACCCTGGACCTGGGCGGCCAGGCCCGGTTCGGCCCGGACGTGCAGTGGGTGGAGCAGGAGGAGTACGACGTGGACATCAGCCGCGCCGAGGGCTTCTACGCCGCCATACGCCGCTACTGGCCGGCGCTGCCGGACGGGGCGCTGCTGCCGGGCTACGCCGGCATACGCCCCAAGATCAGCGGACCCGGCGAACCCGCCGCCGACTTCCTGGTGTCCGGCCCGGCGCAGCACGGCGTCGGCGGCCTGATAAACCTGTTCGGCATCGAAAGCCCCGGCCTCACGTCGTCCCTTGCGCTGGGCGCGCACGTCGAGGGCCTGGTGAACCGGCGCAACGCGGCGTAGCGTCCCGCATTGGGACTCGGGCCGGCCCCGGAACTGTTTTCCGGAGGCGGCCCTGGAACCGGTCCCGGAACCGACAACGGAGATGGCGATGCGGACCTGGCCTGCGGCGATCCTTGCGACCACCCTGCTGTCGGCGCCCGTGCCGTCCGGCCCGGCATGGGCGGACATCGCGCTGTCCTCCAACGACGCGCATACCGTCCTGACCAACGGTGCCCAGGTCGCCCCGGCGGAGGCCGGGCCGGACACCCTGTCCGTCATAGATTTCGGGCAGTCCCCGCCGAAGGTGGTGGACACCATCGAGGTGCCGGGCAGCGTGGTCGGCCCGCCGATGGCGGTGGCCATCAGCAAGGACGAGAGCTTCGCCATCATCACCTCGGCCACCCGTGCCGATCCCGCGGGGCCGGCAGGCATCCTGCCGGATGACCGGGTGACGGTGGTGGACCTGACGGCCCATCCCCCCGTCATCGTGCAGCGCCTGCGGGCCGGCGCCGGGGCGACGACGGTGCGGGTGTCGCCGGACGGCACGCTGGCGCTGGTGGCGAACCGTTTCGCGGGCACGGTGTCGGTGTTCACCATCGCCGACCGGCGGCTGACGCCGGCCGGCACGGTGCTGGTTGGCCCGGGGTCCATGCCCAGCGGCATCGCCTTCTCCGGCGACGGCAAGTCGGCGCTGGTGACCCGCAACGGCGACCACCAGGTGATGGTGCTGAGCGTGAATGGGGCGTCCGTGACGGCGGAGGCGCGACCGCTGACGACGGGCGTCGCCCCCTACACGCTGGACGCGACGCCCGACGGCACGCTGGCGGCAGTGGGCAACATGGGGCGCGGCGACGGCGACGCGGACACGGTCAGCCTGGTGGACATGTCGGCACGTCCGTTCCGCACGGTGCAGACCGTGACGGTCGGACGCTCGCCGGAAGGGCTGCGCTGGTCGCCGGACGGGCGCTTCCTGGCGGTGGCGTCGCAGGAGGGCACGACGAAGCCGCCGGGCGACCCCTTTTTAGGGGAGCGCGGGCGGCTCGCGATGTGGGAACTGGCCGACCGCAAGCTGCGCCTGGTGGCGGACGCGCCGATCGGCCGCTGGTCCCAGGGGATCGCCTTCAGCAAGGACGGGCGCACCCTATTGGTGCAGAACATGGTCGAGCGGAGCATCCAGGTGTTCCGCTGGGACGGCGCCAAGCTGTGGCCCGGCGTCACGCTGGACATGGGCGCCGGGCCTGCCGCGATAGCAACCGCCGGGCCGTGACGCGCGGCAGGGCCAGGCGGCGGGGCTGGGGGCCTTGAAGCAGCAAACCCCGTGGGCCACGTCATCGCCATGAACCGCATGGCCCCCCCGACGCCGCCCGTCCTGGACATGACGCCCGACGGCCAGTTCCGCGAGCCGTTGCGGCAGGGGAACGCCGGGCCGCGGGTGCCCGTGTCGTTCAAGTTGCTGATCGGGGCCATAGTGGTGGCCGTTCTGGCCGGCACGGCGGCAGTTGCGGCGCTGATGCTGTGGGTGGTGTCCCTGTTGCTGCCGCTGATGATCATCGCAGGCGGCGTGGCCTACGCGGCGTTCAAGTATCGGCAGTGGCGGGGCCGCGGCACCGGACCTGGAGCGCTGCGGCGCAGGTAGCGTCTGCCCCCTATCTCCGGGTAAGGTTGGAATTGGGGGAAGCAGCGCGGGTCGTCTCTCCCATCCGGCCGGTTTGACGGTGCTTCCACAACTGTGCCGAGTCTTCTTGGTCACTCTTATCCCGACTCGTTCCCAAGAGGGAGGGAGAAGCGAGGCTGCGGCGTCCGGCGTGGCCCGGCGTGCTGCGGCGCGACACCCTTCATGGGAACCCTGCCCGCCGCCGCGCCTTATGCCGGATTGACGGCGGAGTGGCTGGGCAACCATGCGCCGGGCAGCAACAGGGCAGGGCACCTTGACCGAAGCAGACGTGAAGACCGAGCCACGGCGCATCTCCACCGGGGTGGCCGGGCTGGACGACATCGTGGCAGGCGGGCTGGAGCCGGGCCGCGTTTATCTGGTCGAAGGTACGCCGGGCACCGGCAAGACCACCCTGTCGCTGCAATTTTTGATGGCCGGACGCGACGCCGGAGAAACGGTCCTGTACGTCACGCTGTCGGAGTCCGAGCAGGAGTTGAGGGCCGCCGCCGCCAGCCACGGTTGGAACCTGGACGGCGTCACAATCTTCGAGCTGATCAGCGAGGCCGGCCTGGACCCCGACCTGGAGCAGACGGTGCTGCACCCGTCCGAGCTGGAGCTGGGCGAGACCATACGCGGCGTGATGGCGCGCGTGGAGGAGATGAACCCGGCCCGCGTCGTGTTCGACAGCCTGAGCGAGATGCGGCTGCTGGCGCAAAGCCCGCTGCGCTACCGCCGGCAGGTGCTGGCGCTGAAGCAGTTCTTCACGCAGCGCGGCTGCACCGTCGTGCTGCTGGACGACCGCACCGGCAGCGAGACCGACCTGCAGCTGCACAGCGTCGCCCACGGCGTCGTCACGCTGGAGCAGGTGGCTTTGGAATATGGGGCGGAGCGCCGCCGCCTGCGCGTCGTCAAGCTGCGCGGCAGCCGGTTCCGCGGCGGCTACCACGACTTCCGGCTGGACACCGGGGGATTGGAGGTGTTCCCGCGGTTGGTCGCCAGCGAGCACCACAGCGAGTTCGCCTCGGCCCCGTCCAGCACCGGCAGCCCCGGCCTGGACACGCTGCTGGGCGGCGGGCTGGTGTCGGGCACCAACACGCTGCTGATCGGCCCGTCCGGCGCGGGCAAGACCACGACCGCCACCCGGGCCGTGCTGGCGGCGCTGCAGCGCGGGGAGCGCGCGGCCTACTTCCTGTTCGACGAGGGCGTGCGGACCTTGCTGGTCCGCACGGCGGCACTGGGCATGGACCTCGCCCCGTTCATGGACAGCGGCGCCCTCACGGTGCGTCAGGTGGACCCGGCGGAGCTGTCGCCGGGCCAGTTCGCCGGCCTGATCCGCGATGCCGTGGAGGCCGGGGGCGTCCATGTCGTCGTGATAGACAGCCTGAACGCCTACCTGCAATCCATGCCCGGCGAGCGCCACCTGCTGCTGCAGATGCACGAGCTGCTGAGCTACCTGAACCAGCGCGGGATCATCACCCTCATGGTGCTGGGCCAGCATGGGCTGATCGGGGAGGTGCGGTCGGACCTGGACCTCAGCTACCTTGCCGACGCCATTATGCTGCTGCGCTACTTCGAGGCCCGCGGGGAGGTGCGGAAGGCGGTCTCGGTCGTGAAGACCCGCACGGCCGCGCACGAGCGCACGGTCTGCGAGTTCTGGTTCGACGCGGACGGGGTGCAGGTCGGCGAGCCGCTGCAGGGCTTCCGCGGCATCCTGTCGGGCGTGCCGTCCTGGGCGGAGGACGCGGCAGGCCCGACGCGCCTGTCCGGCCCGTCCCGCCCGGCATGACGCCGTGCAGCCGGTCCTGATACTGGCGCCCCGCGGACGGGACGCGCCGGTGATTGAACGCCTGCTGTCCGCTGCGGGCATCGCCGCAGAGGTCTGCCCCGACCTGGGCGCGGTGGCGCACGGCCTGCCCCGCTGCAGCGCGGCAGTGGTGACGGAGGAGGCGCTGGCCGGCCCGGACATGCCGGCGCTGATGGGTGCCGTGGCCGCGCAGCCGCCTTGGTCCGACCTCGCCTTCCTGGTGCTGGCGACCAAGCAGCCCGGCACCCGCGCCGCTGCCCGGACGGCGATCCTGGACCGGCTGGGCAATCCGGTGCTGCTGGAGCGTCCGCTGAACGGGGAAAGCCTGGTCAGCGCCGCCCGTTCCGCCCTGCGCGCGCGCGGGCGGCAACTGGCGGTGCGCGACCTGACGGCGGGGCTGGAGGACCGGGTGCGCGAGCGCACGGCGGCGCTGACGGAAAGCGAGGCCCGGTCGCGCGCGATCTTCGACGGCTTCCCGGAGCCGCTGTTCATCATGGCCGCCGCGCCGGACGGCGGCTTCGCGTTCGAGCGGCTGAACCCCGCCGCAGCCCGCATGGGCGCACTGGCGTCCGACGAGGTGGCCGGGCGCGGCCTGGATGCGGTGATGGATGCGGCCAGCGCGGCGGACCTGCTGGCACACCTGCGCTGCTGCGCCGCGGGCGGTGAGGGGCGGGCGTTCGCCGGGTCGCTGCCGTTCCTGTCGGCAACGGCGACGTTCGAAACAACGCTGACCCCGCTGCGGGACGCCGGCGGGCGGGTCGTCCGCGTGCTGGCCGCCGCGCGGGATGTGACCCAGCGCAACCTGCTGGAAGGCCGCCTGCGCCAGGCGCAGAAGATGGAGGCCGTGGGGCAACTGACCGGCGGCGTCGCGCACGACTTCAACAACCTGCTGCAAGTGGTGCTGAGCGGCCTGACGCTGATGGAGCGCATCCAGGACCCGGCCCGCCGCGCGCAGCTGGCGGACAGCGTGCGCCGGGCGGCGCAGCGCGGCGGGGAGCTGACCAAGCGCCTGCTGACCGTCGCCCGCCGCCAGTCGCTGCGGCCGGAGCGGGTGGACCTGGATGCCTGGCTGCAGGAAGGCGCAGGGGCGCTGCTGCGGCAGGCGCTGCGCGGGGACATCCGGGCGGAGCTGCGTCTGGTCCCGGGCCTGCCGCCCGTCGAAGCCGACCCGGCGGAATTGGAGTTGGCCTTGCTGAACCTGGCCGTGAACGCCCGCGACGCCATGCCGCAGGGTGGCACGCTGACGGTCTCGGCAGAGCCGGTGCGCTGCTACGCCATCACCGACCCGGACGGGCTGGACGGCGCGTTCGTGCGGCTGTCGGTCGCGGACACCGGTGCCGGCATGACGGAGGAGATCCAAGCCCGGGTGTTCGAGCCGTTCTTCACCACCAAGGGCATCGGCCAGGGCACCGGGCTGGGGCTGGCGCAGGTGTACGGCTTCGCGCGGCAGAGCGGCGGCGGGGTGCGGCTGACAAGCGCGCCGGGGCAGGGGACGACGGTGTCGCTGCTGCTGCCGGTGTCCGGGCGGGCAGCTCCGGAGCAGACGGCTGAGGTCTCCGGGCTGGGTGCCTCGCCCGCCCGCGGGGCGTCGGTGCTGGTGTGCGAGGACGACGACGACGTGGCGGCCCTGGTGGTGGACATGCTGGCGCAGTTGGGCCATGCGCCGACCCGCGTGACGACGGCGGGCGCGGCGCTGGGAGCGCTGGCGGACGGGCGCCAGGTGGATCTGCTGTTCACGGACGTGCTGATGCCCGGCGGCATGGACGGCCTGGCCCTGGCGCGGGAGGCCGCCCGGCGGCGCCCAGGCCTGCCAGTGCTGCTGACCACCGGCTACACCGGCGGCGGCGCGGCAGCGGTGCCGCTGGGGCTGCCGCTGCTGCGGAAGCCCTACCGGATTGACGACCTGGCGCAGGCGCTGCAGCGGGCTTTGGCGTAGGGGTCTGCCCCGGCTCTGCGGCTGGCAAGGAGCAGGGCATGGGTGCGCGTGGTGTCCGAAGGGTGACAGTGGGGTATCGGGGACGGGGCCGGCTGCCGGCGCTTCTGGTCTGCCTTGTGCTCGCGGTGGAGTTTGTTCTGGCTTGCGTGCCTTTCATTGCCGAGCGGGGCTGGCATGGAGCGGATGCGGCGCTGACCAGCGGCCCGCTCTATGGCGGGGCCTACTTCTATGGTCCCATTGCGCCGTTGATAATTGGGCTGCTGGTGGCGTTTGCGCTGACTGAGCGCCGGACCGGCCTGTCCGGAAGCGGCGAGCTGCTGCAGGCCCTGGCAAGCGGGCCGCTGCGTTGGCCCGCTGCGCTGCTCCTGCTTGGCACTGTCCTGTCCGCCGCCTATGGCTGCACCGCCTACTGGTATGCCACTCCGGACGAGATCGTCGCCCATCCCGGCTGGCCGTCCCAATCCAGGACCTATGGCCGCGGCGACATGCGGGAGCGCGTGATCTCATGCCGGCACTACAAGGGCCGGACGGCGCTCGTGTTCGACGTGGTGATGCGGGACGGGACCACCATCAGCCTCGGCAACGGCACCCCTGGCCGCCTGGAGGGCAGACTCGCCGAGATCGCGGCCCTGACGGGTGGGGTCGGGCAGACCTTGGTCGGCAGCGTCGAGGACTGCCCGGGCACCCTCAAGGCATTCGCCGAGGCGCTGCGGTCCGCGGCCGGGCTGGCGCCGCGTCCAGCCGGTGCCGGCAGGTCCTGACGCGGACCCGGCCTACTCCCCCGACAGCTCCCGCCGGCGCTTCTCCAGTTCCTCGGTGTAGCGGCGCAGCGCATACTGCTCCGTCAGCACGCCGATCACCTTCATGCCCTCGGCGCTGTCCACCACCGCCAACTCGTCGCTCTCCGCGGTCTCGAACAGGCTGACGGCCTCCTTGATCGTCATCTGCGGCAGCAGCACGGTCTTGCGGTGGTGGACGATGTCGGCCAGCCGGGTCGCGGCTTCCGGCGCGGCATGGGCCTCGGACGTCGCAAGTATCCCGGCGTAGCGGCCGGCGTCGTCCACCGCCACCACCCGGGCCACGCTGCCCAGCGGGAAGTCGCGGCGGAAGGAGGTCAGCATCATGCCCTCCGGCACCCGGCGGTATTCGCGGCGCATCATCTTGCCCACCGTCAGGTTCCGCATCCAGCCGATGTCCACGGCGCTGCGTATGCCCTCCCCGCGCAGGTGGAAGCGCCAGGTGGCGAAGCTGTAGCCGAAGGTGCGGCGCACGGTGATGGTGCTGACGACGCTGGCGGCCAACACGGCGACCGTCATCGGCAGGGACCCCGTGCTCTCCAGCGCCAGCAGGGCCATCGTCAGCGGCCCGCCGACCACGGCGACGGCCAGCGCGCTCATGCCCACCAGGGCGCAGATCACCGCGGGCAGGGCCTGCACGACCGTCACCAGCCCCAGCACGCCGGCGAACAGCTTTCCCAGCAGCGCCCCCAGGAACAGCGACGCGAAGAACAGCCCGCCCCTGAACCCCGAGCCGATGCTGATGGCCGACGCCACCGCCTTCAGCACGATCAGCAACCCGATCTGCTGCAAGCCGTACGGCGCGTCCAGCGCCACGCGCAGCGCGGAGTGCCCGGACGACAGCACAGACGGCGACGCCATCGCCAGCCCGGCCACCGCCAGGCCGCCGATGGCCGGGCGCAGCCAGCCCGGCAGGCCCGACCGGCGGAACAGGTCCTCCACCAGCGTGACGCCGCGCATCAGGGCGATGCCGCCCAGGGCGCACAGCATCCCCAACGCCAGGATGGGCACGTAGTCCACGGCCTCGATGGCAGTGGGCACCCTGATGTCGAACCCGGCCTCCCCGCCGGTGAGGACACGCATGACCGACACGGCGGAGATCGCAGCCATCACGACCGGCGCCAAGGTGGCCAGGGAGTAGGTGCCGATCACCAGCTCGAACGCATAGAAGGCGCCGGTTAGCGGCGCGTTGAACGCCGCCGCTATGGCGCCCGCCGCGCCGCAGCCGACCAGCAGCCGCAGGTCGCTGCGCCGCACGCGGAAGGCACGGCCCAGCCGGGACGCCATGGCCGAGCCGATCTGGGCATACCCGGCCTCCAGCCCCACCGAGGCCCCGACGCCGTTGGACCACACGGTCTGCGCGACCACGACCAGGCTGTCCACCAGCGACATGCGCCCGCCATACAGGGCGTTGGCCTCGATGGGGTCCACGGTGCGGCGCGGCCACCATCGGGCCAGCGCCAGGCTGGCCGCGCCCAGGGCCAGGCCGCCCAGCGTCAGCGCCAGGACGGCGCGCAACGGCTGCACCCGGACCTGGGCGGACAGGTAGTCGCCGGGGTCCAGCCGATACAACGTGCGGTGCATGAGCTGCGCGGTCTCGGACATGGCCACCACGACCAGCCCGGCGCCGAGGCCGACGGCGGCGGCCAGCACGACCAGCCAGATCTCGTCCGCGCGCACCAGGGCGCGGAGCGCTTGCGGGGCGTGGGTCACCGCGTTCAGCACCGCCCGCCGCTCCCGCCGCAGGCGCACCGCCCCCGCGGTCCCGGACGGGGAAGCGGGGCCTGTGCGGAGCAAGGACATCGGGCAGGGGACCAGACGCGGCAGGATGCGCCGCACGGCCCACCGCCGGCGGCTGCTCCTTACTGTGCCGGGAACACAGCGGGTTCAACCAGGGATCGGGGTTGTTTCGACATTTAACCGGGGCTGATGCAAAATTGCGGAGCGGGACCCTTCGACGCTACCGCCATGCGCCGGCGCAAACAGGTTAGCCGTGGCCTCTCTGTAGTTGCAGATGCCGTCCCGCCCGCGAGGTGAGCGTGCTTGGCGCGGGCTGGCGTCAATACAGCGGGGTTCTCGGCCAGCCCTCAGCCGAGACCGGCCTTGGGCACCGATGTATACATGTGGATGCCCAGAACACGATCCGGGAGGCATCCGACTATATCGCGTCCAGCACTGCATTGCAGGCTTTCACCCCGGCAGGCTGCAACCCGCTGGGTGTGAAGCAGTGGCCGCGCAGCCAAGCACGGCACTCTTGGCGTGCTGCCCGCCCCATCTGACCGCCGCGGATGGTCAGCTCCACCCGCCGGTTCTGCGGCTCCGCCACCCCCGGTTCAGTTTGCACTAGCGGACGGCTTGCGCCAAAGCTGTAGGGCGTGACCAGCCCATTCAGGGCGTTTTCGTCCAGGATAGCTGACCAAACGGCAGTCGCGCGTTGTTGGGAGAGCGTTTGCGCTGCCGTCTTGGCCTCTGCGGCGTCGGTGTGGCCCAGAACTTCGGCCCTGAAGTCTTCAGTGTCCTTCAGCACTGCCGCGAACTCCTTGATGATCTGCGATCCCCGCTTGGTGATGGCAACCGATCCCCGGTCGAAGAACACCATGTAGCTGCGGCTTACGACTACCATTGAGCGTTGGGCGCAGGGTGGAAGCGCGGCTTCATTAAACGGGCTGCCGTCGTCCAGCCCGGCGCACGCAGACAAGAGGCCAAACATAGCAGCGAACACCAGACACTTCATAATCAGAACATTACCAGCGCTGCCGCCCAGCACCAGCACTCAAGCAGCCAGCGCCATCCCGCCGTCCACGACCTCCACCCGCACCCGCTCCCCAGGCACCGACACCAGCACCCCGCCGCGTGGCATCTCCCTCCAGCGCAGGCGGTCGCCGTCTATCGGTTCGGACACCAGCAGCAGGCCGCCGCCGGGCAGCTCCTTGTAATACAGCGTCGGCGGGCGGGCGTCGCAGGCCCAGCGGAAGGCCCAGAGCGTGTGGCCGTCGGTCAGGGTCGCCGTGAAGCGCAGCGCCTCTTGCACGCCGGCCTCGCGCATGTGCCGCTTCACCTCCGCCAGGGTGTCCTGCATCGCGCCCACGGGGTCCCGGTCCAGGCCGCGGGCCAGGGCGGCGAGGAAGATGGCCTCGCTGTCGCCGGTGCCGGCGCGGTGGGGATACAGGGCGTCAGGGATCATCTCCTCCACCCGCCGCCGCACGGCAGCCCAGCCGCCGATCTGGCCGTTGTGCATGAACAGGTGCTTGCCGTGCGAGAACGGGTGGCAGTTGGCCCGGCTGGTCGCCGTGCCCGTCGCGGCGCGCACATGGGCGAAGAACAGGCGGCTGCGGATTTGCCCGGCGATGCTCAGCAGGTTCTCATCCGACCA
Organism: uncultured Acetobacteraceae bacterium; assembly: GCA_964250755.1. GTDB lineage: Bacteria > Pseudomonadota > Alphaproteobacteria > Acetobacterales > Acetobacteraceae > DASWOJ01. The sequence continues at coordinate 179,141 of CAXUHB010000002.1, read as the reverse complement.
AGCCGGGCGTACCTCCCGATACAGGCCGGGATTTGGACGCTCCCCGTACCAGCCCACGCCGAAGCCGTCGCCGTTGGTCTCCGTCTTGGCCTCGCTGGCGTGCAGCGACTGGTGGATCAGGCTGTGGCACGGTGCGGCCACCAGGGTTTCCAGCAGGATCGGCTCGCCCTGGTAGGCGAGGAAGCGGCACATGCGATACCTCCGGCGCGGTATGACAAGGACGTTACGGCCCGGCACCGCGCCGAAGCAAGGACAGCATGGCTGCCGTGCCGACGGCGCGGCGCGAGGTGTGCCCGAGGCGTGACAGATTTGACACCCGGCCCCGCCGGACGCGATACCGCCGCGCCTTCACCGCAGGATCACCCTCTCCATGCCCGTCCACGCCTTCGTCTTTCCCGGCCAAGGCAGCCAGTCCGCCGGCATGGGCCGTGACCTCGCCGCCGCCTTCGCTGCCGCGCGGGAGGTGTTCGGGGAGGTGGACGACGTGCTGAAGCAGAAGCTGTCCAAGCTGATGTTCGAGGGGCCGTCGGAAACCCTGATGCTGACGGAGAACGCCCAGCCCGCGCTGATGGCCATGTCGCTGGCGGTGCTGCGGGTGCTGGAGACGGAGGGCGGGTTCAAGCTGCAGGACAAGGCGATTCTGGTCGCGGGGCACTCGCTGGGCGAGTACAGCGCGCTCGCCGCCGCAGGGGGCCTGACGCTCGCCGGCACGGCCCGGCTGCTGCGCCGGCGCGGGGAGGCGATGCAGGCAGCGGTGCCAGCCGGGGAGGGGGCGATGGCCGCCCTGCTGGGCGTGGAGCTGGACGCCGCCGTCGCCATCTGCGCCGATGCGGCGGTGCTGGTGCATGAGGATGGGCGGGAGGAGCGGCAGGTGGTCGAGGCCGCCAACGACAACGGCGGCGGCCAGGTCGTCATCAGCGGCCACCGCGCCGCGGTGGAGCGTGCGGTGGAGCTGTCCAAGACGCGCGGCGTCCGCCGGGCCATGCTGCTGCCGGTGTCGGCGCCCTTCCACTGCGCCCTGATGGCCCCGGCGGCGGACGCCATGCGGGACGCGCTGGGCCAGGCGGACGTGCGCGAACCAGTCGTCCCCGTGGTCGCCAACGTGACGGCGGAGCGTGCGGCCGACCCGGACGAGATCAGGGACCTGCTGGTGCGCCAGGTGACGGGCACGGTGCGCTGGCGGGAGTGCATCCTGGCCTGCAACGCGATGGGCGCCGACAGCTTCATGGAGCTGGGCGCGGGCAAGGTGCTGACGGGCTTGATGCGCCGGATCAGCCCGGACAGCGCCGCGATGGCCGCTGGCACGCCGGCGGAGATCGAAGCCATGCTGAAGGTGCTGTGATGTTCCGCCTTGACGGCAAGGCGGCGCTGGTCACGGGCGCATCGGGCGGCCTGGGCGGCGCCATCGCCCGCGCGCTGCACAGGCAGGGCGCGGTGGTGGTCCTGTCCGGCACGCGGCGGGATGCGCTGGCGGCGCTGGCGGCGGAGTTGGGGGAGCGTGCCCATGTGTGCCAGGCCGACCTGCGGGACGCGGGCGCGGCGGATGCGCTGATGGCGGCGGCGGAGGTGGCGGCCGGCCCGCTGCACATCCTGGTCAACAACGCCGGGCTGACGCGGGACATGCTGGCGCTGCGGCTGAAGGACGATGATTGGGACACCGTGCTGGACGTGGACCTGGGGGCGCCGTTCCGCCTGGCCCGCGCCGCGCTGCGCGGGATGCTGCGCCGCCGTGCCGGCCGCATCATCGGCATCGGCAGCATCGTGGGCACCACCGGCAACCCCGGCCAGGCCAACTACGCCGCTGCCAAGGCGGGGCTGGTGGGCATGAGCAAGGCGCTGGCGCAGGAGGTCGGCAGCCGCGGCATCACGGTCAACGTGGTGGCCCCGGGGTTCATCGAGACCGCGATGACCGACGCGCTGAACCCCGACCAGAAGGCGCGGCTGACCGGCGCCATCCCGCTGGGCCGCATGGGCCAGCCGGCGGACGTTGCGGCAGCGGTGGTTTACCTGGCGTCGGACGAGGCCGGGTGGGTCACTGGCGCAACGCTGCATGTGAATGGCGGCATGGCGATGCCGTGACGGGCATGTCGCCTTGGCGCGGCATCTGGAACCATGCTAAGCGCCCTGCCACTTCGTTTGCGATGGCTGGCTCCGCCGGGTGGCGGCTGGTGGCGTGACGGACGGGCTGCAGCCCGCGCAGGCGGGCAAACGGCCCCGCGCAGGCGGGCCACACTGACCACAGGAACCGAGGACAAGATGAGCGAGATCGCCGACAAGGTTAAGAAGATCGTGGTGGAGCACCTGGGCGTCGAGGAGGCCAAGGTTACGCCAGAGGCGTCGTTCATTGACGACCTGGGCGCCGACAGCCTGGACACGGTCGAGTTGGTGATGGCCTTCGAGGAGGCGTTCAGCGTCGAGATCCCCGAGGATGCCGCCGAGAAGATCAGCACCGTCAAGGACGCGATTGACTTCATCGAGAAGCAGAAGGCGGCCTAGCTGGGCCTGAGCACGGGGATGGCGGCGATGCGGCGCGTGGTTGTGACGGGCATGGGCATCGCCTGCCCGCTGGGCCTGGGCGTGGAGCGGGTCTGGCAGCGCCTGGTGAACGGCGAAAGCGGCATCGGCGCCATCCAGTCCTTCGACACGACGGAACTGACGGCCAAGATCGCCGGGCAGGTGCCCATCGGCACCCGTGCCGAAGGCGCGCTGGATTTGAACGAGTGGATACCCGTCAAGGACCAGAAGAAGATGGACCGCTTCATCCACCTCGCGGTGGTGGCGGCCAGCGAGGCCGTGGAGGACAGCGGCTGGGTCCCTGCCGACGAGGACGCGCGTTGCGCCACCGGCGTGATGATCGGGTCGGGCATTGGCGGGCTGGAGACGATCTACAGCGCCTCCGTCATGGTTTACACCGGCAAGACCCGGCGGCTGTCGCCGTTCTTCATCCCTTCCGCCCTCATCAACCTCGCCTCCGGCCATGTCTCCATCAAATATGGGTTCAAGGGGCCGAACCACTCGGTCGTGACGGCCTGCGCCACCGGCGTCCACGCCATCGGGGACGCCGCGCGCCTCATCATGCTCGGCGACGCCGACGTGATGGTGGCAGGCGGGGCCGAGGGCGCCGTGAACGAACTGGGCATGGGCGGCTTCTGCGCCAGCCGCGCCCTGTCCACCGCCTTCAACGACCGGCCCGCCGCGGCGTCCCGTCCCTGGGACCGCGACCGCGACGGCTTCGTGATGGGGGAAGGCGCCGGAGTCGTGGTGCTGGAGGAGCTGGAGCACGCCCGCGCCCGGGGCGCCAAGATCTACGGCGAGGTCGGCGGCTACGGGATGTCCGGCGACGCCCACCACATCACCGCGCCGGCCGAGGGGCACGAAGGCGCCTTCCGCGCCATGAAGGCCGCCTTCCGCAACGGCGGCATGGCCCCGGGGGACGTGCAGTACGTCAACGCCCACGGCACCAGCACGCCCCTGGGCGATGACCTGGAGCTTGAGGCGGTCGAGCGCTTCTTCGGCGGGGATGCCAAGGGCCTGGCCATGTCCTCCACCAAGTCCGCGACCGGGCACCTGCTGGGGGCCGCAGGCGCCATCGAGGCCATCTTCTCCCTTCTGGCCATCCGGGACGGCGTGGTGCCGCCGACGCTGAACCTGGAGAACCCGAGCCGGGACAGCGTGATTGACCGCGTGCCGCTGCATGCGCAGGAGCGCCGGGTGGACGTGGCGCTGTCCAACAGCTTCGGCTTCGGCGGCACCAATGCGAGCATCCTGTTCAAGCGCGCGGCGTAGGATGCACCGCTTCTCCCTCTCCCTCCGGGAGAGGGCCGGGGTGAGGGACGCCGCAAGGGCCGCGCTGCCCCAATGCAGCACAGGTTCGCGCCTTCATAACCAAGCGTCGCGCTGGCTGCCTCCCTCACCCCAACCCTCTCCCGGAGGGAGAGGGGGCAAGCAGCACCATCCCTGATGCGCGCCTTCCTCGGCACGATCCTCGCCCTCCTGATCCTGACCGGCGGCACCGCCGTCTGGGGCTGGCGGCAGTACGAGCAGCCCGGCCCCTTGCAGGCTTCCCGCAGCGTCCTCGTCCCCCGCGGCGGGTTGGCCGAGGTCGGCGACGCCCTGGCGCGGGAGGGCGTGGTCGCCGGGGCAACCCGGTTCCAGGCCGCGGCGCTCGCCACCAGCGGCGACGGCGCGATCCGGGCAGGGGAGTTGGAGTTTCCAGCCGGGGTCAGCCTGCGCCAAGTGCTGCACATCCTCCGCACCGCTAAGCCCATCCAGCACCTTGTCACGATCCCCGAAGGCCTGACCGCCATTCAGGTCACCGCCTTGCTGGACCGCGCGCCGTTGCTGGAAGGTCCGGCGGCGCTCCCTGCCGAAGGCAGCCTGCTGCCGGAAACCTATGCCTACGACCGCGGCACGACCCGCGCGGCGCTAATGGACCGCGCGGGCAAGGCAATGGACCGCGCGCTCGACCGCGCCTGGGCCACCCGCACTCCGACCCTGCCGCTGGACCGTCCTCGCGACGTGCTGATCCTGGCCAGCATCGTCGAGCGCGAGACCGCCAAGCCTGAGGAGCGCCCGCGCATCGCGGCAGTCTATCTGAACCGGCTGCGCCAGGGCATGAAGCTGCAGTCCGACCCCACCGTCGTCTATGGCGCAAGTGGCGGCGCGGGCACGCTGGATCACGGCTTGACCCGGGCGGAGCTGGACCGCGATGACCCTTACAACACCTACCGCATCGCCGGCCTGCCGCCTGGCCCCATCGCCATGCCCGGCGCCGCGTCGCTCCGTGCCGTCACCCAGCCGATGCAGACCGACGAGCTGTATTTCGTGGCGGACGGCACCGGCGGCCACGTCTTCGCCCGCACTGGGGAGGAGCACGCGCGCAACGTGGCGCGCTGGCGCGAGATCGAGCGGACGAGGCGCCAGCCGTGAGCCTGCTGTGGTGATGCTCGCCAGCATGACCGGCTTCGCCCGCACGGATGGCGTAGCCGCCGGGCTGTCCTGGGCCTGGGAACTGCGCGGCGTCAACGGACGCGGCCTGGACCTGCGCCTGCGCCTGCCGCCAGGCTTCGACGCGCTGGAGCCGGCATTGCGGGAGGAGGCCGCGCGCACGCTCCGCCGCGGCAACGTGACCGCCAACCTGACCGTGCGGCGGGAGGAGCGCGCCCGCCTGGCCGTGGACCCCGCCGTGCTGGACGAGGTGCTGCGCCTGGCCCTGGACCTCCAGGCCCGCATCCCGGGCGCCCGGCCGCCCCGGCCCGAGGCGCTGCTGGCCATGCCCGGCGTCCTGCGCGCGGCCACGGGCGACGACGGCGTGCCCCCCGCCGGCCTGGCCGCGGCGCAGGCCGGCTTCACCGCCGCCCTGGCCGCCCTGCACGCGGCGCGGCTGGAGGAGGGCGGGCGGCTGGGCGCAATCCTGTCGACGCAACTGGACGAGGTTGCGGCCCTGCACGCCCAGGCCGGGGCGGAGGCCGCGGACCAGCCGTCCTTGCAGCGTGCCCGGATGATGGACAGCCTGTCCGCCCTGCTGCGCGGCAGCCCCGGCCTGCCGGAGGACCGCATCGCCGCCGAGGTCGCGCTGCTGGCCACCCGGTCCGACGTGCGGGAGGAACTGGACCGGCTGTCCTCCCATCTCGCCGCCGCCCGCGCCCTGCTGGCGGACAGTGCCGCGGTGGGACGGCGGTTCGACTTCCTGGTGCAGGAGTTCGTGCGGGAGGTGAACACCCTGTGCAGCAAGTCCGCCTCGGTGCCCCTGACCGCGACCGGCCTGCGCCTGAAGGCGGTGGTCGAGCAGATGCGCGAGCAGGTGCAGAATGTGGAGTAGGGCGGCGCTGCGTCTGTTCCCTCTCCCTCCGGGAGAGGGTTGGGGTGAGGGAGGCCGCAAGCGCCGTCCCCGGCGATGGAGGCGCGAACCAGTTCTGCGCTCGGGCAGCATGGTCTGTGTGGCTTCCCTCACCCCGGCCCTCTCCCGGCGGGAGAGGGAGCAGCAGGCAGCCTTCCCCCTATGACCCGCCGCGGCGTCTGCCTCGTGATTGCCGCGCCCTCGGGCGCGGGCAAAAGCACCATCACCCGCGCCCTGCTGGCCACCGAACCCGCCCTGTCCCTGTCCGTCAGCGTCACCACCCGCGCGCCCCGCCCGGGCGAGCGCGACGGCATCCACTATCATTTTCGCACCCAGGCCGAGTTCGACGGCATGGCCGCATCCGGTGCGCTGCTGGAATGGGCGCCGGTGTTCGGGCGCAGCTACGGCACCCCGCGTGCGCCAGTCGAGCAGGCGCTGCACGCCGGCCGGGACGTGGTGTTCGACATAGACTGGCAGGGCCACCGCCAGTTGCGGCAGGCGCTGCCCAGGGACGTGGTCGGCACATTCATCCTGCCGCCTTCGTTGGCGGCGCTGGAGCGGCGGCTGCAGGGCCGCGCTGGGGACAGCCCGGCGGAGATCGCCCGCCGCATGGACGCTGCCCGGGCGGAGCTGTCCCACTGGCAGGAGTTCGACCACGTGGTCGTCAACGCCGATCTGGACCTGGCCATCACCGAGGTCCGCGCCGTGCTGCATGCCGCCCGCAACGCCACCGCCCGCCAGCCGGGGATCGCCGCTTTCGTGGATGGCCTGTCCCGCGCCTGACACCCCGCTTGCGGCGTCCCGCCTTTGACGCTGCCGCCCCCGGCTGGTTAGCTGCCGCCGGGGAAACGAACCGGTGCAATACACCTTCCATTTCGGCGACATCTGGGCAGCCCGCGAGGAGCTGATCCAGGGCACGCTGCTGACGCTTGAGCTGTCGGCGGCGTCCATGGTGCTCAGCCTCGTGGTGGCCATATTCGGCGCCCTGGCCCGCACCGGCGGGCCGCGCTGGCTGCAGGCCGTGGTGGCGGCCTATGTCGAGTTCATCCGCAACACCCCGTTCCTGGTGCAGGTGTTCGTCATCTTCTTCGGCCTGCCCGCCGCCGGGATCCGGCTGGACGCGGTCACCTGCGCCGTCATCGCCATGGTGCTGAACGGCAGCGCCTACACCATCGAGATCATACGCGCCGGCATCGAGAGCATCCCGCACGGCCAGACCGAGGCCGCCCGGGCGCTGGGGCTGCACCGCCTGCAATCCTTCCGTCTGATCGTGCTGCCGCAGGCGCTGCAGGCCGTGGTGCCGCCGCTCGGCAGCCAGTTCATCCTGCTGATGCTCAACAGCAGCATCGTGTCGGTGATCTCCGCGGAGGAGCTGACGGCGGCGGCGCAGGACATCCAGTCCCGCACCTTCCGCAGTTTCGAGGCCTACATCGTCGCGGCCGTCATCTACTTCCTGCTGTCGCTGCTGTTCAGCGGCGCCTTCAAGGCCGTCGAGCGCTTCGCCTTCGCCCGTCCGGCGGCGCGCTGATGCGGCAGCTCGGTTGGAACGACCTGCTGTTCCTGCCCTACGCCGCGCGCTGGACGGTGATGCTGTCGCTGATCGCCTTCCTGGGCGGCGGGGTGGTGGGCTTGGCCATCGCGCTGATGCGCGTGTCGCCGTCGCGGCCGCTGCGCTGGTTCGCGGTCGCCTACATCCGCGTGTTCCAGGGCACGCCGCTGCTGCTGCAGCTGTTCCTGGTGTTCTTCGGTGGGGAGCTGCTGGGCATCGGCATGGGCGCCCTGGCGTCGGCGGCGCTGGGGCTGAGCCTGAATGCCGGGGCATTCCTGGGGGAGATCTGGCGGGGATCGCTGGAGGCGGTGCCGCGCGGCCAATCGGAGGCGGCGCGGGCGCTGGGCCTGGGCTATGGCGCGCGCATGCTGCGCGTCGTGGGGCCGCAGGCGCTACGCGTCGCGACGGCGCCGACGGTGGGGTTCCTGGTCAACCTGGTGAAAAGCACCTCGCTGGCCGCGGTGATCGGCTTCGTGGAGTTGACGCGGGCCGGGCAGCTTCTGAATAATGCGACGTTTCGCCCGTTCGCCATCTTCGGCACTGTCGCGCTGATCTACTTCCTGCTCTGCTGGCCGCTGACGGTGGCCAGCCGGCGGCTCGAAGCGCGGCTGGGCAGCGCCTACAAACGATAATCATGACCAAGACACCCTGGGAGGGGACGGATATGCGAAGGCTGACATTCAGGCACATGCTGGTGGCGCTGGCGGCGCTGCTGGTGGGGATCATGCTGGGCAGCGCGCGGGTGCGGGCGCAGACGGTGGACGAGATCGTCAGCCGCGGCACCATCAATATCGGCGTGCTGATTGACCTGCCGCCCTACGGCCTGCTGAACGACAAGCAGGAGCCGGACGGCTACGACATCGAGGTCGCGCGGCTGCTGGGCAAGTATCTCGGCGTGAAAGTCAACCTGGTGCAGGTGACGGCCAGCAACCGGCTGCCGTTCCTGGTAACCAACAAAGTGGACCTGATCGTCGCCACCTTCGGCATCACGCCCGAGCGTGCGAAGCAGGTGATGTTCAGCATCCCCTACAGCGCCATCGAGAACACGGTGTATGGGCCGAAGGGCAAGGAGATCACGAAGATCGAGGACCTGCGCGGCCTGCGCGTCGGCGTGCCGCGCGGCACGGTGCAGGACGTGATCCTGTCGGGCGCGCTGGGCACGACGGCCCGCATGATGCGCTTCGACGACACGCCCAGCACATACCAGGCGCTGCTGACCGGCCAGGTGGACGCGATGGCGGAGACGGGCATCACCTTCGACGGCGTGATGAAGCAGAACCCCGGCGCGGACATCGCCAAGAAGTTCGTGCTGCTGCGCCAGCCCAACGGGATCACGATGCGCGCCAACCAGTTCAACCTGCACCGCTGGGTGAACACGTTCGTCTATTACGTTAAGAACAACGGCGAGTTGGACGCGTTGCACCGCAAGTGGTTCGGCACGCCATTCCCGGAGCTGCCGGTGTTCTGATCGCCAGGTGCCGGCTTGCGTCCGGGTGGGACGCAAGCCGGCCGGTTCAGCCGCAGGCTACCCCGGCGCGTGCTCCGCCTCCCCCAATGACCGGCGCAGGCGGCCTTCCTCGTAGTCGAACTCCTCCTCGATGGCTTGCAGCAGCTCGGCGTCCATCCGCTCCGCCTGGTCCAGCACCGTGCGGCGGGCGGCGTGCATTGCGTCCAGCTCCAGGCGCAGCCGGGCGGCGCGGCGGCGGGCGGCCAGCGCCGGGCCGGCCTCCAGCCCGTGCGCGTCGGCGGCCCGGCGGCGGAACTCCCGCAGCATGTCGCTGTCCGGCATTCCCAGCTCCCGTCCTGCGAACACGCGGTCCTCCACCACTGCCAGCGCCGCATCCGCGGCGGCGCGGCGGACCACGGCCTCCTCATGCGCCGCCGCCGCCTCAGGCACCTCGACGACGCGCAGCCGGGTGATGACCCAGCCCAGCGTCGTGCCCTGCAGCACCAGCGTGACCAGGATGGCGCAGAACGCCAGGAAGATGATGAGGTCGCGCCCGGGGAAGGCCAGAGGCAGCGCGAGCGACGCCGCCAGGCTGACCACGCCGCGCATCCCCGCCCAGCCCACGACGATCTGGTGGCTGACCGGCATTGCGGCACCACCCAGATGGAGACGCCGCGGCAGCAGCAGCGCAATGCCCGACGTGCCGAACACCCACATGAAGCGGCTGACGATCATCGCCGCCGACACCGCGGCCCCCAGACCCAGCAGGTGCAGCAGGCTGTAATCGCCCAGCCGGCCCAGCACGTCCCGCAGCTGCAGGCCGATCAGGATGAACACCAGGCTGGTCAGCATGAATTCCAGGAAGTTCCAGACCGCCGTGCTCTCGACCCGGGTGCGCGCCGACAGCACCTCGTGCTGGCCGCGCCCGATCACCAGCCCGCAGGCGACGGCGGCCAGCACGCCGGACAGATGGAACAGCTCGGCGCCGAGATAGCTGACGAAGCCCGCCAGCACGATGGCCGTGATCTCCAGCAGGGTGTCGTCCAGCGCGCGGGCGGCCAGGATCACCAGGCGCCCTACGGCGTAGCCCGCCAGCGCGCCGCCGAGCGACGACCACACGAACGCGCCGCCCGCCTCGGACAGGCTGACGCTGCCCGCCGCTGTCGCGCCGACGGCGAAGCGGTACAGGATCAGCGACGACGCGTCGTTCAGCAGGCTCTCGCCCTCAAGGATCGTCACCAGCTTGCGCGGCAGCCGCATGGACTTCAGGACCGCGGTGGCCGCCACGGCGTCGGGCGGCGCCACGATGGCGCCCAGCGCCACGGCGGCGCCCCAGGGCAGGTCCGGCACCAGAAGCTTGGCCACCACGGCCACAGCGGCGGCGGTGAACAGCACCGCCCCCAGCGCCAGCAGCAGGATGGGGCGCAGCGCCAGGCGGAACGCCTCCCAGTCCGTGCGGTAGGCGCTGGCCTGCAGCAGCGGCGGCATGAACAGCGCAAGCGCGATGTGCGGATCCAGCTCCACGCCGGGCATCCCCGGCACCAGCGCGACTCCCATGCCGCCCAGCACGAGCGCGACGGCGTAGGGCAGCTTGGCGGTGCGCGCCGCCAGCGCCAGGGCGACGCAGGCCGCCGCCAAGCCAACGATGGTCTCAACCGGCGACATGCCCGCGCCCCCCGCAGCCCGGCGCCATGCCGTGCAACCTTGCTGCCCGGCATAACTTTGTAGGTGATGACCAAGTTGCAGCCGGCGCGCGCGCCGTTTCCGCCGGCGCTGGCGCGTTTCGGCCCGGCACGTCCCCGGCCGGCAGGTCCCCAACCGGCATGACGCAGCCGCAGGCGGTCCTGGCGGGCATCGTGGCCGTCACGCTGGTCCTGCTGGCGTGGCGGCGCTGGCGGCACGATGTGGTCGCCATCGCAGCGCTGGTCGCATCCGCGGCGGCGGGGCTGGTGCCGGCGGACGGAGTCCTGGCCGGGTTCTCGCACCCGGCAATCGGCGCCTTCGCCGGCCTGATGATCCTGGCGGCGGGGGTGCGCAACGCCGGCGTGCTGCTGGTGCCGGTGCGGGCCGCGGCGCCGTGGCTTGGCCCGGCAGGTGTGCAGGCGCCGGTGCTGGGCCTCGTTGCCGCCGTGGCCGCCGCACTGGGGGGCAGCTACGGAGCCGCCGCGGCGTTTGCGGCGGTGCCGGGGCAGGTGCTGCGCCGGGCCGGACGATGGCCGTCCCAGGCCGGCACTCCGGTCGCCTTCGCCTTCGTGCTGGGGGGGCTGGCCACCCTGGCCGGCAGCCTGCCCAACCTGCTGATGTCCGACCTGAGGCAGGAGGCGGCGGGGACGGGCTACGGCCTGTTCGACTTCGCGCGCGTCGGCGGAGTCGTTGCCCTGGCCGGGATGGCCTTCCTGGCCGCGGCCTGGCGGCTGCTGCCCCGGCCTCCGGCGGACGCCTCCGCCGCGCCCGTGCGGATCGAGCGCTACACCAGCGAGGCCCGTGTCCCGCCCGACTCTCCTGCCGCCGGGCATAGCCTGGCGGAGCTGGAACGGCGCAGCGACGGCGTGCTGCAGGTCGAGGCCGTGATACGCGAGGACTACCGCCGCCTGGCACCCCGTTCGGGCTTGGTCGTGGCAGGAGGCGACGTGCTGGTGCTGGTGTGCAGCCTGGACACCTTGCAGCGCTTCACCGGGCGGCTGCGCCTGCAGATCGCCTCCGCCCACGGCGCCGCGCCCGACCCGGAGCGCGTGGGCGTGATCGAGGCCGTGGTAACCCCTGGCTCCCGCCTGGTGGGGCGGTCCTGCGCGGAGGCCGGGCTGGACCAGCGCGCGGCGCTGCTGGGCATCGGGCGCGGGGCAGGGGGCGGGCTGACGCGGCTGCAGCGGGTCAAGCTGCAAGCAGGCGACGTGCTGGCGCTGCAGGGCGAGTTGGCGTCCCTGCCGCCGGTGCTGGCCGAGTTCGGCTGCCTGCTGCTGGCCGAGCGCCGGCTGCGGCTGGGCCGGCGGCAGCAGACGCTGGCGCCGGGCCTGCTGCTGCTGGCTGCGCTGGCGCTGGCGGCCATGGGCGTCCTGCCCCTGGTCGCGGCGCTGCTCGGCGCGGCGGTGCTGCTGGTGCTGCTGCGGGTGCTGAGCCTGAACGAGCTGTATGCCAGCGTGGACTGGTCCGTGCTGGTGATGGCCGGGGCGCTGCTGCCGGTGTCGGCGGCGCTGGGCACGACGGGTCTGGCGGCGGCGGCGGCGGATGGGCTGGCCGGGCTGCTGAGCGGGCATGCGGCTGCCGGGGTGGCGCTGCTGCTGGCGGCGTCGTTGGCCGCCGCGCCGGTGGTGGGCGGGGTGGCGGCCGCCCTGATGCTGGGGCCGGTCGCGGCGGCGCTGGCCGGGCGGATGGGTGCTGCCCTGGACCCGTTCCTGATGGCGGTCGCGCTGGGGGCATCGTGCAACATGCTGTCCCGCGCGCTGCCGCTGCCGCTGCCGGCGGCGCAAGGCTGGGGCGGCGGGGCTGGAAGCTGGCGCGTCGGGCTGCCGCTGACCCTGCTGGTGTTCGCGGTGGGGCTGCTGCTGCTGGTCTGGCCGCTCCACCCGGTGCAGCCGTGACCTGGGCTGGTTTGCTGGCTGGCCTGCGGCCCCTGCTGCGCCGCCTCGGGCTGCGAATGCCGGGCGGCCCGCAAATGCCGGTTCCGGCACCCAGGGCGGCGCCGCGCCTGGCCGATGCGCCGTTGGACGTGCTGGCGGCCAAGGTGGTGTTCAGCCACCTGCGCAACCGCCAGCAGAAGCTCGGCCCGCCGCCGACCGCCTTCGGCCACCTGGACACGCCGCAGACCGAGTTGCTGATCCGGGCGATGGTGGCTGCCGTGGGCGCGGCCGGGCCGATCGGGGAGGCCGGGGAGCGCGGGCTGCGCGCGGCCCTGGCGACCTTCGGCCTGCAAACGGAGGCGCAGGGCTTCGTTGCCGATGCGCTGCAGCACCCGGCGCCGCTGGAGGGCCTGCTGCGCCAGGTGCGCGACCCGCACGTGGCGTCGCTGTTCTATGCGGCGTCGCTGGCGGCGGCAGACAAGCACGGAGAGGTCGGGCGGGCCTACCTCGGCTACCTCGCGGCCCGGCTGCGCCTGCCGGCGGACGCGCTGGCCCGGCTGCACAGCCAGTTCGGGTTCGCGGCGGGATAAGGGGCGGCGTCGGAACGCTTTGCTTGCAGGTGAAGTCTGGCGTAAGTTGGTTGAGGGTTAGTCCGCTGAGGAGTGCGCCATGCAAACCGTCAACATTCACGCTGCCAAGACGCACCTGTCCCGCTTAGTGGACGCTGCCGCTGCTGGAGAGGAGATCATCATTGCGCGCGCGGGCGTTCCCGTGGCCCGGCTGGTGCCGTTGAAGCCGGCCAAGAAGCCTGACCGGGTGCTTGGCACCATGGCCGGTCAGTTCACGATCCCGGACGACTTCGACGCGCCGCTTCCGGATGACGTGCTGGCCCTGTTCGAAGGGCGCTGATGAGGTTCCTGCTCGACACGCACATCCTCCTTTGGGTGCTGCTGACGCCAGCCCGGCTGGGCCAGCAGACGCAGGCCCTGATCAAAAGCAGCGACAACGAGGTCATGTTCAGCGCCGCGAGCATATGGGAGATCGCCATCAAGGCCCCCCTTGTCCGCGAGGACTTCAAGGCCCGCCCGGAAGCCGTTGCCCGCAATGCGCGCGCCGTTGGCTTTGCCGAGCTTCCGGTTGACGCCGCGGCGGCGGCGGGCGCCGCCGACCTGCCGCTGCATCACACCGACCCGTTCGACCGTTTGCTGATCGCGCAGGCGATTGTCGGGCCGATGCGGTTGCTGACGGCTGATGCGGTGTTGGTGAGGTATTCGGAGCTGGTCACGCTGGTTGATTAACAGGTTTCATCTGGCCCATCTTGACTGGCTTGTAGTCGGAGTTGATGGGCATGTTCGTGTGCTACAACGACATAATGTCGAAGCTTGGACCGCCCTTGTGGTTCGACGAAAACGCCGTGCCGCGTTACTGCGAATTCCACCCGCACTATCTTGCGAACATCTATGCGGACGAGGCGGCGTTGCTTCACGTCGGATGCCAAGTGTGCCACATACCGTTTATCGTCGCTATGTCGGGACAGTATCCCGCGCTCAAGTCAGGCATAGCTGACAACACAATCGACTACGGCGATCCGCCAAACGTGAACTGCCCCAACGCCTCCATAAGCAGCATGGCGCTGCGGGTGCTCCAATACTGGTCAAGACCAACGACATCCCTGGGACGACAATGGGAGCGGCGTCCTGAGCACGAAGTTACGCTCTGTCCTGACTGGGTAAGCGTCGAGGAGCAACAGAGGCGTCTCGTGTCAAAGCAGCCACCCAACTCATACCGCAGTTAGCCGCGCGTCGGTCAGGTACAACCAAGCAGGAGGGGCTGATGCAATCTGCCTACTCCGTTCGAGGCGGGTGATCTGAGCGGCAACCGCTAGCCTTTCACTGGACAGCCTCGAATGCCCGTTGACGCGCCCCTTCCCCGCGGGGGAGGGTAGGCCCAACAACGCCGGCCCCCGCAACGAGGGTGCCGCCAAGGGGAACGCACCATGCTGACACGGATTGCCGCCGCTGCCCTGCTCGCGCCCATGCTCGCCGCCCTGCCCGGCGCCGCACGCGCCGACGAGGTCGTGCGCATCGCCTACATAGACCCGCTCAGCGGCTCGCTCGCCGCGACGGGCCAGTTGGGGGAGCAGCACTTCCGCTTCGCCATAGACCGCGTGAACGCCGCGCAGGCCGCAGGGCCGGGCCGCCGGCTGGAGCTGGTGGCGATGGACAACGAGGTCAGCCCCGAGAAGTCGCTGACCCTGCTCCGCAAGGCCGTGGACGACGGCATCCACTACGTGACGCAGGGCAACGGCAGCGCCGTCGCCTTCGCGCTGTCCGACGCCATCGCCAAGAACAACCGCCGCGCGCCCAACCAGGCCGTCATGTTCCTGAACTATGCTGCCGTGGACCCCGGCCTGACCAACGACAAGTGCACCTGGTGGCACTTCCGCTTCGACGCGGACGTGGACATGAAGATGCGCGCGCTGACCGACTACCTGGTCGCCCAGGCCAGCGTGAAGAAGGTCTACATCTTCAATCCCGACTACAGCTTCGGCCAGTCGGTGGAAAAGGCGGCGCAGCAGATGCTGGCCAACCGCCGCCCGGACCTGCAGGTGGTGGGGGCGGAACGGGTGCCGCTGGGCAAGGTGAAGGACTTCACGCCCTACATCCAGAAGTTCCAGGCGGCGGGGGCGGACGCGGTGGTGACGGGCAACTGGGGCGCCGACCTGGCGTTGCTGGCGAAGGCCGCGCAGGACGCCGGCTTCAAGGGCACGTTCTTCACCTATTACATGGGGTCGTCCGAGGTGATCGCCGGGGCAGGCACCGGCGGGCGCGGCTACGCGCAGATCAGCGAGTGGCACGCCAACGTGGGCGCGCCCGAGATCGAGACGATGGCCCAGGCGTTCGAGGCGAAGTACAACCAGAAGTTCTTCTACTGGCGCGTGGTCAATGAGATTGACATGCTGGCCGCCGCCATGAAGCAGGCCGACAGCAGCGACCCGGCGAAGGTCGGCCAGGTGCTGTCCACCATGGTCCAGCATACCCCGCTGGGCGACGTGACCATGCGCCCGGACAACCACCAGCTTCTCACGCCCATGTTCGTGTCGGTGTTGGAGCCGGGGATGCCCAACACTTTCCCGGACAACAAGATGGGCTTCAAGACCGTCGCCCGGATCGAGGCGGAGGCGCAGCGGCTGCCGACGACCTGCAAGATGTCCCCGCCGTCGTAGGACGGATGCGGATGGCAAGGGTGCCTTCCTTCTCCCTCTCCCTCCGGGAGAGGGCCAGGGTGAGGGAGGCGGCAAGCGCCCAGCTGGGCGACGGAAGCGCAGCACCAGGCTCCCGGCCAGCCAAGCTTGGTCCGTGCGGCCTCTCCCTCACCCCAACCCTCTCCCGGAGGGAGAGGGACGCATCGCGCGGAACCTCCTGACATGGAGCAGGCCGCCCTCATCGTCCTGAACTCGCTGGTCTACGGCCTGCTGCTGTTCATGCTGTCCGTGGGCCTGACGCTCATCTTCGGCATGATGGGCGTGCTGAACCTGGCGCACGCCAGCTTCTACATGCTCGGCGCGTTCCTGGCCTACACCGTCAGCGTCCGGCTGGGCTTCTGGCCCGCGCTGGTCATCGTGCCCGTGCTGGTCGGCGTGCTGGGCGCAATCGTCGAGCGCTACGGCCTGCGCACCGTCCACAAGCACGGCCACGTCGCCGAGCTGCTGTTCACCTTCGGCCTTGCCTTCATCATCGGGGAGGTCGTGCCGCTGATCTGGGGCCGCAACCCCGTGCCCTACCGCGTGCCGGCGGAACTGGACTTCGCCCTGTTCCAGGTCGGCGGCAACGCCTACCCGGCCTACCGCCTGTTCATGATGGGCGTCGCCATCGCCATGTTCCTGGCGCTGTTCCTGGCCCTGGCGCGGACCCGGTTGGGCCTGGTTGTGCGCGCGGCGTTGACGCACCCGGACATGGTGGGGATGCTGGGGCATGACGTGCCCAAGGTGTTCACCCTGGTGTTCGGCGCCGGCTGCGCCCTGGCCGGGCTGGCGGGCGTCATTGCAGGCAACGCCTACACCACCGAGCCGGGCATGGCGCGGTCGCTGGGAGCCATCGTGTTCGCGGTCGTGGTGATGGGCGGCTTGGGGTCCATCTGGGGCGCCCTGATCGCCTCCCTGCTGATCGGCTTCGTCCAAGTCGGCAGCATCAGCCTGGACCTGACGGTCGGTGCGGCGCTGGGGCGCATGGGCCTGGCGGTCCCGGGCGTGATGACCGACCTTTGGAGCATCAGCATCGCACGCGTGGCGCCCGTCGTGCCGTACCTGCTGCTCGTGCTGGTCCTGGCCGTGCGCCCGCGCGGGCTGATGGGCACGAGGTCCGCCTGATGCTGGCCCCGGCGCAAACCCTCGCTGCACAACCCCGGGGCAGCGGGGCACTGCGGGCCATGCTGCCCTGGGTGGCGGCGGCGGCGCTGGCGCTCGTGCTGCCGCACGTCGTGCCCGGCGGGTTCGGCCTGTCGCTGCTTTGCCGCATGGGCATCGCCATCGTGTTCGCGCTGTCGTTCAACATGCTGCTGGGGCAGGGAGGGATGCTGGACTTCGGCCATGCCGTGTTCCTTGGCCTGGGCGGCTTCCTGGCCATGCACGCTATGAAGTTGGCGGACGCCGGCTGGTGGCTGCCCTTGCCCTTGCTGCCGCTGGCGGGCGCAGCAGGGGGCGGGCTGGCCGCGGTCGCCGCCGGTTGGATCGCCACGCGCCGGGCCGGGACGGCATTCGCGATGATAACCCTGGGCGTGGCGGAGATGGTGGTGGCCGTCGTGCTGCTGCTGCCCGGCGCCTTCGGCGGGGAGGAAGGGCTGTCCGGCGACCGCTCCGCCGGGCCGCGGGTGTTCGGCTACGACTTCGGGACGCAGCTGCAGGCCTATCACCTGATTGCCGGCTGGGCGCTGGGGTGCGCGCTGCTGATGTGGCTATATACCCGCACGCCCCTGGGCCGCCTGGCCAACGCGGTGCGCGACAATGCGGAACGCGTGGGCTTCCTGGGCTACGACCCCGCGCGCATCCGCTGGCTGGTGTTCATCCTCAGCGGCGTGTTCGCGGGCGTGGCCGGCGGCCTGGCGGCGCTGAACGACGAGATCATCACCGCCGGCAAGCTGGGGGCGGAGGAGTCCAGCAGCGTGCTGCTGATGACCTTCATCGGCGGCATCGGCACCTTCTGGGGGCCAGTGCTGGGGGCCGTGCTGGTGACGTTCCTGGCGGTGGCGCTGAGCACCGTGACGGACGCCTGGCAACTCTACAGCGGCCTGCTGTTCGTCGGCATGGTGGTGTGGGCGCCGGGCGGGCTGTCCGGGATCATCCTGGCCCATGCGCCCCTGGTGCGGGCGGGGCGGCTGGGCCGGCTGGCCCTGCCCTACCTGGCTTGCCTGCCCGGCCTGGCACTGGCGCTGGCCGGGACCGTCGGCCTGGCCGAATTGGCGTTCCGGCTGCAAGCCGTCCGCAACGGCGCCAGCCCGCGCCCCGTGTTCGGCCTGCCGGTGGACCCTGGCAGCACGTTGCCCTGGCTGCTGGCCTTGGCCCTGCTGGGGGCCGGGGCGCTGCTGCTGCGCTGGACGGCGCCCCATGCGCGGGCGGCCTGGCAGGAGGCCGCTGCTGCCGCGGCGGCGCCATGACGGCCCTGCTCGTCACCGGCCTGCACAAGGCGTTCGGGCCGACGCGGATCATCCAGGGTGTCGAGCTATCCGTTGCCAAGGGCGAGCGCCACGCGGTGATCGGCCCCAACGGCGCGGGCAAGTCCACGCTGTTCCACCTCATCAGCGGGCGGCTGCGGGCGGATGCCGGGCAGGTGCTGCTGGATGGCGCCGACATCACCGGCCTGCCGCCGCACGCGATCTTCAACCGCGGCCTGGCGCGCAGCTTCCAGGTGACGAGCCTGTTTCCCAAGCTGTCGGTGTTCGAGAACCTGCGCGCCGCCGCCATGCGGACCGGCGGCTGCGGCCTGGCGTTCTGGCGCCGGCTGGACGGCTACGCCCCGCTGCGCCAGCGCGCGGAGGAGCTGCTGCACGGTCTGGGCCTGGAGCGGCGGCGCAACGCCTTGGCCGGCAACCTCGCCTATGCCGAGCAGCGCGCGCTGGAGATTGGCGTGACCGTGGCCGGCGGCGCGCACACAATCCTGCTGGACGAGCCGACCGCGGGCATGAGCCGGGCGGAGACGGAGCGCGCCGTGACGCTGATCCGCCGGGTGACCGAGGGCCGGACGCTGCTGGTGATCGAGCACGACCTGGGCGTCGTGTTCGGCCTGGCCGACCGCATCTCCGTGCTGGCGGAAGGCCGCGTGATCGCGTCCGGCCTGCCCGACGAGGTCCGCGGCAATGCGGCGGTCCGGACGGCCTACCTGGGCGCGGCGGCGGAGACGCTGACGTGAAGGAGCCGTGCTTGCTTCTCCTCCTCCCTCCGGAAGAGGGCCGGGGTGAGGGAAGCCGCCAGCGCGGCGCTCACCTGCACGCGGACCGTCCCGACTCAGGCAGCGGCGCTCTGCGTATCCTCCCTCACCCCAATCCTCTCCCGGAGGGAGAGGGAGCCGGGCCACCCCGTCCATGCTGAGCGTACGCAACCTGCAGGCCTGGTACGGCAAGAGCCAGGTCCTGCGCGGCGTCAACATGGAGGTCGGCAGGGGCGAGATCGTCGCGCTCTTGGGCCGCAACGGCGCCGGGCGCAGCACGACCTTGAAGGCCATCATGGGCGGCGTGGTCCGCGAGGGCGAAATCCGCTTCGGCACGACCGAGATCAGCCGTCTGCCGCCGCACCGCGTCGCCCGCCTCGGCCTGGGCTACGTCGCCGAGGACCGCTCGATCTTCCCGGACCTGACCACGGCGCAGAACCTCATCCTGGGCGAGAAGCCCGGCCCTGGCGGTGCCTTCACGCTGGCCGACGCCTACGACCTGTTCCCCCGCTTGCAGGAGCGCGCCGCCGCGCCAGCCGGTGCGCTGTCCGGGGGGGAGCAGCAGATGCTCGCCATCTGCCGCACCCTCATGGGCAACCCGACGCTGCTGATGGTGGACGAACCCACCGAGGGCCTGGCCCCCATGATGGTCCAGCGCGTGCGCGAGTTGCTGCAGGCCGTCGCCGCCCGCGGCACCACCATCTTGCTGGTGGAACAGAAACTGGACATCGCGCTCGCCATCAGCGGGCGCCTGTATGTGATGGGGCACGGCGAGATCGTGTTCGAGGGCACGCCGGCCAGCCTGGCCGGCAACGCCGCGGTGCGGCGCGAATGGTTGGAGGTTTAGACATGGCAACATACAGTCCTGTGACGATGGAGCGCGACGGCGACGTGGCCGTCGTCACCATGAACAACCCGCCCGTCAACGCACTGGGCCTGGCCCTCCGGCAGGGCCTGATGGATGCGCTGAACGCCCTGCGCGGGGATGGCTCGCTCAAAGCCATCGTCCTGGCCGGCACCGCCCGCGCGTTCAGCGGCGGCGCCGACATCACCGAGTTCGGGCGCGCGATGCAGGACCCCAACCTGCGCCAGGTCATCACGGCGGTCGAAGACATGCCGGTGCCGGTCATCGCGGCCATGCAGGGCGTGGCGCTGGGCGGCGGGCTGGAGCTGGCCCTGGGCTGCCACGCCCGCGCCGCCTGGCCCGGCGCCAAGATGGGCCTGCCGGAAGTGAAGCTCGGCCTGCTGCCCGGCGCAGGCGGCACCCAGCGCCTGCCGCGGGTGGTGGGCGTGGAGAAGGCGCTGTCCATGATCGTGACAGGCACGCCGGTATCCGCCCAGGACGCGCACGGCATGGGCTTGGTGGACGCCCTGCTGGACGGCCCCTATCCCGGCGCGGCGGTGGCGTATGCCCGCACCGTCACGGACCGCCGCCGGGTGCGGGACCGGGAGGACAAGCTAGAACCCGCCCGCGCCGACCCCGGCCTGCTGGACCGCTTGGCAGCCCCCCTGCTGAAGGCATCCGGCGCCCAAGCCCCGCGCGCCTGCGTCGAAAGCATCCGCAACGCCGTGACCCTCCCCTTCGACGAGGGCGCGGCGGCGGAGCGCCGCTTGTTCGAGCAGCTTGTGACCGGCGACGAGAGCCGCGCCCAGCGCCACGCCTTCTTTGCCGAGCGGGAGGCGCAGAAGGCGCCGCTGCCGCCGGGCACCCAAGCCCGGCCCGTGACCCGCGCCGCCGTGGTCGGCGCGGGCACGATGGGCGGCGGCATTGCCATGTGCTTCGCCAACGCCGGCATCCCTGTGACGGTGATCGAGACGGAGCAGGCGGCGCTGGACCGCGGCCTGGCCCGCATCGCCGAGCTGTATGCCACCAGCGCCAAGCGCGGCAGCATCACCCAGGCTCAGGCCGACGAGCGCCGCCACCTGATCCGTGGCCAGTTGGGCCTGCAGGGCGCCGCCGACGCCGACATCGTGGTGGAGGCTGTGTTCGAGGAGATGGGCGTCAAAACGCAGGTCTTCGCCGAGCTGGACCGCATCGCCAAGCCCGGCGCCGTGCTGGCGACCAACACCAGCTACCTCGACATAGATGAGATCGCCGCCGCGACCTCCCGCCCCGGCGACGTGCTGGGGATGCACTTCTTCAGCCCGGCCAACGTGATGAAGCTGTTGGAAACCGTGCGCGGCCGGGCCACCAGTCCCGACGTGATCGCGACGGCCGCCGAGATCGGCAAGCGGCTGGGCAAGGTGGGCGTGGTGGTCGGCAACTGCTTCGGATTCGTCGGCAACCGGATGCTGGCCCGGCGCACGGACGCTGCCGAACGCCTGCTGCTGGACGGCGCATCGCCGTCCGAGGTGGATGCGGCGCTGGTGGCCTTCGGGTTCCGCATGGGTCCGTTCGCCATGTCGGACCTGGCTGGGCTGGACATCGGGATGCGGATACGCCGCGCCTTCAACAAGCGCGCCCCAGTGGCCGACGCGCTGTGCGACGCCGGGCGGTTCGGGCAGAAGACCGGGCGGGGCTACTACCTGTATGAGGGCCGTGCCGCGACGCCGGACCCGGAGGTGGATGCGATCATATCAGCCGAAAGCGCCAAGCTGGGCATCACGCGCCGGGCCATCGGTGCGGAGGAGATCACGGAGCGGCTGGTCTATCCGATGATCAACGAGGGCGCGCGCATCCTGGACGAAGGGATCGCGGCCCGTCCGGGCGACATAGATGCCATCTGGCTGCACGGCTACAACTGGCCGGCCTGGCGCGGCGGGCCGATGTTCCACGCCGACCTGGTGGGGCTGGGGCGCATCCGGAACCGGCTGCAGGAGTTCCACGCCGCGACGGGCGACGAGAGCCTGCGGCCCGCACCGTTGCTGGCGCGGCTGGCGGATGCCGGGCAGGACTTCCTGGACGCAGGGAAGAAGGCGGCGTGAGGGCTGCTCTTCTCCCTCTTCCCCCGGGCTTGGGCCGCGAAGCGTACCAAGGCCGGGGTGAGGGAAACCGCAAGCGCCGCGCCAAGATGCGGCAAGGCCTTGCCCACACCGGACCAGAGCCGGCTCCGCGCGGCTTCCCTCATTCCAACCCTCTCCCGGAGGGGGAGGGAGCAGCATGACAATCCGCCCCCACCCCTGGGAGGCCAGCTACCCCCCCGGCCTGCGCTGGGATGCGCCGATCCCGACCGGAACGCTGCCGGCCCTGCTGGAGCGCGCCGTGGCCCAATACGCCGGCCGCCCCGCGCTGGAGTTCCGCGGCCAGCGCATGACGTTCGCCGAGCTGGGCGCCCGCGTGGACCGGCTTGCCCGCGGCCTGGCCGCCCTCGGCATCCTGCCCGGCGACGCCGTGGCGCTGCTGATCCCCAACTCTCCCGCCCACCCCGTCGCCTTCTTCGCGGTCCTGCGGGCCGGCGGGCGCGTCGTCCACCTGTCCCCGCTGGACCCGGCCCGCGTCATCCAGCGCAAGCTGGCCGACAGCGGCGCCCGCACCCTGATCGCGGCCAACCTGCCCGGCGTGCTGCCGCAAGCCCTAGCAGCCCGCGCCGCCGGCGCCCTGGACCGCCTGATCGTGGCCGAGGACGCGGACTGGGGACCCGGCGGCCACGACGCCGCCGTGCCCCCCGGCGCCCGCACCCTGCGCGACCTGGACGGCCCCGACCTGGAGTGGCCGGCCCCCGAACCCGCCGACATCGCCGTGCTGCAATACACCGGCGGCACCACCGGCGCCCCGCGCGCGGCCATGCTGACCCATGCCAACCTGACCGCGGCCGTTGGCATCTACAACGCCTGGGGCAACGGCATCGGCCGCGGCTACGTTCCCACCGACCGCATCATGTGCGTGCTGCCGCTGTTCCACATCTACGCCCTGACAGCCGTGCTGCTGCGCTCCCTGGACAACGGCACCGAGCTGATGATCCGCCCCCGCTTCGACGCAGGAGTGGCGCTGGACGACATCGAGCACCGGGGCTGCACCCACTTCTACGGCGTCCCCACCATGTGGATCGCCCTGACCGGCCATCCCGGCGTGGAGGGGCGGAACCTGTCCTCCCTCAAGGTCGCCTCCTCCGGCGGCGCGGCGCTGCCGCCGGACGTGGGCGCGCGCTTCACGGCGCTGACCGGGCTGCACCTGGCCGGCGGCTGGGGCATGACGGAAACGTCGCCCGCCGGCACCAACCTGCTGCCGGACCGCCCGCAGTCGCCCGGCGAGATCGGCGTGCCGCTGCCGGGGATCGAAATGGACGTGGTGGCCCTGGACGACCCCGGCCTGGCGCTGCCGCCCGGGGAGGTCGGCGAGCTTCGCATCCGCGGCCCCAATGTCACGCCGGGCTACTGGCGCCGTCCGGACGAGACGGAGGCGGCGTTCATCGGCGACTGGCTCCTGACCGGGGACGTGGGCCGCATGGACGCGGCAGGCGTGTTCACCATCGTGGACCGCAAGAAGGACATGATCATCAGCGGCGGTTTCAACGTCTATCCCCGCAGCATCGAGGACGCGATCCACGAGCATCCCGACGTGCGGGAGGCCGCGGTGATCGGCGTTCCCGACCCCCGCCGCGGGCAGGCAGCCAAGGCGTTCGTGACCCTGCGCGCCGGAGCGCCGCCCCTGACGCTGGATGCGCTGCGGGACTTTCTGGCGGACAAGCTGGGCCGGCACGAGCTGCCCACCAGCCTTGAGGTGCGCGATGCCCTGCCCCACACGCCTGTAGGGAAACTGGCAAAGCGGGATCTGGTTGCGGCGGAAGCAGGCCGGGCCGGGGCAGGAGGGGGCGGATGAGCAGCCGGTCCGAGAAGACGGTATTTGCAGCCTTGGCCACGTTGCGGTCTAGCCTGGATGCGCCACGTGCGGACATGGATGGAGTGCGGGACGACCTGGGCACCATGCGCGCCGACGTGGCCGCCGTGGGCACGCATGCCGCCGGGACGACTGCGGACACCAACGGCTTTCAGAGCCGGGTCCCGCGGCCTGGCATCACTCTTGGCCGCATGGAAACCAAGGTGGACGGGCTTGCCCGCGAGATGAACACCATGCGCCCCCGCCTGTCAGCGCTTGAGCTGGATATCGCATACAGCCTGGTCACGGTCGCCAGCCTCCAATCCCGTTTGGACCACCACGACATCCGCCTCGGCCGCGTAGAGCGCGGGCTTGAGTCGCGCAGCATTCAGGAGAAAACCTTTGGTTGAGGCCGTCATCGTATCCACCGCCCGCACGCCCATCGGACGCGCCATGCGCGGCGCCTTTAACATGACCCACGGCGCCGAGATGGGCGGCCACGCCGTCCAGCACGCGGTGCAGCGCGCCGGCTTGGAACCAGGGGAGGTGGAGGAGGTCGTGCTGGGCTGCGCCAACCCGGAGGGCGCGACCGGCGGCAACATCGCCCGGCAGGCCGCGCTGCGCGCCGGCCTGTCCAACGGCACCGCGGCCATGACGGTCAACCGCTTCTGCTCCAGCGGCCTGCAGGCCATCGCCATCGCCGCCAACCGCGTGGTGTGCGACGGCGTGCCCGTCGCGGTCGCAGGCGGCCTGGAGAACATCAGCTTGGTCCAGACCACGCTCAACCGGCATATGTATCGTGACGCCTGGCTGGAGGACCATGAACCCGCCATCTACATGCCGATGATCGAGACGGCAGACATCGTTGCCGCCCGCTACGGCATCAGCCGCGAAGCGCAGGACGAGTATGCGCTGGAAAGCCAGCGCCGCACCGCCGCCGCCCAGCAGGCCGGGCGCTTCGGCGATGAGATCGTGCCGCTGGCCTCCGTCATGGCCGTGACCGACAAGGCAACCGGCGAGGTCCGGCACGAGGAGGTGACGCTGCGCCAGGACGAGGGCAACCGCCCCGAGACGACCCTGGAAGGTCTGGCCAAGCTGAAGCCCGTCCGCGGCGAGGGCCAGTTCATCACCGCCGGCAACGCCAGCCAGTTGTCGGATGGCGCCAGCGCCTGCGTCGTGATGTCGGACCGTGAGGCCGCCCGCCGCGGCCTGACGCCGATGGGCGTGTTCCGCGGCCTGGCCGTCGCTGGCTGCGATCCGGACGAGATGGGCATCGGCCCTGTCTTCGCCGTTCCCCGCCTGCTGGCCCGGCACGGACTGACCGTGGACGACATAGACCTGTGGGAGCTGAACGAGGCCTTCGCCAGCCAGGTGCTTTACTGCCGCGACAAGCTGGGCATCCCGCACGACCGCTTGAACGTGGACGGCGGCGCGATCTCGGTCGGGCATCCCTACGGCATGAGCGGCGCGCGGATGACGGGCCATGCGCTGATCGAGGGCCGGCGCCGGGGTGCCAAGCGCGTTGTCGTCACCATGTGCATCGGCGGTGGCCAGGGCGCCGCCGGACTGTTCGAGTTGGCGTGACGGACGTCATTGCGAAGGACATAGCGACGCGGCAATCCAGGGGTGGCCAGCGCGATCCCGCTAGGTTCTTGGCCATCGTGCGTCTGCCAGATTGCCCGGCGTACCAAGCAGGCAAGATGTGGCAGCAATAGAAACGAAGACGGAGGACCCATCATGGACCTGAGCTTCACCCCCGAGGAAACCGCCTTCCGTGCCGAGATGCGCGAATTCTTCACCACGCAAATCCCGCAGCGCATCCGTGACGAGGTGCAGCGCGGCGAACACGTCTCGCGCGATGACCAAGTGGCGGCACAGCGCATCCTGAACGCTGCCGGCCTGGCCGTGCCGCACTGGCCCAAGGCGTGGGGCGGCCAGGATTGGACACCCATCCAGATGTACATCTACCAGGACGAGATGCAGCAGGCCTGCGTGCCGCCGCCGCTGGGCTTCAACGCCAACATGGTCGGTCCGGTCATCGCCCAATTCGGGTCGGAGGCGCAGAAGCAGCAGTTCCTGCCCGCCACCGCCAACCTGGACATCTGGTGGTGCCAGGGCTTCAGCGAACCCGGCGCCGGGTCGGACCTGGCCAGCCTGGGCACCACTGCGGTGCGGGACGGCGGCCACTACGTCGTGAACGGCCAGAAGACCTGGACGACGCTCGGCCAATACGCCGACTGGATCTTCTGCCTGGCCCGCACCGACAAGTCCGCCAAGAAGCAGATGGGCATCAGCTTCATTCTGATAGACATGAAGACGCCGGGCATCACCGTCCGTCCGATCCAGACGATTGACGGCGGCGTCGAGGTCAACGAGGTCTGGTTCGACGACGTGCGCGTCCCCGTCGAGAACCTGGTCGGCGAGGAGAACAAGGGCTGGGACTACGCCAAGTTCCTGCTGGGCAACGAGCGCACCGGCATCGCCCGCGTCGGCGTCAGCAAGGCGCGCATCCGCCGCATCAAGCAGTTGGCCAAGCTGGAGCGCGTGGGCGACACCGCCATGCTGGACGAGCCGCACTTCCGCGAGAAGCTGGCCGCCGTCGAGGTCGAGCTGAAGGCGCTGGAGATGACCCAGCTCCGCGTCGTCGCCGATGAGCGCAAGCGGGAGCGCGGCAAGCCCAACCCGGCCAGCTCCATCCTGAAGCTGAAGGGGTCAGAGCTGCAGCAGGCCACGACCGAGCTGCTGATGGACGTGGTCGGCCCCTACATCCTGCCGTACGACGACCACGAGGACGGCAGCAACGCGCCGCCGGTCGGCCCGGACTACGCCGCCGAAGCCGCGCCGACCTACTTTAACTGGCGCAAGATCTCGATCTACGGCGGATCGAACGAGATACAGCGCAACATCGTCGCCAAGGCGATCTTGGGGTTCTAGGTGCCATCTGCTGCTCCCTCTCTCTTTGGGAGAGGAAGCAGGTCACCGTCGAATGTAAGACCCCCATGCAACCCAGTGCCCTGCCATTCGTTGCTAACCCAATGGAGGACTGCACCATGACCAAGTTGCTCGCCACCGCCGCCGCGCTTTGCCTCACTGTCACCGCGGCCAACGCGCAAAGCTATCGCTACCAAGGTCCGCCGCCGACGGCGGATCAGGGGTTCAGCTTCCAGGGCGACCAGATACAGCCCATGCCAGACACCCGCAGCCGTGCCACGCGTGACGACCGCTATTCGCAGACCCAGCAGCAGCAGGCCACGGGCGAGCTGCCCAAGCCCGGTGGCGGCTGCCTCCGCTACGGTGCCGTGGGTGCCGCGGGCGGACACCTTGCAGGCCACGGCGTGCTGGGCGCGCTCGCGGGTTGCGTTACTGGCACGGTCGTGCGCCGCCGCGATGAGGCCCGTATCCGCGCAATGCAGAACGGCCAGCAGAACTAGGCCGACAGGGGCGGCGCTACAACGCGCCGCCCCGGCGTCCCGCCATCGCGCCCAGACGCAGTCGCAGCGCCTGCAGCTTGATGAAGCCGCCGGCATCCACTTGGTCGTAGGCGCCCTGGTCGTCCTCGAATGTCACGACCTTCATTGAATAAAGGCTGTTCGGGCTTTCCCGCCCGATCACTGATACGTTGCCTTTATACAATTTCAGCCGTACTCGCCCGCTGACGCTGCGCTGACTTTCGTCTATTGCCGCTTGCAGCATCCGCCGTTCCGGGCTGAACCAGAACCCATTGTAGATCAGCTCGGCATAGCCCGGCATCAGGTTGTCCTTGAGGTGTGCGGCCTCCCGGTCCAGCGTGATGCTTTCGATCCCGCGGTGCGCCGCCAGCAGGATGGTGCCGCCAGGTGTTTCATAGACGCCGCGGGACTTCATGCCCACGAAGCGGTTTTCAACCAGGTCCAACCGTCCGATGCCGTTGGCCCGGCCCAACTCGTTCAGCCGCGTCAGCAAGGCGGCGGGAGACAGCGCCATGCCATCTATGTGCGTCGGGTCGCCCTGCTGGAAATCCACGCTGATGACGGTTGCCTGATCCGGCGCGTCCTCGGGCCGGATGGTGCGCTGATAGACGAATTCGGGTGCCTCCTCCGCCGGGTCCTCCAGCACCTTGCCCTCGCTGCTGCTGTGCAGAAGGTTGGCGTCCACGCTGAACGGCGCCTCGCCGCGCTTGTCCTTGGTGACGGGGATTTGGTTCTGCTCGGCGAACTCCAGCAACCGGGTGCGGCTGGTCAAGTTCCATTCGCGCCAGGGGGCGATCACCTTGATGTCGGGCTTCAGGGCGTAGTAGGCGATCTCGAACCGCACTTGGTCGTTGCCCTTGCCGGTGGCGCCATGCGCCACGGCATCGGCCCCGACCTGTTCGGCGATCTCGATCTGCCGCTGGGCGATCAGGGGCCGGGCGATGCTGGTGCCCAGCAAGTACTGGCCCTCGTATATCGTATTGGCGCGGAACATCGGGAAGACGAAGTCGCGGACGAAGGTCTCGCGCAGGTCATCCACGAAGATTTCCTTGACGCCGAACATCTCGGCCTTCTTGCGGGCGGGTTCCAGCTCTTCGCCCTGGCCCAGGTCGGCGGTGAAGGTCACGACCTCGCACCCGTAGTTGGTCTGCAGCCAGCGCAGGATCACGCTGGTGTCTAGGCCGCCGGAGTAGGCGAGCACGACTTTCTTCACATCCTTGACTGGCATCGGGGTCCCTGCGGTTTGATCCAGCAGGGCTACCCTATCCCAGGACAGGCCGGCAAGGCGGCTGCCGCGCCCCGACGCAGCCGTGCGCCGCTACAGGCCCAGTTCCGACAGCCCCGGATGATCTGCCGGGCGCGGGCCGGACGGCCAGCGGAACAGCCGCCCGGCCTCCGTGATCGGCACGTCGTTGATGCTGGCCTCCCGCCGGCGCATCAGGCCGTCCTCGTCGAACTCCCACTGCTCGTTGCCGTGGCTGCGGCACCAAGCGCCCGCGTCGTCGTGCCACTCATAAGCGAAGCGCACCGCGATGCGATTGTCCGTGAAGGCCCAGACCTCCTTGATGAGCCGGTATCCCTGTTCCTTCGCCCACTTGCGCCGCAGGAATGCCTGGATGGCCTCACGCCCCTGGAAGAACTCGGACCGGTTCCTCCATCGGCTGTCCAAGGTGTAGGCCGACGCGACCCGGGCGGGGTCGCAGGTGTTCCAGGCGTCCTCCGCCATGCGGGCCTTCTGAGCCGCGGTCCCGGCCGTGAAGGGCGGCACCGGCGGGCGCCGGGTAGGCACTGGGTCAGCCATCGGGGCACCTTTGCGTGGCCCGCCTCGTTACTGCGGTGGTGCGGAACGGTCAAAGCGTCCGCGTCGGCCTTTCACCCGTTGCCGGCGCCGGGCCGGCACCAGGCCCGCCCGGATTGAGGACGCTGGCCAGCAACGCGATCAGCCCCGCGGCGGCAAGCGGCACGGACCACCACTGCATCGGGATGAAGAACAGGCTGTGGGTCCGGCGCAGCACCACGGTCCGGCCGGCCGCCTGGTCCAGCAGAACCCGGCCCGGTCCGCCGTTCAGCCGCCGGCCCGCCCACCAGTTGGCCGCAGCGGCGGCAAGCAGCCCCGCCGCAAAGCCAAGCCCTGCCAGGCTTCCAAGGCCGGCGGCGGTCAGGAGCATAGTTGCCGCCGCGGTGACGGACCCGCCGACCACGACGGCGATCACCACCACCAGGATGCCCCACCCACTCCAGATGACCATGTCCGCGTTCCCAGATGCCTGCCTGCCAACGCTACGACGGGACCAGGCGTTTCCGTCACGGCGCAGCATCACTGGCGCAGGACGGACCTTACAGCGTCAGTCCGCCGTCCACATGCAGGCACTGGCCGGTGATGTAGCCCGCCGCGGGCGACAGCAGGAAGGCGATCACCGCCGCAACCTCTTCCGGCGTGCCCAGCCGTCCCAGCGGGATGGCGGCCAGCACCCGCGCGCGCGCGTCCTCCGTCAGCGCGGAATGCCGGCCTGTCGCCTTCTGGATGACGCCGGGCACCACGCAGTTGACCGTCACGCCGTCCGGCGCGACTTGCGACGCCAGGGACCGGGTCAGCGCCACGAGCGCCGCCTTGGCCGCAGCCGTGGCCGGGAAGTGCCCGGCCACCGGACGGAACACGTCCGACAGGAACGAGCCGGTGCTGACCACCCGGCCCGCCGGGGCATCCCGCAGATGGGGCAGGGCGGCGGTCGCCAAGCTCAGGAACGACCGCGCGTTCACCGCCACCGCGTCGTCGAACCCCTCTTCGTCCAGCATGCCGAAGGGCCGCCGGTCCGCGCGGCCGGCCACATGGACCACCTGGTCCAGCCGTCCCCACCGGGCCAAGGCGTCCTCCACCAGCGCCCGGCCCGCGCCGGGAACCCCAAACGGCTGCACGGCCACCGCGCTCTCGGCCCCGGCGGCCCGAAGCTCCGCCGCTACCGCCTCCGCCCCGTTGCGGTTGCTTCCGGTATGGACCAGCACGGCACGGCCGGGCGCAGCGATCAGCCGGCACAGCGCTGCGCCGATCCCGGAGCCGGCGCCGGTGACGAGAGTGACGGTGCTGATGCTCAGGGCAGGACCGCCGCCGAGAGGATGCGCCCATCAGCGCCTTGCAGCAGCACCGCCACCCGCTCCCCAGCCGGGTGGGCCGCCTCCACGTCCAGCGCCGCCCCATGCCACTCTGCGGCGCGCACCAAGGCACGGACCACGTTGGTTTCCCGCAAGGTGCGCCCGCCGTTCTCACCCGTTGCGACAGACGTGCTGCGCTGCGGGTCGTAGCCGACCAGCCACAGAGTGCCCGTGCCGGCACCCGCCCCGGCGCGCAGGCGCAGGCCCCCGCCCACCGCCGCAACCGACATCGGCACTGCGGCGGCTGCGTCCGTACGTGCCCGGGCGATGGCGTCCCGGACGGCAGCACGATCCGACCCGACGGCCTGATGCTGCCCGGCAACGACCATCTGCGGCGTGTAAACCCCCTCCAGCCCGAACCGCGCGTTGTAGTCCCGCTGCCGGCCCGTCGCAGCCGTCAGTCCAAAGGGATCGCGCCAGCCCAGCCGGTCCCAGTACGTCACATGCATGTCCAGCGCCAGCAGCCCGGCATCCGTCCGCGCCAGCTCCGTCAACAGCGCGTCGGCTGCTGGACATGAACTGCACCCCTGGGACGTGAACAACTCGACCACCACAGGCGCCGGCTGGGCTGCGGCAGGGACGGCCAGCAGGAGCATGAAGGCAGCAAGGGTCGGGCGCATGGGCAACTCCGGGACGGGCTGGCGCAGCCTGGCACGCGGGGCGCCCAGATGACAGCGCCGGGCCTTTGGCAACCCCGGCCCACGCTGCAACGTAAGTGTCACACTCCGCCCCCTGGCGGCCCCTTGCTGCCCGAGGACGACACCCCGCCATGTCCAGCACCGAAATTCCGGCCAACCGCGCCGCCGCCCTCGCCGCGGCGCGCAACAGGAAGATGGCGCAGTCCGCCCACGCCTACGTCCGCGGCAACACCGCCAAGTTCTATGAATGGCTGGCGGGCGTCACGGCGGCCTGCCCGGCGGGACCAACCATCTGGATTTGCGGGGATTGCCACGTCGGCAACCTCGGCCCCGTCGCGGACGTGGGCGGGCGGGTGGACATCCAGATACGCGACCTCGATCAGACCGTCGTCGGCAACCCCGCGCACGACCTGATCCGCCTGGGCTTGTCCCTGGCCAGCGCCGCCCGCGGGTCGGACCTGCCGGGCATCATCACCGTCCACATGATGGAGCAGATGGTGGAGGGCTACGAAGCCGCCTTCGCCGGCGAGCGGGTGCCGGAGGGCGACCACCCCGACACCGTGCGCCTGATCCTGGAGGAGGCGCTGGGCCGGTCCTGGAAGCACCTGGCGCGGGAGCGGATTGGCGACGCCAAGCCGACGATCCCCCTGGGCCGCCGGTTCTGGCCGCTGGACGAGGTGGAGCGCGCCGCGGTGGACACCTTGTTCGGGCGCAGCGACGTCCGCCGCCTGGTGACGGCCCTGCGCGGGCGGGACCCGGAGGACGAGGTGCGGGTGCTGGACGCCGCTTATTGGGTGAAGGGCTGCAGCAGCCTGGGCCTGCTGCGCCACGCTGTCATCGCCCGCGTCGGCGGCAGGGGCGGGGAGCTGTGCCTGGTTGACATCAAGGAGGCCACCGCCGCCGTCGCGCCCCGCGCGCCCAAGGCTGCCATGCCGCGCGACAATGCCGAGCGCGTGGTGGAGGGTGCCCGGCACCTTGCCCCGCACCTGGGCGACAGGATGCTGGCGGCCCGGCTGCAGGACCGCCCCGTGTTCATGCGCGAACTCCGCCCCCAGGACCTCAAGCTGGAGATACATGCCCTGACCCAGGAGGAAGCGATGGGCGTCGCGCGCTTCCTGGCCGGCGTGGTGGGCCGCGCCCACGCCCGGCAGATGGACCCGCCGACGCAGCGCCGCTGGCTGGCCGAGCTGCACCGCAACCGCAGCAAGACCCTGGATGCGCCGGGCTGGCTGTGGTCCACCATCGTGCAGCTCATGGCCGCGCACGAAGCCGCCTACCTGGACCACTGCCGCAAGCATGCTTTGCAGCAAGCGGCCTGAACACCCTGCTTGCCCGGCCCGTCCAGGCCGCCAATATGGGCAGGGTTGACGGTGAAGGAGGCCCGCCCATGCCGGCCAGTGCGCCCGCGTGAGTAGCGTGATCGAGTTCAGGCACCGCAAGGACGACACCTTGTGGGCCGTCGTCGCCCAGGTCGGCCGGGCCAGCCGGGTGGCGGAGATCTTCCCCAGCCGGGAGCGGGCACTGGCCGACCGCGCCTGGCGGGAGCAGCAGATCAAGGCGTATGCCGGCCTGCTCGCCTCCTGCCGCCAGCCCGCGCCCAGCTACAGCGTGGCGCCGATCCGCCCGGCGGACCTGCCGCGGGCGTGGAAGCCGCTGCCGGCGCTGGGATTCCTGCGGGGGCAGTTCATCTAGCGGCAGCCGCCTGCTTGCCTGCGGGTGGGTAGCCGCCAGCCTACCGGCCCGCGTCCATCAGCCTCAGGTCGCCCCTCGCGAAGTCGCAAGCTGCAAACGCGGGGCTGATGGCGCAGGACTTCTGGTAGTTGCGGCGGGCCTGCGCCGCATCCGCTTCCGTGCCTTCGCCAAGCCGGTAGGACTGGCCCAGCATCGCGCATCCCCAGGCATCCCCATCGCCGCACGCAGCGGTGAAGCTGCGGAACTCGCACTGCTCCTTGCGGTGCTGCGGCGCATCGGCAAAGGGGTCGCCGGGGAAGGGCGCGTTCCTGATGCTGGCGGCGCGGTTCGTGCAGCCCGCGCCCAGTCCAAGGGCGCAGGTTCTGGCAAACAGGATTTGGGCATAGCGCTCACCGATCCGCGGCTGATGCCGTTGCAGCGCCAGCGCCAAGCTGAGGCACCCCTCCGGGTCCGACCCGGACGTGCACTGCGCCAGGCAGTCCGAGGGATGCTCCTCGCACGCCGCGACCGGCACGCGGCGGCGTCCGCGCAGGCGCACCCACAACGAGGCGTCGCGCCCGAACACGTCGGCGGGGCACACGTCCAGCATGCGTTGCAGCGCGGGGTCGGCGTCCACCTGTCCAGTCGCCTTCTGCGCCTCTGCCTCGTTGAGACGGTGTTCGGACGGTGCCGGGGCCGGGTCGTCCTCGGCACGCGCTGCCAGGACGGACAGGGCGCCCAGCGTGAAGACCAGGGCTGCAGCAGCCGACCTGATGTGCATTCCAATCGCCCTCCTGTGCCCCAGGGCGGATCAACCCAACGGGGCGGCGTCCGTCTCGTCCCGCAGATACGGCTCCACTACCCCTTGCAGCTTCATCGTCATCGGGTTGCCCGCACGGTCCAGCGTCTTCCCGACCGCGACGCGCACCCAGCCCTCGCTGACGCAGTATTCCTCCACATTCGTCCGCTCGACGCCCTTGAAGCGTATGCCGATGCCGCGCTGCAGCAGCTCGGCGTCGTGGAAGGGGCTGCTGGGGTTGGTGGACAGGCGGTCGGGAAGATCGGTCATGGCGAGGCCTCCAGGTGGGTCGGGCCGGGGTGTATCCACACAAGCCCGGAACGCCAAGCGGGCTTGAGGCGGGCCGAACGCCCGCCGGGCCGGCTTGGCGCGGGCCGCGGCGCGTGGAAGGGTCGCCCGGCAACATAGGGAGGACGCCTCATGGCCGACACAGGGAAGATTGCGCTCGTCACCGGCGCCGGCAGCGGGGTGGGCCGGGCGGCGGCGGCCGGACTGATGGCCGCGGGCTGGTCCGTGGCGCTCGTAGGCCGCCGCGCGGACGCGCTGCACGAAACCGCTGCGCTGGCCGCGCCGGAGCAAAGCCTGGTCCTGCCCGCCGACGTGACGCAGCCCGGCGAGGTCGAGGCCGTCTTCGCCCAGGTGGAAGCCCGGTTCGGCCGCTTGGACCTGCTGTTCAACAACGCAGGGCGCGGCACCCCCGCCGTCACGCCGGACGAGCTGGAGGTGGACCTGTGGATGCAGGTCGTGGCCGTGAACCTGACAGGCTCCTTCCTATGCGCCCGCGCCGCCTTCGCCCTGATGCGCCGGCAGCAGCCGCAGGGCGGGCGGATCGTCAACAACGGCTCCATCTCCGCCCATGCGCCGCGCCCGGGATCGGTGGCCTACACCAGCACCAAGCACGCCATCACCGGGCTGACGCGCTCCCTGTCCCTGGACGGCCGCCGGTTCAACATCGCCTGCGGGCAGATAGACATCGGCAACGCCGCGACCGAGATGACCGAGCGCATGACCCAGGGCGTGCCGCAGCCGAACGGGACCATGATGGTGGAGCCGCGCATGGACGTGCGCCATGTCGCGGACACGCTGGTGCTGATGGCGGGCATGCCGCTGGACGCCAACGTGCAGTTCGTGACGGTGATGGCGACGGCGATGCCGTTCGTTGGGCGGGGGTAGGCAGACCTCAGGGCGTCTGCGCACGGCCGGAAGCCGAAGCAGGATTCAGCGCTGTTGGCTTTTTCCCAACACTTGCGGCCCAAGCTTGCCCGGCATGGGGGCGGGGTAGGCGACAGGCGTGCGGGCAGCAGACGGCAGACAGGCGGGCAAACGCCATCAGGCGCAGGCGCTGTTCCGGCGCGGCGCCGGGATGCAGCGGGCGGGGCGGCTGGGGCCAGCGGTTGCGGCCTACCGCTCTGCCGTGCTGCTTGCGCCGGACCACGCGGACGCGCTGACGGGCCTTGCGGGCGCGCTGTCGGCCCTGCACCGTCACCCCGAGGCGGTTGAGGCGTGGGAGCGCGCGGCCCGGCTCCGCCCCGGCGACCCTGGGACTGCGGCGGGGCTGGCCGGGGCGCTGCTGGACGACGGCCGCGCGGACCAGGCCATGCTGGCGCTTGGCCCCTGCATGGGCCAGCCCGCCGGGCCGGCGCTGCTGCACCTGCACGCCCGGGTGCTGCTGGCGATGGGCCTGACCGACCCGGCGCTGGGCGCCCTGCACCTGGCCCTGTCGCAGCAGCCCGGCGATCCCGGCCTGCACGCGCAGATTGCCGCGGCCCTGCTGGACGCCGGACGCCCTGCCGAGGCGCTGGCCCACGCCATCCCCGCCTTCCAGCAGGCGCCCGGCGCCGACAGCGGCGTGCGGCTGAGCTGCCTGCTGCTGGCGGAGGGGCACCTGGACGCGGCGCTGGAGGTCGCGGATGCCATCCTGGACACCGCCCCCGGCTGTCCCGAGGCACTGGTGAACCGCTCCATCGCGCTTGAAGGTCTGGGCCGCGTGGCGGAGGCGCTAACGGCAGCGCGCAAAGCGTTGGCCGCCGCCCCGGCCCGGCCCGCGATCCGGCATCACCTCGCCGCCACGCTGCTGGCCGCCGGCGCGCTGACGCCGGAGGCCTGGACGCTGTATGAGGCCCGGCTGGACCTGCACGGCGCGCGCCAGTGGCCGAATGGGCTGCAACGCTGGGACGGCGGGCCGCTCGCGGGCCGGACGCTGCTGGTCCATGCGGAACAGGGGCTTGGCGACACCTTGCAGTTCGTGCGCTACGTGCCGCTGGCGGCAGCGCGGGGCGGTCGGATCGTGCTGGCGGTGCAGCCGGCGCTGGTGCGCCTTCTGCGGGGAACATCGGGGGCGGATGCGGTGGTGGCCGCTGGGGCGGCGCTGCCGGACTTCGACGTGTTCGTGCCGCTGCTCAGCCTGCCCGGCCTGTTCGGCACGACGCTGGACACGGTGCCGCCGCGGCTGCCTTACGCCGTGCCCTGGGCGCCCTCCGGGAACGGCCCGTTGCGGGTCGGGCTGGTCTGGGCCGGCGGCACCGCCTTCGCCGACGACCGGCAGCGGTCCATGCCGGCCGCTGCGCTGGACGGGCTGGCCGGGGTGCCGGGCGTGCAGTTCGTCAGCCTGCAGCTGGGCGCGGCGGCGCTGCCGGTCGGGGCGGAGGACGGCATGGCAGGGGTCGGGGACTTCGCCGACACCGCCGCCCGCGTGGCCGGGCTGGACCTGGTGATTGCGGTGGACACCGCGGTGGCGCACCTGGCGGCAACGATGGACGTGCCGACCTGGCTGCTGTCCCGCCACCGCGGCTGCTGGCGCTGGGGGCAGGGGCGGGCGGACACCCCGTGGTATCCCAGCCTGCGCCTGTTCCGGCAAGTCCGGCCCGGCGGCTGGAGCGGTGTGGTGCTGGACGTGCGCGCGGCGCTGATCGAGTTCGCGCAAGCTCGGCAACCTATGGACTGCTCCCTCTCCCTCCGGGGGAGGAGGCATGTCGTGCCCTTCTAGGCGCAACGCCCGCCCGATCCCGGCGTTGGTTCTCCGCACAACGAGGACCGCGACATGGAACCGATGAAGCCGATGGCCCCCATGAAGCCCATGGAACCAATGAAACCCATGCAGCCCATGCAGCAACAGGCGCCCTGGTGGCCCCAGGACCTCGGCCAGCCTTCCACCAGTGGATCGCAGAACAGCGTCCACTATGCCTTTTTCGGCGACAAGCACCGGCTGGCGATCCAGACGGACGGCAAGACGACCGTGTATGACAGCGGCGACCACCGCATCAGCGGCGTGCAGCAAGCGCAGGGCGGTGGCCAGCATCTGTCCTTCACCAGCCAGCACGGCACGGTGGACCTGGGCAGCCTGAAGCAGGTCTGACCCAGTGCCGCAGGCGGAGGCGGTGCGGGTCGAGGTGCTGGCCGGCCCGGCACTCCGCCCGCACATCCCGGCCCTGGCCCAACTGCGCCAGGTTGTGTTCCGCGACTGGCCCTATTTGTACGACGGGCGGGCGGAGCACGAGGCGCGATACCTCGAAACCTACGCCGCCTCCCCCCGCGCGGCGCTGGTCGTGGCCTGGGACGGGAACGCGCCAGTCGGCTTGGCAACTTGCCTGCCCCTTGCGGACGAAACGCCTAACGTCGCCGGACCCTGCCGCGCCGCCGGGCTGGACCCGGCGGCCTGGTGCTACTTCGGCGAAAGCGTCCTGCTGCTCCCCTACCGAGGCCAGGGTGTCGGCGTGAGGTTCTTTCA
This sequence comes from uncultured Acetobacteraceae bacterium, assembly GCA_964250755.1. Lineage (GTDB taxonomy): Bacteria > Pseudomonadota > Alphaproteobacteria > Acetobacterales > Acetobacteraceae > DASWOJ01. Next base: position 142,137 of record CAXUHB010000002.1, on the reverse strand, counting down.
GGAGCGGGAAGCTCATGCCCGCGCACTAGGTTTGCGGCACGCCGCGTTCTGCGCCGTGGTGCGCCCGGACAATCACCCGATGCGGCCTCGGGACGCCATGCCGTTGGACGCGTTCTGGCGCAACCGCGGCTACGCCCGGCGCGACGGCCTGACCTGCACCATGCGCTGGCTGGACCTGGGCGGCGCAGAGGAGAGCAGCCACATCATGCAGTTCTGGACCAAGGACCTGCCGGACGCCCCGGCATGACCCTGCGCCTGGGCGTCCTGCACTATCCGGTCACCCGCATCCCCAGCCTGGACGCCTACGCCGCCAAGCTGGACGGCCTGGTGGCTGCGGGCGCCGCGGGCAGGGCCGGCCTGCTGCTGCTGCCGGAATATGCAGGCATGGAGGTGGCCGCAGCCTTCTCCGGCACCGGCCCGGAGGCTGAGCGGGACGCCGTGGCAGGCGTGGCGGCGGAGCTGCTGTCCATCATGCGGAACGCCGCGGTGCGCCATCAGGTTTGGCTCCTGCCCGGCACCCTGCCGCAGCGGGTGGGCAGCCGCATCATCAACCGCGCCCCGCTGATCCGCCCGGACGGCGCGATGGCGTTCCAGGACAAGCAGGTGATGACCCGGTTCGAGGCGGAGTCCTGGGGCATCCACGGCGGCGCTCCCGCGGGCGTGTTTGAGACGCCCTGGGGCCGCGTCGGCATTGCCGTCTGCTACGACAGCGAGTTCCCCGGCGTCGTCCGCGCCATGACGGAGGCCGGGGCCTGGCTGATCCTGGTGCCCACCTGCACCGACACTCCCCACGGCTACAACCGGGTCCGCCTGTCCTGCCGGGCGCGGGCGCTGGAGAACCAGTGCTTTGTCGCCCTGTCCCCCACAGCAGGGGACGCGCCGTGGCTGGCGACGCTGGACCGCAACACCGGACGGGCCGGCATCTATGGCCCGGTGGACCACGGCTTTCCCGACGACGGCATCATCGCCGAAGGGGACGGCGCCGGCTGGCTGTTCGCCGACCTCGACCCGGCCCGGCTGGACGCGGTGCGGCGGGACGGCGCCGTGCGCAACTTCCAGGACTGGCCGCCGGGCTGGCGCGGCCCGCCCGGCGGCCTTATTCCCTTCGCGTAGGTGGAGGCTGCCATAAACGAAGCCGAGCGTGTGGTGCGCGCCTACTACGACGCCTTCAACGCCGGGAGCCACGACGCCTTCCTGGCGCTGCTGACCGAGGATGTCGTCCACGGTATCAACCAGGGCGCGCGGCAGGTCGGCCGTGCCGCCTTCGCCCGCTTCATGGACGGGATGACGGTGTCATACGAGGAGCAGGTGGCCGACCTGGTCGTGCTGACCGGCGCGGATCCGGCTCGGGCGGCGGCGGAGTTCGTGGTGCATGGCACCTACCGGCGCACCGCGCCGGGCCTGCCGGAGGCGACGGGCCAGCGCTACGTGCTGCCGGCGGGCGCGTTCTTCACGCTGCGCGGCGGGCAGGTCGCGCGGGTGGACAACCACTACAACTTGCAGGACTGGCTGCGCCAGGTCAGCGTCGTGGCTTAGGGCCGCATTGCAACGGGGCGCTCCCGCTCCCATCCGCCCCGGCCTCCCCGCCCTTGTTCCGTCACTGCGAGCCGCCTCTTGGCGGCGCGGCAGTTCAGGGCGGCCGGCACAGTCCCTGCAGCTTCTGGATTGCCGCGGCGCAAGCACGCCCCCAAACGGCGGCAGTCCGGCGGGAGCATCAGATCGGGTGATTGCCGCCATGTGACGGTGGGCTGGGGTCGCCACGCAGCGCCGCCCGCGCCAGCATCTCTGCCGGGATGGCGTAGCGCGGCCCGGCCACGACTCCCTTGGCGCGCAGCGGCGCGTCCAGGGCCTCCATCGCCTCCCGCCACAGCCGCCAGTCGCAGCGGTCCCGCGGGCGGCCCGGGTTGGGCGCCATGCCGCGCCAGCCCCACAGGCGCAGGATGCGGGCGTGCAGCAACTCCAGCGTGCGGGCGCGATACAGCTCATCCAGGCACTTCACCACTGTCTCCACCTGGCATGGCCCGGCGGCCGGAACCGGAGCGGCCGGATCGCAGCGCGCGCGCAGGACGGAGGCGGCCCAGAACCAGGCGGCTTCGGCGGTCGGGAACAGGGCGGCAGTCATGGCTTGGACCTCGGTGACGCGAACATAACAAGAACATTGTCGGGCGGACCAAGCAATGGCGGCAGGTGTGAATTCCTAGTTGTCCCGGCGTGAAATCCTAGTCATACTGTTCCGCATGAAGCATGAGGACATCTGGCGCGCGCTGGACACGCTTGCAGCGGAGTACGGCCTGTCCGCCTCCGGCCTTGCCAAGCGCGCAGGCCTCGACGCCACCACCTTCAACCCCAGCAAGCGCCGGATGCCGGACGGACGCGCCCGCTGGCCCAGCAGCGAGAGCCTGGCGAAGGTGCTGGATGCCACCGGCGCCAGCCTGGAGTCGTTCACGGCGCTCGTCACGGGAACGCCGCTCGCCACGTCCGGCCGTCCCGCACGGCGCATCCCGCTGCTCGGCCTGGCGCAGGCCGGCGGCGACGGGTTCTTCGACGATGCCGGGTTCCCGGTGGGCGGCAGTTGGGACGAGGTGGGGCTGCCGGAGATTGCCGACCCCCACGCCTACGCGCTGGAAATTTCCGGCGACTCGATGGAGCCGGTGTTCCGCGACGGCGACATGGTGGTGATCTCCCCGGCGGCGCCGATCCGCCGCGGAGACCGCGTGGTGGCGCGCACGATGGCCGGGGAGGTCATGGCCAAGCAGCTCGCCCGCCGCTCCGCCCGGCGGATCGAGTTGAAGAGCCTGAACCCCGAATACCGCGACCGCAGCTTCGACCTGACGGAGGTCGCCTGGGTCCACCGGATCATCTGGGCCAGCCAGTAGGGGGGCGCCCTGCTCCCTCTCCTTCCGGGAGGGGAGCAGAACGCCCCCTCCGATTCCGCTTGGCCCCGCCTCGGCATCGCGCGACCATGCGCGCCTGCAACCGCCGGGATGGTCCCCCATGCGTGCCCTTCTCCTCGCCGTCATGCTCCTCGCCGCCGCCCCAGCCCGGGCGGAGGAGGCCGTGGACATGCTGCTCGTCCTTGTCTCCGACGTGTCCCGCAGCGTGGACGACGCGGAGTTCGAGATGCAGAAGCAGGGCTATGCCGCCGCCTTCAACGACCCCCGCGTGGTCGCCGCCATACGCAACGGCGCGGTCGGGGCCATCGCCGTGGCGTATGTCGAATTCGCCGGATCATACGAGGTGGAGACCGTCCTGCCCTGGCGCGTCGTGCGCGACGCCGCCAGCGCGCGGGCGCTGACGGACGCCATGGTTGCCGCGCCGCGCAGCTTCCGCGGGCGCACCAGCATCAGCGCCGGCGTGGACCGCGCGATGGCCTTGCTGCGGGAGGCCCGGGGCGGGTTCGAATCGCAGCGGCAGGTCATAGATGTCGCGGGGGACGGGACCAACAACTCGGGCCGCGACGTGCAGGCCGCGCGGGACGACGCCGTGGCCGCGGGCGTCACCATCAACGGCCTGGCCATCATCAACGAGCATCCCGTCAGCTACACCTTCGCCCATGTGCAGCCGCCGGGCGGCCTGACCGAATGGTATCGTCAGAACGTGACGGGCGGCCCCGGCAGCTTCGTCATCGAGGTGCGTGAGTTCCAGCAGTTCGGCGAGGCCATGACCCGCAAGCTCATCAACGAGATTGCAGCCCTGCCCGGTCCCGCCAGCAAGGCGCCGCTGTAATGGGGCAACTGGTCAACGGCGCCTGGTCGGACGAATGGTACGACACGTCCAAGACCGGCGGTGCCTTCCAGCGCGGCGAGAGCCGGTGGCGCAGCTGGGTGACCCCGGATGGCCGCCCTGGCCCGACCGGGCGCGGCGGCTACGCCGCGGCGCCGGGCCGCTACCACCTGCATGTCTCGCTGGCCTGCCCATGGGCGCACCGCACCCTCATCCTGCGCCGCCTGAAGGGCCTGGAAGCGATGATCGGCCTGTCCGTCGTCAACCCCGTCATGCGCGAGGGCGGCTGGTCCTTTGCCCCCGCCCCCGGCGTCCTCCCAGACCCCGGCGGCGCGGCCTTCCTGCACGAGATCTACACCCGGGCCGAGCCGGGCTGCACCACCCGCGTCACCGTCCCCATCCTGTGGGATCTGCAAACCAGCACCATCGTCAGCAATGAGAGCGCGGACATCCTGCGCATGTTCAACGCCGCCTTCGACGGCATCGGCGCCCTGCCCGGCGACTTCTACCCCGCGCCGCTGCGGACGGAGATCGATGCCCTGAACCACCGCATCTACCACACCGTCAACAACGGCGTTTACAAGGCGGGCTTCGCCACCACCCAGGCCGCCTACGACGCCGCGGTCCATCCCCTGTTCGACACGCTCGATTGGCTCGACACCCACCTGGCCCGGCGGCGCTTCCTGTGCGGGGACGAAATCACAGAAGCCGACTGGCGCCTCTTCACCACCCTGGTCCGCTTCGACGCCGTCTATGTCGGCCACTTCAAGTGCAACATCCGCCGCCTGACCGACCTCCGCGTTCTGTGGGCCTACGCCCGCGACCTCTACGCCCAGCCCGGCATCCGCGGCACCGTCAGCTTCGACCATATCAAGCGCCACTACTACATGAGCCACCCCACGGTGAACCCGTACGGCATCGTGCCTGCCGGGCCGGCGTTGGACTGGGACGCGCCGCCGCTGCGCGCGCCCGGCCTGCAGATGGCAGGAGGGATGGAGGCGGCGCACGGAGTCGCGTGACCTCGGCCGCCCCGGCCGTGAACCGCCTCACGGGTCAGCCCGGGAGCAGGAAGCCGTCCTATCCCCGGCCCGGCAGCATCCGGGCCAGGACGCCATCGCGCCACAGGTAGCGATGCGCCAGCGCCGCCCCGGCGTGGATGCCGGCCAGGATCAGCACCGCGTTGGCCAGCGTCGCATGCCAGTCCTGCACGAGGGCGCGCAGCGCCTTGTTGCCGGGCGCGTAGGCCGGGACGCTGAACAGATTGAAGATGCTGTCCCCGCGCACCCAGACGTTGAACACGCCCAGCGCCAGGATGGCGGCGAGCAGCGCATACATGCCCCAATGCGTCGCCTTGGCCACCGCGTGCAGCGCCCCGCGGTCCGCGGCGGGCAGGCGCCGCCCCTGCGTGGCCCGCCAGGCGACGCGGGCAACGAACACCGCCAGCAGCGCCAGGCCGAGCATGATGTGGACCGACCGCGCATCCACCCGCAGCGGACCCCGCGGGAACCAGTCTATGACGTTGGCGCCCACCCATTGCGACAGCACCAGCCCCGCCGTCAGCCAGTGCAGCCACACGGTGCGCCGGTCGTAACGGGCAGCGCCTGGCGTGACCGGCTGCATCCTAGCCGACCCCGATCAGCGCGGGATAGCAGCCGCCATCCCGATGCGCCATGCCGGCGCAATCTTTGGTGCTGCCGCTGTGGCCGTCATGGAGGAGGGCGAAGACGCCGCGGGGCCGTCCGGCACCCTCCCTGCCGCTGAGGGCCGATGCTTCTTCGTCGAGTTCGCTCAGAGTCCGCATGGGCCTAGGATGGCGGGCAGCCGCGGAACGAGCAAGCCGCCGCCGCAATGGGGCAGATGCCCTGCACCCCCGGCATGGGCCGTGGCAGGGCGGGCGTCAGGCGGGGCGGGTGCCGAGTTGTTGCTGGAAGCGCAGCAGGTAGCCGTCGGGGTCCTGCACCAGCACCTCGCGCGACCCGCTCAGCGTGTCGCCGATGCGATACCAGCGCTCCTGCACCGGACGGAACAGCGGCCAGGCCACGGCATCCAGCGCGGCCAGGATCGGGGCGAGGTCGGCAGCCCTGATCTGCAGGTTGATGCCGCGCCCGAACGGGCGCTCCAGCAGGCCGGTGTCCCAGTTGCCGTTGCGTACGCACAGCATGACCTGCGCGCCATCCCGCTGCAGGTAGGCGAACCCGGCGGCGGGGCGGCCATAGGCGACGGCGAAGCCGAGCAGGCCGCACCAGAAGGCAAGGCTGGCGTCCAGGCTGGACACATCCAGTTCCGGCACCAGCGGCGCGAAGCCCCCATCCGGCGCGGCACCAGTGCCAAGGGCTTGGCTGCGGTCGTGTTCGGTGGGGAGCATGACGGTCCTTGCTTGCTGCCCCCTCTCCCTCCGGGAGAGGGGGCGGGGTGAGGGGGCCTTGGCTGCCAGCGATGGCACGCCAGCGCAACCGCCGCCAAAACCTGTCGCAGGCCAAGTGCGCGCCCGATGCTTCCTCACCCCGGCCCTGATCCGCCTTGTGGCCTCAGCCCGGAGAGAGAAGGAGCAGCAAACGCCTTGCCTCCTGCTGCGTTACTCTCACGCATCAACCTTGGAAGGACGCACCCTATGAAGCCCCTCCTGTTCGCCGCGGCCGCCGCGGCGCTGCTTGCCGGAGCCGCGTCGGCCCAGGCCGCCAATGCCCGCAACCCCTATGGCAACGTGGACCGCCGCACCGACGCCGGCAACGACACCGGGGACAGTCAGGTGGACCGGCTGAACGACATGCAGCTGGACCGCAACTATCGTGGACCGACCTATCCCGTCGGGCCAGGCGCTGGTCCGGGCTATCCGCCGCCGGGCTACGCGCCTCCGCCGGGCTACATGCCGCCGCCACCGCCGGGCTACCGCCCGATGCCGCCCCCGGGCTACCGGCCCTACTAGGACACGGCGGGGGCTGCGCCAGTCTCCGCCAGCCAGCGCACGACGGCGGCGGCGCTCTGGTCTGGCGGGAACACGGGGTAGAACACCCGCGTCACCGCGCCGCCGTCCAGCACGTGCGTCATGCGGCGCAGGAGGGTTACCCCGCCAGCCTCGAACTTCGGCAGGCGCAGGGCATGGGTAAGCTGCAAGCCCGCATCGGACAGCAGCGGGAACGGCAGGTGCAGGCGCAAGGCCGCCTCATGCTGGTAGGCCGTGTCCTGGGTGGATAGGCCGAACACCTGGCTGACGCCCCGGCGGCGCAGTTCCGCGAAATGGTCGCGGAAGGCGCGGGATTGGGGTGTGCAGCCGCGGGCGCCGGGGATGGCGTCCCAGTCCTCGGGACTGCCATGCACGGGGTCTGCCGTGCGCGGGTAGGCATAGACGACCACGCGCCCCAGCAGCGCCGAGAGGTCCACCACCGTGCCGTCCGTGGCTGGCAGTGCAACGGACGTCAGGCGCAGGCCAGGCAAGTGGCGGGCGCCGCCGTCATCCTCCGGCATAGAAAGGGCGGACCAATCAGGGGTGGCAACGGCAGAAGTCATTGCGCGCTCCGTCTCGGGACATGGTCCTTGATGGCAAGGTGGGACAGCGCAGCGGTCGCCGCCAGGGATGCGGCGTGCTGGGACCGGTGCGGACCTCCTACGGAAGACGCGGCGCCTTTCCTCTCTGCCTCCACCGTCCCCAGTCCTAAAGCGTCGGCAGCACCACGCCCCGGCATTCGCCGAACCCAATGGGCGCCGCGCCGTCGCGCTTGGCGCGGGCGCGCATCACGATCTCGTCGCCATCCTCCAGGAAGCGTCGCTCCTCTCCGCTGGGCAGGGTGATGGGCGCGCGTCCGCCTTGGGTGATTTCCAACAGGCTGCCGCAGCCGTCCGTGCCGAGGCTGCTGATGGTGCCGGTGCCGAAGAGGTCGCCGGGGTTCAGGTTGCAGCCGCCGCCCGTGTGGTGCGCCACCAATTGCGCGGGTGTCCAATACAGCGCCAGGGACGAGCCGATGGACAGGCGGTGCGGCGCCAGGCCCTGCTTCTTCATGGCGCGGGTGGTCAGCAGCACCTCCAGCTCCAGGTCCAGGGCGCCGACCGCCTGGTCCACCGGGTCGTGCAGGTAGGGCAGGGGCGCAGGGTCCCCGGCCGGGCGCGGCGGCTGCGGCGCGCGGAAGGGCGCCAGCGCCTCCGGCGTCACGATCCAGGCGCTGACCGTCGTGCAGAAGCTTTTCGCCAGGAAGGGGCCGAGCGGCTGGTACTCCCACCCCTGGATGTCCCGTGCCGACCAGTCGTTCAGCAGGCAGTAGCCGGCGATGTGCCCGGCGGCCTCCGCAATCGGGATGGTGGTGCCCAGGGCGTTGCCGGGGCCGATCCAGACGCCCAGCTCCAGCTCGTAGTCCAGGTTGCGGCTGGGGCCGTAGGACGGCTCGGATTCCGACGCGGGCTTGCGCTGGCCCTTCGGGCGCCGGACCTCGGTGCCGTCCGGGCCGGACGGGCGGATGCTGCTGGCGCGTCCGTGGTAGCCGATGGGAACCCACTTGTAGTTCGGCAGCAGGGGCGTGTCGGGCCGCATCAGGCGGCCCACGTTCTCGGCATGGTGGATGCCGGCGTAGAAGTCCGTGTAGTCGCCCACGTGCGCGGGCAGATACATGATGCAGTCCGCGGCCCGGTGCAGCAGGTGCGGACGCTCGTCCGATCCGTCCTGCAACAGCGCGCTCACCGCGTCGCGCAGCGCGGCGCGGGGGCCGGCGCCCAAGGCCAGGAATGGATTGAGCGACGGGCCGATGCAGGCATGGGCGGCGGCCTGCGCCTCCTCGTCCAGCAGCCCTTCCTCGTGCAGCTTACGCAGGTCCAGGATGTGGTCCCCGATGGCGATGCCGCCGCGAGGCGCTCCCGCGAGCGGGCTGAACACCCCGAGCGGCAGGTTCTGGATCGGAAAGTCCGGGTGGCCGTTGGCGCTGGCGACCCAGCTTTGCAGGCTGGAGTCGTGGGTGTGGTCGGTCATGCGCTCAGGGCCTCGTGGGGTCGAAGGTCTTGCGCAGGCCGGCCCAGCAATCGGCATAGCCGGATTGCAGCGCCGGGTGCCCGGCGGCGAAGGCGGTCACGCGCTGGGAATGGCGGCTCTCGAACATGAAGGCCATCGTGCCCTCCAGCTTGCGCGGGGCCAGGACGGCGGTGCTGGCGGCCTGGAACGCTTCGGCGTCTGGCCCGTGCGGCAGCATGGCGTTGTGCAGGCTGAACCCGCCGGGCACAAACCCCCGCTTTCCGTCAACGATGGGCTTGGCATCGTACTGGCCATAGATCAGGCCCATGAACTCGCTCATGCAGTTCATGTGGTACCAGGGCGGCCGGAACGTGTCCTCGGCCACCATCCAGCGGTCGGGGAAGCACACGAAGTCCACGTTGGCCGTGCCCGGCGTCTCACTGGGCGCCGTCAGCACCGTGAAGATGCTGGGATCGGCGTGGTCGAACAGCAGCGGCCCGATAGGCGAGAACCGGCGCAGGTCGTACTTGTAGGGCGCGTAGTTGCCGTGCCACGCCACCACGTCCAGCGGGGACTGGCCGATCTCGGCCACCCATAGGATGCCGTGCTGCTTGACATACAGGCGGGACGATACCTCCCGGTCCTCGTAGGCGGCCACGGGGGTCAGGAAGTCGCGCGGGTTGGCCAGGCAGTTGGCGCCGATGGGGCCGCGCTCCGGCAGGGTGAAGGCGCCGCCGTAGTTCTCGCACACGTAGCCGCGGGACGGGCCGGCCGGCAGCTCCGCGCGGAACTTGACGCCGCGGGGGATCACGGCGACCTCGCCGGGCGCGAGATCAATGACGCCGAACTCGGTGCAGAGGCGCAGGCGGCCCTGTTCGGGGACGATCAGCAGCTCGCCGTCGGCGTTGTAGAAGTACTCGTCCTGCATGGACCGGGTGGCGCGATAGACATGCGCGCCCATGCCGGCCTGGCCGCCCACGTCGCCCGACGTGGTGATGGTGGCCAGCCCCTCGATGAAGGACACCGGCGCATCCGGCAGCGGCAGCGGGTCCCAGCGCATGGGGGCGGGCGGCACCTCCACCTCCGCGCACGGCGCGGTGCGCCACAGCCCGGCGTCGGCCCGGGTGAAGCGGCCCCAGTGCTGCACGGTGGGGCGGATGCGATACAGCCAGGACCGCTCGTTGCTGGCCCGGGGAGCGGTGAAGGGGGAGCCTGACAACTGCTCGGCATACAGGCCGTAGGCGCAGCGTTGCGGCGAGTTGCGCCCGACCGGGAGTGCGCCGGGCAGCGCCTCGGTCTCGAAGCCGTTGCCGAAGCCGGACTGGTAGCGGTCCGTGACCGTGGATTGAAGGATGGCGTTCATGCGGGGTCCTCCGCCGAGGCATTGGTAGGTTCGTCGGTGGGCTCATCGGTGGCCTGGGCAACGCGCAGGGCGTCCAGCACCACGGCGGCATCGCCGATGTGGTTGGCCAGCAGCAGCACCAGCTTGGCGTCCAGCCGGCGGGACGCGGGGGTCGGCAGGCCCTCGTGCGCCGCGACAAGTGCGGCGAACAGGGCGTCCGGATCGGATAGGCGGGGGGCAAGGTTCAGGGCGGTCATGGAGCAACTACGACGAGATCGGCGATCCGGCGCATGAAGGCGAAATAGCTTTCAATGTCTGCGGCCGTGATCTGCGTCCAAAGCCAATCTGGGGGTGACCCAAGAGTGGCGCTCATGAAAGCTTGCCCATACATGATCACATGGTTTGTCCTGTAAGACAGACCCTTTGCGACGTATGCGTAGCACAGACCGGCTTGTGCGGGCGGGTTCAGGCAAAATTTGCCGCTCACGACTTCCCGGACGGTCGGCTCTACCACCCAGGACCCTTTCCGGGCCATGCCATCCCGGTCGTCAGCGTCTCTAACTGAGGGCAGTGCCTGCCCCGATGGCGGTTGCTCATCGGGGTCAAGCGCATAGAACTCGTACCGGTGGTCCTGTAGCCTTGGATGTCCGTAAGGAACATCCAACCCGCCGGCCAAATCCGTGGTCCGGTAGTGGACTGCATGATAGCCGGCAAACGTCTTCTGGCCGCAGTCGGCCAACGGGGCCCAGATGCTCGGCTCCAGGTCAACACGTAAGCCTTGTCTTGGCAGGCGTAGATGAGCTGTGGGCGAGCCCGGTTTGAGGAAAACCTGAATTGGAGGGCCCTCTGTCCGCTTCAGGGATGAAAGGTAAACGTCCACGATCTCGTTCGGGCAGGCCGGCGGCGCGTAGGTGCTGCGGTATTCCGGATCAGCGGCAACGGCGAGAGAGTTGACCTCTGATGTCACGAGGAGAGCGGCAACGAAGCAGCCTATGGCCGGAAGCCCGGACAGTGCTGTGTGGTCGGTCCTGGATTGTCGCGGCCTCAACCGGGACATTGCGATGGCAGTGGTGGAATGGGGTGCCGCCATTACGCTACCGCCTGCAATGCCGCCAAGGCGCCGGCATCGCCCATCACCGTACGTCGCAGCGCCGCCGTGATGCGCCCGGCGTTAAATGCAGCGAACGACGCAATTACGTGCTGATCCGGCCGAAACAGCACGCACGCACCCTGCACCGCCCCATATCGCGCCGCGACCAGGCCGCGTACGTCGTGCAGGGCATCCGGGGCGATCCGCACAGTGGCGACGCCGGGCAACGGCGGCGTATCGGCCCCAAATACCAGCAATGTGAACCCAGGCCCGCCCAGATGCCGCAGCAGCCAGTCCGGCTGGTCCCCCCGCATCACGGGCGCGTCCACCGCCGGCGTCCCCGGCGGCAGGCAGCCGGGCCACAGGTCGCCTCCCGCGTTCAACGGGCTGTCCGGCAATGACGCCGGGCGGGACAGCCGGCCGGAGTTCACCATCCCCCGCGCAAAGGCGTGCTGTCCGGCCAGGGCCAGCGCGGCGTCCCGGTAGGCGCGGGCGGCGTCGGTCTTGGGCGTGATGAAGTCCGTGGCGCGCGTGCTGTGCAGGATGTTCTCGTCGGCCGCCGGGATGCGCTCGTCGTCGTAGGTGCCGACCAGCGCCGCGGGGGCACGCCCCTGCACGACGGCGGCCAGCTTCCAGCCCAGGTTGTCCGCGTCCTGCACCCCGCCGTTGCCGCCGCGGGCGCCGAAGGGGCTGACCTGGTGCGCGCTGTCGCCCACGAACACCACCCGGCCATGCACGAACCGCTCCAGCCGGCGGCAGCGGAAGGTATAGACGCTGACCCACTCCAACTCGAACCGCACGTCCGGCCCCAGCATCGCCTGCACGCGGGGGATGACGCGCTCCGGCTGGCGCTCCAGCTCGGGGTCGGCGTCCCAGCCGAGCTGCAGGTCTATGCGCCACACCCCGTCGGGCTGCTTGTGCAGCAAGGCCGATTGGTGACGATGGAACGGCGGGTCGAACCAGAACCAGCGCTCGGTCGGGAAGGGCGCCTGCATGGTCACGTCGGCGATCAGGAAGCGGTCCTGGAACACCTTGCCGGTAAATGGCAGGTCCATGCTGCGGCGCACGTGGGACCGCGCCCCGTCGGCCGCAGCCAGCCAGTCCGCGTGCAGCTCATACGGGCCATCCGGCGTGTCCACGCCCAGCGTCACGCCGTCCGGGCGGGGGTCAACCGACGCCACCCTGTGACGCCAGCGCAGGTCCACCAGGCCCGTGGCCCGGCACGCCTCCACCAGCCATTCCTCGGCGTAGTACTGCTGCAAGTTGATGAAGGCAGGGTATTCGTGCCCATCCTCCGGCAGCAGGTTGAAGTCGAATAGTTGCCGGTCGCCGTGGAACACCCGGCCGACGTTCCAGGTGATGCCCTTGGCCAGCATCCGCTCGCCCAGGCCCAGCCGCCCGAATATCTCCAGCGTGCGCTGGGCGAAGCAGATGGCGCGAGATCCCGTGCTGACGGTGTCGTCGTCGTCCAGCACGACAGCGGGCACGCCGCGCTGCGCCAGGTCCAGCGCCAGGGTCAGGCCCACCAAGCCGCCGCCCACCACCACGACCGGGTGGCTCTCCCCCGCGCTGCCGCGGGGCGCCGGGGCGTAGCGGGGGGCGTCGTAGGGCATCAGGCCTCCGCGGTCGGCACCGGGGCGCCCTGCTCCAGCGCGCGCCACATCTCCACGTCGCGCTCGGCGGTCCAGATGCGCGGGTGGTCCAGGCCGCGCGCCTCGTCCCAGGCGCGGGTGACGTTGAAGGGCATGCAGTGCTCGAAGATGACCCAGTGGCCGTAGTTGGGCCGCATCTCGGACATGGCCTGGTCGTAAACGGCCTTGAGCGGGGCGCCGCCCGCCGATGCGCGCTTGACGATGCCGAACAGGTCGGAGGTGAAGGCGCGCGTGCCCTCGATGGCCTCCTCGCACTCCTGGCGGTTCATCAGGCTGCGCCCGCGGCCCGGCACCAGCGCCTCCGCCCCCAGGGCCTGCACGGCGGCAAGCGTCGTGGGCCAATCGGCGAAGTGGGCGTCGCCGCAATAGGGTGTAGCGCCGAACTCCACCACGTCGCCGCTGAACAGCACGCGCTCCTGCGGCAGCCAGACCACGGTGTCCCCGGCGGTGTGGCTGCGTCCGATGTGGATGATCTGCACCTCGCGCTTGCCGAGATACAGGGTCATGCGCTTGTGGAAGGTCAGGTCCGGCCAGGTCAGGCCGGGGATGGTGTCCTTGCCGCGGAACAGGCGCGGAAAGCGCCCGATCTCGCTGTCGGTGTCCTGCTGACCACGCTCCACCGTCATGTCGCGGCACACGTCGGAGGCGATGACCTGGGCGCCCTTGTAGCCGCTGGCGCCCAGCACGCGGACGGCGTGGTAGTGCGTCAGCACCACATGCTTGACGGGCTTGTCGGTCACGGTGCGGATGCGGGCGATCACGTCGGCGGCCATCAGCGGCGTTGCCTGCGCGTCCACCACCAGCACGCTGTTGTCGCCTATGACGACGCCGCTGTTGGGGTCGCCTTCCGCCGTATAGCCGAACAGGCCCGGCGCCAGCTCGTCGAAGCTGATGGTCTTGTCCGCGAGGTCCGTGGTGCTGGCGAAGCCTGACATCCGGAAATCCCTGGTCGTGCCGCAGGAGACTAGGCCACGCACGCCACGGTTTCAACGCATGCCCCGGGAAGGCCCCGACAAGCCCCGGACCCGGCGGGCCCAGCTTGAAGGCGGCGCACTGCTTGGCTGGCGCCCTGATGACACCACGCCCCGCCCGGTTCATCCTGTCCCCACCGCCGCACCAGACGGCCCCACAGGAAACGCCCCGGCCAGGAGCCACCGCCCATGCTCGGACTGATGCAATCGCAGCCGCTGCTCGTCTCCTCCATCATCACCCACGCCGCCCGGCACCACGGCGCGGCGGAGGTCGTGTCCCGCACCGGGGACGGCGCCACCCACCGCACCACCTACAAGCAGGTCGAGCACCGCGCCCGGCAACTGGCGCAGGCGCTGCACGTCCTGGGCGTCGGCCCGTCCGACCGCGTGGCGACGCTGGCCTGGAACAGCCATCGGCACCTGGAGCTGTACTACGCCGTCTCCGGCATGGGTGCCATCGTCCACACCGTGAACCCCCGCCTGGCCCCGGACGACATCGCGCACATCCTGAACGACGCTGGCAGCGTCGTGCTGTGCGCCGACACCAGCTTCGCCGCGCTTGTCGCCGCCGTCGCCCCGCACATCGCCGCGGTGCGCGCCGTGGTGATGCTGGCGGACGAGGACGCGATGCCGGAGGTGGCGCTGGCGCCGGGCCAGGACCTGATGTGCTACGAGGCGCTGCTGGCTGCCCGGGACGGCGATTACGCCTGGCCGCGGCTGGACGAGGCGCTGGCGAGCGCGCTGTGCTACACCTCCGGCACCACCGGCCGGCCCAAGGGCGTGCTGTACAGCCACCGCAGCACCCTGATCCACGCCTACGCCGTCAACAGCGCGGACGTGTTCGGGCTGCGGAGCACCGACCGGATCATGCCGGTGGTGCCGATGTTCCACGTCAACGCCTGGGGCATTCCCTACGCCGCGCCGATGGCCGGGGCCTCCCTGGTCATGCCCGGCCGGCACCTGGACGGGCCGAGCGTCGCCGCGCTGATGAACGAGGAGCGGGTGACCATGTCCGCCGGCGTGCCGACGGTCTGGATGGGGCTGATCCAGCACCTGCGCGCGACCGGCGGCAAGCTGGACACCTTGAAGCGCCTGGTCTGCGGCGGCTCCGCCTGCCCGGCAATGCTGATTGACACCTTCGAGCGGGAGTACGGCGTGCAGGTGGACCATGCCTGGGGCATGACGGAGACCAGCCCGCTCGGCACCTTCTACGCTCCCAAGGCGGAGTTCGCCGGGCTGTCGGCGGCAGAAGGCAAGCGGCTGCAGTACAAGCAGGGCCGCGCCGTGCCCGGCCTAGACATGCGCATCGTGGACGACCAGGGTGCGGAGCAGCCCTGGGATGGCGCCACCTACGGCAACCTGCAGGTGCGCGGCCCCTGGGTGGTGCGCCGCTACATGAACCAGGATGCCGACGCGACGGACGCTGAGGGCTGGTTCGCCACCGGGGATGTGGCGACCATAGACCCTCATGGGATGATGGAGATCACCGACCGCACCAAGGACATCGTGAAGTCCGGCGGGGAGTGGATCAGCTCGATCCAATTGGAGAACATCGCCGTCGGCCACCCGGACGTGGGCGAGGCCGCCATCGTCGCCGCGCGCCACCCCAAATGGGACGAGCGCCCGCTGCTGATCGTGGTGCCCAAGCCCGGACGCACCGTGGACCCCCAGGCGCTGCTGGGCCTGTATGCCGGCCAGGTCGCGAAGTGGTGGACCCCGGACGAGGTTGTCGTGGTGGACAGCCTGCCGCACACCGCCACGGGCAAGCTGAACAAGCTGGCGCTGCGCCAGCAGTTCCGCGACTTCAGGCTGGCATCGCTCCAGGACGCAGAGTAGGGACAGCATCACGACTGGTGCCCCGGGCCGTGCCTCAGGGCGTGCCTGCGCTCGCCGCGGCGCTGCTGTGCGCCGCCCAGTGGCCTGCCGCGGCGCAGGCGGCCGGGGGCAGGACGATGCCGGCCTTCACGGTCGCGGTCACGCTGTCGCCCCGGGCGGCGGAGCGCCTGGCCGCTGCGTCCGAGGGGATCACGGTCGTGGCGTTTTACACCGGCGACGCCACCAGGGCCCGCCCGGCGCCAGGCCAACCACATGGGGCAGATTAACCTGGCCATGCGGAGGGCCGCCATTGCCGGGCGGCCCGGCACGGCCAGCTTCCCGCCGTTCCCCATCGGCGCCGCGCAGTTGAGCCGCGTCCAAGGCAGCCGGCTGGACCTCCTGGTCAATGTATATTCACCCCGGCTCAGCAGCACCGGCAACCTGCTGGACTGCGGCATCTTCCAGAACACCGTGCAGGCCGCCGCGGCCTCGCCAGTGCAGATCGCCTGCACGCCGATCGAGGAGATGTAGCGCGGCGGTGTCCGCGTCCAGGATGCGGGCCGCGCCCGTGACGGCCGCCATTCCGATTGCATCGGGACGCCACCTGTCCGCCGACCCGGCCGGCCTTCGCCGTCGTGAGGACCGCAGTGGCGTGGCAGTCCAGGGGCATGCAGCAGCGCGCAGCAGTAACGGCCCGCCTGAGGCCGACGCATCCTGAAACGTGGCTGAGCCTACTTGCCGTAGGCAGCCACCAGGTAGTCCACGATGGCCGGCACGTCCGCGTCCGCCACCGGGGCGCCGTAAGCCTTCTGCATCTTCACGACCTCGGACGTCCAGAACGCGCGGGGATCGCGGAAGGTGCGCGGCTGGGTCGTGACATACTCGGCCGAATGGCAGGCGCCGCAGTTGCCCTGCACCGTGTCCAGCTGCGGCCCCGGCGCAAGCTGCGCCGCGTCCTCCGGCAGGGCGTAGGTGCGGGGCGCGGCCTGGGCGCTGGCGGCAAGCAGCAGCGCTGCCAGGGCAATGACGGCGGAACGGGTCATGCGGCCTCCACGGTGACGGTCTCGATCAGGTTGCGAAGGTAGCCCGCGGGGTTCCACGGCTGCTCGGCAGGTTGAGTCTCGCCCGCGTTGGACCTGGCGCGCACCTTCAGCGCGTGGCGGCCCGGCGGCAGCGTCACCGGCATCTCCCAACCGCGGAAGGAATAGCGGCCCAGGTCCACGCCCAGCCGCGCGTCGGCCCAGGACGCGCCGCCGTCGGACGACACCTGCACCCCCTGGATGCCGCTGCCGCCGTCGAAGGCGATGCCGCGCAGCGCCAGGGACCGCCCCGCCGCGACCCGCACGCCGTCGGCCGCCGAGGTGATGAAGCTGCGCACCTTGAACCGTCCAATGGGGCGCGTCGCCGAGGAGACCGTGCCCGGCGCGACGCAAGCGCAGCCGTTGTCCGGGATGCGGTATGCCGTCTTCATCCAGAAGTTCTCCAGCGGCTTGTCCAGCACCGTGATCTCGTTCAGGTGCTTGACCCAGTAGGTTCCGAAGTGGCCCGGCACCACGAGCCGCAGCGGCCAGCCGTTCAGGAACGGCAGCTCCGCTCCGTTCATGCCCCAGGCCAGCATCACCTCCCCGTCGCGCGCATGGTCCAGGTCCAACGCCTTGGCGAAGTCGGGCGTTCCGTCGCCCACCGGGCCGTCCAGCCCGTCGAAGCGGACCTGGACGGCGCCGGGCTGCACGCCCGCGCGGTCCAGCACGGCCCGCAATGGCACGCCGGTCCAGCGCGCGTTGCCCATCAGCCCGTTGCCTGCCTGGCCGCCGGCCACCCGCGGCTCGAAGAAGCCGCGTCCGTTGCCGGAGCACTGGCTGACCGCCACAAGATCCACCGCGCCCATGCGCCTCAACTCATCCAAACCAAGGGACAGCGGCGTCGTGACAAGGCCCTTCACGTCCAGCCGGAAGGTCCCGGGGTCTATGCTGTCCAGCGGCAGGTCGGCCAGATGATAGCGGACGTAGAAGGCATCGTTCGGCGTCAGCAGCCCCTCGTCGAAAACCGCAAACGGCGTCTCAAGCTGCGGTGGGCGGCTGGTCAGGCGGATCATCGGCCGCTTGTCCGGATAGGCCACCAGGGGGCGAACTCCGTTCCCGAACGGCATTTCCACTGTCTGCGCACACGCTGCATCGGCCAGCAGCCCGGCACCGGCCCACCCCGCCGCACGCAGGGCTGCGCGCCTGTTCATATCCATCATCACCAGCCCTCCCACGCGTCCGGTTGTCCCGGTCGGCGAAGCCTATGATGTCTGCGCGGTCCTGTCCGTCTTTTTCCGCGCGTGCTGCGCAGGGGTCGGCGGCGCGCCTACCGCCGCCGACCCACCGGCCCCAGCGGATTGATCAGCACCGACGCCGGGCCGACCCCGCCGGTGAAGGCGCCGAACGAGAAGCTCATGGGAGGGATCGCCGCATAGTGCGTGTTCGGCGGTGGCCAAGCGGCATACGGCCCAGTTCCCTTGGCTCCCAGCCCCGCGCCCATCCCGGTCGCCAGGTAGCCGCCCGCCCCCATCGGCGTCATCACCCGGCCCAGCACGAGGCGCTGATATTCTTCCCCGCGCACCGGGTCCTGTGAGTGGTAGGCTGCCGTCGCCAGGTTCCAATCCTTGAACTTGCCATACAGGGCGGACAGGAAGCGTGCGGCATAGGCGGCGTTCGTCGCCGGCTCGAACGCCGCGTCCAGCGACGGAAAGGCCGTCGCATGGTGCATCAGGTTCACCTGCATGCAGCCCACGTCTATGGAGCGCACGCCCTTGGCCTGCAGCGCCGAAACTTCGGCGATGGCCTGCTCCTTGGTGTCGAAGAAGTGGCCGACGCCCTCCACGTTAATGGTCCAGGGCCAGGCGCGCACCCGGCCCGTCGCCGCATCCAGCCGCCCGCTCTCAACGCGGGAGATGGCGGGCAGCAGCTTGGCCGGGATGCCGCGCTCGGCGGCGGCGATGGCGCGGTCGCAGGCGTCGAAAGGGGTGCCCGGCGCAGGCGGGCCATACAACTCCGGCGCTGCGGCCCGCACGGTGCGGCGCCCGCCGGCACGGTGCGGCAGGGCAGCGGCGGGCAGGGCGGACAGCAGCAGCAAGGCGGCGGCCAGGGTGACGCGCAACGGGGACCTCACAACGTCTCTGGCAGGCGGCCCAAGCAGGGGCCGGTCCTGACGGGGCAGCCGGAGCGGGGCTGCGGACATCCATACGCTCCAGCGCGGGCTAGCGGCGGTTTGTGTCCAATTTTGGACAAGCCGACGCGCTGCCGTGCCCTATGGAGCGCGCAGATGGGGATGTCACCTGACGAATGCGAGACTTGGACGGTGCAGACGGTGGGGAGGCTCCCGTCCCCCTTGCGAGAACGGTGCCCGGCAGCCCGTTACGCCGCGATCAGCCCGCCCAGCCGGGCCAGCGCCGCAAGGTGGCTGTCGGTATCGCCGAAGCCGCGCTCGATCATCGTCATGCGCTTGAAGTGGTGGCCGACGGCATACTCCATCGTGACGCCGATGCCGCCATGGAGCTGCACGGCCTCCTGCCCGATGTGCCGTCCGCTGCGCCCGATCTGCACCTTGGCGGCGTGCATGGCCCGGCGGCGCTCCGGCACGTCGGGGTCGGTGGACATCATGGTGGCGAACATGGCCATGCTGCGCGCCTGCTCCAGCGACACGTACATGTCCACGGCGCGGTGCTGCAGCGCCTGGTTCTCGCCGATGGCGCGGCCGAACTGCTTGCGGGTCTTCATGTAATCCACGGTCATGGCGTGCATGGCATCCATCACGCCGACGGCCTCCGCGCACAGCGCAGCTAGCGCCTCGTCGTTGACCTGCTCCATGATCGGCAAGGCCTCCGCCGGGTCACCCAGGGCGCGGCCAGGTGCGTCACGCAGGCTGATCTCCGCCGCCCGCCCGCCGTCCTGGGTCGGGTAGCCGCGGCGGGACACGCCCGCGGCACCGGCATCCACCAGGAACAGGCCGATGCCATGCCGCTCACGATGCCCGCCCGCGGTGCGGGCAGTCACGATCAGGGTGTCCGCGCTGTCACCGTTCAGCACCAAGGACTTTTCCCCGGTAACGCGCCAGCCGGCGCCGTCCGGGGTAGCCGTGGTGTTGACGTCGTTCAGGCTCCATCGGGCCTGCCGCTCGGCCTGTGCGTAGGCCAGCACCTGCTCGCCGGCAGCAATGGCGGGCACCAGCTCCGCCAGTTGGTCGTCGCTGGCGGCGTGGCGCAACAAGCCGCCGCACAGGATGACGGTGGCGAAATAGGGTTCCACCACCAGGGCGCGGCCGAAGGCTTCCAATATGGCGCTGGTCTCGACCGGTCCTCCGCCGAAGCCGCCATGCTCCTCGGCGAAGGGCAGGCCCAGCAAGCCCTGCTCGGCGAATTGGCGCCACATGTCGCGGCTCCATCCCTCCGGCTGGACGCGATAGGCTTTGCGGGCCTCGAAAGTATAACGGTCCGCGATCATGCGGTCCACGCTGTCCTTGAGCAGCCGCTGCTCGTCGGTCAGGTCAAAGTCCATGCTGCAAGTCCTCCCGGTCCCGGCAGGATGCCCTGCCGGGACCGGGAGGGAAAGACCAGGGCTTTACAGGCCCGACTTCACCTCGTTGGCGCCGCGCGTCACGGCGCGTCCGGTGGCGCTCACGTCCTGGCCGACGCCGGCCGTGGTGTTGCACGCGCTGAGCATGGGCGCCAGCATGGCCAGGGCCAGGGCGATCAGCACGGCGCGGGCGGTGGTGGGCTTGGACATGATAGGTCCTTCGGTGGGGGTTGAAACCAGCATGTAACCCGTGAGGAGGCATGTGGTTCCAAAGCGGGGCGCTTGCTGCTCCCTCTCCCGCCAGGACAGGGCTGCGGTGAGGGGTCTTGCAGCGCTGCAGCTGCCCATGAGGGTTGTGCGCTTGCCGAGCTGGCGGCGCCCCGCTCCGCACCCAAGACCTCCTCCCCCGGAGGGGGAGGGAGCAGGAAGCCTCCTGTTGCGGCTGCCGCGCCGCTATGTGCAGAAGCTACCCCTTCGCGTCCTGCAACTGCCGCTCCGCCACGCGGAAGGCGTCGCGGACGGCAGTGTAGGCGTCGGGGTGGGAGCGGTGTTCCTTGCCGTGGTGCGGATCGTGCGTGACCGCCAGCTCGCGTCCGGGCAGGCCCAGCATGATGCGGACGCTGACGTGCTTGTGCGGCTGGCCCTTGCCGGCGTCGGCCTCCACCGTCACGCGGCAGGACACCAAATCCTTGCAGTGCCGCTCCAGCTTCTCGACGTGCGCGCGTATGTCGTCCTCCAGGGCGGGCGAGCCTTGCAGGCCGTGGAAGGCGATCTCCAGCGGTCGTTCCATCGTGATGCTCCGTGCGTTGAGCGGCCCCAACGCACGGGGGCCAATAAAAGTCAGGCCAACAAAAGTCAGATCGGTCCGATCACCCGGCGCGCGATGCCACCAAGTCCGTGACGACGCCGGGGTCGGCCAGCGTGCTGGTGTCGCCCAGCCCGTCGGTCTCGTTGGCGGCGATCTTGCGCAGGATGCGGCGCATGATCTTGCCCGACCGCGTCTTGGGTAGCCCCGGCGCCCACTGGATCACGTCCGGCGATGCGATGGGGCCGATCTCGTGCCGCACCCAGGCCACCAGCTCCTTCCGTAGCGCCTCCGTCGGCTCCTCGCCGGTGTTCAGCGTCACGTAGGCGTAGATGCCCTGGCCCTTGATGTCGTGCGGGTAGCCGACGACCGCGGCCTCGGCCACCTTGGGATGGGCGACCAAGGCGGACTCCACCTCCGCCGTGCCCATGCGGTGGCCGCTGACGTTGATCACGTCGTCCACCCGTCCGGTGATCCAGTAATAGCCGTCCGCGTCCCGCCGCGCGCCGTCGCCGGTGAAATACAGGCCCTTGAAGGTCGTGAAGTAGGTCTGCACGAAGCGGTCGTGGTCCCCATACAGGGTGCGCATCTGGCCGGGCCAGCTATCGGCGATGCATAGGTTGCCCTCCACCGCGCCCTCCAGCACCTGGCCCTCCCCGTCCACCAGCACCGGGAACACGCCCGGCAGCGGCAGGGTGGCCGACCCCGGCTTGACCGCGGTGGCACCGGGCAGGGGGGAGATCAGGATGCCGCCGGTCTCGGTCTGCCACCAGGTGTCCACGATGGGGCAGCGGCCGTCGCCGACCACGCGGTAGTACCACAGCCAAGCCTCGGGGTTGATCGGCTCGCCGACGCTGCCCAGGATGCGGAGCGACTTGCGGCTGGTCGCCTTCACCGGGCCTTCGCCCGCGCCCATCAGCGAGCGTATGGCGGTCGGCGCGGTGTAGAAGATGTTGACCCGGTGCTTGTCCACGACCTCCCAGAAGCGGCTCATGCTGGGGTAGTTAGGGATGCCCTCGAACATCAGCGTCGTGGCTCCATTCGCGAGCGGGCCATAGACGATGTAGGTGTGCCCCGTGACCCAGCCCACGTCCGCGGTGCACCAGTAGATCTCGCCGGGCTGGTAGTCGAAGACGAGCTGGTGGGTGTAGCTGGCCCAGACCATATAGCCGCCGGTGGTGTGCTGCACGCCCTTGGGTTGCCCGGTGCTGCCGGAGGTGTACAGGATGAACAGCGGATCCTCCGCCCCCATCGGCTCGGGCGGGCAGTCCGGGCTGGCGGCGGCCACCAGGTCCTCGTAGCGCACGTCGCGGCCCTCCTGCATCGGCACGTTGCCGCCGGTGACGGTGACGACGACGACGTGCTGGATGGTGGGGGTGTGCTTCAACGCTTCGTCGGCGTTGGCCTTCAGCGCCACCTTGCGCCCGCCGCGCCGGCCCTCATCCGCGGTGATCAGCAGCGTGCTGCGGCAGTCGTTGATGCGGTTGGCCAGGCTGTCCGGGGAGAAGCCGCCGAACACGATGGCATGGATGGCGCCCAGCCGGGCGCAGGCCAGCATGGCGACCGCGGCCTCCACCACCATCGGCAAGTAGATCGTCACCCGGTCCCCGCGCTTCACGCCCAAGCCCTTGAGGGCGTTGGCGAAGCGGCAGACCTCCGCGTGCAGCTCGCGGTAGGTGACCTCGCGCTGGGTGTTGGGGTCGTCGCCCTCCCAGATGATGGCGACCTGATCCGGGCGCTCGGTCAAGTGGCGGTCCAGGCAGGTGGCGGAGGCGTTGATGACGCCATCCTCATACCACTTGATGCTGACGTCGCCCTCGAAGCTCGTGTGCTTGGCCT
This sequence comes from uncultured Acetobacteraceae bacterium, assembly GCA_964250755.1. Lineage (GTDB taxonomy): Bacteria > Pseudomonadota > Alphaproteobacteria > Acetobacterales > Acetobacteraceae > DASWOJ01. The sequence goes on along the minus strand of CAXUHB010000002.1, from coordinate 119,411 downwards.
TGGTGGGCGGCTTGATCCACGCGACGCGGCAGGACTGCTCCATCCAGAACGCCTCGGGGTCGGTGCGCGCCTGCTCGGTCATGGCGCGGTGCTGGTCCGCGGTGACATGCGCGTGGGCGGCGATCCCGGGCAGCACGGGATAGGTCTGGTCGGACATGCGCTTCCTCTCGGAACATCTTGGTTGGGCCGGAAGCTACAGCCCGGCGTTGGGCGGCACCAGTGGGGGCCGTCACTGATTTGCGAGGGGCGGAGGCCGGTGCCGCGGGCTGGATACAGCCCCGCGGGCACGTTGTCCGATCCAGCTTTCAGGATGGGGCGGCGTGGGTCAGGATGCGGGTTGGGCTCTGGTCCAGCTCAAAGCCCTGCGTTCGTCGCCACGACCAGCGCGCCATCCACCACCTGCGACGGCACCCGCTCCAGCCCCGCACCCACGCACGGCCCGGCGGTGCAGACCCCGTCCTCGATGCCGAACAGCGCCCCATGCACCGCGCAGACGATGGCCGAGCCGTCCGCAGTCAGGAACCGGTGCGGCGCCCAGTCCAGGGACGCGCCGACATGCGGGCAGGCGTTGACGTAAACGAACGCCTGTCCGCCCCGCCGCACCGCGAACAGCCCGGTGAACCCGCCCAGCGCTGGGCCGAACCCACGGGAGCCGCCGTCCGGGATGTCGTCCAGCCGGCACAGGGCACGCGTCACCCTGTCCATCCCGCCATGCCCATGATGTGCCGCCAGTGCGCCTCCGCCACCGGGCTGACGGACAGGCGGGACTGGCGCAGCAGCGGCAGCTCGGCCAGCAGCGGCTCCGCCTTCATCGCGGCCAGCGGCACCGGGCGGGGCAGGGGCGCCAGGGCGCGCAGGTCCACGCAGACCCAGGGGCCGCTCTCCGCCGTCGGGTCGGGATAGGACTCGCGCACGACCTCCACCAGGCCCACCACGGCCTTGCCGATGTTGGAGTGGTAGAACAGCGCCCGGTCGCCCAGGCGCATGGCGGCCAGGTGCAGCTTGGCCTGGTGGTTCCGCACGCCGGTCCAGGGTTCGACGCCGGCGGCCACGTGCTGGTCCCAACTGAAGGCGTCCGGCTCGGACTTCACCAGCCAGTAGGCCACTAGGCCACGACCTCCCCGTCCCGCAGCACCGTGCGGAAGGCGCGTATCACCGTGCTCTCGAACAGCCCGGCCTTGGCGTAGGGATCGCTGAGCGCGAACCCCTCCGCCGCCGCCCGGTCCTCCACGTCTATCAGCAGCAGGGTGCCGCAGGGCCGTCCGTCGGTGTCCAGCAGCGGGCCGCCCTGCACGACGTGGCTGGCGTAGGTCGTCAGGTAGGCCAGGTGCGCCGGACGGGTCGCCAGGCGGAGGTCCAGGCTGGCCGGGCGGTCGGTGCAGATCAGGGCGAAGAGCATGTCGGGGCCTCCGTGCTGCCCCGCACAGTAAGGTTTCCCGGGATGGCTTCAACTCCCCGTATTCGGTGCTATCTTCCGGTCATGGACGCCATCGCCTACCCCGCCCGTCCCGCGCGCAGCCTTCACCGCTTCGCCAACCCCGGGCGCTTCCTGCGCCTGGCCGAGCGTGTGCAGCCGTGGCTGACCTGGCCGGCGCTGCTGCTGACGCTGGGCGGGCTGGGCTGGGGCTTGTTCATGGCGCCGGCGGACTGGCAGCAGGGCGACGCCGTGCGGATGATGTATGTCCACGTGCCCTCGGCCTGGTTGGCGTCGGCGGGCTATGTCAGCCTGGCGCTGGCTTCCTTCGCGGCCCTAGTGTGGCGGCACCCCCTGGCGGACCTTGCGGCGGTGGAGATCGGGCCGGTGGGCGCCGGGTTCACCGCGCTGTGCCTGGCCACCGGCAGCCTGTGGGGCAAGCCGATGTGGGGCGCATGGTGGGTGTGGGACGCACGGCTGACCTCCGTGCTGGTGCTGTTCTTCCTGTATGTCGGCCACATCGCGCTGGTCCGGGCCTTCGATGATCCCACGCGGGGGCATCGCGCCGGGGCGATCCTTGCGCTGGTGGGGGCGGTGAACCTGCCGGTCATCAAGTTCAGCGTGGACTGGTGGAACACCCTGCACCAGCCCGCGACCATCACGCTGACGGGCGCGCCGAAGATGTCGCCAGACATGCTGTGGCCGCTGCTGGCCTGCGCCCTGGGGTTCACCTTGGCATTCGCCGCCATCGTCGTGGCCCGCACCCGCGCCGCCGTTATGGAGCGGCGCATCCGCGCGCTGCTGCTGGCCCGGGCGGATCGCGAGGGCGCGCACGCATGACCCACCTGCCATTCATCGCCGCGACGTATGCGCTCGGCTTGGCCGTGCCGCTGGTGTTCGCCATGGGTGCCTGGCGCCGGTTGGCGCGGGCCAGGCAGCGCCTGGCTGCGGTGGATCGGAGGGCTGGGGCGTGATGACCCGCAAGAAGCGCCGCCTGTGGATTGTGCTGGCCTGCGGCCTGGGCGTCGGCTCGGCTGCCGTGCTGGGGCTGACGGCGTTCAGCGACAACATCGTGTTCTTCGTGGCGCCGTCCGACCTGGCCAATCACACGCAGGCGCCAGGCCGCACGCTGCGGCTGGGCGGGCTGGTTGAGGCTGGGAGCATCCGGCGCGACGAGGACCGCGGCAAGCCCACGGCGCACTTCCGCATCACGGACGGACGTGCGGCGGTGGATGTGAGCTACGTCGGCATCCTGCCCGACCTGTTCCGCGAGGGTCAGGGCGCGGTGACGCTGGGTGTCCTGCAAGGCGACGGCACCTTCCGCGCGCAGGAGGTGCTGGCGAAGCACGACGAGACCTACATGCCCAAGGATGTGGCCGAGGCGCTGAAGCGCACGGGCCAGTGGCGCCCGGAAAACGGCCCGCCCCCGCCAGCCGCGACGTGGAACACGGTTGGGGCATCGGCGAAGGCGGGAAGCTGATATGTCCTGCTCCCTCTTCCTCCGGGAGAGGGAGCAGGCAGGCAGAAGCCTCCCAACTTCTGCGGCGTTGATTATATGAACCTTCAAGCCCCGACGCCCCAAGGACCGCGCCCATGATCCCCGAACTCGGCCATTTCGCGCTTGCCCTGGCTTGCGCTCTGGCGCTCGCGCAGACGGTGCTGCCGCTGTGGGGCGCGCACCGCAATGATGCGCGGCTGATGGCGGCGGCGCCGGCCATCGCGGTCGGGCAGATGCTGGCGCTGGCCGCATCCTTTGCGTGCCTGGTGCTGGCCAGCGTGGACGACGACTTCTCCGTGCTGAACGTCGCCGAGAACAGCCACACGCTGAAGCCGCTGCTGTACAAGATCACCGGCGCATGGGGCAACCACGAGGGGTCCATCCTGCTGTGGACCCTGATCCTGGCGATGTGCGGCGGCGCCGTCGCGCTGTTCGGGCGCGGGCTGCCCTCGGCGCTGCGGGCGCGGGTCATCGGCGTGCTGGGGGGCAGCTCCGCCGGGTTCATGCTGTTCGCGCTGTTGGCCAGCAACCCCTTCACCCGGCTGTTCCCGGCGCCGCTGGACGGGCGGGACATGAACCCGCTGCTGCAGGACCCTGGCCTCGCCTTCCATCCGCCCATTCTCTACGCGGGTTACGTCGGCTTCGCCGTGCCCTTCGCCTTCGCCGTTGCCGCGCTGCTGGAGGGTCGGGTGGACGCGGCCTGGGGACGCTGGGTGAGGCCCTGGACGCTGGCATCCTGGTGCCTGCTGACCGGCGGCATCGCGCTCGGCTCCTGGTGGGCCTATTACGAGCTGGGCTGGGGCGGCTACTGGTTCTGGGATCCCGTCGAGAACGCCTCCCTGCTGCCCTGGCTGACCGGCACAGCGTTGCTGCACTCCGCCATCGTGGTCGAGAAGCGGGAGGCGCTGAAGGTCTGGACGGTCCTGCTGGCCATCGGAACCTTCTCCCTGTCCCTGTCCGGCACCTTCCTGGTGCGGTCGGGCATCCTGAACTCCGTCCATTCCTTCGCCAACGACCCCACGCGCGGCGTGTTCATCCTGGGGCTGCTGGGATTGGTGATCGGCGGGTCCCTGCTGCTGTTCGCCTTCCGCGCGCCGGCCCTGGCGCCCGGCGGGCTGTTCGCGCCGCTGTCGCGAGAGGGCGCGCTGGTGTTCAACAACATCATGCTGTGCAGCATGGCGGCCGTCATCATCACCGGGACCATGTGGCCGCTGGTCGCCGACCTGGTGTTCGGCCACAAGATTTCCGTGGGCGCCCCGTTCTTCAACGCGACCGTGCTGCCGCTGTCCCTGCCGCTGTTCGCCGCCATGACCATCGCGCCGACGATGGCTTGGAAGCGGGCGCAGCTTGGCCCGGCGCTGCTGCGCCTGTGGTGGGTTGCGGTCGCCTCCCTGGTGGTTGGGCTTGTCAGCTATCTCGGCGTTTCGGGCGGCCTCGCGGCAGCGGCATTCGGGCTGGCGGCCTGGCTGGTGCTGGGCGCGATGGCCGAGCTGATCGAGCGCATCCGCCTGTTCCGCATCCCGCTGCCCGACAGCTTCGCCCGGCTGCGCGGCCTGCGCCTGCAAACCTTCGGCACCGCGCTGGGCCACGCGGGCATGGGCATCACCGTCGCGGGGATCGCCGGCATGTCGCTGTCCACCCAGGCCGTCGTGCTGCTGCGTCCTGGCGAGACGGCGGAATCGGCCGGCTACGTCTGGAGGCTGGAGGGCGTGACCGACCGTCCCGGCCCGAACTATGCCGAGCGCGTCGCCACCGTCACCATCACCCGCAACGGCGCGCTGGTCGCCACCGTGCAGCCGTCCCGCCGCACCTTCGTGACCCAGCGCATGACCACGACCGAGGCCGCCATCGAGACCAACGGCTTGGCCGACATCTACACCGTGCTGGGGGAGGAGCGGGACGGCGCCGCCGTGATGCGCCTGCACCATAACCCCTTGGCGCCCTGGATTTGGCTGGGCGCGCTGGTGATGGCGGCCGGCGGCGGCCTGTCCCTGCTGGACCGGCGCACCCGCGTGGGCGCCCCGGCCCGGGCCAAGGCGCGTCCGCCGGGCGCGGCGGTGGCCTGAGGTGCTGAGCCGCCGCGCACTGCTACTGGCGCCGTTCGGCGTGGCCGTCGTGGCGGGCGCCGGGATGTACGGGGTGCTGGGCCGGATGAAGCAGGGCACCTTCGACCCGCACGACGTGCCCAGTCAGTTGATTGGCCGCCCGGTGCCGGACTTCAGCCTGCCGGCGCAGGCGCCAGGGCAAGGGTTCGGCAACGCGGATTTGCAGGCGCTGCGCCGTCCGGTGCTGCTGAACTTCTTCGCGTCCTGGTGCGTGCCCTGCGTGATCGAGCATCCCGAGCTGATGAAGCTGTCCGGGTCAGGCCTGCCGGTATGGGGCATCGCCTACAAGGACACCGTGACCGCGGCGGCGGACTTCCTGCAAACGCACGGCAACCCGTTCGCGCGCATTGCGCGGGATGCGGGAAGCGTGGCGATAGACTTCGGGGTGTACGGCGTGCCGGAGAGCTACCTGCTGGACAAGTCAGGCATCGTTCGCTGGCGCGTTGCCGGGCCGCTGACGGCGGCAGTCGTCGAGGAGGGGCTGCGCCCGGCATTGGCGAGGCTGGCATGAAAAGGAACCGCTTGCTTCTCCCTTTCCCTCTGGGAGAGGGCCGGGGTGAGGGAAACAGTAAGCGCCGCGCTTGCCCGCACGGGAACAGAACTGCCGTGATCCAGCAGGGCAAAGGCGGCCTCCCTCACCCCAATCCTCTCCCGGGGGGAGAGGGAGTCCGGACAGCCCTTGCAGCCGCCCTCGTCCTGCTTCTGGCCACCCCCGCCCATGCCGTCTCCGACCCCGCTGAAATGCTGCCCAACCCTGCGCTGGAAGCGCGGGCCGAGCAGGTCGGACGCCAGCTCCGCTGCCTGGTCTGCCAGAACGAGAGCATCGAGGACAGCAATGCCGACCTGGCCCGCGACCTGCGCGGCAAGGTCCGCGCCCGCATCGCCGCGGGGGACACGGACGATGCCGCGACCGCCTGGGTCGTGGCGCGCTATGGGGATTTCGTGCGGCTGCGCCCGCCGGTGACGGCGGCGACACTGGTGCTGTGGGGGTCTCCGGTGATCGCGGTGCTGGCCGGGCTGGGCTTCGCGCTCCTGGCCCGCCGCCGCGTGCCGGCACCGCCCGCGCCGCTGTCTGATGACGAGCGGCAACGGCTGGACTCCCTGACGACCCCATGATCTGGCTGGCGATCCTGCTGCTCGCGACGGCGGCGCTGGCTCCGCTGGCCCTGGTGCTGCGCCGCCGGGCCGAGGCGCGCGGCGGACGCGACCCGGCGCTGGCGCTGCATCGCGCGCAGCTCGCCGACCTCGACCGTGACCTGGCGGAAGGCCGCCTGCTTTCCGCGGAGCACGCGACGGCCCGGCTGGAGGTGCAGCGCCGCCTGCTTCACGTGGGCGGCGTAGCCGACGCGCCGGCCCGGGCCGGGTCTCCCCTGCCGTTGTATGCCGCCCTGGCCGTGGTGCCCGCCCTGGCGTTCGGGCTGTATATGATCGCCGGCGTCCCCAGCCTGCCGTCTCCCGGCCCCGCTGCGGCCGCCCAACGCGCGGCGGCGGAGCAGGCCATCCTGATCGGCCAACTGCGCGAGAGCCTGAATGCGATGGACCCGCGCACCGACCGCGCCGTGCAGGGCTACATCCTGCTGGGCAACGTCGAGGAGGCCCGCGGCAACGACGCCGCCGCCGCGGCGGCGTGGCGCACGGCGCTGCAGGCCCGGTTCGACCCGACCCTCGCCGCCCGGGCCGCAGAAGCCGCAGTGCGGGCCGAAGGCGGCGTCAGCGAGGGCAGCGCCGCCCTGTTCCGCCGCGCCCTGGAAACCGCCCCGCCGGATGCGCCGTGGCGCACGGCGGTCGAACAGCGCCTGGCCAGCCCGCGGATACCCGGCGGCTGACGTTTGGAGTATCTTGTCCGCCTATCGCCTACCCGCACGCTGCCTGCCCCCAGGGGAGCCGCCCGCATGACCACGACCGCCAGCCCCGCCCCGCTCACCTACCCCGAGTTCTGGCGCCGCTACCTGCGCGCCCATAGCCGCCGCTCCACCCGCATCGTTCACTATGCCGGGACCGTGCTGGCATTGCTGGCGCTGGTGGCCGGCGCGGCGGTCAGCCCGTGGTGGCTGCTGGCCGCGCCCGTCATCGGCTACGGCTTCGCTTGGACCGCGCACCTGCTGCTGGAGGGCAACCGGCCCGAGACCTTCGGACATCCCGCCTGGTCCCTGGCGAGCGACGCCCGCATGGCGTGGCTGGCGCTGACGGGGCGGCTCGCGCCGCACCTGGCGCAGGCCGGGGTCGGCACGGCGGACGCGGCATGAACGGCCGCAGCGCGGTCGCACTGGCCATCCTGCTGGCGGCCCTGCCGGTCGGCTGCACCGAGCCGCGGTCGGACTTCATGACCCGGGTTGCCGAGGACTGCGCTGCCGGCGACCAGGCCGCGTGCAGCCTGATGCGCGCCCCGCCGGGCGGGTCGGCGTCCAGCGGCTTGGGCGACGTCCGGTTCCGCGACCGCACCCTGGTGCAGCAGGACCTGGAGGCGATGATACGCGGCATGGAGCAGGCGCGCCTGACTCCGCGGGTGCGGCCGCTGGACGGTTCGCGCTAAGCAAACCCCCAGAGGTCTATGCACAGACGAGGTCTCTAAGCAGGCTTATGCGGCATGGCATGGCCGGAGGTCATCTGTGCGGCAAGCCTCATAGGCCTGCTTGGCAACCTGCCCGGCGCGAAGCCGGGCAGGTGCAGGGATCAGTAGCGCCGGTAACGGTTGTAGCGCGGGTAGTAGCGCGGACGGTAGTAGCGGCGGGCGAAGTAGCGCCGCCGGTAATACTGCACTTCCTGCACGGCGGCCTGACCTTCGGCGACGGCCGGAACGGCCGCGTCCACGGCGGACAGCGGCGCCGGTGCCAGGCCGTTGGCCAGCGGCGCGGCGCCCGCCGGGGCGGCCAGGCCGCCGGCCAATCCGGCCAGCAGGGTGATGGCGAACAGAGAACCTCGCATGTGTAACCTCCGATGGTGGGCGACGCAGGAGAGCGCCGGGAAAACGGCGCTTCCTTGTCCAGTGTGCGTCAAGACGGGGGCGCTTGCATCCCGGTATTTACAAGGCCGCGACATGGTGTTCTCCCGCCGCCCTCTCACCTAGGAGAGGGCGGGGGTGAGGAGGTCTTGGCTGCCGGCGCGGAAACGCCGGTCCCAAAGGCCGCCGGCCCTTGTCCCGCGAAGGCTGCGCGCGGAAGCCTCCTCACCCCAGCCTTGGTCCGCTTTGCAGCCCAAGGCCAGGGGCAGGAAGGACGGAGGCAGCATCGCCTCCCGCCCCCAGGTAGGTCGCCACCACCCGCGGATCGCCGGCCAGCGCCGCGCTTGGCCCCTGCAGCACTACCTGGCCGGTTTCCAGCACATAGGCGTGGTCGGACACCTGCAGCGCGGCGCGGGCATTCTGCTCCACCAGCAGGATCGCGCAGCCCCGGCTTCGCAGCCCCGCGATGATGCGGAAGATTTCCCGCACGATCAGCGGCGCCAGGCCCAGGCTGGGTTCGTCCAGCAGCAGCAGATCGGGCCTGGCCATCAGCGCGCGGCCCATCGCCAGCATCTGCCGCTCTCCGCCGCTCAGCGTTCCCGCGTGCTGCGCCCGGCGCTCCCGCAAGCGTGGGAACAGCGTGTAAACGTCTTCCATGGCCACCCGTGCCGCGGCGGCGCCGCCCGCGCGCAGGCGGAAGCCGCCCAGGCGCAGGTTGTCCTCCACCGTCATCGTGCCGAACAGCTCGCGCTTCTCCGGCACCAGGCACATGCCGGCGCGCACCCGGTCCTCGATCCCCAGCCGGCCCACGTCCTGCCCGGCGAAGCGGACCGTGCCGCGCCCGGGGTGGACGCCCATGACGGCGTTCAGCAGCGTGGTCTTGCCTGCCCCGTTCGGCCCGATGACGGTGACGATCTGCCCGGCGCCGACTTGCAGGCTGACCCCATGCACCGCGCCGATGCCGCCGTAGGAGACGCTGAGGCCCTGGATGTCGAGGACGGTCATGGAGATGCGCTGTCTTCCCCCTCTCCCTCCGGAAGAGGGTCAGGGTGAGGGAAGCCCAGCAGCGCCATCCCTGGCCTGTGCGGGAACGCACCCTTCCCCAATAAGGCGCCGCGCTTGCGATTCCTTTCAACCCGGCCCTCTCCCGGAGGGAGAGGGAGCAGGCCACCCCCCCTCACGCCACAGACCCCAGATACGCCTCGACCACCCGCGGGTCCGCGCGCACCGCCGCGGGCACGCCTTCGGCCAGCTTGGCGCCGAACTCCATCACCACCAGCCGGTCGGTCAGGTTCATCACGAAGTCCATGTCGTGCTCGACCAGCAGCACCGTCACGCCGTCGTCCCGCAGGCGGCGGAGCAGGGCGGCCAGCTCCCCCTTCTCGGCATGGCGCAACCCGGCCGCCGGCTCGTCCAGCAGCAGCAGCACGGGGTCCAGGCACAGGGCGCGGGCGATCTCCACGATGCGCTGCTGGCCCAGCGCCAGGCTGTCCGCGGGCTGGTCCGCGTGGGCAGCCAGGCCGACGCGGGCGATCTGGCGCCGTGCCTCGGCCATCAGCCCCGCTTCCTCCGCACGGTCCAGCCGCAGCAGGGCGCGCAGCGGCCCGGCGTGGCCGCGCAGGTGCGCGCCCAGGGCCACGTTCTCCAGCACGGACATGCCAGGCACCAGCTTCACGTGCTGGAAGCTGCGGGCGATGCCCAGGGCCGCCACCTGCGGCGGGGTGCCGGCGGCCACGTCCCGGCCCAGGAAGCGCACCTGCCCGGCGGTGGGCCGGGCCACGCCGGTCAGCAGGTTGAAGGTCGTGCTCTTGCCCGCGCCGTTCGGGCCGATCAGCCCGACGATCTCCCCGGCGTCCAGGTGCAGGCCGATGTCGTTGACCGCGACCAGGCCGCCGAACGTCTTGCGCAAGCCCGTCGCCGTCAGCACCGGCGTGCCGCGGGCCGGCAAGGTGCGGATGGGCAGTGCGGGAACAGCGGACCCGGCGGCAGGCACGGCAGGGGCCGGCCAGGGCCGTCGGACCGCGCCGAACATGCGGCGGACATGCGGCCACAGCCCCTCCGGCGAGGTCTGCAGCACCAGGACCAGCAGGGCGCCGAACACGATGCCCTCGTAGCTGCCGCCCTGGCCCAGCAGACGGGGCAGCACGTCCTGCAGCAAGTCCTTCACGCCCGTCACCAGCCCGGCGCCCAGCAGCGCGCCCCAAACCGACCCGGCGCCGCCCAGCACCGCCATCAGCAGGTAGTCTATGCTGGCCGACAGGCCGAACGGCGTCGGGTTCACGCTGCGCTGCATGTGGGCGTACAGCCACCCCGCCAGCCCCGCCAGCACCGCGGCGTAGGTGAAGGCCAGGATGCGCGTGCCCGGCAGGTCCACGCCGAAGCTGGCCGCCGCCGCCGCGCCGCCGCGCAGCGCCCGGATCGCCCGGCCCACCCGGCTGTCCATCAGGTTGCGCGTCAGCAGCAGCGCCGCGCCCACCGCCACCCAGACCACGACGAAGTATGCCCGGCTGCTGATCAGCGCCGTCCCGCCCAGCGCCAGCGGCGGAATGCCGGAGATGCCGTCGTTGCGCCCGAACAGGTCCAGGTTGCCGAACAGGTAATACAGGCTGACCGACCAGGCGATGGTGCCCAGCGCCAGGTAGTGCCCGGACAGCCGCAGCGTCACCGCCCCGATCAGCACCGCCGCCGCCCCGCTGGCTGCCAGCGACACCGGCAGCGTCAGCCACGGCGACCACCCGGCCCCGGTGGTCAGCAGCGCCGTGGCATAGGCGCCGAAGCCCATGAACGTCGCCTGCCCGAACGAGGTCATGCCGCCATAGCCCGTCAGCACGACCAGCCCGATGGCGACGATGCCGGCGATGCCGATGTAGTTGGCCAGCGTGATCCAGAAGCTCGGGATGCCGGGGACCAGCGGCACGCAGAGCCATAGGGCCAGGAGCAGGATGGGGAGGAGGCGATTCATAGAGGCATGCTGCCTGCTCCCCCTCCCTTCGGGAGAGGGCCGGGGTGAGGGAAACAGCAAGTGCCGTCCTCGGCCCAGCCGGGAGTGGTCCGCCGTTGGCCAAATGCCGTGCGTGCGGCCTCCCTCACCCCGACCCTCTCCCGGAGGGAGAGGAGGAAGGCAGAACCCCCCACTACTCCTCCTCCGCCGGGCCGCGCAGGGAACGCCAGAGCAGCACAGGGATGATGACCGTGAACACGATGACCTCCTTGAACGCGCTGGCATAGAACGACGACACGCTCTCCACGCAGCCCACCACGATGGCCGCCAGCGCCGCCACGGGATAGCTGACCAGCCCGCCGATGATCGCCGCGACGAAGCCCTTCAGCCCCACCAGGAAGCCGCTGTCGTAATACACCGTCGTCAGCGGCGCGATCAGGATGCCGGACAGCGCCCCGATGCCGCCCGCCAGCAGGAACGCGACCCGGCCCGACAAGGATGTGGCGATCCCCACCAGCCGCGCGCCCAGCCGGTTCACCGCCGTCGCCCGCAGCGCCTTGCCGGCCAGGGTCCGCTCAAAAAACAGGAACAGCGCCAGCATCAGCCCCAGTGTCGTGCCCAGTATCCACAGCGCCTGCCCGGGAATCGTCATCGCCCCCAGCGTGTAGCGCGCGTCCGAGAACCCGGCGGCGCGGTAGCCCTCCGGCCCAAAGAACACCAGCCCCAGCCCCAGCAGCGCCAGGTGGACGCCGATGGAGGCGATCAGCAGCACCAGTACCGACGCCTCCGCCAGCGGCTGGTAGGCGATGCGATACAGGTAAGGTGCCATTGGGGTTATGATGGCCAGCGTCATCAGCGCCTCCGTCAGCACGCCGGGCTTCGGCGGCATGACCCGCACCGCGAGCAGCACGAGCGCCGGGACCAGCAGGCACTCGGCGGCCAGGCGCAGCGCGGCAGCGGGCGTCAGCGTGCGCCGGGTTGCCATAAGCCCGGCAACCATCGCGCCCACGCCCAGCGCTGCCAGCAGCCATGTGCTGCCGGGCACGCGGCCCTCGTCCAGCGCGGCGTAGGTCAGCGCGCCATAGGCCACGAACTCGCCCTGCGGGATGAACACCACGCGCGTGACTGCGAACACCAGCACCAGGGACAGCGCGAGCAGCGCATAGATCGCGCCATTCACGACCCCATCCTGCAGCAGGATCAGGGCGATGTCAGAGTCCATGCGGCCGCCGCGCTGCTTCCCCCTTTCCCTCCGGGGTCAAACTGCAAAGTAGTCTACGGCCGGGGTGAGGGGATCTTGCAGCGCTGCAGCCGGGCCAGCCAGGGACTCGTGCCCACGGCACCGGCATCTCCCTGCGCCGCGGCCAAGCCTCCCTCACCGCGGCCCCCTCCCGGCGGGATAGGGAGCAGCGCGGTCTCAGGGGAGCAGCTTCCAAGTGCCGTTCTGGATCGTGACCATCACGCGGGCGCGTTTGTCGAAGCCGTTGTGGTCCTGCGCCGTCATGTCGGCGACGCCGTGGGTCAGCACCAGCTCGTTCGCGCCTTCCAGGGCATCGCGCAGGGCGGCCCGGAACTCGGGCGTGCCCGGGCGCGCGGTCTTCAGCGCGACGGGGATGGCAGCTTGCAGCAGGATGGCGGCGTCGTAGGCGTGGGCGCCGAAGGTGGCGACGGTGCCGGCGCCGTTGGACGCCTCATACTGGCGCACATACTCGGACGCGACCGCCTTGATCGGGCTGCTGCTGGGCAGCTGCGACGCGACCAGGATGGGACCTGCAGGCAGGATCGTGCCTTCCACGTCCTTCCCGCCGACGCGGATGAAGTCCATGTTGGCGACGCCGTGAGTCTGGTAGTACTTGCCGGCGTAGCCGCGCTCATGCAGCGCTTTCTGCGGCAGGGCAGCAGGCGTGCCTGCCCCGGCGATCAGCACGGCGTCAGGCCGGGCGGCCACCAGCTTCAGCACCTGGCCGGTCACGCTGGTGTCGGAGCGGGCGAACTTCTCGACCGCGACCAGCTTGATGCCGCGCGCTTCCAGCGCCCGTGTCGCCTCCGCCAGCCAGCCGTCGCCATAGGCGTCGTTGAAGCCGATGAAGCCGACAGTCTTCACGCCGGCGTCCTGCATGTGCTCGGCAATCGCATCAGCCATCAGGCTGTCGTTCTGCGGCGTCTTGAACACCCAGCGCCGCTGCGCGTCCATCGGCTGGATCAGCCGGGCGGAGGCGGCGAGCGAGATCATCGGCACCTGCTTCTCGGCCGCCACGTCTATCATCGCCAGCGACGCCGGGGTGGTGCTGGAGCCGATGACGGCGTCCACCCCGTTCTCGTCGATCAGCTTGCGGGCGTTGGCAACGGCGCGGGTGCTGTCCGCGCCATCGTCGAGCACGATGTACTCGACGGCCTGGCCGCCGATCTCCTTGGGCAGCAGCGCGATGCTGTTGCGCTGCGGCACGCCCAGGCTGGCGGCGGGGCCGGTGGTGCTGATGGTCACGCCGATCTTGACCTGGGCCGCGGCGGGCCGGGCCAGGACGGGGGTCAGCACCGCGGCAGCGGCAAGCAGAAGGGCGAGGCGGCGGCGCATGGGCGGATCCTCTGATGGCACCTGCAGCTGCAGACGCTTGTTCGTTGGGCGAGTGGTACGGCCCACCCTGGAACGTGTCAAGAAATCAGCTGGCGCCCGGACGGCGCGCCGCCCGCTGCGGCAGCAGCTTCCAGGTGCCGTCCTGGATCGTGACCATGACGCGGGCGCGCTCGCCGAGGCCGTGGTGATCCTGGGCCGTCATCTCGGACACGCCGCCGGTCAGCACCAGGCCATGCGCCCGCTCCAGCGCGTCGCGCAGGGCGGTGCGGAACTCGGGCGTGCCGGGCTGCGCGGTCAGCTGCGCGGCAGGGACCGCCGTCGTCTTCAGCGTCACCGCGGCGTCGTGGGCGATAGCCTCCGAATGTGGCGACGCTGCCCTCCCTACAGGCGGCCTCGATCTGCCTGATGCAGCCTTCCGCCACGGCCCCGACGGGGTTGCCGCATCCCAGCTGCGATGCGACCAGGACGGGACCGGCCGGCAGCAGGGACCGGGGCGGCAACGGGGCCGGCCACGACCGGCGCTAGCAGCAGGAAGGGAGCAAGCGGGGTTGCAGAAGTCCGGCACATGGTCCGTAGTCCCGGTTTGGCCCGCAGGCGGGCAGGGACGCCTGGATACAGCCAGAGGCCGATGTCCCCAGAAATCATGCATCATGAGAGTTGCGTCATGAACCGCAGGACAACCGCATCTGCCGTGGTCGAGAGCCTTGCCGCGCATGGGATCAACGCCGTCTATGGCGTGCCCGGCATCCACAACGACCCCCTGTTCGACGCCCTGCACGGCGCGCAGGGCCGCATCCGCATGATCCATGCCCGGCACGAGCAGGCCGGCGGCTACATGGCGCTGGGCGCCGCGCTGGCCACCGGGCGGCCCCAGGCCTTCGCCGCCGTGCCCGGCCCAGGCATCCTGAACGCCGGCGCCGCCCTGCTGACCGCCTGGGGCATGGGGGCGCCGGTGCTGGCGCTGGCAGGGCAGATTCCCGCCCACGCCATCGGACGCGGCTACGGCCACCTGCACGAGATGCCGGACCAGCTTGGCATACTGCAGCGCCTGACCAAGCACGCCGCACGCATCGCCGGGCCGCACGACGCCTCCGCGCAGGTGGCGCGGGCGGTCCACCTGGCCTTGTCCGGACGCCGCGGCCCCGTGGCGCTGGAGTGCGCGATGGACACCTGGGCGCAGTCCGGCCCGGCGCCGCTGGTCCCGCCCACCCCGCCGGACACGCCGCCGGTGGACCCCGACGCCATTGTCCGCGCCGCCCGCATCCTGGGCGCGGCCCGGCGTCCGCTGATCATCGTGGGAGGAGGGGCAGAGGGCGCAGCCGCCGAGCTGTGCCTGGTTGCCGAAATGCTGGAGGCGCCGGTCGTGTCCTACCGCCGGGGCCGGGGCATCCTGCCGACCGATCACCGCCTGGCGGTGTCCTACCCCGTGGGCCGCCGCCTGTGGGCCGACGCCGACGCCGTGCTGGCGGTGGGCACCCGCCTGTATGCCCAGCAATCCGGCTGGGGCACGGACGGCGGCTTGCAGATCGTGCGCCTGGACGTGGACCCGGCGGAGCCTGGCCGCTTTCAGCCGCCGGCCTGCGCCGTCGTGGCGGACGCTGCCGCCGGGTTGCGCGCCCTGCTGGACGCGCTCCCCATGCACAACGCCGCCCGTCCATCGCGTGAGGAGGAGCTGGCCGGCCACCGCGCCTGGCTGACCGAGCGGCTGGCCCGCCTGGAGCCGCAGATGGGCTATCTCCGCGCCATGCGCGCCGCGCTGCCGCCCGATGGCATCCTGGTGGACGAGGTGACGCAGATGGGCTTCGCCGCCCGCATCGCCTTCCCCGTGCCAGGGCCGCGGCTGTTCTTTTCCGGCTACCAGGACAACCTGGGCTACGGCTACGGCACCGCGCTGGGCGCCAAGGCGGCATGCCCGGACCAGGCGGTGCTGAGCATCGCGGGTGACGGCGGCTTCGCCTACCAGGCAATGGAGCTGGCGACGGCGGCGCTGCACGGGATTGCCGTCGTGGTGGTGGTGTTCGACGACGGGGCCTTCGGCAACGTGCGCCGCATCCAGCGGGAGGCCTACGGCGACCGCCAGATCGCGTCGGGCCTGCACAACCCGGACTTCGTGCGCTTTGCCGAGTCGTTCGGCGTCGCCGCCTTCCGCGCGCATACGGCGGCGGAACTGGAGGCGCGGCTGCGGGAGGCGTTCGCCCTGAACGCGCCGGCACTGGTCCACGTGCCGGTGGGGGAGATGCCCAGCATCTGGGATCTGATCGCCATGCCGCCCGTCCGGGGCAGGCCGGCGCGTCCGGCGATGCCCTGATGCCGGGGGGCGGTGCCCCGCCCGGGCGCGGCGTCCCAGTCCTCCCGGCGTCCGGGCGGGGTTGCGGCAGCGGCCAGCTTCCGCTTTAGCCCTCCCCCATGCCCGCATCCCCCCGCCAGCCGCTTCTGAGCCGCGCCGTCCTGGCCAGCGCCCGCCGCCCCTGGCTGGCCGTGGCGCTCGGCTTGCTGCTGGCGGCCGGGTCCGCCTGGCTTGCGGCGAGCCGCTTGCAGGTCACGACCGACGTGGACGGCCTGTTCGCCGCCACGCTGCCCTGGAAACAGCGGGAGGCCGAACTGAAGCGGCAGTTCCCGCAGTTCACCGATCTGCTGGTGGCCGTGGTGGAGGCTGACGCGCCGGAGATGGCGGAGGCCACCGCCGCCGGGCTGGCCGTGGCATTGCAGGCGGACCCCGCGCACTTCCGCACGGTGCGCCGGCCCGATGCCTCGCCCTACTTTGCACAGGAGGGGTTCCTCCTGCTGGACCGTCCGGTGCTGCAGGCTCTGCTGGATCAGACGATAGACGCCCAGCCCTTCCTGGGGCAGCTCGTCGCCGATCCCAGCGCGCGCGGGCTGTTCGCCGCCCTCTCTCTGGTGGCGCGGGGCGTCGAGCAGGGGGCGGACCTGCAGCCGTTCGAGGCGCCGCTGCGCGGCTTCCACGCCGCCCTGTCCGCCGCCGCCGCGGGCCATCCGGCGCCGCTGTCCTGGCAGCGGCTGCTGGCCGGCAAGGCGTCGGAGTTGGGCGGCCCCTACCGCTTCGTGCTGGCGCAGCCGGTGCTGGACTACGGCACCCTGCAGCCCGGCGGGGCCGCTGCCAGCGCCTTGCGCGCCGCTGCCGCCAAGCAGGAGTTCGTCGCGGCCGGCCAGGCCCGGGTGCGGGTGACGGGATCGGTCGCGCTGGCGGACGAGGAGTTCGCCACCGTCGCGGAGGGCGCGGCGGCCGGGCTGGTGGGCAGCCTTGTGCTGGTGGTCGTGTGGCTGGCCTTCGCGGTGCGATCCTGGCGGCTGGTCGTGCCCATCGTGCTGACGCTGCTCCTGGGGCTGCTGCTGACGACGGGGTTCGCGACGCTGACCTGCAACCCGCTGAATCTGATCTCGGTCGCCTTCGCCATCCTGTTCGTGGGCATCGCCGTGGATTTCGCGATCCAGTTCTGCGTGCGGTTCCGGGAGGCGCAGGTCCATGCTGCGGACGTGCAGGATGCGCTTGCGGGCACGGCCCGGCGGGCCGGGGTGCAAATCCTGGTCGCGGCAGCGGCGACGGCCGCCGGCTTCCTGGCCTTCGTGCCCACGGATTTCACGGGCGTGGCCGAGCTGGGGCTGATTGCGGGCGGCGGGATGCTGATCGCCTTCGCCTGCACCCTGCTGTTCCTGCCAGCGGCCCTGGTGCTGCTCCGCCCCCGCGCTGCAGCGGCGGAGGTCGGGTTTGGCGCCCTGCTTCCCCTGGACGCGCTGCTGGAACGTCGCCGCTGGCCGGTGCTGGCCGTCTTTGCGCTGCTGGCCGCCGCAGGCGTGGCCGCCCTGCCGCGCCTGCAATTCGACAGCGACCCGCTGAGCACCAAGGACCCCGGCACCGAGGCGATGCGGACCCTGTCCGACCTGGCCGCCAACCCGCTGACCAACCCCTACACGATAGACGTCCTGGCGCGCGACGCCGCGGCGGCCGACGCCGTGGCCGCGCGCGTGGCGGCGCTGCCGCTGGTGGGGCAGGTCATCACGCTCAGCAGCTTCGTGCCGGCGGAGCAGCCGGAGAAGCTGGCGCTGATCGCCGATGCCGCGGGCCTGCTGGGGCCGACGCTGGCGACGCGCAGTCCCGCGGCGCCCGTCAGCCCCGCCGACATCCGCCTGGCCGCCCGCACCGCGCTGTCCCAGATGGACCGCGCCTTGCCGCGCCTGCCGGCCGGCCACCCGCTGGCCGACGTTGCCGCCGACCTTCGCGTGCTGGCCACCGCGCCGGACGCGACGGTGATGGCCGCCGACGCCGCGCTGACCCGCTTCCTGCCGGACCAGATTGCCCGCCTGCGCCTGGCCCTGTCCGCGCAGCCCGTTGCGCTGGCAGGCATCCCGCCGGAGGTCGCCCGGGACTGGCGCCTGCCGGATGGCCGCGTGCGCGTCCAGGTGGCCGCCAAGCCGGGGGCTGCGGGCAGCGCCGGGCTGCGCGCCTTCGCGGAGCAGGTCCAGGCGGCAGTGCCGGAGGCCGGCGGGTCCGCCGTCACCATCGCCGCGACGGCGCGCACGATCATCGGCGCGTTCGAGCGTGCGGCGGCCGGCGCGCTGCTGGCGATCACCCTGATCCTGGCTGCGGCGCTGCGCCGGGTGCGCGACGTGCTGCTGGTGCTGGCGCCGCTGCTGCTGTCCGGGCTGCTGACGGCCCTGGCGGCGGCGCTGCTGCCGCTGCCGCTGAACTTCGCCAACATCATCGCGCTGCCGCTGCTGCTGGGGGTGGGGGTGTCGTTCAACATTTACTTCGTCATGAACTGGCGCGGCGGGCTGCGGAGCCACCTGGCGTCGCCGACGGCGCGGGCGGTCGTGTTCTCGGCGCTGACGACGGGGACGGCGTTCGGCTCGCTCGCGCTGTCCCGGCACCCCGGCACCGCCAGCATGGGCACGCTGCTGCTGCTCAGCCTGGGCTGCACCTTGCTGGCCAGCCTGGTGTTCGTGCCGGCGCTGTTGGCGGCCATGCCGCGCACGGTTGCGGGCGTCGCCGTCCCAATGCCGCCGCAATCCCGTTGTTAATATCAACGGTGTTGGATGCCTTCCGGTGGGCAGGGTGGATGCGATGGCGTTCGTGCGGACCGCGTTGATGATCGTGGCGTTGGTGCTGGCCTGGGGCGCGGTGCGTGCGCATCCCGTCGGGATGCCGAGGCAGCCGCCGGTTGAAGCCGCACTGGGTCAGGCCGCCCCGTAGTTCGTCAGCAGCGCGCCCGCCTGCGCCAGCGCGCCGCGGACTGCCGGGTCGCATAGGGCGGCCAGTTCCGCTTCGTGCTCGTAATTCGGCATCAGCCGGGTCAGCAGGGCGTCCTTGTGCGTGGCAGGATGGAAGTAGAGTTCCGACAGGCCCGTCGGAAGGTGCGGCGCCAACGCCAACAGCCGGCTGGCCGTCATGTGGCCGCTCCAGGCGATCCCGAAGGCGTGGCCGTTCGTGCGCAGGCCGGCGTGCCGTGCCTGCCAGCGCAGCAGCCGCGTCCAGGCGAACAGGGCGCGATCCCCCGGCCCCTGCGGAACGCCGAGCGCCGCCATGACGGCGGGCGGCTCCGCCGGGATGCGCAAGGCGGGCAGGCCGTATGCGCGCCCTTCCTCGATCATCATGCGGCCCACCGTGGGATGCAGGTGCATGTGCTTGTGCGCGTTGGCGTGGTCCAGCCGCATCCCGGTGGCGGCGAAGGCGCGATACTGGGCGCGAATCTCCTGGCGGAGCTGGCGCCGGATCGCGGGCCGGGCAAAGTAGCGGACGCCCAGCCGCAACTGGTCGGACGGGAACTGCCCGGCGGCGTCCACCAAGTCCGGCGCGGTGCCGGGATCGGCGGCCGGCCCCTCGATGACGACGAGGTGCAGCCCGACCCGTAAGCCCGGCATCGCCCGCGCCCGCCGCACCGCGTCCGCAGCGGCAGGGCCGGCGACCATCAGGCTGGCGGTGGACAGCAAGCCCGTGCGATGGGCCTGCTCGACGGCCTCGTTGACGCCTACGGACAGGCCGAAATCGTCGGCGGACAGGATCACGCGGCGGATCATGGAAGGGCCGCTTGCTTCTCCCTCTCCCTCCGGAAAAGGGCCAGGGTGAGGGAGACCGCACGCACCTTGTTCGGCCTGGCGAGAGGCGGTGGTCCTAGGTTGGCCAAGTCCAGCCCTTGCGGCTTTCCTCGCCCCGACCCTCTCCTGGAGGGAGAGGGGAGCAGGGCAACGCAGCCCCCCTCCGTCAAGCCGCCGTGTTGCGCTCGCGCAGGAACTGGAAGAACTCCACCCCTTCCCGCAGCCGCCGCTTCATCATCTGCGGGCTGCGGACCATCTCTCCGACGATGGAGGCGATCTTCGGCGCGCGGAAGTAGAAGCGCTTGTAGAACGCCTCCACGCTGTCGAAAATCTCCGTGTGGCTCAGGATGCCGGGGTAGTGCAGAGGGGCGATCTGCACGCCGCGCTCGTCAATCAGCTCGGCGTTGGCGGCGTCCAGCCAGCCGTTCTGCACGGCCTGGTCATACAGGTAGGTGCCTGGGTAGGGCGCGGCGAGCGACACCTGCATCGTGTGCGGGTTCAGCTCCACGGCATACTTGATCGTCTCCTCGATGGTTTCCTTGTTCTCCCCGGGCAGGCCGAGGATGAAGGTCCCATGTATCTTGATGCCCAGCTCGTGGCAGTCCTTCGTGAACTTGCGGGCGACATCCACCAGCAGGCCCTTCTTGATGTTGTGCAGGATCTGCTGGTTGCCGCTCTCGTAGCCCACCAGCAACAGGCGCAGGCCGTTGGCCTTGAGCACCTCCAGCGTCTTGCGCGGCACGTTCGCCTTGGCGTTGCAGGACCAGGTGACGCCCAGCTTGCCCAGCTCGCGCGCAATCGCCTCGGCCCGCGGCAGGTTGTCGGTGAAGGTGTCGTCGTCGAAGAAGAATTCCTTGACCTGTGGGAAGTCCCGCATGGCCTGCTTGATCTCGGCCGCGACGTGCTCCGGGCTGCGGACGCGGTAGCGGTGGCCGCCCACCGTCTGCGGCCACAGGCAGAAGGTGCAGCGGCTCTTGCAGCCGCGCCCGGTGTAGATGCTGAGGTAGGGGTGCATCAGGTAGCCGATGAAGTAGTCCTCGATCCGCAGGTCGCGCTTGTACACGTCGCTGACGAAGGGCAGCTTGTCCATGTCCTCCAGGATTTCGCGGTCCCGGTTGTGCACGACCTCGCCCCGGCGATCCCGGTAGCTGATGCCGTCCACGTCAGCGAAGTCCCGGCCTTCCGCCACCTCAAGGCAGGTGAAGTCGAACTCGTTGCGGGCCACGAAGTCTATGACGGGCGCCGCGGCCAGGCTGTCGCCAGGCTGCACGGCGACCTTGGCGCCGACGAAGCCGATCTTGAGCGCGGGGTTCGCGTCCTTCAGCGCCTGGGCCACCTTCACGTCCGATGCGAAGCTGGGAGTACTGGTGTGTATCACGCAAAGCTCGTGCTGCTTGGCGGCGGCCAGCACCGGCTCCATGCCCATACGGGCCGGCGGCGCATCAATCAGCTTGCTGCCGGGCACCAGGGCGGCGGGCTGCGCCAGCCAGGTAGGATACCAGAACGACTTGATCTCCCGCTTCGCCTGATACCGCGACCCGGCGCCGCCATCGAATCCGCCGAACGAGGGCGGCTGCAGGAACAGGGTCTTCATCATGGCAATGTCATCCCTTGGTGGGAGAAAGGCTGGGCGCGGATAGGCTGGCGCTGGACAGGCCGGCGCCGGACAGGCTCGCCCGGGGCCGGGCGCGGCCCGCCGGCACCGGACGGGTCGCGCGCAGGGTCTGGCCGCGCCACGCCACCCGGTCGGTCCAGTAGCTGGATAGCAGGACCGTCACCGAAAATAGGTCGCGCAACGGCAGAAGCCAGAAGGACAGGCTGGGCGCAAGGCCCAAGTGCCGCTCCACCCCGGCTGCCGATGCGCCGCGCACCGCCCAGGCCAAGGCAAACACCAGCAGGGACCAGGCATCCCCCCCGGTCACGCCCACCAGCGCCGCAGACCAGAACAGCGGATGTTGCACGGCAGACAGCGCGAACTCGACCGGCACGAGGGACTGGATCGTGCGCGCCCAGCGCAGCTCGTGCTGAAACAGGGCGGGCATCTGCGTCTCGGGCACGGTCGTGGCCGGCACGGTGCCGGCCAGCGCGACGCCCAGGCCGCGGGCACGCACCAGCCGGCCCAGCACGGCATCATCAGCCAGGTGGCCGGACAGGGCGTGCAGCCCGCCGATGCGGTCCAGCGTGTCCCGGCGCAGGGCCATCGTGGCGCCCATGCAGTCCTGCCGGCCCATCGCACGGGCCAGCAGCGCGCCGGGCAGGAAGGCGTGGTTGATCCCTGCCGCCCCCAGCTTGCCCGTCAGCGTGCCGCCTGCCGGCAGGCCGGCATACAGCGTCGTCACCAGTCCCACCCCCGGCGCGGCCAGGCTGCCCACCAGGCTGTCCAGGTAGTCCGGCGCGGCGTGTATGTCGCTGTCGGCGATCACCAGCACGTCATGCCGCGCATAGGGCAGCATGTTGATGAGGTTCGCCACCTTGCGGTTCGCGCCGTGCGGCGTGGGGTCCACCACGACCGCGATGTCCACGTCCGGGAACCGCGCCCGCAGGCGGTCCAGCACGCGCAACGCCGGGTCCGCGGCGTCCTGGACGCCGAACACGAGCTGGAAATCGGGATAGGCCTGCACGCAGTAGCTGGCCAGAGCCTCCTCCAGCAGCGGCTCGTCGCCGTGCAAGGGCTTCAGCACCGTCACGGGCGGCCTGAGCGCGGGCGCAACATGGCGCTGGCGGCTGAACCGCCGGACCAGCGCCCATCCCGCCGCCGATTGGGCCATGCCGGCTGCTGTCATGCCGGCCAGGACGGCGGATGCTGGGTCTATCAAGCGATGCTCCGGGTCAGCAGGCGGCGGTCAGGACAGCGTTCCGCCGGACAGGTCGGCGATCTTGCGTTTCAGGCTGGCAATCAGCGGCCCGGCGTCGCCCGTGCCCAGCAACGAGCGGAAGTCGGACCGCTGCACCGCGACCTGGCTGATGGTGGCGTTCAAATAGACATCCACGGCCTTCCAGCCCGCCGGGCCGCGCCGCATCACGTAGTCAATGCGGGTGGGCGAGCCGCCGGCGGGGACGATCTGCGTCGCCACCACCTGGTCCGCGCCGATGCTGCGCGACTCCGGCAGCACGTCCAGCCTCTCCCCGCCGAAGCTGTCGAAGTTGGCGACGTAGGTGGCGACGGTGTAGCGGCGGAACACGTCCAGCAGCTGCGACTGCTGCACCGGCGGCAGCCCGGCCCAGCGCGGCCCGACCACCGCCTGCAAGGTCGCGCCAAAGTCGAAGGCCCGGTCCACCACCGGCGCCAGCGCCGCGAAGCGTTGCGGGAACGGCGCGGCCTTGCCGGACCGCATCGCCTGGATCAGCCCGGCGTTCAGCGCCGCGATCGGCGCAGCCGCGTCGGGGTCGGCGGCACGGGCGCCAAGAGAGGCAAGGACGCCCGGCGCCAGGACCGGGAGCGCCAGGGCGGCGCGTCGGGACCAGCGCGTCATCCCGCGTCCGCCCCGCGCGCCGTGCCCTGCTGGCCCAGGGCGTTCATCACCGTCGCCACGATGTCCTTGGCGCCCAGCTTCGCCTCGATGATCTGCGCGGCAGGGGTGTTGTGGTCAATGAAGGTGTCCGGCAGCGTCATGCTGCGGACCTTCACGCCGCCGTCCAGCAGGCCGCGCATGGCCAGGTGCTGCAGCACGTGCGCGCCGAAGCCGCCCATGCTGCCCTCCTCGACCACGACCAGGACGGCATGGTGCCGGGCCAGCTGCTCGACCATCGCGGTGTCGAACGGCTTGGCGAACCGGGCGTCGGCAACGGTGGTGGATAGGCCCCGCGTCTGCAGCTCGTCTGCCGCCCGCAAGCTCTCGGCCAAGCGGGTGCCGAGGCTGAGGATGGCGACCGACGAGCCTTCCCGCAGGATGCGCCCGCGCCCGACCGGCAGCGGCGTGCCGCGCGCCGGCAGGTCCAGCCCGGTGCCTTCGCCCCGCGGATAGCGGACGGCGCTGGGCTGATCGTCTATGATGGCGGAGGTGGCGACCATGTGCATCAGCTCGACCTCGTCCGAGGGCGCCATCAGCACGATGCCGGGCAGGCAGCCGAGGTAGGCGAGGTCGAAGCTGCCGGCGTGCGTCGCGCCGTCCGCCCCCACCAGCCCGGCGCGGTCTATGCCGAACCGGACGGGCAGCCCTTGCAGCACCACGTCATGCACGACTTGGTCGTAGGCCCGCTGCAGGAAGGTGCTGTAGATGGCGCAGTAGGGCTTCATTCCCTCCGTCGCCATGCCGGCGGCAAAGGTCACGGCGTGCTGCTCGGCGATGCCCACGTCGAAGGTGCGGTCCGGGAAGCGCTTGGCGAAGCGGTCCAGCCCGGTGCCGCTGGGCATGGCGGCCGTGATGGCGACGATGCGCGAATCCGCCTCGGCCTCTGCGATCAGCGCGTCGGCGAAGACGCGGGTGTATTGCGGCGGCCCCGGCGGCGCCTTGGCCTGCTCCCCCGTGATGACGTTGAACTTGCTGACGCCGTGATACTTGTCCGGCGACGCTTCGGCCGGGGCGTAGCCGTGGCCCTTCTTGGTGATGACGTGCAGCAGGATCGGCCCGGCCTCCTCGGCCTCGCGCAGGTTCCGCAGCACCGGCAGCAGGTGGTCCAGGTTGTGGCCGTCAATCGGGCCGACGTAGTAGAAGCCCATCTCCTCGAACAAGGTGCCGCCCGTGAGTATCCCGCGGGCATACTCCTCCGCCCGCCGCGCCGTGCGCTCCAGGCCCTTGGGGAAGTGCTTGGCCATCCGGGCGGCCAGGTCGCGGAGGTTCAGGAACGACCGGCTGCTGATGAGGCGCGACAGGTAGGCGCTCATGGCGCCCACGGGCGGCGCGATGCTCATGTCGTTGTCGTTCAGGATCACCAGCAGGCGGCCCTTCCGCGCGCCCGCGTTGTTCATGGCCTCGTAAGCCATCCCCGCGCTCATGGCGCCGTCGCCGATGACGGACACGACGTGCCGCCCCTCCTGCCCCAGCAGGTCGTGCGCGACCGCCATGCCCAGCCCGGCGGAGATGCTGGTGCTGCTGTGCGCGGCGCCGAAGGGGTCGTACTCGCTCTCGCTGCGGCGGGTGAAGCCGGACAGGCCGCCGGGCTGGCGCAGGGTGCGGATGCGGTCGCGGCGGCCCGTCAGTATCTTGTGCGGATACGCCTGGTGGCCCACGTCCCACAGCAGCCGGTCGCGCGGGGTGTCGAACACGGCGTGCAGCGCCACCGTCAGCTCGACGACGCCAAGCGATGCGCCCAGGTGCCCACCCGTCGTGCTGACGACGTCCACCGTCTCGGCCCGCAGCTCGTCGGCGACCTGGCGCAGCTGCTCGACCGAGAAGTTGCGGAGGTCGGCCGGCGTGCGGACGCGGTCGAGCACCGGAGTGGCAGGGCGGCCTGGGAGCTGGATGCTCGCATTCATGGGTCTGATCTGCTCCCCCGCATGGCAGGCCGGATCCCGTCCAGCCCGTGCGGCGTCTGTGTTATGGCACCAGTCGTCTCAGGCGGCCCCGGCTGGTGCATGGCCCGGCGCCCATCAGGCGCGGGAAGAACCACGTCCCTCCGCAGAGGGCAACACCGGCCCCTGAACGGGGCGGCACCGGCGGAGCGCGCCTGCACGACGCAACCTTGGATGAACTTGTAGCCCAGGCCCGCATCGGCCTGAAATGCCTCGCCAACCTCTGTGACAGTCCGCAACACTACCCAACGCGGAGGCGCTGTGCCATACCGCCGCGCCCGTCCAGGCAAGTTGTGGCATGAAGGCCACAGTCATGGGCGATAGGGCACACCCCCGCGTTCCCAAGGCATAGATGCGGTAAGCTGGCCATTGCTGCACCTGCGTTGGCGGTTGGCTCAGCCTGTGCGATGCCGGAGCGGGTCTTGGAGGTTGATTGGATGATGCGTGTCGTCTTGGCCCAGCCCCGAGGGTTCTGCGCCGGCGTGGAGAGGGCGATAGAGATCGTGGAACGGGCATTGGCCAAGTTCGGCCCGCCGATCTATGTCCGTCACGAGATCGTGCATAACCGGCATGTCGTCGAGGACCTCCGTACCCGCGGCGCCGTGTTCGTGGACGAGCTGGACGAAATTCCGCCGGGGGCGATGACGGTGTTCAGCGCGCATGGAGTCGCCAAGCGCGTCGAGGAGCTGGCCAAGGAGCGTCGCCTGCCCGTCATAGACGCGACCTGCCCGCTGGTCGCCAAGGTGCATCAGGAAGGCCGCCGCTACGCCGCCCAGGACCGCGAGATCGTGCTGGTCGGCCATGCCGGCCATGCCGAGGTCGAGGGCACCATCGGCCAGATTCCCGGCCCCGTTCACCTCGTGCAGACAGTCGCCGACGTCGCCACCCTGCAGGTCGGCACCCCGGACCGCCTGGCCTACGTCACGCAGACGACGCTGTCGGTGGACGACACCCGCGGCATCATCAGCGCGCTCAAGGCCCGGTTCCCCGCCATCGTCGGCCCGGACGTGCGCGACATCTGCTACGCCACGCAGAACCGCCAGCAGGCCGTGCATGACTTGGCCAAGCAGGTGGACGTGATCCTGGTCGTGGGATCGCGCAACAGCAGCAACAGCAACCGCCTGCGGGAGATCGGGCAGGAGCTTGGCAAGCCCAGCTACCTGATAGACGATGCCAGCGCGTTGCAACCGGAGTGGTTCTCGGGCGTGAATACCGTAGGCCTGACGGCCGGCGCCAGCGCGCCGGAGATGCTGGTCCAGGGCGTGCTGGAGGGTCTACGCCGGATGCGGGACGTGCAGGTGTCCCTGCTGCCCGGTGTCGCCGAAGACGTGAAGTTCAAGTTTCCGGCCGAGCTGAGCTAGGCCGAGGGAGCCAACATATGTCCGTTCCGATGAGGCAGGTGGCGCGCGTAGGCGCCTACGTGGTCAAGCAGCATGTGCTGGGCCGCAAGCGCTACCCCCTGGTGCTGATGCTGGAGCCGCTGTTCCGCTGCAACCTGGCGTGCTCCGGCTGCGGCAAGATTGACTACCCCGCGCCGATCCTGAACCAGCGCCTGTCCGTCGCCGACGCCCTGGCCGCCGCTGACGAGTGCGGCGCCCCCGTCGTCAGCATCGCCGGCGGGGAGCCGCTGCTGCACAAGGAGATGCCGGAGATCGTGCGCGGCCTGCTGGCGCGCAAGAAGTTCATCTACCTCTGCACCAACGCCCTGCTGCTTGAGAAGAAGATGGACGACTATACGCCCCATCCCGACTTCTCGTGGGACGTTCACCTGGACGGCGACCGGGAGATGCACGACCGCGCCGTGAGCCAGGAGGGCACCTACGACCGCGCCGTGGCGGCCATTAAGGAGGCCAAACGCCGGGGCTTCCGCGTCAGCATCAACTGCACCCTGTTCGACGGCGCGCAGCCGGAGCGGGTGGGCAAGTTCTTCGACGACGTGATGGCGATGGGCGTGGACGGGATCATGACCTCGCCGGGCTACGCGTATGAGCGTGCGCCGGACCAGGCGCACTTCCTGTCCCGCCAGAAGACCAAGCAGCTGTTCCGGGACATCCTGACCTACGGCAAGGGCAAGGGCTGGAAGTTCACGCAGTCCCCCTTGTTCATGAGCTTTCTGGCCGGCAACGAGAACTACACCTGCACCCCCTGGGGCAAGCCGACGCGCAACGTGTTCGGGTGGCAGCGGCCCTGCTACCTGCTGGGGGAGGGCTACACGAAGACCTACAAGGAGCTGATGGACAGCACCGACTGGGACAAGTACGGCACCGGCAACTACGAGAAGTGCGCGGACTGCATGGTGCATTCGGGCTACGAGAGCACGGCGGTGATGGACGCCGTGAAGTCCCCGGTGAAGACGATGATGACGGCCCTGCGCGGCCCGAAGCTGACGGGTCCGATGGCGCCTGAGATTGACCTGTCCAAGCAGCGCCCGGCGGAGTTCGTGTTCAGCCGGCACGTGCAGGACAAGATGGCGGAGCTGAAGCACGCCAAGCCCGGCAAGGGCACGGCGTCCCAGGTGGCAGACGCGGCGGACTGACGACCACCCGGCGCGCGGCCCGGCCCCGCGCGCCGTCCGGCTGTCATGCGCTGGCCGGCACGCGACGGGCTTTCGTGTCAATGCCGGAAGTGCCGCATCCCCGTCAGCACCATCGCAATCCCGGCCTCGTCCGCTGCCGCAATCACCTCGGCATCCCGCATGGAGCCACCAGGCTGGATGACGGCGGTGGCGCCGGCGGCGACCGCGGCCTGCAAGCCGTCCGCAAATGGAAAGAAGGCGTCCGACGCCACCACCGACCCCTCTGTCAGCGGCGCGGGCAGACCGGCGGCGCGAGCAGCTTCGGCCCCCTTCCAGGTGGCGATGCGGGCGCTGTCCACCCGGCTCATCTGCCCCGCGCCGATGCCCGTGGTGGCGCCGTCCCGGGCATAGATGATCGCATTGGACTTCACGTGCTTGCAGACGCGGAAGGCGAATAGCAGGTCGGCCAGCTCCGCCTCGGTCGGCACGCGCCGGGTCACTGTGCGTAGGTCGGCCAGCGACACCCGCCCGGCATCGCGCGACTGCGCCAGGAAGCCGCCAGCCACGCTCCGAACCGTCGTGCCCGGTGCCGCCGGGTCCGGCAAGGCACCGGCCAGCAGCAGGCGCAGGTTCCGCTTGCGCGCTAGCACCGCACGGGCATCCGCATCCGCATCCGGCGCGATGATGACCTCGGTGAAGATCGCCGCGATCCGCTCGGCAGTTGGACCGTCCAGCGTGCGGTTCAGCGCCACGATGCCGCCAAAGGCGCTGACGGGGTCGCAGCGCAGCGCCAGGTCCCAGGCGGCGGCCGGGGTGGCGGCGGTGGCCGCGCCGCAGGGGTTTGCGTGCTTGACGATGACGACGGCCGGAACATCGAACTCGGCCACTGCCTCATACGCCGCATCGGTGTCGTTCAGGTTGTTGTAGGACAGCTCCTTGCCCTGCACCTGCGTGGCGGTGGCGACGCCGGGACGGGGAGCGCCGGGCTGCACGTAAAAAGCGGCACGCTGGTGCGGGTTCTCGCCGTAGCGCAGGGTCTGGCGCAGGGCGCCGGACAGGGTCATCCGCGGCGGGAAGGCGGCATCCCGCACGAACCAGGCAGCGATGGCGGCGTCGTAGGCGGCGGTGCGGGCGTATGCCTCGCCGGCCAGGCGCAGGCGCAGGGCTTGGGTGGTGCCGCCGTCCGCCAGTTCCGCCAGCAGATCCGCATATTGCGCCGGGTCGGTCAGGACCGCCACGCCGTCGTGGTTCTTGGCGGCGGCGCGGATCAGGGCGGGGCCGCCGATGTCTATGTTCTCCACGCACTCGTCTGCAGGGGCGTCGGCGGCGACGGTGGCCTCGAACGGGTAGAGGTTCACGCACACCAGGTCTATCGGGGCGATGCCGTGCCGGTCCATCTGCGCCAGGTGCTCCGGCAGGTCGCGCCGGCCCAGGATGCCGCCGTGAATTTGCGGCACCAGGGTCTTCACGCGGCCGTCCAGGATTTCCGGGAAGCCCGTGTAGTCCGCAACCTCCCGCACCGGCACGCCCGCGTCCCGCAGCGCGCGGGCGCTGCCGCCGGTGGATAGCAGCTCGGCCCCGTGCGCGTGCAGGGCCTGCGCCAGCGGGACCAGCCCGGCCTTGTCGGACACGGAGATCAGGGCGCGGCGGATCGGGAGGTGGGTCATGGCGGCCCGCATAGCGCCGCCGGGGCCGGGGTCCAAGAGGGGATCGGCGGCGTGCTGGGTTGCGGGGGACGGCTTGCTGGCTCCCTCCTCCCGCAGGAGCGCCGGGGTAGGAGGCAAGCAAGCGCGGCAGCGTCCGGCACCGGGCCGCTCGCCGCCGCCCAGGTTCACTTGCTCAACGCCTGCCGTGCCCGCGGCGCCACCCGCGCAAGCCCTCCGTGGCCGGCCTGACGCCTGCGGCAGACCCGCCACGGCCGTGCCCCGCCGTCATGCGCCACCTCGCGCCGAACCAGGCCTCCGTCACCCCTGTCTTCCGCCTGAACACCCCGAGGGACGGAGCAGGCATCAATCAGCCAGCCACAGCTCCGGAACCAGGGCGTAGCTGTCGCCGGTGCGGGTGACACGGGCAAATCCGGGGAAGTGCAGGTGCATTCCGGTCACCATCAGCCGCTCGGAGGCGGCCATGTCCAGGGCCTGGCGGCGGGAGGCGACGGCGGCGGCGGGGTCGCTGTCGAAGCCGATCGTGACCTCCGGGCGCGGGGCCTGCACGTCGGGCACGTGCATCACGTCGCCCCAGATCAGCAGGCGCGCGCCGCCGCCGCCCAGCAAGTAGCCGGTGTGGCCCGGCGTGTGGCCGGGCAGGGCCACGGCGCGCAGCCCGGGCACCGGCTCCCCGCCGTCGAAGGTCCGCATTCGGTCGCGGTAGGGCGCCACGGCCGCCTGCGCCCCGGCAAAGCGCGGCTTGGCCTCCTCCGGCGCGGCGGCCATCGCCGCGGCGTCCAGCCAGTAGGCAGCCTCGGCCGCGGGCACCAGAAGCTCGGCCCCGGGGAATGCGGCGGCACCGGCATTGTTTGTCAGGCCGCCCCAGTGGTCTATGTGCAGGTGGGTCATCAGCACGGTATCCACCTCGCCGGGCTGGACGCCCGCGGCAGCCATGCTGTCTGCCAGGCGGCCCAGGGTCGGATAGGCCTTGCCGCCCGCGCCTGCGTCCACAAGGATGGTGCGTCCGCCGGACTGGACCAGGAAGGCGTTGACGCTGGTGCGCGGGGCCGCGCCGCGGAACAGAGCGTCGCGCATGGCGCCGGCCTCGGCAGGGGCGATGCCTTGCAGGGCCTCGTTCGGCAGGACCAGATAGCCGTCGGACAACGCGGTCACGACGGTGTCCCCGAACGTCTTGCGGTGGAACCCCGGGTTGCTCATGCCGCCATCTCCCCACTTGCGCCCAGCCGCCCGGCCAGGTCCTGAATGAATTGCCACGCGACGCGGCCGGAGCGTGCGCCGCGCGTCACCGACCACTCGTTGGCCTGCGCGTGCAGGTCGTCGCGCCCGATGGGCAGGCGCATGGCGTCGGCGTAGCCCTCCACCATGGCGCGGTAGGCGTGCAAGTCGCAGTTGTGGAAGCCGATCCAGAGGCCGAAGCGGTCGGACAGGCTGACTTTCTCCTCCGTGGCCTCGCTGGGGTTGATAGCGGTCGCGCGCTCGTTCTCGATCATGTCGCGCGGCATCAGGTGGCGGCGGTTGCTGGTGGCGTAGAACAGCACGTTGGCCGGCCGGCCCTCGATGCCGCCGTCCAGCACGGACTTCAGCGCCTTGTAGTCGGCATCCTCCCGCTCGAACGACAGGTCATCGCACAGGATCAGGCAGCGCCGGGCGCTGGGACGCAGGACGTTCAGGAGGTCGGGCAGGGTGCGTATGTCCTCCCGGTGTATCTCAATGAGGGCCAGAGCGCCCGGCGCACCACCTGTTGCGTCGCTGTTGGCGGCGGCGTGGGCGGCCTTGACCAGGGACGACTTGCCCATGCCGCGCGCGCCCCAGAGCATGGCGTTGTTGGCAGGCAGGCCGCGGGCGAAGCGCAAGGTGTTGTCGAGCAGGATGCGCTTCTGGCGGTCCACGCCGTGCAGCAGGGCGATGCCGACGCGGGCAATCTGCGGGACAGGGATCAGGCGTCCGGTTGCGGGCTGCCAGACGAAGGCGTCGGCGGCGCCCAGGTCGGGCGGACCCGGCGGCGGCGGGGCCAGGCGCTCCAGCGCCTCGGCGATGCGGATCAGCAGGTTGGGGTCCATCGTGGTCCTGATCGGGGTTGGCTTGACGGGGATGGGGGGCAAACTATGGTCCCGCCGCACCGGCGGCAACCGTGCCGCCTCCCGCAATCACCCGACCTCAGGACGCCCCATGCTGATCTCCCCCGCCTATGCCCAGGACGCGGCCGGCCTGATGGGCACCGCGTCCCAGTTCGTGCCGATCCTGCTGATCTTCCTGGCCGCCTACTTCCTGCTGTTCCGGCCGCAGCAGCAGCGGCAGAAGACGCTGGCGACGATGCTGGCGGCGCTGCGCCGGGGGGACCGGATCATCACCGCCGGGGGCATCCTGGCGACGGTGGCGCGGGTGAAGGAGGGATCGGAGGAAATCGAGGTGGACCTGGCGCCGAACGTGCGGGTGACGGTGCTGCGGAACACCATCACGGGCGTGGTGAAGCCGGCGGTGCCGGTGGTGGCGAACGACGTGAAGGGGTAGGAGGCACCACCCCCTCTTCGGCCTGCTCGATCAGTGCGTTGCGCCCGGACGGAGGAACCACGTCTCTGGTTTGGGTTCAGGTCATCCGGCTTTGTGCGAATTCGTAGTTGGCGATCTTGTCGAGCCAGTTTGCGACGTAGTCTGGCCGCCGGTTGCGGAAGTCGAGGTAGTAGCTGTGCTCCCACACGTCGCAGCCCAGCAGCGCCGTGCCCTCCTTGGTGGCCAGCGGGTTGGAGCCGTTCGGGGTCTTGGTCACCTTGAGCTTGCCGTCCCCGTCCTGCACCAGCCACGCCCAGCCCGAGCCGAACTGCCCGACCGCCGCGGCCTTGAAGGCGTCCTTGAACGCCTGCACCGAGCCGAAGTCCTCCGCGAGCTTCGCCTCCAGCTTGCCCGGCACCGCGCCGCCGCCAGCGCCGGGCGTCATGGCCTGCCAGAACAGCAGGTGGTTCCAGTGCTGGCCGGCGTTGTTGAACACCGGCGCCATGCTGCTGTCGCCGTGGGACAGCAGCACGATCTCGTCCAGGCTCTTGCCCTGCAGGGCCGGGGTCTTCTCGACGAAGCCGTTCAGCGCCGTCACGTAGGCCTGGTGGTGCTTGCCGTGGTGCAGCTCCAAGGTCTCCTGGCACATGCCCTGGGCAGACAGAGCGTCCAAGGCATAGGGCAGGGCGGGAAGGTCGAAGGCCATCGCAGAAACGTCCTTGTCAGTGCGCGCGCACACTGGCCGCCAGAACAGGGCCGCGTCAAGAAGGAGAGAGAAGGCGCTCCAGGGCGGCGCGGGCCTGCTGGACGGCGCCGGGCCAGTCGGCCAGGGCGGGTTGGCGGAACAGGCGCATGGTGGGATACCAGGGGGTGTCGTCCCGATCCAGCATCCAGCGCCACTCGGCGACCCAGGGCAGCAGCAGCCAGACCGGACGGGCCAGCGCGCCGGCCAGGTGGGCGATGGCGGTGTCCACGGTAATGACCACATCCATCAGCTCCGCCAAGGCGGCGGTGTCGGCGAAGTCGTGCAGCGCGTCCCCAAGGTGGCACACCCCGGAGGCAGCCAGGGCACCAGCGTCCGCCGGCCTGACCTCGCGCTGCAAGCTGAAGAACTCGGCGTTCGCCTCCAGCAGAGGCGCCAGTGCGGCGAAGGGCATGGAGCGGTTGTAGTCGTTCAGGTGATCCGGGTTGCCGGACCAGGCCAGGCCGATGCGGGGCCGTGTGCGCGGGCCAAGGCGGTCCGACCAGGCGCGGACGCGGCTGGGGTCGGCGGATAGGTAGGGGGTATCGCCGGGCACGCTGTCCAGCGTCGTGCCGAAGGCGGCGGGCGCATGGGGCAGGGCGCATTGCAGGGTGCAGGCGGGCACGGGCGTGCCGGCGGCCACCAAATGGTGAGGCCCGGCCAAGGTGGCGAGCAGGGGAAGCAGCGGCGGCTGGACTTGCAGCACCACCTCGGCCCCTCTTGCTGCCGCCAAGGCGGCGTAGCGGCAGAACTGCAAGGTGTCGCCCAGACCTTGCTCCGCATACAGGAGCAGGCGCCCGCCGGCGATAGGGTCGGCACCGGTCCAGCGGGGCACACCGGGAAGGGGCGATGCGTGCCGGGTGCCGGCGGCATGGCTAGGCCAGCCGCCCGGCATATCGCCGAGAAGGAGCTGGCACTCGCCGGCGCCGGTCTCCGCCGCGCGGAAGCCGGGTTGAAGGCGAAGCGCCTGCTGGAAGCTGGACAGTGCGTCGGCGGTGCGGCGCAGGGCGTGAAGCGCCAGGCCCCGGTTGGCGTGGGCGGCGGCTCGGCCAGGCCGGCTGGCAAGGACCTGGTCGAAGCATGGCAGCGCGTCCCCTGGGCGCTGCAATTGCAGCAGCACGACGCCGCGGTTGGCCACGGCGTCCAGGTGGCCTGCGCTGGATGCAGGCACCCGGTCGAGGTCGGCCAGCGCCTCCTGCGGGCGGCGCAGGGCGGCCAGGACCGCGCCGCGATTGGCCAGGGCGGTGGCGTCACCGGGATTGAGGGCCAGGGCGCGGCTGAACTGCTCCAGCGCCGCCCGCGCCTGCCCGGCCTGATGCAAAGCGATGCCGAGATTGACGATGGCGTCGCTGTAGTCTGGGCGGGCGGCGATGGCCCGGCGGTAAAGCTGCACCGCGCGGTCCAGCGTGCCGGTCCGTTCCTCCAGCAGGGCCATGCAGTGCAGGGTCTCAGGGCTGCGCGGGTCGCGGCGCAGCGCCTTCTCGTAGGCGGCCCTGGCCCGCAGCCATTGGCCCTGCTGCTCGTGCTGAAGGCCGGCTTGGAGCGCGGCGGCAACGCCGGGCTTCATCGGTGGATGCGGCCCGGCCTGGCATGAGGGGCAAACGGAGGACGGGACGGCGTGTCTTTGGGACGATGCGTGTTCAGGACGGCGGCACCCGGCGGCCCTGGATCACCTGGATGCGGGGGCGTCTGGGGACAATGGGACACCCGCCGCACGCTGACGTCTCTGGTTTGGGTTCAGGTCATCCGGCTTTGTGCGAATTCGTAGTTGGCGATCTTGTCGAGCCAGTTTGCGACGTAGTCTGGCCGCCGGTTGCGGAAGTCGAGGTAGTAGCTGTGCTCCCACACGTCGCAGCCCAGCAGCGCCGTGCCCTCCTTGGTGGCCAGCGGGTTGGAGCCGTTCGGGGTCTTGGTCACCTTGAGCTTGCCGTCCCCGTCCTGCACCAGCCACGCCCAGCCCGAGCCGAACTGCCCGACCGCCGCGGCCTTGAAGGCGTCCTTGAACGCCTGCACCGAGCCGAAGTCCTCCGCGAGCTTCGCCTCCAGCTTGCCCGGCACCGCGCCGCCGCCAGCGCCGGGCGTCATGGCCTGCCAGAACAGCAGGTGGTTCCAGTGCTGGCCGGCGTTGTTGAACACCGGCGCCATGCTGCTGTCGCCGTGGGACAGCAGCACGATCTCGTCCAGGCTCTTGCCCTGCAGGGCCGGGGTCTTCTCGACGAAGCCGTTCAGCGCCGTCACGTAGGCCTGGTGGTGCTTGCCGTGGTGCAGCTCCAAGGTCTCCTGGCACATGCCCTGGGCAGACAGAGCGTCCAAGGCATAGGGCAGGGCGGGAAGGTCGAAGGCCATCGCAGAAACGTCCTTGTCAGTGCGCGCGCACACTGGCCGCCAGAACAGGGCCGCGTCAAGAAGGAGAGAGAAGGGAGGAAAGGAGTGTCGTTGCGGACGATGCCAGGCGCGGCCATGTTCCGCGGCATGAGCGAACACGCTACGTCGTCCGCCGCCGCGCCGGGTTTGTCCGAGGTCGGGCGTATCGTGCGTCGGCACGACCCCGACCGGTTCCTGGCTACTCTCTTCGCGCCCCCAGCCCGGCGGGAAACGCTGTTCGTGCTGTATGCCGTCAATCACGAGTTGGCGCGGGCGCGGGAAGCCGTAAGCAACCCGACGTTGGCGCTGATCCGGCTGCAATGGTGGCGCGAGGTCGCGGAAGGGGCGCGGCGGCGGCACGAGGTCGCGGGACCACTCGGGGCGGCGCTGGACGATGGGCGGCTGCAGGCGGCGGACATCCTGGAGATGATCGAAGCGCGGGAGGCCGAGGCCTACCCGGTGGAGGACATGGCCGGGTTCCAGTCGTACGTCCGCGGGGCGTTCGGCGGGGTGATGGTTGCGGCCGGGCGGGCACTGGGAGCGGAAGGGGCGGCGCTCGGGACGCTGCGGGATTTCGGAGCGGCGTACGGCATGGCGGGCATCCTGCGCAGCGCAGGAGCCGTGGCCCGGCAGGACCGGTGCGTGCTGCCATTGGACTTGCTGGCATCGGCCGGGGTTGCGTTGGCCGATTTGGCAGGCGGCGTGGCGTCAGACGGGATGCGCCGGGTTGCCACGGTGTTGGCGGGGGTAGGCCGGGGGTGGATCGCCTCCGGCCGGGCGACCCGGTTGCCGCGGCTGGCCATCCCCGCGGCATTGCCCGTGGTGCTGGCGCGGCGGGACCTGGCGCACCCCGGCGTTGCCCGGCCACGCGGGCTTGCGGACCGGATGGCAGTGATGGTGGCGGCGGTGCTCGGGCGGGTTTAGGCGGGATCCCGCCTCCCGGCGGAGCCGGATGCAGGGAAGCGTCCCGTTGGGCGGCTGCTCCCAAGGCGGGAGCCGCCGCGCGCTGCCGCCCCTGCAGGAGCAGGACAGAACCTGGGTCTCTGATTTGTCGGGAAGCTTTACACTTTTGCAGGCGGAGCGGCGGGCATGAAAAAGGGCGCTGCCAACCGGCAGCGCCCCATTCAATCCACTCCCTTGCGGGATGCCGCTTAGGCGGCCTTGCGGCGGCGCAGCAGGCCCAGGCCAGCCAGGCCAGCGCCCACCAGGGCCATCGAAGCCGGCTCAGGCACACCCGTCGGCGGCACAACGGCCGGGTTGTAGTTGTAGGTCACGAAGGCCGAACCCTGGGCCTGGGTGCTGATGACGGTCACCAGGTTGCCAGCGCCGCTGGCGGACGACGCGCCGGCGCCGGTCACCGGCAGGACGATGTTGCCCGCACCCGTGAACAGGTTCAGGTCGGACGTGCTGGTCAGTGTCACGGTCGGGGCCGTCAGGCTGCCCGTGACGCCGCCCAGGGTCGCACCAGACGTGCCGCCGAAGTCGAGCACGTTGTCATAAGCGGTGAACGCGACCGTCCGGGTGTTGGTCGGCAGGACAACGGCCAGGGTCGAGTTGTCAGGACGGGTCAGGGTCACCGTCGCGGACGCCGTGGCGGTGACGGTGGACGGCGCGGCGTCCTGGCTCTCCAGGCGGAAGCCGGAGCTGACGTTGCCGGCGAAGTCGATGGTCACCGAGGTCAGTGTTCCCAGCGTCGTGTCGAACTTCGGCAGAGCCAGCGAGGAGGTGAAGTTCGTGGTCTGCAGGCCGGTGGTCAGCGTGCTGGTGCTCGCCGGGGTTGTGCCGAAGGAGACCGAAGCGGCCTGTGCGGCAGCGCTTGCGACCAGGGCGGTGGCGGCGACAAGGGCGATGCGGAAGGGGGACATGGAAGGCTCCTCGTGGAATGGCAGGGGTCGGCCCCGCCGGGTGATGTCGACCAGGGCAGCGCCCCGTCTGCACCATACAATCCAAGAAGCGTGCCAGAGCGTTTTCCTATTGTATTTCAATGATATCGCAAGCCAGCTCGGACCAGTGTGTCGGTTTCCTTTACGGTAATGCCGGCCCGGGCCAGACAAGGCGGACAACGCGGTTTACACCCGGTCGCGGGATGCCGAGTCCCTCCGATGAGGGCACGTGTTTCTGTGTTGGTTCCCACCTCGTTCCTGTGCTACCGCGTGCGCCGCCTGAAACTTGAGGTTAATAATTGACATGACCGTAAGAACCTGGAACGGCGCGTCCGCCGCGTTCGAGACCGCCGCCGACTGGGCGCCGTTCGGCGCGCCGGTGCCCGGCGACTACGCCCTGATCAACAGCGGGATCGTCAGCGAGGGTGGGCTGTTCCCATCGTTCCTGACGGTGCGGCTGCAGGGATCAGCCACCAGCAGCCCGCGGCTGGTGCTGGCCGGGGCGACGATCCCCTCCAGCTCCCGGCTGGAGGTGACGGGGAACGGCAGCAGTCCCTCAATCGTGGTGCAAGGGCAGGTCAACAATCTCGGCACGATTGCCATCAGCAGCAGCGCCCCAGGCAGCGCGACCTTCCTGGTGCGCGACGCCGCGGACGGCTCGGCGACGACGTTCACGAACACTGGCACGATAGCGGTGACGGACGGGGTCGCGCAGATCGTGAACTTCGGCGGCAACGCGACCAAGATGACGAACAACGGCACGGTGTCGGTCGTGTCCACGGGTGCCGCGGCCTCCACGGCCTACATCTCCACCCCGGTGGACGGCACCGGCACCCTGAGCATCGGGCGCAGCTCCACGCTCGACCTCGCGGCCGCGGTGGGCAGCGGGCAGACTGTGGCGTTCCAGCCCGGAGGCGCCGGTGAGGCGCTGCAGCTTGAGGCGCCCGCCAGCTTCAACGGCGTGCTCAGCGGCTTCGTCAGCGGAGACCAGATCGGGCTGGGGGCCGTGCCGTCGCCGACGCTGACCTATGCCAGCACGTCGGCCACCAGCGGCGTGTTGCGGATCGCCAGCGGCGGGACTGCTTACGCTGATCTGAACTTGAAGGGCGTTTACGCCGCCAGCGACTTCAGCGTCACCAGCACCGACCTGGGCGGCGGGCAGTCCGCGGCGGCGATCTCCACCACGGCAACCACGCCGGCCTTCGGCTACACGGACACCGCGACGAATGCGTCCGGCACCGTTACGCCCGACCTGTACAGCGGACCCGTGAACTACCTCCAATACCAGTATATCTGGAACAGCACGGACGGCGTCGCCATGACTGCCAACCGCAGCAACGTGTTCCTCAAAGGCAACAGCGGGGCCGACGCGCTGGCGGTGACGGGCGGCAACAACGTGGTTGACGGCGGCGCCGGGTCCAACTTCCTGGTTGGCGGCAACGGGGCGGATGGCGGCACGGACACGTTCTTTGTGGACGGGCGCGGCGGCGACGTCACCTGGAGCAGCATCGTCAACTTCCACCACGGGGACGCCGTGACCATCTTCGGCTTCACGGGCGGCGTCAGCACCTTGCCGCTAGTGGCCAGCGACGGCGCATCCGGCTTCACCGGCGCGACGATCCACTCCGAGCTGAGCGGCGCGGGCAGCGGCGTGAACGGGTCCGTCACCTTCGTCGGCGTCAGCTACAACGACGCGCTCGACGCACGGCAGGGCGGCAAGTTCACCTACTCGTTCGGCAGCCTTGATGCCAACACGCCCTACATGAACATCGTCTATACCGGCTGAGGCGCCGGGCTGGCGCTGGCGCGGCCTGGCAGAGCGGTTTGAGCCAAGTCAGGTTGCAGGCGCCCGTCCGCACCCCGCCCGCACAACGAACACCTGGACCGCCTTGCAGCCAGGTCCGGCTGCGAGGCGGTCTAGTGCCGCACCACCGCCAGCACGATCTCGACGGCGATCAGCATCAGGATCAGGAACTCCATCAGCCCGGCGCGGCTGCTGCTCGCCTCGTCATACAGCGCCGTGTAGGTGTCCCGGATGATCGCCAGCTTGCGGTTCACGGCGGCGCTGACGGTGCGGACGCGGAACAGGTCCAGCGCGCTGGCGTAGATGCGGGCGAGGTAAACGTCCTCGGTCACCTGCAACGCATTGTCCACCTTCTCGGTCAGCTCCGTCACTTCGGCCACCAGGGTGTAAAGCCGCCGGGCCAGGCCGGCGAAGCGATGCGGGGCCAGGATGTTGGCGGTGCGGCGGGTGGACTGCACCAGGCCGTACATGCGCGGCAGCTCGTCATCCAGCAGCTCGTCGTAATAGCGCATCTCCAGCAGCTGGGCGTTGGCGACCTCCAGCACATCCGCCACGTCGCTGTCGCCCCGCGGCTCGTAGATGAAGGCGCGGTCCCAGGTGATGACCACGAGGTCGTCGGTGTAATAGCTGTAGGACTGGCGCAGCAGGTCGCGCCGTGCGCCGTCGGACAGGGCGCGGCCCTCGCCGGACAGCAGGGGCACCAGGTCCAGGCGGTCCTGCAGGGCCGCGGCGGTCAGAGTTTCGCTGAAGGCGTGGACGGTGCCGATCAGGTAGTCCTCCTCGATGGCGGAGTCCGTCGGACGCTCCAGCGCCTCGGCCAGCAGGGTCCGGACGCGGGCGAGCAGGCCGTCCCACAGGCGGCCGTCGCCGCCGTCGCCTACGTGGGAGTCCACCGCGTTGAACAGGGCGGTGTAGTCCGGCCAGGTCATGTCCACGGTGGGGATGCGCAGCGCGATGGCGACGACGCCGAAGTCGTAGATGCGTATCGTGACGGATGCGGTGGCGGCCAGGGCGCCCATGTGCAGCGGGATCGGGTCGAAGGACAGGGCGACCGGCGGCACGCCAAAGGCGACGGCCTTTGCGGGCGTGGCCTGCAAGCGGCTGCGGCTGCTGGCGGTGCCGGCGTAGCGGACCCAAATCTCCTCCACCCGGCGCAGATCTATGGCGTAGGCGATGTCGAACAGGCGCAGAGCGGTGATGTGGCCGGCGCGGACGTTGGGGTCAGGCATGGGGGCCTGCGTCGTGGCCTGGGGCGGTGCGGGTCATGGAGGGCTGTCCTGGCGGACCTGCGGAGTGCCACGCGGCTGCGCCGCCCGCAATGACGGGACGACGGCCGCCTGCTCCCTCTTCCTCCGGGAGAGGGTCGGGGTGAGGGAAGCCGCCAGCGCCGGCTTCAAACATGTTGGACATAGAGCGGTGCTGCGGTTCAA
The DNA here is from genome assembly GCA_964250755.1 of uncultured Acetobacteraceae bacterium. GTDB lineage: Bacteria > Pseudomonadota > Alphaproteobacteria > Acetobacterales > Acetobacteraceae > DASWOJ01. The sequence goes on along the minus strand of CAXUHB010000002.1, from coordinate 79,539 downwards.
AAGGTTCAGCTCGTGCGGCTTCCCTCACCCCGGCCCCTTCCCTGAGGGATAGGGAGCAGCAGGCAGGCTCCTACGCCGACTTCCGCAGCGCCGCCGCGGGCAGCAACGGCAGCAGATATCGCCCCGTATGGCTGGCGGGGCAGGCGGCCACGTCCTCGGGCGTGCCCTCCACCACCAGCCGCCCGCCGCCCTCGCCGCCCTCCGGCCCCAGGTCCAGCACCCAGTCGGCGGTCTTGATGACCTCCAGGTTGTGCTCGATCACCACGACCGTGTTGCCCTGGTCCACCAGCGCGTGCAGCACTTCGAGCAGCTTGCGCACGTCCTCGAAGTGCAGGCCGGTGGTGGGTTCGTCCAGGATGTACAGGGTGCGGCCAGTCGCGCGGCGGGCCAATTCTTTGGACAGCTTGATGCGCTGGGCCTCGCCGCCCGACAGGGTGGTGGCCTGCTGGCCCAGCTTGATGTAGCCCAGGCCCACCTGCTGCAGGATGGTCAGCCGGTCCCGGATGCGGTTCACGACGCCGAAATACGGCACGGCCTCGTCCACCGTCATCTCCAGCACGTCCGCGACGGACTTGCCGCGGAACTTGATCTCCAGCGTCTCCCGGTTGTAGCGGGCGCCCTTGCAGGTGTCGCACGTCACGAACACGTCGGGCAGGAAGTGCATCTCGATCTTCAGCACCCCGTCGCCCTGGCAGGCCTCGCAGCGCCCGCCCTTCACGTTGAAGCTGAAGCGTCCGGACTTGTAGCCGCGGGCGCGGCTCTCCGGCAGCTCCGCGAACCAGTCGCGTATGGGGGCGAACAGGTCGGTGTAGGTCGCCGGGTTGCTGCGCGGGGTGCGGCCGATGGGGGATTGGTCAATGTCTATGATCTTGTCGAGCTGCTCCAGCCCCTCGATCCGGTCGTGCGGCGCCGGGGCCTCGCCGGACCCCATCAGGCGGCGGCTGGCCGCTTTGTAAAGCGTGTCCACGATCAGCGTGCTCTTGCCGCCGCCGGACACGCCGGCAACGCAGGTGAAGGTGCCCAGCGGGATGTCGGCAGTGACTGTTTTGAGGTTGTTGCCGCGGGCGCCGACGATGCGGATGTTGCGGGCGGGATCGGTCGGCCGCCGGGCCGGGACCGGGATGCCCCGGCGGCCCGACAGGTAGGCGCCCGTGATGCTGTCCGGATGGGCCGCGACCTCCGCCGGGGTGCCCTGGGCGATGATGTGGCCACCCAGCATTCCCGCCGCCGGCCCCATGTCTATCAGGTGGTCGGCGGCGCGTATGGCGTCCTCGTCATGCTCCACCACCAGCACGGTGTTGCCCAGCGCCTTCAGGCGCCGCAGCGTGCCCAGCAGCCGTTCCCCGTCGCGCTGATGCAGGCCGATGCTGGGTTCGTCCAGCACATATAGCACCCCGGTCAGGCCCGATCCGATCTGGCTGGCCAGCCGGATGCGCTGGCTCTCGCCACCTGACAGCGTCGTGCTGCCGCGGGACAGGGTCAGGTAGTCCAGGCCCACGTCCACCAGGAAGCGCAGGCGCTCCGTGATCTCCCGCAGGATGCGCCCGGCGATGGCGGCCCGCTGCGGTGTCAAGGTCGCCTCCGCCGCCTGGAACCAGTCCAGCGCCCGGCGGATCGGCAGGTCGGCGGCCTGCGCCAGGTTCTGCCCGGCGATGCGGACGGCCAGCGCCTCCGGCTTCAAGCGTGCGCCATGGCAGACGGCGCAGGGCTTCTCGGCCTGGTAGCGGCTCATCTCCTCCCGCACCCAGGCGCTGTCGGTTTCCTGCCACCGACGCTGCAGGTTCTTCAGCACGCCCTCGAACGGCTTGGTCACGGAGTAGGACCGCACGCCGTCCTTGTACTGGAACTCGATCTCGTCCTTGCCCGATCCCGCCAGGATGGCGTCGTGGACGGCAGCGGGCAGCTCGTGCCACGGCGTCCGGGTGCTGACGCCCATGTGCTTGGCGATGCTGCGCAGGGTCTGGTCGTAGTAGGGGGACTGCGCGCCGCTCCAGGGGGCGATGGCGCCCTCGGCCAGGCTGATGCGCTCGTCGGGGACGACCAGGCTGGGGTCGAAGAACTTCTCGGCGCCCAGGCCGTCGCAGGCCGGGCAGGCGCCGTGCGGCGAGTTGAAGGAAAACAGCCGCGGCTCGATCTCCTCGATGGTGAAGCCGCTGACGGGACAGGCGAAGCGGCTGCTGAACACGGTCCGGGCGCCGGTCTCGGCGTCCTCGGCATAGACCACGCCATCGGCCAGGCCCAATGCGGTTTCAAAGCTGTCGGCCAGCCGGGTCTGGATGCCGTCGCGCACGACGATGCGGTCCACCACGGCCTCGATCTCGTGCTTCGTCTTGCGGTTCAGCGCCGGCACCTCGCCGATCTCGTAAAGCGTGCCGTCCACCTTCACGCGGGTGAAGCCCTTGCGCTGCAGCTCCGCCAGCTCCTTGCGGTATTCGCCCTTGCGGTCGCGCACGACCGGGGCCAGCAGCAGCAGGCGCGTGCCCTCCTTCATGGCGGCCACGCGGTCCACCATCTGGCTGACCGTCTGCGCCTCGATGGGTTCCCCGGTCACGGGGGAGTAGGGAACGCCGGCGCGCGCCCACAGCAGGCGCATGTAGTCGTGGATTTCGGTGACGGTGCCGACGGTGCTGCGCGGGTTGCGGCTGGTGGTCTTCTGCTCGATGGAGATGGCGGGCGACAGGCCCTCGATGCTGTCCACGTCGGGCTTGCCCATCAGCTCCAAGAACTGCCGGGCATAGGCGGACAGGGACTCCACGTAGCGGCGCTGGCCCTCAGCGTAGATGGTGTCGAAGGCCAGCGAGGACTTGCCGCTGCCGGACAGCCCGGTAATGACCGTCAGGCTGTCGCGCGGGATGTCCACGTCTATGTTTTTGAGGTTGTGCTCACGTGCGCCGCGCACGCGGATGGAGCCTGCCATGCGGTGCAATCCCCGGCGGCCAGGGGCCGCTTCACTGGTGTTCTGGTATCGTTCACCCCATATGGCACCGGGACAGGGTGATGGGAACCCCGGCGGCTGGCTGGCCCGCCTGACGGTATGCCGCTATGGTGGCTGACCTTCGCAAGTCCAGTGCAAAGTAGGGGTTGGGTCATGGCAGGCAGCGTCAACAAGGTGATCCTGGTCGGCAACCTGGGCAAGGACCCGGAGGTCCGCAGCTTCCAGAATGGCGGCAAGGTCGTGAACTTCACGCTCGCCACCAGCGAGACCTGGAACGACCGGGCCAGCGGTGAGCGCAAGGAGAAGACCGAGTGGCACAACGTCGTCATCAAGAACGACAAGCTCGGCGAGATCGCGGAGAAGTATCTCAAGAAGGGCAGCAAGGTTTACCTTGAGGGCCGGATGGAAACCCGGAAGTGGCAGGACCAGTCCGGTGTGGACAAGTTCACCACCGAGGTCGTGATCCCCGCCTTCCGCGGCGAGCTGACGATGCTGAGCGGGCGCGGCGAGGAGGGCGGCATGGGCGGTGGCTCCAGCGAGCGCGGCGGCTACCAGCCGCGCGAGCGCAGCCCGGCTGCAGCCGGGGCCTCCTCCAAATCCAGCGGCGGCGGCAGCCCGTCCTGGGATGCCGGCAAGGGCGACCTGGACGACGAGATACCGTTCTAAGCCCGGAGTCTGCCAAAGCGGCCGGCGTGCTGCGGCAGGCCCGTTGCAGCGGGGATGGCTGTGCGCCCACCCCCTTCCGAGGCGGCGTGCGGCTCAAGCCTGAAATCTTCGACGCGCGCGGCCTTCTTCCCTAATCGTGAAGCCGCTATACCTACACAAGGTTGTCAGCATGGCCCGGGGCATGGACCCCGCCGCGGATGACGCAGCGAGAAGTGGAGAGACCTATGGACGGTGACAGCGTTGGCCAATGCCCCATGCGGGGCGTGGCGCCCAAGACCTCGACGGCTTGGCCCCGGTCCAACCAGGATTGGTGGCCGAACCAGCTGAACCTCAAAATCCTGCACCAGCACTCGGCCAAGGGCGACCCGCTCGGCGACGGATTCGACTACGCCGCCGAGTTCAAGACGCTCGACCTGGGCGCGGTGAAGCAGGACCTGTATGCGCTGATGACCACGACGCAGGACTGGTGGCCGGCCGACTACGGGCACTACGGCCCGCTGTTCATCCGCATGGCGTGGCACAGCGCCGGCACCTACCGCATCGGCGACGGCCGCGGCGGCGCAGGCTCCGGCACGCAGCGCTTCGCGCCCCTGAACTCCTGGCCCGACAACGCCAACCTCGACAAGGCGCGGTTGCTGCTGTGGCCGATCAAGCAGAAGTATGGCCGCAAGCTGTCCTGGGCCGACCTGATGGTGCTGGCCGGCAACTGCGCGCTGGAGTCCATGGGCCTCAAGACCTTCGGCTTCGCCGGCGGCCGCCAGGACGTGTGGGAGCCGGAGGAGGACATTGACTGGGGTCCCGAGTCCACCTGGCTCGACGACAACCGCTACAGCGGCGACCGGGAGCTGGCCGGCCACCTCGGCGCGGTGCAGATGGGGCTGATCTACGTCAACCCGGAAGGCCCGAACGGCAAGCCCGACCCGGCGGCCTCCGCCCGCGACATCCGCGAGACCTTCGCGCGCATGGCCATGAACGACGAGGAGACCGTGGCCCTGGTCGCCGGCGGCCACACCTTCGGCAAGTGCCACGGCGCGGCCAGCGCCGGCGACTACGTCGGGCCGGAGCCGGAAGCCGCTCCTATCGAGCAAATGGGCCTGGGCTGGAAGAACAGCTTCGGCACCGGCAAGGGCGCCGACACCATCTCCAGCGGGATCGAGGGCGCATGGACCGCCCAGCCCACCGTCTGGGACAACGGTTACTTCGACAACCTGTTCAACTATGAGTGGGAGCTGCACAAGGGCCCCGGCGGCGCCTGGCAGTGGCAGCCCAAGGGCGGCGCGGCCGCCGACCAGGTGCCCGATGCGCACGACCCGTCCAAGCGCCATGCGCCGATGATGTGCACGACGGACATGGCGATGATCGCCGACCCGGCCTACCTCGCGGTCTCCAAGCGCTTCCACGAGAACCTGGACGAGTTCTCCGACGCCTTCGCCCGCGCCTGGTTCAAGCTGACCCACCGCGACATGGGGCCGCTCGCCCGCTACCTCGGCCCGGAAGTGCCGCAGGAGGAGCTGCTGTGGCAGGACCCCGTGCCCGCCGTGGACCATCCGCTGGTGGACGCGCAGGACGTGGCGGCGCTCAAGGCGCGGGTGCTGGCGACGGGGCTGACCGTCCCGCAGCTGGTCTCGACCGCCTGGAAGTCGGCGTCGTCGTTCCGCGGCACCGACAAGCGGGGTGGGGCCAACGGCGCGCGCATTCGCCTGGCGCCGCAGAAGGACTGGGCGGCGAACGAGCCGGCGGAGCTGGCGTCGGTGCTGCAAACCCTGGAAGGGGTGCGGGCCGAGTTCAACGCGGCGCAAACCGGCGGCAAGAAGGTCTCGCTGGCCGACCTGATCGTGCTCGCAGGGTGCGCGGGCGTCGAGAAGGCGGCGGCGGACGCTGGGCACGCCGTGGAGGTCCCGTTCACGCCGGGCCGCACGGATGCGTCGCAGGAGCAGACGGACGTGCAGTCCTTCGCCGTGCTGGAGCCGACGGCGGACGGGTTCCGCAACTACCTCGGCGACAGCCGCGGGCGGCACGAGGAGGTCCACCTGGTGGACCGCGCGCACCTGCTGACGCTGACGGCGCCGGAGATGACGGTTCTGGTCGGTGGCCTGCGCGTGCTGGGCGCCAACCACGGCGGGTCCGACCTTGGCGTCTTCACCAAGCGTCCGGGCACGCTGACCAACGACTTCTTCGTCAACCTGCTCGACATGGGTACGACGTGGAAGGCGGTGTCCGGCTCCGACGACCGCTTCGAAGGGCGCGACCGCCGGACGGGCGAGCTGCGGTGGACCGGCAGCCGGGTTGACCTGGTGTTCGGGTCGAACTCGCTGCTGCGGGCCGTCGCCGAGGTGTTCGGGTGCGCGGACTCGCAGGGCGCATTCGTGCATGACTTCGTGGCCGTGTGGACCAAGGTGATGAACCTGGACCGATTCGACGTGCCCGCCCGGGCCTGATCCGGAACTTGGCGGTGGGGCGGCGTTCCCGGTTGGAGCGCCGCCTTTTCTTCGTGTTCCGCCCTCAGGCTGTCCTTGCTTGGGATCGGGCTGGACGCCGTGCGCCCCTGTTCCCACAGCCGCTGCGACGAGGGTATGATCCCCGCATGCCCATGCGCCTGGTCCCTTCAACCATAGGCGGCTAAGGGCCTTGTGGCTTCGTAAATGGGGCTGTGGCGCCCTATATGAAACGGATCAGCAACCTCGTCCCACAACAAGAAGCCAAGCATTGTCCGACCTAGACCCCCCCACGCTCCCCGCCCCCCCCGGCCTCCCGCCAGCGTCGCCCCCGGTGATGCTGGAGGACGAGATGCGGCGCTCGTATCTCGACTATGCCATGTCCGTCATCGTCAGCCGCGCGCTGCCCGATGCGCGGGACGGCCTCAAGCCCGTCCACCGCCGCATCCTGTTCGCCATGAACGAGAGCGGCTACACCGCCGACAAGCCCTACCGGAAATCCGCCCGCATCGTCGGCGACGTGATGGGCAAGTATCACCCGCACGGCGACGCCAGCATCTACGACGCGCTCGTCCGCATGGCGCAGTCCTTCTCCATGCGCGTGCCCCTCATTGATGGCCAGGGCAACTTCGGCAGCATAGACGGCGACCCGCCGGCCGCCATGCGCTACACCGAATCCCGCATGGCCCGCGCCGCGGCGCTGCTGCTGACGGACATAGACAAGGACACCGTTGACTTCTCGCCCTCCTATGACGAGTCCAACGAGGAGCCGCGGGTGCTGCCCGCCTCCTACCCGGTGCTGCTCATCAACGGCGCCAACGGCATCGCCGTCGGCATGGCCACCAACATCCCGCCGCACAACCCGACCGAGATCATCAACGCCGCCCTGCAGTTGATCGCCGACCCGGCCACCACGCTCGAAGACCTCATGAAGATCGTGCCTGGCCCGGACTTCCCCACCGGCGGCATCATCCTGGGCCGGGCTGGCATACGCACCGCGTTCGAGGGCGGGCGCGGCAGCGTCGTCATACGCGCCAAGGCCGCGTTCGAGGACATGCGCGGCAATCGCACCGCTATCGTCATCTCGGAAATCCCCTACCAGGTGAACAAGACGACGCTGCTGGAGAAGATCGCCGAGGTCGTGCGCAGCAAGCAGGTCGAGGGCATCACCGACCTGCGCGACGAGAGCGACCGCGACGGGATGCGCATCGTGATCGAACTCCGCCGGGAAGCGACGCCGGAGGTGGTGCTGAACCAGCTCTACCGCTTCACGCAGCTGCAGACCGGGTTCAGCCTGAACATGCTGGCGCTGGACAACGGCCGCCCGCGGCTGATGGGCCTGAAGGACGCGCTGCAGGTGTTCCTGGCCTTCCGGGAGGAGGTCATCCTACGCCGCAGCCGGTTCGAGCTGAACAAGGCGCGGGAGCGGGCGCACCTGCTGGTCGGCCTGGCCATCGCGGTCGCCAACATAGACGAGGTGATCCGCGTCATACGCACCAGCCCGGACAGCGCCACGGCCCGTGCCGCGCTGATGGACCGGGCCTGGCCCGCAGGCGACGTGTCCGCGCTGCTGGCGCTGATAGACGACAGCGGCAACCTGATCGTGGACGGCCAGGTCCGCCTGACCGAAGCCCAGGCCCGCGGCATCCTGGAGCTGCGCCTGGCCCGGCTGACCGGCCTGGAGCGCGACAAGATACAGGCCGAGCTGACCGAGGTCGCCACCCGCATCGGCGAGTTGCTGCTGATCCTGGACAGCCGCCCGCGCCGGCTGGAGGTGATGCGCGACGAGCTGCTGCTGGCCCGTGCCGAGATCGGCAGCCCCCGCATGACCAGCATCGTGGATGCCGCCGCCGACCAGGATGACGAAAGCCTGGTCGAGCCGGGCCAGATGGTCGTGACCATCACCCGGGACGGCTTCATCAAGCGCACGTCGCTCGACATCTTCCGCCAGCAGAACCGCGGCGGGCGCGGGCGCACCGGCGCCGGCACGCGCGGGGATGATGTGGTGACGCGCAGCTTCAACGCGCACACGCACCAGTGGGTCCTGTTCTTCAGCAGCGGCGGCAAGGCATTCCGCGAGAAGGTGTGGCGCCTGCCGGAAGCCAGCCCGACCGCGAAGGGACGCGCCCTGGTCAACCTGCTGCCGGAGCTGGGCGGCGACACCATCACGACGGTCCTGCCGCTGCCGCAGGATGAGGCGATGTGGGAGAACCTGCACCTGGTCTTCGCCACGGCCAGCGGCGGCGTGCGGCGCAACCGGCTGAGCGACTTCCGCAACGTGCGCTCCTCCGGCCTGATCGCCATGAAGCTGGACGAGGGCGACCACCTGATTGGCGTCGCGACCTGCCGGGACGCGGACGACGTGTTCCTGGCGACCAAGCTGGGGCGGTGCATCCGGTTTGCGATTGACGACAACCTGCGGGTGTTCTCGGGCCGGGACAGCAGCGGGGTGCGCGGCATCCGGCTGGCGGACGGCGACGAGGTCATCAGCCTGTCCGTGCTGCGGCACGTGGACGCCACCCCGGACCAGCGCGCTGCCTACCTGAAGGCCGCGGCGGCCAAGCGCCGGTCGGGCGAGGACGAGGAGGCCGTCGCTGCCGACATCGAGGATGGCGCCACGGACGGCACCACGGACGCCGGCGCGGCGCCGCTGCCGCCGGAGATGTTCGCCGAGCTGGAGGACGCGGAGGAGGTCTTGCTAACCGTCACGGATGCCGGATACGGCAAGCGGTCGTCGGCCTATTACTACCGCACCACCGGCCGGGGCGGGCAGGGGATCACCAACATCACATTATCGGCCCGCAACGGCGCGGCCGTCGCCGCCAGCTTTCCGGTGCGGCCCGGCGACGGCGTGATGCTGGTAACGGACGAGGGCCGGCTGATCCGCGTTCCGGCGGACCAGGTGCGCGTCACCGGGCGCAGCAGCATGGGCGTGACCCTGTTCCGGCTCGGCGAGACCGAGAAGGTGACGGCGGTGTTCCCCATCGTGGAAACGCCCGACGCCAACGGGCCCGATGTCAACGGAATGGACACCAACGGGGCCGCGTCGAACGGCGCCGGCACGGTGGACACGGGCGCGGGTGATGCAGGCGGGGGCGATGTGGATGGAGACGCTGCGGCAGCTGGCCCGGGCGCGCCGGATGCCTAGCGCCGTCCGCCACGTCGGCATCTACCCCGGCACCTTCGACCCCATCCACAACGGCCACGTGGATATCATCGGACGCGCCGCCCGCGTGCTGCACAAACTGGTGGTGGGCGTGGCCGAGAACGCCGGCAAGGGGCCGCTGTTCCCGCTGGAGGAGCGGGTTGAGCTGGTGCGGACCGAGACCGACGCCATCGCCGCCCGCACGGGCACGGAGATCATCGTGCGGCCCTTCAAGGGGCTGCTGGTGGACTTCGCGCACGAGGAGGCCGCGGGCATCATCGTCCGCGGCCTGCGCGCAGTGTCCGACTTCGATTACGAGTTCCAGATGGCCGGCATGAACTACCGCCTGGCGCCGGAGGTCGAGACCCTGTTCCTGATGGCGACGGAGCGGCACCAGTTCATCGGCTCGCGCTTCGTGAAGGAGATTGCGCGGCTGGGCGGGGACGTGTCCAGCTTCGTGCCCGCGCTCACGTTGCAACGGACCCTGGCCCGCGTCCGTTAGGCCTGCGGCCACCTACGGAGGACTTGCCGATGCGACGCCGCACGCTGCTTGCCGCAGCCCCACTAGCCGCAACCTTGATTGGAACCCTGATGTCAGACGCAGCCCACGCCCAAGAGGCGATGGATCCCGAGAACACCCTTTACATGGACCTGAAGGATGGCCGCGTGGTCATCCGCCTGCGCCCGGACCTGGCGCCCATGCACGTCGAGCGCGTGAAGGCGCTGGCCCGCAAGCACTTCTACGACGGCACGCCGTTCCATCGCGTGATCGAGGGCTTCATGGCCCAGGGCGGCGACCCCACCGGCACCGGCACGGGCGGCAGCGGCATGGGCAACGTGAAGGCCGAGTTCACCCGCAACGCGCACTTCCTGCGCGGCACCGTGGGCGCTGCCCGCAGCAGCAGCCCGGACAGCGCCGACAGCCAGTTCTACATCTGCTTCGCCCCGGCCTCCAACCTGGACGGCCAGTACACCATCTGGGGCCAGGTCGTGTCCGGCATGGAGTTCGTGGACAAGATCAAGAAGGGCGGCGGCAGCAACGGCACCGTGTCCGGCCCCGACAAGATCGTGCGGATGCAGGTGGCGGCGGACGCCAAGGGGTAATATACCCCTGCCGGGTCCGGACTCCTTTCAGGGTATCCCGGACCCGGCGACGGCATGGGCCTCTAGCTCAGTTGGTAGAGCACGGGACTTTTAATCTTGTGGTCGTGGGTTCGAGTCCCACGGGGCCCACCATTTCTCTCAACAAGAACAATAAGCTGCTTGGACCGCCGCTCCGGTTCGTTTGCATTTTGCAAAACCTGTTTGCAGTTGTGTTCGGCTCACGTTCCGCGCCGGCGCTGAGCGATCCGCACCACCTTCGACGGCTGCCGCTCCTGGCGCTCCCAGGCTTCGATCCCGCCTAGTGCCACCTCGGAGCGGCGCGGCAGGTAGGTGTCGATGATCCGCTGGCAGTAGTCTATCGCATGGCCGCTGATCGCGGCGATCTGCGGGGTGGTGGCGCCCACCTCCGCCAGGCGGACGATGCCGGTGCGGCGCATGTCCCGGCGCTGGCGGTGGCGGTCGCGCAGTTCCGTCCGGACCTCGTCCTTCGCCATCCCGGTTGCCAGCAACTCGCGGGCGAGGCGCAAGGCGGCGCGGCGCTGCTGCGCGTCCCAGCTCCGGGCGAAGTTGCGATAAAGCCAGTTGAAGCCCTTGGGCGACGGCACCAGCAGGGTCGAAACCACCTCGCCGTCCTTCTTGTCCTGCCGCACGATGCGTCGCGCCATGCGGTCACGCAGCAGCGGCTCCAGCCGGGCATGGACGGGGACGTCCACGAGCGCCTTCGTCTTGCGCTGTCTCAGCCCGATCCAGAGCCGGCCACCGCGTTCCGTCACCTGGGCCAGGGACATCGCCAGCATGTCGGACGGGCGCTGGACCGTGTAGAGCAGAAGCATCATCGCGAGCTGAAGCTCCCACTTGGCGCCGCGCATGAAGCGCTCCTCGTCCTCGGGCGACCACAGCTCGGTGCGCGGCAGCTGCTCGACGCGGCCCGCGCGCAAGGCGGGGTTCTCCGGTATCCAGTCCAGGCGCCGGCCCAACCCCAGCACGATGCTGAACATCGCCATCGTCTTGTTGGCCTTGGACGGCTGGTGCTCCAGCAGCATGCGGATGCGGAGGATCGTGCTCGGCTTGAAGCCCCGGACGGGCAGATCGCCGTACTCCTGGCGCATCCAGTCCAGGTCGCGGCGATATGTGGCGCGGGTTGAGTCGGCGAGGCCGGTGAATGCCTTGGAGCCGATGTAGAGGGTGATGAGCGCGCCAAGGCTGCGGTCGTCGGGGTGGACGCCGCGCGTGGCGGCGCCCTGGCCCTTCGCGACGCGCTGCTCGGCTGCCCCGCGGTCGTGGCCCAGGAAGGCGCGCGTCTCGCGGTCGTAGTAATAGCGGAGGACGGTGCCGTCAGGCCTTTTCCGGGTGACGGTGTTGATCCCGCTGCCTTTCGGCCTGGCCATTGATGCGCGCCTCCACTGCTGTCGCGGCCGCGTCCGCTAGAATGTCCGGCATCTTGCCAGAGTCGCCGATGCCGGAGTGGGCATCGGCGGCACGGTCGAGCAGGACACGGTCCCACGTCAACTTGCCGCCCTTGCCGCCCCTGGGACGGCCCGGAGGCCAGGTGCCGGCATTGACCTCGGCCATGAACGTGTCGCCGCTGACACCGACGTAGAGCGCGGCCTCGGAGCGGTCCAGATACCGCGGCCAGAAGGGCAGGGTGCCGCCCGGCATCAACCGCTCCGGGGCGGCGATGGCGGGTGCTGGACGGCCAAGACGGCGTGCCGGGCCACGCGGGCGTGGACCTCCGACGCACTCAGGCTCGTGCGGCACCGCACCTCGGGCAGGCGCCGAAGCCCGGCGCGCTCCGCGCTGGACGGGGCAGCTTGATCCGCCGGTGCCGCCTGGGCGTCAGTGGGCATGTCCGACCGCCGGGACGCCGCGCGTCACCGCCTCCTGCAGGCGCTCCACGAACTCCTCCATCGGACCGCCGCCGTGCAGGCGGGTGAACAGCTCGGCCGAGATGCGGTTGTAGGCGTGCAGCAGGTCCGCCGCCTCCTCCCAGCCGGACGCCGCGGCCCACTCGAAGAAGCCGCGCGCCGCGACGTCGGGGACGATCACCACGCCCGCGAGGTCGTGCGCCTGCTCGGGGAACAGCGACTGCCACTTGACCACCCAGAACGCGGCGCCCTCGGGGGTGTAGCCGCCGACGGCAAGCAGGTCCGCCAGGGCGACCCAGGGAAAGTCCGGACCGTCCAGCGGCGAGCGGAAGAAGCGGACGGGCCGGGCGCGCAGGGCCGCGGTGTGCAGAGGCGTCATGCCTGCGCGCCCGTCCCTGCCGACATGGCGCCGTCGCCGCCCAGCACCTGCTCCAGCGCCGCGGCGGCCTCGGCGCTCGGCACCGGGACGACCTGCACCACGCACTCGCGCTTGATGCCGCTCGCCGTTATGGCGGTCAGGCGCACCTTGCCCTTGACCAGCACCCGCTGCGCAGACGGCAGCACGGCCATCACCACGTCGGCCGCCTCCAGCTCGGGCAGGCGCCTGCCGATGGCCGCCGCCAGCATCAGGTCCACCACGTTGAGCGTAGGCGTAGGCGGAGCGGGCCGGCCCAGCTTGGCGTCCAGTCGCCTGGCACGGCGGGCGGCGCTCACGCGCGGCCTCCTTGGGGGTCCGTCACGGCGATCTGCCGGCCGTCCGGCCAGATGCGGCGGAGCGCCAGCACGGCCTTCTCCATCACCTGGTCGCGGGTGCCGCCGCACTCGTCGCAGATGGCCAGGGCCAGCCCCTGCGAGGCGTCGTCGCGGCTCGGGAAGGCCGCGACGATGCTGAACCGGCCGTCGGCCAGCGGACGCGGGCAGTGGCCGCACAGCATGGGCTTGCGGCGGGGCGCCTCCACGATGCCCTGCAGCGCGTGCCGGACGACTTGCAGGACCCGCTGCGCGTCCGCGTTGCCGGCCAGCGCCGCGCCGCGGATGCGCGGGAGGTCGGGCATCTGCACCACCTCGACGCTCAGCACGCCGGCCGCCTCGTCGTGGACGGCCTGCATGCCGTCGCGCCAGGCTTGCGAGGCGGTCATGCCTCGCACCGCGTGATCCGCAGCGACTCCGACAGCAGGGAGGCGAGGCCGGCGGCAAGGGCATGCGCGGCGCTACCCCCGGGATCGCTGCCCTCGAACGCCTCGCCGACGGTGCGGTCGGCCAGGTCGGTCAGCCGCTCCGACAGGTCGATGGCTGCTCGGCGCTGCCACGCGTCGCGGATCGCCTCGGCGTACTCCACCACGTTGACCCTGAGGGCGGCGGGCGTCAGGACCTGCCTGAGATAGGCGATGCCCCCGACCGCCCGCAGCACACCGGAACCTTCCAGGCTGCCCGCCACCGCGGCATCGTCGGCCCGCCGCCCGGCCTCGATCAGGTCGGCGATGGCCTGGTAGATACGGCCATGCGCGGGATCCATGAAGTGCTGCGCCTCCAGGATCGCGTTGGCCGGCCCGAAGCCGCGGTTGTCCCGCAGCAGCGCGCCCAGCAGCGCCTGCTCCGCCTCCAGGTTGGACGGCGGCGTGCGCAGCGGACGGGACGCTCCCACCCAGGCCACGTCCATGGCCGCTGCATCCCGGCGGCCCTGCGCCTCCATCTCCGGCGTGGGCCGGTTTGCCGCCGCCAGCTCCTGGTCGAAGATCGCCGCGGCGCGCGGACCCATCGCCTGGCCGAACGTGGCCCTGAGGGCGGACACCAGGGCGCTCACGGCCGCACCCCGTCCAAGTGCCGGGGCATGTAGAACGTCGCGCCGACGCTGGGCAGCGGCACGGCCGCCTGCTCGGCCAGGAACCGGACGGCACGGCGCAGGGAGCGCAGCGCAACATCTGCCGACGAGACCGGGCTGTCCATGTGCAGGGCGCAGCCGATGTCCCCGGCCGCCACCATCAAGACCACGGCGGCCTCTGCAAGCGTGGCGGGAGCGGTGTCCAGGATGGACTGGCCCAGGGCCTCGATCTGGCGGTTCAGGCCATCCTGGACCTCGTGGTCCGCATTCGGCACGTCGCCAGCGTCATGCTGCGCGTCCAGCGCCGCGATCTGCCGGCCGGCCTCCAGGATGGGCGATGGCCGGGCCGGCGGGACGGGGGCAACTCCCGCCCAATCGCGCAGCAGGGCGGCCGCCGCCTCGGCGGCCGGGTCGCCGTAGGCGCCGTCGCCGTGGCACTCCTCCAGCTTGGCCAGCACGACGCGGGCCTTCGCGCGGCGCCCGTCCTCGGTGCGCGGCGTCGCCTTGGCGATCTGCCTGAAGGCGTCCCAGCCGGCGCGGGAGTCCTCCTCCCACTTGAGGTTGGCGTCGTCGTGGGCGGCGGCGTCGAAACCGTGGAACGTGGCGCACAGCGCCAGCAGCGCGGCGTCGGGGCTGGCGGGTTCGGGCCGCTTCCAGATCAGGCCGGCCACCAGCGCCGCCAGCAGCCGTTCGTTGGTGTCGTTGCCGGGGCCGGCGCCCTTGAGCAGCTCGCGGTCCCATAGGGCCAGCGACCGCGCGATGGCGGCGCAGCCGGCGTGGGTGCGGGGACGCAGCTCGCAGATGCGGTCCAGGAACGGCTGCTGCTCGGCCGCCACCGCCGCCAGCGCCGCATCGGTCTCCGCTTCGAGCGCGAGGTCCTTCGCGCCCCGGTTGGCCAGCTTGAGGTAGCGCCGCTCCAGCTTGTTGAAGTCCGCGCAGGCCTGGATCAGCTCGGCATCGAGACCGGCGGCCTGCCCGGCGGCTGCGCCGGGATGGGGGCGCTCTGCCGGGGCCGGCGGTCCGGCGTCCGGGCGCCCGGCCGGCAGCCGGCAGGCGTCGTCCACCAGCGACCCCAGCAGGGCGTCGGCCTGGCGCCAGCCGAACGGGTCGTGGCTGTCGCTGCCGCCGTAGAACCAGCGCAGGGCGCGCGCCTTGGCCCGCATCTCCTCAGGCGTCGCGGCGGGCAGCGCCGCGATGCGCTGGGCGAGGCGCCCGTCCTCCCCCATGTCGCCGGACATCATCATGCCGACGCGCTGCCCGGCGTCGGCGCGGCGCTGCTCCTCGGTCAGGGCCGCGCTGGCCGCGCGCCCGGCCTGCACCATGGCGACATAGCGGGCGCACAGCGCGAGCAGGTCCGCGCCGGCGGCGGGCGGGGCGGCCGCAGGCGCGGCGCCGAAGGCCGGGCTGACCGCGTTCATGCCACTTGCTCCGCCAGGGCGGTTTCCACCAGGCCGAAGTGCTCCTCGCACAGGCGCATGACGCGGGGCGCCTCGATCAGGTCCTCGGGCGGGATGCCGGACGCCCGCACCAGAACCGGCAGGACGCTGGCCAGGGCGCGCACGAGCGACAGGTGCCGCATCCTGGCGTCCCACTTCCAGTCGTCGGTGTTCTCGTTGTCGGCAACGGCCAGGGCTGCGGCGGCCTGCACCACGGCGTCGGCCATGGTGCGCGCCGGCAGGGTCAGGACCAGGTCCTCCAGCGCACGCCGCCGGTCGGAGACGAGGTCGCCCGCGTTGCGCTTCGCCAACGTCTCGACCGGGCGGGACGGGGTGAGGCCCTGGACTAGGTCGTCGGCGGCGTCCAGGCGCCGGATGTGGCGGCCGATGGCTTCGATGCTCGGCAGCGGCGCCGGGCGGGTGGGCGGCAGGCTTTGGTGGACTGAACCGTCGGGCATGGGGAACCTCCGGGGCTGGGGGGATGATTGCGTCGGCGCGGGGCGGCGGGCAGCTTCGCCGCCATGAGTGGCATTCAGGACTGGCTGGCGAAGGTGGATCTGACCGAGGCGCGAGGGTGGGTCACGGCTGCGGCGGCGTGCGTGGGCGCGTATCTCGGCTGGAGAAACTGGCGCCTGAACGCCGCGCAGCGGCGGCGGGAGGCTTCGGCGAAGGAGCCGCACT
Source organism: uncultured Acetobacteraceae bacterium (assembly GCA_964250755.1). Classification (GTDB taxonomy): domain Bacteria; phylum Pseudomonadota; class Alphaproteobacteria; order Acetobacterales; family Acetobacteraceae; genus DASWOJ01. The sequence goes on along the minus strand of CAXUHB010000002.1, from coordinate 63,450 downwards.
TCGAGCCGAGCGCGACGCCCGTCGAAGGCGCGCCGGGCTGGTTTCACGGCTTTGCCTTCGTGCGCAACCGCGGCGAGGCAACCGTCATCGTTGAGACGCTGACGGTTGCCGAACCCAAGGACGCCAGACTGCTCGTGGCGGGACAGCATGACTGGCCGACCCCCGACCTTGCCGCTGCCACACCGACCGTTGACGTGGATATGGAGCTTGGAGCCGCCAGCAACGAAGTTACGAAGGCGGTCCTGATAGGCGCCGATCCCATCGCCGCCATGCGCATGCAGAGAGGTTCGCCAAAGGCAGGAATCCGCTTCTGGGTGCATGCGCCTGCAGCCGCTCGCATGACCGGCGACGCCGGACGCAGGCCCTTCAAGGTGAAGCTGCAGGTGGTCTGCCGGACAAAGGGCAGCACAGACGTCATCAGGCGCTACCCCGTGACCCTGGAAGCCAGGACAGCGCTCGCGCAGCCGAAGTCCTGACGCCCTCACCGGGACCCCCGCCGGCGCATGTCGAGCCACACCGCCGCGGACACGCATAGCGAGGCGAGCGACAGCAGGGCGACCGCGCCCTCGCGCACGGCCTGGCCGAGGGGGTCGTGGAACAGCCAGGCGAGGGCGGCGGTCATGCCCCGGCCTCCGCGGCCAGGTCGCGCAGATCGGCAAGCTGCGTCAGGAGCCTGCCGCGGCGGATCGTGTCCTGGCCCTGGTTGATCAGGTACAGGCCGGCCTCCCGCGTCTCCACCGTCGTCAGGGCGTCGGGCACCAGCTCTACGAACTCGGACCGGCTGGGGACGAACACGGCCATGTTGTCGATGGCGGCGACCAGGGTCCGCATCGCGGTGGTCGGCCAGTCCGCGAGCTGCCGCTGCCGGGCCTCCGCGCCCTCGTCGTCGCGGATCGTCTTGAAGGCGCGGCGGATCAGCGGGTTCACGCCGTTGACCAGCACGTAGGCGTGCAGCGGCGGAGTCGTCAGCCGTTCGAGGAACCGCTCCATCAGGACGTGCTGCACGGCGGGCGCGCTGTCGGGCGCATCGCAGGTCGCGCGGGCCATCTCCACGACATCTCGGAACAGGGACAGCAGGCGGTCAGACATGGGCGGCCTCCAGCGCTTCGATCCAGGATTGCAGGCGGGGCAGCGCGGCGCGGGCCGCCGGCAGCAGCTTCGGGTGCAGGTCCGGCATGGTGGCGGCCAGCCGCGGCAGGTTGGCCGGCAGGGTCGCCAGCGCGTCCACGGCGCCGATCCAGCCGTCCCACTCCGGGGGCAGCGCCTTGACCGGCGGCAGCACGGGAAGCGGCCTGGCCTCCGACGCCCGGCGCTGCCGCTCCGCCTCCGCCAGCCGGGCCACGGCCTGCTCCACCTTGGGCCGGATGGCGTCGCGCAGGCCGGACAGCGGCGCCGGGTCGTGGGTGCGGATGGCACGGGCGACGGTGACCACGTCGCACGGGGCCCCGGCAACGGCGGCCTGCACATCGGCGGGGAGGCGGGACACGGCGGCTGCGGCTGATACGGACGCCTGCCCGCGCTCGACCGCCTGCACCAGCTCCGGCACGCCCTTGTCGATGACGACGCCCGCGGCGCGGACCGTGCGCTCGGACACGTTGAGCAGCTCGGCGGCCCGGGCCTGGGACACGGGCGGCGGAACGGGGGGTTCAAGCGGCAAATTTGCCGCTTGATCGGCACGTCGGTCGCCACCGTGGCCGAGGTTCGCGAGCTTGCTGGCGACGACGCCGCGCTGGCTCTCCGTCAGGTGCCGGCGGTGCAGGTTGGCCGACACCACGAAGGCGCGCGGGTCGTCACCATCAAAAGTGATGGTGCGCGGCTCCACCCCGGCGGCGCGGCATGCCCGGTCGCGGTTGCGCCCGTCGAGGATCGCGCCGTCCAGCAGCACCACCGGCTCGCGCTGGCCGTGGGCGCGGATGTCGGCGACCAGGGCCTCGAACTCCGCGCCCTCCAGCAGCGGGAAGATGTCGGCCAGGGGGTGGGGGAGCAGGTCCATCGCCTACGCCGCCCGCAGGCGGGAGGCGCTGGAGCTGGAGCACTCCCTTGGTAAGGGAGAGGTCGAGGCGCGGGTGCCGGCTAGGGCGGGCGGAGCGGCGTTAGGGAGGCGGTGGGCCGGGGGTGAGGTGGGCACGGGGCGTGGCCTCCAGCGGGGGTGCTGGAGGCAATATCGGAATAGCCGACGATCTTGTCAATCGTCTTTGACGAAAGGCGGTATCGCTATTCTGGAGACCCCCTCCATCGCACCTTCAAACCTTCCAAGACAAAACCGGAGAGCCATCGCGAATCCATCGGATCTAGTGTCTACCAGTGCCGATTCCCAGATTGCTTTTGACGCCAGAGCTGCCGCAACTGCCCCCACTACCTCGTAACCGCCAAAGTATTCTGCCCGTATATAGTGATGCTTGAGAGCGGTTTCATACTTTTGTACTATTGCAAACACATTATTGTACAAATATATGTAGTTAACCATATCTGTTGCATCGTTAATTACTTCTTCTGTAACAATAACTTCCTCAATAGTTGTGTTGCTGATACTCTCATGATACCTCTTTCCACTCTCTTGATTGAAATCAGGGTCAAGTTTATCAATAGATATATTGAGAACTCTCAACAGCTTTAGTTTTTTAGAGGTCCTAGGCCTACTTTTATCTGCTTCCCATTCTGCGACTGATGACTGTGAGGCTCCGATCCTTGTTGCTAGTGCGGTCTGAGAGAGGCCAAGCTCCTTCCTTCGACTAGCCAGCCTAGAACCAAAGGTATCGGGCATCGGATGGTCGCTAGCGGACATCAAAGAGACCTATCGCTTCTTGCTTGACGTCATCACAGCAAATCCGATAAATAGGCCACATGCGAAGCGGTATTCCCATGATCTCAGCCATCGTCCACATGTTTGGGGGGCAGATACATATTGCTTCCGCGCTTGGCTGTGGACAGTCAACTATCTCAGACTGGGTGAGGAACGACCGCGTCCCTTCCTGGCGCATCCCCCAGATCATCGCCGCCGCCGCGCGCCTGGACCCGCCGGTCATCCTGCGCCCCGACGACTTCTTCGACCTGCCCGCGCCGTCGCCCGCGCCCGCCGCCCACCCCCAGCAGCCCGGAGGTGCGCCGTGACGGTCGAGCAGGACATGCAGCGCGTCAGCGTGGTTCACGGCGCCGGTCCTGGCGGAGCGGGATGCTGCATCTCAGGCAGCTTCCGAAGGTCTGCGAACAAGGACTCAAGAGCTTCCCGGGCAGAGTCTGTCAGCGTCATTGATCTTGCGTTGCCCTTCGCCCGCATCGTCTCAAGAGCCAGCAGCGTCGAATCAAGGGTGTGTCGCACAAGGTCCGGCCCGTCCGGAAGGCGCCGTGCCATCATGGTGAACAGCATCTGCACGGCGAGTTCCATGGCGAACAACCGCCCGTCCAGTTTGAGTTCCTCCTCGTCCGTCATCCAGTCCTCCATCGGTTCCGTTGCTGGCCCGATGCTGGCGAAGGCAGTGGCGCCGGGCAACCGCGCCCCTGCCGGGTCCGGGGCATGACGCTACTCATCCAGCAGCGCCAGCAGCTGCGCCGCCGCGGCCCTGATGGCGTAGCCGGCCGGGCTGTCGTGCCCGGCGTCGGCGCTGACGACGCTCAGCCAGGAGCGCAGCGTGGCCGCGTTGGGGCTGGGCGCTGCCAGCAGCACGATGGCGGTCCGCAGCATCGCCACCTCCGCGGCAAGCTGGGTCAGGCTGGGCGGGCCTTCCGCCATCAGCCGGTCGCGGCTGTCAGCCAAGCTGGTCAGGGCGCTGGTGGGCGTCATGGGCATGGGCGGTCCTCCTTGCGTTGCCTGACGGCGGGCGCGGTGTCGGCGCTGATCGCCGGCGACCGCGCGGCAGCGGTGCTCGTCCCGTGACCGGCTCCTTGGCGGCCCTGACAGGCGCCGGCGGGGCAGGGGGCCTGGCCCGCTCCCGCGCGTCCACGGCGGATGGGCTGACCGGCATCAGGTCTGACCTGGAGGAAGGCCGGTGCCTCCTCCCAGATGTGCGGTCAACCCCATCTCCGCCAGCGTCCAAAGAAGGTCGGCCATCATGCGGGCGGCCTGCATGATGTCGCCGCTCCCATCCTCGCCTGCGGCCGCCGCGCGCGCGGCGTTCTCCGTCAGGGCCAAGATTTGCCCCAGCACCATGCCGGGGTCGCTGGTCGTTGCGGCCCAGCACCCGTTCAGGCGTCTGAGCAGCGTGGCCAGGAACTGGCTTTCCGATCCTGCCCCGCCGGTCCAAGCGAGTGCCGCGTCCGCCGCTTTGAACGCCGTGTCGAGGGCACGGCACGTCTCCTCGTCCATCCAGCTCCCCATCAGGTGCGTCGCGGCCCCAATGATGGCCAAAGGGCCGGCGTGCGGCAACGCTCCCGCCCCGGGCGCCGCGCCGTGATGCGCCGGCTCCAGGCGTGGCTGCACCGGCAGGCCGAGGCCGGGCGGCTGCACACGGAGGCGGGGCTGCACGGGCTGTCCGCCGCGGCGCGGATGCGGCCGGCTAGCTCCGGCGCGTCCCCGGCGGGACCCGCTGCGTCGCCAGGGTGGCCATTCGCCGTAGATCCTCGGCTAATGCGAGAGCTTGGGCAGGTGTCAACGCCAGCTGCAGAGCAGGTGGGGCATCTCCTGCCGCTCGCGCCGACTCCAGGCGCAGGCCACACGCCGCATTCGCCAGCACAGCCGTTTGCCAACCCGTCAGGCAGGCCAGCGTGACGTATCCCTCGGTCCCGGTGTCCCACGCCATCCAGGCCCTCCATCGGTCCGCCGCGGTCCCGATGGTGGACGGCGGCCGGAGGCGCGGTCAACGCGGCGCTCCGGCCCGCTTGGCCCGGCCCCTAATGCGTTCCTCCTTCGCCCGCCGCCCCGTGCAGCAGCGCCTGGCCCAGGATGTCGGCGGCGATCGCCTCGGCCTCCTCCAGGTCGCCGCCCGGGGACATCGCCTCGATGAAGTCGTGCAGCAGCCGCGGCTCGGCGCCCAGCAGCAGCAGCGCCGCGGCGGCCAGGGACGCGGCCAGCAGGGCGCGCGCCTCGGCGCCGCCGGACTGGTCGCGCAGGCTGCGCATGTCGCCCACGATCAGGTGGGCCAGCTTGGCGGCGCTGCCGACCTCGCTCTCCAGCCAGGCCAGGCGCAGCGCCAGCGGGTAGCGCGGGCGGCGGATCACCGTGCGCGCCCCGGCACGGGCCGGGACGCCTCAGCATCCCGGCCCCGCCGGCGGCTTGGGGCGGCGGACGCCTCATCCCCATGCTGCGCCCGCCGCCCTGCCGCCACCGTAGCCCCAGCTCTCGACACCTGCGTGCGCTCCTTCTGGGTCCGCCCCGACAAGCGGAACCATGAGGCAGGAGGCATCCCAGGTGCAGGACGATCCGTCCCGAATTCAGGACAGCGGGGAGGCGCCGGTGCGCCCTGACATGGTGGCGTCGGACGTGCAGGCCATGCTGCGGCTCGCGGCCGAGCCGGTGCAGCCGGGCGAGCTGGTGGCGGCGCAGATCAGGCGGGCCGCGCGCCGGTGCGGGCTGGCCTACAACCGGGCGCGCAAGCTCTGGTACGCCGAGTGCCTGGTCACGGCGGTGGACTTCGTGTCGGTCACCTCGGCCATGGCGCGGTCCAACGAGGCGCTGATCGCCTACCAGGACGCGAAGGCGGCCCTGCTCAAGGCGCACCTGGCCGAAGCGCGGGGGCGCCGTTGATCCGGGAGGCCGCAGCGCGCGCCGTGCTGGCCCTCCGCAGCCTGGTGCTGTGGGCGATGGGCGGCGGCGCGTGGGCTGAGGGCGCGCTCCACCGCCTGGCGCAGCGGGTGCGCCGATCCCGCGCCGCCGGGCACCTGCTGCCCTGGCTCCTGCTGGCCCTGCTGGCCGGCCTGGCCGCCTGGATGGTGCTGCGGTGAGCGCGGGTCACGCCACCCGGCGCCGCCCGTTGCGCGGCTACGCCTTCACCAGCGCGCGCAGCGCCTGGTTCACCCGCACCTGCCAGCCGGGCCCGGAGGCGCGCAGCCCCTCCACCACGTCCTGGTCGAGCCGCAGCGTGACCTGCACCTTGGCCGGCTTCGCGCCAGGGCCGCGGCGGCGCAGCGCCGTCAGCGCGGCATGCACGCCGGCGGGCAGGGCCTCGGCCGCCGGGCGGGCGCCGGCGAACTCGGCCTCGGTCCACTCGGCATTGTCCGGGTCCTGCGCGATGCCGCGCTGGATCGCCGCCTCCTCCTCGGGGGTGTTCAGCTCAAACATGCGCGCCATAGGACCTGACCTCCAAGTTGCTGGCCTTCCGCAGGCTGATGATGCGGCAGGTGTTCGTGCGAAGGGTGAACACCAAGGCGTAGAGCCGGGATCCCCACGGCAGGATGGCCTTCAGCCGCACCTCGGAGCCGCCATGCTTGAAGTCGGCGCGGACCAGGGCCGCGTCCCACTCCATGTCGTAGGCCGCTGCGAAGTCCACCCCGTGCTTGGCGATGTTGGCCAGGCGCTTGGCGTCGTCCCAGGTGAAGTCCACCGGCAGAGTGTAGCGCCAAATTGCCGCCTGCGTCCATCGTGCCGGCGGGCGGCGTGAGCGTGCCCGTCCCCTGCATCGTCGGCTGCGATCCCGGCGCCAAGGGAGGCCTCGCCTTCCTGACGGACGGCGGCGACCTGCTCCATGTCGAGGACATGCCGGCCATCGACGTGGGCGGCAGGGCGCGCGTGTCGGCGTCGCTGCTGGTGGCTCTGCTGCGCCGGTGGGCGCCGCGGCTGGCGGTGATCGAGCAAGTCGGGGCCATGCCGGGGCAGGGGGTGAGCAGCACGTTCACCTTCGGCTACGCGGCGGGGGTCCTGGAGTGCGCCTGCGCCGCGTCCGGGGCCGCCGTCACCTTCGTCGCGCCGGCCGCCTGGAAGCGGGGCATGAGGGTCACGAAGGACAAGGGTTCGTCCCTGCAGATGGCGCAGCGCCTGTGGCCGGCGCAGGCCGACCGCTTCGCGCGGGTGCGCGACGAAGGGCGGGCGGAGGCGGCGCTGATCGGGTCCTTCGGGCGGGCGCAGTGGCAGCGGGAGCGGGGCGCATGACGGTCGTGCCGTTCCCAGGACGGCGGCGCACGCTGCCCGGCGGCGTGCTGGCGCTGTCACCGGAACACGCGGCGTTCTGCCTAGCCCGGCAGGCGATGGCGAGAGCCTGGTTAGAATGGCTGTGCATCGCGCCGGCTGAGGCGGCGGTCACCGCCGAGAGCCAAGCTACTATCTCCCTTATGGCTCAGATGCGGGCCATGACCGACATGGACAGGGAGAGTGGATCGTGACCGATCAGAACAAGCAGATACCGGCGACCTGGTGGACGCCAACCGGATGGGAACGCGCGTCGGGGCCGCCGATCTGGGTGGAGTTGCAAGACAACTCAGACGGCTGGGATGAGGGTGACTTGCGCAGCCGCTTTGGCTACGGCGTCGTCTTTGACCACTCCTCGACCTATCGTGCGGGAGCGCCCGAAATTTGGGCGAACAGTAAGTACGGCCACTACATCCGGATCTGGGATGGCGAAGCAGTCATCTCTGAATTCTTCGTGCATCGCCAGCATGTGGATGCCTTCATGGCCACGGAGTACCTGCGCCTACTCGCGCATGGGGATCAGGAGCGACAGGCCGAGTCCCTGCAACTGATCTCGAAGGCGCTGATCGCATTCGTCCGGCACGGTCATGGTGTCGGGACGATCAGCGCCAGTGGCGATTACACGAAGGAGGAGGCCGAAGAGCGGGACGAGATCCGTCGCGAGATGAAAGCTGCCGCGAAGCAGAACCGGACAAAGGACTCCGGCCCGTGACGGCCACCGGAACCTGGATGGAGAGCGGTTGCACATGGTTGCCGCCGCTCACTCCACCCGCGCACGTCCATGTAGCGCTGGCGATGTGCATGGCCATCGCGTCGTGGACGCGTGCTTAGCATGGACGGCTTCGACTTCGCCGGCATCATGGAACCCGTGGCGCGCCGGATCCTCGGCGAGCCGAACGAGGCCCTATCGTCCAAGGACGAGCTGCGCTTCGGCACCAACGGCAGCCTCAGCGTCATGCTGGCCGGCGATAAGCGCGGCACTTGGTATGACCACGAAAATCAGGTCGGCGGCGGCGTGCTCGACCTGCTGCGCCAGCACAAGCGCCTGGTCAACGGCGCGGCGCTGGACTGGCTGCGGTCCGAGATCGGCGCCGACCTGTCGGACCGGCGGGCCGGGACAGCGGACACCCTCATCCGCGTAGAGCGGGACCGCGCCGCGCCAGCTGCACCGCCTGCCTCTGCGCCCGCTGCACCTCCTACGGGCAAGGCCGCGCCCGGACGCATCGTGGCGACCTACCCCTACTTGGACGCAGCCGGCGTGCTGCTGTTCGAGGTGGTGCGCTACGAGCCGAAGACCTTTCGCCAGCGCCGGCCGGACGGGCCGGGCAAGTGGCTTTGGAAGATGGACGGCCTTCAGCTTGTCCTCTACCGCCTGCCCGAAGTGGCCGCCGCCGCTGCTGCCGGGCGCACCGTCTACATCGCCGAGGGAGAGAAGGGCGCCGATGCCCTCGTTGGGCTGGGCCTGGTAGCCACCTGCAGCCCGGGCGGGGCAGGGAAGTGGCGCGCCGGGTATTGCGGCGCTCTGGCAGGCGCCGACGTGGTGGTGCTGCCGGACAATGACGATGCGGGCCAGAAGCACGCGGCCATGGTCGCGGCCAGCCTGCGCGGGGCGTTCGGCGACGCGGCGCGGGTGCGGCTGCTCCCCCTGCCCGACCTGCCGCCCAAGGGCGACGTGGCGGACTGGATCGCGTCAGGTGGGACTGCGGCCATGCTGGAGAGCATGCTGCATTCCACCGCCCAGGCACCTGAGCTGCCGGCCGACGATGACCACAAGGCCAGGATGGCGGCGCTCGTGGCCCGGTTCAACAAGCGCTACCGCGTGGTGAACGAGGGCGGCAAGGCCCTCATCTTCCAGCCCGGCTACGACCCGGCACTCAAGCGGCGGCACTTCGACCGTATGACCGTGTCCGACCTGCGCACGCTATACATGAACGAGCGGATCCAGGTGGGCATCACCGAGAAGGGCGACCCTGTGATGAAGCCGGTCGCCGACCTATGGCTGCGCCATCCCGACCGCCTGCAATACATCCACGGGGTGGTGTTTGACCCCACGAACGCCCGGGCCACGGCAGGCGTGCTGAACCTGTGGGAAGGCTTCGCCACGGTGCCGGCGAAGGGCAACTGGTCCCTGATGCGCTCGCACATCCGCGACGTGATCTGCGATGGCGACCCCGTGCGGTTCAACTACCTCATGGGCTGGATGGCCCGCATGCTGCAGCAACCCGCCAACCAGGGCGAGGTCGCCATCGTCATGAAGGGCGGCGAGGGCTGCGGCAAGGGAACGGTGGCCCGGGCGCTGAAGCAGATCATCGGCCATCACGCCCTGGCCATCGCCAACGGCAAGCACCTGGTCGGCAACTTCAATGCCCACCTGCGCGACGTGGTGTTCCTGTTCGCGGACGAGGCGTTCTTCGCGGGCGATCGGGCGCACGTGGGCGTGCTGAAGTCGATCATCACCGAGCCATACATCACGGTCGAGGCCAAGCACATCAACGCGGTCGAGGTGCCGAACTATCTGCACCTGATGATGGCCTCGAACGAGACCTGGGTCGTGCCGGCCGCTCTGGACTCACGGCGCTTCCTGGTCCTGGAAGTCCCGGAGCGCATGGTGGGCAACCACAGATACTTCGCGGAGATCTGGGCGCAGATGGAGGCTGGCGGTTATGCGGCCATGCTGGACGACCTGCTTGCCTATGATCTGTCCGCCTTCAACGTGCGCGACGTGCCCGTCACGGAAGGGCTGCAGCGGCAGCGCAAGCTGAGCCTGCCCACGACTGAGGCGTGGTGGCAGGACTGCCTGGCCCGCGGCTACGTGTTCCGGTCCAAGCTGGGCCTGGAGGCGGACTTCGGAACCTGGCACGCCATCATCTCCACGGAGCTGCTGTTCGCCAGCTACGGAGAGTTCGCCAAGAGCCGGGGCGAGCGCCATCCGGACACCCGGGAAGCGCTTGGCCGGTTCCTGGTCAAGATGCAGGCCGTCGCCAAGCGCTGGAGGAACGGCGCCGTCGGCGAGCATATCACCGAGGAGGCTACCAACTATGGCGTCGCGCGCCGTGCCAAAGTGGTCAGGCAGGAACGGACGTCAGGCTACAGCTTCGGCTCGCTCGCCGATGCGCGTGCCGCCTTTCAAGACGTGACCGGCCTGGATGTGGATTGGGGGGACGATGCCGATGAACCGGCATAGCTTTCTCCGCCCTGTCCAGGGTGTCCAGGGATGTCCAGGGTGGAAAATCGACACCCTGGACAGAAATTACATAATTAAATCAGTAAGATATTCCTTGTGTCCAGGGTGTCCAGGGTAAAATGCCATCCAGAAAGTTGTGAAGATTTGGGAGACGTCTGCGCGCTTCGTGGGGCGGCGACAATTCGGCCAATTCCTCTGACTTTCTTCTATCCCTGGACACCCTGGACACCCTGGACATTTATATATTTCAATTAGTTAAGAGAGAAGGAATGTCCAGGGTGTCCAGGGTAGGATGGACGAAGGGCGTTCTGGAACAGCGACGACCAATGGTGGAGGCATCGATGACCACTCAGGAACTGGCCAGGTCGGCGGCGGCAACACTGACCGCCATTGTTGAACGCTACCGGCAGCACCAAGCTGCTGCGCAGGGGCAGCCGGCGCTTCGTCCAGCCAATCTCGACCCCTCAGGCATTCCGCCGCGCTGGCTATCCGGGTTGGCCGAGGCCACCGAGCGACCGATCCGCTTCGCCCTGCGGGCTGCGGCGCGCGAAGTCGGCTGGCAGCTCTACGCCGCTGGTGGCTTGGACCTGATGCAGGAGGCGATGAACCTCGTGGACGATGCGACGCCCAGCCGTCCTGCTGGCGCCGTGCTGGACAAGTGGTGGGACGGCATCGGCCTGTCCGAACGAGGCGTCTGGACGGCATGACGGCCCGCCGCCCCTGGCCGCGCAACGTCCTGTCGCCAGTTCGACTCCAACTCCGGGAATCGAACCTGCCCGTCCGCCCCACGCTGAGAAACCCCGCCCTGGAGGCACCGCGATGAACGCCACCGTGAACGACGTGGGCGCCCTGGACACTGAGCAGGCCGCCCTGGACCGCATGGCCCGCAACCGCGCCGAACCGGACCGCCGGATGGGGAGCCTGGCATGGCCCACAGAGATGCCGGACCCGCTGGACCGCAAGGCGTTCCGCGTGCAGGCGCTGGAAACCGCCGTCCAGGACGCCAAGGACGCCGTGGCGCGGGCGGACTGTGCGAAGCGGGCCAACACTGACGTGCGCGACCGGCACAAGCACCGCCGGGCCGTGGACCGCGCCCGCCGCGCCCTGACCGAAGCCGAGCGTGCCCTGTCCGACGAGAGGCGTGGGGCCGGGGTGGCCGATGCCGTACTGCGCGAGGACCAGGCGATGCCCGGCGCGCGGGATGAGGACGGCAACCCCGTGGTGCTGCGCGAGGCCCGCGTCGTCGTGACCCGGGACCAGCGCGTTCACCAGATGACGGCGCTGGACCGGCTGGCGCGCGCCGGCAGCATCACGCCGCGCCAGCACGCCGCCGGGGTGCGCTACCGGGATGCCTACGAGGCCGTGGGGTTTGACCAGTTTCCCATCGGCCTGGGTGGCGACGATGGGGCCAGCGCGGGCGTGCCGTCATCCGGCAACCGCCGCGTGGAGGCTGGTGCCGAAGCTGCGCGGACCCTGGACCTGATGCGCGCGATGCTGCCGCTGGCCGGGGTCAACCTGGTTGAGCACGTCATCGTCCAGGGCCTCACGGTGACGAGCTGGGCGCTGCGGCAGGTGTCCGCGACGCGCACCGGCATGAACCCCTCCGTCGCCATGGGGCACCTGTGCATGGCCCTGGACGTGCTGGCCGAAGAAAAGTGGATGCGCGCGCGCAAAAAGCGTTGACAGCACACAAAGCGCACGGGCAGCACATAGGCATACTGGCGGAACGCCGGTCAGAACCATCACCGTAACCGCGTAACGAACCCGCCCCGGCCCATGCGCCCCGGCGGGTTTTCCATGTGACGGTCAGCCCGATGCCGATGCGTCCGCCCATGCTGCGCCCGGCTGCGATGCGCCCGTCCACCGCCGAGCGCGAGCGCGGTTCTGCTTCGGCGCGGGGGTATGACCGGACATGGCGGCGGCTGCGTCTGGTCGTGCTGGCTGGGGAGCCGCTGTGCCGGTTCTGTCAGGCAGCTGGACGGGTCACGGCCGCCACTGAGGTCGATCACATTGAGCCCATCAGCGTTCGGCCCGACCTGCGGCTGGCACGATCGAACCTCCGGCCTCTTTGCACGCCGTGCCACAGCCGCCGCACGGCCCAGCGCGGCGCCGAGACCCCAGCCGGTGGGTGCGATGCGTCCGGACGACCGACCGACCCCACCCACCCCTGGAACGCCTCCCGGGGGTAAGGGGTCGTTTATCTGCCGACCTGACGGACAGCAGCGGTGCCCTGGCCAGCCGGTCCGTCATCCTGGCGATGGTGCGGTCGTTCTTCGGTGCGGAGGACCTGGGGTTGCTGGCCCGGCTGCTGCCGGTCGCGGAAACGTATCGCATCGCGCAACAGCATCGCACAAAGCCTGACCCTTTCACGAACAAAGGACGCACGTTCCAAGCTCGTGTGCCTGCCCGACGAAGTGCCAGATTCGGGAGCCGGCCACACTTCGGACTCTCGCAGCATACCGTGCCCTGTGCCGCGGCGGCCAAGCCCCAAATCTGGGTCTTGCTCCCGGCCCAACTTCGTCCCAGCGCTGGGACGCATCTTACGGCCAACCCGCGCCCCGCCCGTCGTCCCTGGGGGGTAGGGGGTGAAATCCCTACGGCGGCTTCGGCCTGTGGACCGTCACCCCCCTTCATTTGCGGCGGCAAGCGATTTTGACCCGGGGGTATTAGGCTGGGCCAGCAAGGATCACCGATGACCAACGTGGTTGCGATCCCCGGCGGCGGCGGCGACGTGCCGGAACCGCAGTGGGATGCGATCTTCACCGACGAGCTGCTCCAGGCGCGCGCCCGTGAGGTCTGGCGCCTGACGACGCAGGAGATGCGCGAGGCTGGCACGCTGTCGCCGGTGAACGCGATGCAGGTGGAGCGCTACGTTATGGCCTCCGTCATCTACGGCGATGCGGCCGCCAAGGTGGCGGAGAACGGCGCCTTGCTCGTCGGGCGGACCAAGAAGTTGAGCTACAACCTGTGGTTCGCGATCATGAAGGACGCGGACACCATGGCCAGCGGGCACGAGGACAAGCTGGGCCTCAGCCCGCGCCGCCGCGGCTCCGTCACGCCAGCCAAGAAGCGGGCCAAGCGCGCATCGGCGGCGGACGGATACCTTGGCCAAGCGCAGAACTGATCAAGCTGGCCCGGAGGAGGAAAGCTCCGACCCGACGACGGCCTACGCCCAGGACGTGATGTCCGGCCGCATCGTATCCGGCCGCCTCGCCATCCTGGCGGCGGAGCGCCACCTGCGGGACATCCGGGATCAGGCAGGATCCGGCCTGCACTGGCGGCCCGAACAGGGTGCTCACGCGATCAACTTCTTTCCGTCCGTGCTGACCATCACGGCGGGCGCCAAGGCGGGGGAGCCGTTCACCCTGCTGCCCTGGCACGTGTTCACCGTCGGCTGCCTGTTCGGATGGCGGCGCGCGGACGGCCTGCGCCGCTTCCGCACGGCCTGGATCGAGACGGGCAAGGGTCAGGCGAAGTCGCCGCTGATGGCTGGGATCGGACTGTATCTGATGGGCTTCTGCGGCATCGCTCGCCCCGAGATCTACGCCATCGCTGGCGACAAGGACCAGGCGAACGTGCTGTTCAAGGACGGCGTGGCGATGTGCCGCGGCGACATCCCCGGCCGGGACCGGGGCAACACGCTGGAGAGCATCGGTGCCGTGGTGATCCGCGGCACTGGCGACATCAGTTGGAAGATCGAACACCCGTCCAGCGGAGGCAAGTTCGAGGCCGTCGCGAGCAGCGACGCGATCTCGGGGCCGCGCCCAACGGCCGTGCTGGCCGACGAGATCCACGAGTTCAAGAGCGCGCGGGCCATTGAGTTGTGGAACGCCGGCATCGTGAAGATGCCCGGCGATCCCCTCATGATGCTGGGCACCAACACCCCGGCGGCGGACCAGATGGTCGGCACCGAATACTCCGACTACTACCAGGACGTGGTGAAAGGCGTCCGCGAGGACAGCACATCGTTCGCATTCATCGCCCGAACCGACCCGGGCGACGATCCCATGAACGACGAGGCGTGCTGGCCGAAATCTCTGCCGGCGCTGGGCATCACCTATCCGGCCGAGAACGTCCGCGGCGAGGTGATGAAGGCCCGGGGCCTGCCGTCCAAGGCGCTGACGGTCAAGCGGCTCTACTTCGGGATCCCGGTCGGCTCATCCAGCTACTGGATCGACGAGGACCGCTGGGACGGAGCGCTGGGCGTTGTGGATGAGGCGGCGCTGCGGGGCTTGCCGTGCTGGCTCGGCATGGACCCGTCGCAGCGCAACGACCTGACGGCCCTGGCCAAGGTGTGGCGTCGGCCTGACGGACACCTCATCGCCCGCCTCGGCTACTGGAAGCCGAAGGAAAGCGTCTACGACGCCGAGGCGCAGGACAAGGCGCCGTATCCGGTGTGGGCCGAGCAGAAATGGCTCAGCCTGACGCCGGGCCGGACCATCAACTTCGAGTTCGTGGTCGCCGAGACCGCCCGAACCTGCTCCGACCATAAGGTGCAGGCGATGGCGTTCGACACCGCCCACTTCCAGGCGTTCCGCGAAGCCGCCGATGCCACCGCCTTCGCGACCTGGGAATACAAGGGACCGAAGGAGCGGCCAGGCAGCGGGCTCAAGATGATCCGTCACGCCCAGGGCGCCCGCGGGCTGTTCTCGGAGCGCCAGCTGTGGATGCCACGGTCGGTGCAAGCCTTGGAAGACGCGATCCTGGAAGGCCGGATCACGATCGAGGCCAACCCGGTGACCAAGTGGTGCGCCGGCAACGCCACGCTGGTGCCGGACGCACAAGGCAACCGGTGGTTCGACAAGAAGCGCAGCCGTGGCCGGATTGACGGCCTGGTCGCGCTGGCGATGGCGGTGGGGGCGACGATGACGGGATCCAATGCAACGCCTGCCAGCGTGTACGAGTCCCGCGGCATGCTGATGCTCTGATGGGCATCCTGTCCCGCATCATGGGTGCGGACCGTCCTCCGCTGCCCCGCATCGAACCGCGGCTCACAAAGGACGCGTACCAGATCGGCCAGCCGCTCAGCACGATCGCTGGCACCGCCCTGTTCTCGGCATTCAGCCCGTTGACGAGTCACACCGGCGTCGCCGTGACGCCGTTTACGGCCATGCAGGCCTCCGCGGTATTCGGCTGCCTTCGCTGCCTGTCCGAGGACATGGCCAAGCTGCCGGCGCTCGTCCAGTCGGCGTTGCCTGGGGGCGGTTGGCAGCATGACTTGCGCCATCCGATCGCGAAGCTGCTGCGCCGACCGAACCGCTGGCAAAGCTGGTTCACATTCATCGCCTACATCGTGGTTTGCCTGCACCTGCGGGGCAACGGCTACGTGTTCGTGGTGCGCGGGCAGGATGGCGCTCCGACGGCGCTGATCCCAATCAGCCCGGACCGTTGCACGATGAGGCTGTCTCCGAAGGGGTGGATCTACTACGACATCTGGCATCCGGCCTTCGGCAACGGTAGCACCCTGACCGTCCACCAGGACGACATGCTGCACCTGAAGAACGTCAGCCTGGACGGTTTCCTGGGCCTGCCAACGATCACTGCCGCAGCCGAGGCGATGGGCCTCTCACTGGCCACGCAGCAGCACGGCGCCACTCTTTTCCGCCAGGGCACCCAGGCCAGCGGCGTGCTGCGCCACCCTGAGGCGCTCAGTGATGTCAGCCGCAAGAACCTGCGTGAAAGCTGGCAGGCGCGCTACGGCGGGGTCGAGAACGCCAACAAGGTGCTGGTGCTCGAAGAAGGCATGACCTTCGAGAAGCTGTCCATGACGTCGGACGAGGCGCAGTTCCTGGAAACCCGCAAGTTCCAGGTTGAGGAAATCTGCCGGTTCTTCCGGGTGCCGCCGCACAAGGTGGCGAGCCTGGACCGGGCGACTTTCACCAACATCGAGAACCAGAACCAGCAGTATATCGACGACAGCCTGATCCCCATGGCGCGGCAGATGGAGGAAGAGGGCGAGCACAAGCTGCTCTGGGAAGCGGAGCACGGCACCGTGCGCATCCGCGTGGACTTCGACAGCATGCTCCGGGGCGACATGAAGACCCGGTACGACGCCTACCACATCGCGCTCGGCGACGGCTGGCTCAACCGGGACACCGTGCGCGACCGCGAGGGGCAGCCGCCGATCCCGGGCGGCGCTGGGCAGGAATACCGGGTGGCGCTGAACACAGCTCCTGCGGAAGCCAAGCTGCCCGCCTGACGCGGACAAGGAGAAGAGAATGCTGTTCGGGGTCAACCGCTTCAAGCGGATGAATGCGGCTGGCCGGAAGCCAAGCGCAGCGACGATCAAGCGCGGTCCGTCCGAGTTCGCCGTCTTGAAGGATTACTCCAGCGTCCCGGAGGTGATCGGAGAGCGCCAGCTCCGTTTCACCATCTCGACCGCGGCGGTGGACCGCGCGCTGGACGTGGTGGATCAAGCTGGCTGGGATCTGTCCGGCTATCGCCGGAACCCCGTGGTGCTGTGGCAGCACAACAGTTGGGACCTGCCGATCGGCAAGTGCGTCGATATTGGCCTGCAGAGCGGCGCCCTGTGCGCCACCGTGGAGTTCGTCCGGGCGGATATGCCGTCCGGTCTCGGTGAGCTGGCCGAGACGATCTTGCAGATGTGCAAGGAAGGCTTCCTGTCGGCGACCTCTGTCGGATTCCGGCCGCTGGAGTTCGACGTGACAGAGGACCCAAGCCGCGGTGCCGACGACTGGCTGCCCGGGTTCGACTTCAAGCGCCAGGACCTGACAGAGTTCTCCATCGTCACCGTGCCATGCAATCCGGACGCGGTGATCGACCCGGCCCACCGTGAAGGTGCGGCCGATCCCATGGCGGCAATCCGGGACGTCGTCTCTGACGCGCCGGCCACGGCGCTCCGGGCCAAGGCCCTGCGCCGCCTCCAGTTCGACCGTCGTTTCCCTGCGTAGGGCGAGTCCCACGCATCACCCGCGGCCGCAGGGCCAGCAGAGGAGTAAAGTCTATGGCCCGTTTGCATGAAGTGAAGCGCGAGCGCGCAGCCAGCCGCGCCAAGCTGGCGGAGGCCCGGGCGGCTGTCCGCACGAAGAAGGCGGCCCTGCGCACGAAGGCGGAGGAGTTGCCAGCCGGCGAGGACCTGCCGGAAGCCGACATCTCCGAGCTTGACGGGTTGCAGGCGACGGTCACCGCGCTGGAAGCCACGTGCGACGCGCTCGACACCCGCGTGGCCCGTCTGGAGCAGCTGCAGGACGACGATGCCGACGCGGCCCGCGAGCCTGACCAGGTCGACGAGCCCGGCGACACCGTCGCCGCATCCTTCGGGAGCACCGTGCAGCGCGGCCTCGGCCACAATCGTGGTCCCCGCCTGACCGGGCACGGTCATGGCGAGACGGCTCATCGCAACGAGAAAGGCTTCGCCGTCGCGCGCTGGCTGATCGGCAAGGCGATGCTCCGCCGCGGACAGGCCTCGGCAGACGTGGCGACGTTCATCGAGCGCCGCTTCGGTGACAAGGCAGTGGCCAAGGCGCTCAACACCACCGGCGTGGCCACTGGTGGCGCGCTGATCCCGCAGGACTTCGTGCCGGAGATCATCGAGCTGCTGCGCGCCGACGAGGTGATCCGTTCGCTTGAGCCCGAGTTCATGGACATGCCGCGCGGCAACCTGACGATCCCCCGTGAGGCCGGCCAGGCCACAGCCAGCTATGGAGGCGAGCTGGATGCCATCGTGCCCAGCCAGCCGACCTACGATGCCCTGCAGCTGAATGCGAAGAAGCTGACGGCGCTCGTGCCGGTCACGAACGACCTGATCCGCCGCGTGCCGGCCAACGTCGAGGCGCAGGTGCGCAACAGCCTGATCCAGGCGCTGAAACTGCGCGAGGACCTGGCCTTCATCATGGCCGACGGTTCGCTCGGCACGCCGATCGGCCTGATCAACCAGTGCTCCTCGGCGAACAAGCTCATCATCCCGGCCTTCAGCGCCACGGACAACGCCACCATCCTGACCGCGGTGGTAGGTGCTGCCGGCGCGTTGAACCTCGTGCTGCGCAACAACATGAGCAAGATGATCCGCCCGGCTTGGATCATGTCGGCAGTGACGGAGAGCTTCCTGCGCACCCTGCGCGACGGCGTCGGCAACTTCGTCTACCGGGACGAGATGAACGGCGGAAAGTTCGAAGGGCGGCCCTACCGCATCACCCAGCAGCTTCCGACCAACATCAACACGGCTGCGTCCGGCGCTGCGGTGAACAACGGCGCCTACCTGATCCTGGTGGACATGGCGGACGTGATCGTGGCCGACACGCTGGAATACCAGGTCGAGGTGTTCGACCAGGCAACCTACGTCACCGGCGGCACGACGGTCTCGGCGGTGCAGATGGACCAGACCGTGTTCCGGGTTATCTCGGAACACGACCTGGCGCTGCGCCACCAGGCATCGCTTGCCATCGCCATGGTGCCTGGCTGGGCGCCTGCCGGGTTCAGCAACTACAGCGGGGGCACCAGCTACTACAGCCAGTCCCTTACCGGCGACATGTCGGCCGCCCCCAGCACGTGGGGCACTGCGGCGCCAAGTGGCAGTAACAATCCGGGAAATATCGCCGCCAACGTCGCTGGCGGCCAGCTGCCCGGTCGTCCGTAACCAACAGGCCCGGTCGAAGGACCGGGCCTGTTGTTCCGGCCAGCAAGTCGCCCCTCCTCTCGCCAGACGGGATCAAACATGCCCCCAGCCAACACCGCGCCGACGTCCGTCGTCGTCGGCTCCGCCGAGTTCAACGACGCCGTTGCCGCGGCCGTCGCGGCCGCCCTTGCGGCAACGCCAGCAGCGGCACCCGCCCGGACCATCGGCGTGCCCCAACCCGTGGTCATTCAGCCGACCTCGATCGACACGACGGGACCGGGTCCGGACGATCTGACGGTGCGGTTCGCGCGGTTCTGCACGTTCCAGAACTGCGGCTACCAGCGCGGCCAGGAGGCTGGCTTTCCGCGGCGCGCAGCTGAAGAGCTGCAAGCCTCCGGCGCGGCCTTCATCGTCCATGACCCCCGCCGTGAACGCCGGGCAGCCTGAGCCGGCAAGGCCGGCTCCGACGCGCCCGCTGAGCAAAGCGGAACGCGCCGCCCAGGATGCTCGCAAGCGCGAGGTTCTGAACCGTCGCAAGGATGCCGCAAGCCGGCGCTCGGGTGACATCCCCAACACCATCACGAAGTGAGGCTCCTCCATGGATGACCAGAACAAGCCTGCCGAACCAGCCTATCGGACTGCTGCAGAAGTCTTCGGCGTGGGTGGTGATCGCGGCTCCCCGACCCCTGGTCTGAGTCAGTCGCCGGGGCTTCGCGATCTGGTCGACAGCCCGGTCCCAGGGGCGAACCGCAGCCATGTGATCGGGCCGCAGCAGTCGGCGGTGGATCCTGTGCTGGCCGGGCTTGATACCGGCTACAAGCCGATGACGCGCGCCGAGGATCGGGTGATCACGCGGGCTGCGGACGGTGTCATGGTCGTGCCGCCCGCGGACAGCGCGTCCGACGCCCTGCCCGGGCCAAGCGGCGTGTCTGCCCCAGCGGCGGCCAATGCCCCCGAGGAGGCGGCCAAGGTCACACCCACTGCCGTCCTGACCGTCGCGCAGCCCTCCACCCTGACCTTGCCTGCCGATCCGGCCGACTAGGCCATGGGGTTCTGCAGCCTTCGCGTCGTCACGCAGCCGGCGCAAGAGCCGGTCAGCTTGAGCGACGCGAGGGCGCACCTCCGTTTGGACAGTGAGGATTCGCAGGTGCTGGCCTACCTGGCGGCAGCGCGGGGCTGGGTGGAGCTATACCTCAACCGGGCACTGATCACGCAGACGCTGCGCTACACGCTGTCGCCATCGCAGCCGCCCGGCATCGGCTCGGGCATGCCGATCAATCCCATCATCCTTGTCGCTCCCCTGACTTGGTGGCCCGCATCGGGAATGCCGATCGACCTGCCGCTGTCGCCAGTGCAGGCCATCACCGAAGTGAGCCAGCGCAGCCGTGATGGCGTGGTGCGGACGCTTGATCCCGCCCGGGACTACTTCGGCGATGCTTCCAACGAGCCTGGCCGCGTCACCCTGCGCGGCATCAGCCAACCGCCCGGCAGCGACCTGTCCATCACATACTCGGCCGGCTACGGAGACGCACCTGCCGCCGTGCCGATGGCGATCCAGCAGGCGATCAAGCTGCTGCTCGGCTTCTTCTACGAGCATCGCGGCGACGATGACTGCGGCGAGGCGCCTGCAGCCGTAAAGATGCTGCTCTATCCCTACCGCCTGGTGACCTTTGCCTGATGAGCCGTGGGCCATCGGCAAGCGCCGCTGGCCGGTGCTGATCGGGCGGCGCGACCAGCAGCCGCACCCCCTGACCACCGGCATTCTTGAGACGCTGGTCGAGGCGCAGACGCTCTACGCGAACATCGTGCCCATCGGGGCCATCACCTACTACGAGACGGCTGCCGTGGACACGCCCGTGACGCACCGGGTCTGGCTGCGCTGGGTGGACTGGCTGGACACCCGATACGTCGTGGTGCGGGACAGCCTCCGCCCGAACGGCACGGTGCGGCGCGAGACCTTTCGCATCCGCCGGGTTGCCGAGGACCAGGGCCGGAAGCGGTACGTGATGCTGGAAGTTGAACAAGAAGGCAGATCATAGTCGGCATGTTCGTTTACTGCATAACTAACAAGAAAACTGCCAGGCAGTACATCGGTATCACCCAGAGAACGGTCTCACGCCGTTGGCAGGCGCATGTCGTCGCTGCGGCAAACGGCAGCCGCTTCGCACTGCATGCGGCAATTCGGAAGCATGGTGTGGACACGTTTGAAGTCGTGACGCTCTGCGAGGCTGACACCTTGCCCGAAGCGCAAGACATTGAACGCAAGCTCATAAGCAAGATGCGGTCGCACTTGTCAGTAGGCGGCTACAACATGACGCTTGGTGGCGAGGGTTCCTGGGGAACGATCAAGAGTGCTGAAACTCGGGCCAAGATTTCGGCTCGGCGCAGGGGTAGGCTGCTATCGCCCGAACAGCGCCAGAGCATGTCGGATGCCCGCAAGGGCAAGCCGCTTCGGCCCGAATGGAAGGCGAAAGTCATCGCGGCGTTAAAAGGACGGACGTTCACTGACCATACGAAGCTCAAGATTGCCAGAGCTTCGATTGAACGTGCGGCCCATCTAAACCTCCATACCGCGTCAGCACGCAGCAAGGCTGCGACGGCCAACCGCGGAAAAACACGAACCGAAGAGACAAAAGCCAGGATGGCGGAGGCACAACGTGGCAAACGCCATACGGAGGCCTCTAGGTTGAAGATGTCCATCGCTAAGCGGGCAATGACCGATGAAACTCGGGCCAAGATCGCGGCGGCCGTCAGGCGACGGCCCGAAGAATTGAAAGCGCAGATCAGAGCCTCGCTACGATCTCATCATGCGGCCCGCAAGGAAGCCCGCGCATGATCGACCTCCGGGTCCGCGTGACCAGCGCCGCCCTCGTGACGAACGGCAAGGCACGCCTCCGCAAGGTGGTCCGCGCCGCCGCGGCGGAGGTGCTGCGGGCGGCGCGGGCGAGCATCAAGCGCGCGTCCGGCAACGGGCGGCTCTACTACCGCGCGGGCGGGCGCTACCGCGCTTCGGCCCCTGGGGAGGCCCCGGTGAGCGTCAGCGGCACGCTGGCCCGGTCGCTGTCGGTCAAGGTGTTCAAGTCCGGCGAGGGCGCTGCCATCCGGGACAAGGCGTTCTACTCCTTCTTTCTGACGCACGGCGCCCAAGGCGGCGGCAAGGGGAAGGCGTCGCGGAACAAGCGGGGCCGGGCCGGCACCCGCCGCGTGCTGGCCCCGCGCCCGTTCCTGGAACCCGCGCTGACCAGCCGGGCGGCTTCCATTGAGGCACGGATGCGCGAGGCGATCCTGCAGGACATCGCGTTCCGACCGGATAGCCGGGGAGGTAAGCCGTGAGTTACCAGAGTGCGCCAGAACGGCCACCGCCGAAGCCACCGACGAGCGAAACAGCCGGTGTGGTTTCGCTGATCCCGGACAACTGGACGCTGACTGGACGGCATCAATGGCGGCGCGGATGGCTTGGTCCCATCCTGTTCCTGGAGGAAGCACGTCGCGAGTTTCATCCAGTCTGCATCTGCCACTCGCCAGGAAATTGGGTGCAGACGATCCGTTGGCGTCGCGCCACGAACAATGACCTGCCCAGCGACACTGGCCTTCCGAAGTCCGCGCTGAACTTCCCGATGCCTCCAGGCACCAAGCCGCCTCCTCCCGCTCGGATTTGATGCTTTGGACCTGGACCGCGTAATCCAGCACCTGCGCGATCGCGCCCCGACGTTCCAGGGCCGCGTGGCCGGAGCCGCCGAGCTGGCCGTGGGCGTGCAGGACGCGGCGCAGATGGCACTTCCCGCCGCCTACGTGATCCCGCTGGACGAGGAGGCCGAGGCCAACAGCCTGGCCAACGCGCTCCGCCAAAAGGTCATGGAGCGGATCGGCGTGGTGGTGGAGTTCGACAACCGCGCGGACCGCCGCGGGCAGACCATCGCCAGCCTGTTCGACGCCACCCGGGCTGAGCTGTGGGCCGCGCTGCTCAACTGGCGCGTGGACCCGGTGCGCGCCGTGCGCGGCCTGGAATACGCGGGCGGACGCCTGGGGGATTGGGACCGTGCCCGACTGTTCTACCAGTGGGACTTCACCCTCGAACTGACCATCACCGACCGCATGGGGTGGCAGGAGCCGCTTGAGCCGCTTGTCGAAGTGGACCTAGCCGTGACCCGTGCCGACACCGGCCAGGCGCTGGCCGCCGCCGTTATCCACCCGCCGCAGAGCTAGGAGACACCCTGATGTTCGTGAAGCCTGCCGAGGGCCGCATGGTCCGCCGGCCCGACACCTTTGCGCCGCTTCCCGAAGGCGGGGACGAGGTGCCGCGCGACGAGTTCTGGCTGCGCCGCCTGCGCGACGGCGACGTGGTGGAGGCCCAGCCGCCGGCCCCGTCCCGTCCCGCACGAGGCGACGATGAGCCGCACGCCACGGAGGACGCGGCATGATCCAGTTCCAGAACTTCCCGGCCGACACCCGCAACCCGGGGTTCGCTGCGGAGATCGACCCCAGCCGCGCCAACACCGGGCAATTCCGGCTGCGGACGCTGGTGGTGGGCCAGGTCATCGCAGGCGCGCAGCCCGTGCCGTCCGTGCCGGTCCTGTGCCCCAGCGCCGCGTTCGCCCGGACCCTGGCCGGCGCCGGCAGCCCGCTGGCCCTGATGGCGGCCCGGGTCATCGCGCGCGATCCGAACGGCGAGATTTGGGTGCTGCCCGTGCCCGACAACGGCGCGGGGCAGCGTTCCACCGTCGCCGCGATCCTGGCCGGCACCGCCACCGCGGGCGGCACGCTCTCGACCTATGTGTGCGACACGCTCGTGCAGACCGGCGTGCCCGCCGGCACCACGGCGGCTCAGGCCGCAGCGACGCTGGCCGCAGTCGCCAACGCCATCGCGGACCTGCCCGTGACGGCAGCGGCCGCCGGCGCGGTCGTGACCTTCACGGTCCGGGTGCCCGGCCCGCTGGACCTGGATGTGCGCTGGAACCATGGCGGCGGGCTGGCGGGGGAGGTGTTCCCGGCCGGGCTGACCGCTACTGCGGTCCTCACGCCCGGCACCGGCGCTCCGGACCTCGGCCTCGCCTTCGCCAACTGCTCCGACATCCCGTTCGCATCGGTCGTGCTGCCCTACGCCGACGCCGTGACGCTCGACGCGGTGAAGGCGTTCCTGAACGACCAGACCGGACGCTGGGCGCCGGTGCGCCTGCTGTTCGGGCACGGCTTCGCGGCGGTCCGCGCCACGCTCGGCCAGGCCACCACCCTCCTGGCCGCGCGCAACGACCAGCACATGACGGTCCTGCCGGTCAGCAACAGCCCGACGCCCTCGTGGCTGATCGCCGCCGACATGGCCGGGTCCGCCGGGCTGTCGCTGCGGAACGACCCCGGCATCCCGCTGCAGCGCCTGGCGATGGGCTGGCGCGCGCCGCCGGTGGCCGACCGCTTCACCTACAACGACCGCAACACGCTGCTCTACGACGGCGGCTCCACCTACGAGGTGGACGACGACGGCACGGTGCGGATCAGCCGCCTGGTCACGACCTACCAGACCAACACCGCCGGGGTGGCCGACAACAGCTACCTCGACGTCGAGACCATGTTTCAGCTCGCGGACGAAATCCGCTTCTACCGGGCTGACATCACCACGGTGTTCGCCCGCAAGAAGATCGTGAGCGACGGCACCCGCTTCGGCGCGGCCAACCCGGACATCGTGTCGCCCAGGATCATCCGGGCGCACATGCTGGCCCTCTACCGGCAGCGGGAGGAGCTGGGCCGCGTCCAGGACTACGACGCCTTCAAGCAGCACCTCGTCGTGGAATATGCGGGCAACGGGCGGGTCAACATCCTGCTGCCGGTCATCCTGGCGGGCCAGCTCCGCATCGTCGCCATGCTCGTGCAGTTCACCAAGCCGTAAGAAGGACAGCACCCCATGAGCGAAACCCAATCCGGCATCGTCAGCGCGACGATAGACGGCAACGACGTGGACGTGGCCGGCGACGCCAAGTACAGCGCCGCCGTCATCAAGCAGGACATCCTGTCCGGGCAGAGCGGCGCCTTCCAGGGCATCAAGCGGATGCCGAAGAACGGCTTCATCGCCTTCAAGGCCCGCATGGGCGGCCCCTTCTCCGCCCGGGACTACAGCGGGATGAACGGCGTGACCGTCATCCTCGTGCTGGCCGACGGCACCACGGTGCAGGGCGCCAACCTCGTGCAGACCGAGGAGGTCGAGGTGGACACGATGGAGGGCACCGTTGACCTGAAGTTCGAGGGCCTGGTTGAGGAGGCATGATCGTGGACGAAGCCGCCGCTCCGCTGCCGGACACCCTGGAAATCGCCCTGGACCCGCCTGTCGTGGTCAACAAGGTGGAATATGCCCGCATCGCGCTGCGCGAGCCGACGCTGAACCAGGTGCAGACCGCGCAAGCCAAGCTGGACGACCCCTCCTACTCCAGCCCGGGCGCGATGCGGGACTACGCGCTGACCTTCGTGGCCGTCGTGTCCCGCCTGCCGCGCGCCGTCGTGGACGAGATGCCCGTGCGGGCACTGGATCAGGCGCTGGACTACCTGCAAGCCTTCGTGACGGCCGACCTGCCGGCGGCCCCGGAGGGGATGCCAGACCAATACGTGGTGGAGCTTGATCCGCCCATCGTCGCCAACGGCGGCGAGGTGACGAAGCTGGACCTGCGAGAGCCGCGCGGGGGCGAGCTGAACCGGGCCGAGGCCCTGCTGGGCCGGGGCGCCATGCCCCTGCCGGGCGCTGTGCGCCGCTACCAGGCGCGCCTCATCCAGGAGGTGTCCGGGGTGAACGCCCTGGCCGTGGGGCAGCTTCCGATCCGGAAGTCGCGGGAGGCGATGCGCTACCTTGAGGGTTTCGTGAACAGCGCCCCAGCAACTGGGAAGACATCGCCCTAGGGCTGGTGCGCTTCTTCGGCTGGGGGCCGGACGCGGTGGACCACCTGACCGTGACCGGGCTGCTCAAGTGGAACGCCTATGCGCGCCGCTGCGCCGCCGAGGCGGCGAAGGCCGCCAAGAGGGGAACGTAGCGCATGGCGACTGGTGTTTCGGTCGTCATCCAGGCGACGGACCGTGCCAGCGGCACGATAGAGGCGATCAACCGCCGGCTGCGGGGCATCGCCGCCCCGGGCGAGCGCTTCGTGCGCGCCGTGGGGCGCCTGTCAGACACGTCCGGCCTGACCGCGGCCTCACGCGGCGTCGCGGCGCTCACGCGCAACGTCGCGGCCGGCGCGGCCAGCCTGGGCCGGTTCACCCCGGCGCTGGGCGCCCTGACGGGTGCTGCCAGCATCGCGGGCATCGCGCAGCTCACGGAACGCTGGACCGGCTTCGGCGTGCGGCTGGGCCTGGACGCGCAGCGCATCGGCGTGACCGCCGACCGGCTGCACGGCCTGCAGGGTGCTGCGCGGTTGGCGGGCGCGTCGGCGGAGGACCTGACCGGCGGGCTGCGGACGCTGGGCGACAACCTGTTTGACGCCGTGGGCGGGCGCAGCCCGGAGACGGTTGTCCTGCTAAGCCAGCTCGGCATCGCGTTCCGGGACAGCGCCACCGGCGGCGCCCGGCTGGCCGATGCGGTCCTGCCGGAGGTGGCGGACAAGATCGCATCGCTGCGGTCTCCGGCCTTGCAGGCGCGCGTGGCGACGCAGCTGTTCGGGGCGGCGGGCGAGGCGCTGCTGCCGTTCCTGCGGCGCGGCGCGGCCGGGATCGCGGAATACCGGCGCGAGGCCGAGCGCTACGGCGTCACGAACCAGCGCGGCGTGGACGCGGCCAACGACTTGCGGATCGCGCAGTCCAAGCTGGGCCTGGCGGTCGAGGGCGTGGCCTACACGGTGGCCGAGCGCCTGGCGCCGGTGCTGGTGCCCATGCTGGGCCGGCTGTCCGATTGGGTGTCCGCGCACCGCGACGATGTGGGGGCGTTCTTCACCCGGGTGGCGACCGGCATCGGGTCCTGGGTTGAGGGCGGCGGCATTGAGCGGACGATCACGAGCCTGCGTGAGTTCGGGACGCAGGTGGATGGCGTCGTGCAGGTGTTCGGAGGCTGGACGCGGGCGGCGGAAATCCTGGGCGTGGCGCTGGCGCTGAAGGTGGTCGGGCCGATGGCGATGATCGCGGCCAAGCTGGCGTTCTTCAGCGGCTGGGCCGCGCCGCGGTGGCTGCTGGGGTTGTTGGGGCTGGGCGGTGCAGCGACTGGCGCGGTGACAGCGGCTGCGGTGGCGGGTCTAGCCAGCGGCGCAACGGCGGGCAAGATGAATATGCCGCTGCTGGACGACTATGGCCGCCCTCTCGGGAACTGGGGTGGGGCTGAAGGCGAGCGGAACAATGCGGCCAGCGCCGGACTTGGCAGCACGCCGCAGTCGTTCATGGACACGATGCGGCGGATGCTCGGCCTGAGCGGCGGTGGCATGAACACCGGAAGCGGCCCGCAAGGCATGACACCCTCGGAGGCAATCGCCCGCGGGCGCGGTACGCCGCAGAGCAGCCCAGCAACGCAGATCACGCCGGCCAGCACCGCCCTTCCGGCGGGTGGCGGCAGGGCGGCATTCGTGGCCAACTATGGTGCGGCCGCGCAGATCATGGCGCAGCAGACCGGCACCTCTGCCAGCTTCTGGCTTGGTCAATGGGGCCTCGAAACCGGCTGGGGGCGCGCCGCCGCTGGCAACAACCTCGGCAACATCAAGGCCGGCGGATCGTGGACGGGCGCCACGGTGCGGCAGGCGGATGGCCTGCAGTATCGAGCCTATGGAACGCCTGAGGAGTTCGCCCGCGACCAGGCGGCGCTGATCCGCCGCCGCTATCCTGGCGTCTTGAACCGGGGTGACGACGCAGCCGGGGCCGCTGCGGCGCTGAAGGCCGGCGGCTACGCTGAGGATCCCAACTATGTGGGCAAGGTGACGGCAGCCGTGCGTGCCCTCGGCCCAGCCCTACCGCCCAATGGCGTGCCCCCGGTCGGCCCCACGTTCGGCCCACCCGTCCAAGCCCCGCCCGCCCCCCTGCCGCCGCAGCCTTTGGGCGCGGCGGCAGGCGTGAACGGCGCGATCACCGTCACGACCGACCACCGCAACGCGCCGCCGGGCGTCACGCAGACCGTAACCGCCGCCGGAGACGTGCAGATGGGCGGCATGCGGATCAGCCGCCCCATGATCGGACTGATCGGCCCATGAGCGGCACGACGGACACCGGCGTGCTGGGTGGCATCGGGGCGCTGTTCAGCTCTCTGGGCGACCTTGCCGGGCTGGCGTCGGGGCTGCTCGGCCAGTTGCAGCCGGCCTCCTGGCGCGGGCAGCGCTTCGCCGTCCTGGGCAGCACGGTGCGCGTCGGCCGCCGGCGGGCGCTGCACGAATACCCGTTCCGCGACGGCGTGTGGGCGGAGGACCTGGGCAAGCGCGGCCGGCTCTACGGCTTCGACGCCTTCATCGTGGGCGACGACGTGGGCGCCCAGGTCAAGCGCCTGCTGGACGCGCTGGATCAGGCAGGGCCGGGCGAACTGGTCCATCCGACGCTGGGCGCGCGCCAGTGCGAAGTGATCGAGGCGGAGGCGGCGGATCGCTGGGACGCGGGCGGCGTGTGGCAGCTTCGGCTTGAGTTCCTGGAACCGATGCCGTCCGGCCTGCAGCTGCTGCCGGTCGCGGGCGCCGACACGGCGGGGCAGGTTGGCGCCGCGGCGGACGATGCGGCCGGGGCGGCCAGCAGCGGCTTCCTGGACGAGACGGGGGCGTTCCTGAAAAGCGGCGCCGATGGCATCCGCGAGGCCGTCGCCGCCGTTGGTCCCTACGTCGCCACGGCGCGGCGGCTGGCCGGGGACGCATCCGGCCTCGTCAACGCCGTGCGCGGCCTGGACGGCAACTTCGGGCGCTACGGAGCTGGGCGCGGCGTGCAGGCGATGGGCATAGGGGGCGCGCTGCGGACGGCGCGCGACGTCGAGGCCGCCGTGGGCGGCGCGATCCGGACGGCATCAACCGCCCGTGCCGCCGTGGACCGGGCGGGCGCGAGCCTGTCCGCCTTGGTGGACCTTTGAACCTGCCGGCGGTGCCCGACGCCGCGCACGCCTTGGCGGCGGCGGTGCGCGGCATGGCGGCGGACCCGGCGGACCAGGTGCGCGTGATGCTGTCCCTGGCGGAACTGGCCGACGGCGGCGCGGCGGGCAAGCTGCTGCGCCGGGCGGCGCTCGTGCAGTTGGCACGGGCGTGCGCGGCCTATCAGCCCACGTCCTATGACGATGCGCGCAGCCTGCGCGCCGCCGCGTGCGCCTTGCTGGATGCGGAGATACTCCGCGCCGGCGATGCGGGCGAGGATGCGGTCTACACGGCCTTCCGCGCGCTGCGGATCGCGGTGGCGCGCGACCTGGCGGCGCGCGGCGACCCGTTGCCGCGGCTGCGCGACGTGGAGGTGATCCGCCCCCTGCCGGCGGCGGTGCTGGCGCATGGGCTGTACGGCGACGGGCGGCGGGGGGATGAACTCGTGCAGAAGGCGGACCCCGTGCATCCCCTGTTCATGCCGACGAAGCTGCGGGTACTGTCCCGGTGACGAACGTGCCCATCCCCGTGGACGACGTGTTCGACGCCCTGCGCGCGCCGCCCCGCAGCCCGGGCGGCCCTGCCGGGACGGCTATGCCCGACCGTGACGAGCTGGTGCTGACGGTGGGGGGGCACCGCTTGGCCGGTTGGCAGGCGGTTCGGGTGCAGCGGTCCTGCGAGGGGTTCCCCAGCGCCTTCGACATCGGCCTGACGGAGAAGTATCCGGCCGTGCCGCGCGAGGTGTCGGTGCTGCCCGGCGGCGTGTGCAAGGTGGAGATCGGCGGCGACCTGGTGCTGACCGGCTACGTGGACCGCTACATGCCGCGCATCGCCGCGACGGCGCACACGGTGCGGGTGGCCGGGCGGAGCGCGTGCGAGGACCTGCGCGACTGCACGGTCATCTGGGACAGCAACCAGATCGCGGGCAGCACGACGCGCGGGGTGGCGGAGAAGCTGGCCGCGCCGTTCGGCGTCAAGGTGGTCGCGTTGGACGGCGACGGGAAGCCGATCCCGCAGATCAACATCAACCTGGGCGAGACGCCCTACGAGGTGATCGAGCGGGTCGCGCGGTATTCCGCGATGCTGGTCTACGACAACCCCGCCGGCGACCTGGTGCTGTCCCAGGTCGGCAGGCAGAAGCACAGCAGCGGCGTCCGCCAGGGTGCGAACGTGCTGGCCGCCGGCGCCACCTTCGCGTTCGACGAGCGCTATTCGGAATACCACGCCTACATCATGGCGGCGATCAGCCTCGGGGAGTTGGGCAACTCGGGCAACGAGAAGGCCGTGGTGCTGGATGACGGGATGACCGGCCTGAAGCGCCCGGACGGCCAGCCCCGCCGCCGTCCGCTCGCGATCATCTCGGAGCAGAACTACGACGGCGTGTCGCTGGCGAAGCTGCGCGCGCAATGGGAAATGGCCCGCCGCCGGGGCCGGTCCCAGGCCGTGCGGGTGGAGTGCGACAGCTGGCGGGACAGCGCCGGGCGGCTGTGGGAGCCGAACTGGCTGGTGCCGGTGGACCTGCCGGCGCTCAAGGCCACCGGCCAGGACATGATCATCGGGGACGTGACCTACATCCGGGACGAACGGGGCACGCGCGCCGAGCTGCTGCTGATGCCGCCGGACGCCTTCACCGTCGAGCCATCGCCGCTCTACCCGTTCAACCAGCAGCTTCAGGACGAGCTGAACGCCGCCCCGCGGTCCGCCCCGCCCACCCGTCCGCCCAACCCGGACTTCAACCCGCGGCTGAACGACCCGGCAGGGGGCATCTGATGCGCGACGCCGTGGAACGGCTCTACCGCCGCGTGCAGCTCATGGTCGGGATCGGGCGCACGACCGCGCCGGCCGACGACAGCGGCCCCGTGCAGAAGGTGCAGGTCCGGCTCAGCCCAGACGAGGTGCGGGACGGGTCGCGGGTGGCTGGGATGTTCGGCTTCTCAAGCCACGCCCCGGTCGGCAGCGACGTGGTGATGGTGTTCATCGGCGGCGACCGCAGCAAGGGCGTCGTGATCGGCACGCTGAACGGCGGCGCGCGGTTCCGCGGCCAGAAGGGCGGGGAGACCGCCCTCTACAACGCGCACGGGATATCGCTGCACCTGGCGACGGAAGGCCTGGTGGTTGAGTGCGGCGGTATGCCGGTCGTGTTCCGGGGCGGCACCAAGGCGCGCTTTGAAATGCCTGTCGAAAGCACCGGGGAGATCACGGCGATGGTGGACGGGGACAGCGTGACGGTCTCGCAGCACCGGCACGCCAACGGCCCGAAGCCGACGCCGCACACCTGATGCCGGACATCGGGGTCATCTGGGACGCGGCCCGCGGGCGTGGCGACTGGGCCACCACCGGGCAGGACCCGCCGCCGGGCGGCGACCTCGCGTCGGCGGTGCTGGTCATGCTGTTTACGGATGGCCGGGCCAGCGACGATTTCGTGCTGACGGATGGCACCACCAACCGGCGGGGCTGGTGGGCGGACGCCTACAACGCCGAACCCATCGGCTCACGCCTGTGGGAACTGGAACGGGCGAAGCGTCTGCCGGACACCCTGCTGCGGGCGCGGGACATGTGCCTTGATGCCCTGGGATCTCTGGTGCGGGACGGGTTCGCCAGGAAGATTGACGTGCAGACCTTCTGGGCCTCCCGCGAGGCGCTGGGCATCCGCATCACCATCACCGAGTCCGGCGGCCTGGATCGCGTGATCGCCGAGACCCTGCCATGGACGGGAGCATAGCATGCCGTATGCCCGCCCGACGCTGACGGACCTGTTTCGGCAGTCGTTCAACGACCTGCAGACCGGCCCGGGCGCCGACGGCATGGGATTGCTCCGGTGGGCGGTCAGCCGCCCGCTGTCCTGGGCGCTGGCGAACACCGCGAACGGCCAATACGGCTACCTCGACTGGATCGCCCGGCAGAGCAACCCGTTCACCTGCCGAGACGAGTTCCTCGACGCCTGGGCGGGCCTGGTGGGCATCCGCCGCAAGCCTGCCCAACCTGCGTCCGGCGCGTGGTCGGGCACCGGCAACCCCGGGGCCGTGCTGCAGGTCGGATCGCGCGTGGCCCGTGCCGATGGAGCCTCCTACCTCACCCTGGCCGACGCGGCGGTCGCCCCGGACGGGACCATCGCCGTTGCGGTCATGGCGGAACTGCCTGGGTCCGCCGGGAACGGCACGGCTGGCATGGCCCTGCTGCTGGCGGCCGGGACCGAGGGCGTGAACAGCGCCGGCACGGCCTCGACAGCCCTGACGGGCGGCGCCGACCCGGAGCAGGATGATCCGCTCCGGACGCGGATGCTGCTGCGGTGGAGCGAGCCTCCCCAGGGCGGGAACGCGACGGACTACCGGACGTGGGCGCTGGCCGTGCCGGGCGTGACCCGGGCCTGGGTGCTGCCGCGCGGCATGGGCGTGGGCACCGTGCTGGTCTACACGATGCGCGACCTGGCGGGGACGGACGGCTTCCCGGTCGGGCGCGCGGGCGTCGCCGCGGCGGAGGACCGGGACTCGCCGGCCACCGGCGACCTGCTGGCGGTGGCGGACGCCCTGCTGCCGCTGCAGCCGGTGACGGCGCTGGTCTACAGCGTGGCCCCGCTGCCCTACGCGGTGCCGTTCGGCATCCAGACCCGCCTGCCCGTGCAGCCCGCGCAGAAGGCCGCCGCCGCCGCCGCCCTGGATGCGGTGTTCATCGCCCGCGCCGACCCGCTGGGCGGGACCATCGCGCTGGGACCGTTCGACACCGGGCTTGCCGCTGCGCTGGGCACGGACGACTTCACGCTGCTGCAGCCCAACGGCCCGATCGCGGCCCCGGTGGGGCGCCTGCCGGTGCGCGGCGCGCTGACCTGGACGTTGACGGGTGGCTGATCCCACGGCGGGCCTCGTCCCGCACGCCGCGCCGGACTTCGCCGCCGCAATGCTGGCGGCGCTGCCGACCGGACGGGTCTGGCCGCGCGAGCCGGACGCCGTGCTGCCCCGCGTCATGGAGGCGCTGGGGCCGACCTACGGGCGGATGACGGCCCGGGCGCTGGGACTGCTGCGGGACGCCCCGGCAGGCACGCTGGACGAGATGCTGCCGGACTGGGAGGCCACCCTGGGCCTGCCCGACCCGTGCGCGGGGGATGCGCCGAGCCTGCCGCAGCGCCGGGCGTCGGTGCGCGCGGCCATCGCGGCGCAAGGCGGCCAGTCCGCGCCCTACTTCGTGGCGATCCTGGCGGCGCTGGGCCGCACCGGCACGGTGACGAACTTCGCCCCGGCGCGGGCCGGGCTGCTGGCGGCCGGCGAGCCTCTCTACGGCCCCGAGTGGTCGCACGCCTGGCTCGTGACGCTGGACGCCGCGCCGTCGGACGGGGACGCCGCCACGGACGCGGTGGTGCGGTGCGTGCTGGACCGGCTGGCCCCGGCGCACACGGCGCTGCTGTTCCGCAGCCCCGAGAACTTCAACCCCGCCGAGTTCGGTGCGGACTTCCAGGGAGGCTCATCTTGAGACGCTTGATCGCCGCGATGCTGCTGCTGCCGGGCCTGGCCTGGGCGCAGACGGCCGCCACCATCCCACAGACGGGCCGCAGCACGGGCACGGTCCCGCCGGCGGGGCAGCCCGTCGTCACCAAGGGCGACCTGGAGACGACGTTCGGCCTGTATGCGACCGTGGAGGCGATGCGGTCCAAGCTGGACGCGTCGCGCCTGGGCCAGCCGAACGGCGTGGCGGCCCTGGACGGCGCCGGGCGGATCACCGCGCCGATGGCCGGCGACGCCTCCGCCGTCACGGTCACGGTTCCAGGGCAGGGCGCCCGGACCTTGGCCGACTTCCTGCGCGCGCCCTACTTCAGCGGCCTGGTCGAGGCCGGCGACCGCACGCACCCGTTCTGGGACCACTACGGCGTGCCCGCTGGGCGCATTGCGGTCCAGGGCAACAGGAACGGCTTCGTCGCGCTGGCGCGCAACAACCTGCCGGCGAACACCTTGAGCTTCCCGACGGCGGGCACGTTCGGCTGCCTGCAGGACAGTCCCGGCGGCCTGTGCTTTCCGCTCTACACCGAGGCGCGAGCGCGCGGACCGGGTGTCGCGACATCGGAACTCAGCGCCTTCAACGACACCGACACTCCGCCGGATGCCGTCCTGCCGCCCAACCGCGGCATCGGCATCTCGACCGTCATGCCCATCGCCGCCACCATCTCGTGCGGCGGCAGGTCGAATTGCAGCATCGGGATAGACGTCGAACCCGAGGGCAGCAGCGTGCCGCCCGTGCGGTTCCAGACCGGCATGTACATCGGTCGGCAGGCCGTGGCCAACAACGGCAACGGCATCGTCATCGACGCGACCTCGGACGACGGCCCGCTGAACCCGCTGATCGTGCGCGGCCGAGGGGGCAACGCGCCCATCCAGGTCCAGGTCGTGAATGGCCTGCTGCCGCCGGCCACGACGCCCGGCATCCGCATGCTGGACTCGCTGGGCACGCCGGTGGCGGCCTGGAACGTGGACGGCAGCCTGGTCAACGCGGGTGGCGCACTCACGGCAGGCGGCGGCTACGTCGGCAAGTCCCAGCGCGTGGCGCCGGCCAGCGGCGACACGGTGCAGCTGACGGCGGCTACCACGGCGGCCGTGCTGGACCCGCCGGCCCCAATCGCCGCGCTGACGCTGACCCTGCCGCCGCAGCCGGTGGACGGGCAGCGCGTGGACGTGGTGTGCGGCCAGACGATCACCACGCTGACGGTCCAGACCCTGTTCGGACAGGTGCAGCGGTTCTCCCCGACGACTTCGTGCGGCCCGGAGGCAGGACGGTCCTACCGCTACGCCGCCGCCGGGGCCGCGTGGTTCCGCAGCTACTAGGAGGCCGTGATGCGCCCCATGATCCTTCTGACCGTGCTGCTGCCCGGCCTGGCGCTGGCGCAGCAGGCGCCCGTCCCGCCCGTCGTGCCGCCCACGCACGTCTGCGTGCCGCTGGCGCTGCTGGACGGCATCGCCGCCCGCGACGCGCGGCGCCCTTGGGCCGAGGTGGCGTCGAGCATGGCGGCGCTGCTGGAGGTGGCCCGCGCACCCGTGCCCTGCACGCCGCCGGAGCCGCCGCCTCCCGCCCCGGCTGGGAAGTAGCCGCCATGTTCGGCCCCGACGACCTCGACGCCGCCACGGTGCGCCCTCCGACACCCGGCGCGGGCACGCCCGGCTGGTTCCAGGAAGGCGACCTCGCGCTGCGGCGCTGGCCCACGAAGGTGCGGGCCTGGTTCCTCAACATGCTCCTGGAGGAGTTGCGGGCGCTGATCAGCTTCGCAGGATTGACTGAGGACAAGGCATACGACGGTCAGGTGCTGGAGGCGGTGCAGCGCATCGCCCGCGCCACCGGGCCGCGATGGGTCAGGGACACGCCCGGCGACCACGCATGGACCTGTCCGGCCGGCGTCTATTCCGTGACCCCGCGCTTCCAGGCCGGGGGCGGCGCGGGGGCTGCCGGCACCACCACGGCCCCGGGGCACGGCGGCGGCGGCGGCGCCTACGCGGAGGATGCCGTCGGGGTCGTGCCGGGCACGGAGTACCTCGTCAGCATTGGTTCCGACGGCGGCATCGTCGGGTTCGGCCTGATCGTGCCGCCGGGCGGGGCGGCCACGGGTGCGCGCCCCGGCGGCGGCGGCAACCCGAGCGGCGGCACGGACCACGCGGTGCTGATGCCGGGCGGCGGCGGCGGCTACGGCCTGGTCGCGGGCGGCGTGGTGTTCGGCGGCGGTGGCGGCGCGTCGCGGCTCTACGGCTCGAACGGCAGCGTCAACAACGGCGGCCTGCCGGCCGACCAAGCGGTCCCCGGCCAGGGCGGCCTCTCCGGTCAGGGCGGTTCCGGCGGCCCGAACGGCTCCGGCGGCCCCGGCGGCAAGCCGCAGGCGGAGCTGCACTACTAGCGCAACCGGGCGCGCTGCCGCCCGACCTCATAGCAACAGGAGCCTGCCCATGTTCGTGCGCCCCGCGCCCGGCCTTACGATCCTGCGTCCGGACACCCGGACCGCATTGCCGCCGGAAGGGGCGGACGTGCCTGACCAGGCGTGGTGCCTGCGCGGCATCCGGAGCGGGGACCTGCTGGCAGGGGCAGGGGGCGGCACGCCGACGCCGACGCCGACGCCTACGCCCAGCCCTACGCCCACCCCGACCCCCACTCCATCGCCCACGCCGACGCCCACCCCGACGGGCACGCCTCTTGTCATCGGCACCACCGCCGGCACCGTCGCCGCCGGCAACGATCCGCGCATCGTGGGTGCGGTGCAGGCGTCGTCGCTCGCCGCTGTCGCTACCTCGGGCGCGTATGCGGACCTGACAGGCAAGCCGACGATCCCAGCGGCCCCCGGCATCGCCACCACCACCACGCCCGGCCTGTTCAAGCCCGGCGTCGGCTTCGTCTGGAACTCGACCACGCAGGCGTGGGACCTGGACAGCGCCCCGCCGCTCGCCTGGCCCGGCGGCCCGCTGCTCACCACTGACCAGGTGCTTGTCGTGCGCGGCACGGGAGGCAGCGCCCTCACCTACCTTGCGCCGGAAACTGCGCTGCCGGGGGCAGGCGGCACCGCTCCCGCCGAAACCCTGACCCTCGCCACACCCTCCGCACAGGTAGCCGGCACCGCATTTGCCCTGTCCGGCACCTACACCAACGGCCCGCCCACGGCGCTGGACTGGAGCCTGGACGGCACCACCTGGACCGCGGCGGCCTCGCCCACCATCGGCAGCGGGTCCTATTCGTTCGGCGGCGTGACGGTGCCGGCGGCCAACTCGGCGCAGACGGTGCGGGTGCGGGACCACAACGTGACCGGGGTGACGGCGACCTCGGGGGCGTTCGTGGTATCGGCTGCGGCGGCGCAGCAGAGCGGCACAGGGGCGGCCAACTCGGTAACGCCAGGCGCAGGCGATCCCTACACCTACAGTGTCCAATATATAGCGCCCAACGGCTCTGGAGCTGTTCTTGACTCCGGCAGCATCAGCCTGTCCGCGACGGCTTCAATCTACGCCGGCGTCAAGGTGGCCACCGGCAGCGGCGCGTCGTCAACGGGGCCGACCCTTATTGACATCTACTTCGCCAAGTCCGCGACCAACAGCAGTGTTGGGCAACTTGCCAAGCACAGTATCTACAATTCCGATTACAGCGGTCAGACAATCGACTTCACCGGAGCAGCAGCCGGCGACACGCTGTACCTGTGGATCAAGGCCACTGATCAGGCGGCACCCGTCCAAGTCGGGCGCGGCATCCCGGTGGTTCCGTGACCGTCCCCACAGTCGGCAACAAGGCCCTCAACCTCCCCGGCATCCATATCTTCGCCCCCGGCCTGACCGGCACCGGCCAGGGCGCGCAGCAGGCGTCCGGCGTCCAGATCGCCAGCTTCGCCGGCGCGGCGGGAACGCAACCGGCGGGCGTGATCTACCCCGGCGCGCAAGGCTCCAGCCAGCTCGACGGCCAGGGCCATTACACCTTGACGCCCAACAGCGGCACCGTCCTGTTCCCTGTCATCCGCGGCGACGGGGACTACACGGTGTCGCTGGCCGAGCCGCGCGCGCTGGGCTTCATGTTCCGTGCCAGCACGGGGGGCGGGTTGAGCGGGTTCTACACGGGCCTGCTGAACGGCGCGCTCGGCCTCTACCGCCTGCGGAGCGGCGGCTACGAGGGCCAGTCGAGCGCCGGCAGCGGCCTGTGCCCGGAGGCTTACGACTGGACCCTGCACCTGGACGGGACAACCATCGCGGTCCTGGCGGACGGGCTGATGGTGCTGACGGCATCCAGCGGGTTCTTCCCGGCTGACGGCCAGTTCGGCGTCCGCTTGCTGGAGGGGGCCACCGTGCCCGCCACCCTTGTCAGCGCCACCTACGCCCCGCTCGGCCCGGACAGCGCGTTTCACCGCACGTCCGCACAGGCCGACGCCGCGTATCTCGCCGCGCATCCGCCCGGCATGACCATCACGGGGATCGGCTGACATGCCCTATGCGACCAAGACCGCGACGCTGACGGGCATCTTCCGCAACCAGCCGCCGCCCAGCGCCGTCACCGTCACGGCGGGGGGCATCCCCGTCCCCTACACCAACCTGCGGGCCACCGTGCTGTCAGGCTCTGGAGTGAGGACGGCCGGGATCATCAGCGTGGACGTGGTGCCGCCTGCGGCCGGGTCCGTCACCTACACCATCACGCCGGTTGGCGCAGCGGGGAACGCCGTCCCCGGCACTTTCACCGCCCGCATCCGCCCGGCTGGCGAAGCGTATCAGGTGCCAGCCGCCATCCCGTTCGGCCTGATGTCGCACGGCGCCGCGGCTCCGGTCGGCACGCTGGTCGAGACCTGGCCCGCGTTCCCCAAAGGCTACTTGCGCGCAGACCAGCACCTCGTCCTGACCGTGGACGGCCAGAGCGTGCCCATCCAGCAGGACAGCGAAAGCCCGCCCTGGGGCGACGGCACCGTCTGGGGGGCGCGCACCGTCTGGCCCATGCCGGTGGCGCTGGCGGCGGACACCGAGAAGCGCATGACCGTGAGCGTGGCCGCGGGCGCCCCCGACCGCACGCCGCACATGACGCCTGCCGCCATCGTGGCCGCGCACGACCACACGCTGCGGGCGTCCGGCGGCCTGCTGGGGGCCACCGTGCTGACGGCCAGCCTGCGGGACATCGTGACCAACTATCCCCGCGATGCCTGGGGCACGAACCCGCTGGGCGGCTGGGACGTGCCGGTCAGCGGCCCCTATCAGGTCATCATCCGCGCCTGGCGCTACGTGGACGCCTGGCACAAGTTCTGGATTTACCTGACGGCCAACAGCGACGGCACCACCGAGATCGCGGGCAACCTGACCGGCCCCAACTTCGACGGCGCCGTGCCGAACGCGCCGGCCGGCCCCACCAGCGGGACGCTGCAGGATCAGCTCGTCTGCGCCGTCGAGGCGTTCCGGGACGGGGTGCGCGTGGCGGCCTGGGGTGGCGCGAACGACCCGCGCGCGGCGCAGTATGCCGCCGCGTCCCTGTTCGCGGGCGGCGTCGTCACCCTGCCGGACACGTTCGGCGAGGGGATGTGCGTGGTGTTCACGGCGGCTGCGGGCGGCACGCTGCCGTCCGGGATCACGGCGGGCACGCCGTACTGGCTGGGCACCTACAACTACCAGCCCTACAGCCTGCACACGGCACGCGGGAATTGCCAGAACGGGCTGAACCCGGTGGCGTTCGGCACGGGCGGCAGCGGCAACATCGTCGTCACGCCCCTGATGAGCGTCCACGGCTTCTCGGGCCTGGCGCTCATGGCCCCGGATGGGCGGGCGGTGCGGATCGGCGGCGGGCGCGTGGACCTCGCCCCGAACTGGGACGAGGGCTGCATGAGCCGGGGGGCCAAGCTGTTCCCCTGCTATCCCAAGGACGCCAGCTTGGTCCGTTACTCGGCGGCGGACAGCGGCACCACGACGCAACCCTACTACCCGCTGGCTGCCCCGTGGCGCTGGTGGCTCAACGACTACGGCGACGATCCGCCGGACGACCGGGTGGATTACCTCAACAACACCCAGTTGCGGGCGCTGCTGCTGCCCTACGACGCCGTGTTCAACCAGGAGATGCGGCGGCGCGCGGCCTGCTGGGTCAACCAGCCGATCTGGGCCGAGGACGTGGCATCCGGGCGGCTGGTGGTGTGCGACAACGGGCCGGACCGGGCGGGCGGGCGGTATCTGGGGATGGGGCCGTCGCGGCCCGGCAACGACTGGAACCACGACCTGCCGGCGGCGGTTGCGGGCACGGCGGGCAATTTCAGCGGCTACATCAGCGGGTATAGCCGCGCGCCCATCGAGGGGTCGCACATGCCCGCGCCATGGGTCATGGCGGCGCACCGCACCGGCCATCCCCTGTATGCGGACTGCGGTGCGGCGCAGGCCAACGCCTCGCAGATGTCGGGCATCAACATGATCGCCACCATCCAGGGGCGGACTTACTACAACGTCCTCGGCGGCAACCAGCAGCTGCGCGGGAGCGGGTGGGTGCTGCGGACCTGGGACTATGCGGAAGCGTTCACCGCGGCGTCCCGCCCCGAGGCCGCCTACGTCGCGCACATGCTGGATGAGATGGCCAAGTGGGGCGCGCACCACGTTTTGGCCGCCGGGGCCGCTGACCTCAAGATGGGGCGGGTGGGGCACCTCGTCGGCAACGATGACGTCGGCTTCTTCCTGTTCATCTTCTCCCAGGCCCTGATGATGGGCGTCTGGCGGGGGCGGCGCCCGCAGCTCCGCACCTACGCGGCGGCCATCGGCAACGTGCTGCTGGGCATGATAAACGACGGGCGCGCGGACGGCGGATCCAGCTACATCGCGGACACCTGCTACCACCCGCACCTGGCCGATGCTCAGGGCGTGGCATACCCGGACCTGCGGACGATGATCGCGTCCGAGGCGGATTTCGGCCACACGTCGCCGCCCTATCCGGCCACGGGGTTCCGGAACGGCAGCTTCACCGACAACACCAACGCCTTCAACACCGTCAACTACGGGACGCTGCTGCGGATGGCGGTGGCGCTGGCGGCGTCGGGGGAGGTGGTCTCGCTGGAGGGGGACGACGCCGGGCTGGTCTATGCCCTGTTCGACGCCCGCCTGAACACGCCGCCCTGCACGGGGATCAAGTTCAGCGTCCCCGCCTGGAGCAACACCGGGCGGTTCGGGGTCAAGATGATCTACGCGGGGTTCAGCGCGGTGCCGGGATGACCGCCCTCCACGACGCCTCCCGCGCCATCCGGGAGCGCCGCGACCGCCAGGACCTGCCGCGGCTGGGGTGGACGGTGCTGCATAAACTCCGACGCGAGGAGCATCCGTGTGGTCACTGACTCCGACCTCTCCCGCGTGGCCGAGGCCGCGGTCAGCAAGCTGTTCGAGCGCATGGGCATTGACGTGACCGACCGCGACGAGATGCGGGCGCTCGGGCGGGACCTGACCTTCCTGCGCGGGATGCGGGAGGGGGCCGAGGAG
The DNA here is from genome assembly GCA_964250755.1 of uncultured Acetobacteraceae bacterium. Classification (GTDB taxonomy): domain Bacteria; phylum Pseudomonadota; class Alphaproteobacteria; order Acetobacterales; family Acetobacteraceae; genus DASWOJ01. Next base: position 22,724 of record CAXUHB010000002.1, on the reverse strand, counting down.
CAGGCCAGGCTGGCGCGCACCCAGGCCGCAGCCCGCCCTGGCGACATCCGGAAGGCGGCAATCGAGAAAACGGTCACGTTCCTGCTCGGGCTGCTGTTCGCCTACGTGCTCTATCGGTTGGGGATCAAGTCATGACGCCCTTCGTTCAGCGCGCGCTGTCCGGCGCGGCAATGGTGGTGTTCGGGCTGGCTGTCGGCACGGTCGGCGCAGTGTGGTTCACGAACCAGCCGCCGGTCGTGATCCGCGACCTGCACGAGACGGACGGGCTGGCGGTGCGGGGCGGGCGGCTGGAGCTGCTGATCGCCGCCGACAAGAGGCGGGAGTGCCCCACCGTCACCTCGCGCTACCTCTGGCGCTGGGTGCCCGATCCCGGCGGCGGCGAACGGCCGATCCCCTACATCGTGTCGCTGCAAGGGCCGCCGGTCCCGGTGGGCGACGTGGGCATAGGCCAGCGCTACGTGCTGTCCCTGGCGCTGCCGTCCGACATAGAGCCGGGGGATTGGTTCTACCGCGCGAAGTCCATGCGCGATTGCGGCTGGTTCCCGGCCATCAGCAGCACGGTCGTGCGCGAGACGCCGGACGTGCCGGTGCGGATCGTCACGCAGGAGGAGGGCGCGCTGCGCATGCCGAATATCGTGCTGCGCCCGGATATGCGGCCGTGAGAGAAGGACTGCCGGACGGCGTGCGCCCGGCAGTCCTTTAAGGGCATTGCCCTACTGGTTTTGCCCAATCGTCCAGAGGACGCAGGTATCCTCAGCCGTCGTATGCCAGGGGCCGGGGTAATCGTAGTTGCCCCCAGGACCGCAGCACAGGCCGCAATCCCCCTGATTAACGGATCGCGGCTCCCACCAGCGGCAGTCGCGACAGGTGCCGTCAGCCTTTGCGAGGGACGGCAGGGACATCACGCCGCCCGCTTCAGCCACATCGTCTCCCCCACTACGGCGAACGGTTCCCAGCCGGTCGTGAGCAGGGCGTCGCGGGCCTCTCGATTAGAGGCAAGGCATTCAGCTACCTCCCACGAGCCGGGCGTGAATGCCTTCACCTCTGCTCTGCCGCTCAGAACCTCGGACAGATCAAGATCAAGAGCGTGGGCCAGTGCGGCAAGTTTCCGAATTGCCAAGGTGCCGACCTGACCAGTGAAGAAATCACGGAGGGCGCTCTGCGGCATGGCCACCTTGGCTGCCAGGGCTGCCAAGGGCAGACCTTTCTCCTGCCGCCGCTGATCCATCACGGTTCGCAGATAGGCGTTTACCTCCACCCCAGCCGGGGGCGGTGCTGGCCTAGCGGCAATCGTCTCCTTGCCGCCGAGCCAGTCTGGCGTAACGCCAACGGCGTCCGCAATGGCTAGTAAGTGCTTGGATTGACCTGCGGCACCACTTTCAAGTTGTTGGATTGCCTGTGGTGTGACGCCAACGATCCGCGCCACTTCTGATTGGGACATACCTGCTTGCATTCGAGCCTCCTTAAGGCGGGTAGATAGGGTGTTTGTCATCGTGTGGGTTCCTCTCATCACACAAGATGACTTTGCCACGTTCTACAATTCATTGCAAGCAGATTGTAAGACAAATTGCTGCGCCACACCCCGCCCCTCCGCAACATCCATAGGAGCCTGCCATGAACCTCGTGCAATCCGTGGCGATCCGGGGCCTGCGGTCCGCCGGCTACCGCGTGTTCCCGCCGCCCAAGCCGCCACCCCTCGGCACCGTCTGGCACCCGCGCGACCCGGCCATCCCGGCGCGGGAGGTGCTGGGCGCCGGGCCGGCGAACGTCATCTACCGGGCGGACGGGCGGGAGGCGGCGGTGAGCCTGGCCGGCTGGCACCGCTGGCGGCAGCGGACCCGGGCCGTGGCGTGGGAGCAGGCGGCGTGACGCCCGCGCAGCACGCCACCTTCCTGCTGGCGTTCGCGGCGCTGCTGGGCAACGAAGGCGGCTTCACCAACGACGCGCGGGACAGCGGCAACTGGACCGGGGGCGCGGTCGGCAAGGGACGCCTGGTCGGCACGCGCTGGGGCATCTCGGCGGCGGCCTATCCGACGCTGGACATCGCCAACCTCACGCAGGCGCAAGCCGCCGACATCTACCTCGCCTCCTACTGGCTGGCGGCCCGGTGCGACCTGATGCCGGATGGGCTGGCGCTGCTGATGTTCGACGCTGCGGTGAACAACGGCGTGAAGCGCGCGGTCGGGTTCCTGCAGCTCGCCATCGGGGCCAAGGCGGACGGCGCGTTCGGCCCCGGCACCGCGGCGGCGCTGTCCCGCGCACTGGGCAACGGGTCGCCGGACCGCGTGCGGGCGCTCCGCATCGAGTTCCAGGCGCAGCGGCTGGAGTTCATGGCCGCCCTGGCGACCTGGCAGACCTATGGCCTGGGCTGGGCGCGTCGGCTGGTCCGCATGGCGGACATGGCCGCGGCCTGGCCTGCGAACGAACCCTCAACTGCGGCGCGGGCCGCATAGGAGATGACGATGACAGCCCTGAGCCTGACCGACTGGATCACCCTGGCGATGCTGGCCGCCGCCGCCGGCACCGTGGCGCTGAGGGCGGTGAACCGCTGGGCGGTTGCCAACCACCGGGACCGCCTGGCGATGATAACCTCCGCCTGCGCCAACAAAGCGGGGCAGATACAGGAAGCACTGCGCGCCCTGCCGCCGGGCCTGGACGCCCAAGCGGTGAAGGCCGCGATGGTGGCGCAGGCGTCCAAGGCGATCCTGCAGGAGTTCGACAGCACCGGGCCGCAGGTGGGTGCGACGGTCGAGAAGGTCGCGGGCATCGTGCTCGGCCAGCTCGGCGCGCTGCCGCCCGTGCCAGTGGCGGACGTTGTGCCGGGGGCGGCCGCTGTCCCGGCGGTTGTGCCAGCGCCGGTGGTCGATGAGCCGTTCGTGCCGGTGGCGGCGGATTTGCCGCCGTTGCGGGCGGCGGTGTGATGGCGGGCTGATCTCTCGCCCACCCTCTTTCTCTGGGCGATTATGCACTTCACAAACACGGTTGGCAGCCTAGGAATTTAGGCCTACACGCGTCAAACGTATCGCTATCATCAAGGCACCGATCCACAAGCAGGTAACTAGGGCCGGTCGTACCCAATCTGGGGCCAACTCTCCTTGAGCACGACGCGCTTCCACACGGAAAGCCACTCTGAATCGGACTACAAGAACAACAAGGCTGATCGCCCCTAGGATGACTCCACAGGCAAGCGCAGCGTAACTCATTTGTCGCTCTTCGGCGGCTCCGGCACCTCTCCCTTCGGCTTCTGCCGCGCGATGTGCGCCAGCTTGGCCTTGAAGGCGGCTTCGTCCTCATCCGCGTCTAGCTGGCGGGCGGCTTCTGTGAAGCTGGTAGCTTGACTAGGTGCGTCCGTGCGGTCGTTCATGCCACATCCTTCGCTTGCTTCGCTGCTTCCATGAGGTCCAGCAACGTGTTGCTGGTTGCGAGTTCCTTCGGCTGGACACTCCGCCGCGTCCGCGCCTTGGTTGATTGAGACAGAGGCGTAGCCTTACCTTCTTGTGGCGTGATTGGACCAGGCTGACCGATGACGCGAAGCGCCTCATTCTCGTTCCAGGATTTGGAGATATGATACATTTCCCCTGGTTCGGCAGTCTTGGCCTTGGCTATAATCCTTTCCCACCAAACGAGAAGAAGGGCAGATTTATAATAGAAGCTCCATCCATTCCATTGTGCAGGAAAGAAGAAAATCACCATACCCAACTCGCGTATCGCCAAGAGTTGATGCGGAACGTCAGGCATGTTTACGTCGCCAGATATGATTACGCGCCCACCATCTTCCTTGTAGCGGCGCATCCAGGGAACATCGCTTTTCCGCACGTAGTCCTTGTCGGTGATAAGCGGCGTGTAATCCTTCGCACTCACAACCGCGCCGCAGTCTAGGACTCGCTGGAATCGCTTCTCTTTGGCAAGGCTCTGGAATGTCCGAAGCATTGCCATGGGCATGTTCTCGTCAAACGCGATCTTCACGCGGCCTTACGCAAATCGGTTTCGAACTTTATCGCCTCGCGGACCTGCCCTAACGGCACCTCAAACCAATCGGCGGCGGCGGCGGCGCTGCCCTCGGCTACAGCCGCATCGGCAATGGTGCGCGTAGGTATGAAGGATCGGCGCAGGATGGGTCGGCCAAAGGCAAACTTCGGATGCACAATCACGTTCGGGGCAAGCATACGGCGCGGATACCAGAAGCTTGCCTCGCCATTGAAGTCGTATTGCACGTCGCTTTTCAAGCTCATCCAGACAAGATCGCTCATCTCCAAGTTCTTGGAGCGCAGATCGTACAGCGCATCGCCCAAAGTCTTGCTCACCACGTTGCCCACGATCTTGCGGCCATCGGTCTTGAACACGATGCTTGTGGCGAACGGATGCGGATGTTTCGTGACGATTTTCACCTCTTGCATGATGGACCGGATATGGTTGAAAGACACTCCTTCCTTCTCAAAAAGCGCGATGAAGCGCATCTCCATCAAGTTCCGAAAACTGAAGGCGAGACGCCCACCACTCCAACCAAGGTCGTTCTCAATAATAGGAGATGCCCGCCGGCGGGGGTAGCCTGCGATCCAGCCACGGATCTTCCGTTCTGATACGCCAACAAGATACGCCGCCTGCGCGACGGTGTAGATGCCACTTCCCATAAGATCGGGCGCAGGGCTCATCACACGATATGGCCGGGGCTCGGTGACGAATTCCGGCAGGTCAGCCTCTTGCCCACGATCCCGCGCAGCGCCGTGAGAGTCCGAGCCTTGTCATCCACGCCCAGCTTGGCCCGGTTGCTGTAACGGATATCGAACTCCGCCACGTAGCGGTGCAGGTGCCGCTCGGAGCAGTGCTGGTAGCTGCCCTTCATGCCGCACTTGAACACGCTGTAGAGGCCCTCAACCGTGTTGGTGTGAACGTCGCCCACAACGTACTCTCCCTGGCCGTGGCTCGTAAAGCCATGTTCCGCAAAGTGCTTGTCCAGGCTGGCATACTGCCAGGCCTTATCCGTCATCACCCGGGTGCCGAGCAGCACGTTCGCCCTGATGATCGGCAGCAGGTCGGACGCCTTGGTGCCGTCCACATGGAAGCTGCGGGCAGCGCTGCCCGCCGAGCTGACGCTGGACACGGCGTGGGGCCCAGGGACGCCGCCACGCGGACTGGGCTGGTTCTAGTGACGGCTCGGGCCTGTCTCGCTCAACGTCCCGCATCCGTGCCGGTTTGCAGGATGCCCCTCGGCATCGGCCAGCACTGGCCTTGGACCTCAGCGACGTGCTGGACCGGCTGGCTACGCTGCAAGAGGCGCTCTACTGGCGGGTGTCGCCGTTCGCGACGTTCGGAGACGGGTGGTTGGCGCGTCTAACTGTCCGAGGCGGGCGCTGCCGTGAAGGACTGGCGGGTGACGCGGCCTGGGGTTAGGGCTGTGCGCTTCCATACCTCGGCGGCCTCCCCCGTCCGCCTAAGCCATCGCCCTCACACCCGGCGTGTTCATCCCGACGCGCTGCGCCTCTGCAATCCACCCCGCCGTCGCATCCTGGAGGTTTGCCACGGCTTCTTCCACCGTCTCGCCATCCGACATGCAGCCGGGGAGGTCGGGCGCGTAGGCCAAGAACCCGCCGCCGTCCTCTAGGGACAGCGTAGCGACCTCGTAGCGGAACGGAACGTCGGTCATCATGCTGCGAGGAGCTGCTGCACCTTCTTGTCAAAGCGGCGCGCTGTGGCATCGCGCCGGGCTATGCTGCGCATCAAGGACGCTTCAGGACGCGCCCGCAGAAGCCAGATGTGATCTATGCCGTAACCAGCGCTGCGCACGTCGGCGTCCACCATGATGTGTGTCGGCGAGCCTGCTCCCACCTTCAAGAAGATGCTACGATACAACGTCTCATCCGGGCTGGCCACGATGATGTCCAAGGGAGTGATGCCATCCGGCAGGTGCATCTTGTTGAACGCCTTGGCCAGCCGCTCCCATATCCACAGCGGGCCTTTGGTGTCCGCCATCGTGGTGAACAGGTAGAACCGCCAAGCCTTGGTCACCTTGATGTAGGCCCAGCCAGCGCCGGTGGCGTCGAACCCTACGGAGTCCGTCATCTCAATGATCCGGGCGCCGGCGACGTTGCGGTCCTCAGGCAAGGTCATCACTTCAGCAGCCATTCCAGTAGCCCCTTCTGCCCCACCGCCTCGACCATGTCTGCCCCGCGGCGCGGCGGGAACGGCCTTGGATCGTAGCGGATGTTGATGGTCCAATCCTTCGCGGCAAGCCACGCTACCCCAACCGGGGTCACATTCGCCACCTCTGCGCTAAGGGTCGCTTCCAAACCCGCTGGCCTGACCAGGTCGGCAAGGACGTGAATGAGCAACGGCCCGCGGTCCGGCCATTGGTTCAATCTCTGAACACGCATGATGCGCCCCTTCAGCGCCATCTCAACGGCCACACCGGCATGATAGAACGCCTGTTGCCAGATACGGCTTGCAGCCAGAGCCTCGGCGGCTTGCAATTCGGCTCGGGCCAGGCGCTCCCATTCGGCGGGGGACTGAGGGTTGCTCACTGTGCCATGCGGTCAAGCAGGGTCATGCTACGCGGCACCCCCCAGCGCCCGGCCCACTGCTTCCGGCTCGCACTCAATCACCAGCAGATAGGCGCGGCTGGCCTGGTCAGGCTGGTAGCGGCCCTGCTCCCAGTCCCGCACCACGCCGAGCGTGAAGCCGTACGTTGCGCGAACGCCTCCTTCGTCAGGCCCACCTTCTTGCGGACGGCGCGCACGTTCACCGCCGGCGGCACGAGCCAGTTCCGCGCCGCCGGACGGCACCTGGCCACGATCTCGACGGCCTCCTCCAAGGAGGCCAGCAGTTCACTTGCGACGTTCGTCCTCTTGCCCATCGTGCCCTCCATGGCAGGTTGCGGTCACTCGGATGCCAGCGCTTCAGGTCTTGTCGCCCGCCACTGGGCTGCGGGTCAGCGCTTGGCGGCGACCCGTTCGGGGCAGGGGAGCCGTCGCCGGCAGCAGATGCGCGGTGAAGCCGACCCGGCATCTGGTGTTTAGTAGGGCAGCAAGCGGGAATGTCGAATTTGCCGAACGGACACGCGAGCCGTGTTCAAGGTCCAGCCTCTGGGATTATGCAAAAATTCCGTTTGAAAGCAGGGATTTACCCTGCATCTTTTAATCTTGTGGTCGTGGGTTCGAGTCCCACGGGGCCCACCAGACTTCCCTGTCAGTGCTATGGCTTTGGCTTCCTGCCTGGCCCTGTACTTACTGTGGCATGGCCGTAGCCCGCGCCGCGTTAGGGCAGGCGGTAGCTGTCCAGGAAGGCCGCAAGCTCCGGGTCCAGCAGGGGGTCGCCTTCCGCCTTCACGATTTGCGCCACGTGGGCCGACCCGGCGTTGATCGCAACTACCCCAGCCATCAGCGCCCCGCCGGGCGTCCGCACGATGAAGCGGTAGGCGGAATGGCCCGCAATGGCCGTGCGTTCGCCGCTGACCTTTTCGGTCCCGGCCTCGCTCATCAGGCCCTTGTCGAAGCCGGTGATGAAAGGGTCCGACACCTCGCTCAGCCCGGCAGTCGGATAGCTGATGCAGATGGCGGCCCGGGTGCCGTCCAGGCTGCGCCGGGCCACGGAGACGCCGCCGGAGGGCAGGCTGGACAGGGCCGAGGCAGGGATGTCAACGCCTTCCCACCCCTCGCCCTCGGGCAGGTCTAGCGACGCGCCCCCTGACGGCGGCGACCAGCGTTCGGCGGCAGCGGGCGGAGCCGCAAGGAGGAGCAGGGCCGCGAGGACGAGGAGGATGCGAATCATCGGGATGCCTCAAGCGGAGGATGCCGCAAGCCCGGCCGTCAGGCCGCAGCGGCGCCGTTGAACGTGTCGGCGTAGCCGAACAGCCCCTGTGCCCCGCCGGTGTGCAGGAATACCACCGTCTGCCCCTTCGTGAACACGCCGCGGCGCACCAGGGCCACCAGGCCCGCCATGCCCTTTCCGGAATAGACGGGATCCAGGAAGATGCCCTCCAGCGCCGCGACCATGCGCACGGCCTCGATCATGCCCGGCGTCGGGATGCCGTAGCCGCCGCCGACGTAGCCGCAATCGGCCTCCACCGCCGCGGCCGGCACCGGGCGGTCCACGCCCAGGTGGGACGCCGTTGCCTGCGCCAGCCGCAGCACGTTTGCCTCTTGCCGGTCCTTGGGCGCGCGCACGCCGATGCCCAGTACGCGCAACGGGCTGCTCATGGCGTGTAGTCCGGCCACCAGCCCGGCCTGCGTGCCGGCACTGCCGGTGGCATGGACCAGGCAGTTCACCTGCAAGCCCATCTCGTTCACCTGCGCCAGCAGCTCCATCGCCACGGCGGCGTAGCCCAGCGCGCCCACGACGTTTGAGCCGCCGCCGGGGATCAGGTAGGGCTTGGCGCCCCCGGCCCGCAGCCGCGCGCCGACCTCCTCGATGGCGGCCTGCATGTCAGTGCCGCCAGGGCGGTACTCGACGTGGGTGCCCATCAACCGGTCCAGCAGGACGTTGCCGCTGTTGAGGTAGGCGGAGTCGTTGGTCTCGATCCGGTGCTCCAGCACGGCGGTGCAGGCCATGCCCAGCTTGGCGGCAACGGCGGCGGTCTGGCGGACGTGGTTGCTCTGCACCGCACCTTGCGTGACCAGGTGGTCCGCACCCTCTGCGAGGGCGGCGCCGGCCAGGAACTCCAGCTTGCGGACCTTGTTGCCGCCGCCGCCCATGCCGGTCAGGTCGTCCCGCTTCATCCAGATGTCCGGGCCGCCCAGCGCGGCCGTCAGGCGCGGCAGGCGCTCCAGCGGCGTCGGGGCCTGGCACAGTTTGACGCGGGGAAAGCGGGCGAGATCCAAGGGCGGCCTCCGGCGGGGCGGTAAGACGGCCACCCTTGCAGCGGCGGTGCAGGAAATCAACGCCGGCGCACGCAACGTTGCGCGTGACTTCGCCGCCCGGCGCGCTACATCTTGGCCAATAACGGGAACCCTAAGCATGAACCTGATCCACCGCCGCACCTGGGATCTGCCGGAGCGCGACGCCACGCCGGAGCACCTGATGCTGGGCCGCCGCGGCCTGATGGCGGCTGCCGGGCTGGCCGGCCTGATCCTGCCCGCCGCCGCCCGCGCGCAGGGCGCGCCGCGCAATGCGAAATACGACCCGGGCCGGGAGGTCACGGCGGAGCGGGACGCGACGACCTACAACAACTACTATGAATTCGGCACGGACAAGTCCATTTCCCGCGCCGCGCAGCGCCTGCCGGTGCAGCCCTGGACCATCCAGGTTGACGGCCTGGTGGACACGCCGAAGACGGTCGGGTTCGACGACCTGATGAAGCAGGTGAACCTGGAGGAGCGCGTTCTCCGCCACCGCTGCGTGGAGGGCTGGGCGATGACCGTGCCCTGGACCGGCTTTCCCCTGCGCGACCTCGTGAAGATCGCAGCGCCGACCTCGGCGGCCAAGTACGTCGTGTTCACGACGCTGGCCGACCCCAAGACGATGCCCGGCCTGCGGCTGAGCCAGTTCGAGTGGCCGTATGTCGAGGGCGTCACCATGGCGGAGGCCATGAACGACATGGCGTTCCTGGCGACGGGAATGTACGGCAAGACCATTCCCAAGCAGAACGGCGCGCCGATCCGGCTGGTCCTGCCCTGGAAATACGGGTTCAAGGCGGCCAAATCCATCGTGAAGGTCACCTTCGCCGACAAGAAGCCGACCACGTTCTGGGAAGGCATCCAGCCCAGCGAATACGGCTTCTGGGCCAACGTGAACCCTGCAGTGCCGCATCCCCGCTGGAGCCAGGCGACCGAGCGGTTGCTGGGCAGCGACCAGCGCGTGCCGACGCAGATCTACAACGGCTATGGCGAGCAGGTCGCGTCGCTGTATGCTGGGCTGGGGTCGGAAAGGCTGTTCATGTGATGCTGTCGCGCACCTTCACGGTATTGTCGGCGTTCCTGCTGGTCTGCGCCGTCGCAGCGGCGGCGCTGGCGCCCACGGGCATGACCCTGTCGCGCGGCATCGCCTCGTTCACCGGTGTCGTCGAACCTTGGCTGCGCCTGAACAGTCCGCGCTGGCTCCAGGACTGGGTGGAGGTGCCATTGCTGACGCGTCCGCTATGGATGCTGCCGGCGTTGCTGGGCGTGGTGTGCGCAGGCGTTGCCGCCTCCGCTACGCTGGGATCGGCGTCGCCGTCGCATCGTCGCCGGAGCTGACAAGGATAGGGCTGACGATGATGGGGCAGGCCGGGGCCTCCCCGCCATCCCCCCACCGCGCAAGCGCCGCCTCTCCCGCCTGACCCAGCGCATAGACGCCGCGGGAAACTTTGGTGAACCAGCCGTAAACGTCCCGGTGCAGGATGGCGGCCGCCCTGGGCGCCACGGGCGTCAGATCGCGCGGGCGCAAGGGGCCGCCCCGCAATGCCGCGGCACAGGCCAGCGCCTCCTGCCGGTAGGCCGTCACCACCGGCACGGCGCGGGTGCCGCCTGGGGAGGGATCGCCCTGCCGGGCCGCATGTTCCGCCAGCACCGCCCGGCGGCGCCGCGCATCGGTGCGCGGGCGCCATGGACCCGGCTCGGCCAGCACCTCGGCGTCGCCGCGGGCGGGAACAGCCAGCAGACCGAAGCCCAAGCGGCGGCACAGCGCCCGCACCCGGGCATCGCGGTCCCGTCCGCGCCGGGTCGCACGGACGGCAAGCCAGACCTGGTCCGCCGCCGCAGCGCGCTCGACGGCTTGAAGTACCAGTTCCAGGGTGAAACCCAGCTTGAGTTCGGCGATGACCAGGGTGGGCTGCGCCTCATCAGGCAGCCCGGCTCTCACGGCCGCCACGTCGCAGCCGACCACCTCGCCCTTCGGCACATACCCCCGGGACGCCAAGAAACGCTTGACGGCGGGGTAGAGCGACGCCTCGGTCAGCCCGCGCTCCGGTGGCGGAGAACCAGGCCGAAGGCTGCCGGCAGCGCCAGCAGCGCCAACGTGCCCGGTTCCGGCACCGCCGTCGCGGACAACTCGAACAAGACGCCGTTGCTCTTCAGCCCGGTGTAGAGTTCGCCGTTCTCATCCTGGCCCAGCCGCGCGTCCACGCGGTGCGAGTAGTAGTTGTCGTATCCGAACGCCTGGTCCAACGCCACAGGCACCCCGTTCAGGGTGAGGTTCAGGGCGTGGACAGGCGCCTGGCCCCCGGCCGGGATCGCGGCAGGATCGAAGTAGTAGGCGTTGCCGCTCACGACGTCCTGCATGACATACATGCCCTGCAGGGCGGGGATCGCCGTGCCACGGTAAACGAAGCCGCTGCCGAGCGCGAAGGACGCGCCATCCAGGTGCTCCAGTTCGGCAATGGGATCGGTGTAGGGGCCGCCCGGGGCGGCGTCGGCGGTCACCGGGTAGATGTTCTCGTCATAGGTGCCGTAGGCATACCCAGTCGCATAGGTGCCTTCCCGCTGGGACCAGCCATAGTTGGCGCCGGCGATGCCGCGGTTGACCTCCTCGATCTCCGCCTGGCCGAGGTCGTTGATGTACATGGCCCCGGTCGCCAGGTCCCAACTGAAGGACTGGGGGTAGCGCAGGCCGGTGGCCCAGATCTCCGGCAGGGCGCCTGCCTTGGCGCGGAATGGGTTGTCCGCGGGGATCGTGTAGGCCTGCGCGCCAGCTTGCAGCGGGTTGATGCGCAGCATCTTGCCCTGCGGCACGGCAAGGGACTGGGCGTTCTGGTTCCCGTCGTTGTAGAGGCCGTCGCCGCTGCCGACATAGAGCGCGCCGTAGTCCAGCGTGCCCCGCGCCGCCCTCGGATTGAAGGCGATCAGGCCATTGCTGTGCCCGTCGGTGTAGCCGCCGATCTGCATAACCAGGCGCGGCGGGGCGACGGCGGCGTATGTGGCGGCCTTCGGGTCGGTGGTCCATTCGGTGATGGCCGCTTGCAGCTTGTCGGGCGCGGCGGAGCCGATGGTCGCCGCGCCTGCCGCGCCGTTGGTGGAGGTGTAGAACTTGCCGTAGCCGGGCTGCGCCGGATCTCCGTTGAAGTTGGGATGGAACGCGATGGACATCAGCCCGTGACTGAGGTCGCCGTTGTTGACCGCGGCGGCGCCCAGGACAGCGCCGACGTCCAGCCAGGGGGTGGCACCGCCCGTGGCGCCGCTGCGATACACCGCGCCGCTCAGATCGTTGATGAACAGGCTGCCCGCCCCGTCGCGGGACGGGGTGGCGTACTGGATGCGGGCCAGCGGCGCCGCGGACGCGCCGGCTTCGGGCGGCACCGTCACGAACGGCTGCAGGGCGACGGTGACGCCGGGCAGCACAGGCGGCAGCACCGGGGAGGTCAGCGGTGCCGGGGTGGCCCAAGCAACGGCAGGGGTCAGAAGCGCCACGAGGGCGGCAGTGGCGCGCATCGGCACGATTCCCTAACGACGCCAGGAGGTTTAGAGGCCAGGCCCAGCCCCTGCAACCTCCCGCGGTCCCGGGACGCGCCGCACCGGACCGGCGCAACCGCCGGGGTGCCGGCCCTCTCCCAGCGAGGGCCGGCGGTTGCGGGTCAGAAGCCGATGATCGCGTCGGCGGCGATGGTCACCATGTCGCGGCTGCGTCCGTCGTTGAAGGCGCGCACGCCGTCCAGCGTCCGGTCGTAGCGGATTTCCGGCCGGAACATCACGGTGCTGAGCGCCGCCGGCATGCCGCTGGGCTTGTAGGTCACGCCCGCCGTAAGCCCGCTGTAGGTGGCGGCCTTGGGGGAGGTGATGAAGCGGCTGAACACCCCGCGCTCGAAGTTCACGAAGTCCCGTTCGGCCACGGGGGTGGAGACGAAGAAGTTGGTGTTGTCCCGGAACACCTCGGCGCGTCCGTTCAGCGTCAGGGTGTCGGACAACGCGTAGGAGGCATAGCCGGCGGCGCCGTAGGCCGTGGCGTTGAAGCCGTCCTCCTGCACCGCGTTCAGCTCCAGCGTCAGGGTCAGCTTCTCGGTCGTCTTCCAGCCGAACACCACGTCGTTGTAGAAGCGCATGGCGGTGTTGGCGAAGGGCGTGTTCCGCTTGCTGTTCTCCGGCCCCATGTGGCTCAGGGCCAGGATGGTGAACTTGCCGCCGGGCGCGTTGTAGCCGATGCCGGCGATGCCGCCGGGCCGATTGTTGTTGTCGCCGGTGCCGTAGCCGATGGCGGTGTTGGTGCCGCTGTCCACGCCGAGATACAGGTCAATGGTGTCGGACACATGCGCCGTCGCCAGCGCGCCGACATGCTTGTAGGGTAGGCCGTAGTTGAAGATGTAGGAGTGCGAGTAGAACGGGTTGCTCTTGGGATCAATCAGCTCGAACCCGAGCGGCGTCGGATACATGCCAGCCTTGATGTCCAGGCCGCCGGCGAACAGGTCGGGCAGGCGGACGCTGATGCTGGCCTCCGTCACCGTGATCTGGTTGCGGTCGTGGATGAGCTGGTCGAACACGCCGAGCGTATGGACGATGCGCGCGTCCGATCCGTAGAAGGCCTGCAGCTTGAAGCCCACGTCCACGCTGGTCGCCTTGGGGTCCACGTCGCGGCTGACCGTCACCATCGCCTGGTTCAGCACGGGACGGTTGGCGTTGTCGTCGAACAGGCGTCCGAAGTTGCGGCGGCTGCGCGGGTCGTCCGGGTTGGCGGTGATGCCGCCGTCAATCTGGAAGCCGAGCTTGATGCTGCTGGCCCACTCGCTGAGGTTCTTGGGCGCGACGTAGGGCTTCTCCGCAGGAGCTGCGGCGGGATTGGCGGGCAGGCCGGTCTGCTCCGGCACGGTGGGTGCCGTCTGCGCGTGGGCGGCGGTGCCGGCCAGGGCGGCAAGTGCGGCGATCAGCGGCATCTTCTGCATGACGGGCGACTTTCAAAAGGTCTGGCCGGGCGATGCCACCGCGGCGCGTAAAGAAGCAATGCGCATCTCAGCGCGACTCAGGAGGCGCACCCCCGGCAACGCTGCCGGGGGTGCCTGGAGCGATCAAGCGGAGTAGTACATCTCGAACTCGACGGGATGCGGGGTGTGCTCAAAGCGGTACACCTCTGTCCACTTCAGCTCGATGTAGCTCTCGATCTGCTCCTTGCTGAACACGTCGCCGGCCAGCAGGAAATCGTGGTCGGAGGCCAGCGCGCCCAGGGCCTCGCGCAGGCTGCCGCACACCGTCGGAATGCCCTTCAGCTCCTCGGGCGGAAGGTCGTACAGGTCCTTGTCCATGGGGTCGCCGGGGTGGATCTTGTTCTTGATCCCGTCCAGCCCGGCCATCAGCAGCGCGCTGTAGGCAAGGTAGGGGTTGGCCGTCGCATCCGGGAACCGCACCTCGACCCGCTTGGCCTTCGGGTTGGTGGTGTAGGGGATGCGGCAGGACGCCGAGCGGTTGCGGGCGGAGTAGGCCAGCAGCACTGGCGCCTCGAACCCGGGGATCAGCCGCTTGTAGCTGTTGGTGCTGGGGTTGGTGAAGGCGTTGCAGGCCTTGGCGTGGCGGATGATGCCGCCGATGAAGTACAGGCACAGTTCCGACAGGTCGGCGTAGCCGTTGCCGGCAAAGGCGGGCTTGCCGTCCTTCCAGATGGACAAGTGGGTGTGCATCCCCGATCCGTTGTCGCCGTAGATCGGCTTCGGCATGAACGTCGCGGTCTTGCCGTAGCTGTGGGCGACGTTCTGGACGCAGTACTTGTAGATCTGCATCTGGTCGGCCATCGTCAGCAACTCGCCGAACTTGGTGCCCAGCTCATGCTGGCTCTGCGCGACCTCGTGATGGTGCTTCTCGATCGGCAGGCCCATCTCGCCCATGCTGCTCAGCATCTCGGCGCGCAGGTCGCTCTCGCTGTCCACCGGCGGCACCGGGAAGTAGCCGCCCTTGACGCCGGGGCGGTGGCCCATGTTGCCCTCGGGGTAGTCCTTCAGCTTGGCGTCGGGACCTTCGACGCTGTCAATGTGGTAGGTGCCGTAGTTGGGGCCAGTGCCGAAGCGCACGCTGTCGAAGATGAAGAACTCGGCCTCGGCGCCGCACATCACGGTGTCGCCGATGCCGCTGCTCTGCACGTAGGCCATAGCCTTCTTGGCGGTGCTGCGGGGGTCGCGGGCATAGGGCTGGCCCGTGCTCGGCTCGAAGATGTCGCAGAACAGGATCAGGCTGGGCTTGGCGGCAAACGGGTCCATGACGGCCGTGGACGGGTCCATCATCAGGATCATGTCGCTCTCGTTGATGGCCTTCCATCCCGCGATGGAGCTGCCGTCGAACATGATCCCGTCGCGGAACGCGTCCTCGTCTATCGTCGAGATGTGCTGGGCGGTGTGCTGCCACTTCCCGCGCGGGTCGGTGAAGCGGAGGTCCACGAACTCGACCTGGTGCTCCTTGATCATCTCCATGACGTCGGCCACGGTCTTCGGCTGCGTTGCCATCCTAGTCTGTCCTCCTCGTCCCGGCCGCCCCGCGCGGCCCGGCTCGTGTGTGCGTGTAGTCCAGCCCCGGCAGCGCCGAAAGCGGGGGTAGTCCTAGATCGCGTCCCTGCCGCGCTCCCCGGTGCGGATGCGCACGACCTCGTCAATCGTGCTGACGAATATCTTGCCGTCGCCGATCCGTCCGGTGCGGGCAGCGGTCACGATGGCCTCCACCGCGCGCTCCGCCACGTCGTCTTCGCAGATCACCTCAATTTTGACCTTTGGCAGGAAGTCCACCACGTATTCGGCGCCGCGATACAGCTCCGTATGGCCCTTCTGGCGGCCGAAGCCCTTGGCTTCCACCACCGTGATCCCCTGCAGGCCAACCTCGTGCAGCGCCTCCTTCACCTCATCCAGCTTGAACGGCTTGATGACTGCCTCGATCTTCTTCATGTGCCAATGCGCCGGGCAAGCTGCCCGGCGTCCCCCAGTTGTTGCCCGCCATCGCCCGCAATGCCGGGGGGACGGGAGACAAGGGTTGCATGAGGCGTGCCAGCGGGCAACGTGGGGTGAAACCCGCTGCTCCCTCCCCCTCAGGGCTTGGGCCGCGAAGCGGACCAAAGGCCAGGGTAAGGGAGGCCGCACGCACCGCCCTTTAATGGCGCGGGAGCCTGAACAATGGCTGGCTTGGCGCTGCTTGGCGTTTCCCTCACCCCACTCCTGTCCCGGAGGAGGGAGCAGGAGCATCTGCCTGCCCCAACCCGTGCAGCATGCGCCGGAACTGCCCAGGGCATAGGCACGTTGAAGCCATCCGCGCTTTCCCACATAAAGGACCATCCCTTTATGGAGGCCCCGCCCGTGAAGCCCGCCAACCACCTGCTGTCCGCCATGGGCACGACTGTGTTCACCGTCATGTCCGCGCTGGCGGCGCAGCACGGCGCGATCAACCTGGGCCAAGGCTTCCCCGACACCGACGGTCCGGCGGACGTGGTGCAGGCCGCCGCCGACGCGTTGCGGGACGGGCGCAACCAGTATCCGCCCCTGACCGGCGTGCCCGAGCTGCGCCAGGCCGTCGCCCACGCCAACCAGCGCTTCTACGGCCTGGACGTGGACCCCGCGTCCGAGGTCGTCGTCACGTCCGGCGCCACCGAGGCCATCACCGCCTGCCTGATGGCCCTGCTCAACCCCGGCGACGAGGTCGTGCTGATCGAGCCGCTGTACGACACCTACCTGCCCGTCGTCCGCCTGCTGGGCGCCATCCCCCGCCTGGTCCGCCTGCAGCCCCCCAAGTGGGATCTGCCGCGGGCCGAGCTGGCGGCAGCCTTCGGTCCACGCACCAAGGCCATCCTGCTGAACACGCCCATGAACCCGACCGGCAAGGTGTTCACCGCCGCCGAACTGGCCTTCATTGCCGACCTCGTCAGCCGCCACGACGCCTATGCCATCTGCGACGAGGTGTACGAGCACCTGACCTTCGACGGTTGGCGGCACATCCCCTTGATGACCCTGCCGGGGATGCGGGACCGCTGCCTGCGCATCGGCAGCGCCGGCAAGACGTTCAGCCTGACCGGCTGGAAGATCGGCTACGTCACCGGCCCGGCAGCCCTGTGCGGCATCGTCGCCAAGGCGCACCAGAACCTGACCTTCACCACCCCGCCCAACCTGCAGCGCGCGGTGGCGGTCGGGCTGGCCAAGGACGACGCCTACTTCGCCGGGCTGGGGGCTGCGCTGGGGGCGAAGCGGACGCGGCTGTCGGACGGGCTGTCGGCCATCGGCTTCGGGGTGCTGCCGGCAATGGGCAGCTACTTCGTGACGGCCGACTTCGCGCCCCTGGGTTTCCACGGGGACGACGTGGCGTTCTGCCGGCACATCACCGAGCACGCCGGGGTGACGGCGATCCCGGTGTCCGCCTTCTACGAAGGGAAGGCGCCGGGCCACTACGCGCGCTTCGCCTTCTGCAAGCGAGACGAGGTGCTGGACGAGGCCGTGGCGCGGCTGGCCCGGCACTTCGGTGCGGCCCGGAACGGCGCCGCGGACGGCACGGAGCGGTTGACGGCGGCAGGCGACTAGCCCTAGAACCGCGGCCCGCGCTTGTGGTGGACGTAGCTCAGTTGGTAGAGCGCCGGTTTGTGGTACCGGTTGTCGCGGGTTCGATCCCCGTCGTTCACCCCAGCGCGCCTTTCCCGAAATCGTAACGCCAGGGCGTGCATCGCGGCACGCCCCATGCTTCACTCCCGCCGCTGCACACGGGAGTCCGCATTGATGAAGCGTCGTGAATACCTCGCCCTGACCGCTGCGGCGGCGGGATCGCTGCTGGCCGCCGCCCCCGCATACGCCGCGGACGAGGTCGTGATCGGGGCGATCTACCCCCTGACCGGCAACGCCGCGCAGGTCGGCGCCGACGCCCGCGCCGCCATAGATACCATGCTGGAGATCGTGAACGGCACGCATGACCCGCTGCCGATGCTGATGGGGAAGGGGGGCGGGCTGGACCGCCTGGGCGGGGCGAAGATACGGGTGGTGTATGCCGACCACCAGAACGACCCGCAGAAGGCCCGGGCGGAAGCCGAGCGGCTGATCACCCAGGACAAGGTCGCTGCCATCATCGGCAGCTACACCAGCGCCACTGCCGCCACCATCAGTCAGGTGGCCGAGCGGTATGAGGTGCCCTACCTCTCGATGGACAACTCTTCCCCCAGCCTGCACAAGCGCGGCCTCAAGTGGTTCTTCCGAACCAGCCCGCATGACGAGATGTTCACGGCGGCGATGTTCGACTTCTACAAGCAGGTCGGCGCCAAGACCGGGCGGCCCGTGAAGTCCGTCGCGCTGTTCTACGAGGACAGCATCTTTGGAGCTGACAGCAGCGCCGTGCAGCGCAGCCTGGCGGGCGCGGCAGGGATCACCGTGGCGGCGGACATCAAGTACCGCGCGAACTCGCCGTCCCTGTCGGCCGAGGCACAGCGGTTGAAGGCCGCCGACGCCGACGTCCTGATGCCGTCGTCCTACACGTCCGATGCCATCCTCATCATGCGGAGCCTGCAGGAGCTGGGCTACAAGCCGCGCGCCGTCATGGCGCAGGCGGCAGGCTTCCAGGAGCAGGCGTTCCTGACCGCCGCAGGGCCGCTGGCGGAAGGGGTGCTGAGCCGCTCCTCCTTCGCCGCCGACGCCACCAAGTCGCGCCCAGCCATCGCGCCGGTGCTGGCGATGTTCCGAGCCAAGGCGGGCAAGGACCTGAACGACAACACCTCGCGCCAGGTGGTCGCGGTGCAGGTGCTGGCCGACGCCATCAACCGCGCCGGGTCGGCCAAGCCGGACGACATACGCAAGGCGCTGATGGCCACCAACGTGCCCGGCGACCAGACGATCATGCCCTGGCGCGGTATCCGCTTCGATGAGACCGGGCAGAACCAGGAGGCGACGCCGGTGATCCAGCAGGTGGTGAACGGCGCGTTCCGCACGGTGTATCCGGCGGATGTCGCGGTGCAGGATCCCACTTGGAACGTGGGCAAGTGAGCCGGACCGGCGTCGGCCAGCACCCGTCATTGCGAGCCGCGCTTGCGGCGCGGCATAGGGGAGCCGCAAGGGCTGCGCTCGCGGCCCCTGGATCCCCACGTCGCAAGCGGCTCGCAACAACGGCGGGATCTGAGTTTGGACGTGACCAGCACGAGGGGGCGACGCCATGACCGTCAGACGCCGCATTATCACCTGGTCCGCATTGCCAGCGCTGGCGTTGCCGGCCTTGGCGCTGGGGAGCGCCGCCCAGGCGCAGATCGTAGCCCCAGAGAGCACCTTCGAGCGTGTGACCCGCACCAAGACCCTGCGCATCGCGGCGCTGCCGGGAGAGCTGCCCTACTTCGCCAAGGACCTCGCCTCCGGCGAGTGGAAGGGCGCCGCCATCGAGTTTGCGAAGGATATCGCCAAGGTGTTCGACGCGAAGCTGGAGTATGTCGAGAGCACCTATGGCGGCTCGGTCCTGGACCTCGTGTCCAACAAGATAGACCTCGCCTTCGCGCTGGGCCCGACCCCGGCGCGGGCGCTGTCCATCGGCTTCACGCGGCCCTTCTTCACCCATCCCTACGGCTGCCTGGCCCGGAAGGGCTTCGACCCCAAGACCTGGGCGGACGTGAACAACGCGGACGTGCGGATCGTCTGCGACCTCGGCTCCCTGCACGAAACCGCGGCCCGGCGATACGCCCCCAAGGCGCAGATCACCGCCTACAAGACGCGGGACGAGGCGACGCTGGCCTTCCAGTCCGGACGCGCCGACGTGTTCGTCCTGGCGGCGATGCTGGGCCTCAGCACCATCGCCCGCAACCGCGCGCTCGGCCCCTACCACCTGCTGACAGGCCCCCTGGTGGCGCTGCCCAGCAACTTCGGCGTGCGCCGGGAGCCGGACACGCGGTTCGTGGACGTCGTGAACGCCTGGATAGACTACAACCGCGGCGTCGGCCAAATCCGCGACTGGCTGCTGGGCGGCCTGGCCCTGAACGGCGTGACGCCGGACGACGTGCCGTCCGAGGTCGTCTTCTAACCGGACAAGCCGCGTGGGCTACGAGTGGGGGTTCGGCTTCCTGCTGCGCTACACCCACCTGTTCCTGGTGGGGATCGGCGTCACGCTGGCCTACACCGCGGGGACGGTGCTGCTGGGCCTGGTGATCGGGCTGGCGCTGGGGCTGGGCCGGCTGTCGCGCCGATGGTGGGTCAACGCGCCGCTGGTGGCGTTCATCGAAGTGTTCCGCTGCACGCCGCTGCTGGTGCAGATCATCTGGTTCTACTACGCGCTGCCCGTCATCCTGGGCATCCAGATTCCGGCGCTGGTGGCCGCGGTGCTGGTGCTGTCGCTGTACACCGGGGCGTTCTACGCCGAGATCTTCCGCGGCGGCATCGTGTCCATCGAGGCCGGCCAGTGGGACGCCGCCCGGGCCTTGGGCCTGCGCTGGGGACAGGTTATGCGCCAGGTCGTGCTGCCGCAGGCGGTGCGGCGCATGGTACCGCCGTTCATGAACCAATCCATCATCCAACTCAAGAACACCTCGCTGGTCAGCACCATCGCGGTGCCGGACCTGCTGTATCAGGGCACGCTCATCACGGCGGACACCTACAAGCCGCTGGAGGTCTATACCGTGGTGGCGCTGATCTACTTCGCGCTGCTGTTCCCGGCGACGCGGCTGGTGCAGTGGTGGGAAGGCCGGCTGGCGCGGCGGTAGGGCGGCGCACGGCCCGGCAAGCATCGAGGGGCGCGGCATGGCGGATCAGCCGACCGGGGTGGACCCAGGGATGGACGGGGGAGCAGACGCGGGCAAGGCGTCGCAGCGGTGGTCCGGCCTGCTGGCGCAACGCGCCTCGCCGGGGCGCGAGGGATGGTTCTACGCCATAGACCACCCCCGGCTGCGGCAGAGCATCCACGACGACCACTTCGGCGGCCTGGAGCCGTTCGACTGGGTGGCCGGCCGGGTCGCGCGCCCAGCGGCGCGCGCGCTGGAAATCGGCTGCGGCGACGGCAGCATCGCGTTCCAACTGATGGAGCAGGGCTGGTTCACGCAGCTGGACGCCTTCGACGTGGCGGAGGGCGCAGTCGCAGCGGCGCAGGCCAGGGCAGGGGCGGCGGGCCTGGACGGGATGCGCTTCCAGGTCCGCGACGGCAACACGCTGACGCTGGAGCCGGGGGCCTACGACCTGATCTACGCCAACCACTCGCTGCACCACATCGCCAACCTGGAGCACCTGTTCGCGCAATGCGCCCTGGCGCTGCGGCCCGGCGGGATGCTGTTCGCCAACGACTACGTGGGTCCGTCGCGGATGCAGTACTCGGACGCGCACCTGGCGCTGATGAACCGGATGCTGGACCGGCTGCCGCCGGACAAGCGCCGGGACCGTTTCAACGGCGGGCGGGAGAAGCAGGCCATCCAGCGCACGCCGTTGCCGGAGTTTGACCGGCAGGACCCGAGCGAGGCCCCGCGCTCAGCCGACATCATCCCCGCGCTGCGGCGGTTCTTCGACGTGGAAGCCGTGCCGTCCGGGATGCGGCTGACCTACGAGGTGCTGCTGGGCATCGTCCACAACTTCGACCCGGACAGCGCCGCCGACAACGCGCTGCTGGACGAGCTGATCGAGATGGACCGTGCGGCGGAGCGGGGCGGCGGCGCCGCGCAGTTGTTCGCAACCATCGTGGCCCGGCCGCGCGCGCCCGGTCCAGCCGTTCCGGTCCGACTGCCCAGCGTGCCCATGGCGGCAGAGGCGCGCGACTTCGCGGCGCTGCTGCCGGACGGGGCCGCGCTGCCGCCCGGGTTCGCGGCGGTGGCCGGCATCAAGGGCTGGCTGCAGCCGGAGGCGGCGGACCTCACGGCACGGCTGTGCCGGCTGCAGGCGGCGCTGGACCTGCGGACCGGCGTGCTGGAGCTTGGCGTGTATGCCGGCAAATACCTGGCCCTGCTGGCGGCGCAGCATGGCGGCACGGGGCTGCCGGTGGTGGGCGTGGACCTGTTCATCGAGCGGATCGGGCAGCCCGTCGCCGCGGAGCATGTGCCCCACCTCGTGGCGGGGATCACGGCGTCGGTCGTCGGGGCCGCGCCGGGCACGGTGCCGCCGCTGCTCCTGCAGGCCAGCACGCGGGACCTGGACGCGGCGGCGCTGCTGCGGCACTGCCCCGCCGGCTACAGCGTCATCAGCGTGGACGCCGGGCACGAGGCGGACGATGTGGCGGGCGACCTGGCGCTGGCGGCGTCCGTGCTGTCCCCAGGGGGCATCGTGGCGCTGGACGACGCGCTCAGCCTCGCGCTGCCCGGCGTGGCGGAGGGGCTGTTCCGCTACCTGGGCGCCGCCGGGGAGGGCGGGCTGGCGGCCTTCGCGACCTGCGCCAACAAGATGTTCCTGTGCCAGCCCGCGATGCACGCCACTTGGCTGGCCTACGCGCGGTGGCTGCTGACGCAGGGGCAGGGGGGCGGCTACCTCGCCATGTCCAGGGAGCGGGCGGACGCCGACTGCGCCCTGCTGTTCGTGCCGCGGCTATGCGGGCGGGAGATCGTGGCGTTCACGAACGGGGGCAGCGACGGCCTAGGGGCGGCATAGCGGCATCGTAACGGGGGGTGGGGCGGCCTACTCGTCGTCGTCCCGCGTCACCCGCGCCAGCACCTCCCGCTTGCCCACGTGGTTCGCCGGCGTGATGACGCCTTCCTTCTCCATCTGCTCGATCAGCTTGGCCGCCCGGTTGTAGCCGATGGACAGGTGGCGCTGAATGAAGCTCGTGCTCGCCTTGCCCTCCCGCGTCACCACCGCGACGGCCTGGTCGAACAGGTTCTGCTCCCCGTCCCCGGCGCCCGCGATGCCGGACAGAGCGGGGTTGCCGCCCTTGCCGCCGGCGTCCTCCTCGTCCGCGCCCTCCGTCACCTCGTCGTCATAGGTCGGCTCGGCCTGGGCGCGCAGG
>CAXUHB010000001.1:152736-589321 GCA_964250755.1 uncultured Acetobacteraceae bacterium | reverse complement strand
TCGTGTCCCTTTTGATGGGAGGCGCTTGGTAGCTCCTTCTCCCTCCGGGAGAGGGCCGGGGTGAGGGAAGCCGCAAGGACTGCGCCTGGCCCTGTGCGGACCAGCGCCGTTGCGGCCACGGGCGGCGCTTGCCGTTTCCCTCACCCCGGCCCTCTCCCGGAGGGAGAGGGGGCAGCAGGCCATCTTCCGCAGACGGCCCTCTGCCAGGCAGTCTAGTTCCGCAACGGCTTGCCCGTTGCCAGCATGTGTTCCGTGCGGGCCAGGGACGCCGGGTTGCGGACCAGCGTCATGAAGCCCTCACGCTCAAGTGCCGTCACGTCGTCCTCGGTCAAGGTGTCCAGCGGGTCGGCGTCGCCGCCGGTCAAGACGCGGGCGACGGCCTTGGACACCACCACGTCGTGCGGCGTCGCCTTGCCCTGGGCGGCAAAGCCGTCCACGGCGAGATCGAGCGCCACCCGTCCGCCGGGGCCGGGCAGGCGGTACTCGGCGGGCTTGGGCGGCTGGTAGCCCTCGGCCAGCGCCAGAACCTTCGCCTTGGCGTCGAACAGCAGGCGGTCGCGGTTCATGGTCACGCCATCGGTGGGCCGCAGGAAGCCCAAGCCCTGGGCCTGCGCCGCGGACTTGCTGACCTGCGCGGTGGAAATCACCTCGAACGCCTTCGCCACTGCGGGCAGCGGGCCGCGCGGCAGCTTGGGGTTGGCCTGCATGCGCGCCAGCAGCTCCTTGCAGCCGCCCCAGCCCGGGAGCAGCCCGACGCCGACCTCGACCAGGCCCATGTAGGTCTCGCTGTGGGCCTGCACGGCGGAACAATGCAGCAGGATTTCGCAGCCGCCGCCCAGCGCCATGCCGGACGGGGCGCCGACCACCGGCACGGGCGCATACTTCAGCGCCTTATACGTGGCCTGCCCGCCGGCCACGCCTTGTTCGATGACGGGCCAGGCCGCAACGTTGGCAGCGAACATGGCGACGCCCAGGTTGGCGCCGACCGAGAAGTTGTCGCCCTCGTTGTAGATCACCATGCCGCGGTAGGATTTGGCAGCCAGACCAAGCGCCTTCCCCAGCAACCCCATCGTGCCCTCGTCCAGCGAGTTCATCTTGCTCGTGAACTCGAAGCACAGCACGCCGTCGCCGATGTCCCACACGCTGGCGCTGCCATTCATCAAAACCGGCTTGGATGCACGCTTCACGTCCGCCAGGAGAATGACGCCCTCTGGCCGCCTAACCGGGACATAGTCCCCGGTAGGCGTCAGGCACTCCAAACGCCCGCCTTCCACGCGATAGAACGTGCGCCCGGCAGCCAGCGCCAGAAGCGGCGGCACTGGCAGCCCGGCGGCTTGCACCGCCTTTGCCAGCGCGTCCGTGCCCAGCATGTCCATCAGCTCGAACGGGCCGTGCTTCCAGGCGTAGCCCAGGCGCATCGCCTCATCCACGGCGGGGATATCGTCGGCGATCTGCGGCACCAAGCTGGCGGCGTAGGCCAGCACCTGCGCCAGCACCGCGCCGGCATACTGGCCGACCGGGCTGGGGTGGGTCGCCAGGGCGCCCAGGCTGCGCCGCCCGGCGTCCACCGCGTCCAGCTTGGGCTTTGCCGCCGGGCGATACTCGCCGGTTTGCAGGTCCAGCGCCTGCTTCTGCCGATCCTTGCCCAGCTTGTAGAAGCCGCCCTTGCCCTTGCGGCCGGTGCTGCCCTCCGCGATCATCCTGTTGAGCAGCGGCTGGTCGCGCACCACGCGGCGGAAGTCGTCATCGCCGAGCAGCGTCGCCAGCAGGGACTTGGCGATCAGCGGCATCAGGTCCAGCCCGACCAAGTCCACCAGGCCGAACACGCCGGTCTTGGGGATTCCCATCGGGCGGTGGGCGGCGTC
Source organism: uncultured Acetobacteraceae bacterium (assembly GCA_964250755.1). GTDB lineage: Bacteria > Pseudomonadota > Alphaproteobacteria > Acetobacterales > Acetobacteraceae > DASWOJ01. The sequence goes on along the minus strand of CAXUHB010000001.1, from coordinate 587,456 downwards.
CGCCTCCTCCACCGTGATGCCGCGGGCAATGGCGTCGTTCACCGCGGCGGTGATCCAGTAGGTACCGATGCGGTTGGCGATGAAGCCCGGGGTGTCCTTGCAGTGGACCACGCCCTTGCCCAGCCGCACGTCGCAGAGCTGCGCCAGCTCCGCCGTCACTTCCGGCCGGGTGTCCGGGCCGCTCACCAGTTCCAGCAGCCGCATGTAGCGGGGCGGGTTGAAGAAGTGGGTGATGCAGAAGTCGGCCTTGAAGGCGTCGGACTGCTTGCCGGACAGGGCGCGCAGCGGAATGGTGCTGGTGTTGCTGCTGACGATGCTGCCGGGCTTGCGAACCCTGTCCACGCGGTCGTACATGGCGCGCTTGAGGCCGAGGTCCTCGATGATGACCTCGATGATCCAGTCGCACTCCGCCAGCTTCGGCAGGTCATCGTCGAAGTTGCCGGGGGTGATGAGCTTCGCGGCATCGGGCGTCATCAGCGGCTGCGGGTCGGCCTTCTTCAGCCGCTCGATGGCCCCGGCGGCGACGCCGCTGCGGGGGCCGTCCTTGGCCGGCATGTCCAGCAGCAGGACGGGCAGGCCGGCATTGGCCAGGTGGGCGGCGATGCCGCTGCCCATCAGGCCCGCGCCCAGCACGGCGCAGCGTTCGATTGCCATGACGCTTACGCCCGCGTCAGGATGGTGGCGACGCCCTGGCCGCCGCCGACGCACATGGTCGCCAAGGCGTGCTTGCCGCCGGTGCGGGCCAGCAGGGACGCCGCCTTGCCGGTGATCCGCGCGCCGCTGGCCCCCAGTGGGTGGCCCAGCGCGATGGCGCCGCCGTCCAGGTTCACCTTGGCATGGTCCATCATCAGGTCGCGCTCCACGGCCAGGGCCTGGGCGGCGAACGCCTCGTTCAGCTCGATCACGTCCATTGCGCCGATCTCCAGCCCGGCGCGCTGCAGCGCCTTGCGCGCCGCCGGGACCGGGCCGATGCCCATCACGTCCGGCGCGCAGCCGGCGACCGACATGCTGGCGATGCGGGCCAGCACGGGCAGGCCGTTCTTCTCGGCATAGTCGGCGCTGCACACCAGCACCGCCGATGCGCCGTCCGTCAGGGGGGAGCTGGTGCCCGCCGTGACGGTGCCCGTCGCCAGGAAGGCGGGCTTGAGGCCGCCCAGTCCTTCCTCCGTCGTGTCGGCACGGATGCAGCCGTCCTGGTCCACGATGCCAGTCTTGGTGCGGATTGGCACGATCTCATCGGAGAAGTGCCCGCCGGCCTGCGCCGCGGCGGCGCGCTGCTGGCTGGTGACGGCGAAGTGCTGCTGCGCGTCGCGTCCGATCTGGTAGCGCTGGGCCAGGTTCTCGGCCGTCATGCCCATGCCGACGTAGCTGTCCGGCTTCTCCTTCTGCAGGCGCGGGTTCAGCACGGGGTTAAAGCCCAGCATGGGCACGCGGCTCATGCTCTCGACGCCGCCGCATACGAACAGCTCGCCCGCCCCGGCGGCGATGGCGCCGGCGGCCATGTGGACCGCGGTCATGCTGCTGCCGCACCAGCGGTTGACCTGGCTGCCCGCCGCGGTGATCGGCAGGTCCGCCAGGAAGCCCACGACGCGGCCGATATTGAAGCCTTGCTCACCCTCCGGGAAGGCGCAGCCGATGATGACGTCCTCGATGTCCTCCGGCTTCGCGCCCGTGCGCTCGATCAGCGCGCGAACCACCTGGGCCATCAGGTCGTCCGGGCGGACGCGGGCCAAGGCGCCCTTGCCGGCAGGGGTGAAGGGGGAGCGGGCGTAGCCGGCGATCACGGCTTGAGTCATGCGTCGGTCCTCGGTTGGGGCGTCTCTTGCTTGGGCTTGGCGCCGGGCTTTGCGTCCGGCTTGGCTGGAGCACGGGTGTAGTTGGCGATCTCCGCCTCCATGTCGCGCAGCTCGGCCAAGGTCACGGTGATGTCCTGCAGCTGCTGCTCCAGGTCAGAGATGCGGGCGCGGGTGCGGCTGAGCAGTGCGGCCATCTGCAGGTGCTTGCTGCGGTCGGCGTCGTACAAGTCCAGGAACTCACGGATGTCGGCCAGGCTGAAGCCCAGGCGCTTGCCGCGCAGGATCAGTTGGAGGCGGGCGCGGTCGCGCTTGGTGTAGACGCGCTGGGTGCCGACACGTTCGGGCGCCAGCAGGCCCTGGTCCTCGTAGAAGCGTATGGCGCGCGGGGACAACGTGAAGGCCGCTGCAAGCTCGCCGATGGTGAACAGGTCCGCCACCTATGCCGCTCCGGTTAGGATGATGACGTATACGTAAGGCAGGGCGGAGCGGGGGTCAAGGAAAGATTGCTGCCTCCTCCCTCTCCCTCCGGGAGAGGGTCCGGGTGAGGGGGGCCGCAAGGACTGCGCCTGGCCCTGTGCGGACCAGCGCCGTTGCGGCCACGGGCGGCGCTTGCCGTTTCCCTCACCCCGGCCGTAAACCGTTTCACGGTTTGACCCCGTGGGAAGAGGGAGCAGCACCCTCACGCTTCGCCCGCTCCTCCTCCACAAGCTCCTTCTTCGACAGCTTGCCGATCAGGGTCTTGGGCAAGGACTCGCGGAACTCGACCTGCTTGGGCATCTCGATGGGCGACAGGTGATCCTTCAGGAAGGCCAGCAGCGCCTCGGCCGTCAGCGCCGCGCCGGGACGCAGCACGACGAACGCCTTCACGGTCTCTCCGCGATAGAGGTCGGGCACGCCGATCACCGTGCATTCCGCCACCGCCGGGTGCTGATACACCGCGTCCTCCACGATGCGGGGATACACGTTGTAGCCGCCGGCCAGGATGAGGTCCTTGATGCGGTCCACGATGCTGAAGTAGCCCTGGGCATCCATCACCCCGATGTCCGCGGTGCGGAAGAAGCCATCCGGCGTCATGCACCCGGCGGTCTCCTCCGGGCGGTTCCAGTAGCCCAGCATGACCTGCGGGCCGCGCAGGCAGATCTCCCCGCGCTCGCCCTGCGGCACCCGGCGCATCGGGTCCTTAGGGTCGCGCAGCTCGGCCTCCGTCCGGGGCATGGGCAGGCCGATGCTGCCGGTCTTGTTCAGTCCGCCGGGCGGGTTGCAGATCACGCAGGGGCTGGTTTCGCTCAGGCCGTAGCCCTCCACCACCACGCAGCCCGTCCGCGCCTCGAACCGCGCCTTCACCTCCGGCGGCAGCGGGGCGCCGCCGCTGATGCAGAAGCGGATGCTGCGCAGGTCGGCCTTGCCCTTGCAGCTTGCGATGGCGTTGAACATGGTGGGCACGCCGGACATGAAGGTCGGACGCCGGCGCCCAATCGTCGCCACCGCATTCTTCAGCTCGAACCGCGGCAGCATGATCATCTCGGCGCCCGCGTGGACCGAGAACAGCATGACCGTCGTCATCGCGAACACATGGAAGAATGGCAGCGCCGCCAGCACGCGCTCCTCCCCCGGGCGGGCGTCCTTGAACCACATGACGCCCTGCACGGCGTTGGCATACAGGTTGGCGTGGCTGAGCATCGCGCCCTTGGGCACCCCGCTGGTGCCGCCGGTGTACTGCAGCACGGCCAGGTCGCGCGCCGGGTCGATCTCGACGGGCGTGGGTTCCGCGCCCGGGGCGGCGAGGTCGGCGAAGAAGACGTGCCGGCCGTCCCGCGGCGGCTGCGCCCGGTCCTTGCGCTTCAAGATATTGAACAGCGTGCGCTTCGTGCCCGGCAGCATGTCGGCGAATGGGCAGACCAGCAGACGCGGAACCACCCCGGCCTCCAGCAGCGCCGCCGCCTTGGGATAGGTCGCCTGCAGATCCAGCGTCGCCAGGATGCTCAGGCCCGCATCGCGCGCCTGATGCTCCAGCTCGCGCCGGGTGTAGAGCGGGTTGAAGTTGACCACGACAAGCCCGGCCTGCAGCGCCCCGAAGTACAGCAGCGGATAGGCCGGGCAGTTCGGCAGCAGCAGCCCGACGCGGTCGCCCTTCTGCAGCCCAAGTCGTTGGAAGCCCGCCGCCAGGCGGGACGCCGTGTTGGCCGCCACCGCCCAGGTCGTGCGCCGGCCCAGGAAGTCGAAGGCCGGGCGTGCGCCGAAGCGCACCCCGGCCTGCTGCAGCATGGTATGCAGCGGTGCTGACGGGATGTGGGCGAACCAGTCCACCCCGTCAGGGTAGTGGTCCAGCCAGGGACGGTCCCCCTCGCCTGCCCCGTCCATCCCGCCAGCCTCCGTCAGAACCGGCCTCCGCTAGAACCGGGTGCGCGTCCCGAGGGTGAACAGGTCAATGGCGTTGCTGTACTTGCCGGTCAGCACGTCGCCGGTGGCCGAGGTCTCGCCGATGCGCGGGCTGTGGACGAAGATGTGGGCATAGCCCGCGTCCACCGTGATGTTTGGCAGCACCTGGTAGCTGGCGCCGACCGACAGCCAGTAGCGGTCATCGTCCGGCACCCGCACGGTGCGGTAGGCGTTGGACACCGGCGACTTGTCGAACGCCGTGCCGCCGCGCACCGTCAGCTTGTCGGTCAGCTTGTAGGCCGCGCCCAGCGACACGAAGAAGCTGTTGTCGTAGTGCTGCGGCGTGGAGCTGAGCAGGGTGCCGTTCTCGCGGAAGGCGTTCAGCGTCTTGAACTGGCTCCAGTTGGTCCAGGTCACGTCGGACGACACGGTCAGGTTTGGGCCGATGCCCTGGGTGATGCTGAACCCAGCCGTGTCCGGCAGCACCACCTTGGCCCGTGCGTTGGACGGCTGGAAGTTCGGCGCCAGGTTCAGCGGCGCCGGCACGTCGAAGTTCACCCGGCCCTCGAAGTCGTGCTGCACGCGGGACCGGTAGGTCAGGCCGATGTTGGTTTGCGGCCCCGGCTTGATCAGGACGCCGAAGTTGTAGCCGAACGCCACGTCGTCGCCGATCAGGTTGGAGTTGCCGTCGGGCAACGAGGTCGGCCGCCGGAACAGGCTGGTCGCGACGGTGGAAGAGTTGATTTCCGACGAGAACACAGCCCGGCCGGTCTGGATCGAGAAGCCGGCGCCGACCGACAGCCAGGGCGCGACCTCGTAGGCGACGCTCGGGTTGATGTCTATCGTGCGCAAGTCGGTCTTGTCGCCCTGGTAGCGGCCGACGAAGCTGGACCCGTAGGTGGTGGCCAGGCCGAAGGGGGAGGTAAGCGCCAGTCCGACGGCGAAGCGGCTGCCCTCGGGCCGCCAGGTGACGTAGCCGTGCGGCACGGCGGCCGGGTTGCCGCCGTCGTTCTGGCCGTTTCCGGCGATGGGCTGGCCGAAGGCGTTGCGTGCGGTTCCGCGGAACTCGGCCTGCGGCACGATCAGGCTGCCGCCCAGCGCGATCTGCAGGCCCGGCAGCTGCGTCATGCCGGCCGGGTTGTTGAACGCAGTCGCAGGCGTCTGCGCCGCCGATCCCGCGCCGGCGAAGGCAGAACCCAGGTCAACCGCGCTGTTCTCCTTCAGTTGAAAGGCGGCGGCGTGAGCGGCGCCGGTGGTGGCGACCATGCCGGCGGCGGCGGCAGAGGCAAGCAGGGTCAGCCGGAACGGCTTCCAGTGTGGCACGGCGTCGTCTCCCCAGTGATGCACGCCTTTGATGACGGGCATAATGTTCATCGGGCGGAGTAACAGGACGGTGACGCTGAAAAGTCAACGGCCCATCCCTTGGCGTGAGGTTGATGACGCAAACGGCAGGATGCTGCGTCCGTCAGGACACATGCGCCGGGCGCCGGTTCAGGAAGGCTGCGAACGCGGTGCGCGCTTCGGGGCTGGCAAGCGCATGTCCGAATGCCTCCTCCTCCTCCCGGATGCGCGCCTGCATCGCGGCGGGGTCACCGCGCATCAACGCCCGCGTGGCCGCCAGGGCACCGACGGGCTTGGCGGCCAGCTTCGCAGCTTTGGCCCGGACGTGCGCCAGCAGCTCGTCCACAGGCACGATCCCGGTCAGCAGCCCGGCGGCGAGGGCGGCGGGCGCATCCAGCGACTCGCCCAGCATAAGCAGCGCCGCCGCGCGGGCATGGCCGATGCGGGCGGGCAGCAGCAGGCTGCTCCCGGCTTCGGGCACCAGGCCCAGGTCCACGAAGGGCGTGCTGAAGGTGGCTGCCGGGCTGGCATAGACCAGGTCGCAGTGCAGCAGCAGCGTGGTGCCCACGCCGACCGCCGGGCCTTGCACGGCGGCGGCCAGCGGCTTGCCAAAGGCGGCGAGCGCGCGGATGAACACTGCGGGCGGCGCCTCCCGCAGCCCGCCGGACATCGCCAGGAAGTCGCCGATGTCGTTGCCCGCGGTGAAGGTGTCGCCCTCGGCAGCGATCAGCACGGCCCGCACCTCCGGCCGCGCGGTGGCATCGTGCAGGGCTGCGGTCAGCGCGTCATACATTCCGCCCAGGATGGCGTTCTTCTTGTCAGGCCGGTTGAACCGCAGCTCCAGCACGCCGCCGGCCTCGTGGATCAGGATGTTGTTGGTCACGTCGGCCTCCGCGGGTGTTTGCCCTGCTTATCCCCTTGACGGGCGGGTTGGGAAACCCGGACAAGCCCGCCATGGCAGCGCAGGCATACCTCGACCTGGTGGGGCAGAGCTTCGAGCGGCAGGTGCCCTTCGACGCGCCGGGCATCGCGGCCTTTGCGGCGTCGTGCGGCGACATCAACCCGCTGCACCATGATGCCGCCTACGCCGCCGCGAGCCGGTTCGGCGGCATCATCGCCTCGGGGCCGCAGGTCACGTCGCTCCTGATGGCGATGGTGGCCGCCTACTTCGCGCCGCTGGGGCCGGGGGTGGGGCTGGGCTTCAACTTTCGCCTGCGCTCGGCGGTCCGCGCCGGAGAGACGGTGACGATGCGGTGGACCATCACCGGCGTTGCCGCCAAGCGGTCCCTGGGCGGGCACGTCATCACGCTGGAGGGGCAGGTGCTGCGTCCCGGCGGCGCCGCGGCGGTGCTGGCCACCGGCGAGGTGCTGGGGATGGATGCGCCCTGACGCCCCTGGGCGGCCGATGAAACGCCTCCCCGCCCGGCGGCGGGCCTAGCGGGTGCGCCGAGTCGCCGTCCTGGGTCCGCCGGGAAGCGGCAAGTCCACCTTGGCCCGGCAGATCGGCGCCCGGCTGGGCCTGCCGGTGTTCCATCTGGATCAGGCCCACTGGCAGGCCGGATGGGTCAAGACGCCCCCCGACGCCTTCCGGGCCGAGGTGGAGCGGATCGCCGCGCTGCCCGGGTGGGTCATGGACGGCAACTACACCGGAACCTTGGCGCCGCGCCTGGCAACGGCCGACACGCTGGTCCACCTGGATGCGCCGGCCTGGGTCTGCCTGCCGCGGATCGTCGCCCGCACCCTGGCCCACTGGGGCCGCGTCCGCGCCGACGCCGCGACAGGCTGCCCGGAGCGGATGGATCCAGCCTTCCTGCGCTTTGCCTGGTCTTGGAACCAGACGCACCGGACAAGCCTGCGTACCGCCACCAGCAGCTTCAAAGGCCAGGTTGCCGTGCTGCGAACCCACGCGGACCGGCGTCGGTTCCTGGCCACCCTGTCCTGACCCGGCAGGCCGCGCGCCCGGCTCAGCTTGCCGCCCGGGGGAGCGTGGTGATCCCCGGCAGGGCAACGACCCGCGCCACCCAGGACTGCACGCCTGGCCAGCGGGCCAGGTCGAACCCGCCCTCGTCCGCACGGTGCGTGTAGGCGAACAGCGCCAAGTCGGCGACGGTCGGGCCGTCCCCGGCCAGCCAGGGGTGCGTTGCCAGGCGCCGCTCCATGATGTCCAGCGCCGCCGCGCCGCGCACGTCGCAGTCGGCCAGGCGCGCGGCGTTCAGGTGCGCCTCCCGCCGCCAGGCGCGTATGTTGCGGGCGACGGCGATGTAGGGTTCGTGGCTGTACTGCTCGAAGAACAGCCACTCGTGGATGCGGGTGCGGACCATGCCCGGCGGCGGCAGCCAGGGCGTGCCCTCGGCGAAGTGCAGCAGGACGGCGTTGCTCTCGGTCAGCACCTCACCGTCCTCCATCACCAGGGCGGGCACCTTGCCGGCAGGGTTGATCGCGAGGAAGGCGGGTGTGCGCGTTGCCCCGGCGTTGCTGTCCGTCTCGTGCCACACGTAAGCACGGCCGGTCAGCTCCAGGATCACGGCGGCCTTCCAACAGTTGCCGGACATTCTCGTCCCGTAAAGCTGCATCTCCTGCCCCCAATGCTACGTGGGCAGCGTAGGGCCTAGCCCCGGCCTCCGGCCAGCCGCGCCGCCGCAGGGTCGGCCCGCAGCAGCGTCATGGCGGCGGCGCCCAGCAACGGCCCGGCGGCCAGCATCGTGAACGCACCGGGCCAGCCGGCCCAGCCCACCACGGTGGGCACCAGCCCGATGCTGACCAGCGTCAGCGCGAAGCCCAGGCAGGTTTGCAAGGTCAGCAAGGTGCCGACCGAGGCCGGGTCCGCCAGCTCCGCGATGGCGGCGGAGAACTGGGCGCTGTCGGCGATCACCGCCACGCCCCAAACCAGGGCAACCGCGACGACCAGCGCCGGGTCGCTTCCATGCAGCCAGCCGATGCCCAGCGCGCAGGCGGCGCTGGTCAGCATCGCCCCGGCGGTGACGCGGGTGCGCCCCACCCGGTCCGCCAGCGCCCCGCCGCCCCAGGCCCCTGCGGCGCCGAGCGCGATGGCGGCGAATGCCGCCCCCTCCGCCCGCACGCCGGGTTGCACGACGCCGGCTGCGGTAAAGGAGGACAGCAGGAACGGGCCGAGCCACGCCCACATCGCGTACAGCTCCCACATGTGGCCGAGGTATCCCAGGTTGGCCAGCCGCAGGGGCCGGCTGCGCCAGGCTTGCGCCATGCGCCGCACGTCCACCCGCGCCGCCCGCGCATGGTTCGGCCCCAGGCCGCACAGCCCGATGCCCAGGCCGCACGCCGCCGCCAGCCCGGCGGAGGTCAGGTAAACCCCCCGCCAGTCCAGCCCCGGCACCGCGCCCAGCAGATGCGGCCCGGCGGAGCCGAGCGTCAGCGCGCCCACCAGCAGCCCGACCAGCAGGCCCAGGTCTCCGCCGCGTCCGGGCCGCGCCCAGGTCGCGGCCAGGCGCATCCCCACGGGATACACGCCCGCCATGCACATCCCGGTCAGCAGCCGCAGCAGCACCTGCGCCGGGCCAACCGGCGGCAGGACCGACAGCGCCGCCGTCGCCGCTGCCGCGGTCAGGGCGGACGCCGCGAACAGCCGGCGCGGGTCGAAGCGGTCCGCCAAGGAAAGCGCCGCGCTGCCCGCAGTGCCCAGCACGAACCCGGCCTGCACCGCCGCGGTCAGCCAGGCCACACCCGGGACATCGCCGGCCTTCCCGCGGATCAGCGCGGCCACGACGGCGGAGGCGAACCACACCCCCATGGCCCCGACCTCGCACGCCAGCAGCACCGCGATGGAGCCGCGCTTGCCCATGCATCCCCTCCCCTCGCATGGCCCGGTTCGCATGACGTCGCGGCCATGCCAAGTTCAGGCTGCACCCTGGCCCCGCACCGGGCCACCCTGCAGCGGAGCGCCAGCCTTGACCGACCTGGATTTCGCGCGCGACGGCGCACAGCGGATGGCCGCCGCACTTGGCCCGGCCGCACTGCATGCAGCCGAGGCGGCGCTTGCGCCGCTGCCAAGCGCCCGCGCCGGACTGCGGCTGCAAGGCATCGCGGAACTGCGCCCGTTGCTGGACCCGGCTGGTGCGGTGGGCGCCGTGGCGGCCTTGGCGCTTGGGCCGGGCTGCCAGCCCGTGCGGGCCATCCTGTTCGACAAGACCGCTGCGTCCAATTGGGCGCTAGCCTGGCACCAAGACCGCACCGTGGCCGTGCGGGAACGGCTGGACGTGCCAAGATTCGGTCCCTGGACGGTGAAGGACGGGATGCATCACGTTGCCCCGCCAGTCCACGTTCTTGCGGAGATGGTCACGCTGCGGGTGCATTTGGACCCAGCGCCGGCGGAGAATGCGCCGCTGCTGGTGGCACCGGGGTCGCACCGCTTGGGCCGGATCGCCGAGGCCGATGTGCCCGGCGTCGTCGCACGATGCGGCACCGCGGCCTGCCTGGCCGATGCCGGAGATGTCTGGCTGTATTCAACACCGATCCTTCACGCATCCGCCCCCGCAACACGCCCCGCACGCCGGCGCGTGCTGCAAGTGGATTACGCGGCGGCCGCCCTGCCCGGCGGCTTGAGGTGGTTGGGCGTATGGTGAGCGGACGAGAGTCGGCAGGCGCGTTGGAGATCATGATGCGTTCGGGACCGGGCACATCCGGTCGGCGTGGCCTCAGAGCACGCATCAGACGCCCAGCGGCAGATGCCGGTCCACGAACGCTGCTTGATTGGCTGGGCTGCCCCAGGCTGGGATGGTGGGCTTGATCGCGCCGGCACCTTGCGCGCAAACGGGATCAGGGTCAGGCAGGGCACAAACGGCAGGAGACCAAAGCTATGCCGCCCACCCGAAACCTTCATTTCTCCCTCGATGAGCTGGCCGCCCGCCGCGCTGCCGCCATCGCCGGCATGGAGCGCCGCGGCCTGCACGCCCTCCTGCTGTTCCGGCCCGAGAGCCAGTACTACCTCACCGGCTACGACACCTTCGGCTACGTCTATTTCCAGTGCATCGTCCTGCACGCCAGCGGCCGCATGGCGCTGCTGACCCGCGCGCCAGACCGGCTGCAGGCGCAATTCGCCAGCGTGGTCGAGGAGGTACGCATCTGGGTGGACGCCCCGGACGCCGACCCGGCCGGCGCGCTCCGGGACATGCTCGGCACGATGGGCCTGCACGGGCGCGCGCTGGGCGTGGAATGGGACAGCTACGGCCTGACCGCGCGCAACGGCCAGCGCCTGGCCGCGGCGCTGGACGGGGTGTGCCCGCTGCACGACGCCTCCGACCTCGTGACCCGGCTGCGCCTGGTGAAGTCCCCGGCGGAGCTGACCCATGTCCGCCGGGCCGCGGCCCTGGCCGACGACGCGCTGCACGCCGCCCGCGCCGCCACCCGCCCGGGCGCGTGGGAGGGCGACATCCTGGCCGACATGCACGCCGCCGTGTTCCGCGGCGGCGGGGACGACCCGGCGAACGAATTCATCATCGGCTCCGGCCCCGGCGCGCTCATGTGCCGCTACTACACCGGACGCCGGCACCTGGACGCGGACGACCGCCTGACACTGGAGTTCGCCGGCACCTACCGCCACTACCACGCCTGCCTGATGCGCACGCTGGAGGTCGGGCGCCCCGATCCCCGCCTGCCTGCCCTGCACGCCGCCTGCGCCGACGCCCTGCTGGCCGCAGAGGACGCGCTGCGCCCGGGCCGCCCGGTGGGCGACGCCTTCGACGCCCACGCCCGCGTGCTGGACGGCGCCGGGTGGCGCGATGCCCGCATGAACGCCTGCGGCTACAGCCTGGGCGCGGTCTATGCGCCCAACTGGATGGACTGGCCGATGCTGCATTCCGGCAACGTGCTGGAGGCCGCGCCTGGCATGGTGTTCTTCGTCCACATCATCGTCTTCGATGCGATATCGGGCTTGGCCATGACCCTTGGGCGCACGAGCGTGATCGGAGACCGCGGGGCGGAGCCGCTGTCCGCGGCGGCGCTGGACTACCGGCTGGGCTAGCCGGCCCTGTGCCGCCGCTCCGACGTCGGCAGGCTGGTCACCAGACCAAGGCGGCTGCCATTTGAAGAAGCGGCAGCACGGCCGTGAGGAAGAAGGCGCATACGACGAGGGTGCCCACCCCGGCGCCGATGCCCAAGCCCCACCGGGTCGCGGCGTCCTGCCGTCCGCGTCCGACCTGGCTGGCGGCCACGATCCCGAACACAACGCCTGACACGACCGCCGACAACAGCATCTCAGCAACTCCGTCGAACCAGCCTGTTCTATGGATAGACAGCAAATCCTCGACCGGCCTCCACAGGAACAGCACGGCACAGCTCACGCCCCCCGCGGCGGCCACGAACACGGCCACGCGCGCAGCCATGAGCCAACCATCCCTGGACCTGCGCTGCCCTTCCGGCAGCAAAGGCCCGTCTGGAGCGGGATCAGCCGCCATCACTGGTCAGGCCAGCGGCCGGGTCACGGCTGCCCACCGCACCGGGTTCCCGCCTTCGCGCCGGCATCAGCCAGCAGGCCCGCACCGCTTGCGGCATCGAGCCGCCCGCTGCGGGAGAACGGCAGCGTCAACCCAAGCGGGCCATCCAACTGCACCGACCCACGCACGCGGAAGCTCAGCACCCCGCTGCGGACGATGGACAGGATCTGTGCTTCCAGGTTGCGGTGCGTGAGCACCACCGTGACGGGTGCAAGCACGGAGACGCGCGGCGGCAGGCGCACTGGCGCCTCGTTGACCGCTTCCGCCAGCGGCGCACCGGCCACGTCCACCGCCACGTTCACCCGGCGGAAGCTCAGTTCAGCGTCGTTCGGGTTGGTTACGCACAGGGTCACGCCCAGGATCTCGTTCAGCAAGCCTGCGCTGCGCAGTTCGACCCCTGCCACCTCCACCCCCGGCGGTGCCGCGGTCAGCACCGCGCAGCCCGGCAGGACCGCGGTGAGCGCGGCGAAGGTCGGCCAGTGGCGGCTCGGCATGGCAGCGGCTCCCTTTTCCATTCCCCTCTACGGCAAGCCGCACTGCCGGGTTGCAGAATGACGATGCCAGGTTGCGCGACGCGGCGCTGGCTCTCATCGTGGCCGGCAACGTCCTACAAGCGGAAAGACCGACATGCTTCGCAGACCCCTCCTTGCCACCGCCCTCCTGCTTCCCCTGGCGGCACACGCCCAGGCCCCCGCCAAGCTGCGCGTCGGCGTGGAGGGCAGCCCACGGTGCTGCGCCGCATCCTGCTGCCGGGCGCGCTGCGCCGGGCCTTGCCGCGATGCGGCGACGAGGTCGTGCTGATGCTGCACGCGACCTCGCTCGCCAGCACCGTCGGCCTGGTGGAGCTGACGCGGGTGGCGCGGGATGCCTGTGAGGACCACATCGTGGCGACGGATGCGTTCGGGACCGTGGGCGCAGTCCAACTCGCGCTGACCTTCCTGCTGGTCGGCGGCTTCCGGCTGCTGGAACGGCGCTGCCTGCGCCACCTTGCGCCCGAGCGCGCCGAGGCCGCCCCGACGATGCTGCCGGCATGACCCCGGAGACGGTTCCCCTCCCCGGCAGCGCCGGCACGCGCCACGAGCTGCTGGTGCGCCGCTACGGGACGCCCGGCGCACGGCCCAAGGTCCACATCCAGGCCGGCCTGCACGCGGACGAGATGCCCGGCGTGCTGACCGCCCACCACCTGTGCGCCCTGCTGGCCCAGGCGGATGTGGTCGGAGAGGTCATCGTGCTGCCGCTCGCCAACCCGCTCGGGCTGGGACAGTGGGTGCTGGGCGGCGCCATCGGGCGGTTCAGCCTTGCAGACGGGATGAACTACAACCGCGGCTACCCCCGCCTGTGGGAGCCGGCGGGGGACGCGCTGGCAGGCCGGCTGGGCCAGGACGAGGCCGCGAACGGCGAACTGGCGCGGGCGGCGCTTCGGGATGCCGCGGCGGCGCTGCCGGCGGTGACGCCTGAGGATCATCTGCGCCGCGCCCTGCTGCGCCTGGCCATTGATGCCGACTTCGTCTGGGACCTGCACTGCGACGGGCAGGCGACGATGCACCTCTATACGCACACGGCAACCGCCGGCGCCGCCATGCCCCTGGCCCGGCTGCTGGGCGCGGACGCCGTGCTGGTGGCGGACGAAAGCGGGGACGATCCGTTCGACGAGGCGTGCAGCCGGACCGGGCCGGCGCTGCGGGCCCGCTTCCCCGGGCATCCCCTGCCGCCGGGCTGCATGGCGGTGACGGTGGAGCTGCGCGGGCGGGCCGACGTGGATGACGCCCTGGCCGGCGCCGACGCCCAGGCGCTGCTCGGCGCGCTGAGGCACCTGGGCGCCGTCGCGGGAGAGCCGCCGCCGCTGCCACCGGCCGTATGCGCGCCCACGCCGCTTGCGGCGGTGGAGCCGGTGGTGGCGCCGGTCGGCGGGGTCATCGCATACCGATGCACGCATGGGGACCGGGTGGAAGCCGGCGAGGTCGTGGCGGAGATGGTGGACGCCGCCACCGGCCAGCGGACGCCCGTGCTGGCGCAGGCGGCCGGCCTGCTGTTCTCCCGCCGGCCGACGCGCTACGCGCCAGCCGGAGGCCGCATCGGCAAGATCGCCGGGACCGAACCGCGGCGCAGCGGCAAGCTGCTCAGCCCGTGACGAAGCCTCCCGAGAAGCTGCGGGCCTAGGGCGTCCGCAAGAGCTTCGGCCTGGTCGAGGTGCCACGCGGCGTGTCCGTGCAGGCGTGCGGGGGCGACGTCGTCAGCATCATCGGCTCGTACGGATCAGGGAGGAGCATCTTCCTGCGCTGCCTCAACCTGCTGGAGCGCCCGGACCGCGGCACGATCAGCATTGCCGGCGAGGATCTCGCTCTCCGCCCCGGACGCGGCGGGCCGCTGCAGGCCGCCGACCCCCGGCAGCTGCAGCGCCTGCGGACCCGGGTGGCGAGGGCGTTCCAGGGCTTCAACCTGTGCGCGCACATGACGGCGGCCGAGAACGTGATGGAAGCGCCGCGCCAGGCGCTGCGCCGGCCCAAGCCCGAGGCGCGGGACCGCGCATCACTATCTAGAGCGCGTGGGCGTCGCCCACCGCCTGACCTCCTATCCCGACCACCTGTCAGGCGGCGAGCAGCAGCGCGTCGCCATCGCCCGCGCGCTGGCGACGGAGCCGGAGGTGATCCTGTTCGACGAGCCGACCAGCGCATTCCTGCACAAGGGTGCCGTTGAGGAGCAGGGCGACCCGCGCGAAGTGCTGGCCCGCCCGCAAAGCGAGCGCCTGCGGGGGTTCCTGGCCAACAGCTTGAAAATAGCGCCGCTGCTCCCTCTCCCTCCGGGAGAGGGAGCAGGTGTCCCTACGCGAACGCCGCCTCCGCCCCGGCGTCCGGCACGGGCGCAATCACCCGTACCGGTCGGTTCTGCCGCAGGGTCGCCGCGCCATCGGCCACGATCCGCTGCACCGCCAGCGCCAGCGCCTTACGGTCCGGGTAGGCCGCCGGGTCTATCGGCGGATGCAGCAGCACCGTCGCCCGCAGCCCGCGGTGCTGCGCCAAGCGCCAGAAGTGGCTGGCCAGGTCCATGTCGCCATACCAGGCGAACACCGGGCGGCTCGCCCGGCCCATCGGCAGTCCGGCCAACTGGTCATAGACCACCGACACCGGCTGGACCATCGGGCGCGGCGACCCCGCCCGCGCGTCCACGACCGAGAAGAACACCGACCGGAACGGCAGCACGCGGGAGCCGTCGGAACTGGTGCCCTCCGGGAACAGGATCAGGCTGTCGCCGGCGTCCAACCGGGCGCGCATGTCGTCCCGCTCGTGCAGGGTGTTGCGCGCCCGCCGGCTGACGAACACGGTGCGGCCCAGCCGCGCGATGGTGCTGACCAGCGGCCAGGCGCCGACTTCCTGCTTGGCGATGAAGCACGCCTCCAGCGTGCCACCCAACGTCAGGATGTCGAGCCAGGACGAGTGATTGGACGCGAACACCACCGGGCGCCCGTCCAGCCGCCGGGCGGGCGTGCCGACCACCCGGACCTGCATCCCCATCAGCCCGCACAGGCTGGCCCAGTACAGCCGCGCCACCACCACCTTGCCCCGGCCCGGCAGCATCAGCATCGCCGCCTGCAACAGTCCCACCGGCACGGTCCACAGCAGGATCGTGACCCCGCGCCGGACCGCGCGCACCGGGCGGCGGCCCGAGAAACGCGGCGCCTCCGGGCTGGGCGGGACGGTGATCAGGCCGGGCTGGCGGACTCGGCGCATCGGGAGCTTCATGATGCCGGGATACAGCGCGCCGCGTGTCGGAACAACGACGCCGGCGTGACAGCTTGGGGACGAACCCACGATCCCGTGTAGCCCGCTGCCGCCCTGCCGGCGCTATACGACCGCATGAGCCGCCGCATCCCCCGCCATGCCGCGCTGACCGCGGCGGCCCTGCTCGCCGCGCCGCTGCTTGCAGTCCATGCCGCCCGCGGCGCGGACCCGCAGCCCTACACGGTCGAACTCGCCGCGACGGGCAACGGCGCCCTGGACCAGGCGCTGCGCGACAGCAGCAACCTCCTGACCCTGCGCGAGTCCGGCCCGGCTGGTCCCTTCGCGCTCGTGACGCGGGCGCGGGACGATGCAGGCCGGCTGATGACGGCGCTGAACAGCTACGGCCACTACGGCGCCAAGGTCGCCATCCGCATCGCCGGGCGCGACTTGGACGACCCGGCCCTGCCCACGCTGCTGGAGCGGGCGTCGGCCCCCGTCAGGGTGGACGTCGCCATCCAGCCCGGCCCGGTGTTCCGCCTGCGCCGCGTCGCCCTGGATGGCGACGTGCCGCCCGAAGGCCGGGCGGCCCTGAGGCTGGAGCCGGGCGCCCCCGCCGTCGCCGCCGACGTGCTGGCCGCCCAGGCGCGCGTGCTGGACGCCCTGCGCCGCAGCGGCCATGCGCTGGCCAAGGTGGACGCGCCCGTCGCCGTCCTGGACCCGGCGGCGCAGGCGCTGGATGTGTCCTACAAGGTTCAGGCGGGTCCGCAGGTCAACCTCGGCCCCATCGGCATCAACGGGACCGAACGGGTGGACCCGGCCTTCGTCCGCCGCCGCCTGCTGGTCCATCCCGGCGAACGCTTCGACCCCGACGAGATCGAGCGGGCACGTCAGGACCTCGCCTCCTTGGGCGTGTTCGCCACCGTGCGGGCGCGCGCGGCGGAGCGGCTGGACGCCGCCGGCGACCTGCCGCTGGATTTCGAGGTGACGGAGCGCAAGCGGCGGGCGGTCGGCGTCACCGCCGCCTTCTCGACCGACCTGGGCGCCAGCGTCGGCGTGACCTGGCAGCACCGCAACCTGTTCGGCCAGGCGGAGCAGCTCAACCTGGGCGCGGCAGTGACGCAGCTTGGCGGCAGCGCCAGCCGCGGCCAGGGCTATAATGTGACAGCGGCCTTCGTGAAGCCGGACGTGTGGGCGCGCAACCAGAACATCCAGGTCAACGTGCAGGGCATCAAGGAGAGCCTGGACGCCTACGACCGGACTGCGGCGCTGGCCGGGGCGACGCTCAGCCGCAAGTTCTCCCAGGTTTGGACGGCCAGCGTGGGCGTGCAGGGTGAGCAGGCGCGCATCCTGCAACAGGGCGTGTCGCAGGACTACACGCTCGCCCAGCTTCCGGTCGGGCTGCGCTACGACAGCACGGGCACGGAGGGGCTGTTCGAGCCGACGCACGGCATCAAGGCGGCGGCCACCGTGACGCCCACGGCGTCCCTGGCGGGACTGAGCAGCAACTTCACCATCGTGCAGCTGCAGGGATCAACCTACTTCAACCTTGGTGCCCCCGGGCGCAGCATCCTGGCGTTGCGGGGGCTGGTGGGCACGGTGCAGGGGGCCAACGTGTTCGACCTGCCGCCGGACCAGCGGCTGTATGCGGGCGGGGGCGGCACGGTGCGGGGCTACAAGTATCAGTCCATCGGGCCGCAGTTCCTGGACCGCCGGCCCACCGGCGGCACCTACGTCGCGGCTGCCACGGTCGAGTTCCGGCAGCGCATCGGCGAGAGCTTCGGGGCCGTGGTGTTCGCGGATGCCGGGCAGGTCGGCACCAGCGGCGGCGTGCCGCCCCTGCTTGCCGGACGCATTCGGGGCAGCGGGGACAGCGGCGTGCGCGCCGGGGCCGGCGTGGGCGCGCGCTACTACACCGCCATCGGGCCGATCCGGGTGGACCTTGCCGTCCCCCTCAACAAGCGGCCCGGCGACGATGCGTTCGAGGCCTACATCGGCATAGGACAGGCATTCTGATGCGGCGGGCGCGCAAGATCGGGGTGTGGCTGGTGGCGCTGCTGCTGGGCGTTCCGGCGCTGCTGGCGGCCGTCTTGCTCATCGGATTGAACATCGGCCCGGGCCGGGTGGCTGCCGAGCAGCTTATCGGGCGGCTGACCGGCGGCCAGGTGGTCATCGAGGGCCTGCACGGGCGCTTCCCCGACCGCCTGCGCCTGGCGCACCTGGAGGTGCGGGACGCCCAGGGCGCCTGGCTGGTGGCGGACGGGGTGGTGCTGGACTGGTCGCCCCTGGCGCTGGCGCGCCAGCGGGCGAAGGTGGACCTGCTGCAAGCCGCCCGGGTCCAGGTGCCGCGCCTGCCCGTCGTCGCGCCCGCACCCGCCGGACCGGCGGCGGACAGCAAGCCGTTCACCTTGCCGGTGCAGGTCGTCGCCCGGCGCATCCGGGTGGACCGGCTGGAGGTCGGCGCCCCCGTCGCTGGCGTCGCAGCCGCGCTGTCCGTGGACGGCAGCGCCGACGTGACCTCCTTGCAGGCCGGCAGCGCCGACCTTCGCCTGCAGCGGCTGGACGGCGGCGGAGCCTACGCCGCCAAGGCCAGCATTGACCCGGCGCGCATCGGCCTGACGCTGGACATGCAGGAGCCGGAAGGCGGACTGGTGGCGCACTTGGCATCCCTGCCCGCCCTGGGGCCGATCACGCTGCATGCCGGGCTGGATGGGCCGCGCACCGGCGCTGCAACGACTTTGACTCTGCAAGCCGGCCCGCTGCGGGCGGAGGCGCGGGGCACGCTGGACCTGGACGGACGCGCGGCCGACCTGGACGTGACCGGCAGCGCCCCTGCCATGCAGCCGCGGGCGGACGTGTCCTGGGAGGCCGTCAACTTGCAGGCCCACGTGCGCGGCCCGTTCACGAAGCCGGATGCTAAGGGCACCCTACGCGTGGACGGCCTGCAAGCCGCGGGCGCCGCGTTGCGCCGACTGACGGCGGACATTGAGGGCAACGCAGGCCGGGTCGGCCTGCATGCGGCCGCCGAGGGTGTACGCCTGCCCGGCTCCGCTCCGGACCTGCTCGCGGCCGCGCCGGTGCTGCTGGACGCCGATGTGCGGCTTGACGACCCCGCCCGGCCCGTCGCCTTCGCGCTGTCCCACCCACTGCTGACTGCCAAGGGGACGGCGCGGACCGGGGGCGACCTGTCCGTTGCAGCGGACGTGACAGCGCCGGACCTGCAGCCCTTCGCGGCGCTGGGCGGCGTGGACCTTCGGGGACGCACCGCGGCGCACGTCACTGCGGCGGTCGCAGGCGGCGTGACCAGGCTGGCCCTGGACGGCACGTTCTCCGTGACCGCAGGCCTGGCGCCAGTGCCGGCGCTGATCGGTCAGGACGCGAAGCTGGGCGTGACGGCGGAGATTGCCGGGGCGGACCTGGCGCTGACCCGGCTGGAGCTTGCGGGCAAGACGCTCAGCCTCTCCGCGCACGGCAGCAGCAAGGCGGGTAAGCTGGAGGCGGACTACAAGGCCGCGTTATCCGACCTGTCGGTGGTTGCCCCCACCCTGACCGGCGCCGTCCGGGCCGAGGGCCGCGCGGGCGGCACCTCAGACGCGCTGTCCGTGGCCGCGACGGTCGCGGGCGACGTGGGCGCGCCCGGCGTGCCGCACGGCCCGGTCACGTTGCGGCTCGCCCTGGACGGCTTGCCCGGCGCGCCGTCCGGCCACGCCGAGGCGGAAGGGCAGTTGCTGGGCGCCCCGCTCGGGCTGGCGCTGGATGCGCGGCGGGACGGCGACGGCGCGCTGCACGCCACCATCGCCCGCCTGGACTGGCGCAGCCTGCATGGGGAGGGCGCGCTGACCCTGCCCGCCGGGGCCAACGTGCCGCAGGGCGACGTGAGGCTCCGCATGGCGCGGCTGGCCGACCTGGACGCCTTGGCCGGGCAGACGCTGTCCGGCGGCATCACCGCGGACTTGCACCTGGACGCGGGCGCGGCGCGGCTGGATGCGGAGGCGCGGGATGCCGGCGTGCCCGGCAACCGCGTCCGTCGGCTGCAGGTGCGCGCAAGCATCGCCGATCCCACCACGCGCCCGGTCGTGCAGGCGCAAGTTTCGGCAGACGGCATTGAGGCCGGCGGCGCTTCCGGCTCGGCCAAGGTCGAACTGTCGGGTCCGCAGGAGGCGCTGGCGGTCAAGGCTTCGGCGGCGCTGCGCATCTCAGGGACGGACGCGGCGGTAACTAGCGCGGCGGTCGTGAACGTGCCTGGCAAGCAGGTCGCCCTCTCCGACTTGCAGGCCACAGCCAAGGGCGAGACCTTGCGCCTGCTGGCCCCGGCAGCGGTGCGCTTCGGCGACGGCGTTGCCGTGGACCGGCTGCGGATCGGGCTGCGGACGGCGGTTCTGGAGGTTGCCGGGCGCCTCTCCCCCGCGCTGGACGTGACGGCCAGCCTACGGGCGCCGGCCGACATCGCCGCCGCCTTCGCGCCCGACCTGGCGGCGGACGGGTCGGTGCAGGTGGATGCGAAGCTGACCGGCACGCCCGCGCAGCCGTCCGGCACGGTCCGGGTGGCGGCGAACGGCGTGCGGCTGCGCGCCGGACCGGGCCGGGCGCTGCCGGCAGCGAACCTGGCGGGGACCATTGTTCTGGCCGGCGGCACGGCCCGGGTGGACGCGCGCATTGCTGCGGGAAGCGCGGTGCAGCTTGCGGTGGCAGGCCAGGCGCCCTTGGGGGCTGGTGCGCTAAGCCTGCGCGCCACCGGCGGCGTGGAGCTGGCCGTGCTGGACCCCGTGCTGACCGCGGGCGGGCGTCGGGCACGGGGACGCGTGCAGCTGGACGCCGCCGTGACCGGGACCGCTGCTGCCCCCAAGGTAGCAGGAACGGCGACGCTGGCGGGCGGGGAGCTGCAGGACTTCGGCCAGGGCGTGCGCGTCACCGACATCGCGGCCACGCTGCGGGCGGACGGCGACACCGTGCGGCTTGTGAGCCTGCAGGGCCGCGCCGGGCAAGGCACGGTAGCGGCAAGCGGCACCGTGGGCGTGTTGGCGCCGGGGCTGCCGGTGGAGTTGGCGGTCACGCTCCGGAACGCGAGGCCGCTGGCCTCGGACCGGCTGACCGCCGACCTGGACGCAGACCTGACCCTGCGCGGCCCGGCTGCCGCCTTGCAGGCCGCGGGCCGCATCGTGGTGCAGCGGGCGGAAATCCGCATTCCCGAGCGCCTGCCCGCGGCCATTGCCGTGCTGGACGTGCGCCGCCCCGGCCAGCGCCCCCCCGCGGCGGCGGCTCCGGGCGGCGGGGCCATCGGGCTGGACCTTGCAGTGGACGTGCCCCGCGCCGTGTTCGTGCGCGGGCGCGGCGTGGATGCCGAGCTATCCGGCAGCCTCCGCATCCGCGGTAGCAGCGCCGCGCCGCAAGTTGCGGGCGGGCTGGAGATGCGGCGCGGCACCATTAGCGTGGCCGGCACGACGCTGACCTTCACGCGCGGCAAGGTCGGCTTCGACGGGACGGGCATCACGGGAAAGATAGACCCGACCCTGGACTTCGCCGCCGACAGCACCGCCGGGTCCGTCACGGCGACGCTGGGCATCACCGGCTACGCCAGCAAACCCGTCATCAAGCTGACCAGCGTGCCCGACCTGCCGCAGGACGAGGTGTTGGCCTACCTGCTGTTCAAGCGCAGCGCGAAGGAGCTGGGACCGTTCCAGTTGGCGGAGATCGCCGCCGCGGTGGCCGACCTGACCGGCGTGGGCGGCGGCCTGGGCAACCCGCTGGAGCGCGTGCGGCGCGGCCTGGGCCTGGACCGGCTGTCGGTCGGCGGCGGGTCTGGCACGGGCGCGGGCAGCGGGCCGTCGCTGGAAGCCGGGCGCTACGTCGGCAACGGCGTCTATGTCGGCGCGAAGCAGGGCACGACGGGCGGACAGACGCAGGCGACGGTGCAGATAGACATCACGAAGGGGCTGAAGGCGGAGACCGACGTCGGCACCGGGCAGGGTGGGAACCAAGTTGGGCTGACCTACCAGTTCGAGTATTGAGATTGGCCCCGATGCGGTGCCGGTGCAGCCCTGGCAGGGCCGGCGCTGCCCACCGCCGCTGGCCGCCACGAACCGAGGTTCCATGACACGCATCTTCCCGGCCGCCGCGTTGCTGGCCCTGCTGCTGCTCCCCGGTTCCGCGCCGGCGCAGGATACGGCTCCTGCCCCCGCCGCCTCCCGCGCCCAGGGCCAGGCCGGCGCAGACCGCAGTACCACCCACAGCCTGGCCCTGCCCGGACGCCGGCTGGACTTCACTGCCACCGTCAGCACCACACGCCTGGCCAACCCGGCCGGCGCCCCGCAGGCGGAGGTGGTGACGACCGCCTTCCAGCTTGCGGGCGCCGCGCCGGGCACGCGGCCTGTCACCTTCGCCGTCAACGGCGGCCCCGGCGCGTCCTCGGCCTGGCTCAACCTGGGCGCCATCGGCCCTTGGCGCGTGCCCCTGAGCGGCACCTTGCCCAGCAGCCGCCCGGCCACGGTGGACAACCTGGAGACCTGGCTGGACTTCACCGACCTGGTGTTCCTGGACCCGCCCGGCACCGGCTACAGCCGCACTACTGGCGGGGACGATGCGCGCCGGGGCATGTTGTCCGTGGACGGGGACATACGGACGCTTGCCACCGTCGTGCATCGCTGGCTGCAAGCGCAGGGGCGGCTGCAATCGCCCAAGTTCATCGTCGGGGAAAGCTACGGCGGCTTCCGCGGGCCGAAGCTGGCGCGGGCGCTGCTGGAGCAGCAGGGGGTCGGGGTCAGCGGCCTGGTGCTGATTTCCCCGGTGCTGGACTTCAACGGGCGGGACGCGCCGTGGGACCCGCTGCGCTGGGTGGTCCGGTTGCCGTCCCTGGCCGCCGCTGCCCGCGGGGCCGCGGGCCGGGCGGAGTTGCGGGATGCCGAGGACTACGCCGCCGGGGACTACCTGCTGGACCTGGTGCGCGGGGAGCACGACGCCGACGCGACCCGGCGCATGAGCCGCCGGGTCGCGGAACTGACCGGCATGGAACCTGCCCTGGTGCTGCGCCGGGCGGGCAAGCTGGACCTGAACGCGGCGCTGCGGGACCGCGACCCCGGACGGGTCGGCAGCCCCTACGACGCGACGATCACCGCCGCCGACCCCTTTCCGTCCGCCGCCAACGACAACTCGCCCGACCCGGTGCTGGACGGGCTGCGCGGGCCGCTGACCGGCGCGATGCTGGATCTATATCGCACCCGCCTGGACTGGCAGCCGGACGGAGCGCCGGCCCGGCAATACGTGCTGCTGAGCGACACCATCGCCCGCGAGTGGGACTACGGCCACGGGTCCACCCGGCCCGAGGCGCTGACGGAGCTGCGGCAATACCTGGCGCTGGATCCCAGCGCGCGGGCGCTGGTGGCGCATGGCCTGACCGACCTTGTGACGCCCTACTTCGCCAGCAAGCTGCTGCTGGACCAGGTGCCGGAGACAGCGCCGCCGGGCCGGCTGGAGCTGCGGGTGTATGGCGGCGGCCACATGTTCTACAGCCGGGACGCATCCCGGGCGGCGCTGCACGCGGATGCAGCGGAGTTGGTGGGAGTCTCTGCTGCCGCGGCGTCCAAGACTCCCGAGCAACTGGGCGCGGCTAACCAGGCCCTGCCCTGAACCCGCAGCCTGGCGTCAGCCGATCATGACGGGCCGGTCACTGCGTCCAGTGCTGCCGCTACCGCCGGCCCTGCCGCCAGGATAGGGCCTCCGCCCCGCACGCCGCCGGGCAGGAACCGGGTCACCACCGCCCCGGCCTCATGCAGGATCGCCAGCGCCGCCGCGCAGTCCCACAGGTTGATGTGCAGCTCCGCATACCCGTCCAGCCGCCCCGCCGCCACGTCCGCCAGCCCCAGCGCGCCCGAACCGCCGTTCCGCAGCATCGCTCCTGCCGCCTGCACACGGGCGCACAGTGCCTGATACTCTCCCAAATCCACTCGCGGCGACCAGCCGACCTCGACGATGGCTCGGTCCAGGCTGGCCGTCGCCGCGGCGCGGATTGGCGCCCCGTTCAGCGTTGCGCCCTGGCCCTGGCACGCCGCAAAGATCTCTCCCAGCGCGGGCGCGGCCAGCACGCCCAGCACCGGCACGTCCCCATCCAGCAATCCCAGCGACACGCACCAGCGGGCGGCGCCGCGGGCGTAGTTGCTGGTGCCATCTATCGGGTCCACCACCCAGCGCAGCATGCCGGCGCGGGTGGCCCCGCCCTCCTCGCCCTGGAAGCCGTCGGACGGGAAGGATGCCAACAGCGCGTCGGACAGCAGGCGCTCCACCGCGCCGTCCGCCTCCGTCAGCCAGTCCTGCGCGCCCTTCAGCGTCGCCTGCGCTGCTCCTGCGGGCGGGCGCATCCGCATCGCCAACGCCGCGGCCTGAGCCGCAAGGGCCAGCGCGGCGGCCAAGCGGGCGTCCAGGGCTGCGCCGCTGGTTGACAGGGCCGGCGAAGCCGGTTGGATGGCGTCCATGAAGCGCATGATCCTTCTTGCCGGGGCGCTGGGCGCCACGGGCTGCGTGAGCAGCTACGCGCCGGGGGTGCAGGGCGCCGGGCCGGCATACCAGGCGGACCTGGCCGCCTGCCAGGAGCAATCCACCACCGCCGTGAACAAGCGCAATGCCAAGACCGGGCTGGCCTGGATGGCCTCGCCCGTGCGCGCGCCGTTCCAGGTGCGGCCTGCCATACGCGAGTGCCTGAAGGCGAAGGGCTACGCCGTCACGGGCTGAGGGCGGCTGGTGGCAACTCCGCGCTTCACGGGTGCGTTACACCGGCTCTGCAACAGGATCGGATGCAATCATGGGCATGTTCAGCTTCATCAAGTCGGCCGGGCGCATGCTCGGCATGGGCCACGCCGCCACGCAGGACGAGAGCAAGCCGGCCCCGCCGACCCCGCCCGCCGAGGCGATCAAAACGGAGCTGCAAGGCCTGGGCTTCGACGCGCCGGGCATGGACTTGCAGGTGCAGGGCGACACCGTGACCCTGACCGGCACCGCACCGGATGCCGCAACGCGGGAGAAGATGATCCTGGCGGCTGGCAACGTCGCCGGGGTCGCTGGCGTGCAGGACAACATCACGGTGGCGGCTGCTGGGCCGGAGCCGAAGTTCTACACCGTCGTCAAGGGCGACACGCTGTCCGGCATCGCGCAGAAAATGATGGGCAATGCGGGCAAGTATCCTGCAATCTTCGAGGCCAACAAGCCCATGCTGACCGATCCCGACAAGATCTATCCGGGCCAGGTGCTTCGCATCCCGGCCTGACGCCAGCTTGCGGCCCCGCCCGGCGCAACGCCGGGCGGGAAGCCTGCGGTCAGCCGGTGTAGGACACGTTCAGGTAGGACAACCCGCCCAGCGTCCCGCTCGTCACACTCAACTTGCTCTGCACATCATCCGTCGTCAGCCCGGCGAAGGTCGCGGATGCCGTGATGCCAGTGCCGGCCCCGCCGAGTTCCGAATGGATGGTCGCGCCCCTGTAGCCCGGCGCGCCGTCATTGGCCGTCCACGGCGCCGTGCTGATGCCGGGCTGGAAGCCCCACAGGGTCAGCGCGTCGCCGCGGTGGAAGTTGACGATGGTGCTCCAGGTCTGGCCGCCGCGGCCGTCCAGGAAGAAGGTGTCGGCCCCACCGTCGGCGCCGGTGCCGCCGACCAGGAAGTTGGACCCGGCCCCGCCGTCCAGCACGTTGCTGCCGCCTTGGGCCGCAAGAGCATCGTCCCCGCCGCCGCCGTGCAGGAATACGTCCGGCGTGCTGGCGGCCACTGCAACGCCGCTGCTGCCCGTCCAGATGAACTGCCGCTGGAGGAACGACACCGGCCCTGCATAGGCGTCACCCATGTTCTGGTCCGCCTGTCCCGTCGCCGTCTGAACCACGGCGAAGGCCGGCTGCGGCGCGGGCGCCGCGGGCTGCGGGTCCGGCGCTGACGACGCTGCCGGGTTCGGCACCTCATCCGTCTCCGCTGTGGACACGGCCGCCTGGGCGGCATGGGCCGGCACGGTCGAGGCAGCCGCTGCCGCCTGCGATGCTGTCGGCTGGGACGCCGGTGCCTGCGATGCCGGCAAAGCCGAAGCTGCCGTCGGGGCGACCAGACTCTGCGGGGCCGGCGCAGCCGCCGCCGCGGAAGACGCGTCAGCAAGCGGGGCTGGGGCGGCGGCCGGCGGCGGAACAATGTCTGGTGCCGGGACCGTTGCCGCCGGGACCGGCATCGCCGCCGCTGGCAGCGTGACCGCGGCCTGGGGCGAGGCTTGGGCCTGGACTGGCACCGAGGCCGGGACCGCCAACAGCGCGTTTATGGTTGCCCCAAGCGCAGCGGACAACGCCGCTGCTGGATCAGCCTGGGGCGCCGCCGGCGGCGTTGCATCCGGCGCTGCATCGGGGCTGGAAGCAGGCGTGGCCAGCCGCGCCACGGCTGGCGCCGGATCGGCCAAGGAGCCTGATCCGGCACTGCTGCTGGACGGGGCCGGCGCAGGGTCCGCCGGGACCGGCACGGAAAGAGGCGGAACCACTGCCGGGACAGAGTCGGGAGGCGGCGCGGCCTGGAACACCGGCGTCACCGGGGCCGCAACCCCCCGCAGCACGACATGCGCGCCGCTGCTGGTCAGCAGCGTGGTCGTGCCGCCGCTCACGTCCGTTCCCGCCAGGCCCGCGCCGATCAGGGTCAGGCTGTCGGTGCCCGGACGGAACCCGGTAATCACCTGGGTGCCAGCCGCGCCCGCAGGGATCGCGTAAGCGACCGGTGCGCCCCACTCAATGGTGTTCACCACGGTGTCGCCGGTGCCGAACGTGATGCTGCCGCCTTTCCAGCCGACATTGAGCACGGCCTTGCCGCTGCCCCCGGTGAAGGTCATGTCATCCGCCCAGGCGTTGACGACGGTGATGTCGCCGCTGCCGCCCTGGATCACGAGGTGCCGGCCCGCGCCGTCCAGCGACGCCGCGCCCGCGCCGCCGATGTAGGTGATATCGCCGCAGCATCCCGTGATGCTGACCGGGCCGTCGCCGCCGTGGATGGTCTGCTGGTTGCCGGGCGTCCAACTGTAGTTGTTGACGGTCATGGAGCCGCTGCCGCCCCAGACTTCGCTGCCTGCGGCGCACAGGTACAGCGTTGCCGTCCCGCTGCCGGCGTGTATCTGGCCGGCGCTGCGCATCCAGACCACGCTCGTGCCGCCGTCCAGCGTGACCGAGGTTCCGGCGGCGTCCCAGGTGTCCACACCCAGCACGCGGCTGCTGTCCACCGTGACGTATGCCCCGCCGCCCTGGATCAGCGCGGTGCCGTCCGGCGCGCCGGCACCCGGCACGGTGACGCGCAGCGTCGCCCCAGTCTCGACGGCACTGAGGTAGGCGCCGGCGGTGATGTCCGCCGTGGCGCCGGGCTGCACCGTCACCCAGTCGCCGCCGCGGCTGGCCAGGGTCGCGTGCCCGGACACGGTGATGTGGCTGTTGCCGGGGCTGCCCTGAATGGTGGCGGTTCCGTGGATGGACAGGGTGTTGTTGCCGCCGGGCTGGGTGATGGTGTCCTGGCCCCAGCTTTCGATGGTGCCGTTGTTCAGCGAGACCGTGTTGGTGCTGCCGGCCTGGGTCGTGACGTGGTCGTCGCCGCTCCAGGGATTGGTGTTGACGACGATCCCGCCTGCGCCGCCGATGATCGTCTGGCGCCCGCCCGCCTCCACCGTCATCAGGCCGGCCCCGCCGACCAGGGTGATGTTGGACAGCACTGCCTTGACCGTGCTGGCTTGGTCGCCGCCGCGGTAGGTGACGCCGCCAGTGTCGCCGGCGATCTCGTAGGTTCCGCCTGCGCCCCACAGGGTCGCGCCCGAGCAGCCCCGGCTGAACACCGACAACTGCCCGGTGCCGGCGTATATGTCGGCCGCGCTCCAGACCTGGATCACCGTTGGGCCGGACCCCACCCGTATTTGGTCAGGCCCCTGGCTGACGACCTGCACCTGCCCGGCCCCGAGCTGTAGGGCCGCGCCGTCCTGGCCGGCCGCCGTCGCGATGCTGACGAAGCCGTTGCTGCCCCACATGGAGTAGCCGCCGCTGATGCTGCCCTGTACAGGCACGCCGCCGAGCTGCACGTCATAGCTGAGCGCCCCGCCGTTGCTCTGCGCCTTGAAGAACGCGAGCGAGCCGTCCAGCACGGCGCTCCCGGTGTCGGACAGGGTGAGCTGCGGCGCGCCGCCGTGGCCCGTAATATGCGCCGTGCCCAGGATACCCCATTGGTTGTTGCCGGCGCCGTCCTGGATGGTGGCGGAGCCGCTGATCTGGCCGGATGTGTTGCCGGGACCGGAAACGATGCTGTCGGTGCCCTGGCTGTCCAGCAAATTGAATCCGGACATCGTGATCGAGTTGCTGCTGCCAGCCGCCGTCGAGATCTGGTTGCCGCCGGACCAGGCCTCTTCGGTATAGTCCAGGCCGCCTGTTCCGCCCTGGACAATGATGTGGCCAGCCACTGCGTGGACAGTCAGGCGTCCCGCGCCGCCCTGGGCGGCAGTGCCGCTGGCCGTGAGCGTGACGCCATGGTCGAGCGCGTCGGTGAACACCTGGGTGTTGCCGGGCAGCACGCCGGACAGCACGGCATCCTCGATGACCGTCCCGGCCCCGTCGCCATTGGGACTGTCCACGTTGCCGGACAGCCGTGCCGGCCCTTGGGCAATCCGCGCGGAGTCGAGCCGCGTGAAGCTGTTCCCGGTGATGGTGACAGGCACGGCCGTATGGTTCAGCACGCCAACCGCCGCGGCGCCGCGGTCATTGATGACCTGGTTGGCGCTGACCAGCAGAGACGAGCCGGCGTAGGGGATGCCTTCCCCGCCGAAGTGGATGATGGACTGGTTCTCGGCGTTCGGCCCCTTCTCGATCAGGTTGCCGGCGATGACCGACTTGCCGCCGTTCGGCAGGTCTATGCTGTAGCTGGCGGTGCCGTCCGGCCCGTCGCTGATGACGTTGCCGATGATGGTGTTGATCGTGGCGCGGCTCTTGATCTCGTGGCCTACGACCGCGTCGTGGAAGCGGCTGTCCTCGATGATGAGCTGCTTAATCCCCCCTGCATACAGGTTGTGCGTCAGGCCGTTGCCGTTGCCGTTGTGGCCGAAGTCGCAATTCCGGATCAGCAGCGTGCCGCCCGCGACAGGGGCGGACATCACTCCGTTCTCGTTGTCGTGGAAGCTGCAGTTCTGCAGCGTGAGGCTGCCGCCCTCATACCGGATGCCGGCGCCGTTCTGATCGGGCACGGCGCAGCCGGAGAACGACAGGTTCTGGATCACGCAGTCGTTGTCCACGCACAGGATGGCCTTGCCGTTGGCCGGGGCCGTGGTGGCCACCAGGTTGACCATGCCGCCCACGCCGATGATGGACACCTTGGCGGTGACGTAGGCGAAGTCGTTGGTGTATGTGCCGGCGTCCACCAGCAGCACGTCGCCGTCCCGCGACGCCGCAAGGGCGCTGGCCAGCGTCGTGAACGCCTCCCCGGCCCCGACATGCAGGACGTTGGCGCCCGCGGGAACGTCGTATGGCACGACCGGCTGCAACCCGGCTGACGCAAGCGACGCCGCAGTTGGCGGTGCGCTGGGCAGGTTGGCGGGGATCGCAGACGGCATCGGTTCCACTCCGGTTGCGTCCGACCCAACATTGGCGCGTTGCCGGGGCGGACCTGACAAAAACTGAAACGGCATCCCTGCATTTCAGACTTGTCCCATATTGTGGGAATAGAGTTGCTTAGGTCTTAACGGACCGTGGCGCCGATGGGCCGTCGCGCCATCGTTTGAACCGATGCCAAGCTTTTGCTCGTTCGCCTGGCGCGGCGCCGGGCGGCCCGGCTTGCACGCGCAAGCCGTCGGTGGCACGCCGGGGCGACACGGATCACGGATGCGTCCCATGCGCGAATACAAGATCGCCTTGATCCCTGCAGACGGAATCGGACCGGAGGTGATCTCTGCCGGGCTGGAGGTGCTGGGCGCCGTCGCGGCGCGGGACGGCGGGTTCCGGCTGCAGGTTGAGCACCTGGATTGGGGGTCAGACCGCTACCGCCGCACCGGCGCGCTGATGCCGGCGGACGGGCTGGACCGGCTGCGCGGGATGGACGCCATCCTGTTCGGCGCCGTGGGGGCGCCGGACATCCCGGACCACGTGACCCTGTGGGGCCTGCGCCTGCCGATCTGCCAGGGCTTCGACCAGTATGCCAACATCCGCCCCACCCGCATCCTGCCGGGCGTGCAGTCGCCGTTGCGCGGCGTCGGCCCAGGCGACCTGGACTGGCTGATCGTCCGGGAGAACAGCGAGGGGGAGTACGCCGGGCACGGCGGACGCGCTCACCGCGGCTTCCCGGAGGAGGTCGCGACCGAGACCGCCATCTTCACCCGGCGCGGGGTGGAGCGGATCATGCGCTATGCCTTCGACGCCGCGCGCCGACGGCCCCGCAAGCTGCTGACGGTGGTTACGAAGTCCAACGCGCAGCGGCACGGGATGGTGTTCTGGGACGAGGTGGCGGCGCTGGTGGCGACCGACTATCCGGACGTGAGCTGGGACAAGGAGCTGGTGGACGCCATGACCACCCGCATGGTCCGCAAGCCCGGCAGCATAGACACGGTGGTGGCCACCAACCTGCACGCTGACATCCTGTCCGACCTGGCGGCGGCGCTGGCCGGCAGCTTGGGCATTGCGCCGACCGGCAACGTGGACCCGGAGCGGCGATTTCCCAGCATGTTCGAGCCGATCCACGGCAGTGCCTTCGACATCACGGGCAGGGGCGTCGCCAACCCGGTGGCGACGTTCTGGACGGCGTCGCTGATGCTGGAGCACCTGGGGGAGCCTGGGGCGGCAGGGCAGCTGATGCAGGCGGTGGAGGAGGTGTGCGCGGCGGGGATGGTGACGCCGGACCTGGGCGGGACGGCGACGACGGCGGAGGTGACGCGGGCGGTGTGCGAGGCGGTGCGCGGCAGCAATGTCATGCGTCCCACTGAGCACGCAGCGCCGTGACGGCAGCCCAGCTCCGCTGTGTCGTGCCGCTTCAGGACCAGCACGGCCATCCAGACATCTCGATCAGCTGCAAGGAATAGGCGGCAACCCTGGTTGACTGGCCGCGGACATACTTTGCGAACGCCATTGCGGAGGGTGCCGTGTTCTCCGCGGAACAGATGGTTCAGGTTGGTTGGATGCTCGTGAAGTTGCGTGAGGAAGGCGGTGGGCCACTGGAGGTGTGGAAACCGGGCTTCCACGCCATGCCGATTGACTGGGTTCTGGGCGCCACCAACACGCTCCGCCAATTATTGGTCCAATAGGAGGTTTGCGACGTCCTGCCGGAGCCGCACCCCATTTCGGCAGGCAAGTATGCCCATGGCAGGCCCGTCTTGAACATGAACAAGATAGCTTTCAGCGCCGCGCGGTGCGGCACCGGCGGACGGCCACCCTTGGGACGGGGCCGGACAGGGGGCGGCAACGGCGCGATGCGCGCCCACAAGCCATCGGACACGAGAGGCTTGGCCAGGCGCACCAGATCGGCACGGACCTACTCTGGTTCAGGTTCTATTGGGCGTTTCTAGAAATGGCTCCAGCCCGGGCGACCCAGGTCCATCGGATGGCCCGAGCCGTCCAGCACGGTCACGCCGGACCCGGCCTGGAAGACGCCGATCCGACGCACCGGCACCTCTGCCGCGGACGCCGCGGCTTGCAGGTCCGGCACCCGGGCAGGCGGCACGGCCAGCAGCAGCTCGTAGTCGTCCCCGCCCGTTAGGCACGCGGCCAGCCAGCCCGGCCCGGCTGCGGCGGCGGCAGGCGACAAGGGGACCAGCGGCGCATGAATGGCCGCGCCCAGGCCGGCCAGACGGCACAGGTGGCCCAGGTCCTGCACCAGCCCGTCCGACACATCCATCCCTGCCGACGCGATGCCGTGCAGCGCCAGCCCAAGGCGAGGCTCAGGCAGGCGATACCGGCCAGCCAGCCAGCCCTCCGGGTCGGCCACCTGCCCGCGCAGGGCGGCTAGGCCGAGGGCACCGTCGCCGATCGTGCCCGTCACCCAGACCTCGTCGCCCGCCGACGCCCCTGTCCGCCGCAGCGCCCTGCCCGGCGCGACGTGGCCGATGCAGGTCAGCGTCAGGGACACCGGTCCCGGCGTGCTGGTCGTGTCGCCCCCGAGAAGCGTGACGCCGAACCGCACCTGGTCCCGTGCCAGCCCCGCCGCAAACCCGGCAAACCAGGCATCCGGCGTGTCCCGGGGGGCCGAAACCGTCAGCAGGTAGGCCAACGGAGCCGCCGCCATCGCCGCAAGGTCGGAGAGGTTCACGCGCAGGAGCTTGGCACCCACAGTGTCCGGCGGGTCATCCGGCAGGAAGTGGACGCCGGCCACCATCGCATCCGCGGTTATCACCAACTGCCGGCCCGGCGGCGGCGTCATCTCCGCGGCGTCGTCCAGCAGGTCCAACGACCCCGGCCCGGCGAGGGGGCGAAAGTGGCGCGCGATCAGCCCGAACTCGGCCGGCGCATCCGTCATGCCGCCCCCG
This sequence comes from uncultured Acetobacteraceae bacterium, assembly GCA_964250755.1. Classification (GTDB taxonomy): domain Bacteria; phylum Pseudomonadota; class Alphaproteobacteria; order Acetobacterales; family Acetobacteraceae; genus DASWOJ01. The sequence goes on along the minus strand of CAXUHB010000001.1, from coordinate 555,282 downwards.
TCACCTTACCCCTGTCACGCTGGCTGCGCCGCCTCCGCCGGGAAGTCGCCCGGCCTCAGCTCGCGTGCCAAGCGGTCCAGCAAGCCATTGACCATGCGCGGCTCCTCCCCCGTGAAGAAGCCGTGCGCCACGTCCAAATACTCGTTGATGACGACTCGCGGCGGCGGGCCATCCTGCATGGACAGCTCGGCGCCGCCCGCCCGCAGCAGGGCGCGCAGCACCGGGTCCAGCCGGGCCATCGGCCACTCCGCAGGCAGGACGGCGGCAATCAGCCGATCCAGCCGGTCCTGCTCCAGCACGGCAGTGCGGACGATGCGGTTGAACAGGGGCACGTGCGCGTCCGGCACCCGCCCTTCCTCGAACCCGCCGCCGCCCAGGTGCTCCGGGCCGGGCATGCCGCCCAGACGGTGGCGGACGAACTGGTCTATGACGGTCTCGGCGGTCTCCCCGTTCTGCTCGCTCTGGAACAGGGCCTGAACGGCGGCGACGCGGGACGCGGTGCGGGGGCGGCCTTGCGGCTTCGTGCGCTGGGCCATCAGGCCGCTCCCATCCGGCGCATGACGGCAACCTGGGTCAGCGCCGCCGCAGCGGCCTCGGCCCCCTTGTTGTGGCCGTCGCCGCGGGACCGGGCGACGGCCTGGCCGATGTCGTGGACGGTCAGCAGCCCGGTCCCCATCGCGACGCCATACTGCAGCGCGACAGCCATCAGCCCGGCCATGCTCTCCCGGCAGATGTGGTCGTAGTGGTCGGTCTCCCCACGCACGACGCAGCCGAGCGCGACGTAGCCGTCGAACCGCTCCGACCCGCGCAGCACGATGCGTATGGCCTGCGCCAGCTCGAACGCGCCGGCCACGTCCAGCACGTCATGCGTCGCCCCGGCGGCGTCCAGGATGCGGCGGGCGCCGGCTGTCATCCCGTCCACCACGTCCCGGTAGTAGGGCGCGCGGACCAGCAGGATGCGCGGCGCCGGGCCGGGCACCATGGGTGCTGAGGGCAGCGGCGCGTCGGCGGTGCTCATTCCCCGGCCGTGCCGTCGTCAATGTGCCGGTGTTCGATGATGTTCAAGCCGTAGCCCTCCAGCCCCACCACGGTGCGGCGCGTGTTCGACAGCAGCACCATGTCGCGCACGCCCAGGTCCGTCAGGATCTGGGCGCCGATGCCGTAATCCCGCAGGAAGCCGCCAGGCCGCGGGCTGGCCGACATGGCACGGACCCGGTCGGACACGGCGGTGGGCCGCGTGTCCCGGATCAGCACCACGGCGCCCCGGCCCTCGGCTGCGATCATCCGCATGGAGCCATATAGGGCGGACCAGGACGGCCCGCCGGTGATGTCGTTCACGATGTCCACAGCATGCATCCGCACCAGCGGCGGCAATGGCCCGGACAGGTCGCCCTTGGCCAGCACGACATGCTCGGCATAGTCGAAAGTCGTCGCATACACCAGCAGCCGCCAGTCCCCGCCGACGGCGTGGTTGATCGTGCCCTGCTCCACCCGGCGCACCAGCTTCTCCGTCCGGCGGCGGTGGGCAATCAGGTCGGCAATGGTGCCGAGCTTGAGGTTGTGGTGCTGCGCGAAGGCGCACAGGTCCGGCAGCCGGGCCATGGTGCCGTCGTCGTTCATGATCTCGCAGATCACGCCGGACGGGTTCAGGCCGGCCAGGCGCGCGATGTCCACCGCAGCCTCGGTATGCCCGGCGCGGACCAGGGTGCCGCCCTCACGCGCCACCAGCGGGAAGACGTGGCCCGGCGTCACGATGGCGTCCCGGGCGCTTTCCGGGTTGATCGCCACGCCGATGGTGCGGGCGCGGTCGGCGGCGCTGATGCCGGTGGTCACGCCGTCCCGCGCCTCGATGCTGACGGTGAAGGCCGTGTAGTGGCGGGTGCGGTTGCTCTGGCTCATGAGCGGCAGGGCCAACTGCTCGACACGCTGCCGGGTCATGGCGAGGCAGATCAGGCCGCGGGCATGGCGGGCCATGAAGTTGATGGCGTCGGGCGTCGCGAACTGCGCGGGGATGACCAGGTCGCCCTCGTTCTCCCGGTCCTCGTCGTCCACCAGGATGAACATGCGCCCGGCCCGCGCTTCCTCGATCAGGTCGGCGGCGGGGGCCAGGTAGTCGGACAGGGACGCGGCCTTCATGACGCCTCCGCCAGGCGCGCGACGTAGCGGGCCAGCATGTCGATCTCGATGTGGACGGAGTCGCCGGCCTGCAGCGTGCCGAGCGTGGTGACGGACCAGGTGTGCGGGATGATGTTCACGCCGAAGGCCGCGTGCCCCGCCTTGTCGTCCGACACGTCGTTCACGGTCAGGGACACACCGTCCACCGACACGCTGCCCTTCGGGGCGATGAAGCGCGCGAGGTCGCGCGGCACCTCGACCTGCACCCGCCACGATCCGTTTTCGGACACTACCGACCGCACCCGACCCAGCCCGTCCACGTGGCCGGAGACGATATGCCCGCCCAGTTCGTCCCCCATGCGGAGGGAGCGTTCAAGATTCATGCGGCTGCCGGGCGCCCAGGTGCCCAGCTTGGTCTTGGACAGGGTTTCGCCGGACACGTCCACCGCGAACCAGTCCGGCCCGACCGCCACCGCCGTCAGGCAGCATCCGCCGCAGGCGATGGACGCGCCCACGGCGATGCCGGCGGTGTCCGGCCAGGGCGACTCGACGACGATGTGCATGTCCCGCCCGCCGCCCAGCGGCTCCAGGCTGCGGACGCTGCCCACGCCGGTGATGATGCCCGTGAACATCAGGCGGCCTGCAGTTCGGTCAGCATGTCGTCTCCAAAAGTGCGCGACGCCGTGCGCGTGAAGCGCGGCATCCCATCCAGGCCCGCGACGCCGAACGGCTGCACGGCGGCCACGCCATCCCCGCCAATGACAGCCGGGGCTTGGAACCAAGCCAGCCGGTCCACCAGCCCGGCCGCAAGCAGCGCGGCGGCGACCCCTGCCCCGCCTTCGGCCAGCACGCGCGTCAGCCCGGCGGCGCCCAGCAGGCGCAATGCCTCCGGCAGGTCCACCCGGGGCGCGCTGGTCCCGAACAGGCGCACGCCGGCCTGCATCAGCGCCACCTGGCGGGCCGGGTCGGCGCCGCTGCCATGAACGATCCAGGTTGGAGCTTTCGCTGCCGTCGCGACCAGCCGGGCCGTCGTCGGTGTGCGAAGCGTGCTGTCCAGCACGACGCGGACTTGCGGCATCTGCCGGAAGCCCGGGATGCGGCAGGTCAAGTCGGGGTCGTCGGCCAGCACCGTGCCAATTCCAACCATGACCGCGTCGTGCCGCCCGCGCAGGGCGTGCCCGGCCCGGCGCGCGTCCGGGCCGGTGACCCATTGGCTCTCACCCATGCGCGTCGCAATGCGTCCGTCCAGGGTCGTAGCGAGCTTGAGCGTCACCATCGGCCTACCGTCGCGCACGCGGCGCAGGAAGCCCGCCTGATGCGCATCGGCTTCGGCCGCCAGCAATCCGGTGACCACCTGCACGCCGGCGCTCCGCAGCCGGGCGATGCCGGCGCCGTTCACGCGCGGGTCGGGATCGCCGCCTGCAACCACGACCCGGGCCACGCCAGCCGCGATCAGCGCGTCGGCGCAGGGCGGGGTCTGGCCGTGGTGGCTGCACGGCTCCAACGTCACATAGGCCGTTGCGCCTTGGGCTGACGTTCCCGCCATCGCGAGGGCCAATGCCTCCGCATGGGGCCTCCCGCCCGGCGCGGTCGCGCCGCGGCCCACCACGCGGCCATCCCGCACCAGCACGCAGCCGACGGACGGGTTGGGCCACGTCGCGCCCAGGCCGCGCCGGCCCAGGGCCAGCGCGGCCCGCATATGCTGCTCGTCATCCATGCCGGGTCATGTAGGCTCGTCGAGGGAGCCAAGGAAGGCTTCGAAGTCCTTCGCCTCGCGGAAGTCCCGATACACGCTGGCGAAGCGGACATAGGCCACGGCGTCCACCTCCTTCAGCGTTTCCATGACGAGCTCGCCGACCTGCTTGCTTGGAATGTCGTTCTCGCCCGATGCCTCCAACTGGCGTACCAGGCCGTTGACGATGCGCTCCATCCGCTCCTCCTCGACCGGGCGCTTGCGGAGCGCGATGCGTATGGAGCGGGCAAGCTTCTCGCGGTCGAACGGAACGCGCCGCCCGTCGTTCTTGAGCACCGTCAGCTCACGGAGCTGCACCCGCTCGATGGTGGTGAAGCGCTGCCCGCAGCCGCCGCAGAAGCGCCGGCGCCGGATGGCGGCGGCGTCATCCGTGGGCCGGCTGTCCTTCACCTGCGTGTCGTCGTGGCCGCAGAACGGGCAGCGCACGGGGTGCTACCCCTGCAGGTGCGCCCCGCCGCCCAGCCGCGCGCCGGTGTAGATCGGGAAGCGCCCGCACAGCTCCACCACCCGGGCCGCCACCGCCTGCTCCGCTGCGGCGTTGCTGCCGTCGTTGGACCGGGCGAGGCCGTCCAGCACCTCTCCGATCATCAGCCCGACCTGGCGGAACTCCGCCGTGCCGAAGCCGCGGGTGGTGGCGGCGGGCGTCCCCAGGCGTATGCCGGAAGTGATGGCGGGCTTCTCGGGGTCGAAAGGGATGGCGTTCTTGTTGGCGGTGATGTGCGCCCGCTCCAGGCTGGCCTCGGCGGCCTTTCCCGTCACGCGCTTGGGGCGGAGGTCCACCAGCATCAGGTGGCTGTCGGTGCCGCCGGTCACGATATCGCAGCCCTGCTCCATCAGCGTCTCCGCCAGCATCCGAGCGTTGTCCACCACGGCGCGCTGGTAGGTGCGGAACTCCGGGCGCAGCGCCTCCCCGAAGGCGACGGCCTTGGCAGCGATCACATGCATCAGCGGGCCGCCTTGCAGGCCGGGGAAGACAGCAGAGTTGAACTTCTTGCCCAATCCCTCGTCGTTGGACAGGATCATGCCCCCGCGCGGGCCGCGAAGAGTCTTGTGCGTCGTGGTCGTGACAACGTGCGCGTATGGCAATGGCGAGGGATAGACGCCAGCGGCGACCAGGCCGGAGAAGTGGGCCATGTCCACCATGAACAGCGCGCCGACCTCGTCCGCCACCTGCCGGATGCGGGCGAAGTCTATGGTGCGCGGGTAGGCCGACCCGCCGGCGATGATGAGCTTCGGCTTTTCGGTGCGCGCCAGGCGCTCCAGTTCCTCATAGTCCAGCAGGCCCGTGCCCTCGACGACGCCATACTGGACCGCACGGAACCATTTGCCGGACAGGTTGGGTGCGGCGCCGTGGGTCAGGTGGCCGCCGGCGGCAAGGCTCATGCCCAGGAAGGTGTCGCCAGGGTTGAGCAGCGCCAGGAACACCGCCTGGTTGGCCTGCGCGCCGCTGTGCGGCTGCACGTTGGCGTAGGTGCAGCCGAACAGCGCCTTGGCGCGGTCAATCGCCAGCACCTCGGCCTTGTCCACCTCGGAGCAGCCGCCGTAGTAGCGGCGTCCGGCGTAGCCCTCGGCATACTTGTTGGTCAGCACGGACCCCTGCGCCTCCAGCACGGCGGCGGAGACGATGTTCTCGCTGGCGATCAGCTCGATGCCGTCCTGCTGCCGGACCAGCTCGGACGACACGGCGGCGGACAGTTCGGGATCGGCGTCGGCGAGCGTGGCAGAGAAGAAGCGGGACAGGCTGGGGGCGGGCGTCTGCTGGTTCATGGGAGGACTCCGTCCATGCTGATGCGGCGGAAATAACATGGGCGTGTGCGAGCGGGAACCAGATGTTGGTTATGGCAGGGCGTCCAGGAACGCGGGCACCTGCTGCATGGCGTCCTCTCGGGCGGCAGGGTTGGTGCCCACATGGGCCAGGCCGTTGCGGTTGGCGGTGAACGCCAGGCCGTGGCGCTCCCGTACCGGGCGGCCCGGCGCGTCGAAGTCATGGTAGGCGCCGGAATAGAACACCGCCTTGATGCGGTCCGGGTTGGCATCGGCCAGCGCGCGGCACGGGGCCGGCGGCGTCCAGTCGTCGTCCGCGCCCATCAGCAGCAGCATCGGGGCGGCAGGCGCCCACGGTTTCCAGCCTGCGCTGCCCCGGGCGTAAGGGGTGCATCCCGGGTAGAATGCGACGAAGCCGCGGACTAGGCCCGGCGGCAAGTCGTCCCGCCCGGCCCGCGCCGTGGCAAGGACGGTGCTGCCGCCGTTGGACCAGCCCATGACGACGACTCCGCCTATGGGGACGCCGGGTTGCGCCTGCAGCCACTGAGCAGCGGCGATGGCGTCCCCGCGCCGCTCAGCCCCGGGCGTGACGGTGCGCGACGGCACGCTGCACTGCGACCCCAGGCCGCGGGAGCCGAAGCTGTCCGGCAGCAGCACCGGGTGCCCGGCGGCCACCAGCAGGTCGCGCCATTGATTGTCCCGCGCCGGGAATGGCCCGCCGCACCCGTGCAGCAGGACGACGGCGGGCGCACGGGCCGGGCCAGGGGGCATGACGAACTCGGCGCGCAGGGTGGCGGAGGCCGTGGGGATGGCGACCTGGTTGGGTCCGAGCGGGGTTTGCGCGTTGGCGCATCCAGACAGGAGGAGGGCGGCCAAGAGGGCGATCCTGCTCCCTCTCCCCCCGGGAGAGGGCCGGGGTGAGGAAGGCCGCTCACGCGACCTTGGATTTGCATGCGCTGGATTTGCATGCGCTGGACTCGCATGCGCTGGGCCAGGCCGGTCGGGCGCCGGTCTCGTGGCCTCCCTCACCCCGGCCCTCTCCCGGAGGAGAGGGGGCAGCGAAGCATGTTCATATCACGCCCTTCTCCCGCAGTTCCGCCATCCGCGCTCCGGACAGCCCTAGCCGCTCCCCCAGCACCTCCTCGGTATGCTGCCCCAGCACCGGCGGCGGGCGACGGTAGTCTGCGGGGGTCTCCGACAGCCGCACCGGGTTGGCGATCACCCGCACCCCGTCCGGGGACGCTGCGTGCGGCATCTGCACCACCGTGCCGCGCGCCTGCACCTGCGGGTCGGCGAACACGTCGGCCAGGGTGTTGATCGGGCCGCAGCCGATCTTCATCGCCTCCAGCCGCTCCACCCACCACGCTGTCGGCTGGCTCCGCATCACGGGGGTCAGCATGTCCGTCACAAGCTGGCGGTTGCCGACCCGGGCGGCGTTGGTGGCGAAGCGCGGGTCGGCCAGCATGTGCTGCAAGCCGAACCCTTCGCAGAAGCGCTGGAACGTCGGGTCGTTGCCTACGGACAGCACGACGTAGCCGTCCGCCGTCGGGAACACCTGGTAGGGCACGATGTTGGGATGCTGGTTGCCCAGCCGCTCCGGGTTCTCGCCCGTCGCCAGGTAGTTCATGCCCTGGTTGGCCAGCCACGCGACGTGCGTGTCCAGCATCCCGATGTCCACCTGCTGGCCCTGCCCCGTCGCGGCCTTGTGGCGCAGCGCCGCGAGTATCCCGATGCAGCCATATAACCCGGCGAACAGGTCTGCCACCGGCACGCCCACCTTCTGCGGCAGGCCGTCCGGCTCCCCGGTCAGGCTCATCACCCCGCCCATCGCCTGCACCAGGCTGTCGTAGCCCGGGCGCGGCGCATACGGGCCGGTCTGGCCGAAGCCGGTGATGCTGCAATAGATCAGGCCGGGGAAGCGGGCATGAAGCTGCTCGTAGCCCAGCCCATACTTGGCCAGGGCGCCGACCTTGAAGTTTTCCGCCAGGATGTCGGACTTGGCGATCAGCGCCAGCGCGATCTCCTGGCCCTCGGGTGTGGCGATGTCCAGGGTCACGCTGCGCTTGTTGCGGTTCACGCCGACGAAGTAGGCGCTTTCCTGCGTACCCGGCATGAAGGGCGGGGCGAAGCCGCGGGTGTCGTCGCCGCTGCCGGGCTTCTCGATCTTGATGACGTCCGCGCCGAGGTCGCCCAGCATCTGCACGCAGGTCGGGCCTGCCAGCACGCGGGTCAGGTCGAACACGGTCAGGCCCGCGAGCGGCCCGGTGGGTGCGGTGTCGGTCATGCGTGGTCAGGTCCCCTGCCCTTGTCCGGCCCATCCGCCGGGTCCATTGTGACGCCACCATATGCACCCACGGCCCCGAGGCAAACCCGATGCTGGACAGCCCGCAACTGCACCATGACGCCCAAGGCAGCGCGACAACGCCCCACGCGCCGACCCTGGACCAGCAGGCGCTTGCGGCGGCGCTGTCCGGCCGGCACCTAATCGGCGGCCGCCTCGTTCCCGCCCACGGCGGCAAGACCTTCGCCGTCGTGAACCCGGCCACCCGCAAGGAGGTCGCCCGTGCCGCCGAGGGCGACGCCGCCGACGTGGACGCGGCGGTCGAGGATGCGGACGCCGCGCAGAAGTCCTGGGCCAAGATGCCGTCCCGCAAGCGCGGCGCCATGGTCGCGCAATGCGCCGCCGTGATCCGCGAGCACGTCGAGGAGCTGGCGCGGCTGATCGCGATGGAGACCGGCAAGGCCCTGCGCACCGAGAGCCGCGTGGAGGCGAACACCGTTGCCGACATCCTGGAGTTCTACGGCGGCCTGGGCGGCGAGTTGAAGGGGGAGACCGTACCCTTCGCCCCCAACGTGTTGTCCGTGACGGTGCGGGAGCCGCTGGGCGTCGTGGGTGCGATCATCCCTTGGAACGTGCCGATGCTGCTGATGGCGCTGAAGATCGCGCCCGCGCTGGTCGCCGGCAATACCGTCGTCGTGAAGTCCGCGGAGGAGGCGCCGCTGGCGGTGCTCCGCATCTGCGAGCTGATGAACCGCGTGCTGCCGCCGGGCTGCTTCAACATGCTGTCCGGCTTCGGGCCGGAGTGCGGGGCGCCGCTGGTGGCGCATCCCAAGGTGCGGAAGGTGACCTTCACCGGCAGCGTCGAGGTCGGGCGCATCGTGTCCAAGGCCGCTGCCGAGAAGCTGGTGCCCGTCACGCTGGAGCTGGGCGGCAAGTCGCCCATGATCGTGTTCGCCGACTGCGACTTCGACAAGACTGTGATGGGCGCCGTCACGTCCATGCGCTTCACCCGCCAAGGTCAAAGCTGCACGGCAGCCAGCCGGATCTATGTCGAGCGGCCGGTGTTCGACCGGTTCGTGGCGGCGCTGGCGGCCAAGGTGGACGCGCTGGTGATGGGCGACCCGCTGGACGAGGCCACCGACATCGGCACCATCATCAGCCAGGACCAGTTCGACAAGGTCAGCGGCTTCATCCAGGAGGGCATGGCGACCCCTGGCGCAGAAGGCCGCCCGGCCAGCGCCATGCCGGCGGACCCCGCGCTCAAGGACGGCCTGTTCATACGCCCGCACATCTTCACCAACCTGCCCGACAACAGCCGGCTGGTGCAGGAAGAGATCTTCGGACCCGTCACCTGCGTCTTCCCGTTCGACGACGCGGAGACCGTGCTGGCCCAGGCGAACGGAACCGAGTACGGCCTTGCGGCGTCGCTGTGGACGAACAACTTGAAGGTCGGCCTGGACTTGGCGCACCGGCTGGAAGCCGGGCTGGTGCAGATCAACCAGAACCTCGTCGTGCAAGCCAACCTGTCCTATGGCGGCGTCAAGAGCAGCGGCTTGGGCAAGGAGGCCAGCCTTGAGTCCATGCTGGAGCACTTCATGCACAAGAAGACCATCATGGTGAATTACGGCTGACCCCATGGCGAAATCCGAGCAAGGCATCCCCGCAACGCTGCAGCCGAAGGCTGCCGACTACAGCTTCGACCTGGAGCAGGCGCTCCGCTGCATCGTCTCGCTCCGCGCCGACGTGCCGGAAGACGCCTTCACCGCTGGCACGCTTGGGACGGAACGTGCGGGGAGCGCGGTCCACATCCGGCCCGGCCTGTTCCTGACCATCGGCTACCTCATCATGGAGGCCGAGCAGGTTTGGCTGCGGGCCCATGACGGGCGCGCGGTGCCGGGGCACGCCCTTGCGGCCGACCCGGAAACCGGCTTCGGCCTGGTGCAGGCGCTGGGCCGGCTCGATGTGCCGGTCATGGGCATCGGGGACAGCGACAAGGCGCGCGTTGGTGAGCCGGTGATCTTCGCGGCGGCCGGTGGGCGCCGGCAATGCGTGGCCGGCAAGGTCGCAGGGCGGCAGGAGTTCCCGGGGTATTGGGAGTACCTGCTGGACGATGCGATCTTCACGACGCCCTCCCATCCCTTCTGGGGCGGGGCGGCGCTGATCGGGCGCGACGGCAAGCTGCTGGGGATCGGGTCGCTGGTGCTGCAGCAAGGCGGCGAGGGCGGCAAGCGGCAGGACATGAACATGGCCGTGCCGGTGGCGCTGCTGGCGCCGATCCTGGACGACCTGGTGGCCTATGGCCGCGTCAACCGCCCGCCGCGCCCGTGGCTGGGGCTGTTCGCCATGGAGGACGACGACGCGCTGGTGGTCGGCGGCCTCGCCGACGACGGCCCGGCCGACAAGGCGGGCCTGCGCACCGGCGACCGCATCCTGGCAGTGAACGGGGAGGAGGTGTCGGACCTCGCGGGCCTGTGGCGGGCGGTGTGGGCGACGGGTCCGGCCGGGTCGGACGTGCGGGTCAGCTTGGGCCGCGGCAACCGGACCGCGGCCGTGACCGTGACCAGCACCGACCGCGCCAGCATCCTGAAGTCGCCCCGGCTGCATTAGCAGGATGCGCCGGCGCGGCCAGCGCCGGGGGTGGCCCGGCGTCCTGCGGTGGCTGCGCCGCGGCATCGCGGCGCTCTGGACCCTGCTGCTTCTCGTGCTGGCGGGCATTGCTGCCGCGCTCGGGTTGTCCCTGCCCCCGGCGGACGGCCTGGACATCCCGGGACTGGGCGCTCCGGCCGCCATCACCCTGGACGGCGACGGCATCCCCCGCATCGCCGCGGCATCAGAGGCGGACGGCGCGGCGGCGCTCGGCTACCTGCACGCCCGCGACCGCATGTTTCAAATGGACCTGATGCGCCGCAACGCCTCGGGGCGGCTGTCCGAGCTGGCCGGGCCGGCCACCCTGCCGCTGGACCGCACCATGCGCATCCTGGGGCTGCGCCGGCGCGCGGAGGCGGACCTGGCCGCGATGGATGCGGACACGCGCGGAGTGCTGGACGCCTACGCCGCCGGGGTGAACGCCTGGATCGGTGCCCGCGGGCGGCTGGCCGCGCCGGAGTTCATCCCGCTCGGCCCGCCGGAGCCATGGACGCCCGTGGACAGCCTGCTCTGGGGCAAGACGATGGGGCTGTATCTCTCGGGGAACTGGCGGATGGAGGTCGCCCGGGCGGCGCTGCTCCGGCAACAGCCCGGGCTGCGCGTGCCGGACTACTGGCCGCCGCAGGACGGCACGCCACCTGCCGAGGCCAGCATCGGCTTGGGCCTGGCGAGCCGGCTCGCGAGCTTGGTGCCGGCCTTCCCCGACCCGTTCACCATCCCAGGCGAGGCGAGCAACGAGTGGGCGGTGGATGGCACGCACACCGTGACTGGCGCCCCATTGCTGGCCGGGGATCCGCATCTTGGGTTCTCCATGCCGGGCATCTGGTATCTGGCACGCCTGGACACCCCGTCGGGCACGCTGGCCGGCGCGACGGCACCCGGCGTGCCCTTCCTGGTCATGGGCCACAACGGCCGGATCGCCTGGACCTTCACCACCACGGGCGCCGACACCCAGGACGTGTTCGTGGAAACTCCTGGGCCGGACGGCACCTATGCCGCCCCAGACGGGCCGCACCCTTTCGCGACCCGGCAGGAGCGCATCCGCGTCCGCAACCAGCCCGACGAGGTGCTGCAGGTGCGCGAGACCCGGCACGGCCCGGTGCTGAGCGACTTGGACGCGCCGGGCGGCCCAGTGCTGGCCGTGGCGATGGCCAACCTGCAGCCGGGCGACGCCGCCCCCGGCCTGCTCGTCCTGAACCGAGCCAGCACGGTCTCGGAGGCCGGGCGCGCTGCGGCGCTGATCGTCGCACCGGTGCAGAACATGCTGGTGGCGGACCGGGACGGGATCGCGCAATTCACCACCGGCCGCGTCCCGCTACGGGCGGCGGGCGACGGCTCGGTTCCGGTATCGGGTGCCGATGGCGCGCATGACTGGACCGGCCTGGCTGGCGGCGACGCGCTACCGCATCAGGTGGCTCCTGCCAGCGGGCGGCTGGTGAACGCGAACGAGCGGGCGGCAGCCCCGGACTTCCCGGTGTTCATGGGCCGCGACTGGTTCGGCGACTGGCGCGCGCGCCGCATCCGCGCGCTGCTGTCCGGGACGGAGCGGCACGACGCCGCCGGCTTCGCCGCCATGCAAGTGGACACGGTCAGCAGCTTCGCCCAGGCCATCCTGCCGCGGCTGCTGGCGACGGCACCGGCCGACGAACCCTCGGCCCCCGCGCTGGAGCAGCTGCGGGGCTGGGACGGCGCGATGCGGACGGAACTGCCGCAACCGCTGCTGTTCAACGAGTGGACGCGCGCGTTCGAGGCGTCGTTGCTGAAGGGCGCGGGCGTTCCGTCCAACGTGACGGCGCCCCGCTACGACCAGGTCGCCTACGCCCTCTCGCCTGCCGGTGCATGGTGGTGCCGCGGGGACTGCGGACCGCAGCTTGCAGCCGCCTTGCAGGAGGCCATCGCCGCCCTTGCGGCGCGGCACGGCCCGGCGATGGAGCAGTGGCGTTGGGGCGCCGAGCACCAGGCCGCGTTCGCCCACCCTCTCCTGGGCATGATCCCCGTCGTAGGCCGGCTGGCCACCTGGTCCCTCGAGCAGGCGGGCGACGACACGACCATCAACCGCGGCGGGTCGCGTCCGAACTCCTGGGCGTCGGTGCATGGGGCGGGATATCGCGGCGTCTATGACTTGGCGGACCTGGACCGCAGCCTGTTCGCGATGGCGCCGGGGCAGTCCGGCCACCTGCTGCGCCGCACGGCGGCGTCGCTGATGGTGCGCTGGCGCGACGGGACGGGGCTGCATCTGGGCAAGCAGGCCGATGGACCCGTCCAGACGGTAACTCTCCTGCCCACGCCCCGTTGACCCCGGGGCCGGGTTCCCCGAACATGAATGGGAGGGCCTCCGAACGCATGACATACAAGCCGCCGCGCCGACCGCAGTTCTTCTATACGACGGCTCCCCTGCCGTGCCCCTACGTCGCCGGGCGGACGGAGCGCAAAGTCGTCACCGAGATCACCGGGCCGGAGGCGGACACCCTCCACGACCGGCTATCCCGCGCCGGGTTCCGACGCAGCCACAACATCGCCTACGCCCCGGTCTGCCCGTCCTGCCAGGCTTGCGTGCCCATACGCATCCCAGTCGCCACATTCCAGCCCGACCGAGGGCTGCGGCGCATCCTGCGGGCAAATGCCGGGGTGGAGGGGCACGCCGTCCCGGCCCGCGCCACCGCCGAGCAGTTCCAGTTGTTCCAGCGCTATCAACAGGCCCGCCATGGCGACGGCGACATGGCGACCATGAGCTTCTACGACTACCGCGCGATGGTCGAGGATACGCCCATCGAGACCGGGATGACCGAGTTCCGGGACCCTTCCGGCCGCCTGGTCGGCGGCTGCCTGATGGACCGGCTGGGGGATGGGCTGTCAGCAGTTTACAGCTACTTCGCGCCGGAGCTGGAGCGGCAGTCGCTGGGCACCTACGCGATCCTTTGGCTGCTGCAACGGGCGCAGACCTTGCGGCTGCCCTACGTCTATCTCGGCTACTGGGTGCCCGAAAGCCGCAAGATGGCCTACAAGGCACGCTTCCGGCCCAGCGAAATCCTGATCGGCGGCACCTGGCGCACCCTGACCGACGGGGAGGCCGGGCTGTCCGAGCCGGTCGGGCCGGCCCTGGTCCACGAAACCGCGGGCTGACGCCAGCCGCGCCTGGCCCGACTGCCGCGTTCCGCGGCCTGGACGCGGCAACCACGGAGCAACTGGCCATGCCGGCGCCCACCCTGTCCGTCGTCGTGCCCGCCTACAACGAGGCTGCCAGCCTGCCCGCTCTCATGGCCCGGCTCGCTCCGGTCATGGACGGCCTGGCCGAGTCCTGGGAACTCGTGCTGGTCAACGACGGCAGCACCGATGCGACGCTGGACGTCATGCAGCGGCTGCGCGCCGGCAACCCGCGCATCGCCATCGTCAACCTGTCCCGCAACTTCGGCAAGGAAGCGGCAACGACGGCTGGGCTGGACCATGCGCGCGGCGATGCCGTGATCCTGCTCGACGCCGACCTGCAGGACCCGCCCGAGCTGATTCCGGAACTGGTCGCAGCCTGGCGCCGGGGCTACGACACCGTTTACGCCCAGCGCCGGAAGCGGCATGGCGACACCTGGATGAAGCGCAAGACCGCTGCGGCGTTCTACCGCGTGATGGCGCGGACCGGGCCGGTGGAGGTGCCGCGCGACACTGGCGACTTCCGCCTCATGAGCCGCCGCGTGGTAGCCGCGCTGGGTGAGCTGCGGGAGCGGCACCGCTTCATGAAGGGACTGTTCGCCTGGGTCGGCTATCCCAGCATCGCCGTGCCTTACGAACGTGCCCCGCGCCATGCCGGCGCAAGCGCCTGGAGCTACTGGCGCCTCTGGAACCTGGCGCTGGAGGGGATCACCGGCTTCACCACTGCCCCCCTGCGGGTCGCCACCTACCTCGGGCTGCTGATCGCCGCAGGCGCCGTGGCGTACCTGGCGATCATCGTTGGGCGGACGCTGCTGATCGGAACCGATGTGCCGGGCTATCCCAGTCTGCTCGCGGTGATTCTGCTGCTGGGCGGGGCGCAGCTCCTGACGCTCGGCATCATGGGCGAATACCTGGCGCGGGTGTTTAACGAGGTGAAGCGCCGCCCGCTTTACCTGACCGAGCGGTTCGAACCGAGCGGCCCGCCCGGCATGGATCAGGGCGGCGGATAGATCACGCCCGGCGGGCCGTCATGCGGCGGGCAGGCTGGGATGAATTGCTTTTGCAGCAGAAGGCGCGTGCTGGTCTGCCAGGGCTGGCACACGAACACGACGCGCTTGCGGAAGCAGCGGCCAAGCGCGCGCAGCATCGGAGGCGCCCCCTCGCCCGCAACGCCGCCGGCGCCGTAGCGGCCGATGGCTTGCTCCATCTCGCGCACCACCGCACCGACGCTGTCGGACGGAGGATGGAACTGTGGCGCACGCGGGTCAGAACTTGGCGGACAGCGCCAGCGAGCCGAAGTTGAACAGCCCGGCTTTCTGCCGCTTGAATTCCTCGGTCTGCCAGGTCTGGGTGTAGGACAGGCGCACGCCGTAGGCCATCAGCGCCAGCCCGGCCTGCATCTCACCCACGAAGGGCCGCTTGGTCACGTGCGGGCCGGGGCGGTCGCGGAAGGTGCTGCCGTCGAGGAACACGTCGCGGGCGATGGCCTGCCCGTCCGCCCCAGCGAACACATACCAGGCGAATGGCCGCACCGGCGTGTAGGCGTCCGTTCCGGTCAGGCCCGGACGGATGCGCGCCGCGCCGAAGTCGCTGGCCAGCCCCTGGCCCAGCCGGAAGCTGACGCCGCCCTGCACGTAGTCGCGCACGGTGCCGACCCCGATGGTCGCCGACGGCAGCAGGTCCGTTTCCAGCCCGTTCAGCCCGGCGGCGTTGAAGCGGTACAGCGCCAGGCGGTAGGTGCGCTCCGCCAGCAGCTCCACTGCCGGCTCGTCCTTGATCTGGTTGCGCCAGCCCAGGTTCGGCGTGTCGCCGATTGCGTCGTGGAAGCCGTTCTGCACCTCCTTGCCCAGCGCCGATGGCCCGACCACGCCCAGGCTGAGGCCGATCACGCTGCGGGCCTCGTCGGTGTCGTGGACCAGGCCGAGGTCGGCGTGCAGCCAGCCGGCATAGGGACGGTCGCCGGGCAGATACTGCCGAACCTGGGTCTGGCGCGGGGTGAACAGGGACTGGCTGAGATCTATGCTGACCCGCTGCACGCCGTCGCCCCAGACGGCGCGGCCGATGCCGGCCAGGAACTCCGGCACCTGCGTCGTGCCGCTGGTGAAGCCGAGCCGCAGCCCGCTGGTGTAGTATTGGTCGGATGTGCCCTTGAACGTGGACACGGCGTCGTTCTCGACCTGGATGGTCCATGTCCCACGCGGGTCCTGCGGCGGCGCGGCGCAGGCGGGGGAGGCCGACAAGCAAGCCGCCGCCACGCAGCCCGCCATTGCTCCCGTGATCGTCATGGACCGCATGTTGCCGCCTTGCATCCCGTGTTCCCCCTGTGAATACCGGGTTGCCGCCGGGCGTGGAACCCCCGCGCCGGCACCGCCTTGCCCGGGACCGCACGGCCCATGTAAGGGTGTCCGCCGCATGGAGAGGTGGCCGAGCGGCTTATGGCAGCGGTCTTGAAAACCGCCGGGCGTGCAAGCGTCCCGTGGGTTCGAATCCCACCCTCTCCGCCGCTGCTCCTCCACCATCCGCCGCACAAGGGGGATGACGGCAACCGCGGCCCAACCTAGAGTCGGGCCGTGAACATCCTTGCCCCTGCCAAGGCCCGCCTGCCCATCGAGGTCGTGCATGACCTGGTGTGCCCCTGGTGCTACCTTGGCGTGCGCCGGCTGTTCCGCACCATGCGCCGCCGGCCGGACCTGCTGTTCGACCTGACCTGGCGGCCGTTCCTCCTCAATCCCGACATGCCCCGCAGCGGGATGTCGCGTGCCGACTACGTGGTGCGCAAGTTCGGTGGGGAAGACCGTGCGCGCCGCCTGTATGCCTCCATCACCGAAATCGGCGTATCCGAAGGCTTGCAGTTCCGCTTCGACCGCATCCGCCGCACACCGAGCAGCGTGGACGCGCACAGGCTGGTCCGCTGGGCCGCGCGCTACGGCCGCGGGCGCGAGGTGGTGGAGGCCTTGTTCGCCGCGCACTTCTCGGACGGCCACGACATCGGCGACCTGCTGGTCCTGCGCGCCATCGGCGTGTCGTGCGGGTTGGACGCGGAAGCGCTGTCCGCGTTCCTGCGCAGCGACCAGGACGTTGACCTGGTCCATGCCGACAACCTCCGCGCCCACCGTCTGGGCATAAATGGTGTCCCCTGCTTCGTGGTCGCCGGGCAGCATGCCATAGCAGGGGCGCAGGAGCCGGAGGTGATCGAGAGGCTGCTGGACGTGGCGGCGGTGGACGCCGGGCCGGGATAGCCGAACGCCGCCCCACAACGTTCATGCTTGCGGGATGCACTTCTCGCATTTGTGAACGGGACAGCCCAAGATGGTTTCGACAAGATGCCGCCGGCGCACTCCTTGCCGTCGCATGAACATCAACCGAGGACACGCAATGACCGTCACCCTACGCGCCGCCATCCTTGCGGCCCTTGCCGCATCCGTCCCCACCCTGGCCCGCGCCGCCGATGTCACGCCGGAGCAGGCGCGTACGCTGGAAGGCCAGTTGCGGGACTGGTTCGCGTCCATGGCCGGGCCGGGGCTGCCCGTCGCGGCATCGCCGATCAAGGTCGCGCCGGAGGGCGACCATTACCGGCTGACCGGGCCGTCCGCCGACGCGGTGCCTGTCAAGGGCTGGCCGTCCGTAGTCGCCAACGCGCGCCCAGCCGGAGACGGCCGCTGGACGCTGGACGGCATCAAGGTGCAGACCCCCGCGACGTTCACCGTGGACGCTCCGACCCCCGCCGCCAAGCCCGGCGAGAAGCCTGGCCCGGCAGTCCCGACCACCTACACCATGAACTATGCGACGCAGGACGGCGGCGGAACCTGGGACACCACCTACAAGACGGCGTCCGAGATCAAGACCAACTCGACCGGCTTCCGGCTGACGTCCGAAGGCGGCGGGGCGCAGGGCGTGACCGCCGTCGAGAGCATGGCCAACACCCTGACGATCAGGCCTGCCGCCGACAACCGGGTTGACATCGCGATGGATGCGGGCGGAACCGGCTACACCATGCAGAACAAGCCTGCAGGCGCTGCTGCGCCGGCGATGGATGTTTCGGCGCGGCAGGTCAAGGTCGGCTTCGCGTTGCCCGGCGTGTCCCGCGAGCAGAGCGCAAAGATCATCCCGGCCATCGTCCGCATGGCCCCGGCGCCCGGCGCCGCCCCGGCCGCGGGCGCCGCCCCCGGCTCCAAGCCGCCGCCGAACCCGGAGGGAGTCCGGATGCTGGTGCAGGCGATGCGCGGCCTCGCGTCGGGGATGACGCTGACCGAGGTGCTGGACGACCTGAAGGTCAAGGGCGAGGGCTTCAACTTCACCTCGTCGCAGGTGCGCTTCGCCATGAACGCCAAGTCCGACGGCGCGCTGATGAACGGCAACATGGAGATCGGCCTGGACAACATGGCCCTGCCAGGCATGGGGCTGGAGATGTTTGCCGACCTGTTCCCGAAGCGGATCGCGGTTCGCCCCATCCTGTCCAATGTCCCATCCAAAGAGCTGTTCGACGCCCTGCAGGCCGCGGCCGACAAGCCCGACCAGGATCCAAGCGGGGCGATGGTTGCCGCGCTGTTCAGCCGCGGGCCGATCAAGACGGGGTTGGAGAGCTTTGCGCTCGACATCGGCGGCGCCAGCTTCACCGGCAAGGCGGACGTGACTATGCCCTCGCCCAGTGCCGCGTCCGGCACGGCGCAGATCGTGGCGACGAATATCGACACCCTGCTGACCAAGGTTCAGGCCAACCCGGCGCTGGCGCAGGCGGTGCCCGTGATCGTGCTGGCCAAGGGCATCGGCCGGGCGGAGGGCAGCAAGATGACCTGGGACATCTCGTTCGACAACGGCAGGGTGGTCGTGAACGGCGTGGACCTGAACAAGATGGGCGGCAAGTAGCCACCCCAACCTTCCAAACAGTGACCAACGGCAGCGGGCGGCGTCAGGCCGCCTGCTGCACCTGGGCCGCAAGCCGGGTCAGGTTGCCGAGGACATCGCGGCCCAGCCGCATCCGTTCCTGCACCGTCATTTCCTTGGCAATGGCCAACTTGTGGTCGGGCCGCAGGCGTATGGCGCCCTTGCGGGTGCCCAGCCAGGAAATCAGGCCACCAGGGTTGCGGAAAGCGTTGCCGCGGAAGGCGACGACCATGCCCTTCGGGCCGGCCTCAAGCTTCTCCACGCCGCTGTCCCGGCACATGCGCTTCAGCGTGACGACTTGCAGCAGGTTGTCCACCTCCGGCGGCAGCGGACCGAACCGGTCCACCAGCTCCGCCGCCATCGCCTCGGTCTCGGCGTCCGATGACAGGGCGCCAATGCGGCGATACAGGCCCAGGCGCACCGGCAGGTCCTGCACGTAGGTGTCCGGGATCAGCACCGGCAAACCCAACTGGATGCTGGGGGTCCAGTCCCGGTCTTCGGCCTTCTTGCGCCCGCGCTCCACGCGCAATTCGGCCACGGCGTCCTCCAGCATCTGCTGATACAGCTCGATCCCAACCTCGCGGATATGGCCGCTCTGCTCATCGCCCAGCAGATTGCCGGCGCCGCGTATGTCCAGGTCGTGCGACGCCAGCGTGAAGCCGGCGCCCAGGTTGTCCAGCGTCTGCATCACGTCCAGCCGCTTCTGCGCCGCAGCCGATAGGCGGTGGTTCTGCGGCCAGGTCAGGTAGGCGTAGCCCCGCTGCTTGCCGCGCCCGACCCGGCCCCGGAGCTGATACAATTGCCCCAGCCCGAACATGTCGGCCCGGTGTATGATCAGCGTGTTGACCGCCGGCATGTCCAGCCCGCTCTCCACGATGTTGGTGCTGAGCAGGATGTCATACTTGCCGTCCCCGAACTCGGTCATCACCCGCTCCAGCTCGGTCGGCGCCAGGCGTCCGTGCGCCTGGGCCATGCGGGCCTCCGGCACGATCTCGCGCAGGCGGGTGGCCATGCGGTCCATGTCCTCCAGCCGGGGCACGACGCAGAAGATCTGGCCGCCGCGGAACCGCTCGCGCTGGATCGCCTCCCGCACCACGACGCTGTCGAAGGGCGAGATGAAGGTGCGTACCGCTAGGCGGTCCACCGGCGGGGTGGCGATCAGGCTCATCTCACGCACGCCCGTCAGCGCCAGTTGCAGGGTGCGCGGGATCGGCGTGGCGGACAGCGTCAGGACGTGGACATCGGCCTTGAGCTGCTTCAGCTTCTCCTTGTGGGACACGCCGAAGTGCTGCTCCTCGTCCACGATCAGCAGCTCCAGGTCGGCGAACTCGATGCCCTTGGCCAGCAGGGCATGGGTGCCGACCACGATGTTCACGCTGCCATCGGCCAGCCCGCGCTTGGTCTCGGCGGCCTCCTTCGGCGTCACCATCCGGGACAGTTGCTCGACCCGGACCGGCAGGCCCTCGAAGCGCTTGCTGAACACGCGGTGGTGCTGCCGGGCCAGCAGCGTCGTGGGCACGACGACTGCGACCTGGGCGCCGGACATGGCAGCGACAAAGGCGGCCCGTAGCGCGACCTCCGTCTTGCCGAAGCCCACGTCGCCGCAGATCAGGCGGTCCATCGGGCGGCCGGCAGCCATGTCCTCCAGCACGTCGGCGATGGCGCGGGCCTGATCCTCGGTCTCCGCGAACGGGAAGCGGGCGCAGAACTCGTCCCATGACCCCTCGGCAGGGGCCAGGCTGACCGCTTCCCGCACCCGGCGGGCGGCAGCGGTGCGGATCAGCTCGCCGGCCATGTCGCGGATGCGCTGCTTCATCTTGGCCTTGCGCGTCTGCCAGCCGGCACCGCCCAGCTTGTCCAAGGCGACGCCGCCGCCCTCGCTGCCGAAGCGGGACAGCAGCTCTATGTTCTCGACGGGCAAGTACAGCTTCTCGCTGCCGTCGTAGATCAGGCGCAGGCAGTCGTGCGGGGCCGGGCCGACGCGCAGGGTTTCCAGGCCATCGTAGCGGCCGATGCCGTATTCCTGATGCACGACCAAGTCGCCCTGGGCGATCTCGGTTGCTTCGGCGATGAACTGGTCGGCGCGCTTGCGGCGGCGCGGCGGGCGGCTGATGCGCTCGCCCAGCAGGTCCTGCTCGCTGACCAGGCTGGTCTTGCCGCTGACGAAGCCGCGCTCCAACCCCAGGGTGACGACGGCGGCGATGCCGGGCGGCTGCCGCTGCGCCTCCACCCAGGTGTCGCACTGCTCCACCTTGAAGCCGTTCTCGCGCAGCAGGTGCGCCAGGCGCTCCCGCGACCCGCGGGTCCAGGCCGCGACCACGGTGCGGCGGCCCTGCCCGGCCCAGGTGGCGGCCTGCTCGCCAAGCTGCTGGAAGGCATTGGCCCCCGTGGAGGCCCCGGCCTTGGTGAACACGTAGCCGGGCCGCCCCCCGGCATCCACGCCGCCTGCGCCATCCGGGCGGCCATAGGGGCTGAACACCATGTTCGGCCCGGCGGCCAGCATCGCGTCCCAGCCGGCGCGGTCCAGATACAGGCGGCTGGCCGGCATGGGCCGGTACGGCACCTCCCCGTCCCGTGGCGGCACCCGGCGGGCCTCGGCATGGTCGGCGATCATCTCAAGCCGGCCCTCTAGCACTTCCTCCGCCTGATGATCCAGGCTGAGGGAAGCGTCCGGCAGGTAGTCCATCAAGGTGTCCATGCCACCGTGGAACAGCGGGACCCAATGCTCGATGCCTGGGTAGCGGCGGCCGTCGCTGACGGTCTGGTATAGCGGGTCCATCGCGGCACCGGGGCCGAACAGCTCCCGCCAGCCCTCCCGGAAGCGGCTGACGCTTTCGGCGTCCAGCGGCACCTCGGACACCGGGCGCAGCACGAGGTCCTTGACCTTCGCGGTGCTGCGCTGGGTGCTGGGATCGAAGCGGCGCAGGGTTTCCAGCGTGTCGCCGAACAGGTCCAGGCGCACGGGGTCCGGCTCGCCGGCGGGGTAGATGTCTATGATGCCGCCGCGGGTGGCGTATTCGCCAGGCTCCATGACGGTGCCGCTGCGGCCATAGCCATTGGCCTCCAGGAACTTGATGATGGCATCCGGGTCCGCCGTGCCGCCGGCGCGCAGTACCATGCTGGCGCCCTGGAACGCGGTGCGCGGCGGCACCCGCTGCACCAGGGCGTTGACGGTCGTGAGCACGATGCGGGGCCGGGTCGGCGTGTCCAGCAACCGGGCCAGCGTGGCGATGCGCTCCGACACGATCTCCGGGTTGGGGGAGACGCGGTCATAGGGAAGGCAGTCCCAGGCGGGGAAGCGCAGCACGTCAAGGTGCGGGGCGAAGAAGGCCAGCGCCTCCGCCAGCCGGGCCATGCGGCTGTCGTCCCGGGTGACATGCAGGACCGCGCCGCCATGCTCCGCCCGGCGCTGGGCGAGCAGCAGGGCGTCGTAGCCTTCCGGTGCGCCGTAAACGACTGCGGTCATGCGCCCCGCCCCGGCTGGCCCTCGCCGTCCTCCGCCGCGCGGCGTATGGCGCGCAGCATGGGGGTGTCCACATCGTTGGGGATCGGTTGGCGTCCGGTCAGCCAGTCCGCCAGCATGGCGTCGGGCAGCTCCATCACCTCCTCCAGCGCGTCCAGGTCATCCTCCGTGAACGCGGCCAGGCGGGCGCGGACGAAGTTGCCGATCAGGATGTCGTTCTCGTAGGTGCCGCGGTGCGTGGCGCGGAACAGGATGCGGCGGCGGCGGTTGGCGGCGTCGGTTTGGGGGTCGTTGCTCTGCACACTTGGGTCCCTGGGCAAGGAGGGGCATATAGCGGCGGACCCCACTACTGTCAGCCCGTGGCCGAACCTCAGTCCCTGCTTCTGTCCCCGCTTCTCGCGCCTGTGACCTCTTTGCGCGGGGTGGGGGATGCTGTGGGCAAGCTGATCGCCAAGGTGGCGGGCGGCGGCCATGTGCTGGATCTGCTGTTCCACATGCCCGAGTCCTACATGGACCGTCGGGACCGTCCGACCATACGCGGGGCGGTGCCGGGCCAGGTGGCGACGCTGGCGGTGGAGGTCGTGCGGCAGGACGCGCCGGACAGCGCGCGTCATCCCTGGCGCATCACCTGCGGCGACGGCACCGGCTTCATGGAGCTGGTCTATTTCGGCCGCCCGCCGCCCAAGGCCATCGTGCCCGGCGCGCGGCTGGTCGTGTCCGGCCGGCTGGACGCCTTTGGCGACCGGCTGACGATGCCCAAGCCGGACCATGTGATCCCCGCGGCCCACGCCAATCTGCTGCCCTCCATCGAGCCGGTCTGGCCGCTGACGGCAGGGCTGTTCCCCGGCCAGCTCCGCACCGCGCTGCGCCACGCGCTGGACCTGGTGCCGGACATGCCGGAGTGGCACGACCCCGCGCTGCTGCGCCGCGAAGGCTGGCCCGGCTTCCGTGATGCGCTGCGCGCCGTGCAGATGCCGGACACCCTGCCCGTAGAACTGCCCCGGCGCCGCCTGGCTTATGACGAGTTGCTGGCCCACCAGGTCGCCATCGCCTGGATGCGCCAGCGGGAGCGCACCCGGCCCGGACGCGCATTGGCCGGTGATGGCCGCCTGCGGGCGCAGACGCTGGACCGCTTCGGCTTCGTGCCGACCCCGTCGCAGGTGCAGGCGTTGGCGGAGATTGACCGCGACATGGCCGCGCCCCGGCGCATGATGCGGCTGCTGCAAGGCGACGTGGGATCGGGCAAGACGCTGGTGGCGTTGCTGGCGATGCTGCGCGCCGTGGAGGCCGGGCACCAGGCCGCCCTGATGGCCCCAACCGAGGTGCTGGCCAAGCAGCACTTCCGCACGCTGGAGCGGCTGTCGCCGGTGCCGGTCGAGTTGCTGACGGGGTCGGTCAAGGGCGTGGCCCGGCGCAACGCGCTGATCGGCATCGCCAACGGCCGCATCAAGCTGGTGGTCGGCACCCATGCACTGTTTCAGGATGCGGTGCAGTATCACGACCTGGCGCTGGCCGTCATAGACGAGCAGCACCGTTTCGGCGTGGACCAGCGGCTGCTGCTGGGCAGCAAGGGCGACCAGACCGACATCCTGGTGATGACCGCGACCCCCATCCCGCGCACGCTGCTGCTGACGCAGTGGGGCGAGATGGAGGTGAGCCGCCTGACCGAGAAGCCGGCGGGCCGCCAGCCCATACGCACCTCCGTGCATTCGCTGGCCACGATGTCGGATGTGGTGGACGGCATCGGACGCGCGCTGGACCGGGGGGAGCGGGCCTACTGGGTCTGCCCGATGGTCTCCGAGAGCGAGCTAACGGACCTGGCTGCGGCCGAGGCGCGGTTCGCGACGCTGCACGAGCGGTTCGGCCCCGTGGTCGGCCTGGCCCACGGCCAGCAGGACCCGGCGGTGCGCGACGCCGCCCTGGCCGCCTTCGCCGCCGGCACCGTACGGCTTCTGGTGGCGACCACGGTGATCGAGGTCGGCGTGGACGTGCCCGAGGCCAGCATCATGGTGATCGAGCACGCCGAGCGGTTCGGCCTGGCGCAGTTGCACCAGTTGCGCGGGCGCGTCGGCCGCGGCGCGGCGCAAAGCTTCTGTCTGCTGCTGCACGAAGACGGGCTGACCGACACCATGCGCCGCCGCCTGACCCTGCTGAAGGACACCGAGGACGGCTTCCTGATTGCCGACGAGGACTTCCGAATCCGCGGAGGCGGCGACCTGTTGGGCAAGCGCCAGTCCGGCCTGCCCGGCTTCAAGCTGGCCGACCCCGAGCAGCACGAGGGCCTGCTCCACATGGCCAGCAAGGAAGCGGCCCTGCTGCTAGACCGCGACCCCCGGCTGGCGTCGGAGCGCGGGGCAGCGGTCAAAACCCTGCTGCGCCTATTCCGCTACGGCCCGGCCCTGCGCGCCCTGGCCGCGGGCGGCGGCATCGCCTAGAGGCGGTCCGTGTCCCCCGCCCTGCAAAACCTGCTGCTGGACGCTTTCTGGGAGACCGCGGCTATGGTGGGCGCCGCGGCAACGCTTGCCGTCGTGCTGGGCCTGCCCCTGGCGCTGCTGCTGGTACTGACCGGACCGGGCGGGCTGGCGGCGCGGCCCCTGGCGCACCGGCCCGTGGCATTGATGGTCAACGCCGTGCGGTCCGTGCCGTTCATCATCCTGATGGTGGCCATCGTGCCGCTCACGCGGCTGCTGGTCGGCACCAGCATCGGCACCGCCGCCGCCGTGGTGCCCCTGGCCATCGCCGCCACGGCCTTCATCGCCCGGCTGTTCGAGACGGCGCTGCGCGAGGTGGACCGCGGCTTGATCGAGGCGGCGCAGGCCATGGGCGCAACCCGGTGGCAGATCGTCTGCAAGGTGCTGGTGCCAGAGGCCGCGCCGGGGTTGGTCGCAGCCGTCACGGTCACGCTGGTGTCGCTGGTCGGCTTCTCGGCCATGGCCGGCGCAGTGGGTGGCGGCGGGCTGGGCGACCTGGGCATACGCTTCGGCTACCAGCGCTTCATGCCGGAGGTGATGGCCGTCGTGGTCGGCGTGCTGGTCCTGGCCGTCCAGGGCCTGCAGGTGCTAGGGGACGCCATCGTACGCCGTGTGTCCCACCGCTGAGGAGCCGACCATGCCCCTGACCCGCCGCGCCGCCATTGCTGCTGGGCTTGCCCTGCCCTTCGCCGCCCATGCCCAGGATGCCGCGAAGCCCCTCCGCGTCGGCGTCACCTCCGGCGTCCACGCCCAGGTGCTGGAGCGGGTGCGGGACATGCTGGCGCCCACGGGTCTTGCCATGAAGATCACCGAGTTCGGCGACTTCATCCAGCCCAACGCCGCGCTGGCCGCAGGCGACCTGGATGCCAACACCTACCAGCATCAGCCCTTTCTGGATCAGCAGGTCAGGGACCGCGGCTACAAGCTGGCCGTTGCCGGGCGGACGGTGATGACTGCGATGGCCGTGTTCAGCAAGAAGGCCAAGACGGTGGCCGACCTTTCGGACGGTGCCCGCATCGCAATCCCCAACGACCCCACCAACGGCGGGCGTGCGCTGGTGCTGCTGGCGGGCGCCGGGCTGATTACGCTGAAGCCGGGGGCGGACTACCGCTCGACCGTGCTGGACGTGACCGGCAACCCGCGGCGGCTGCGCTTCGTGGAACTGGAGGCAGCGCAGATTGCACGTGCGCTGGACGACGTGGACGCGGGGGCGATCACCGGCAATTACGCTGTCGCAGCCGGGATGGACCCGATTCGCGACGGACTGGTGGCAGAGAAGGCCGATAGCGGCTTGATCCAGCAGTATTGCTGCCTGGTCGTGGTGCGTCAGGGCGACAAAGGCAAGCCCTGGGCCAAGGCGATGGCCGCCGCCTATGCCGACCCGGCGCTGAAGGCGTGGGTGGGGCAAACCTTCAAGGGCGCGGTGCTGTCCGGCGCATGAGGCCGGGCGTCTGACGAGTTGTTGCTGCCCGGCGCGACGCAAGGGGCGGGACGCTTCGCCTTGGCGGCCCATGCCGTGGAGGCCGGCTGCTCAACGTGTCCAGTGTGCTGGGTGCGGCGACGACGCGGAAATGCCTGCCCTCAACAACTTGGGCGTCCGGTTTACCGGGCAGGCCCTGCATTGACGGGGTTCTCTGGGCAGGTTGCGCGTGCGCTCATGGGCAACGGCCTTGTGTTGCCCGCCCTGCTTCTGCTCGGCGCCGCGGCCTGCGCCCAGCCGCTCCAGCCCCCGGTGACCCCGGCCTGCATCTCCTCTCCGTTCGGGATGCGCCGCACCATCGGTCCGCACGCCCCGGCGGCGTTCCACAACGGGGTGGACCTGCCCGCCCCGGCCGGGGCGCTGGTTCATGCCGCCGCGGACGGGACGGTGCTGCGGATCAAACGGCAGGGACTCGGCGGCGTCACCGTCCACGTCGGCCATCCCGGCGGCTTAACCACGCTGTATGCCCATCTGGGCAACCTGGTGCCGGCCATCGCCGAGGGCCGGCGGGCGGTGCGCGCCGGGGACCCCCTTGGCCATGTCGCCCGCACCGGCGTGACATACGGCACCCACCTGTTCTTCGCGGTCCTGCGCGGGACGGAGGCGGTGGACCCTGAACCGTTGCTGGGCGTGCCCCGGTGCAGCCAATGACGGCGCCGTCCGACCACTTCGACGGCACCCGCTTCTTCAACCCGGGCGGCCAGCAGGTCGCCAGTCTGGGCGCCGTACTGCGCTGGTCGCTAACCCGGCGGCGCACGCCGTGGCCGCGCCGGGTGCAGGACCCGGCCTGGCCGCTCCCCTCCGCGACGGTCACGCCCGGCAGGGCGGCGCTGACCTTCATCGGCCACAGCACCTTCCTGGTCCGGCTGCCGCTGCCGGGCGGCGGCGTGTTCAGCCTACTGACCGATCCCGTGTTCAGCGAGCGCTGCTCCCCTTCGCAACTGGCCGGGCCGCGCCGGGTGCGCGCGCCGGGCCTGGCGCTGGACCAGTTGCCGCAGGTGGATGCCGTGCTGGTGTCGCACAACCACTACGATCACATGGACCTGGACAGCCTGCGCTCCCTGCACCGGCGCTTCGGCCCCAGGGTGGTGACCACGCTGGGCAACGCCGCACCGCTGGCCGCTGCCGGTCTCCCAGGCGCCGTGGAGCTGGACTGGTGGGGCACCGTGCAGGTTGGGCCTGCAACCGTCACTGCGGCCCCCGCCTGCCACTTCTCCGCCCGCGGCGTGCTGGACCGCAATCATACCCTGTGGAGCAGCTTCATGGTGCGGATCGGGGCGGCGCAGGTGTTCTTTGCGGGGGACAGCGGCGACGGGCCGCATTGGGCGGAGATCGGCGCGCGGCTCGGCCCGCCCGGCATCGCGCTGCTGCCCATCGGCGCCTATGCCCCGCGCAACGTCATGCGCCCGGTCCACATGAACCCCGCCGAGGCCGTACAGGCCAGGACCGCCTTGGGCGCCCCTCGCGCCGTCGGGATGCACTTCGGCACGTTCCAGCTCACGGACGAGGGCCTGGACGACCCGGTGCGGGAGCTTGCCGCCGCCCGGGCCGCCGCCGGGCTGCTACCCGATGCCTTCTGCGTCCTGGGCTGCGGCGAGACGCGGGAACTGCCGCTGCCCGCTGGGGGGTAGCAGCGTGCCGTGCTCGTCCGGCTCCACCCAGGCGATCTTGCCGGGGGTGCCGCAGGCGTCGCAGACCGGATGCCAGGCACCGTGGACGGTGCCGCACGCGCCGCAACGCCACACCGGGTCCGGCACCGCCGCCGAGGCATGGCGCAGCGCATCCTGCCCGGCTGCCACGTTCCCGTCATGCTCCGCAACGTCGGCTGCGAGCATCCAAAGCCGCCGCTGATTGAAGCCGGATTTACGCGCGGCCTCGATGTAGGCGCGGGCCTCCGCGGTCTGCCCGGCCTCCAGCGCGGCGCGCGCCTGCATCAAACGGCTCTCGGGGTGGCCCGGGTTGGCGTTGGCCAGCCGCGCCGCATACTGCACGCGGTCCCGCGGGGCCGCGTGGTGCCGCAGATACTCGTCGGCAATCATCGGATGCGGCTGGGCTGCCCAGGCACGGCTCATCAGGTCATCTGCCTTGCGGGACTTGCCCATCCCACGCAGGCGCGCGGCATAGGTCGCGACGGCAGGCGCCAGCGTCGGGTCGGCGTCGTAGGCCTGCTTGGCCAGCCGCAGCCCGGCCTCGGCATTCGGCGCAGCCTCGGCAGCGGCGACGGCCAGGGCGGCGCGGTTCTCCGGGCCGGACAGACGCAGCGCGTCCTCCCACTTGCCGGTGCGCAGGGCCAGGGCGCGCCGCTCGTCCTGCAGCCACTGCGCGCCGGGGTAGGCGGCCTCCGCCCGGCGGGCGAGGCTATCCGCCTCTTCCCACTTCTCGCCTGCGATGGCCTGGCGCAGCAGGCCGCGCAGGCCCAGGAACGGCGCATCCCGCCGTTCGGACAACAGGCGGAATGCCTGGGCGGCCTCTTCCTCCTGCCCGGACTGCCGGGCGGCTTGCGCAGCCAGCAGCAGGGTCAGCGGGGTGTCGCCGATCATGCGGCGCGTGCGGTCGGCCTCACGCCGGGCGGCGTCGCCGTCGTTGGCGGCGAGGGCGACTAGCGTACGCGTCACAGCGCGGTCCCCGCGCACGCGCGCCAAACGCTCGTTGCGTCGCCGCACCCGCCGCCGCACCGTCCATAGCGCCCCAAGCAGCCGGATGATGGTGTAGAGTATCGCAAAGACCAGGATGAACGCCGCCAGCACCACGGGCGTCGTCGTCTGGAACTGCGTTCCGCCGATGTCGCCAGACCAGGTGCCTGGCAGGACGGAGATGCCCCACGCAAGTCCGACCGCAAGAATGGCCGCAATCAGGAAGCCGATGACGCGGAGCATCAGCTGCGCGCCGCCATGCTGGCCAGGGCGGCACGCGCATCAAGCAACGCGCGGGCCTGCCCGGTCCACTCCGCCATCGCTTCCTTGGCTGGCCCGGCCAGGCCGTCCAGCGCCTTGACGGCCCCGGCGAGGTCGCCGGCGTCCAGGGCGGCGCGGGCCACGGTGGTCTTGCCGGCCAGGGGATCGCCGATCAGCACCCGGTCGCTCTGGCGTACGGTGACGGCCTGCTGCGCCCGTGCCCACAGCCGGTCGCCGAACGTGCGGTTCTCCATCAGCGCGGGCTGGCCGGCCTGCCGCGCCGCCTCGGCCGCGGCGTCGAAGCTGCGGCGCAGCTCCTGCTCGGTCTTGGGAGGCGCTGCGGCGAAACGCGCGACGGCCGGCGGCGCGCCGGGGATGTCGCCGAGCGGCTGGCCGGCCTCCAGCGCGGCCATTGCGGCCTGCAGGCGCACGACGCGGCCCGAGCGCTCCGCCACGGTCCCGATCTGGCCGGCGGTCTGCTTGGCCTGGTCGGCAACCGCGGCAACCCTGGCGTCCACGCCATTCAGGCGCTCGTTGACGGCGGCGGCATCTGCCGCCTGCTTGCCCGCCAGCACGTCCAGGCGGCCGGTCAGCGGCGCGGGGTCGAAGGGTGCCGGCGGCGGCTTGCCCTCCAGCGCGGCGACGCGGGCCTCAAGCGGCTGCAGGTTCACGGGCGCTCGGCCTTCGACTGCGGCGATGCGGGCCTCCAACGGCGCAAGGTTCACCGCCGGGGCGGCGGTTGGGCCGGACGGGGCGGGGCGGCCCTCCAGCGCGGCGATGCGCCGGTCCAGTGGCGCCAGGTCCGGGGCGGCGCCAGCCGGGCGCGCCTCCAGCTTCGCCAGCCGGTCGGCGAGCGTCTGCACCTGGCCCTGCAGCGTGTCCACCCGCAGCACGGCCTGCTGGGTTTCCCGCGGGGTTGCAGGGTGGGTATAGAGGTAGGCCAGCGTTCCCCCCAGGATCAGGAAGCCCAGGACGTAAACCAGCGGCAGCGGGTCGGTGCGCAGCCGCTGGGCCACCTCGTCCACACGCACCCGCGCCGGAGGGGTGCCGGACGGGGCTGGGCCGGGCGGCGGGGCGCCGGTGGAGGACTGAGAGGGAGGGGTGGGCTTCTTGGGAGGGGTCATAGGAGTGCCATCAGGGATGCCGAAGTCGGCTTAGCCGACACTCGGACGCTGCGCCAGGGCATACGGCTCAGCACCTCCGCCGCGGGCTGCCCGATGGCCAACGCATCAACTCCGCCCAAGCTGCCCAGCAGGCTTGCCGGCAAGGCGCGTGCAAAGGCGCGGGCGGTCTCCGCCGACAGGAACAAGGCGGCGCGCAGCCCGTTGCCGGCCAGTGCGTCCAGCGCCGGCCCGGGCAGGCGGCGCACCGGCACCGCCGCATAGACGGCCCGGCGGTGGACGCGAAATCCTCGCTCCCGCAGCGCCGCGGCGAGCGCGCCGCCCTGTCCTGTCCCCGTCGCCAGCAACACAGGCGCCCTGAGAGGAAGCATTTGCGCGGCCAGAACGGCTAGCGCCGCCGCATCGCTGTCGGCGCTGCACACTTCCGTGAACCCGGCTGCCCGCGCCCGCGCCGCCGTTGCATCGCCAACCGCCAGCAGAGGCACTGGATGCAGCGTCGGCGGCAACTGGGGCAGCGCATTGCCGCTTGTGACCAGCACGGCCTGCACGCCGGGAACCAGACCCAGCGGGCGCGGGCGCACGTCCAGCATGGGTGCGATGACCGCGGCCAAGCCGAGAAGGGCAAGCCGGTCCGCAGTCTCGGACGCACCTGGTTCGGGCCGCGTGACGAGGACCAACCGCCGCCCGCCCGGCGCCTCGTCCGGACGCGCCGAAGCCATGGCCGCTGCCTCAGCCGAAGATGTCGCGCGGGCTGTCCGCACGCAGGCTGGCTCCCAGCTCCGCCCCCAGACGCGCCGCATCGGCAGCGGGGCCGTGCAGGCTGCGCTTCAAAAGAAACGATCCATCTGCCCGCGCCACCAGGCCCGTCAGGTGCAGCGCCGGCGCCTGCCCGTCCGCCGCGGGCAGCATGCGCGCGTGGCCGCCGATGGGCGTGCGGCACGAACCGTCCAGCAGCGCGAGCAGCGCCCGTTCAGCGGTGGAGACCGCCCGTGCCTCCGGATCCTCGATCCCCGCCAGCAGCTCCCGAAGCTGATGGTCGTCGGCGCGTGTGGTGATGCCGACGATCCCCTGCCCGGCGGAGGGCACCATCGCGTCGGGGTCCAGCACCGCCATGGCCGTCCCGTCCAGCCCTAGGCGCCGCAGCCCCGCCAACGCCAGCAAGGACGCCGCGCAGTCCCCGCGCAGCACCTTGGCTATGCGCGGTTGCACGTTGCCGCGCATCAGCGTCATGCGCAGGTCCGGGCGGGCGTGCAGCAACTGGGCCTGCCGCCGCAGCGAGTTGGTGCCAATCACTGCCCCTGCAGGCAGCACCGCCAGGGGATCGCCGTCCTTGGCCGGCAGGCAGCGGGGGCCAAGGATCAGGGCGTCCCGCGCATCCTCCCGCCGCAGGGTGCAGGCCAGGACGATGCCGGGCGGCAGCTCCGTTTCCAGGTCCTTCAGGCTGTGGACGGCGAAGTCTATGCGCCCGTCCAGCAGCGCCTCGTGGATTTCCTTGCTGAACAGCCCCTTGCCGCCGATGTCTGCCAGCGGGCGGTCCTGCACCTGGTCCCCCGTCGTGCGTATGATGTGCTGCTGGAACACCTGCTCGCACTGGAAGCCCGGCGCCAGCACCGGGCAGAACCGCGCCAGCAGCGCCAGGAACATCCGGGTCTGCGTCAGGGCCAACGGCGACCCGCGCGTGCCCACGCGCAGCGGCAGGGACCGGCGGTGGTGCGTCATCCGCGTCGAAAGGGATGGCGCGGCCAGCAGGTGCGCCGGCAAGTCGCGCTCAGGGTGTGCGTCGGGCATCCAGGTGTCCTATGAGGTCGGGCCTGCAAAGGAAAGCCCGACACATGCTTGCTGCTCATGCGCCTGCCGGACTGCCCGGGATGCGCCATCGTCAGGGACCCGTAGTTGGGATCGAATCCTCATGTGACGAGACCGCGGTGGCCGTGCTGGACCCGCATGGCTCCATCCTGGCGGAAGCGGTGCTGAGCCAGCAGGCCGAGCACGCCCCCTTCGGCGGCGTCGTGCCGGAGGTCGCGGCCCGGGCGCATCTGGCCCATCTGCCCGCGCTGGCTGCGCGCGTGATGGCGGATGCCGGGGTGCGCTGGGCGGACCTTGGCGGAGTAGCGGCCAGTTGCGGGCCCGGCCTGATTGGCGGGCTGATCGTCGGCGCCGGATTCGGCAAGGGCGCGGCGCTGGCGCACGGGCTGCCCTTTGTCGCGGTGAACCACTTGGAGGCCCATGCCCTGACCGCCCGCCTGCCCGGCCTGACGCCCGGCGGCGCACCCTTTCCCTACCTGCTGCTGCTGCTGTCCGGCGGCCACTGCCAATGCGTCGCAGTGGACGGCGTGGGCCGCTACCGCAAGCTGGGCGGGACGATTGACGATGCCGTGGGTGAGGCGTTCGACAAGGTCGGCAAGCTGCTCGGCCTGCCCTGGCCCGGCGGACCCGCGCTGGAGCGGCTTGCGGCAGGCGGCGATCCCGCCCGGCAACCCTTCCCCCGGCCGCTGCTGGGGCGGGCGGGGTGCGACTTCAGCTTTTCCGGCCTCAAGACCGCCGTGGCGCAGCGGATTGCGAAGCTGGCCCCGCTGACGGATCGGGACGCGGCGGACGTGGCCGCTGGCTTCCAGCGCGCGGTGGCGGACGTGTTGGCCGACCGGGCGGCGCACGCGCTGGCGATGATGCCGGAGGCCGGGCTGCTGGTGGTGGCCGGCGGCGTTGCGGCCAACGCCGCCGTCCGAGCGGCGCTGGCCGGCGCGGCGATGGCTGCCGGCGTTCCCATGGCGGCGCCGCCGGTTCGGCTCTGCACGGACAACGCTGTGATGGTGGCCTGGGCCGGCATCGAGCGCCTGCGCCTGGGGCTGACGGACCCGTTGGACGCTGTCCCGCGCCCGCGCTGGCCGCTGGCGGACTTGGCGGCGGAGTTGGAGCAGGTGGCCCTATGAGGGGCGCTGTCCTTCTCCCTCTCCCTCCGGGAGGGGGAGCAGCCAGCACCCTTCCACAATGAACTACCGCCACGCCTACCACGCCGGCAACTTCGCCGATTGCATGAAGCACGCCCTGCTGACTTGGATGCTCAGCGCGCTGGCCCGCAAGCCCGCGCCGTTCTTCGTCCTGGACACCCATGCCGGCACCGGCCAATACGACCTCCTGGACGACCCCGCCGAACGCACCGGCGAGTGGCGCGGCGGCATCGCCCGGGTGCTGGGCGGCACGCCGCAACCCCTGGCGGATTATGCGTCCCTGGTGGAACGGCTGGGGCTCTACCCCGGCTCCCCCCGCCTGATCCGCGCCATGCTGCGCCCCGATGACCGCCTTGCCTGCTGCGAGCTGCATCCAGAGGACCACCGCGCCCTTGCCCGACTGTTCCGCCGCGACCGGCAAGTGGCCGTCCACCTGCGCGACGGCTGGGAGGCGCTGAGTGCGCTGCTGCCGCCTGCGCAGAAGCGCGGCCTGGTGCTGATGGACCCGCCCTACGAGGTGCCGGACGAGTTCAGCCGCGTGCAGGCGGGCTTGCGGACTGCGGCGCTCCGCTTCGGGTCCGCCGTGCTGGCCGCCTGGTATCCGATCAAGCACCGCAGCCCCGTCACCACCTTCCTGGAAGGCGTCCGCCTGTCCGGCCTGCGCGACTGCGTGGCGGCCGAGCTCTGGCTTCGGGAGCCGACGGACCCCAACCGTCTGAACGGCTGCGGCCTGCTGGTCCGCAACGCGCCCTGGGGGTTCGAGGCCGAAGCCGGCGTGATCATGGCGGCGCTGCTGGCCTGCTTGGACACTGGCCCAGGCGCCGGATTCGCGGTGGTGCGGGTGACGGATGAATAGGATCGCCGTGGTCGGCGCGGGGGCCTGGGGCATGGCGCTGGCCCTGCAGGCCGCCCGGGCCGGGCACGGCGTGTCCTTGTGGGCGCGAGACCCCGCGCCGCTGCGGGCAACGCGGCGCAGCCCGCATCTGCCGGACCATAGGCTGCCGGACGGGGTGGACGTGCTGGACAGCCTGCCCGGGCCTGGCTTCGACGCGGTGCTGCTGGCCGTTCCGGTCCAGCACCTGCGCGCCGTCGCGGCGGGGCTGCGGACGGCTGCGCCGCTGGTCGCGTGCTGCAAGGGGGTCGAGGCCGGGACGGGCCGCCTGCCGCTGGAAATCCTGGCGGAGCTGCATCCCGCCTGCCCCGGCGCGGTGCTGACCGGCCCCAACTTTGCGCACGAGGTCGCGGCCGGCCTTCCCGCCGCGGCGGTGCTGGCCTGCACCGACCCGGCGCTGCGGAGTTCGCTCGCCAGTATGCTGGCCAGCCCCGGATTCCGCATCTATGGCAACGACGATCCGTTGGGGGCCAGTCTGGGCGGGGCGGCCAAGAACGTGGTGGCCATTGCCGCAGGGGCCGTGATGGGCGCCGGATTGGGGGAGAACGCCCGCGCCGCCCTGATCACGCGCGGCCTGGCGGAGCTGTCCCGCCTGGTGGCGGCCAGCGGCGGCCGGGCGGAGACGGCGGCTGGGCTGTCCGGTTTGGGCGACCTGCTGCTGACCTGCACCGGCGGGTCCAGCCGCAACTACACCCTTGGCCTGGCGCTGGGCCGCGGAGAGGGCCTGGCCGGTGTGCTGGCCTCCCGCAGCAGCGTGACGGAAGGGGTGGCGACCGCCCCGGCCCTCCTGGCCCGCGCCGCCGGGGTGGACCTGCCGGTCTGCGCCGCAACCGCCGCCCTGCTGGCGGGCGAGACGACGCTGGACGGCGCGATCTCCGCGCTGATGGCGCGGCCAAGGCGGGATGAGTGACGGGGAGCGCCGTGCCGCCCCATCCCACCGCTCCGCGCAATAGCCGGGCTGAGAAGGGTGCCGCCCCCGCACGGACTAGAGCCGTCGCGCCCGGCGCCATTCTCCAGGATGGACACTTGGGAACCTGCCTGAGCCGACCGCCTCCAGAACACACCGACTCGGTTCGAGATGCAGGACGACAGGCACCTTCCATTTGCACCCGCGCCTTCCACCCTGATACCCTGTCTGCAACAAACGACCTGGGAGGCTGCTCCGATGCTGAGGCGCGACTTGTTGCGGGCGGCAGCGCTCGCCCCGCTTGCAGCCCCTGCCCTGGCCCAGCCCGCAGGCGCCCGCACGCTGGTGTTCGTGCCGCAGGCCAACCTGACCAGCCTGGACCCGATCTGGACCACCGCGACCGTCACCCGCAACTACGCCTTCATGGTGTTCGACACCTTGTTCGGCACCGACGACGCGCTGCAGCCCCGCCCGCAGATGGCGGAGGGGCACACGGTTGCCGACGACGGGCGCCGCTGGACCATCACCTTGCGCCCGGGGCTGGTGTTCCATGACGGCACGCCGGTGCTGGCGCGGGATTGCGTGGCGTCTCTCAACCGCTGGATGAAGCGCGACGCCTTGGGCCAAACCATTGCCAGCCGCCTGGACGCGCTGGAGGCGCCGGACGACCGCACCCTCGTGTTCCGGCTGCACCAAGCCTTCCCGCCGATGCTGACCGCGCTGGCCAAGACGCAGCCGAGCGCGGCGATGATCATGCCGGAGCGCATCGCCAACACCGACCCGTTCAAGCAGATCACCGAGGTCGTCGGCAGCGGCCCCTTCCGCTTCGTGCCGGACGAGTATGTGCCGGGCAGCCGCATCATCTTCGCCAAGCATG
Source organism: uncultured Acetobacteraceae bacterium (assembly GCA_964250755.1). GTDB lineage: Bacteria > Pseudomonadota > Alphaproteobacteria > Acetobacterales > Acetobacteraceae > DASWOJ01. The sequence continues at coordinate 519,642 of CAXUHB010000001.1, read as the reverse complement.
CCGGCTACGTCCCGCGGGACGACGCGCCGTCAAGCGCCGCCGGCGCCAAGCGGGTGCTGGTGGACCGCGTGGAGTGGCGCATCATTCCCGAACCCGGCACCGCGGCCAACGCCCTCCGCACCGGCGAGGTGGACTGGGTCGAGATGCCGATTCCCGACCTGCTGCCGGTCTTGCGGAAGGACCGCAACGTCGTCGTGGGCAAGCTGGATCCCTACGGGCTGTATCCCGTCCTGCGCTTCAACCACCTGCAAGGGCCGACCACCAACCGCGGGCTGCGCCAGGCGATCCTTGCGGCGATGGACCCGCGGGAGGTCATGCAGGCCGTCATGGGCGACGACGCGGGCGCCTACAACGCCCCCATCGGCTGCTTCCTGCCGGGCACTCCCTATGCCAGCAACGCCGGCATGGACCGGGTGGGGGGCGCCGCCGGGGACGCCAAGGTCAAGGCGATGCTGGCCGCATCCGGCTATGCCGGGGAGAAGCTGACCCTGCTGCACCCCACGGACCAGCCGTTCTACGACGCCATGAGCCAGGTCGTCGCCGCGACGCTCAAGCGCGTGGGCGTGAACCTGGACGACGCGGCGATGGATTGGGGCACGGTGGTGCAGCGCCGGGCCAGCAAGGAGCCGCTGGACCGCGGCGGCTGGTCGCTGTTCTGCACCTCGTTCCCCGCGCTGGACTGGACGGACCCGCTGTCCGCCCCTGCGATGCGCGGCACGGGCGGCACCGCCTGGTACGGCTGGCCGACCAACCCGGCGATGGAACGGCTGCGGACGGCCTGGATAGACAGCACCGACGACGCCGAGCGCAAGCGCCTGGCCGCCGACATGCAGGCGGAGGCGTTCACGGATGCGCTGTTCGTGCCGTTGGGCCAGTACTTCCAGTCCGCGGCGTGGCGGTCCAACATCACGGGACACCTGAAGGGCCAGCCGCCGCTGTTCTGGAACGTGGCGAAGGGGTAAGCCGGGCCGCAAGGCCCTGTGCAGAAGATGTGTTGCAGGAGGTGTGTCCGCGGCGGGATTCGAACCCACGGCCCCAGGATTCATCCCACTTCGGCTTTCGCCGCCGCCCCGGCACCCGCTGGGACGTTCGTGGTCTGGACTGTCCCTTCACCGTAGGCCCCAACCGGAACAAGAGGTTCCGGCGAGGCCGTTAGGTGCCGCCCGTCCAGTCTCTACACCGTCCCCGCCCTTTCAGGCCGGGCTTGGCTCGGGATTGGCATGGTGCAGGCGCACCGAAGCTTTCCCCGACTTTGAGCGGATACACGGCGCCGTTTCCGCGCGCCGCGCCCAATTCAGCCAACCAGGAATCCTGTGCTCTATCCTGCTGAGCTACGCGGACGACACCGTAGCACCATACAGGCGCTGGACGGGCCGGTCTAGCCGCCGCGCCGCGTCGGGTGCAACATCAGGCCGACACCACCAGGGAACGCTCCGCCCATGTCCGGCAAGGTCATCATAAGCTGCGCCATCACCGGCGCCATCCACACCCCCAGCATGTCCGACGCCCTGCCAATCACGCCGGAGGAGATCGCCGCCGCCAGCATCGAGGCCGCCGAGGCCGGGGCCGCCATCATCCACCTTCACGCACGCAACCCCGAAACCGGCGAACCCTCCCCCGACCCGGCGTTGTTCATGCGCTTCCTGCCCGTCATCAAGCAGAGCACCGACGCCGTGCTGAACGTCACCACCGGCGGCGGCATGAACATGACCGTCGCCGACCGCCTGGCAGCCCCCCTGCAGGCCAAGCCCGAGATGTGCAGCCTCAACATGGGCAGCATGAACTTCAACATCTCCGGCGCCGGCGCCCGGGTGAAGACCTGGAAGCACGCCTGGGAGCAGCCCTACCTCGCCCGCACCACCGACCACATCTTCCGCAACACATTCCAGGACATCGAGAGCATCGTCGAGCAGCTTGGCAAGGGTCACGGCACCCGCTTCGAGTTCGAGTGCTACGACGTGGGCCACCTCTACAACCTCGCGCACTGCCTGGACCGCGGCATCGTCGAGCCGCCCCTGTTCGTCCAGACCATCTTCGGCATCCTGGGCGGCATCGGCGCGGAGGTGCGGAACCTGCAGTTCATGCGCGACACCGCCGACCGGCTGTTCGGGGACAAATATGTCTGGTCCGTCCTGGCCGCCGGCCGGCACCAGATGGCGTTCACGACCATGGCCGGCATCATGGGCGGCAACGTCCGCGTGGGGCTGGAGGACAGCCTGTATATCGGCCGCGGCCAGATGGCGGCCAGCAACGCCGAGCAGGTCACGAAGATCAGGCGCATCCTGGAGGACCTCAGCCTGGAGATCGCCACCCCGGCAGAGGCGCGGGCGATCCTGCACCTCAAGGGCGGCGACCGGGTGGGGTTCTAGGACGATGCTGGACGCCGCCGCGCTGCACGCCAGCCTGCTGACGCTGGACACGCACATAGACATCCCTTGGCCCGCCGGCCCCGACGTCTTCACCGACAGCCCGCGGGACAAGACGGGCCGCCGCGTGGACTTCCCCAAGATGCGCGCGGGCGGGCTGCGCGCCGGCTGCTTCGCCGCCTACGTGCCGCAAGGGCAGCGCACGCCGGAAGGCTGGCAGGCCGCAACGGACCGCGCGATGGCCATGCTGGATGCGATCAACGCCACTGGCCGGACCGGGAACGGCATCACCGCCCGCGTCGCAACCACGGCGGATAGCCTGGAGGCCGCGCACCGCGACGGCGTGATCGCCGTCATGCCCTGCGTCGAGAACGGGCACGCCATGGGGGAGGACCTGGGCAACCTCGCCCGCTTTCATGCCAAGGGCGCGCGCTACATGACCCTGACCCACAACGGCCACAACAGCCTGTGCGACAGCAGCAACCCGCGGACCGACCTCGGCGACGGCCCCACCCTGCACGGCGGGCTGAGCGGGCTGGGCCGCGACGCCATCGCCGAGATGAACCGGCTGGGGATGCTGGTGGACGTGTCCCACACCAGCCGCCAGGCGGCGTTGCAGGCCGCCATGCACTCCCGCACGCCGGTGCTGGCCACCCACTCCTGCGTGCGCACCCTGTGCGACGTGGCGCGCAACGCCGACGACACCCTGCTGGACGCGCTGCGCGACACCGAGGGCATGATCAACATCACCGCCCTATGCAGCTTCGTGAAGCCCGGCGGCAAGGAGTCCGACACCACCGTCCAAGACTTCTGCAACCACATCGAGTACGTCATCCGCCGCTGCGGCCTGGCACATGTGGGCATCAGCTCGGACTTCGACGGCGGCGGCGGCATCAGCGGCTGGCGCGATGCCAGCGAGAGCGGCAACGTCACGGCGGAGCTGGTCCGCCGCGGCTACAGCGCTTCGGAGATCGGGGCGATGTGGGGAGGCAACTTCCTGCGCCTGCTCCGCCGGGCGGAGGAGGCGGCGGAGGGCGTTGCACGGGCTGGGCGCGATGCCGCCTGACGTGGCCGAGGCTATGCCACGCCTGGGCCAGGGCACCTGGCGCATGGGGGAGGGCGCGGCGCCCCGCACGCAGGAGGCGGACGCGCTGCGCCTGGGCGTGGACCTCGGGATGACCTTGATCGACACCGCCGAGATGTATGGGGAGGGCGCGGCGGAGGAGGTCGTGGCGGATGCCATCGCCGGGCAGCGGGACCGGGTGTTCCTGGTGTCCAAGGTCTATCCGCATAATGCCAGCCGGGCCGGCGCCTCCGCCGCGTGCGAGCGCAGCCTCCGCCGGCTGCGGACGGACTGCCTGGACTTGTACTTGCTCCACTGGCGCGGCCAGCACCCCATTGCCGAGACGGTCGCGGCGTTCGAGGCGCTGCGGCAGGCCGGCAAGATCAAGCGCTGGGGCGTGTCCAACTTCGACACGCGGGACATGGAGGAATTGCCCCCTGCCTCGCGACACTCCGGCTGCGCTGCTAACCAGGTGCTGTACAACCCCGAGGCGCGCGGGATCGAGTTCGACCTGATCCCCTGGTGCCAGGCGCATGGCGTGCCGGTGATGGCCTACTCCCCCGTTGGCCAGGGCGGGCGGCTGCTGCGCAACAAGGCGCTTGCCGCCGTCGCCGCCCGGCACGGCGCGACGCCGGCGCAGGTCGCCGTTGCCTGGACGCTGCGGCTGCCGGGCGTGGTGTCCATCCCGAAGGCGTCCGACCCGGCGCATGTCCGCCAGAACGCCGCCGCCGCGGACATCCGCCTGACTGACCAGGACCTCGCCGACCTGGACGCCGCCTTCCCGCCGCCCCGGCGCAAGCAGGCGTTGGAGATGCTGTGATGGGCAGATACGCAACGGACCAAGCTAGTGGGTAGGAACAGCCGCCTTCTCCCTCCTCCTTCGGCCGAGGGTTGGGGTGAGGAAAAGGCCGCCAGCACCGGCCCTGCCATGCTTGAGCGAACCCCTATCCGCGTCGGCAGTCGGCGCTCTGCTCGGCTTCCCTCACCCCAACCCTCTCCCGGAGGGACAGGGAGTAGGACAGCCCTCTTTTTAACCCTCCTGCTGTCCCTGGCTACCCCAGCCCAGGCCCTTGGCCTTTACGAGACCTCCGTGATCGTAACCGGCACCGACGCGCGCTCCCGCCCAGCCGGGCTAGGCCAGGCCCTGGCCCAGGTGCTCGCAAAGGTCAGCGGCAACCCGGCGCTGCTGGACGACCCGCAGGTGGCCGCCCTTGCGCCCGCCGCGGCGGGCCTGGTCGCCTCGCTCGTCTACCTGGACCAGATGTCGGACCTCCCCCGCCACGACGAGCAGGGCAGCCGCGACCGTCCCTACGACTTGGTGGTGCGCTTCGACCAGGCCAGCCTGGACGCGATGCTGCAAGGCTTGGGCGAGACTGCCTGGCGCAACCGCCCGCCGCTGCTGGTGGACCTCCGCATCGAGCCGCGGAGCGGCCCGGCGATGCCGATGCGCGCCGATACTCTTGCCGACGAGCGCCACCGCGCTGCGCTGCTTGCAGCCGCTGAGTCCGCCGGGCTGCAACTGGTGCTGCCGCTGGACCGGACCGCCGCCCCCGGCCCGCCACGCCCCGACCTGGCGCCGCCGCCGCCCGAGCTGGCGTTGCGCGGCACGGTGTCTTGGGTGGAAGGCGCAGGCTGGTCCGGACGGTTCACCCTGCCCTGGCGCGGGCGGGACCACACCTGGTCCGTGGAGGGCGTCAGCTTCGACGGGGCCTACCGCACCGCCATGCGCGGCGCGGCGCGGGTGCTCTCGGGCCACGACGACCCGCGTTGAGCGCAGGCGGCGCAACTGCGCCGCAGCTACGCCGCCTGCGTGCTGACCGCCTGCGTCGTACGGATCGGGTTCGGCTGCGGGCCGTTGATCCAAACCTTCGGCGGTTCCGATTTCGCCGCCCCGTAGATCGAGCAGAACGCCACGTCCGCCGCGTCCCGCCCGGCGCCGATCCGCACCAGCCCGTCCAGCGCCGCCATCCGCGTGGGATCGAAGAGATACCACGCCCCTCCTCCGCCTGGCGCCGCCAGATAAGCTTCGAACACCGCATGGAAATCCGGCGGTTGCAGCTGCCAGGCATAGGCGCTGATGTAGCGCGCCGGGATGCCCACGGCTCGGCACAGCGTGATCGCCAGGTGCGCGAAGTCCCGGCACACCCCCCGCCGGTCGCCCAGGGTGTCGTAGGCGCTGGTCAGCACGTCGGTGCTGCCGCTCTCGTAATCCACGTTGTCCCTGATCCAGTTGCAGATCGCCGTCGCGCGCTGATGGCCGGACGGAGCCTGGTCGAACTGCTTGGCCGCGAACCGCGCCAGCCGGTCGGACTGGCAGTAGCGGCTGGCGTTCAGGTATGGCAGCACGTCCAGCGGTATGGATCCGGCTGCCAGCTCCTGCACCCCCGTCGGGTCCAGCATCAGCGGGTCCAGGGCGACGGTCGCCGTGTACTCGACCCGAAGCTTGCCCTTGGGCACGACGAAGCGGGCCAGCCGGTTGCCGGACTCCGGCATCTCGAACCGGTCAGGCTCGCCCAGGGGCGGTGTCGTGACCAGACGCTCGGCGATGATGACCTGTCGGGGGAAACGGGCCGCCTCAAGGTTGAACACGAAGGGAGTCAGCTCGGCCTCCGTCTCGTAGTCCAAGGTGCAGCCGACGGTGAATTCCATGCGGGGCGGGTCCTGGCCTGTGGATTGGCGCAGTGTGCGGCGGCCCGCCCCGGCACGGCAACCCGGTTCTCACGCTGGGACTGCCGGTTCCCGGCTGGCAGGCTACCAACATGCGCTTGGAGGGACGGACCCGCGCACGGCGCTGATCGCATAGTCCGCCTCCGAACCTGCGAACCCGCGGCAGCCGCTGCGTTATGCACCCGGACAGCTTGAAGGAGGCCATGATGACGCGCACGACGGGCGACACGCCGGAGGCCCAGGCCAAGGACGCGGCGCTGCCGGGCAACCACGGGCAGTTTGGCGCCAACAACGCGACCGAGGATTACAAGCCGCTGGAGGATGTCCCCGCCGCCCCCGTTCCGCCTGTTGCAGACGAGCCTGATGAAGAACGCTGACTGTGCAGGCTGCCGAGCCGTCCGGCGTGACCGGGCAGCCAAGTCCCAGCAGCGGCAATCCGTCTGCGTCGGCATAAAGGGGCGCACCCCCGCATTGCACCTTCCCGCCGCCCCTGGTCTCGCATAGGCTTCCGCCGGTCACGAACCAGAGGAACGTCAACCATGCTCCGCAGGACCCTTTTCGCCACTGCCGCGCTGATTGCGGCCGCCGGCGCCGCCAACGCGCAGATACGGGTCGCCACGGTCGGCCCGATGACGGGCGAGTATGCCGCCATCGGTGCGCAGATGAAGGCAGGGGCCGAGCAGGCCGTCGCCGACATCAACAAGGCCGGCGGCGTCAACGGCCAGCAACTCGTGCTGGAAGTCGGCGACGATGCCTGCGACCCGAAGCAGGCCGTCTCCGTCGCCAACCAGATGGCCAGCCGCAAGGTCGCCGTGGTCGCCGGGCACTACTGCTCCGGCAGCAGCATCCCGGCCAGCAAAGTTTACGGTGAGGAGGGCGTGCTGCAGATCAGCCCGGCCAGCACCAACCCGAAGTACACCGACGAGGGCGGCTGGAACACCTTCCGCGTCTGCGGCCGCGACGACCAGCAAGGCGCGCTGGCCGGCAAGTTCCTGGCCGACAAGTTCAAGGGCAAGAAGATCGCGGTCATCCATGACAACTCCGCCTACGGCAAGGGCCTGGCGGATGAGACCAAGAAGGCCATGAACGCCGCCGGCACGACGGAGGCGCTCTATACCGCCTACGTGGCCGGGGAGCGCGACTACTCCGCGCTCGTCAGCCGCATGAAGCAGGCGGGGATCGAGGTGATCTACGTCGGCGGCTACCATACCGCTACCGCCCTGATCGCGCGCCAAGCCAAGGAGCAGGGCCTGAACGTCGCCATCGTCGGCGGCGACGCGCTGGTGACGAACGAGTTCTGGCAGATCAGTGGCCCCGCCGGCGAGGGCACGGTCATGACCTTCCCGCCGGACCCGCGCAAGAGCGCCACTGCCAGCTCGGTCGTCGCGGAGTTCAAGACCAAGAACTTCGACCCCGAAGGCTACACCCTCTACACCTACGCCGCCCTGCAGATTTGGGCGGAGGCGGCGAAGAAGGCCAACTCCGTGGACGGCAAGAAGGTCGCCGACGCCATGCATGCCGGCCAGGCGTTCCCGAGCGTCCTGGGCAGCATCGCCTTCGACAAGAAGGGCGACGTGACCGCGGCGGGATACGTGTTTTATGTCTGGAAGAACGGCACCTACTCCGAAATGTAGGGGCGCCGCGCTTTGCACGTCACGCGGCCCGGGCTTGTCCCGGGCCGTGCTGTTTGGGGATGGCTGCTGGCGTTGCTGCTGGCGGCGGCGCCTGCTTGGGCGCAGGATGACACGGCGCTGCTCCGCACCCTCGCAGCACCTGGCGGCGTCGGCCTGATGCGGCACGCGCGTGCGCCGGGGACTGGCGATCCCCCGGGCTTCCGGCCCGGCGACTGCACGACTCAGCGCAACCTGGACGATGCCGGGCGCGGCCAGGCCCGGCGGCTGGGCGAGGTGCTGCGCGCGGGTGGGCTGGCGGGCGCGGAGGTGTTTGCAAGCCCTTGGTGCCGGACGATGGAGACCGCTGCCCTGCTTGGGTTGCAGCCGCCTGCGCCACTGCCTGCCCTCGCCTCGTTCTTCGGTGGCCAGGGCGATCAGGCGCGGCAGACCGCGGCGTTGCGGGCGGCCCTGGACGCTGGACGGGACGGCCCGCCACGCATCCTTGTCACGCACCAAGTCAACATCACGGCGCTGACCGGCATCTACCCGGAGGATGCCGAACTGGTCGTGATGCGTCCTGGCGCCGGAGGCTACGAGGCCGCAGGCCGGCTGCGCGTGCGGTGACGGGGGCGGGCTGCGCGCCAGGTCAGGCGGCGGCGACCCTGATCCGGTGGTAGGACCGCCCGAAGTAGATCAGCCCCTCGTGGTGCGGCCCGGCCTGAATGGCTTGCACCTCGCAAAACATGACGCTGTGCGTGCCGACCTCGACGATTTGGGCCACGCGGCAGTCGAACGACACGACGGCACCGGCCAGCACCGGCGCCCCGGTCACGAGGCGGGTCCACGCAGCGGCGTCGAACCACCGCGCCATCGGCTGGTCGGAGAAGCCCGCGAACAGCGGCGACAGCTCCTCCTGGGACGCAGCAAGCGTGTTCACGCACAAGATGCGGTTGGCGTTGAAGGTGTCGTGCAGGCTGCTGTCACGATTCATGCACACCAGCAGCGTCGGCGGGTCGTCGGTGACGCTGCACACCGCGGACGCCGTAAAGCCGGCGTCGCCGTCCGGCCCGGTCGTGGTGATGACGCTGACGGCGGCACCCAGCCGGGCCATTGCATCCCGATAATTTTGACGGTCAACCAAACCCAGCACTCCATGCCCATCAGCCATATGGCCTGTCCTGGGCGGTTGCGGGAGGGGCCGCAATGCAAACGGGCGCCCCAAGGGGCGCCCGCGCATCTGGTCAGGCCGGTCAGGCTAAATCTTGTCGGCTGCGTCCCGCACGGTGTCCTTGACGCCGCCGACCGCGCTCTCGGCATGCCCCTTGGCCTTGTCGGCCACGCCCTCGGCCTGCAGCTTCTCGTCGCCGATCAGCTTGCCCACGCCTTCCTTGACGGCACCCTTGGCCTTGTCGAACGCGCCCTCAACCCGGTTCTCGTCAACCATCGCACACACTCCTGACGGCGTGATGCCGTGACCGCCATAACGGCAGCGGCCGCCGCGGGTTTCACGCGGCGGAGAGAGGCGGCGCGACCTCCTCCAGCGAGCGGCGCTCGGCGTCCACGCCCAGCATGGCCTCGACCACGGCAGCGCCCACCATCAGACCGGCGCCGATCAGGTAGCCGATCAGCACCTCGTCCCGCGACCCCGTCTGGATCAGGTGACCGAACACCGCCGGGCCGGCGATGCCGCCGACGGCGGTGCCAAGAGCATAGAAAACCGAGATCGCGACGGCGCGCACCTCAAGCGGGAACGTCTCCCCGACGGTCAGGTAGGCGGAGGAGGCCGCCGCGGAGGCGAAGAAGAAGATGACCGTCCAGGCCACCGTCTGCCCCGCCGCATCCAGCCAGCCCCGCGCGAACATCCAGCCGACCATGGCCATCAGGATGCCCGCCAGCGCGTATGTGGCAGTGATCATCCGCTTGCGCCCAAGCGTGTCGAAGAACCGCCCCAGCAACAGCGGCCCCATGAAGTTCCCAAGAGCGAATGGCAGCATGAACCAACCGACCTGGCCCGACGGCACGGCATAGAACTTCGTCAGCACCAGCGCATAGGTGAACAGCACCGCGTTGTAACAGAACGCCTGCGACCCCATCAGCGCCACGCCCAGCACCGTCCGGCTGCGATACTGCACCGCCAGCACGCGCAGGCTGGCCAGGAACCAGCCGCCCTGGTGCCGCCGCAGACGCAGCCGGCCCGGCGGCACCGGCGGCAACGGCTGGCCGGTCTCCCGCTCGACCCGGGCTTCCAGGGCGGACACGACCTCGGCAGCCTCCTCGGGCCGTCCGTGCGTCATCAGCCAACGCGGCGACTCCGGGATGAAGCGGCGCAGGAACAGCACGGCGATGCCGATCACGCCGCCGATCACAAAGGCGACCCGCCATCCCAGTTCCGGGTCGATCACCTTGGGGTCCAGCGCGACCACGGCCCCCAACGCGCCCAATGCCGCGCCGAGCCAGAAGCTGCCATTGATGCACAGGTCCGTGAAGCCGCGCTTCCGGGCCGGGATCAGCTCCTGGATGGTCGCGTTGACCGCGGCATACTCGCCTCCGATTCCCGCGCCGGTGATGAAGCGGAACAGGGCGAAGGACCAGAAGTCCCAGGCAAAGCCGGAGGCGATGGTGGCGACCAGGTAGATCAGCACGGTCAGCGTGAACAGCTTCTTGCGCCCTAACCGATCCGTCAGCCAGCCGAAGAACAGCGCCCCCGCAACGGCACCGCCCAGATAGGCGCTGGCGGTCATGCCAACCTGCTCCGCCGTGAGGCGCAGGCGCGGGCTGTCCGCGATGGCGCCGCCCAGCGACCCCACCAAGGTCACCTCCAAGCCGTCCAGTATCCAGGTGATCCCCAGGGCAATGACCACCAGCGTGTGAAACCGGCTCCACGGCAGCCGGTCCAGCCGCTGCGGCACGTTGGTTTCAAAGGTGTCGTTAACGGCGGGGGGCACGAGCATCTGGCCGCAACGGCCTATGCAGGCCCGGGTTGCTGCGGGCTGCGGCGGCGATACCGCCGGCTTGGGAAGGTGACGGCCACCTGGCCCCGTGTTACGCCGTCCGAGTGAGGATCGCCTTCGCCCTGCCCCGGCCCGACCCGACTCAGGGCGGCGGCGGGGCCCTGTATGCCGACCGCATGGCCGACGCACTGCGCCAGCTTGGGCACGAGGCCGCCGTGATGCACGGCGACGATCCCGCCTTCCCGCCCGACGCGGTCCCGGTCGTTGACGGCATGCTCCTGCCGGCGCTGCTGCCGCGTCTGGACGAGCTTGTGCGCCGGGACGCCATCGCCCTTATCTCCCACCCCACCGCCCGTGCCGGACGCGACCCGGCGGCCCGGCCCGCCGTGCAGGCCGCCGAGCGCGCTATGCTCCCTGCTCTCCGCCGCGTGATCGCCACCAGCCCCGAGGTCGCCGCGCGGCTGGTGGACGAGTTCGGTGTCGCCCGCGGGGCCGCCAGCGTGGTCGCGCCCGGCCTGGGTATCCTGCCCCGCAGTTCCGGCAGCCCGGGCGCATGCCGCATCCTGTCCGTCGGTGTGCTGACCCGGCGCAAGGGACACGACCTGCTGCTGCGCGCCCTGGCGCGGCTCGGCGACCTCGACTGGACCCTGGACGTCGCCGGCGCGGACGGCCGCGACCCCGGCTACGCCGCGGAGCTGCGGGGGCTGGCGGACGCCCCCGCCCTGGCCGGGCGGGTCGCGCTGCATCTGAACCCGGACAACGCGGGGCTGGACGCGCTGTGGCGCGGCGCCGGCCTGTTCGCGCTTGCCACGCATTGGGAGGGCTACCCCGCCGCAGTCGCGGAGGCATTGCGCCGGGGCCTGCCCCTGCTGGTCAGCGCCGGCGGGGCCGCGGCGGCGATGGCGCCGCCCGCCGCCGGCTTGGCCTGCGCGCTGGACGACGAACCCACACTGTCCAAGTGCCTGCGCCGCCTGGTGTTCGACAGCGCACTGCGCACGGACATGGCCGCGGCGTCGTGGGATGCTGGGCAGCGCCTGCCGGGATGGCCGGAGCAGGCGGCCCTGCTGGAAACAATCTTGAAAGGCTGACGGATGGCATTGCTGGGCTGCATCGCCGACGACTTCACGGGCGCGACCGACCTCGCCTCCACCCTGGTGCGCGGCGGCATGAGCACCGTGCAGGTGATCGGCGTGCCCGCTGCGGACGAGCCGGCGCCGGATGCGGACGCCGTCGTCGTGGCGCTCAAGTCGCGCACGGCCCCGCCGGGCCGGGCCGTGGCCGAAAGCCTGGCCGCACTGGATTGGCTGCGCGCGGCCGGGTGCCGGCAGTTCTTCTTCAAGTACTGCTCGACCTTCGACAGTACGGACGAGGGCAACATCGGCCCGGTGGCGGACGCGCTGGTGGCAGCGCTCGGCTGCGGCTTCGCCATCGCCTGCCCGGCGTTTCCCGCCAACGGGCGCACCGTGTATCAGGGCCATCTGTTCGTCGGATACCAGCTGCTGTCCGAGAGCGGGATGCAGGATCATCCGCTGACGCCCATGCGGGACCCGAACCTGGTCCGCGTGCTGTCCCGCCAGACCGAGGGCACGGTCGGCCTGGTGCCCTTTGCGACGGTCGAGCGCGGGGCGGCGACGATCCGCTCGGCCATGGCGGCGCTGAAGGAGCAGGGGCGGCGCTACGGCATCGTGGACGCCACGTCTGACGCGCACCTGCTGGCCATCGGGGAGGCCGTGGACGGGCAGGCGCTGGTGACGGGCGGGTCCGGCGTGGCGATGGGCCTGCCGGAGAACTTCCGCCGGGCCGGGCTGCTGGGCACGGACGACGCCGGGATGCTGCCGGCGGTCGGGGGCCATGCAGCGGTGCTGGCCGGGTCGTGCTCCCGCACCACCCTGTATCAGGTCGCGACGGCCCGGGACCAGGTGCCGACCCTGGAGTTGGACCCCTTGGCAACGCCGGACGCGGCGGCCTTGGTGCGCCAGGCCGCCACGTGGATGGAGGGCAAGCTGGGCGCCTCGCCCGTCGTCGTCGCCGCGTCCAGCACGCCCGACAGGGTGACCGCGCTGCAGGCCAAGCTCGGGCGCGACGCCGCGGGCGCGCTGGTCGAGGACGCGATGGCCGGGATCGCCGAAGCCCTGGTGTCCCGCGGCGTCCGCCGGCTGGTCGTCGCCGGCGGTGAGACCAGCGGCGCCGTCGTCGGCCGCCTGGGCGTGCGGCGCCTGAAGATCGGCGCCGACATCGACCCCGGCGTGCCCTGGACCCTGGCGGAGGGCGCGGGACCGCCGATGCTGCTCGCCCTCAAGTCCGGGAACTTCGGCGGGCGCGACTTCTTCCTGCAAGCCTTCGAGCGCCTGGCGTGACCCGGACCATGACCGAGTCCGAGACCCGGGCGCTGCTGGTCGAGCTGGCGGCCAGCCTGTTCAACCGGGGTTTCTCCGTCGGCAGCGCCGGCAACATCAGCGTCAAGCTGCCGGACGGCTACCTGATCACGCCGACCAACTCGTCGCTTGGGCGCCTCAACGCCGCGCGGCTGTCGCGCCTGGATGCGGGCTTCGCGCATGTCGGCGGGGACAAGCCGTCCAAGGAGGTGTTCATGCATCGCGCCTTCTACGCCGCGCGTCCACGCACGGGCGCGGTGGTCCACCTGCACTCGACGATGGCGACCGCAGTATCGTGCCTGCACGATGCCGACCCCGAGTGCCCGATCCCGCCGATCACGCCCTACTTCGTCATGCGCGTCGGGCGGCGCCTGCCGGTGCTGCCCTATTACCGCCCCGGCGACCCCGCAATGGAGCCGGCCATCACGCAGGAAGCCCGAACGGCCAGGGCGGTCCTGCTCGGCAACCATGGTCCCGTTGTCAGCGGACGCACCTTGCGGGATGCCGTAAATGCCGCCGAGGAACTGGAAGAGGCAGCCAAGCTATTCCTGCTCCTGCGCGGCGTCACGGCGCGCGTGCTGGGTCCGGCGCAGGTGAACGAGCTTCTGGCGCAGGACTGACCGACCCATCCGTCGCTGGCGCATCCGCTCCCGGGGAGCCGCCCCCGGGAGCGATCCGATGCAGGCCGGTCCGGATGCCGCTAGGCCGAGGCGGCTGCGCCCTTGGCCTTCTTCGCCGCCGGGGCGGTGCTGCTCAGCTTCTTGGCTGCGGCGCTGCGTGCGGCTGGGGTCTTGCCAGTATTCATCTCCTTGGCAGCCTCGCTCTTGCTGGCAGATGTGGCCTTCTTGGCCGACGCCTTCTTCGGCGCGGCGGCGGCAGGCGGGGCTTCGCTGGGCTTGGCTGCGGCCTTCTTCGGTGCGGCCTTAGCGGGCACGGGGGCAGCGTCCGGAGTTGCCGCCTTCTTTGGCGCGGCCTTTTTAGGCGCAGCAACAGCAGCCGGCTTCGTGGCAGGTACCTTGGCGGGAGCAGGCTTGGCCGCCGCCTTCTTCGGAGCTGCCGTCTTCGGAGCAGCTGCGGCCGGCTCCTCCTTGTGCTCCTGGACGGGCTGGGCCGCCGACTTCTTGGCAGGCGTCTTCTTTGCCGGGGCATGTTCTGCTCCGTTCGCCTTCGGCGCCGTCTTGGCTGCCGCCTTGATGGCCATCGGCTGCGCCCGCGGGCGCTGGGTCATGCTGTCGTTGCTCATGCTGGAAGCCTCTCTTGACCGGGTTGCATCGTTCACGCAGGCGGCGGAGGCTGGGCGGTTTGGGGCCGTGGTTCGCCCGGGTCCACGCATGGCCTACGCGGCGGATCCGTCCCGTCCGTGGCGCGGCGCCACGACTCCAGGACATGCCCGCTGCTTCCGCTGTCACGCAGCGGCACAGTATCTGTCAATAAAAACCGGCAACGACCTGGGCGAATACACGCCGCCGCCGCAAGCCGCGCCGGCACGCTTGCGGGCGGCGGCATGCGCAGGTCAGCGCTGCGGCAGCGGCACGAAGGCCAGGTTCTCCGGCCCGGTGTAGTTGGCCGCAGGGCGGATGATCTTGTTGTCCATCCGCTGCTCGATCACGTGCGCGCCCCAGCCCGACGTGCGGGAGATGACGAAGATCGGCGTGAACAGCGCGGTCGGCACCCGCATCTGGCTGTAGGAAACGGCGCTGAACCAGTCGAGGTTGGCGAACATGCGCTTGGTGTCGGCCATGACAGCCTCGATCCGGTCGGCGACTTGGAAGCCGCGCATGTTGCCCGATGCCTCGGACAGCCGGCGGGCGACCTCCTTGATGACGACGTTGCGCGGGTCGGCGATGGTATAGACGGGATGGCCGAAGCCGATCACGACCTCCTTGTTGGCGACGCGGGCGCGTATGTCCCGCTCGGCCTCGTCAGCCGAGGTGTAGCGGGCCTGAATGTCCAGCGCGGCCTCGTTGGCACCGCCGTGCTTGGGGCCGCGGAGGGCGCCGATGCCCGCGGTGATGGCGGAGTAGATGTCGGATCCTGTGCCGGCGACCACGCGGGTGGTGAAGGTGCTCGCGTTGAATTCATGCTCGGCATACAGGATCAGGGACGTGTGCATCGCCCGCTCCCACGCCGGGCTGGGGCGCTCGCCGTGCAGCAGGTGCAGGAAGTGGGCGCCGATACTGTCGTCGTCGGTCTCGACCTCGATGCGCCGTCCGTTCTGCGAATAGTGGTGCCAATAGAGCAGCATGGAGCCGAGGCAGGCCATGAGCCGGTCGGTGATGTCGCGGGCGCCGGGGTGGTTGTGGTCCTCCCTCTCGGGCAGCGCGCAGCCGAGGGCGCTGACGGCGGTGCGCATCACGTCCATCGGGTGCGTGCCGGCGGGCAGCGCCTCCAGCACGGTGCGGACCGCGGCGGGAATGCCTCGCAGCGCGCGCAGCTTGGCCTTGTAGGCCGCAAGCTCCGCCCCGTTCGGCAGCCAGCCGTGGACCAGGAGATGGGCGATCTCCTCGAACTCGCTGGTTTCCGCGATATCCAGGATGTCGTAGCCGCGGTAGTGCAGATCGTTGCCGGTGCGTCCGACGCTGCACAGGGCGGTGTTGCCGGCGGTGACGCCGGACAGGGCGACGGACTTCTTAGGCTTTGGCGCCGTTTGGGTCTCGGACATGGTGGGTTTCCTTCTGCTTCCCTCTCCCTCCGGGAGAGGGCTGGGGTGAGGGGGCGGGCGAGCGCCGCATTTCCTTCATCAAGGGCCGTGAGCAGCCGATGCCGGCAGTTCCCCGCTCCGCAGCCAAGGCCCCCTCACTCAACCCTCTTCCAGAGGAAGAGGGCTTTCGATCCTGCCCTAGAATATGCCGGGCTTGCCTTGCTGCACCGTGCCCTCGGGCATCGCAACATGCAGCCTGTGCAGATCGCCTGCCTTCAGGCTCGGCAACTCCTCGCAGGCTTGCAGGAAGCGCCTGGCCTCCTCCGGCGTGATCAGCCCGTCGGTCATCACCTGGAACTTGTTGACGTAGTCTGGGCGCGTCCAGGGCGTTGCGCCCAGCGGGTGCGCGTTGGCGACGGCCATCTCGTCGGCGATCACGCTGCCGTCCTTCATGCGCAGCTCGATCCGTCCGCCGAAGGCCAGGTCCTCGTGCCGGCGGGCGTGGTAGCGCTCAGTCCACTTCGGGTCCTCGACCGTGCGTATCTTGTGCCACAGCGCCACCGTGTCCGGGCGCGCCGCACGCTCGGGCGCGTAGGAGCGAACGTGGTGCCACTCGCCGTCCTGCAAGGCGACAGCGACGATGTACATGATGGAGTGGTCCAGGGTCTCCCGGCTGGCGCGCGGGTCCATCTTCTGCGGGTCTCCTGCGCCGGTGCCGATGACGTAGTGGGTGTGATGGCTCGTCTCGATCACCACCTCGGCCACGTCGTCCCAGTCCGCGACGCGCTTGCCCATGCGGAACGCCAGGTCAATCAGCGCCTGGCTTTGATACTCCGCGGAGTGCTGCTTGGTGTAGCTGTCCATGATGGCGCGCTTGCCCTCGCCGAGGCTGGGCAGCGGCACCTGGTAGTGCGCCTCCGGCCCGTTCAGCATCCAGGCGATTACGCTGTCCTCGCCCTCATAGATCGGGGACGGGGCGCCTTCGCCGCGCATCACGCGGTCCACGGCCTCGATGGCCAGCTTGCCGGCGTGGGCCGGGGCGTAGGCCTTCCAGGAGCTGATCTCGCCCTTGCGGGACTGGCGGGTGGTGAAGCTGACATGGACTGCCTGCTGGACGGCCTGGAAGATCGTCGCGGTGTCCAGGCCCAGGAGGGTGCCGATGCCGGCGGCCTGGGCGGGGCACAGGTGGGCGATGTGATCGATCTTGTGCTCGTGCAGGCAGATTGCGCGGACGAGGTTGATATGAATCTCGTAGCCGGTGGCGAGGCCGCGCAACAGGTCGGCGCCAGACTTCTCCAGCGTCTGGGCGACGGCCAGGATGGGCGGGATGTTGTCGCCGGGATGGCTGTAGTCGGCGGCCAGGAAGGTGTCGTGCATGTCCAGCTCGCGCACTGCGGTGCCGTTGGCCCAGGCCGCCCATTCCGGGCTGACGCGCACGCTGTCCGCCATGCCGAACACGGTGGCGCCGCCATGCCGCCCGGCGCGGACGGGATGGCCGATCGCCATGTCGCGGGCGCTGACGCAGGGGTGGCGGTTGACGCTGGCGATGGCGACGGCGGCGTTGTCTATGACGCGGTTGACGATCATCTCGGCGGTGTCGGTGGGCACCGGAACCGGGTCTGCGGCGACGGCGGCGATCTTCCACGCCAACTGGTCCTCCCGCTTCAAGTCCGACTTCGAGGGGTGGACGCGGACGTCGTGAAGCTGCATCACTGGGGATCCCTGCTGTGTCTTGGCGGCGTGTGCGGCTGCTCATAAGGTTGCCACATTGCTTCGGCAATCCCGCCGGCGCGGCGGGGTTCCCTGCAGCGGCAGGGCGGCCCGCTCCCGCTGCGGGGTTGGCCCGGCCCCATCGGAGGACCTCGCAGTGCGCCTCACGCCCCGAACCGGACTGGCCTTGGCGGCCGCCGGCCTGCTGTCGGCTTGCGTCGCGGCGGAGCCGCCGGCCTATTACATGCCGGCGCCGGGCTACTCCGGCTTTGGGGATCGCGGTGCGCGCTATCCTGGGGCGCGGCCCTATACCCCGTCGCCTGCCGAACCGCCTTATGCCCTGCCGCAGCCCGCGCCGACGGGGCTGCCAGCCTACGACCCGCCGCCGCCCACCCTGGAGCCGCCGCCGCGCGACGATCCGCCGCCACCCGCATACGACCCGCCGCCCCCGGCAACGTCCGATCCCGCGCCAGCGGACGACCTTCCATTGCCAGTGCCCGACAGCCGCGGCGACCCCAAGGCGTCCGCCCCGGTCCAGCGCCCCGGCGCCCGCACGGCGTCGCCCAACAACGTGCCGCTGATGGGGTTCCGCCCGATGAAGGGCCAGCAGGGCCTATAGCGGCCGGTGCGGGTTGATGCCGGCCTCCCGCGGCCACATCTTGACCTTGACCGGGATGCCGCATGCATGAAGGCTGCGCCGCGCCGGGCCATCCCATTACCGCGGTTCAATCACCCCGGCACAGGAGGCAGCCCTTTGCCCGACCAGACCCCGCCCGTGCGGTGGCAGCCAGACCGCACCCCCCTCCTGCCGGCCTGGCCGGTGCCGCCGATGCTGACCGCCATCGGGCGCGGCGTTCTGGGGCGCTGCCCCGCCTGCGGGCAGAGCCGGTGCTTCCAGGGCTACCTGCGCGTCGTGCCGGCCTGCCCGGCCTGCACCGCCCCGCTCGGCAGCCTGCGGGCCGACGATCTCCCGCCGTACCTGACAATCTTCATCGTCGGGCATGTGATCGTCGGCTCGATGATGTGGGTGGAGGGCGCCTACCGCCCGGACTTCTGGGTGCAGGCGGCCCTGTGGATTCCGCTCAGCCTCGTGCTGACGGTGCTGCTGCTGCGGCCCGTTAAGGGCGGGGTGCTGGGACTGATGCTCAAGCTGGGCATGGCCAAGACGGACGACGAGTGACCGCGTCCGCCCCCCTGCCCGGCCTGCAGCGCGTCGTGCTGGCCGGGGAGGCCCTGACGCGGCTGTCGCCCATCCTGGAAGCCGACCGCGCCCAGGCCGTCGCCGACCTGGAGGTGGAGAACCATTTCCGCCTGTGCGGCACACCGGGGCGCCCAGCCGTGCCCGGCCCCTACGTCCTGCACCTGTCCGTGCAGGAGGGCCGTCTGGTGTTCGACGTGCGGGACGCCGCCGATGCGCCGCTGCAGATGCTGGGCTTGTCGCTCAGCCCGTTCCGCGGCCTCATCAAAGATTACCAGATGCTGGTGGACAGCCACATCATGGCCGTTGAGGAAGGGCGCGGGGAGCGCATCCAGGCCATAGACATGGGCCGGCGCGGCTTGCACAACGAGGGTGCGGCCCTGTTGCAGGAGCGCCTGGCGGGCAAGGCCGACATAGACCACGAGACCGCGCGGCGCCTCTTCACGCTCGTCTGCGTGCTGCACCAGCGCATCTAGGACCCCGCTTGCCATGAAGCCCCGCCAGCCATGAAGATAGACGGCACCCCTTTCCGCACGATCTGGGTGGACGACGACGGCTGGTCCGTGCGGATCATTGACCAGACCCGGCTGCCCTGGTCACTGGACTTCCTGCGCCTGCGGGACGTGACGCAGGCGGCGCACGCCATCCGGTCCATGCAGGTGCGCGGCGCGCCGCTGATCGGCGCCGCTGCCGCCTATGGCCTGGCGCTGGCTTTGCGGGTGGACCCGGGCACGGACGCCATGGAGCGTGCGGCCGCCCAGCTTGCGGCGACCCGCCCGACCGCCATCAACCTGCGGTGGGCGCTGGACCGCATGCTCACCCGGCTCCGCAACACCGCCGTGGGCGCCCGCGCCGCCGCCGCCTACGCCGAGGCCGCGGCTATCGCCGAGGAGGACGTGGCGACCAACGCCGCCATTGGACGGCATGGGCTGCCCCTGATCGCCGATGCCGCCGCCGCCAAGGGCGCCGGCCAGGCCGTCAACGTGCTGACCCACTGCAACGCGGGCTGGCTGGCGACGGTGGACTGGGGCACGGCCTTGGCCCCGATCTACGCCGCCCACGACAGCGGCATTCCCCTGCACGTCTGGGTGGACGAGACCCGGCCCCGCAACCAAGGCGCTGCGCTGACGGCGTGGGAGCTGGGCAAGCACGGCGTGCCGCACACCGTCATCTCCGACAACGCGGGCGGGCACCTGATGCAGCATGGCCGGGTGGACTTGGCCATCGTCGGCACCGACCGCGTGACCCGCACCGGCGACGTCGCCAACAAGATCGGCACCTACCTGAAGGCGCTGGCTGCCCGCGACAACGGCATTCCGTTCTGGGTCGCCACCCCCAGCAGCACCGTGGACTGGACCGTGTCGGACGGGGTGGCCGAGATTCCCATCGAGGAGCGGGATGCCGCCGAGGTCACGACCGTCACCGGGCGCGGCCTGGACGGCAAGGTCGCCACCGTGCGCGTCGTGCCGACCGGCAGCCCCGCCGCCAACCCCGCCTTCGATGTGACTCCGGCCCGCCTGGTGACCGGCCTCATCACCGAGCGCGGGCGCTGCACCGCAACGCCTGGCGGGCTTGCGGCGATGTTCCCGGAACACGCCTGAGCAAAACCTTCCGGCCCCAAGCATGAAACCGGGATTTTGATGCGTCGGCGGGTGCCTGGCCGGTTGAGCCTGGCCCGCGGCCATGCCATCCCCTGAGAATGAACCTGCGCCCCCTGTTGCTGCTCCTGCCGCTGGCTGCCTGCGGCGGCGCGCAGTCCACCGGCGGCATCCGCCTGCAGCCTGGCGGCCTCGCCACCGACGCCCACGCGCCCAACTTCGCCCGCAACCCTCCGGACGGGTTCTCCCGCCAGAACGCCATTGCCATCGCGCAACGGGAGTGGCGCGCCTTTGGCCAGAACGTCAACGACGACCCGCCGGACCAGCAGAACCCGCCGCGCGCGCTCCGCATGGATCACCAGGCCGGCATGTGGCAGCGCGTCGGCGAATATTGGTGGCTGGGCCAGAACGCCGGCACGCGCGAGGAAGACTGGACCAGCAAGTACAACGAGAACGGCACACCCTACGCCGGAGACGCGCCGGCCTGGTCGGCGGCGTTCATCTCCTACGTCATGCGGACGGCGGGGGCCGGAGGGCGCTTCGTCTATTCCCCGCTGCACGCCGACTACATCAACGCCGCCGCGCGCGGCGAGGGCGGGATGCGGGCGGAGCGTCCGGACATGTATGCTCCCCAGGCCGGCGACCTCATCTGCACCGGCCGCGGCGCGTCCCGCAACATCCGCTATGAGAACCTGCCGGCCCCGAGCTTCTACGGCCATTGCGACCTCGTGACCCAGGCGGCACCGGGTCAGCTCCTGGTGATCGGCGGCAACGTGGACGCCAGCGTGACGCTGAAGCACGTGCCCACGGGTTCCGGCGGAATGCTCGCAGAGCCGGGCGGGCGCGCCTACGACCCCCGCTACAACTGGTTCGTCGTGATCCGGCCCCAGTATGATGGGGTGGCGTCATAGGGATCAGGCTCCGGCACTGCCACGCCGGCCAATAGGGCGGATCGGCGCAACGCCATACGCAGCATGCCGCCAGCATCCGGCACCGGCGTCATGCGCTACCGTCCCGACTGCACCAGGCGCCAGCGCCAGCCCGCGAGCGCCAGGCCGATGACAGGCGACACCGCGGCAGCACGCAGGGCGGCTGGCAGCCAGGCCTCGTCAACCTCGGCGATGCGGAACGCGCCCACCAGCGCCGGCACCAACAGCACCGACAGGAAGGCTGCGGCCATGCAGGCCGCGTACAGGCGCCGGTGCCGCCGCACCATGGCGGCCTGCTCGGGTTGGCGCCCCTCCAGATCCACCATGCTGGACCAGCCTTCCAGATAGCCCGTCCAGAACAGCAGGAGGCTGCCGGCCAGCAGCAGCAGGACCGCGGCGGTGAACACCTATCCGCCTTGGCTGCCCGGGGGGCGGAGCGGGGCGCGGCCGGGCTTGTCCACCTGCACCGCCCGTCCGAACACCAGGTCGCCTGCCCCCACGTCGCGCGTGATGGTGCTGCCGGCGGCGACGAAGCTGCCGTCGCCCAACGTCACCGGCGCGACAAGGGTGGCGTTGCTGCCCACGAACACGTCCCCGCCGATGCTGGTCCGGTGCTTGCGCACCCCGTCGTAGTTGCAGGTGATGGTGCCGGCACCGACGTTGGTCCGGGCGCCCACCGTGCAGTCGCCCAGGTAGGTCAGGTGCCCGACCTTCACCCCGGCCTCCAGCCGCGCAGCCTTCAGCTCCACGAAGTTGCCGACATGCGCGCCGGGGCCGACCACGGTGCCAGGGCGCAGCCGGGCATGGGGGCCGATGCGGGCGCCGGGCGCGACCTCGCAGCCCTCCAAGTGGGAGAACGACAGGATTTCGGCACCTTCCCCGACGCTGACGCCGGGGCCGAACACGACATGCGGGCCGACCGTCACATCCGGCCCAAGGCGGGTGTCGGCCTGCAGGAACACCGTATGCGGCGCCTGCAAGGTGGCGCCGCCGTCCATGGCGGCCCGGCGCAGCCAGTCCTGCACCGTCGCCTCCGCCTCCGCCAACTCGGCGCGGGAGTTGACGCCGCGCAGCTCGGCTTCGGGCGCCTCGACGGCAGCGACGCGGGCGCCCTCGGCGCGGGCCAGGGCGACGCACTCGGTCAAGTAGTATTCGCCCTTGGCCGGGCTGGGCTGCACGGCGCGGAGCCAGCGCAGGAAATCCCCGGCGTCGGCGCACAGCACGCCGGCGTTGCACAGACCGACCGCCCGCTCGGCCTCCGTCGCGTCCGCCCATTCGACAATGCGGTCCACGTCGCTTCCGGCGTCGGTGATGACGCGGCCGTAGCGTCCGGGGTCGGCGGGGCGCATGGCCAGCAACGCAAGGCCGGCGCCCTGCCGGGCTGCGGCGAGGCGCCGCAAGGTGTCGGGCCGGATCAGCGGGTTGTCGGCATACAGCACCGCCACGTCGCCCCCGCCGAAGTGCGCAGCAGCTTGCAGGGCGGCGTGGGCGGTGCCCAGGCGGTCCGCCTGCACCACCACGGAATGCGGCGCGGCGGCGGCGGCCAGCGCGTCCATTCCCGGGCCGATCACGACGACGATGCGGTCGAACGCCTCGGCGCAACTGTCCATCAAGTGCCGCAGCATGGGCTTGCCCGCGATGGGATGCAGCGCCTTGGGCAGGACGGACTTCATGCGTGTCCCCAGCCCGGCGGCCAGCAGGACGGCGGTGACAGGGCGGCGGACGGAGGGCGCGGTCATGCCGGTGCCGTAGCGCCCGGGGGCGAGGATTGTCAAAGGAGGAGAAGCGCATCTTCCCCCTCTCCCTCCGGGAGAGGGCCGGGGTGAGGGAAGCCCAGCAGCGCCGGCCTTGGCCTGTGATGGCGCGCAGCACGCTTCCTTAAGGCCGAAGTTGCGCTGCCCTGCCTCCATCACTCCGGCCTTCTCCCGGAGGGAGAGGAGGAAGGTGCCTTGCTTTCCACTATATTGGAACTCAAGATGCACATATGCCCACCCTGGACCCCGGCATAGACCACCGCACCGCTGCCCGTATCCGCGCCCTCCGTGCCGAGCGCGGGCTGACGCTCGACGCCCTCGCCACCCTTGCTGGGGTCAGCCGCGCCATGCTGTCCCGGATCGAGCGCGGCGGCTCCAGCCCCACAGCGCAGTTGCTGGCCAAGGTTTGCGGCGGCCTGGGCATCACCATGTCCGCCCTGTTCACCGAGGCGGAGTCGCCGCCCTGCCCCGTCCAGCGCCGTGCAGCCCAGCGCACCTGGCGCGACCCGGCCACCGGATACGTCCGCCGCACCGTCTCCCCAGCCGGCAGCGGGTCGGCGGTGGACATCACGGAGGTCGAGTTCCCACCAGGCGCCCAGGTCGAGTTCGAGAACCGGCGCGTTGCCGGCGCGGACCAGCACGTCTGGGTGCTGGCCGGCACGTTGCACCTGGAGCTGGCCGGCGAGGCCGTCCGCTTGGAGACGGGCGACTGCATGGTGATGCGCTTCGGCGAGCCGCTGCTGTTCCGCAACCCGACGGCGGGCGTCGTGCGCTACGCCGTCATCGTTAGCCAGGGAAGGGCTTGAGCATGTCCGAGCCGAACGGCATCCCAATCCGCGCGCTGGACAGCGATGCGCTGGAACGACGGTTGCCGGAGCTTGCCGCCTTGCTCGTGGACGCCGTCGCGCACGGTGCGTCGGTCAACTTCATGGCCGGGTTTTCACGGGACGAGGGAGTGGCGTTCTGGCGGGGCGTGCATCGGGGCGTCGTCAGCGGGGGCACGACGCTGCTTGCTGCCGACGAGGGCGCCCGGCTGGTCGGCACCGTGCTGCTGGCCGCCGCGCCGCAGCCGAACGGGCCGCACCGGGCGGAGATCGGCAAGATGCTGGTGGCCTCCACCCACCGGCGGCGCGGGCTGGGACGGCGGCTGCTGGCGGCAGCGGAGGACGCCGCGCTCGCTTCCGGCCGCACGCTGCTTCTGCTGGACACCGAGACCGGCAGCGCGGGCGACCTGCTCTACCGCCGCTGCGGCTGGATCGAGTGCGGGCGCGTGCCCGGCCACTCGTATGCCCCGGATGGGCGGCTGGCCGAGGCGACGATGTTCATGAAGACGCTCGGCCCGCACCGCGCCGCAGCCGGGCAGGGCCGATAGAGGTGGACAGCGCCCCTGCCCTGCCGCAGCCCGGCCACAACGGCGGCCCGCCGCTGGAGGAGGACCCCGACGCAACCTGGCGGCTGTGGTGCTGGCGCCGGGCCAGCAAGCGCGCCTGGTCCGTCCCACGGGAGGTCGCGCTGCGCCGCCTGGCCCGGGCGGAGGAGCTGGGCATGACATACCGGGAGTACGCGTTGGAGATCATGGAGCGGGGCAAATACCTGTAGTTCAGCGGCGCGCCTCCCCCCCTCCCCCGGGAGAGGACCGAGGGGAAGAGGGCCACACGCACCGGCCAAGGCAAATCGGGAGCCTATCCGGCGTTGGCTGGCAGCAATGCTTGCCGTCTCACCCCAACCCTCTCCCGGAGGGAGAGGGAGGAGGCAGCTTTCTACTCCGCCGCCTGCGCGAACGGCATTCCGCTCTCGATGGGCAGGGATTCGTCCCGGCTCCACTCGTTCCAAGAGCCGAAGTACATCCGCACGTCCGTCACGCCAGCCTCCTTGAGCGCGACCAGCGTGTTGGAGGCCCGTGCGCCCTTGAAGCAGTATAGGTAAACCGGCGTGTTCTTGCTGATCCCAGCCGTGTGCGCCTCCGCCATGATCTCGTCCGGCGCCTTGAACATCGGCCCGGCCGCGGTCGGCTTCATCATGCGATACCATTCCAGCCACTTTGCCCCGGGGATGCGGCCCTTGCGGGGGCAGAAGTCGGGGCCGTAGGGACTGCTGCTGGTGCCCACCCACTCGTCCACGTCGCGCACGTCCAGCTTGACGATGCTGTCGTCGCCCACCGCGGCCAGCATGGCGTCGCGGTCAATCATCATCTCGGCGCCGGTGCTGGACAACGGGAACTCCTTGCCTGTGGCCACCGTCGGCTCGGTCGTGGTCGTCATCCCGGCCGCCTTCCAGGCCTGGAAGCCGCCATGCAGCACCTTGGCCTTGCTGTAGCCCAGCCAGGACAGCAGGAAGTAGCCGCGGCAGGACTGGCCGAAGCCGCTGTTCATGCTCTCTTCGTAGCACACTGCCGTCTCGGCCCCGGAAAGCCCGGCGGCGCCGAAGGCGGCGGCGAACTTGCCCCGCAGCTCCGCCATGCCCTCCGGCGTGCTGGTGGCCAGGTAGGTGAATATCTCGTGGACGTTCACGGCGCCCGGGATGTGCCCGGCGGCGTAGGCGTCCGGAGAGCGGGTGTCTATCGCCACCACATCCGGCCCCATCATCGCCTGCAGCTCGGCGGGCGTCACCAGAACCTTGTCGGTCATGCTTGGACTCCTGTAGCTAGGTTGGAAGGCTCACGCGCAGGCCATCCAGCGCGTCCGTGAACAGGATTTGGCAGCTCAGCCGGCTGGTCGGCTTGAGGTCGAACACTGTGTCCAGCATCGCCTCCTCGTCATCCGACACGGGCGGCAGCAGGCCGGCCCAGGCCGGGTCCACGACGACGTGGCAAGTGGCGCAAGCAAGCGAGCCGTTGCACTCCCCCAGCACCGGCAACCCGGCGGCGCGGGCCACCTGCATCAGGCTTTCGCCGGGCTTGCCGGTCAGCGTGGCGTCGCCGGCAGGTCCACGGATGACGGCGTGGGGCATCAGTGGACGGTTCCGGCAACGGGCCGCAACTCAGGCTTGCTCAACTCCTGCCGCAAATGCCTGATGGATGGGGTGATGATCGCCACGAAGTGCCCCTCGCGGATGCGGCGGTTGACGGGCGATCCCTCAATGTATCCGCGGGCGCCGGCGTGCATCAGCGCGGACTGCCCGGCCTCCAGCGTCAGCTCGCTGACGCGCAGCCGCGCCGCGAGGACGGCGCGGAGGTATTCCGGCGCTTGCTCCAGCGGCGTCTCCGCAAGCAGGACGATGTCAGCCTGCAAGGCTGCCAGGTCATCCGCGAAATGGCCGGCCTGGCGGGGCAGGTATTTGTTGCTGTGGCCGTGGGTGACATTGGCCTCCCGCATCAGCTCCACGCAGGCCTGCGTCACGCCCAGGCCCATCCCGGTCTGCAGCAGGATGAAGCCGGCCTTGATGCGCTTGACCATGTCGCCCAGCGGATCGGCCAGTAGGGCTTCGTCGGCGATGAAGGCGCGGCGGAACAGCACGCTGTAGGTGCCGGTCCCCTCCAGCGCGACGAAGTGCGCGTTCTGCTTCAGCGACACGCCGGGTTGGCCGCAGCGGATCATGGCCATCACGCGATGCCCGGCGCGGTCCGCATCCTCGAACACGGTGCCGAACAGGTGGCCGTCGCCGAGGTTGCTGACCCAGGGCAGCACCCCGGAAACCTCGTATCCGCCCGCCACCCGGCGGCCGCGCAGCTTGAAGGTCTCAATTCCCGACAGGGACTTCATCGGGTTGGACAGGCCGGTGCCGCCCATCTGGACCCCGCTGGCCAGGCCGGGCTGCAGGGACTCGCGCAAGGCCGCGTTGTCCGACTGCTCCAGGTACCAGCCGCTGGCGTCCTGGCACCAGGTGCAGAAACCCGCGCTCATGCAGGTTTCGCTGACGGCGGACATGGCTTCGATGGCTGCGCCGATGCTGGGCCGGGCGGCGGTGGCGCGCAGGTGATGGCCATACAGCCCGGCGCCGCCCAGGGCGCGCATGGCCTGGGCGGGATAAACACCGCCGTGGTCGACCTCGTGCGCGATCGGCGCCAGTTCCGCGGCGATCACGGCGCGCAGGCCGTCCAGGGTGGGGGACACTGCCGGGGCGTCCCGGATTGCGGCTTCGCTCATGGTGCTGCGTCCCCTTGCTGCTGGATCAGACCGGCGTCACGTCCACCGGCACCGGCTTGGTGAAGGTGTTGGCAACCGGGGACCACCGCTTGGCGTGGGCAATCAGGTCGTCCAGCTCCTCCCGCGGCGCATCGGCCTCCAGGTGGACCTTGGCGCGCACGGCGTCGAAGCCGACCGGCTTGGGAGAGGTGTCGCCGGTGCCCCAGACCGCGGTGATGTTGATGTCCGCCTCAAGCTCGATCTCCAGCTTGCGGACGGTGATGCCTCGGGCGACCGCGTTGGCATGAATGCCGACGGCCAGGCAGGAGCCGAGGGCGGCCAGCGACGCCTCAGACGGGTTCGGCGCGGTGTCGTCGCCCAGCAAGCCCGGCGGCTCGTCCACGATGTAGGGCGGCAGGTCGCGAATCATGTTCAGGTGGCGGAAGCGGCCTTCGGCGATGGTCAGGCACTTCAGCGTCTTGATCGCCTGCGGGTTGGCGCGGCCCTTGGCGATCAGCTCGTCCAGCCCGCCCTTGTCTATCGGGGCCAGGCAGCCCGTCATCGCCGTCGGGGCCTGCTTCATTGTGGCGCTCATGCAACTCTCTCCATGCGGCTGATCCGGACAGACCGGTCAGTCTTGTGGAGTGCAGGTTGCAATGGCTGTGCCATCTGGGCTGCGGCAAGCTGCCCTGGAGAGATTGCTCCGCCCCGCACCCCCGTTGCGGTTTGACCCGTGCCGACGCCTGGCCGAAACTGGACGGCGGCGGCGCCGGCTGCACACGGTTCCATCACACGACGCCTGTTTGTGCGGCAGACAAGGATTGCCAAAGGGATGCCAACCAGCGCCAGCCCAGCCACCCAGGCGGATGCCGGCCACGTCCCGGACGCAGCCGATCCGCCCCCCAGCGGGCTGCCGCCGCACGAGCGCATCCTGCTCGCCGCCCGGGATCTGTTCTGCCGCGACGGCATCCACGCCACCGGCATAGACCGCATCCTGCATGAGGCCGGGGCGTCCAAGATGACGCTCTACAGCCGCTTCGGGTCCAAGGAAGCGCTGCTGCGGGAGGTGCTGGCGCGGGAGGGCGCCGAGTGGCGGGCCGCCTTCTTCGCCGCCGTGCAGGCCGGCCCCGACCCAGCCGGCCGCCTGCACGCGGTCATCCCCGCCCTGCGGACCTGGTTCACCGGGGACCACTTCTACGGCTGCGCCTTCATGAACGCTGCTGCCGAGCACGCGAAGGGCGGGGATGACGGCACCCCTTGGCTGCGGGACATGACGCGGGAGCACCACGGCGCCATCCTCGCCTTCCTGGCTGGGCTGGCCAGGGATGCCGGCCATGCCGAGCCGGACATCCTGGCGCGGCAGATCCTGCTGGTGATGGACGGGGCCATCGCCGCCATGATGGTCGGCGGCGATCCTGCGGTGCTCGACATCTCCGCGCGTACCTTGCGGGCCGTGCTGGCGCAGCCCGGCGCTTGATCGGCGGAGTGCCGCACGCAGGCATGCCGGCGCGCGCCGCCATGGCCGCGGGCATCGGCATGATGCTGCTGGGCGTGCTGATGTTCGGGGTCAACGACACCCTGGGCAAGTGGCTGGTCGGGCAATACTCGGTCGGCCAGCTCCTGCTGGTCCGCACTGCGGCGGGGCTGGCGCTGATGGCGCCGGTCGTGCTGCGGACGGGCCGGCGCCGCTTCCTGCGCCCGCCCCGCCCGGGGCTGCAGGCCCTGCGCGTCGCACTCAGCACCACGGAGTCGGGCCTGTTCTTCTGGGCGCTGTCCGGCCTGCCGCTGGCGGAGGGCATGACCTACTACATGGCCGGTCCCATCTACGTCGCCGCCCTGTCGCCGCTGCTGCTGGGGGAGCGGGTGGGTGCGCGCCGCTGGGTGGCGGTGGCCGCCGGATTCGCGGGCGTGCTGCTGGCGCTGCGCCCCTCGCCGGACCGGCTGACGCTGCCTGCCCTATGCGCGGTGGGCGGCAGCGTGACCTACGCCTTGTTCCTGGTGGCAACGCGCAAGCTAGCCGGGACGCCCGGCACGGTGCTGATGACGGCGCAGTTGACCGGCGCCGGGCTGTTCGGCGCGGCGTTGGTGGCGTGGCAGGGCTGGACGCCGCCGGGGTGGCGGGACGGAGCGCTGATGCTGGTGCTGGGTGCGGGGTCGCTGGCGGGCAACCTGTGCGTCAACCGGGCGCTGCGGCTGGCACCGGCGTCCGCGGTGGTGCCGTTCCAATATACGCTGATCGTGTGGGGCGTGCTGTTCGGCTGGCTGGCGTTCGGCGACGTGCCGGACCGGCTGACGCTGGCCGGCGCGGCGGTGATCGTCGGCGCGGGGCTGGCGCTGCTGCGCCTGCCCGCGCCCGACCCAGCTAGGTCAGCGCCAACAGGATCATGACGATGCCCAGCACGGAGACGACGAAGGCCGCCGTCCGCACGGCGGGAATGCCCGCGGCATACAGCGGCACATAGATCAGCCGCGCCCAGAAGTACAGGTGCGCGCCCAGCACCGTCGCCCAGGAGTGCCGCCCCGCCAGGTGCGCGATCAGCACGGCGGCAGCGAAGAACGGGAAGGTCTGCATGTAGTTGCTGAACGCCCGGTTGACCCGCCCGGCCACGCCGGTCAGCGGCTTCTGCTCGTCACGCGGCCCCATGTTGTAAGCCAGGCCGTGCTGCTGCACGGCGAGCTGCCCGGTTGCGAGGGCATGGACCAGCCCCAGCACGACGGACCAGGCGAGCAGGCTGAGTTCGGTTGTCATGGCGTGCATCCCTGCATGTGCGCCGCGGCAACGCCGCCGGACCGCCCGGGGTTTGCTCCCGCCGCGCAGGCTGCCTGGATCAGCCCAAGCAGATCCCGCGTCACGCCCGCCGGATCGTCCATGCGGAAGCGGTTGATGATCCGCGCCGTGTTGGACACGTCGAGCAGCTCTCCGCCGACATGGAAGTACTGCGACTGCAGGCCAGCCGCCCGGTCCAGCAGGCCGAAGTTCGCGCCGATCACGTGGGTGGGGCTGAGCATGAGCAGCCGCGCCGTGTCCGGCGAGAACGCCGCGGCATGGAAGCCTGAGCCGATGAACCCGGCTACCACCGGCCGCCCCGTGACCGTCCTGATCTGGTCCGCCAAGGACAGCGCTTCCGGGAACACGACCTGCACCCCGAGCGCCGCCATGGCGCCGGACAATGTCGTTTCCTCGTCGAAGCCCTGCGAAATCTGCGGGTAGTCCGTGCGGGACAGGTAGGCTGGCCCGGCAGGCGCCACTGGACCGCCGCTGCGAAGCAGGCGCGTCCCGACCTCCCGGGTCAGCCGCACGTAGGCGTCGTGAACGAAGTTGTGCTCCTCGAACGCCGGGCGCGGCACGATCAGGCGGCGCACGCGGGTCGGCTCGGGGAACCAGGCCAGGCGCTCCTTCGGGATGCCGAGCGCCTGCAACGGCTCCGCCTTGTAGGGGAACGTCCACCAGTGGTCCGGCCCGAACATGCCGTGGCACAGGATGCGGTATGGCCCCAGGCGGGCGCGGAGCGCCCCATCCACGTAGGGCCAGAACCGGCCGAGCGAACTCAGCAGGAAGTGGCCGAAGTGCTGGATGAAGATGCCGCCGTAGATGTAGGTCTCGTCCGGCGCGTCCCCGGCGGGAATGGCGGCGCGGTCCACCCAGGCGCTTTGTCCGACGGTCGCCTTGCCTGGGCCGCGATAGTAGGCGGCGGCGTCCACCAGGCTTCCGTCACGGGCGTAGATGCCCCAGCGCGGCTCGTCGTTCCAGGCGTGGCTGGCGACGGCGCCGTACAGCACGTCCTCATGCACCTCGATGCCGGGGTCGGCGGCGTGGACCTCGCCCTGGACCGGATTGGGCGTGCAGGGCAGCAGAGACAGAGCGGCAGGTCCTTTGCGCGGCGGACCGGGACTGGGCCAGCAGCGCGCCGGGCCGTCAACCCGGCTCCATTCCTGGCCAGCCCACCATCCCGCAAGTTGGAACCAGCGTGTGAACTGGCGACATGCTGCAAGGCAGCGGCAACGGGCGGTGCGCGGCGGCAACGCCCGGCGACGCGACGGCTTTGCCCCCGCCGATTTGTATTGCGCCCCTGCCCCGTTGGCACCTTCTTGCCAAGAATGAGCGTCACACTCCCCGCCCGCACCGCCGCGACCGCGTCCCCTGCCCCCGACCTGCTGCCGGACCCGCCCCCAGCCCTCCATCGGCACCGGAGCATGATCGTCGGCGCCATGCTGGTCTCCACCTTCATGGCGGCGGTCGAGGTCACGGTCATCAGCACCGCCATGCCGACCATCGTCGGGCAGCTCGGCGGCTTCGACCTGTTCACCTGGGCGTTCGGCATCTACCTGCTGACGCAGGCCGTCATGACGCCGATCTACGGCCGGCTGGCCGACCAGTTCGGCCGCCGGCGCGTCTATATCGGCAGCACCGCGGTGTTCCTGGCGGGGTCGCTGCTGTGCGGCCTGGCGTGGAGCATGGGGTCACTGATCGCCTTCCGCGCCATCCAGGGGCTGGGCGGCGGCGGCCTGGTGCCCATGGCCAACACCATCATCTCGGACGTGACCTCGCCGGAGGGCCGCCCCCGCGTGCTGGGCTACGTCAGCGGCGTCTGGGGTATCGCCGCCATCATCGGGCCGCTGCTGGGGTCGTTCTTCGTGGGCACGCTCGGCTGGCCGTTCGTGTTCTGGGTCAACCTGCCCGTGGGCCTGCTGACGACGGCCTTGGTCGCGCGCTACCTGCACGAGGCGCCGCCGGCGGGCCGGACCGCGTCGCTGGACCTGCTGGGCGCGGGGCTGCTGGCGCTGGGCATCGGCGCGATCATGGCGGCGCTGGTGCAGCACGACTCGTTCAGCGCACCCAGCCTGGTCGGGCTGATTGCGGTGGGGCTGCTGGCGCTTGCAGGCTTTGCGATGCGGGAACGCCAGGCCTCGCTGCCGATCCTGCCACTGCACCTGTGGCGCAACCCGATGCTGGCCGCGGGCAACCTGTCGGCGCTGCTGTGCGGGATGCTGCTGATCGGCGCGACGGCCTTCCTGCCGTCGTGGACCGAGGGCGTTATGGGCCGCAGCCCACTGGCCGCCGGGATCGTGCTGGGCATCCTGACCGTCAGTTGGACCACCGCCAGCATCGGCGTCAGCCGTTTTATGGGCCGGTTACCCTACCGTCCGGTCGCCCTGGCGGGGTCGGCCTGCCTTCTCGTGGGGTCGGCAGGCTTCGCGCTGCTGCGGCCAGATTGGGCCGTGGGCTGGGTTGCCCTCGCGGGTTCGGTGACCGGGATCGGGCTTGGGCTGCATGCGCTGGTGTTCAACGTCGCGGTCCAGACGGGCACGGCGCGGGAGGACCGGGGGCGGGCCACGTCGCTGTACTTCTTCTGCCGCCTGCTGGGCCAGGCGCTCGGAGCCGCGGCGTTCGGCGGCGTGCTGAACGCCGGGCTGACCCGCGCTGGCCCGGCGGCGCACGACGCCGTGCGCGACCTGATCGAGCCGACGCACCGCCTGGCCCTGCCGCCAGACGCGCTGGCTGGGCTGACAGGGGCGCTGGGCAGCGCGATGCACAACGTGTTCCTGATGGGGCTTGCGGTCGCCGCGGCAACCTTCCTGGCCGTGGTCCTGGTGCCGCGCGGCGCGCGGCTGGCCACGGGCCGATAACGGCGGTGTCAGGCCATACGGCCCAGGATGTCCTGCCCGCCGTCCCAAACAAGTTTCAATGCGACATACAGCACTACCGCCAGCCCCGCCCAGGCAACCCAGCGGTAGCGGCCCAGCACGCCTGCAATCAGCCGGGCGGCGACGCCCATCAGCACGACCGAGATCGCCAGCCCCACCACCAGCACCCACGGATGCTGCAGCGACGCCCCGGCGACGGCCAGCACGTTGTCCAGGCTCATGGACAGGTCGGCCAGCACGATCTGCATCATCGCCTGGCGCATGGTCTTGGGCGCTGCCGCCACTTCGGGGTGGCGGCGCGCAGCGTCCTGCGCCCGCAGCTCGCGATACATGCGCCAGCACACCCACAGCAGCAGCAGCCCACCGGCGAACAGCAGGCCCACGATGGTCAGCAGCTTGACCGTGACCAGCGCAAAGCCGATCCGCATCAGCGTGGCCAGGCCGATGCCGTACAGCACGGCCCGGGACCGCTGTGCCTCCGGCAGCCCGGCCACGGCCAAGCCGACCACCACGGCATTGTCCCCGGCCAGCACGAGGTCAATCATCAGCACCTGGCCGAGCGCGGCAAGTTGGGGGAGAAGCTGGTCCAGCGCGCGCGTCCTATGTGCCAGTCGTCGGGAATGCTTGTCATCGGGATACGGCAGGCGTAGCCCGGGTGCCACCCACAATGGTCCGAGGCCCCCGATGGTTCCGCGCTACTCCCGCCCCGCCATGACCGCCATCTGGGCACCCGAGAACCGCTACCGCATCTGGTTCGAAATCGAGGCCCTGGCCTGCGAGGGCATGGCCGCCATCGGCGCCATCCCCGCCGACGCCGCACGCGCCATACGCGAGCGCGGCGGCGCGAAGCTGGCCGCCATCACCCAGGCCGACCTGGACCGCATAGATGCCATCGAGGCCGAGACCCGGCACGATGTGATCGCCTTCCTGACCTGGCTGGCGGAGGGCGTCGGGCCGGACAGCCGCTTTGTCCACCAGGGCCTGACCAGCAGCGACGTGCTGGACACCTGCCTGTCCGTGCAGATGACCCAGGCTGCCGACCTGCTGCTGCAGGACCTGGACCTAGTACTGATGGCGCTGCGCCGCCGAGCAATGGAGTTCAGGTACACCCCGACCATCGGCCGCAGCCACGGCATCCATGCGGAACCCACCAGCTTCGGCCTGAAGCTGGCCGGGCACTATGCCGAGTTCGCCCGTAACCGGGCGCGGCTGGTGCAGGCGCGGGCGGAGGTCGCGGTCTGCGCCATCAGCGGCGCCGTCGGCACCTACGCCCACGTGGACCCGCGCGTGGAGGAGTACGTGGCTGGCAAGCTGGGCTTGCAGGCGGAGGCCGTGTCCACCCAGGTCATCCCCCGGGACCGCCACGCCGCGTTCTTCTGCACCCTGGGCGTGATCGCCTGCGCCATCGAGCGCCTGGCGACGGAGGTGCGGCACCTGCAGCGCAGCGAGGTCCGGGAGGCCGAGGAGTTCTTCCACCCGGGCCAGAAGGGCAGCAGCGCCATGCCGCACAAGCGCAACCCGGTCTTGTCCGAGAACCTGACGGGCTTGGCCCGCATCGTCCGCGCCGCCGTGACGCCAGCCCTGGAGAACGTGGCGCTGTGGCATGAGCGCGACATCAGCCACAGCAGCGTCGAGCGCGCCATCGGCCCCGATGCCACGGTGACGCTCGACTTCGCCCTGGTCCGCTTGGCCGGCATGATGGAGAAGCTGACAGTCTATCCCGCGCAGATGGCCGCCAACCTGGACGCGCTGGGCGGCGTCGTCCACAGCGGGGAGGTGCTGCTGGTCCTGACCCGCGCGGGCATCCTGCGGGAGGACGCCTACCGGATCGTGCAGCGCGCGGCCATGGAGACCTGGACCGGCCTGGGCAAACCCGGCGCACGCAGCTTCCGGGCCGTGCTGGAGGCGGACCCCGAGGTGGCAGGCCGCGTGCCCGCCGCCGAGCTGGACCGGGCCATGTCGGCCGGCATGCACCTGGCCCATGTGGATCACGTGTTCGCGCGCGTGTTCGGCCGCCAAGATTCCGCCATCAAGGCGGCCTGAAACCGCCGGGTTCGGGGCGTAGCTTCACCATGGATCAGAAGGAGGTCCGTGACATGAAGAAGTTCCTGTTGACCCTCTCCGTTCTTGCTGGCGCTGCGCTGGCCCCCGGCGCCCACGCCGCCCCGGGTGCCCTGCCCCACGCCGTCGCGGCCGTCCCGGCGCTGGATGCCGACGCGCTGATGCAGCCCGTGCAGTACTACCCCGACTGGCGCTACCGCGAGTGGCGCCGCCGCGAGGCTTACGAGCGGTTCCGCCGCCGGGAGTGGCGGCGCGAGCATGGCTTCTATGGCCCGCGCTACGGCTATGGCTACGGCCCACGCTACTAGCCGTCCCGGTTGACACGGCCGCGCACGGCGGCTGACCTGCCGCCGTGTGCACCGTCCTCCTAAGCCTCCGCCCCGGCCACTCCTGGCCGCTTCTGCTCGCTGCCAACCGCGACGAACGTTTCGACCGTCCCTGGGACGCCCCGGGGTCCTGGTGGCCGGAGCGGCCCGGCGTCGTCGCAGGCCGGGACCGGCTGGGCGGCGGCACCTGGATGGCCGTGGGTCCGCACGTTGCCGCAGCGGTGCTCAACCGCCCCGGCAGCCTTGGCCCGGCGCCGGGCAAGCTGAGCCGCGGCGACCTGCCGCTGTCGGCGGCGTCCCGCCCCAGCGCGCGCGCTGCCGTGACAACGCTCCTCGGCCTGGACGCCGGGACGTATCGCACGTTCAACATGGTGGTCGCCGACCGGGATGCCGCATGGTTCATCCGGGGCTTGGGCAAGGGCCGCCCGGATGCGCGGGAGCTGCCTGCCGGCGTCCATATCGTGACCGCGCACGACCCGGATGATCCCGCCAGCCCGCGCGGCGCGGCGCACCTGCCGCGGTTCCGGGCGGCCCCGCCGCCCGACCCGGCGCGCGGGGACTGGGCGGCATGGCAAGCGCTGCTGGCGGACCGGACAGGGGGCGAGGCTGCGATCAACGTGCCGCCGCAGGGCGGCTTCGGGACGGTGTGCAGCTCCCTGCTTGCGCTGCCGCGGCAGGGTGCGCCGGTGTGGCTGTTCGCCGCCGGGCCGCCGGATGCGGCGCCGTTCCGGCGGGTGCCGCTGCCAGCCCCGGCCCCAGCGTTGCCGACGGAATGATCCCGCCCGGTGCCGCGGGGCGTGGCGGCACCGCCCCTGCCCTGCTATAGCGGCCCCGCGCGCGTCCCTCCCGGGCGGCGCAGGATAGGAGCTTCCCCGCAATGGCACGCCGCCGGCAGATCTACGAAGGCAAGGCCAAGGTGCTGTTCGAGGGGCCGGAACCCGGCACGCTGGTGCAGTATTTCAAGGACGACGCCACCGCCGGCAACGGCGCCAAGAAGGGCACGATCACCGGCAAGGGCGTGCTGAACAATCGCATCAGCGAATACCTGATGATGCGCCTGGCCGACATCGGCGTCCCCACCCATTTCGTCCGCCGCCTGAACATGCGCGAGCAGCTGATCCGCGAGGTCGAGATCATCCCGCTGGAGGTCGTCGTCCGCAACGTCGCCGCCGGCAGCCTGTCCACCCGGCTGGGCATCACCGAGGGCACCCGGCTGCCCCGCAGCATCATCGAGTACTACTTCAAGAATGACGCCCTGAACGACCCGATGGTCGGCGAGGAGCACATCACCGCCTTCGGCTGGGCCAGCACGCAGGACATGGACGACATCGTGAGCCTGACCTTGCGGGTCAACGACTTCCTGTCCGGCCTGTTCCTGGGCGTTGGCATCACCCTGGTGGACTTCAAGCTGGAGTTCGGGCGGTTGTGGGAGGACGACGACATGCGCCTGGTCCTGGCCGACGAGATCAGCCCGGACAACTGCCGCCTGTGGGACAGCAAGACCAACGAGAAGATGGACAAGGACCGTTTCCGCCGCGACCTGGGCAAAGTGGAGGAAGCCTATCAGGAGGTCGCCCGCCGCCTGGGCATCCTGCCGGAGGCCGGCAACAACGACATGAAGGGGCCGGAGGCGATGCAGTGAGAGCCACCGTCACCGTCATGCTGAAGGACGGCGTGCTGGACCCGCAGGGCCGAGCCATCGGCCACGCCTTGCACTCCCTGGGCTTCAACGGCGTGGGCGAGGTCCGGGCCGGCAAGGTCATCGAGTTGGACCTGGACGCAACCGACCCGGCCGCTGCCAAGTTGGAGGCGGAGGCGATGGCCCGCCGCTTGTTGGCCAACACTGTCATCGAACGCTTCCATGTGGAGATCACGCCATGAAGACCCTGCTGCTTGCCTCAGCCGTCCTGCTCGGCCTGGCGTCCCATGCGGAGGCCGCCCGCTTCTCCGCGGTCAACGGCACCAAGCTGGCGGCGCTCTGCACCAGCCGCGACGCCAAGATGGCCAACAGCTGCACCGCCTACATTGAGGGCGTGAGCGACTCCATGAGCCTGTATCAGGAGTTGCGCCCGCAGGACGGCAGCAAGGGCGGCACGCTGCCGGGCTACGTCTGCGTGCCGGAGCAGGTGACGGGCATCCAGCAGCGCGACACCGTGGTGGCCTGGATACGTCAGCATCCCGAGGCCGGCACCCGCCAGGCGTCGGGCGTGGTGGCGGATGCGCTGCGCGAGCGGTTCGCCTGCCGCTAGCTGCTTGAGGACGGAACCATGAAGGCAGGCATCGTCGTGTTCCCCGGCACCAACCGGGAGCGCGACATGGCCATCGCCCTGCACCGTGCGACGGGCCTGCGCCCG
Organism: uncultured Acetobacteraceae bacterium; assembly: GCA_964250755.1. Classification (GTDB taxonomy): domain Bacteria; phylum Pseudomonadota; class Alphaproteobacteria; order Acetobacterales; family Acetobacteraceae; genus DASWOJ01. The sequence goes on along the minus strand of CAXUHB010000001.1, from coordinate 482,326 downwards.
CGCATGGTGTGGCACGGCGACACCGACCTGGCCGGGCTGGACCTGGTGGTCCTGCCCGGCGGGTTCAGCCACGGCGACTACCTCCGCTGCGGCGCGATGGCCGCGCGGTCGCCCGTCATGGGTGCCGTGCGGGACTTCGCTGGGCGGGGCGGGCACGTGCTGGGCGTCTGCAACGGATTTCAGGTGTTGACGGAGGCTGGGCTGCTGCCTGGCGCGCTCCTGCGGAACGCCGGGCTGCGCTTCCTGTCGCAGGACTGCCACCTGCGGGTGGAGCGGGCAGACACGCCCTGGACGGGGCACTATGCGCCGGGCCAGGTGTTCCGGGCGCCGATGGCGCATGGGGACGGCAACTACTTTGCCGATGATGCGACGCTGAACCGGCTGGAGGGGGACGGTCTGGTGCTGTTCCGCTACGTGACGCCAGCGGGCGAGGCGACGGCGGCGGCGAACGCCAACGGGTCGGCGCGAAACATTGCGGGCATTGTCAGCGGGGATGCGCGGGTGATGGGGCTGATGCCGCATCCCGAGGACTTGGTGGACCCACTGATGGGCGGGACGGATGGGTTGCCGTTGTTTGCGGGCGTGACGGAGGCGCTGGCCGCGTGAGGACACGTCCTCCTCCACGCAGCAGCCAGGCTCCCAACGGGTAGGTCCTCTCCGGGGCTGGTAACGTCGGAGGCGGCGTGACAATGCGCGTTCTGCTCGACACCTCCGTGGTCCGGTCGGGCTTCGTAAGCAGGATGGGCGCATCGCGCCGGTTGCTGCAAGCGGCGCTTTCCGACCCGGACAAGATCACCATCGTTGCCTCCACCGCCTTGATGCTTGAATACGAGGCCGTCCTGCTTCGTCCCGAAACCCTGGTGCAGGCGGCAGCTTCGGCCCACCAAGCGCTCGACTTCCTCGATGCCCTCTGCACCGTATGCCGTCCGGTTGCGATCAGGGTCCGTTGGCGGCCGCAGTCACTGGACAGTGGCGACGACTTGGTGGTGGACGCGGCGGTGAACGGCCTGGCGGACGTCATCACCAGTTTCAACTTGTGGGACCTGTGCGCCCCGGCGCTAGGCTTCGGCATCGCGGTCGAGGTGCCGGCCGACACCCTGAGGAAGATCACATGAGCGTCCTTTCGCTTGACCTGCCCGACGACCTCGAAGCCACCATCGCCGCGCAGGCCGAGCGGGCCGGCGCGAGCCTGGACCAATACTTGCTGTTCATCATCGCGGCCCATGCCGGCTCCCAAGCTGAAACCGAGCACTACTTCGCCACCCGCGCCGCGCGGTCCAGCCCCGCCCGGGGCTTGGACACCCTGTCCCGCGTCGGCAATCACAACCCGCCCGAACCCGGCGACGAGTTGCCGCCAGACGTCGCGCCGTGAGCGCTGGCAACGCTGCCAAGAAGGCATTGTTTGGCCAGGACGGGCAGCCGCTGTCCTTGGACGACCCCGGCCCGTCCTGGTGCGCCGTCGCCAACGTCGTCGAAGATCGGCCTTACGGTCCCGGCGGAACTGATATTCGGCACGGCACCAAGCATCTTGCTCCTGGCGCCAAGGTGTTCTTCGCCATGGCGTATTGGGGGATGGGTGCAGAGAAAGTCACCGTGATTGGTCGGCACCGAAAAGCCAACCGCTTCATCACACTCGATTTGCAATCCCGCTACCTTGAGAACTGGCGCACGAAGCTTGCCTACAGCCCTCACGTCACCCGCATCCTTGCCGAGCGCGGCGAGTACACCAGACAGGGCCATTATGCTCCAGCTTCGGAGCGGGCGAAGCAGCTTGCGAACCAGATGATCGCAATGTTCAACATGCGCTGTGCCCGTTCTGGACAGCGGCACCACTGCACCCGGTCCTCTGCCTGCCACTGCCACAGACAGTTTCATGCGACACGGACCTTCTGGCCTCCGGACCGCAATGCCGCCGGGTCCGTCTGATCGGCCAGGCCCAAGCGAGGTCAGGTTCACCCACGACCCCAAGATCGGGACTCGTGCCCACGACAGCAGAGGACTTCACCGCTGGTCCTACCAACTTTCTTTGGCATCTTGTCGCGCCTGAACGCCTTCGCTTACGTACGCTGACCCTTGAGGAGGCTTCCCGTCCAACTTGGGATTTGCGCCAGGATACGTCTGGATGGGACGAGGTGGCATACGAGTTCCGTCTCATCATTACTCACACTGCCGCCTTTGAAACCCTTGTGGAGGTGGGCCACGAGGGATTTTGGCTCAGTCCTCGTCCTTTGCTCTGGGCCGGCCCACCTTTCCGACTGGCCCTCGCGCCTCCTGTTCCGCCTTGCACGCCCCTCCCGAACCCACTACCCCATTCGCGCCACAACCCCGAGTTGACCGCAGTGCAGGACCGTGAAGCCAATCAAGCGCTCGCCCGCGAGTTCGGCCTGTCTGCCGAGGAGTATGGCCGCGTGCTGGCCATCATGGGCCGCACGCCCAGCCTGACGGAGCTGGGCATCTTCAGCGTGATGTGGTCGGAGCACTGCTCCTACAAATCCAGCCGCGTCTGGCTGAAAACCCTGCCGACCACCGCCCCCTGGGTCATCCACGGCCCCGGCGAGAACGCCGGCGTCGTCGCCATCGGGGACGGGCTGGCCGCCATATTCAAGATGGAGAGCCACAATCACCCGAGCTTCATCGAACCCTACCAGGGCGCGGCAACCGGCGTCGGCGGTATCCTGCGGGACGTGTTCACGATGGGCGCGCGGCCCGTCGCCAACCTGAACGCGTTGCGCTTCGGCGATCCCGCCGACCCGCGCACCCGGCGCATCGTGGACGGGGTGGTGCGCGGCATCGGCGGCTACGGCAACTGCGTCGGCGTGCCGACCGTGGGGGGCGAGGTCAACTTCCACCCGGCCTACAACGGCAACCCGCTGGTCAACGCCATGACGGTCGGGATCGCCCCGGCGGACCGCATCTTCCTCAGCGCCGCCGCCGGCGTCGGCAACCCCGTCGTCTATGTCGGCAGCAAGACCGGGCGTGACGGCATCCACGGCGCGACGATGGCCAGCACCGAGTTCGGCAAGGACTCGGAAGAGAAGCGTCCCACCGTCCAGGTCGGCGACCCCTTCACCGAGAAGCTGCTGATCGAGGCGTGCCTGGAGCTGATGGCGACGGATGCGATCATCGGCATCCAGGATATGGGCGCCGCCGGGCTGACGAGCAGCAGCGTGGAGATGGCGGGCAAGGGCGGCGTCGGCATCGAGCTGGACCTGGACATGGTGCCGCAGCGCGAAGCGGGCATGACCGCCTACGAGATGATGCTGTCGGAGTCCCAGGAACGTATGCTGATGGTGCTGCGCCCGGACCGGCAGGACGTGGCCCGCGCGATCTTCGAAAAGTGGGAGCTGGACTTCGCGGTGATCGGCCACCTGACCGATACCGGGCGCATCGTCGTGCGCCACGCCGGGCAGGTGATGGCCGACATCCCGCTGGACCCGCTGGCGGAGCAGGCGCCGCTGTATCACCGGCCCACGGTGGACACGCCCAAGCGTCCGCTGCTGGGCGACGTGCCGGACCCGGTGGGCCTGGCCGCCGCGCTGGAAACCTTGATCGGCTGCCCCGACCTGTGCTCCCGCGCATGGGTGTGGAACCAGTATGACAGCACCATCGGCGGGCAGACCGTGAAGCGGCCCGGCGGCGCCGACGCCGCCGTCGTCCGCATCGAGGGCCACGACCTCGCCCTCGCCCTGACCACCGACTGCACCCCCCGCTACTGCGCCGCCGACGCCGAGGCCGGGGGGATGCAGGCCGTGGCCGAAGCATGGCGCAACCTGACCGCCGTGGGCGCACGGCCGCTGGCGATCACCGACAACATGAACTTCGGCAACCCCGAGAAGCCCGAGATCATGGGCCAGTTCGCCGCCAGCATACGCGGGATGGCAGCGGCCTGCGTAGCGCTGGACTTCCCGGTCGTGAGCGGCAACGTCAGTCTGTATAACGAGACCGAGGGCCGCGGCATCCTGCCCACCCCCGCCATCGGCGGACTAGGCGTGCTGGACCGGGCGGACGCCTGCGTCGGCCAAGCGTTGCAGCCCGGCCTGCACCTGGTCCTGATCGGGGACACCGCGGGTTGGCTCGGCCAGTCCCTATGGATGCGCGAGGTCGCCGGGCGTGAGGACGGGCCACCCCCGCCGGTGGACTTGGCCGCCGAGCGCCGCAACGGCGACCTCGTGCGCGGGCTGATCCTGTGCGGCAGCGTCCGCGCCTGCCACGATGTGTCGGATGGCGGGCTGCTGGTCGCCGTCGCGGAAATGGCCCTGTCCGGCAACACCGGCGCGATGCTGGACCATGACGGTGGCCATGCCTTCTGGTTCGGCGAGGACCAGTCCCGCTACGTCTTGGCTGCTCCCGACCCCGCCCCCATCCTGGCCGCCGCCGCCGCCGCGGGCGTGCCCGCCACCCGCCTTGGCACGTCGGGCGGCGACGGTTTGACACTGCCAGGCGGCATGCTCATATCGCTGGAACGGTTGCGGAGCGCGCATGAGCGCTTCTTCCCGGCCTGGATGGAGTCCTGACCCATGGCGATGGTCGCAAGCGAGATCGAGGCCCTGATCCGGGCCGCCCTGCCCGACGCTAAGGTCGTCATTGAGGACCTGGCCGGGGATGGCGACCACTACGCAGCCACCGTCGTCAGCGAGTCCTTCCGCGGACGCTCCCGCGTCCAGCAGCACCAGATGGTCTATGCCGCCCTGCGCGGCCGCATGGGCGGCGAGCTGCACGCCCTGGCCCTGCAGACCTCCCACCCGCAATAGGAGCCAACACTCATGAGCACCCCCGTCGCCGAGCGCATTCAAGGCGAGATCACCGCCAATCCCGTCATGCTCTACATGAAGGGCAATGCCATGTTCCCGCAGTGCGGCTTCTCCGCCCGGGTGGTGCAGATCCTGACCCACATGGGCGTGCCGTTCCAAACTGCGAACGTGCTGGAAGACCCGGAGCTGCGCGACGGCATCAAGGCGTTCAGCAACTGGCCGACGGTGCCGCAGCTTTACGTCGCCGGCGAGTTCGTCGGCGGCTGCGACATCGTGACCGAGATGTATCAGTCCGGCGAGCTGGAGACGATGCTGACCGAGAAGGGTGTTCCTCATCAGGCCGACGCCTAGCCTGCATGGCGGCCGGGCCGCCCCGTCCCTTCCACGGGCTTTACCCCGGCCGCCTACCGCTTTCTGATCGAGTTGGGGCTTAACAACAACAAGCTCTGGTTCGAGGCGAACCGCAGCATCTACGAGACGTCGGTCAAGCAGCCATTCGCCCGGCTGATCGTTGATGTCTCAGCCGAGTTGGCCCGGCGGGGCCTGCCGCCGGAGAGCGACCCCAAGCGGTCCAGCCTCCGCATCCACCGAGACACCCGGTTCAGCGGCGACAAGTCGCCCTACAAGACGCAAGTGGGCGCGGCCTGGCATCGCCAGGGCAGCTGCAAGGGCGGGGCCGGGCTGCTCTGATTCCATTTCGCGCCCGAAGGCTGCTTCGTGGCTGCCGCGTTCCATCGGCCGGAACCGGACGTGCTGGATTCGATCTGCGAGAGCATCCGGGTGCAGCCGGACCGCTTCCTGGCGATGGAGGCGGAGTTGGCCGGGGCCGGGTCGGCAATGGACCGGTCCGATGCGCTGACCCGTATGCCGAAGGGATTTGACAACTTGAAGGGCAGCCAGGTGGCGGACGCAATCCGCCTGCGCTCCTTCATGGTGCGCCGGGACATGCCGCTGGAGGCTACGACCGGGCCGGGGCTGGTGAACGCCATCGTGAACCTTGGCGCGGCGGCGCTGCCTATGCTGCGCTTCGGATGGGCCGCTGTGGACGAGGCCGCAAGGGCGTAACGCCAAGCACGCCTCTGCTGCACGGCACGGCCGAGGGCACTCCGCTCGTTAAGCCGCATGGGCCTGCTCGGACCGCTCCCGCCGGAGCGGCTCGCCCACCGCACCCGTTTTATGCGTCCGACCCGCTGCAATGCCATTGCAACGGAGTGCCTGCACAAGCCAAGGTTTCCGCTTCCATCCCTGCCGCACGCGGAGGCCGCGCATGAGCTCCAGCAGAATGACCATCTATATCCTGACCGCGATGGTGCTCGGCATCGCCGCGGGCGGCCTGGTTCACAGCTGGGTCGCCGATCCCGCGACCATTAAGCTGATCGCAGGCTACGTGTCCATCGGCAGTACCGTGTTCCTGCGGCTGATCAAGATGATCATCGCCCCGCTCGTGTTCTCGACGCTCGTGGTCGGGATCGGACACATGACGGACGCGGGCGCGGTAGGCCGGGTCGGCGGCAAGGCGATGCTCTGGTTCGTCAGTGCTTCGCTGGTGTCGCTCAGCCTGGGCCTGGTCCTGGTCAATCTGTTCCAGCCCGGCGACGGCATCCATAAGATCGTCACCGGCGTCACCTCGGGCATAGACAGCCACGCCATGACGCTGGACGGCTTCGTCAAGCACGTCGTCCCCGACTCCGCCGTCCGCCCGATGGTGGACAACGAGATCCTGCAGATCGTCGTGTTCTCCATCTTCTTCGGCATTGCCTGCGCCGCAATGGGTGCCCGCGCCAGGGTCGTCCTGCAGGGGATCGAGGGCCTGTCCCACATCGTCCTCAAGATGACCGGCTACGTCATGAAGCTGGCCCCGCTTGCGGTGTTCTGCGCCATGACCGCGACCATCTCGACCAACGGCCTGGGCATCCTGGTCAACTACGCGAAGTTCATGGGGGAGTTCTACTTCGGCCTGGTCTGCCTGTGGCTGGTGCTGATCGTTGCCGGCTTCGTCTTCCTCGGCCCTGCCGTGAAGAGGCTGGTCATGCTGGTCCAGGAGCCGTTCCTGCTCGCCTTCTCGACTGCAAGTTCCGAGGCCGCCTATCCCAAGATGCTGGAGCAGTTGGCCAAGTTCCCGATCAGCCGCAAGATCAGCAGCTTCGTGCTGCCGCTCGGCTACTCGTTCAACCTGGACGGGACGATGATGTACTGCACCTTCGCCAGCGTCTTCATCGCCCAGGCCTACGACATCCCGCTCAGCTTCGGCACGCAGGTCGCAATGCTGCTGACGCTGATGCTGACCAGCAAGGGCGTGGCCGGCGTCCCGCGGGCATCCCTGGTGGTGATCGCCGCGACACTCAGCCAATTCGGCCTGCCGGAAGAGGGGCTGCTGCTCATCCTGGGCATAGACACCTTCCTGGACATGGGCCGGTCGGCGACGAACGTGATCGGCAATTCGTTGGCCACCGCCGTCGTCGCCAAGTGGGAAGGCCAGCTCGTAACCGACGGAGACACCGAGTCCATGATCGGGGAGATGGAGGGCCAGCCGGCATGAGCCGCCGCGTCGCCGCCGTCCTTGGGCTTGCGCTCGGCATTGCCGGGCCAGCCTGGGCGCAGGATGGGGCGCCGCTGGCCGGGACGCTGAAGGCGGTGTCGGACCGCGGCACCCTTCTGGTGGGCGTGCGGGACGATGCGCCGCCGTTCGCGTTCCGCAACCCAGGCGGGCAGCCCATCGGCTTCACCGTGGATATTTGCCGCCGCATCGCCGCCGACGTGGCAGCAGCGCTCAGCCGGGACCTGCTGGATGCTGATGCGCCGGCCTGGCAAGCTGGCATCCGGATCGCCTACGTACCCGTGGCCGCCGAAGCGCGGCTGGCGATGGTGGCGTCGGGCGCGGTGGACCTCGAATGCGGCTCCACCACCGCAACGGCCGCGCGGGCGCGAACAGCCGCGTTCTCCCCAGTGTTCTTCCTGGCGGGCACGCGGCTGCTGGCGCCGGTCGGAGGCGTTGCGGACTTGGCTGGGCTGGCGGGCAAGACGGTCGTCGTCGGTGCCGGCACCACCAATGCGGAGGTCATGCGCCTGCTGGCGGCCCGCAACGCCCCAGCCTTCACCGTCGTGGAGGAGCCGACGCTGGACGCCGCCTATGCCCGGCTCGCCGCAGGCCGGGCCGACGCCTTCGCATCCGACGACATCCTTCTGGCAGGTCTGGCGGCCACCCGGTCCGATGGCGGACGCTTCCGCATCGTGGGCGAGTTCCTGTCCTACGAACCCTACGCCGTGATGCTTCGGCGCGACGACCCGGCCTTCCTGGACCTCGTGCGCGCCAGCTTTGCGCGCATGGCGGGAGAGGGAATGCTGGCTGCCGCCTACAACCGGTGGCTGACCGGACGCCTGCCCAACGGCGCCACCCTGAACCTGCCGATGTCGGCGCACCTGGCGCAGATGTATGCGGCGCTGGGAGGGACGGAGTAGCAAGAGGTCTGCCCTCCTTCTGGGGTCAGGCCGTAGGACAGTTCGACGGCCGGGGCAGGGACCTTGGCTGCGGGCATTAAGTTCAGTGGGAAAGCGACCCAATCTGCGTGCTTCGTCGTTGCGAGACGCGCGGCGCCGCGGCAATCCAGGAGCCGGCTGCATGGCACTTGCAGCCCCTGGATCGCCGCGGCGCAAGCACGCCTTGCAATGACCAGCGTTTTGGAACGGGCCAGCCCGATGCTGTATTGCACGCATGGGTCTTGCGCCCGGAGCGGCACGCTGCGCCAGTGGCAGGAACACAACCGCGCGTCGGACGGATGATTGCCGCAAGACCTGTTCCAACCCGGCGGCACACGCAGCGCTGTGCCCCTCTTGAGTCTGTGCGTCGCAGCTCCGGACCCACCACGTAAATGCTCCGCAGCATCCTGACGGTCGGCGGCTGGACGATGGGCAGCCGCATCCTGGGCTTCCTGCGGGACGTGCAGATCGCGGCGCTGCTGGGCACTGGCCCCGTGGCGGACGCCTTTTTCATTGCGTTCAAGGTGCCCAACCTGTTCCGCCGCCTGTTCGGGGAGGGCGCCTTCAACGCCGCCTTCGTGCCCGAGTTCTCCGGCATCCTCGCGACCGAGGGCCGGGACGAAGCCCGGCGCTTCGCGCAGGAGGCCATCGCCGCCCTTGCCTTCTGGCTGGCGGTGCTGACCCTCCTGGGCATGGTGTTCATGCCCTATTTGATGGCGGTGCTGGCGCCAGGGTTCGGCGACGTGCCGGGCAAGGCGGCGCTGACGGTCGAGCTGGCGCGCATCATGTTTCCCTACCTGTTTCTGATCTGCCTGGCAGCGCTGCTGTCCGGCGTGCTGAACGGCTTGGACCGCTTCGCCGCTGCTGCTGCCGCGCCGCTCGTGCTGAATGGCGTGTCCATCGCATCCATGTCCGTGCTGTCGCCGCTGGTGCCGACCGTGGGCCATGCGCTGGCCTGGGGCGTGACGGTCGCAGGCGTGCTGCAACTGGCGCTGCTGGGTGTGGCCGTGCGCCGGGCCGGAATGCGGCTGCGCGTGCCGGTGCCGCGCCTGACGCCGCGAATGCGGGTGCTGCTGCGCCGCATGGTCCCGGGGCTGGTGGGCGCGGGCGTCACCCAGCTCAACCAGACCGTGGACCTGGTCATCGTCAGCCTGCTGCCCGCCGGCACAGCGTCGCTGCTGTACTACGCGGAGCGGGTTTACCAGCTTCCGCTCGGGGTCATCGGAACCGCGGTCGGCACGGCGCTGCTGCCCCTCCTGTCCCGGCAAGCGCGGTCCGGGGATACGGCCGGCGCCGTCGCGTCCATGAACCGTGCGCTGGAGGTCACGCTGGTGCTGACGTTGCCGGCGGCGCTGGCGCTGGCGGTGGCGGGCGGGCCGATCATGCTGGTGCTGTTCGGCCGCGGCGCCTTCGATGCCCATGCCGCTGCGCTCAGCGCCCAGGCGCTGGCAGCCTATGCGCTGGGCCTGCCGGCCATCGTGCTGCTGAAGGTCCTGGTGCCAGCCTTCTTCGCCCATGGCGACACCGGCACGCCGGTGCGGGTAGGCATGGCGGCCATCGCGTTCAACCTGATGCTGAACCTGCTGTTCATGGTCCCGCTGCAGCACGTCGGCCCCGCGCTGGCGACCAGCCTGTCCGCGGTGGCCAACGCCGTAGCCTTGGGAGTCGTCCTGTGGCGGCGCGGGCAGTTGGCGCCCGACGCCCGGGTGCGCCGCCGCCTGCCGCGGATGGCGCTTGCGGCGGCCGCGATGGCGGCGGCGCTTTGGGTTTCGGCAGGAACGATCTTCGCGGCGGCAGGGGGCGTCGCCGGGCTGCGCTGGGGCGCGCTGGGAGTGGTCGTCGCGTGCGGCATGGCGGTCTATGGCGCCGCCGGGCAGCTCTTGGGTGCCTTCGACGCCCGGGAGCTTTGGGCGCTCGCCCGCCGGGGCCGCAACGCCAGGAGGAGCTGACTGGCCGCTCCTGGTGCGCGCCGGCGCGGGCCGCGCAGCGCCGGACTGTACGGCGACGGCGATGTCAGGCCGGGATAGGGCGCCCCGCGCCTTTATTGCACAGCGCACTCCACCGCCAGCCGGCACCGGCACCCCACCTCCCTGGTTGCCGACGAAGGAGGCCGGTAGTGTCTCAGTCTGAATGTCGGCTCCGGGTGGAAGCAGCCCTTCAATCAGCTCTGGGTCGAGGGCGCCTGAACCAGCACGAGGGGGCCGCCCGAGAGGGCTTCAGTGCGCAGGGTCGCGCCTGGGAACCAGTAGACGCACCAGACTTCCGACGCCCTCGGCTTCCAAAAATTCCAGATAAGGTGCAGCCGAACCCCGTCTGATGAGCTGTCCAGGCCGTAGATCTCCGCGTCGTCGCTCTCGATCTCGAGAACAGCAACCTTCACGTCGTTCCTATGCACACACCGAGACCCCGCTATGATGATCCGGGCTGGCGGCACAGTCTCGGTGGGCGAGAGGCTAAACCCCTCCGTCTCAATGCGAAGTTCCTCGCCGTGGATCGAGAAGCAGCTGACAGAGACATCGTGGAACATCACGTCCCTTATGGCGCTAAAGGTGGCCAGCACACAATATTCGAGGGCGTTGGACAACCGGCACCGTTATTCCAGCCGATGTAATCGGAAGCCACGAATGAAAGGTCCGCTCCGGGTGGTGCGTCGACATTCAGACTGAGACACTGCCAGGAGGCCCCTTTCCTTGACGCCATCCCCCCGCATCCGGCATCGTCCGGACAACCAGCCGCTGCAGCGGCCAAACAGCATGGCGTCCCAATGACCAAATCAGAACTGATCGCTGACCTCTCCGGCTCGAACCCGCACCTGCGCGGCCAGGACGTGGAGCTGATCGTCTCCACCATCTTCGACGAGATCACGGCGGCCCTCGCCCGCGGCAACCGGGTGGAGCTGCGCGGCTTCGGCGCCTTCACCGTCAAGCGCCGCGACGCCCGCACCGGCCGCAACCCCCGTACCGGGGCGGCCGTGCCCGTGTTGGAAAAGGCCGTCCCGTTCTTCAAGGCCGGTAAGGAATTGCGGGAGCGCGTAAACCACGGCGGCAAGACCCACGACGGCAAACCCAAAAACGGCAAGCCCGGGCGCGCACCGGCCCACGCCGAGCGGGTAGCCTGATTCCATGCGCTTCCTGATCGGCCTGCCCGTCCTCGTCCTGCTCGTGCTGTTCGCCCTGTCCAACAAGCAGCCGGTTCAACTCAACCTCTGGCCCACCGACCTGACAGCCGACATGCCGCTGTCCGTGGCCGTCCTGGTGCCCTGCGCGGTGTTCTTTCTGGCCGGCGCATTCATGACCTGGGGCACGAGCCTGGCACAGCGCGTCCGTGCCCGCCGGGCGGAGGAGCAGGTGCGCCAGTTGCAGGCCCAGGTCCGCACTCTGCAGGCCCGTCCGATAGCCGAGCCGCGCGCCGCCTCCGCCCCCCCGCTGTCAGGCGCACAGGTGCCGGGCGCCCCCGCCCTGTCCTCCAGCCGCCCACTGGCCGCGCTGCCCTCTCGGGCCTGATGGCCGGCCTCATCGCCGCGCTGGACACCGCCAGCCCGGCGCAGGCGGCGTCATGGGCCGTTGCGCTCGCTCCGCATTGCGGCGTGCTGAAGCTGGGCCTGGAGTTCACCCTTGCCAATGGCCCGGAGGGGGTGCGGGCGGTCACGCAGCGCCCGGTGTTCCTCGACCTCAAGCTGCACGACATCCCCACCACCGTCGCCGGCGCCGTCCGCGCCGTGCTGCCGCTGCGCCCGCATATGCTGACGCTGCATGCCGCCGGCGGCAACGCCATGATCGCCGCCGCGCGGCAGGCGGTGGACGGCCCGGCCCGGCCGCTGCTGCTCGCCGTCACCGTGCTGACCAGCCTGGACAGCAGCGCCCTGCACGCGACCGGCGTCGCAGGGGGGCCGCGCCAGCAGGTGCTCCGCCTGGCCCGGCTGGCGCTGGCCGCCGGCGCGGACGGCGTGGTGTGCAGCGCGCATGAGGCCGCGATGCTGCGCGACGCCCTGGGGACCGGGCCGGTGCTGGTCGTCCCCGGCATCCGCCCCGCTGGGTCCGCTGCCGCCGATCAGGCCCGTACTATGACCCCGCGGGAGGCCGCCGACGCCGGGGCCGACTGGATCGTCGTCGGCCGCCCCATCACCGGCAGCCCTGACCCGGCCGCCGCCGCCGCGGCCATCGCTGCCGAACTGGCATGACCACCCGGGTCAAGATCTGCGGCATCAACAGCCCGGCTGCGCTGGACGCCGCGGCGGATGCCGGCGCCGACTGGATCGGCTACGTGTTCTTCCCGTCCTCCCCCCGCGCCGTGACGCCGGAGCAGGCCGCCGCACTGGACCGCCACCGCCGCGGCCCCGCCCGGGTCGGCCTGTTCGTGGACCCGTCCGACGACGACGTGGCCCGGACGCTGGACGCGCTGGCGCTGGACGTGCTGCAGGTTCATGCCGATCCCGCGCGCGCCGCCGCCCTGCGCGCGCGCTTCGGCGTGCCGGTCTGGCACGTCGTCGGCGTCAGCGCTCCCGCCGACTTGCCCGGTGCCGCCCCAGGCGTGGACGGCCTGCTGCTGGACGCCAAGCCCCCGCCTGGCGCAACCCGCCCCGGCGGCAACGCGCTCGCGTTTGACTGGTCCATCCCCCGCGGCTGGGCAGCCCCCGCACCCTGGCTGCTGGCCGGCGGCCTGACCCCGGACAACGTCGCGCACGCCGTGCGACGGTCGGATGCTCCGGCAGTCGACGTGTCGTCTGGGGTGGAAGTGGTTCGGGGTGTGAAGGATGCCGGGCTGATCCGGGCATTCATCGCTGCAGCCCGGGACGGATGAAGACCGTTCGGGGCCAAGCTTGATCCGGCATGCAGCTCGGCTAGATCCATCCCTTCCGCTTGAACCACCACAGCGGCAGTATCCCGCTTAGAACGATCATCGTCAGCCCGTAGAAGTAGCCGTACTCCCACTGCAGCTCCGGTATCCACTTGAAGTTCATGCCGTAGATGCTGGCCAGCAGGGTCGGCGGCACGCCCACCACCGACACCACGGTCAATATCTTGATGCCGTTGTTTTGCTCGATGTTGATGAAGCCCAGGGTGGCGTCCAGCAGGAACTGCACTTTGTTGGACAGCTGGCCATCGTAGTCGGACAGCGACGCGATGTCCTGCCGCAGCGTCTTGAAGCGTGGCAGCAGGTCGGCGGGAATCCAGGTGTCCGCAACATCCCGCGCGTAGCCCAGGATGCGCGCCACGCCGAGCAGGCTGTCCCTGATGTTCGACAGCCGCTCTCCGGCCCGGCCCACGCCGCGCAGGGTGGCCCGCAGCTTCCGGTCCATCTCGCCCGAGTTGTAGGGTGCATCGTCCTGCCGGAACACCTCCCTCGACATGCCGTCCAACTGCCCGCCCACCTGCTCCAGCACGTCCGCGAGGCGGTCCACCACCGCCTCCAGCAGCCCAACGAAGGCGGAGACGCTGCAGGGATGCCGCTCCTGTGTCGCGAACCGCGCGGCGAACAGGTCGAACACCGGCATCTCGGCGAAGCGCACCGTCATGAACCGCTCCGGCGACAGGACAAAGCCCAGCGGCGCCACCATGCTGGTCCCGTCCGCGCCAAGGTATGTCATCGGCGTGCTGAGCGTCAGCACCTGGCCGTCCGTCGTAAGCCGGCTGCTGCTTTCGATTTCGGCCAAGTCCTCCTTGCTGGGCACCCGCAGCCCAGTGGCGCGCTCGGCCAGGGACCGCTCGGCGTCCGTCGGGAATACCAGGTCCAGCCAGACGCCCCCGACCTCATGCACGTGCGGCGCAGGCTCTAGGGCCTGGCGGGGCGCGTGGCCTGTGCTCACATACAGCATGATCCAGCATACCCCGGCTGTCGGCGCCGCGCCAAGCCGGGGCGTGACCCCCGCCGCACGCTGCGGTATGACGGCCCCGCGTCAGCCCGGAGACCCCTTGTGAACCAGATCGCCCCGACCCGCCCCAACAGCCTGCGCCTGGGGCCAGACGCCCGCGGCCGCTTCGGCGGCTTCGGCGGGCGCTTCGTGGCGGAAACGCTGATGCCGCTGATCCTGCAAGTGGAGGAGGCCTACGAGGCCGCGAAGGCGGACCCCACATTCCAGACCGAGCTGGACGCCTACCTCAAGGATTACGTGGGCCGTCCCAGCCCCCTGTGGTTCGCCCAGCGCCTGACGAAGAAGCTCGGCGGCGCCCGCGTCTACATGAAGCGAGACGAGCTGAACCACACCGGCAGCCACAAGATCAACAACTGCATGGGCCAGATCCTCCTGGCCCGGCGCATGGGCAAGACCCGCATCATCGCCGAAACCGGCGCCGGGCAGCACGGCGTCGCCACCGCCACCGTCTGCGCCCTGTTCGGCCTGCCTTGCACCATCTACATGGGCGCAACCGACGTGGAGCGGCAGAAGCCCAACGTGTTCCGGATGCGGCTGCTGGGCGCTGAGATCAACGCCGTGACCTCCGGCGCAGGCACCCTCAAGGACGCCATGAACGAGGCGATGCGCGACTGGGTCGCCAACGTGTCGGACACCTACTACCTGATCGGCACCGTCGCCGGCCCGCACCCGTATCCCGCGATGGTGCGCGACTTCCAGAGCATCATCGGCACCGAGGCGCGCGTGCAGATCATGGAGGCCGAGGGCCGCCTGCCCGACGCCCTCGTGGCCGCTATCGGCGGCGGCAGCAACGCGATGGGCCTGTTCCATCCCTTCCTGGACGACGACGTCCGGCTGATCGGCGTCGAGGCCGCCGGACGCGGCCTGGACACGCAGGAGCACGCCGCCAGCCTGTCCCGCGGACGCCCCGGCGTGCTGCACGGCAACCGCACCTACCTGCTGCAGGATGACGACGGGCAGATCCAGGAGGCCCACAGCATCAGCGCCGGCCTGGACTATCCCGGCATCGGCCCCGAGCACTCCTGGCTGCACGAGATCGGCCGGGTGGAATACGTGGCCGCCACCGACCAGGAAGCCCTGGACGCCTTCCAGCTCTGCACCAGCACGGAGGGCATCATCCCCGCGCTGGAACCCGCCCACGCCATCGCCCACATCGCCAAGATCGCGCCGGAGATGGGACGGGATGCCGTGATCCTGATGAACATGTGCGGCCGCGGCGACAAAGACATCTTCACGGTGGCCGAGCACCTGGGGGTGAAGCTGTGACGCGCGGCACAAGGCTGAAAACAGGGAAGGGCAGCGCGTCCTTCTCTCTCTCCCTCCTGGAGAGGGCCGGGGTGAGGGAGGCCGCAAGCGCGATCCCTGGCCCATGCGGGAGCAACGCACTGGCGACAAGGGCCAGCGCCTGCCGCCTCCCCCACCCCAACCCTCTCCCGGAGGGAGAGGGAGCACCAGCATGAGCCGCATCGCCGCCCGCTTCGCCGCGCTCCGCCAGGAGGGCCGCGGCGCTCTGATTCCGTTCCTGTCGGCCTACGATCCCGACGCCGAGACCAGCACGGCCATCCTGCACGGCCTGCCCGGCGCCGGTGCGGACCTGATCGAGATCGGGATGCCCTTCACCGACCCGATGGCCGACGGCCCCACCGTCCAAGCCGCCGGCCTGCGCGGCCTGCGCGCCGGCGCCACCTTGGCCCGCACGCTGGCGATGGTCCGCGGCTTCCGGCTGGAGGACACGGCCACCCCCATCATCCTGATGGGCTATCTGAACCCCATCGCCTCCTATGGTCCCGAGCGGTTCTGCGCGGACGCGGCAACCGCCGGGGTGGATGGCCTGATCATCGTGGACCTGCCGACCGAAGAAGCCGACCTCATCATCGCCCATGCCGCCGCCAACGACCTCGACATCATCCGCCTGGTCGCCCCCACCACGGACGACGCCCGGCTGCCCATTGTGCTGCACGGCAGCAGCGGCTTCGTCTATTACGTCAGCATCACCGGCATCACCGGCACCCGCAGCGCCACGTCGGAAAGCCTGGCAGCCGCCCTGCCCCGCCTGCGCGCCGCCACCAACCTGCCCATCGCCTTCGGCTTCGGCATACGCACCCCGGCCCAGGCCGCAGACGCCGTGCGCCACGCCGATGCCGCCGTGGTCGGGTCCGCCCTGATCGAGACCCTTGCCGCCAGCCTGGACGAGCATGGCCGCGCTGCCCCCGACACGATCCAGCGCGTGCTGGACCAAGTGCGCGCCCTGGCCGACGGCGTGCGCCACGCCCGCGTGCCGGCGTAAGGTTAAGGCATGAGCTGGCTCGCCGAGTATGTCCGCCCGAAAATCCGCACCTGGCTTGGCCGGAGCGAGGTTCCGGACAACCTCTGGACCCAATGCCCCAACTGTCAGCAGATGCTGTTCAACCGGGACCTGCAGCGCAACGTGAAGGTCTGCACCACCTGCGGCTACCACCTGCGTCCCACCGCCGCCGAGCGCCTGGCTTACACCTTCGACGGCTTCGACCCCGAGACCAGCAAGCCCGGCGCGCTCACCCGCATCGAGCTGCCGCGCGCCCCGGCCGACCCGCTCAAGTTCAAGGACAGCAAGCCTTATGCCGCCCGCCTCAAGGAAGCGCGGGACCGCACCGGCCTGGACGACGCCATCCTGGTCGCACACGGCACCATCGGCGGCCACCGCGCCGTGGTGGCCGCCATGGCGTTCGAGTTCATGGCCGGCAGCATGGGGGCTGCCGTGGGCGAGGCCATCGTCGCCGCCGCCCGCCTGGCCGTGCTGCAGCACGCTCCCCTGATCGTCTTCACCGCCAGCGGCGGCGCACGGATGCAGGAAGGTGCCGTCAGCCTGATGCAGATGCCCCGCACCACCATTGCCGCCCGCATGGTCAAGGAGGCTGGGCTGCCCTTCATCACGGTGCTGACCGACCCCACCACCGGCGGCGTCACCGCCAGCTTCGCCATGCTGGGCGACGTGCAGATTGCCGAACCCGGCGCCCTGATCGGCTTCGCCGGCGCCCGCGTCATCGAGCAGACCGTGCGGGAGAAGCTGCCCGAAGGTTTCCAGCGCGCGGAGTACCTGCACGAGCGCGGCATCCTGGACATGATCGTCCGCCGCACGGACATGCACGCCACCCTGGCCCGCCTCATCGGCCTGCTGACGCAGCCCACCCCTGCCGAAGCTCCCGCAGCCGCGTGACATCAACCCCCGTCCTGCTCCCTCTCCCTCCGGGAGAGGGCCGGGGTGAGGGAAGCCGCAAGCACCACGCCTCCCAGATGGCAGCGCCGGCCCGGGCCACAGCGGGCAGGAACGGCGGTTGCGGCCTTGCCCAACTGGATGCTCCAAAGAAAGAGAAAGTCGGCCACCCTTCATGACCCGCATCGAACCGATCATGGACCGCCTGGCCGGCCTCTACCCCAAGCTGATAGACCTCAGCCTGGACCGCCTGCAACGCCTCCTGGCTCAGCTCGGCCATCCCGAAGATCGCCTGCCCCCAGTCATCCACGTTGCCGGCACCAACGGCAAGGGCAGCACCTGCGCCTTCCTCCGCGCCGTCGCCGAGGCCGCAGGCTGGCGCACCCACGTCTATACCTCCCCGCACCTCGTCACATTCAACGAGCGCATCCGCATCGCCGGCCACCTGGTCTCGGACGAGGCACTGGCCGAGGTGCTTGAACGGATTGAGGCCAAGAATGCCGGAGCACCCATCACTGTGTTCGAGGTCGTGACCGCTGCCGCCTTCGTGCTGTTCGCCGATGCGCCCGCCGACCTCTGCATCCTGGAGGTCGGGCTCGGCGGACGGGCCGACACCACCAACGTGATCGCCCGCCCCGCGTCATGCGCGATCACCTCTATCTCGATGGACCACGCAGAAATGCTCGGCAGCACCCTGCCTCTGATTGCGGCGGAGAAGGCAGGCATCATCAAGCCCAGCGTCCCCGTTGTCACCGGCGCGCAGCCGCCCGAGGTCCTGGATGTGCTGCAGGCCCGCGCCGACACGGTGGAGGCGCCCCTGCTGGCCCGCGGCCGGGATTGGACCATCGCGCCGCACGGAGCCGGGCTGCGATACGCCGATGCCGCGGGAACGCTGGATGTGCCAGCGCCGTCCCTGCCCGGCCCGCACCAGCACGATAACGCCGGCATCGCCGTCGCAGCCCTGCGCGCCCGCGGCCCGGTGCCGGAGGCGGCTTGGTCCGGCCTCGCCCGGGCCGACTGGCCAGCCCGCCTGCAGCGCCTGCATGGTAGGCTTGCGGCCATGCTGCCTAGCGAATGGGAGCTTTGGCTGGACGGCGGCCACAACCCCGGCGGCGGGGCCGCCCTGGCGCAGCATCTGCTGGGCTGGACGGACCGCCCGATCCATCTCGTCGTTGGCATGAAGCAGGCCAAGGACACCGCCGAGTTCCTGCGCCCGCTGCTTCCGCTGTGCGCCACGGTCTGGGCGGTTCAGGAGCCGGGGCAGCACCTTGCGCTGCCTATCCCCGCCGTAATCGCGGCATCGGGCGGCATCGCCCGCCCTGGCCCGACGGTGGCGGACGCGCTGCGCCAGCTTCCCCGCGGCCAACCCGCCCGCGTGCTGGTCTGCGGCAGCCTCTACCTTGCCGGAGAAGTCCTGAAAGGTGACGGTTGGCACCCGTCATGACTGAAAGCACGCGCCGGGGGCTTGGCGTGCCGCAGGACACCCCATTTGATGCAGCTAACGCGGACGAGCCGCGCCTCTCGCCGCGACCGGAGCCACCAATGGACGGACAGGACGTGCCGCCGACGCCCAAGCTGCGCGCCACCCCCCAGGAAGCGCAGGAAACGCCGACCGATCCCGGACGCGCCACCTCGCTGCTCATGGCGCATGGCACGATGGAACTGCGTTGGTTCGCACCTACCGGCCACGACCCGCAAACTCCGCATGACCGTGATGAGCTTTACATCATCGTAAGCGGCACCGGCACCTTCATGCGCGCGCAGGACAGCGCGCCCCTGGGCGACGACACAGGCCTGCCAATCCTGGGCGAAGACCGGGTGACGTTCGCCCCGGGGGATGCCATCTTCGTGGCAGCGGGCACCGAGCATCGGTTCGAGGAGTTCAGCGACGATTTCGCCTGCTGGATCGTGTTCTATGGCCCGGAAGGCGGAGAGGCACATGGACGCAGCATTCCCAACGGCCGAGATCACGCAGCTTCATCCGGCGGACCGTCCGCGCTGGACTGAGTTGTGGCGGGCCTACCTGGCCTTCTATGACACCGTCCTGCCGGACGCCCAGTACGAGGACACCTGGGCGCGTCTGCTGCATGATACCGCCATCCACGGCCTGGCTGCCCGCCGGGACGGCACTGTCATCGGCATCGCCCACTTCCTGTTCCATGCCCATGGCTGGTCCACGGCCCCGTCCTGCTACCTGCAGGACCTGTACGTGGATGCCGCCGCCCGTGGGTCCGGCGCCGGCCGCGCGTTGATCGAGGCCGTGGCCAGCCGCGCCCAGGAGAAGGCGGCGGCGCGCATGTATTGGCTCACCCAGTCCGGCAACGCTGCGGCCCGGCGGCTGTATGACGGCATTGCCAAGGAGTCCGGCTTTGTAAGGTACGACTACAAGCTGGACCCGGGCTGAACCCGGGCCGCATCCCGTTGGACTCGCAACATCCGGCGCCCCGGCGCATCACGGAGGCCCGCATGGCCCTGACGGAACCCCTCGCCCGCCTGCTGCGCGGGCGCCTCGCCCTGCCCATCATCGCGTCTCCGCTGTTCATCATCTCCAATCCGACGCTGGTGATCGCGCAATGCACCGCGGGCGTCGTCGGCTCCTTTCCGGCGCTGAACGCCCGCCCGCAGGAGGCCTTGGGCGAGTGGATACGGCGCATCCAGGATGCCCTGGCCGACTGGGACGCGCGCCACCCTGACCATCCCGCCGCGCCCTTCGCCGTCAACCAGATCGTCCACCGCAGCAACGCCCGGCTGGAGCACGACATGGAGGTCTGCGTCCGGCACAAAGTGCCGATTGTCATCACCTCGCTCGGCGCGCGTCCGGAGGTGAACCAGGCCGTCCACTCTTACGGCGGCGTCGTGCTGCACGACATCATTAACGATACCTTCGCCCGCAAGGCCATCGACAAGGGTGCGGACGGCCTGATCGCCGTCGCCGCCGGGGCGGGCGGCCACGCCGGCACCCTGTCGCCCTTCGCGCTGATGCAGGAGATCAGGGCCTGGTTCGCTGGTCCCGTCGCACTGTCCGGCGCCATCGCCACGGGATCGGCGGTGCTGGCGGCGCAGGCGATGGGCGCGGACCTGGGCTACGTCGGCTCCGCCTTCATCGCGACGGAGGAGGCCAACGCGGACGCCGCCTACAAGCAGGCCATCGTGGACGGCGGGGCGGACAGCATCGTCTATACCAACCTGGTGACGGGCGTGCATGGCAACTACCTGCGGCCCAGCCTGGTAGCCGCTGGGCTGGACCCCGACAACCTGCCCAAGTCGGATGCCAGCAAGATGGACTTCGGCGGCAGCAAGCCGAAGGCTTGGAAGGATGTATGGGGCAGCGGCCAAGGCATCGGCGCGGTGCAGGCCGTGGTGCCGACCGCCGCACTGGTGGCGCGCATGGCGTCCGAGTATGCCGCCGCCCAGGCCCGCCTGCGTCAGCCGCAGCCTGCCCTGGCCGGGGCGTAGGCGCAGCGGGCCGGCATGGGCACCTGGACGGTCGAGCTGCCGGACAACCTGGACGAGATGATCCGCGCCGACCTGGCCGAAGGACGCTACGCCTCGGCGGACGAGATGGTTCGCGTGGCGCTCGATCAGCTCCGCGACAATCGTGCCGCCGCCGCAGCCCAGGTCCGCCGCGCGCTGGAGCACGGCGGCGACATCCACAGCGCAAGGGACGCCGGGGAGGCCGCCATGCAGGAACTGCGCGACCGGCTGACGCGGACGATAGACCACGACCCCGGACCGCCCGCCCTGCTCCGCTGACGCCTGCGGCGGACGCGGTTGAACGGTAGGCGGCGTCCCGCGTTCATTTGCTGGTCCTGCCACCCCGGAGCCAGCGATGACGCCAAATCCGACCGCCCGCATCCCACCGGCGTTGCGCCTGGAACCTCGTGTGTGACCGCGTCCAGGCGGACGCCAGGGCAAATGCTCGTCCTGTTGGCGATGCTCCTGCCCGTCGCAGCGGCGGGCGGGGCGGTCGTCGCCTTCGGCCTGCCATGGTATCGCTGGGCCACAGCAGGAGAGTCTCCCCACGACGAGGTGGGCATTGACACCAACCTGATGATGCCCGGCCTCCTGCGCCGCTGGGCCTGCGCCCGCGTCGCCGAGCGGTTTCCACGCACCCTGCCCCCCTCCGGCTGCGAGCAGCGCTGACCGGCCCGGGCCAGCCGGTGCAGGGCCGCCCACCTGCAGAGTGCGGCAACGTCGGGTATTCGGTCCAGCCCAGCTTGAACATGCGGCTAGGCCACTCGGAAACGTGTCTGGCATTTCATGCTGCACTGCACAAAATCCGCTTTGCGCCTTGCACCCTGCAATGCCACCCTGGCCCTTGGCTGCCAGCACGAAAGGCCACTCCATGCCCGGTCTCGCCGAGAACATAGCGCAGTTGGTTCGCAATCGCCGTCAACAGGAGGCCGCATCCGGGCCGCTGCCAGGTACTCCGGCCCTGGTTGAGGTGGGCGGCTTCGGCTCGAATCCGGGCGGCCTCCGCATGTTGGCCTATGTGCCGGACGGCCTGCCCCCGGGCGCGCCCTTGGTGGTCGCACTGCACGGCTGCACCCAGACCGCCACCGGCTACGATGCCGGCGCGGGCTGGTCCCGCATGGCCGAGCGCCACGGCTTCGCGGTGCTGCTGCCGGAGCAGGTCCGCGGCAACAACGCCAACACCTGCTTCAACTGGTTTCAGCCCGCGGACACCGCCCGCCGCGGCGGCGAGGCCGAGAGCATACAGCAGGCCATCACGCATATGCTGGCCACCCACCGGCTGAACCCGGCGCGTGTCCACGTCACCGGCCTGTCCGCCGGCGGCGCCATGGCTGCTGTCATGCTGGCCACCTATCCAGAACTGTTTGCCGGCGGCGCGATCATCGCCGGGCTGCCCTACGGCGCAGCGGCCACCATGCCGGAGGCGTTCGAAGCCATGGGAGGTCGCCGCCACCGCTCCCCCCAGGAATGGGGAGACCTCGTTCGCCAAGCGTCCCCGCACCGCGGCCCTTGGCCCCGCATCGAGATTTGGCAAGGCTCTGGCGACTCCACCGTCCGTCCCGGCAATGCGGTGGAGCTGGTCAAGCAGTGGACCAACGTGCTCGGACTCTCCGCAGCCCCATCCGTCACGGACCAGGTAGACGGCGCGGCGCACCAGGCGTGGCGGGACGCGGCTGGCCAGGTTGCCCTTGAGACGTTCATGGTGCCCGGCATGGGCCATGGCACTCCGCTGAACCCTGATGCCGCTGACCTGGATCAGTCGCTGGGCACGCCCGCGCCCTACATGCTGGACGCCGGCATCAGTTCCACCTGGCACATGGCGCGGTCCTGGGGCCTGCTGACGGCAGCGGCCCAACCCCGGCCAGCAACGCGGGCCGAGGCATCGCGGACCGCACCGGCCGGGCCGCGCCCGATCCTGGCCGGCCTGCTGGACGGCGTGTTGCCGGACATCAAGCTGCCCGCCGCCGCCCGCACTGGCGCGGTCGGCGGCGTGATCGAAAAGGCGTTGCGCTCTGCTGGACTGATGAAGGGCTGACCGGAGGGACGCAGGCCCCCGCGCGGAACTTGTCTATCCTGCCGCGCACATGCTCCGGATCGCTTTCCACTCTGCCGGAGTAGCGGCGGACGCGCCCTGTCCTGCGCCTCCTGCCCGTGCCCCAGCCCGGGCGGGATAGCCGGACAGGAACTCCGGCATTGCGCCCTGGGTCCGGGTGCGCTCGACGAAGCGGGCCAGCCCGTCCCGCCGCATCCCCGCGGCACGCAGAAGGGCCGCCGCCGGGTCGTCCGGCGCCGGCCTGCCAGGCTGGGCCGCCGGCACCGCTTGCGCGCCGCCGCCCAACTGCCACGCCAGAAGGCCGGCCAGCTCGTCCCCATCGGCTGCCGCGGCAATCATGCCGCGCGTCACGGCGAAGCGCGCCGGCACGCCGGCGGCGTTGACCGATGCGTCGTCCACCACTGCCACGAGGCTTGGAGTGCGCGCGATCCGGGTCACCAAGCCATCAATCGCGCGCTGCCCCTCCTCGGTGCCGCAGCGCCGGCCCGGCAGCGCCGCCTCCGGCGCAACGGCCGCCATGGGCGCAAGCGGCCAGGCTGGAACCAGGGCCTTCAGTTGGTCGGGCCACGCCGCGGGCGCGAGCAGCCCCGCCCCCAGCGCCAACGCCCCGGCGGCCGTCGCAAGCCGCCATCGCCGGCGCTGGCCGGGCCAGCCGCGGACATGGTGGCGCAGCACCTCCAGCATGTAAGCGTCCGCCACGACGAGCCGCTCCGACCCGAACCGGAACCGGACCGCGCCAGCCGGGGCTGCAGCCGACCGGACTGCGTTCAGCGGCCAATCCGCGGCGACCGTGCCATCCTCCGACCGTATCTGCATTTGCCGGTTCGCCACCTGCACCGAAACCGCGCGGCCCGGCCCCTCCGGACTGGCAAAGAACCGCGTCGCGGCGGGGCCGCCCGCCGCCCAGCCCGGCATGGTCGGCACCGCGACGGCCCTGGCGAACTCGTCGCTGTCAGGGCAGGTGGTCAGGCTCATGCTGGAGCGTCCGGGTGGTTTCGCAAACGTTAGCGGACCTGGCTGGACGGGGCGATGCCGTGTTCTGTCAGGATGCGTCAGGAAACCGCCGCCCGCTTCGGTTGAACACCCGCCAAAGGCTGGTGCAGCCGCGCCCTGGCTCTGCCTGCGGCGATGCAGCCGGTCTGCTGAACCGCGGGTGCCTTCCCCCGGCGGGGCGGGCCTCTGTCCCGAGCTTCCTGGCCACGGTCAAGCTGACCCTGGACGGCCTGCGCCTACCTTGACATGGCCGACGCGGCGTAGGGCGACGCTACCAGTGTCAGGGCCTGGATGTCCCAGGTGCGTGCAACGGGTCCGGCGGCTCGGTTGAACCGGCCGCCGCAACGCATCTCCGTCCCTTGCCCCCGCCTGGGCCTGCCCCCTTCGTCCTGGACCTGATGACGGCCCGTTCAGCCCCGCTCAGGCCGCTAGCTCCCGCCCGCGCAGCAGCGCCGCCGTGCTGGGCGGACGTCCGCGGAACGCGACGTACAACCTCATCGGGTCTTCCGTGTCTCCCGCGGCCAGCACGGTCCGCAACCGCGCGGCGGCAGGGGGATCGAAAGGGTCGCCCGCCTCCTCGAACGCCTCGAACCCATCGGCGTCCAGCACCTCCGACCACATGTAGGAGTAGTAGCCCGCGGCATACCCCCCGCCGGCGAACAGATGCTGGAAGTGCGCGGGCCGGTGCCGGATGCCGATCTCCGCCGGCATCCCGATACCCTGCAGGAACTCGCGCTCGAACGCCTCGATGTCCAGGCCCGCCGGGTCGGGATGACGGTGCAGCGCCATGTCAATCAGCGCGGCGGACGTATATTCGACGGTGCCGAACCCTTGGTTCCACCCCCGCGCCGCCAGCAACTTGGCGATCAGCGCGTCGGGGATTGGCTCGTTCGTCGCATGGTGCCGCGCATAACTGCGCAGCGTGTCCGGCACGGACAGCCAGTGCTCATAGACCTGGGACGGGAACTCCACGAAGTCCCGCCGCACGCTGGTGCCGGACTGCCCGGGGTAGCGCACCCGGCTCAGCAGCCCGTGCAGGGCATGGCCGAACTCGTGGAACAAGGTTTCGGCGTCCGTGAAGCTCAGCAGCGCCGGGTCGCTGCGGGCGAAGTTGTTGTTGTTGACGATGATGGGCGCCACCGGCGTATCCATCCCTTCCTGGTCGCGGTAGCTGCTCATCCACGCGCCGGACCGCTTGTCCGCCCGCGCATAGGGGTCGGACAGGAACACGCCCACGTGCCCGGCGCCGTCCCGGACCTCATACGCCTCGACGTCAGGATGATATGCCGGCACGTCCATGCGCCGGGTGAACGTCAGGCCGAATAGCCGCCCCGCCGTGTCGAACGCCGCCTGCTGCATGTTGGCGAACGGGAAGTACGGCTTCAGCTCCTCCTCATCCACCGCGTAGTCGGCCCGGCGCACCTTCTCGGCATAGTAGCGCCAGTCCCACGGAGCCAGGGCGCCATTGAAGCCTTCCCGCCGGGCCAAGGCCAGCAGCCGGTCCCGCTCGGCGGCGGCCTTGCGCTTGGCCGGCTCCCACACCTCCGCCAGCAATCCCTCAGCAGCCTCGGACGACCCGGCCATCGTGTCGGCCAGGCGGTAGGCGGCGTAGTCGGGGTAGCCCAGCAGCCGCGCCCGCTCCTGCCGCAGCGCCAGGATGTCCGGAATCAGGACGCGGTTGTCGTGCGCCCCGGGATGGGTGCCGCGGGCGGTCCAGGCCGCGTGGGCCACCTGCCGCAGGTCGCGCCGGGCGGAGAAGGTCAGGAACGGCTCGATCAGCGAGCGCGACAGGGTTACGGCATAGCCGTCCAGCCCGCGCTCCGCCGCCGCCTGCCGCGCGCCGCCGCGCACGAACTCCGGCAGCCCATCCAGGTCGGACTCGGCCAATGGCAGGTGCCACGCCTTCTCGTCGTGCAGCACGTTCTGGCCGAACTGGGTATGCAGGATCGCCAGCCGCTCCGAGATCGCGGCCATGCGCGCCCGCCCGGCCTCGTCCAGGGCCGCGCCGCTGCGGACCATGCCAAGGTGCGTCCGCTCCAGCAGCCTCTGCTGGTCCGGCTCCAGGCCGGCTGGCATGGCACCGCACAGCGCCGCAACCCGGCGGAACAGCGCGGGATCGAGCGCGATGGCAGCCCAGTGCTGCGCCAGCAGCGGCGACATCTCCGTGTCCACCGCCTGCAAGGCGTCCCCGCCCAGGCTGACGACCAGGTTGGAGAACACCATCGCCACCCGGCCCAGCAGCCGCCCGCTCCGCTGCATGGCCTCGATGACGTTGGCGAAGCTGGGCGCCGCCGGGTTGGCGCCAATAGCGGCCACCTCCGCCCGATGCTCCGCCATCCCTTGAGCGAAGGCCGGCGCGAAGTGCTCCGGCCGTATCAGGCCGAAGGGCGGGACCTCGAAGGGAGTGGTCCAGGGATGCAGGAGGGGGTTATCGGTCATGTCCGCGATTGCGTCAGGAACCAGCACCCGGGTCAAGCCAGCCCGCGTGGCGCTGCCGGGTGCGGCCCTTGACGGGCCACCGGCACAACGGGCTTAGCTGCTGGCCATGAAGCGCATCCTGGTCACAGGCGGATCACGCGGCATCGGCCGCGCGACGGCCCTCCTTGCCGGGGCCCGCGGCTGGCCGGTGGCGATCAACTACCTCGGCAATGGACCCGGGGCGCGGGAGGCGGCGGACGAGGTGATCCGCCGGGGCGGGCAGGCTATCACGGTGCAGGGCGACGTGGCGGACGAGGACGATGTGATCCGCATGTTCGGCACGGCGCAGGACGCGCTTGGCGGCCTGGACGGCGTTGTCGTGAACGCCGGCATCGTCGCGCCGTCCCGGATGCTGGCGGACATGGACGCCGCTCGGCTCCGGCGCATGTTCGACGTGAACGTGTTTGGCGCCTACCTGTGCGCCCGCCAGGCCGCGCGCATCCTGCCGCGCGACCGGGGCGGCCAGGGCGGGTCCATCGTGCTCGTATCCTCCGCCGCGTCCCGCCTCGGCTCGCCGTTCGAATATGTGGACTACGCCGGCTCGAAGGCGGCCCTGAACACCCTGGCCATCGGCTTGGGGAAGGAACTCGGCGGCCAGGGCGTGCGCGTGAACGCCGTCCGCCCCGGCCTGACCGACACCGAGATCCACGCCAGCAGCGGCCAGCCAGATCGGGCCGGGCGTCTGGGCGCGGCAACCCCGCTGGGCCGCCCGGGACAGCTGGAGGAGGTCGCCGAGGCCATCAACTGGCTGCTCAGCGACGCCGCCTCCTACACCACTGGCGCGATCCTGGACGTGGCGGGAGGGCGGTGAGGAGGCATCGCCAACCTATTGGCCAGGTTTGCCCTTCGTCGCTTGGCTGCCAGAAGCGGCCAGGCATCGTTAGACATCCTCCGCCCCGCGTCGTGCCCACTTGATGAGGTCAGGAAGCCTGTTCCTCACCAGGACGAGGAGTTCTGCCAGTTCTGGGGTCGCATACTTGGCGATGGAGACCTTCGCCGTCTCCCCGTTCCAGAAGACATAGTCCATCACAACGTGGGTAAAATGCGTGGTGCCGTCGGGGTAGCTGTGCGGCACCTGCTCGATGCGCCAAAGTTCGTCTGGCGAGCAGCGGTCGTGCAAAGCCTCAAGCCGCGCCAGCAGCTGAAGAGCCTGGTCTGAATTGATATCCATTCGGGGGTTTGCCGGCCTGTTCGCCAGCGCAAGTTGTGCCGTATCTGTATCGTCCAGATGGCTGCTTCTGTAAGCAGGCGAGCATACGAACCAGCAATCAGGCACGACTTTCGACGCTCAAGCCGCAGCAGGCATAGTCCTACGTCCAGGTGCGCCCCAGCACGTTCAGCCAGTTGCCCCGGCATATCTTCTCCAACAACCCATCATCATACCCATGTCCCGCCATTGCCGCCACCAGCCATGGCAGCCCTGCTGCATCACCGACCGCCTCCGGCAGCAGCGCCCCATCGAAGTCCGATCCCAGCGCCACGCCGTCCGGCCCCAGAAGGTCCAGCAGGTGATCCATATGGCGCAGCACCACATCCAGCGGTGTCGCAGCCTGGTTGTGCCCGTCTGGCCGCAACTCGCTGACCGACAGCGACACGCCCACCACCCCGCCGCTGTCCCGCACCGCCCGCAACTGGTCGTCGGTCAGGTTGCGCGGCACCGGGCAGACCGCGTGCGCGTTGGAGTGCGTGGCCACCAGCGGCGCCCCGCTAGTCCGCGCCAGGTCCCAGAACCCCGCCGCGTTCAGGTGCGACACGTCCAGCATCACGCCCAGCTCGTTGCACGCCCGTACCAGGGCGAACCCCGCGTCCGTCAGTCCCGGCCCCAGGTCGGGCGTGCCGGGATACCGGAACGGCACGCCGGCGCCGAAGTGGTTGGGGCGGCTCCACACCGGCCCGAGCGACCGGACGCCCATGCCGTGGTACCGCTCCAATCCGTCCAGGTCCGGCCCGACCGCCTCCGCCCCTTCCAGGTGCAGCACCATCGCTAGGGCGCCATCCCTCATCGCGCCGCGCACCTCCGCCGCCGTCCGGCACAGCTTGACCCGGCCTGGCAGTTCCGCCGCCAACCGGTGGGCGCAGGCGATCATCGCGTCCGTCCGCTGCCGGGCGTGGGCCAGGGACGGCGGTTCCGGCATCTCGACCGTGTAGCCATCGGGCGTCAGGCTGAACCCGACGTCCCGCGCCCCCTCCGGCGGCACGAAGCAGGCGAACAGCCCGCCACCGAACCCGCCCGCCGCCGCAAGCCCGAGGTCCAGATGGCCGCCGCCACCTCTCTCGAACGCCGCAACCGGATCGGCGCAGCCTAGAAGGCGCAAGAGGGTATCGTTGTGACCGTCGAAGACGGGGTGCCGTCCCGCATCCGCCCACTCCGTAGCTGACGCGCGCGTCACGCTGGCCGGCGCGGCACTCAGGCGTTGCTCAGGCGCGACCGGATCGGTTATCGCTGCCCCGTCTCATGCTTACGGCTTCTCCTGTCCACCGTTCCGCGGCAACCCCTCATCGCGAGCCGCTTGCGGCGCGGCGGTCCAGGCGCCGGCAGCGCCGCACCCCCACCCGCAACAATCCCGAACGGCCAGGGCGTGCAGGCATCAGTGTCCCCACGGCGCGGCTGCGACGCACCCGTTGTTCAGCCGCACGCTCATAACGGGATCAAGCATCCCCGTCAGTCCGCCCCCATCGCCGCCCCTGCCCCACCCCGCGCGTCATGCGCCCCGAACAGCGGCCCGCCGCCCGGCATCGTCCCAAGCGTCAGCGACCCGGCCCCACTCCTCTCCGCCATCGGCGCCAGCGACGGCCCGCCGACGATCACGCCCTCCGCTACGCCCCAGGGGCGGCTGTCGGTGATCTTGTGGCCCTTGGCCTCCAGCAGCGCCCGGGTGTCCGGGGACAGGGCGAAGCGTTCGGCGTAGATCGTGTCCGGCAGCCATTGATGATGGATGCGGGGCGCATTGACGGCCTCCTGCACCGTCATCCCGTGGTCCACCGCGTTGATGATCGCGCCCAGCACGATGGTGATGATGCGCGCGCCACCGGGGCTGCCGATCACCATCACGACCTTGCCGTCGCGCGTGACGATGGTGGGCGACATGCTGCTCAGCGGCGTCTTGCCCGGCGCCACCGCGTTCGCCGCGCCCTGCACCAACCCGAAGTTGTTAGGCACGCCGGGCTTGGCGGTGAAATCGTCCATCTCGTTGTTCATCAGGATGCCGGTGCCCGCTACCACCTTCCGCACGCCGAACCAGTCGTTCAACGTGTAGGTCACGGCCACCGCATTGCCCGGGCCGTCCACGACGGAGTAGTGCGTGGTGTTCGTCCCCTCCTTCGCCGGGTCGGCGGCCATCAGGCTGCTGCTGGGCGTGGCGCGGTCCGGGCTGATGCGGGCGCGGATGGCGGCGTGGTAGGCCGGGTCCAGCAACTGCACGACGGGGTTGTTTACGAAGTCCGGGTCGCCCAGCCGGTTGTTGCGGTCGTAGTAAGCGTGGCGCATCGCCTCCACCAGCACATGCACCTCCGCAGCGGATCGGTAACCCATCGCGCGCAGGTCGTAGCCGCCCAGGATGCCCAGGATTTCGCACAGGATCACGCCGCCACTGCTGGGCGGGGGGGCGCTGATGATGTGAAAGCCGCGGTAGTCGCACTCGATGGGCTGCAGCTCCCGCACGCGGTAAGTGTCGAGATCCCGCTGCTGGATGATGCCGCCGCCGGCCTGGCTGGCGGCCACGATGGCAGCGCCCACGGGGCCGCGATACAGCGCGTCCGGCCCGGCGTCGCTGATCGCTTGCAGGCTGCGCGCCAGGTCGGCCTGCACCAGCCGGTCGCCGGGGCGCAGGGCCGCGCCGTCCCGCAGGAAGATGGCCGCTGCCGCCGGGTCCTTCCGCAGCGCGTCCGTGGCCGTGCCGATAACGGACAGGTCCCCGGGCGTGAGCATGAAGCCCTCCGCGGCCAGCCGTATGGCCGGCGCCATCAGCGCGGCGCGCGGCATGGTGCCATACTTCGTCCGCGCCAATTCCAGCCCCGCCGCGCTGCCCGGCACCCCGACCGCCAGCCAGGTGTCCAGCGACCGCCGCGGCGCGACGTTGCCAGCCTCGTCCAGGAACATGCCCGGCGTTGCGGCCAGCGGAGCCTTTTCGCGGAAGTCCAGGAATGCCGTCCGCCCATCGGCCAGCCGCAGCGTCATGAACCCGCCGCCGCCCAGGTTGCCGGCAGCCGGGTAGGTCACGGCCAGCGCGTATCCCACCGCCACCGCCGCATCCACGGCGTTGCCCCCATCCCGTAGCACCTGCGCGCCCACGTCCGATGCCAGGCGTTGCGCCGTGACCACCATGCCCCGGCTGGCCGACACCGGCGGCGGGTCGGCAGCGAACGCCGAGGTTGTCAGGACAAGGGCGGCAACCAGGGTCCGGATATGCATGGAACGGAGCGTAGCGACGGGCGCGGTGGCTGTCATGCGGTGCGGCTACGCGCCACATAGGCCCGCAACGGCCTAGTCATCCCGAAGCAGGACGCTGCGGCCCGGCATCCGCCCGCCCTACGTCGTGCCCAGCGCCGCGCCCTCCGCCTCGGCCAGTCGATACCCCACGCCCGGCTCCGTCCGGATCAGCCGCGCCCCGGCGGGGCCGAGCTTCTGCCGCAGGTGCCCCACGTAAACCCGCAGATACTGCACGTCCTCTCCATGCGCCGGACCCCACACCGCCGTCAGCAGGTGCCGGTGCGTCAGCACGCGCCCGGGGTTGCGCGCCAGGATTTCCAGCAGGTCATATTCGCGCGGGCTGAGCACCACGGCAGCCCCGCCGGCATGGACCAGACGCCGGGCCAGGTCCACCTCCACCCCGTCCGCCCGGAACACCTCCGCCACTCCGTCCTGCGCCCGCCCGTGGCGCAGCGCCGCGCGGATGCGGGCCAGCAGCTCGCCGATGCTGAACGGCTTCTCCACATAGTCGTCCGCCCCAGAATCCAGCGCCGCGATCTTCTCCGCTTCCCGGTCCCGGGCGGACACGACCACCACCGGCACGGCGCTGAAGGCGCGCAGGCGCACCAGCGCCTCCTGCCCGTCCAGGTCGGGCAGGCCCAGGTCCAGCAGCACCGCATCCGGCGCGCGGGCAGCCGCCAGGCGCAGCCCCTCGGCGGCGGTGTCGGCGCGGATCACGGCGTAGCCTGCGGCCTCAAGCGCCGGGCGCAGGAAGCGGTGGATTTGCGGCTCGTCATCCACCACCAGGATCAAGGCGCCTTTCACGACGGGTTTCCTTACGGCGCAGCCGGCAGGCGCATGGTCACGACAGTCCCGGGCTGGCCGTCGCGCGGCAGGTCAGGGCGCGGGCTGGCGGCCTCGATGGTGCCGTCCATCGCCTCCACCATGCCCCGCGCAATCGCCAGCCCCAGCCCGGTGCCCGGCGCAACCCGGTCCCCGCGCCGGGCACGGTAAAAGCTGTCGAACACGTGCGGCAGGTCCGCAGCAGGGATGCCCACGCCCTCGTCCGCCACCGCAACCAGCACCTCCGGCCGGCCCGCGGCGCCGCGCCCCAGCGAGACACGGACGGCGGTGCGGGCGCCGTCCGGCGAATACTTGGCGGCGTTGTCCAGCAGGTTGACCAACGCCTGCTCCAGCAGCGCCGGATCGGCCAGCGCGCGCGTCGGTTGCTCCGGCAGCGCCACGCCGACGTGCAGCGCGTCCGGCACCCGCGCCACCGCGGCCTCGATCACCGCGGCCACGTCCACCGCGGCCAGGCGCGGCAGGATCTGCCCGCTCTCCAGCCGGGTCAGGTCCATAATGTTGGACAGGAAGCGGGTCATGCGCGCCGTGTCCTCCTCGATGGACAGCAGCAGGTCGGCCCGCGTCTCCACCGCAAGGCTGTCCCAGGACTCCCGCAGCGTCCCGGCCGCCCCGCGTATCCCCGTCAGCGGCGTGCGCAGGTCGTGGCTCAGGGAGTTCAGCAGCGCCGTCCGCAGCCGCTGCGTCTCCTCCATCGCCGCGGTGCGCGCGGACTGCCCGGCCAGGCGCACCCGCTCCAGCGCAATCGCCGCCTGATCCGCCAGCGCCTCCAACGCCTGCACCGCCGGCGGGTCGAACGACCCTCCCCCCATAGGCGCACGCACCCCCAGCACCCCGGCCCCGCCGCGCACCGTCCGCATCGGCAGGAAGCGCCACGACGCCGACGGCAGGGTCGAGGTGCCGCGCCCTGCTTCGACGTCATGCGCCGCCGCCCAGCGCGCCGCGGCCCAGGCGCCCTCGTCCAAGGTGTCCGTCGGCGGCTCGGCCGCGCGCAGCAGCACGTCCTCCCCGTCGCGGACCAGCACGGCCCCCTGCCCGGCGATCCCAGCTGCCTGCCGTGCGACCTCGTGCAGCAAGTCCGGCTCCGTCGCGGGCTCTCCCAGGCGGCGGCTGAACGCGCCGACCCGGCGCAGGCTGTCTATCCGCGCCTGCCCCGCCCGCGCCTCCGCCCGCACCCGCCCGGCCAGCACGCCGGTGATGCCCGCCACCAGCAGGAACACGACGGCGGCCACGGCATCATGCGCGTTGGCGATGGTGACGGTGTGGATCGGCGGGATGAAGAAGAAATCCCACGCCAGGAACCCGGCCACCGCCGCATACAGCGCCACCTGCAAGCCTTGCAGGCTGGCTGACGCCACGACAACGGCCAAGAACACCATCCCCAGCGCCTCCGGCGGCAGCGCGTCGCCTGCCAGCAACCCGGCCCCAGTTACCGCCGCCACCAGCGCCGTCGCCACGATCCACCCCAGCCACTCCCGCGGCGCCGGCGTGCGCGTCCGAGCCGGACGGGCCAGGGCGGAGGACGGCACAATGTGCAGCGCATACTCCGGCGCGCGGCGCAGCAGCTCCAGGCTCAGCGGACGGCCCAGCAGCCGCCGCCACAGCGGCAGCTTCGCGCGCCCGATCACGATGTGCGTCGCATTCAAGGTCCGCGCGGCTTCCAATGCCACCCCGGCCAGGTCCGCGCCGCCGCGCGTCTGTACGTCCGCGCCCAGCCCTTGGGCCAGCGCCAGGGAGGGCCGGTTGGCCGGCGCCTCCGTCGGCGGCTCGATGTGCAGCACCGTCCAGGGCGCGTGCAGCGCGTCGGCCAGGCGCTTGGCGTGGCGCACCACTGCCTCCCCCGAGGCGTCCGGACCGACCAGCGCCAGCACGCGGTCGCTGGCGGGCCAAGGCCCAGACACGCCGGAGGCGCGCATCCAGTCGCGCACGTCCTCATCCACGTGCTCTGCGGCCTGGCGCAGCGCGATCTCGCGCAGGGCCGCCAGGTTGCCTTCCTTGAAGTAGCCCTCCAGCGCCCGCTTGGCCGTGTCGGCGCGGTAGATGCGCCCGTCCGCCAGCCGGGCGCGCAGCTCCGCCGGGGGCACGTCAATCAGCTCGATCTCGTCCGCGCCTTCCAGCACCGCATCCGGCAGCGTCTCCGCGACGCGGACGCCGGTGATGCGGGCCACATCCTCGTTCAGGCTCTCCAGGTGCTGCACGTTCAGCGTGGCCCAGACGTGCAGCCCGGCGTCCACCAGTTCCCGCACGTCCTCCCACCGCTTGGCGTGGCGGCTGCCGGGGGCGTTGGTGTGCGCCAACTCGTCCACCAGCAGCAGCCCGGGGCGGCGGGCCAGCGCGGCGTCCAGGTCGAACTCGTACAGAAGCTGACCACGGTAGGCGACCTCGCGCCGGGGCAGCAGGGGCAGGCCGCCCAACTGCGCCTCGGTCTCGGCCCGGCCATGCGTCTCGATGACGCCCGCCAGCACGTCCACCCCCTCGGCCCGGCGGCGGCAGGCCTGGACGAGCATCTCCCACGTCTTGCCGACGCCAGGAGCCGCGCCCAGGAACACCTTGAGCCGCCCGCGCCCCTCCCGGGCGGCGGCGGCGATCAGGGCGTCGGGATCGGGGCGGGAGTCGTCCACGGTGTCAGCCTACATCCCGAGTGCGTGAAGAGCGGCCACCCCAAATCCCGGACAGGGTTGGTCAATGGGCTTGAGATAGACGACTGAGCGAAGCGTCGGCCCGTTCTGGAAACGTCAAACACACCGTTGGTCCAACCGGTATCGCTGCCATAATCGCCTCTGTCATGACTGGACGTTCCGAAACGGCAAAGCTCCAGAGCTGACGGCGGTCGCTCGTTATGGTGATCTGAGCCCGGTTCTGAACCTTCATGAAGGCGGCTACCTGCGCCCGCATTGTGACGCCCCCATGAGGATGCTTCAGCGCCAGCCAGAAGGCAGCGGCGACGCAAACTCTCATGTCGGCATCGTCGGCCCGCTCCATGTGTTGCCTCAGCAACTCGCGCATCTGCGCATGCGTGTGAGGGTTGGCGCGATCAGCAGTCTCAAGCTCCATCCCAGCCTCGAAGGCGTTGAGGTGGAAGTCTAGGTCAGCCACGCCAATCACGCCCGTCACACATCGCATTCCGCTCAGCATCAGCGTCATCGCGATCTTGCCATCCGGCACCCTGAACGCAGACAGAGGTATGCAAGCCATGGACGGCATGATCGCTTCGACCCTCATTGGATTGTCGGCTCGTGAGTTGACATAGTATGCTACCACCATAGTCCAACACCAAAGCAACCCCACCAAGAACAGGCTGCCAGCACGTCATGCCAGGGTCGTCCAATTTAGATTCCGGTCGCGACTCCAACGAGGTCGTCCGGGACGCCTTCCGGCGTCGCGCCGAGCACGCCGTGGAGCACATCGCCCGCTCAGCCACCATCGAGGCCCTGGGTGAAGCCCTGTCAGCACCCACAGACTTCGGCGCTGTCGCGCGTGCGCTGGGCGACCCGGCAGCGTTCGCTGCGTCCCGTCCGCTCGATCCCTTGGCGGATGCCTGGGCGCGGGGGGCAGTGGAGCGGGAACGCCTGTCGGTGGACGCCGGCGGCCTGCTTTCCGCCGAGGAAGCAGGCCGCGCGCTGGGCGGCATCTCGCGCCAGGCCGTTGATAAGCGCCGCCGCAGCCTGCAGCTGCTCGGCGTCCGGGTCGCCAGCGATTGGCGATACCCGGCGGTCCAGATCGAGCGGGATGGCCAAGTCGTGCCGGGACTGGCTGCCGTGCTTGCAGGTTTGGCGACGCTAGGCCCGTGGGCGCAGCTTGGCTTCTTGCTGGCCAAGGATGACGCCTTGGGCGGCCTCACTCCGCTTGACGCCCTGCGCCAGGGCGGAACCGCCGCGGACGACGTGCGGCGCATCGTCCAAGGCATCGGGACCGACGCGTTCGGATGACTGGGCGGATGACCGGGCGCGGGCCGGCAGGGGCCGCACCCCTGCCGCCGCCTTGGCTCGCAACGGCGGCGCTTCCCGTTTTGGAGCTTGCAGCCGGCAGCACGCTGGTGCGTGTCCATCGTCTCGGCTTGGGTCCAGTGTTCTTCTCCCCTGGCGCCGGGGCCGATCCTATCGGGCGGTTCGACAGTCCGACCGGCGGCTTCGGAGTGCTCTACACGGCGCAATCGCTGGAGGGTGCGTTCGCTGAAACGGTGCTTCGCAACCCCCAGCGCCGGCTCATTGACCCCGCCGAGATCAGCAGCCGCGCAGTGTCGGTGCTGGCCATGTCCCGCGCCGTCCGGCTGGTCGAGATGCTTGGGCGAGGCCTGCAGGCGCTTGGCACGGACAACGCGGTCAGCACCGGGCCGTATGGGCCATGCAGTGCCTGGGCGGACGCGCTGTTCAACCATCCGGACCAGCCGGACGGCATCGCCTATGCCTCGCGCCACGATCCCGACCAGGTGTGCGCTGCCCTGTTCTCACGTGCGGACATTTGGTTTGAGGTCGTCAGCGGCCCGACGCCGCTGGCCGGCATGGCGGCGGAGGTGGCCGATTTGCTGCGCCGCTACGACAAGGGGCTTGGCTGAGCATCGCCTCGACGCGCCCTCTAACGCGCCGCGTCCAGCGCCATGTTCAGCGCCAGCACGTTCACCCGCGGCTCGCCGATGATCCCCAGCAGCCGCCCCGCCGTGTTCTCCGCCAGCAGCGCCCGCACCCGATCTTCCGGCAGCTTGCGAGCCGCGGCCACCCGGGCCACCTGCCGCTCCGCATTCAACGGCGAGATGTGCGGGTCCAGGCCAGAGGCCGAGGTGGTCACGGCGTCGGCTGGCACCGGCTTGGCCCCGGCGCCAGCCATGTCGTCCTCCACCCGCTTCACCAAGTCCTTGCTGGTCGCTCCCATGTTGGACGCCAGCGACGCCGCGGCGTTGTAGGGCGCGGGCACCTGCTTCGTGCTGTCCGCCGGGTCGGTGTCGGTGGTGGCCGACGGGCGGGCGTGAAAGTAGCCCTCCCCCGCAAACACCTGTCCGATCAGCGCGGACCCGACGACCTTGCCGTCCCGCTCAAGCAGGCTGCCGCCGGCCTGGAACGGCAGCACCGCCCGCCCCACGCCGACGAAGCCCAGCGGCAGCGCCAGCCCAGTGAGGGCCGTGAACACGACGATCAGCGCCACCGCGGGGCGGATTGCGGCGCCGATGCCGGCCGGCGCCTCTGCCGCGTCAGCCGGCGTGCTGACCATTGGGGACAGGGAGGAGATGATGTTCATGCGAGCCTCAGCAGGGAAAGGATCATGTCAATCAGCTTGATGCCCACGAACGGCGCGACCAGCCCGCCCAAGCCATAGACCAGCAGGTTGCGCCGCAGCAGCGCCGCTGCGCCCAAGGGCCGGAACCCCACCCCGCGCAGCGCCAGCGGCACCAGCGCCACGATGATGAGTGCGTTGAAGATCACCGCCGACAGGATGGCGCTCTGCGGGCTGGCCAGGTGCATGACGTTCAGCGCCCCCAGCTCCGGATAGGTCGCCACGAAGATCGCCGGCAGGATGGCGAAGTACTTGCTCACGTCATTGGCGATGCTGAACGTGGTCAGGCTGCCGCGGGTGATGAGCAGCTGCTTGCCGATTTCCACGACCTCGATCAGCTTGGTCGGATCGCTGTCCAGGTCCACCATGTTGCCGGCTTCGCGCGCTGCCTGGGTGCCGGTCTGCATCGCCACGCCCACGTCGGCCTGGGCCAGGGCCGGCGCGTCGTTGGTGCCGTCGCCGCACATCGCGACCAGGCGGCCTTCGGCCTGCACCCGGCGGATGTAGTCCAGCTTGTCCTGCGGCGTGGCCTGCGCCAGAAAGTCGTCCACCCCGGCCTCCGTCGCAATCGCCGCCGCTGTCACCTTGTTGTCGCCGGTGATCATCACCGTCCGTATGCCCATGGTGCGGAGCTGGGCGAAGCGGTCGCGTATGCCGGGCTTCACAATGTCCTTCAGCTCGATCACGCCCATCAGCCGCCCGTCCAGCGCAACGCCCAGCGGCGTGCCGCCGGCGCGGGCAATGCGGTCCGCGGCGGCGGTGAAGGCAGCCGGCGGCTCCCCCCCTGCCAGCTTGAGCAGCGAGTCCACAGCGCCCTTGCGCCAGGACCGCCCGCCGGCGTCCAGGCCGGACAGGCGGGTGTTGGCGCTGAAGGGGATCACGTCGGCCCCTGCCGGCATGGCCGGCACGATGCCGTGCCGGTCCCGCACCCAGGACAGGATGCTGCGGCCCTCCGGCGTGTCGTCGCCAAGGGACGCCACCGCTGCGGCCTCGGCCATCGCGCGCTCGTCCACGCCGGGCACGCCCGTCAGCCCGGCGCACATGCGGTTGCCGAAGGTGATGGTGCCGGTCTTGTCCAGCAGCAGCGTGTCCACGTCGCCCGCGGCCTCCACCGCGCGGCCGCTGGTCGCCACCACGTTGAAGCGCACCAGCCGGTCCATGCCGGCGATGCCGATGGCGGACAGCAGCCCGCCAATGGTGGTGGGGATGAGCGTCACCAGCAGCGCCGCCAGCACGGGCACCCCCAGGTCGGTGCCGGAGTACTTGGCCAGGCCCACCAGCGTCACGACCGCAATCAGGAAGATGATGGTCAGGCCCGCCAGCAGGATGTCGAGCGCGATCTCGTTCGGCGTCTTGCGGCGGCTCGCGCCCTCCACCAGGCTGATCATCCGGTCTAGGAAGGTGCTGCCGGGGTCGGCGGTGATGCGTATCACCAGCCAGTCGCTGACCACCTGCGTGCCGCCGGTCACGGCGCTGCGGTCGCCGCCGGCTTCCCGGATCACGGGCGCGCTCTCGCCGGTGACGGCGCTTTCGTTGACGCTCGCCACGCCCTCGATGATCTCGCCGTCCGAGGGGATCAGGTCGCCAGCCTCCACCAGCACCAGGCTGCCGACGCGCAACGCGGAGGCCGGGGTGGGCGTGGTGCGGCTGCGGTCGGCGGTGCTGGCCAGCAGCTTGGCCGTCACGTCGCTGCGCGCCCGGCGCAGGCTGTCGGCCCGGGCGCGGCCCCGCCCTTCCGCCACTGCCTCCGCGAACGTGGCGAACAGCACCGTCAGCCATAGCCACGCGGCGATGGAGGCCGCGAAGGTCCAGGGCTGGGCGGTGAGGGCGTTCCGCACCGCCAGCAACGTGACCAGCACCGCCACGATCTCGGTGACGAAGATGACGGGGTTGCGGATCAGCCGGGCTGGGTTGAGCTTGGCAAAGGCGTCCCGCGCGGCGCGGGCTATGATCGCGCCGTCGAACAGCGCGATGGTGTCGGCAGTCTGTGCCATGTCGGAGTCCTAAGAAGCCGTCGTGAATAAAGCCGTCATTGCGAAGAGCACGGCGACGCAGCAGTCCAGGAGCAGGACGGACCGCGGTTGCGGCCCCTGGACCGCCATGCCGCAAGAGCGGCTCGCGAGGACGGGAAGGTTTGGATCGGTGGGCACTGGACAGGCGCCTAGAACGTCTTGCCGGCCAGCATCGCGAAATGCTCCGCCAACGGCCCAAGCGACAGCGCCGGCAGGAACTGCAGACCGCCCAGGATCAGGATCACGCCCACCAGCAGCCCGACGAACAGCGGCCCGTGCGTCGGGAACGTCCCCGCGCTGGGCGGCAGCTTGGGCTTCAGCGCCAGGCTGCCCGCAATCGCCAGCACCGGCACCAGGAACGCGAACCGCCCCAGCAGCATCGCCGCGCCCAGCCCCCAATCCAGCAGGTCCGTATCGGCGGAGATGCCGGCGAACGCGCTGCCGTTGTTGGCCGTGGCCGATGTCCAGGCATACAGCATCTGGCTCAGCCCATGCGGCCCGGCGTTGGACAGCGATCCCGTGCCGCTCTCCGTCACCAGGCTCATGGCCGTGCCGCCCAGGATGCACAGCGGCAGGATCAGCACCGCCAGCATCGCCAGCTTCACCTCCCGCGCCTGCACCTTCTTGCCCAGGTACTCAGGGGTGCGCCCCACCATCAGCCCGGCGACGAATACCGCCAGCAGCGCGAACACCAGGATGCCATACAGGCCGGACCCGACGCCGCCGGGCACGACCTCCCCCAACTGCATCAGGAACAAGGTGACGAACCCGCCCAGCGGCATGAAGCTGTCATGCATGGCGATCACCGCGCCGGTGCTGGTAGCCGTGGTGCCCGCCGCGAACACGGACGACGCGGCGACGCCGAAGCGCACCTCCTTGCCCTCCATGTTGCCGGCCAGCGCGTCCACGCCCAGCCCGTGCAGCAACGGGTTGCCCGCGGCCTCCGCCGCGTAGGTCAGCCCGGCGAACACCGCCAGCAGCGACCCCATCACCCACATCAGCGCGAAGCCTTGGCGCCGGTCGCCGACAATGTGGCCGAAGGCGACGGCCATCGAGAAGGGCAGCACCAGGAAGGACCAGTTCTCCAGCAGGTTGCTCAGCGCGGTCGGGTTCTCGAACGGGTGGGCCGAGTTGGCGTTGAAGAAGCCGCCGCCGTTGGTGCCGACCAGCTTGATCGCCTCTTGGAAGGCAACGGGGCCAAGGGCGATGGTCTGCTTCGCGCCCTCCAGCGTCGCCGCGTCCACCGACGCTGCCAGCGTCTGCGGCACACCCATCGCCAGCAGCAGCGCCGCGACCCCCAGGGACAGCGGCAGCAGGATATACAGCGTCGCCCGCGTCACGTCGGCCCAGAAATTGCCCAGCGTCCGCACGCCACCGGCGATGAAGGCGCGGGACACCGCGCAAGCCGCGGCGATGCCGGTGGCCGCCGACAGGAAGTTGTGGACCGTCAGCCCCAGCATCTGCGCGCCGTGGCTCAGCGTGGTCTCGCCGGCATAGGCCTGCCAGTTGGTGTTGGTGACGAAGCTGATGGCGGTGTTGAACGCCAGCCGCGGCGACATGCCGCTGAACCCTTGCGGGTTGAACGGCAGGTAGAACTGCAGCCGCAGGATCGCATACAGCAGCACGAAGTGCAGCGCGTTCAGCACCAGCAGCGCCACGGCGTATCCGCGCCAGCCCATGCCGCGCGCCGGGTCCACGCCGCAGACCGCATACAGCCCGCGCTCCACCGGACCGAACACCGGGGACAGGGCGTTGCGCTGGCCCTGCATCACCCGGGCGACGTAGCCGCCCAAGGGCACCGCGGCCAGGAACACGAGCGACAGCACGAGTGCGATCTGCACCCAGCCAATGATGGTCATATTGCAGCGCCCTAGAAGTCTTCGGGACGCACGAGCGCCCAGATCAGGTAGAAGAACAGCCCGGCCGACACGGCCCCGCCGAGGAGCAGGTCCAGCACGGCGTCAGATCCGCTCGCACAGCGCGGCGTAGCCGGCCATGAGCAGGATGCCGCCGACGCCAAGGGCGGCGGCCAGTAGGTCAAGCATGAGATCGCACCGATTGTTGCACGCGACTACATGGACCCAGGCGCGTAAAGGCTCGATCCTCCGCAGCGGGGCGGGGCATAAATGCTGCATAAAAAGGGCTGATCCTCGCGCCTTCCGCCGGGCGCCGCAGCGCCCGCTTCCGGCGGCGGCCAGCCCAACCTAGAGTCTGCCTATCGCCACGGAACGAGGACCAGACATGCCGATCATTCCCAGGGCCGTCCTCGCACTGACCGTCGCGCTCGCCTGCTGGTTCGGCGCGCGCTGGGCCAGCGGCGGACAAGCCTCGAGCTGGGTGGTCTCGCCCGAGCAGATCGCCGCCGCCCGGGCCGCGGGCAAGCCGGGCGTCGAGACCTCGCCCGGCACCGTCGCCGTGCTGCCCATACGCAGCGAGACCGCCGGGCTTGACCCCCTGCTCTGGACCGCCGCCGGCCTGGGCGCGGGGTTGCTGACCTTCGCGGCGACGGGGCGGCGCAAGCCCGCGCCATGACCGGACCGAAACCGGCGTCCGGGCGGGTCGCCCCCA
This sequence comes from uncultured Acetobacteraceae bacterium, assembly GCA_964250755.1. GTDB lineage: Bacteria > Pseudomonadota > Alphaproteobacteria > Acetobacterales > Acetobacteraceae > DASWOJ01. The sequence goes on along the minus strand of CAXUHB010000001.1, from coordinate 440,918 downwards.
CTGGCATCCGGACTGGCGGCGCATGAGCCGCCTCGCCCTTCTGGTCGCTGGGGCGTTCTTCATGGAGTTCCTGGACGGCACGATCATCGTCACTGCCCTGCCCCGCATGGCCGAGTCGTTGGGCACGACGCCGGTGGACCTGCACATCGGCATTACCGCCTACCTGCTGACCGTTGCCGTGTTCATCCTGCCCGGCGGCTGGGCGGCGGACCGTTATGGCGCGCGGGCGGTGTTCACGTCCGCCGTCGGCGTGTTCACGCTGGGGTCGCTGCTGTGCGGGCTGGCCGGGAGCACCGGCACATTCGTCGCCGCCCGCGTGCTGCAAGGGATTGGTGGGGCCATGATGGTGCCGGTCGGGCGGCTGGCCGTGCTGCGGACCACCGCCAAGCCCGACCTGATCCGCGCCATCGCCCTGCTCACCTGGCCCGGCCTGACCGCGCCGCTGATCGGCCCGCCGCTGGGCGGCTTCCTGGCCGAGCATTTCTCCTGGCGCATGATCTTCTGGGTCAACGTGCCCTTGGGCCTGCTGGGCATGGCGCTGGCCTGGCGCCTGGTCCCCGCCGCCCCCGGCACGGCCCGGCGGCCCTTCGACGCCCTGGGCTTCCTGCTCGCCGCCGCCTGGTGCCTGTGCGCGACCTTGGGGCTGGACCTGGTCGGGGAAGGCGCGGGGGCCTGGGCTGCGGTGGCGCTCCTGGCGGCGGGGGCCGCTGCGGCCGGGCCGCTGCTGTGGCGGCACCTGCGCCGCCACCCGCATCCGCTGCTGGACACTGCGCCCTACGACACCCCGACCTTCCGCACCACCATGCTGACGGGCACGGCGATGCGCACCCTGATCGGCACCATGCCCTTCCTGCTGCCGCTGCTGTTCCAGTTGGGCTACGGCATGGCGCCGGTGCGGGCGGGGCTGCTGGTGCTGGTGCTGTTCGCGGGCAACCTCGGCATCAAGCCGCTGACCACCGGCATCCTGCGGCGCTTCGGGTTCCGCACGGTGCTGGTGGGCAACGGGCTGGTGCAGGCTGCGGCGATGGCTGGCTTCGCGCTGGCCCCGGCCACTGCGCCGCTGCCGCTGCTGCTGGCGCTGCTGGTGGTGGCCGGGGCGTCGCGCAGCCTACAGTTCACGGCGCTCAACACCCTGGCCTTCGCCGACGTGCCGCAGCCGGCGATGGCTCCCGCCAACACCTGGTTCAGCGTGGCCTTCCAGCTCTCCATCGGCATCGGCGTCGCCGTGGGCGCGGTGGCCCTGCGGGTGGCAAGCGGGGCGGCGGGCGTGGAGGCGCCGGAGCTGCCGCAGTTCCATGCGGCGCTGGCGGTGGTCGCGCTGGCGATGGCCGGGACGGCACTGCTGGCGCTCGGGCTGGCGCGGGATGCCGGGGCGGCGGTCACGGCGCGGGGGTGATCCGCAGTTCCTGCCCCGGGACCGTCATGAGCCGGATTGGAGGGCTTGAAGCATAGGGTCTGGATACGGTGCAGGGTCGGCCACTGCTTTGCACAAGCTGAATACGCCCCGGCCCGCGAACCCGGCCCCATAGGCCAACTCGATCTCAAGCAATCGCTTCCGAGTTGTCCTGCCACGTCTCGCGCCGCGCGGCGTTGTGCCCTAAAGCCTGCCGCCTGCCCATCTCCGAACCAAGGACTTCCAATGCGCCGCAAGCAGGGCCGCCCCCTCAATGGGTGGCTGATCGTGGACAAGCCGCCCGGCATGACCAGCACCGACGTGGTCAACCGCGTCCGCCGCGGCTTCGACGCGCAGAAGGCCGGGCACGGCGGCACGCTGGACCCACTGGCCACCGGCGTGCTGCCCGTCGCCTTCGGCAGTGCCACCAAGACCGTGCCCTACGTCCAGGACGGCACCAAGCTGTACCGCTTCACCCTGCGCCTAGGCGACGCGCGGGACACCGACGACGCGGACGGCCAGACCATCGCCACGTCCGACGCGCGCCCCGCGGATGACCAGCTCCGCGCCGCCCTGCCCGCCTTCATCGGCGACATCATGCAAGTGCCGCCCGCATACTCAGCCATCAAGGTGGACGGGGAGCGCGCCTACGACATGGCCCGGGATGGCCGCCCCCCCGCCCTGCCGCCCCGCCCAGCGCGCGTGGACCGCTTCGAGCTGATCGAGCGCACCGACGCCGACACGGCGGTGTTCGAGGTGCAGTCCGGCAAGGGCGTCTATATGCGCAGCCTCGCCCGCGACCTGGCGCTGGCCTGCGGCGCTCTAGGCCACGTCGCCGCCCTGCGCCGGCTGCGCGTCGGCCCGTTCCTGGAAGCCCAGGCGATTTCCCTGGACAAATGCCTGCGCTCGGCGGACAACGCGCCCGCATCCCCGGACCTCCTGCGTCCGGTCATGACCGCGCTGGCCGACATCCCGGCGCTGGCCTTGACCGACACGGAGGCCCACAGCCTATCACAAGGCCAGGCGATCAGCCTGGTGGACCTGATGGGCCGCATTCCACGGACGGCCGACCCTGCAGGGGGCCTGGCCCGTGCCATGGCGGGGACGCGCGTGATCGGGCTGTGCCGCCTTCAAGATGGCTGGCTGAAGCCCGAGCGCATGTTGTAACCCCATCCACGGAGAACCCTGATGTCGATTACCGATGAGCGCCGCACGGCGCTGGTCCAGGAGTATGCCACCGGCGCCGCCGACACCGGCAGCCCGGAAGTTCAGGTTGCGCTCGCGACCGAGCGGATCATCAACCTGACCGAGCACCTCAAGACCCATGCCAAGGACTTCCACAGCCGGCGCGGGCTGCTGATGCTGGTCGGCCGCCGCCGCCGCCTGCTGGACTACCTGAAGAAGAAGGACAGCGCCCGCTACCAAACGCTGATCGGGCGCCTGAACCTCCGCCGTTAGCCCACCATGCGATCCCGGCGCCAATAGTGGCGCCGGGCACACGCGGGGCATCCAGCCCCGCACACCGCCGTTTGGCGGAGCTGGTCGCCCGGATCTGTCCGCGACGGCGCCTCAGGCCACACGAGACCGCGGGACCCGTCCCGCCGCGGCTGCCCGCAAGGCGCAGTCCGCCTCCTGTGGCCCGAGACGCCGCCCCCGCTGTCAGTACATCCGGAACCCTCGGCCCCTTCGCACGGCGCATGAAGGATGCACCCATGTTCAACTATTTCCGCAAAGAACTCGACTGGGGCGGGCGCAAGCTGGTGCTGGAGACGGGCAAGATGGCCCGCCAGGCTGACGGCGCCGTGCTGGCCCGCCTCGGCGACACCATCGTGCTATGCACCGCCGTCGGCGTCCGCACCACCAAGCCCGGCCAGGACTTCTTCCCGTTGACCGTCAACTACCAGGAGAAGGCCTTCGCCGCCGGCAAGATACCCGGCGGCTTCTTCAAGCGGGAAGGCCGCCCGTCCGAGAAGGAAGTGCTGACCAGCCGCCTGATTGACCGCCCGATCCGTCCCCTGTTCCCGCACGGCTTCCGCAACGAGGTCCAGGTCGTCGCCACCGTGCTGAGCCACGACATGGAGAACGACCCCGACGTGGTCGCCATGATCGGCTGCTCCGCCGCGTTGACGCTGTCCGGCATTCCGTTCTTCGGCCCCATCGCCGCCGCCCGCGTGGGCTTTGAGCAGGGCGCATACATCCTCAATCCCACCGCCGAGCAGCTCAAGACCAGCAAGCTCGATCTGGTGATGGCCGGCACCACCGAGGGCGTTCTGATGGTGGAGTCGGAGGCGCAGGAGCTGTCCGAGGAGATCATGCTCGGTGCCGTCACCTTCGGCCACCAGCACTGCCAGCCCGTCATTCAGGCCATCATCGAACTGGCCGAGCACGCCGCCAAGGAGCCGTGGTCGCTGCCGGAGCCGGATGCCGGTCATGCCGCCCTGGTATCCCGCGTGGACGCCCTGGCCCGCGCCTCGCTGGCCGAAGCCTACCAGGAGCGCATGAAGCAGGCCCGGCAGGAGAAGGTCGGTGCCGTCAAGAAGGCCGCGATGGCCGCCCTGACCGAGGAGGGCCTGGAGGCCGAGAAGGCCAAGCTGATCTTCAAGGAGCTTGAGGCCGATGTGGTCCGCAACGCCATCTTGGACACCGGCATGCGGATCGACGGGCGCGATACCAGGACCGTCCGCCAGATTGTGGCCGAGGTTGGCGTGCTGCCCCGCGCCCACGGCAGCAGCCTGTTCACCCGCGGGGAGACGCAGGCGCTGTGCGTGGCGACGCTGGGCACCGGCCAGGACGAGCAGATCATTGACGCGCTGGAAGGCGAGCGCCGCGAGCACTTCATGCTGCACTACAACTTCCCTCCGTACTCCGTCGGCGAGGCCGGGCGCATGGGCAGCCCGGGCCGGCGCGAGATCGGGCACGGCAAGCTGGCCTACCGCGCGGTACGGCCGGTGCTGCCGGGCAAGGACGCTTTCCCCTACACGATGCGCGTCGTCAGCGAGATCACGGAGAGCAACGGCAGCAGCAGCATGGCGACCGTCTGCGGCACGAGCCTGTCTCTGATGGATGCCGGCGTGCCGCTGGTGCGTCCAGTGGCGGGCATCGCCATGGGCTTGATCAAGGAGGACCGCGGCTTCGCCGTGCTGTCCGACATCCTGGGCGATGAGGACCACCTGGGCGACATGGACTTCAAGGTGGCCGGCAGCGAGCAGGGCGTCACATCCCTGCAGATGGACATCAAGATCACGTCCATCACCGCCGACATCATGAAGATCGCGCTGGAGCAGGCGCGCGAGGGCCGGCTGCATATTCTGGGCGAGATGGCGAAGGCGCTGCAGGGCAACCGGGCCGAGGTCGCGGCAACGGCGCCGCGCATCACCGTCATCACCGTGCCGAAGGAGAAGATACGCGAGGTCATCGGCACCGGCGGCAAGGTGATCCGCGACATCGTGGAGCAGTCCGGCGCCAAGATCGACATCGAGGACGACGGCACCATCAAGATCGCCGCGACGACCGAGGAGGCCAGCCAGAAGGCCATAGACATGATCCAGGGGATCGTGGCCGAGGCCGAGATCGGCAAGATCTACAATGGCAAGGTGGTCAAGACCGCGGACTTCGGCGCCTTCGTGAACTTCCTGGGCGCCAAGGACGGGCTGGTCCACATCAGCGAACTGCAGCAGGGCCGGGTCAACAAGACGACCGACGTGGTCAACCAGGGCGATGTCGTGAAAGTGAAGGTCATCGGTTTCGACGACCGGGGCAAGGTCAAGCTGTCCATGCGCGTGGTGGACCAGACCACTGGCGCCGACATCACCGACCAGGTCGGCAGCAAACCCGGCCGTGAAGGCGGAGACCGCGACGGCGGGCCACGCCGCGAAGGCGGACGGGGCCGCCATGAGGCTGCCGAGTAGCTTCCTCTCCTGTAATCGTCTGTAATAAAACCGGAGCGCCGGGTCTGGCATCGTCAGGCCCGGCGTCCCAATGTCTGCGGTCCTGCACCTCTAGAGTGTGGGCATGAAGCGAGGCGGCGATGAAAACGGTCAATGCGATCAGGATGGGCGGCGTGGACGTGCTTCCCCTGGTCGAGGGCGGCAAGGGCATCGGCGTCTCCACCGGCGTGTCGTCAGGGCACTGGGCAGCCGCAGGCGGGGCGGGGACATTCAGCGCCGTCAACGCCGACTTCTACGATGCCGACGGCAACCCCGACCCGCAGCACTACGACGGCCGCACCCGGCGGGAGCGGCACGAAGAGCTGATCGCCTACGGCATCAAGGGCGGCATAGACCAGGCCAAGCGCGCCTACGACATCTCCGGCGGCAAGGGCCGCATCCACGCCAACTTGCTATGGGAGATGGGCGGGGCTGAGCGCGTGATCACCGGCGTGCTGGAAGGCGCCAAGGGCCTGATCCACGGCCTGACTTGCGGCGCTGGGATGCCCTACCGCCTGTCCGACATCGCCGCCAGGTTCGGCGTCCACTACTATCCCATCGTCTCCTCCTCCCGCGCGTTCAGCGCGCTGTGGAAGCGTGCCTACTCCAAGACTGCGTCCTTGCTGGGCGGTGTCGTCTATGAGGACCCCTGGCTGGCCGGTGGCCACAACGGCCTGTCCAACGGGGAGGACCCGACCAAGCCGGAGGACCCTTTCCCCCGCGTCCTGGCGCTCCGCAAGCTGATGCGCACCTTCGGCCTGGACCAGACGCCCATCATCATGGCCGGCGGCGTATGGTGGCTGGAGGAGTGGGAGGACTGGATTGACAACCCCGACCTTGGCCCTGTCGCGTTCCAGTTCGGCACCCGTCCGCTGCTGACCAAGGAAAGCCCGATCAGCGAGGCCTGGAAGACCCGGCTGCTTACGCTCAAATCCGGCGACGTCTTCCTGAACAAGTTCAGCCCGACCGGCTTCTACTCCAGCGCCGTCAACAACGGCTTCATCCAGGAGCTGCGGGAGCGCAGCGAGCACCAGGTCGCCTACACGACGGAGCCAGTGGGCGAGCATGTCGCCGTATTGGGCATCGGTCCCCGTAAGCGTGCGGTTTACCTGACGCCGCAGGACTTATTCAATGTGGAGGGCTGGATGCGCCAGGGCTTCACGGAGGCGATGCGCACGCCTGACAGCACCCTGATCTTTGTCACGCCCGAGCGCGCGGCGCTCATCACCGACCACCAGGTGTCCTGCATGGGCTGCCTGAGCCAGTGCCGCTTCAGCAACTGGAGCCAGCACGAACCCTACTACTCCAACGGCAAGAAGGCCGACCCGCGCAGCTTCTGCATCCAGAAGACGCTGCAGTCGGTGCGCCGGGACGACCAGACGCCCGAAGCCATCGAGCACCAGCTCATGTTCAGCGGCCACAACGCCTACCGTTTCGCTAGCGACCCATTCTACTCCAATGGGTTCGTCCCCACGGTCAAGGAGCTGGTGGACCGCATCGTCAGCGGGCGGTGACCTTTTCTGCTCTCTCTCCTTCCGGGAGAGGGTGGGGGTAAGGGAGCCAGCACATGCGGCCCTGGGTCTTGAGGGAGCTGGTTGGTGTATGAAGGACATAGCACCTGCTGTTCCCCTCAGCCCGACCGTAAACCGCTTTGCGGTTTGATCCCGGAGGAGGAGGGAGGAGGTTCCTCCCGGCTGATCTCCAGCGCCCGCGCATATACCGTCTTGCGCGGCAGCCCCGTTGCCCCGGCGACCATCGCCGCCGCGTCCTTCAGGCTGTTGCCGGCCAGCGCCCGACGCAACTGCCCGTCCAGGTCCTCGGCGTCGGCCCCCTCCGCCGCCGGCCCAACCACCACTGTGATCTCCCCTCGGGCCGGTTCCGCGGCGTAGTGCGCGGCCAGGTCCGGCAACACGCCCCGCCGCACCTCCTCAAACCGCTTGGTCAGTTCCCGTGCCACCGCTGCCGGGCGGTCGCCGAAGCTGGTCGCCAAGTCCGCCAGGCACTCCGCCAGCCGGTGCGGCGCCTCGTGCCATAGCAGCGTTGCCGACAGCCCAGCCCGCTCCGCCGCGCGCAGCGTGCCGAAGGCGGCCAGGCGCGCGGCGGCGCGCGGCGGCGGAAATCCCAGGAACAGGAAGGGCTGCGGCGGCAGCCCCGACAGCACCAGCGCCATCACGGCCGCATTTGGTCCAGGAACCGCCGACACGGGCAACTCCGCGGCCAGCGCCGCACGCACCAGACGGTAGCCCGGGTCCGACACCAGCGGCGTGCCCGCGTCCGACACCAGCGCCACGCGCCCGCCCCGCGCCAGCATCTCCAGCACGGCCGGGATGCGCCCATCCTCGTTGTGGTCGTGCAGCGGCGAGGTGCGGACGCCGATGCCGTAATGCTGCAGCAGCCGGGCCGTCTGCCGGGTGTCCTCGCACAGCACCAGGTCGGCTCCGCGCAGCGCCTCCAGCGCACGGTGTGACATATCTGCAAGGTTGCCGATGGGGGTGGCAACCAGCATCAATCCCGGTGGTATAGGACCGGATGGGTCGGCAGCAGGGGGATCAAGCGGTGGGTCAGTCGAGGTCGGTTCGTCGGGCGGCTCGTCCAGGTGCGGGTCGTGCGTGGGTTGGTCGGTCATCTACGCTCCTGGGGGCCGCGCTGGGCCTGACTGCCTGCGTAGCCGACCCCAACGCGGGCGGCTACCGCCCGGTTGGGCTGAACCTGGGAGCGGACGCCGGGCGTCCTGCCGCGGACGTCCCGGGGCGCCGGGTGGCCATACTGGTGCCGCTGACCGGCCCAAATGCCGACGTCGGGCTGGCCCTTCTGCGCGCGGCGCAGTTGTCCCTGAACCAGCCCGGCGGCCTGCCGTTGCTGCCCATGGACACCGCCGGCACTCCTGCCGGCGCTGCCGAAGCCGCGCGGGCCGCCGTCGCCGGGGGTGCGGGCGTCATCCTGGGGCCGCTGACCGCTGCCGAGACCGCAGCCGTTGCCCCTGTTGCGCGGGCGGCTGGAGTGCCGGTCCTGGCCTTCACGTCCGACATCGCGCAGGCGCAGCCCGGCGTTTGGGTGCTGGGCATCACCCCGGGCCAGCAGGTGCGCCGCCTGGTGCTGGCCGCCCGCACCGAGGGCAAGGGGCGCATGGCTGCGGTCGTGCCGCAGAACGCGTTCGGCGACGCGCTGGCGGCAGGCATGACGGCCTCTGCCGCCGAGGTCGGGGTCCCGCCGCCGCGCGTCGTGCGCTACTCCAACGGCTTCGCCGGGCTGAACGCGGCGTTGAAGTCGGTCGGCAACCCACCGCCCCGGCGGGCCGCGCCGGGCGACGACGCAGCGCCGGCATCCCAAAACGGGGAGGAGTCCGCAGCCTCGGTGGATGCGCTTCTGCTCGGTGCATCGGGGCCGCAGTTAGGGCAGGCTGCGCCGTTGCTGTCCTTCTACGGCATCGGCTCGGCGCAGGTCCGCATCCTCGGCCCGGCGACCTGGGCGCGGGAGGCGTCGCAACTTGGCGCCCTGTCCGGCGCCTGGTATGCCGCGCCGGATCCCGCCACCCGCGCAGCGTTCGAGCAAGGCTACGCCGCCAAATATGGCGCGCCGCCGCGGGAGTTGGCGAGCATCGCCTATGACGCCGCCGGGGTGGCCCGGGCGTCGGTGGACCGGATTGGCTACTCCGCTGCGCTGCTGGCGCGTCCGCAGGGTTATGTCGGTGCGGACGGCCCGTTCATCCTCCTGCCGGACGGCCAGGTGCGGCGCGGCCTGGCAATTTTCGAGGTGGATCGGACGGGGTCGCACCTTGTGCAGCCCGCGCCGGGGGCGTTGAACGCACCGGGCACCTGATCCCGGTGGCCCGCGCCACCCTGCCGCTGCGCACCGCGGCGGCGCTGGCGGCCTGGCCGCTGCTCGTGCTGCTGGCGCTGGCGCTGACGGGGGCGCTGGCCTGGGGTTCGGCGGTCGCCGCGGCTGGGGCGATGCTGGCGGGGGCGGCGGTGCTGGCATGGGTTTGGGTGCGTGACCTCGGCCTCATCATGTGGGCGCTGCATCGAGCCGGGCCGGACGCTGCCATTCCCGCCCCCAGCCGCCCCCTGCTGTCCGCCACCGCCCACCTGGCGCGGGAGGCCGAGCGTCTGTCGCGCGACCTCGCGCTCCGCACTGCGGAGATATCAGCGCTGCTCCGCGCCGAGCAGGCCATCGTACAGCGCCTGCCCGACCCGCTGATCGTCCTGGGTGCCGACCGGCAGGTGCGGCGGGCCAACGCGGCGGCACGGAGGGCGTTCGGCACGGAGATGGCAGCCGTCCTCCGCCATCCCGGGCTACGCGCTGCCATAGACCGGGCTACCAGCCTGGGCGAGGACCAGACGGCGGAACTCAGCCTACCCGTGCCGGTATTCCGGGAGGTCTATGCAACGGTCATAGCGCTGGACCCGCCGCTGGCCGATGGCGGGCGCATCGTCACCGTCATGTCAGACCGCACGCGGGAACGCGCGGTGGAGCGGATGCGGGCAGACTTCGTTGCCAACGCCAGCCACGAGCTGCGTACTCCGCTAGCCAGCCTGATCGGCTTTATAGATACCCTTCGCGGCCCAGCAGCCGACGATCCCCCGGCGCAGGTTCGGTTCCTGGGCATCATGGCCGACCAGGCCGGGCGCATGAACCGGCTGATTGACGACCTGCTCAGCCTGTCCCGCATCGAGCTGACGGAGCATCAGCCTCCCCTTGGCCGCGTTGACCTGGCGGGCCTGGTACAGCGCCTGGCCGACGCGTTCGAGCCCCAGATGCGCGAGCGGGAGGTGCGGCTGACGCTGGACATCGCGCCGGGCCTGCCCTCCGTGGCAGGGGATGACGACCAACTGGAGCAGGTGCTGCAGAACCTGCTGGACAATGCCACCAAGTATGGTCGTCACGGGGGCACCGTCATTGTCGCTGCCCGTCCCGTGCCCGCAGGCGGGCGCTGGCCGGCCCGGCCCGGCGTGACGCTTGCCGTGGCGGACGACGGCCAGGGAATCGCCCGTGCCCACATCCCGCGCCTGACCGAGCGGTTCTACCGCGCCGACAAAAGCCGGTCGCGCGCCGTCGGCGGCACCGGGCTGGGCCTGGCCATCGTCAAGCACATCGTCAACCGGCACCGCGGCCAGTTGCTGATCGAGAGCAAGGAGGGTGTTGGCACCACCGTCACGGTGTGGCTGCCGGACGCTTCTGCGCCAGCGGCGGCGGGCGCCGCAGCAGGCTGACCATGACCAGCATAGCGGGCAAGGCGGCGAAGATCGTCACGGCGTAGAAGCCGGTCCAGCCCAGCGCCTGCGCCAGCACGCCCGAGAACCCGCCCAGCGTGCGCAGGCCCACCGCCGCCAGGGAGGACAGCAGGGCATACTGCGTCGCCGTGAAGCGGACAGAGCAGAGGACAGATAGGTAAGTGAGGAACGCGGCGTCGGCCATCGCCTCCGCCACGTTTTCCAGCATTACCTTGGCCAGCAGGATGCGCCCGTCGCCGCCGGACACGGCAAGAGCAAAATAGAGGCCCATTGAGGCCATCTGCACGAAGCCGGTCAGCACCAGCGCGCGGCCTGTGCCGATGCGGACGACTAGCCACCCGCCGGCTGCAGCGCCCAGCAGGCTGGCAGCCAGGCCAGGAACGCCGGTGGCATAGGCGACCTGGTCCCGGTTGAAGCCCATCGCCAGATAGAACGGCGGTGCCATCGTGTGCGCCAGCGCCTCCCCCAGCTTGAAAAGCATGACGAAGGCCAGGATGCGTCCAGCGGAGGGCCGGCCCAGGAAGTCCCGGAACGGCTCGATCACGCCGCTGCGCAGGCGGGCGGCCAGACCTGCGCCGGCTTTCCGGACGGCCTGGCCGGACGGTTCGGCCGCGGCCAGGGTCACGAGCGCCCCTGCCCCGGCCAGCACGGCCATGATGCCGAGCGACCCGTGCCAGCCGACGACGCTGGCCAGTTTGATCGCCCCGGCGCCGGACACCAGCAGCGCCAGCCGGTAGCCCCAGACATAGACGGGCAGGGCCAGGCCCTGCTCCCGTTCGGTAAAGCTTTCCACCCGCCAGGCGTCCACCACGATGTCCTGGCTGGCCGACAGGAAGGCGACCAGGACGGCGGCGGCGACGAGGACGCCGGGGCGGCTGGCGGGGTCCGATAGGGCCAGCACGGCGCAGGCTGCTGCCAGCAGGGGCTGGATCGCCAACAGCCAGCCCCGGCGCCGGCCGAAGCGCGCCAGGCCGAACGGCGGCGCCACCTGGTCCAGGACGGGGGACCAGAGGAACTTCAGGATGTAGGCCAAGCCGATGCTGGCAGTGAAGCCGATGGCGGCCAGGGACAGGTTGTTCTCACTCAGCCACTGGCGCAGCGTGAAACCGGACAAGGGCAGCGGCAGGCCGCAGGCGGCACCGTAGGCGCCCATGACCCAGAGGCGCCGGTCATGCAGGGCATTGGACAGCGTGGGGGAGGAGCGCGGCATCGCCAAGCTATGCCGCCCAAAAACCCGGGCCGCAACAAGGGACATGACCGCCCGACTGTGGGAAGGGCCGGGGCGGCTGGCGATTCGGCTTTAGGACCCTGTCGCGGCGGGCACCCTGGCACCGCGGTGGACACGGGGGTCAAACCAAACGGCTGGCGGCCCTTGAACTGCTGCGCCGCTTCGCTTCTCGCAACGGCGAGGTACTTGGGGCCTGGTGACGCTTCGACTGCTGACACCCATGAGGGCCGGGAGCGGTGCTGGACCGCCCCGGCCCTCATGGGCTTGGTCCGCGAAGCGTATCAAGCTCGGAGAGAGAAGGGAGAAGCGGATTACGCGGCTTCGCTATCCTGGCGCTTTTCGTTCCGCTTGCGCTCGTTGGGATCGAGGTAGCGCTTGCGGAGGCGGACGGCGCTCGGGGTGACCTCCACCAGCTCGTCGTCCTCGATGTAGGCGATGGCCTGCTCCAGGCTCATGCGGCGGGGCGGGATCAGGAGCATCGCGTCGTCCTTGCCGCTGGCGCGGACGTTGGTCAGCTTCTTTTCCTTGATCGGGTTCACGTCGAGGTCGCTGTCCCGGCTGTGCTCCCCCAGGATCAGGCCGACATAGACCTTGTCGCCGGGGTCCACGAACAGGGTGCCGCGCTCCTGCAGGTAGAACAGGGCGTAGTGGATGGCCTCGCCGGGTTCGCTGCTGATGAGGCTGCCATTGCGACGGCCCTCCAGCGATCCGGCCCAGGCCTCATAACCCGTGAAAATGCGGTTCATGATGCCGGACCCTCGGGTGTCCGTCAGGAACTCGCCGTGATAGCCGATCAGGCCGCGGCTGGGCATGTGGAAGGTCATGCGGACCTTGCCGCCGCCGGACGGACGCATGTCCTGCATCACGCCCTTTCGGCGGCTCATCTTCTCGACGACGATGCCCGAGAACGCCTCGTCCACGTCCACCAGCACGTCCTCAAACGGCTCCTCACGCGCGCCCGTCTCCGGGTTCTTGCGGGTCAGGACGCGGGGGCGGCCGATGGTCAGCTCGAAACCTTCGCGGCGCATCTGCTCAATCAGCACGCCGAGCTGCAACTCGCCCCGGCCCGCGACCTCGAAGGCGTCGGACTCGTTGCTCTCGGTGATCTTGATGGCGACGTTGCCCTCGGACTCGCGCAGCAAGCGGTCGCGAATTTGGCGGGAGGTGACCTTCTTGCCCTCCTTGCCGCCCAGCGGGCCGTCATTGACGCGGAAGGTCATGGCGAGCGTCGGCGGGTCCACGGGAATAGCGTGAAGGGGTGCGGTCAGCGCCGGGTCGCCCACGGTGTCGGGCACCGTGGCGTCGGTCAGGCCGGCGACGGCGACGATGTCCCCGGCCTCGCACTCGTCCACCTGGACGCGGTCCAGGCCGCGGTAGCCCATCAGCTTGGTCAGGCGGCCCGTCTCCACCACGGTGCCGTCGTCGCGCAGGACCTTCACGGGCATGTTCAGGCGGGCACGTCCCTGCTCGACGCGACCCGTCAGCACGCGGCCCAGAAAGTTGTCGTAGTCCAGGATGGAGGCGACCATGGCGAAGGGCGCCTCCTTGTCCAGCCGGGTCGGGGGGACGTGGCTCAGCACCAAGTCGAACATGGGTGTCAGGTCCTTGCGGGCACCCTCCAGCACCAAGTCGGCCCAGCCCTGGCGGCCCGAGGCATACAGCATGGGGAAGTCGAGCTGATCGTCGGTGGCGCCCAGGGCGGCGAAGAGGTCGAACACCTCGGTATGCACCTCGTCGGCGCGGGCGTCCTGGCGGTCCACCTTGTTCACGACGACGATGGGCTTGATGCCGCGCTGCAGGGCCTTGCCGACGACGAACTTGGTCTGGGGCAGCACGCCCTCGGCGGCGTCCACCAGGACGATTGCGCCGTCCACCATGCCCAGGATGCGCTCGACCTCGCCGCCGAAGTCGGCGTGGCCAGGGGTGTCCACGATGTTGATGCGGCTGTCCTTCCAGACGACGCTGGTGCATTTGGCCAGGATCGTGATGCCGCGCTCCTTCTCCAGGTCGTTCTTGTCCATCGCGCGCTCGGCCACGACCTGGTGGTCACGGAAGCTGCCGGACTGGCGGAGGAGCTGGTCCACGAGCGTGGTCTTGCCGTGGTCAACGTGGGCAATGATGGCGATGTTGCGGATGTCCATGGGGAACCTTGGGGCCGTGCGGCCGCGTCTGGGGGGGCGAGGGAGGATGCACCCCCGCATGTTGCAGCGCACACATAGGCGGGCCGGCGCAATGTTGCGAGGCTTAAAACGGCATGACCGTTGCGCGCTTGGGATGGGGTAGCGCTTGGGCAGGCCCATGCGCGGACGATGACCGCTGGAACCGGCGGGCGGGCCTGGCGGCCATGCGCGGCGCGCCGGCACGTCTGGCGCGCGCGGGGCTGGACCCCTTCGTGCCGGATGGGCGGGGGCTTGGTCAGCCGCCGGGCGGCTGCCGCCATCGCGGTTCGGCGGGGGCGCCCTGGCGCAGGACGAAAGCGGCGGCATCGTCGGGGTTGGCGGGAAGGCGGCCGGGGTGGGCGCGGGTGCCTATGGCACGGGGCTGGTAGGCTTCGATGTCCGGTGGGGCGTGTAGGCGGAGGGCGGCATGACCGGGGCCGGGCGGCTCGGGCGCTTGCGGCTGGGGTGGTTGCGGCTGGGGTGGTTGCGGCTGGGGTGGTTGCGGCTGGGGTGGTTGCAGCCCGGCACCTTGCGGCGCTGGGCCGGGCTGGCGCCGCCTGCTGGGAGCGGCGGCGCGGGCGTTGAGGTGGGCGACATCGGCGGGGGTGCGGCGCTTGAAGGGGCGGATGCCGGGGATCGGGTCCAGGTCGAGGTCGCGGATGATCTCCTGGATGATGTCGGCGACCGGGCGGCCCTGGATGTCCTCGTCGAGGTCGGGGGCGTCCAGACGCTCGTGCAGCTCGGCGCGGAGGGCCTCGATAGTGTCGGCATCGCGGTGGCTGGCGCTGCACGGGCGTTGGATCATGTCCTCGACCTTGCGGATGATCTGCTTGCGGGCGGCGGTGCGGTGGTGGGCCGGGTCGGAGGTGGGCTTGGCGAGGTGCTGCGCGAGGAGGATGCAGCGGCGGACGGCGCGGGCGACCTGGTCGAAGGCGCCTGCGAGGCTGACGAGGGCAGCCGGGTCGGCCGCGCCGTATGCAGGGACGGGCTGCGCTGCCGCGGGCTGCGGCACAGGGGCGGCTTGCGGCGCGGCTTGCGCCTGGGCCGTGTCGTGCAGGAGCCGGGCGAAGCCGGTGCCCCTGTCTATGAGGGCGTGCAGGGTTTGGCGGTAGTAGAGCGCATCTGCGGCTTGGGTGGCATGCGCGTCGGCGGCGTTGACGGAGTGGCCGTCGTGCGGGGTGGCGTGGGTTGCTGGTGCAGACATGAACGAAACAAGAACATTGTTGGTGGGCCAGGGTCAAGGTTCATGAGCTTGATCCGCAACAGCACATACGGGTTGCCGCGCCGGAACGCGGCGCGCGCGATGCGGGCGGTGTCGTCGGGCACGGACCGAAGCGGCTGCGACAGGAGCGACATGGGTGGTCTCCGGGCAGGAAACCCAGCCAATTCCGCCATTGGCCCAAACGCTCCGGGCTTCGCCAACATTGTCCGTTCGTTTGACCAAGTAGTACAACCTGCCACCGAACATGAGCAGGCATCTCTACTAGACCGGCGGGCACCCTCTTTGGGGTCACGCCACAGAACGGGGCGGGACAGTACGGTTGGCGGCACGGACCAGGAGCACAGTCACGCAACGGCGGCTGCGGGTAGGCTGATGGCTGCGCCCCAGAGGTCGTCGCCGGTGAGGGTGGGGTGCTGTCAGCCGAGTGGGGCGAAGCGGGCAAGCCTGGACCCAAGAACCAGAACGGTTCAGGCTCGACCCGTCACACCACACCCCGGGACTGAGCACCTAGGATCGGGAAGCCGACGACCACGTTGACCACGCCGGGCGGCAGGCCGCGTTTAACCATGTGCGGGGCGGTGGAGCGCTGAAGATGGGACGTGATCGGGCGGATTGGCCGGCAGCGTCAGATGGCGAACTCCCGCCGGGGCGGCGGCACCGTCCAATCGTCCATCTCGCCATCTGCGTCGTCAGGATCAGGCACGGCCTGATAGGTGCGAATGCCATGGGCAATCAGCCGCGGCGAGACCGCGAACGCGGCAAGGGCCAGGCCGGCCAGGATAAGCATCCAGCCCAGCGGCGTGCGCGGCCCGCGCCATGGCCGCCACTTGAGCGTGGACGGAGCCACGGCGGGCGCCCAGGGGTTGGACAGAGGAGCCGGGGACGTCGCTGGCCGGCCCCGCCCAATGCCCCAAGCCGCCACGCCGGCTAGCTCCGGCTGGCGGTCAGCTGCCCAAGCCGCTCATGGCCGCGTTGATCGCCGACCGGGCGGCGGGGACGTCGCGCGCCGCCAGGGCGCGGCGGGCCGAGCCGATGGCCTGCACGGCGGCAGAGCCGTCCGGCATGCCGGCCATGCTGGGGTCGGTCGAGCGGCTGAGCAGGCGGGTCTCGGCCCGCTCAAGCGCCTCCTGGGCGGCGCCGGTGCGGTTGGCGGCCAGGGCGCGGTCGGCTGCAGCCAGAAGGGCGCGAGGCGTGTTGGCGTCGGCGCCCGGATCTGGCAGGCGGGGCGCGATCTCGGACCGCGTGTCGCGCGAGGTGATGTTGCTGGCGGCCGTGCTGCTGGGCGACCCCGCGCCACCACGGTAGTCGCCGGTGCGCGGCACGTCCACGCCGTCGTCCTGCGCGACGCTGGCCGGGGCGGCGCGCCCCGTGCCGCGGGTGCCGGCGCGGGCTGATGCCGGCGTGGCGCGGGACGCGGGCCGGGGCGCCTGGCGCATCCCGACGGGCTGCCGGGTCTGGCCGCGCATCGGGCGCATGCCGGTCATCGCCGTGCCACCGGCGCCGGCTTCCGGCGGCGCGCCCGCGCTGCCCGGCGCAGCGGTTTGGGCCAGCACCGGCCCAACAGACAGTCCGAGCAGCGCAGCAGACAACATCAGCAGCTTATGCATCGGCGATCCTCCGGTGGGGTGGCGTCAGACGCGCATCCGGCGCGGCACCCCCAGGGAACGAGCAGATGCAGCTTTGGTTCCGGCGGCCCGCTCCGACCGCTTGGGACGCCTACCGGCGCGGGCTGCCGCTCCGCTCAGCCCGCCGCCGCCGCCATCGCCCGCAGGTCCACCGCCGGGCGCGCGCCATAGGCCCCGATGGCTGCCGCCGCCGCCAGGCTGCCCAGGTGCCCGCAAGCCGCCAGCGGGCGCCCCGCTGCATGGGCGGCCAGGAACCCGGCGGCGTAAGCGTCGCCCGCCCCTGTCGTGTCCACCACCTGGGCCGGTGCGGCGGCGATCTCCACTCGCTCCCCCCCGCGCACGGCCACGCTGCCGTCCGCGCCGCGGGTCAGCACGGCCAGGGCCACATCCCGGCCGGCGCGGGCGGCGGCGTCCTGCCAGGCGTTCTCCTGATACAGGCTGCACAGCTCGGCCTCGTTGGCGAACAGGATGTCCACAGACCCTTGCACGAGGGTGCGGAACGCGGCGCGGTGCCTGTCCACGCAGAAGGCGTCAGAGAGGGACAGCGCCACCAGGCGGCCGGCGGCGTGCGCGACCTCGGCGGCGCGGGCGAAGGCGGCCTTGGCCTCCGGCGGGTCGAAGAGGTAGCCTTCGAGGTAGGTGACGGCTGAGTCCGCCACCGCCGCCTCGTCCAGGTCCGCCGGGCCGAAGCTGACGCAGGCGCCGAGGAAGGTGCTCATGGTGCGCTGGCCGTCCGGCGTTACGGCGATCAGGCAGCGGGCGGTCGGCGCGCCGCCGTGCAAGGGCGGGGTAGGGAAATGGACGCCGGCCCTGGCGATGTCGTCCCGGAAGGTCCGGCCCAGCGCGTCGTCCGCCACCTTGCCCAGGTAGGCCACGCGCGCGCCCAGCCCGGCGGCCACGGCGCAGGTGTTGGCGACGGATCCGCCGCTGCTCTCCTGGCCCGGGGGCATCGCAGCGTAGAGGGCCTCCGCCTGTTCGGCGGAGATCAGCGCCATGCCGCCCTTGCGGAGGTCGTGGCGGGACAGGAAGTCCTCGCCGGTGGGAGCGACGACGTCCACGATGGCGTTGCCGATGCCCAGGATATCGAAGCGGGGCTGGTTCTGGGGCATGGGAGGTCCTAGCTGGATGCGGGGGGCGTGATGCGGGGCGGCTGCGCCTAACATCCGGCCCCATCCGCGGCAACCCGTGCCCGGCGCATCACAGCCTGCATCACAGGAGGCCCGATGTTCTCACCGCTGCTGCGCGCCGCGGCCCAGCTCGACGATCCCGTGTTCCTGGGGGTCGTGCTGCGGAGCCTGGCGCTGTCCCTGCTGGTTTTCGTGGGCATTGCCGCGGGGGTGGCGTGGGGGGTGCAGGCGCTGGTGCTGGCGCCGGGGTGGCCGCACTGGCTGGCTTGGCTGGCGGCGGCGGCGGGCGGGGCCGGGACGGCGTTCCTGTCGGTGTATCTGTTCGTGCCGGCGGCGCTGCTGGTGGCGACACTGTATATTGACCGGATCGCGGACGCGGTGGAGCGCCGCTTCTACCCGGAGCTGCCGCGCCCGCAGGGTGCGCCGCTGGCGGTGCAGGCGTGGGACGGGGCGGTGCTGGGCCTGCAGGTGCTGGCGCTGCAGATGGTGGCGCTGGTGCTGCTGATCGTGCTGCCCGGGGTGGGCCTGGTGCTGGGCTGGATCATCACGGGATGGGCCATCGGGCGCGGCCTGTTCGTCGGCGTCGCGATGCGGCGGATGACGCGGGCCGACGCGCTGCGGGCGCATGGCGCGCGCCGCTGGGCCGTGCTGGCGCAGGGCGCAGCGCTCGCCGCAGCGAGCCTGGTGCCGGTCGTCAACCTGCTCGTGCCGGTGCTGGGCGCGGCGGCGATGGTCCACGTGCTGAACCGCCGGACCGAAGCGGCTGCCCTGCTGCGGTAGGCGCGCGGGCAGGCGAACCGGCACTTGCGGGTTGTTCCCCGGCCCCGGGGCATGTTAGGGCACCCATCCCGACTGCACCCCCCGCCGCCCCGGCAGCGGGCGCGCATCCCTGAAGGGGGGTTCCCTTGTTCAAGCGCCGCCGACCCGACCAAGCACCCGACGCCCCGGAGCCGGCGCCCAGCAGCGCGGCGCCCACCGCCGCGTCCAGCCCGGCCGCGTCCACCCCGCCTGCCCCGCCGCGCCCGCCTGCCGACAGCGGCGTGGGCGTTCCCCCTTACCGTCCTGCCGCGCCAAAGGAGGCTCCCGCCATGGGTCGCACGCCGTTCCCCACGCCGAACACTCCGCCTGCCCCGCCCGCCTCCGGCCCGCAGCCCGCGCCGGGCATGGCGCCGCAGCCGCCGCGCCCCGGCATCCAGCCCAGCCGCCCGCGCGAGCCGGCGGAGCGCCGCACGCTGGTCGTGGGCCGTGGCATCAGCCTGCAGGGCACCGTCGCCGACGCGGAGCGCCTGGTGGTGGAGGGCACGGTCGAGGCTAGCATGATCCAGGCCACCGAGCTGAGCATCGCCCAGGGCGGCGTGTTCAAGGGCGAGGTCGAGGTCGAGGATGCGGAGATCGCCGGCGTGATTGACGGCACCCTGACCGCCCGCGGCAACCTGGTCGTGCGCGCCACCGGCAAGGTGCTGGGCACCGCCCGCTGCCGCCGCCTGCAAGTGGAGGACGGCGGGCAGATCACCGGACGGATCGAGATGATCCAGGAAGGCGCTGCCCCCGCCGCCCCGCGGCCCTCTGCCGAGCCAGCGCCGATGCAGATGCCGGCCCCGGTGCCGTCGCCCGCCGGCTAGCACGGACGCGCCAGGAGCCGGACGCGACGCGCCTGGCCCCTCCCGCACGGGCCCGTCCGCGAGCGCCGAGGGTTTGCGCGGCTTTGGACCGGGAACTGCCCTGGCGCAGGGGCGGCGTCCCGGCCTACAATCCTCCGCAACCAAGCCGCGGGAGGGCACGATGCTGATCACACGCCGAACCATTGGGTCCAGCCTGGGCGCTACGCTTGCAGCCGCCGCCCTGCCCCGCCTGGCGGACGCCGCGCAGCCGCCTGCCACGGCGCAGGCGCCGGGTTTCTTCCGCTACCGCGTGGGCGACATGCAGGTCACGGCCATTCATGACGGCATGGCCTACCGCGGGCTGGACGGCTTCGTGCCCAATGCGCCGCCGGGCGCATTGCAGCAGGCGCTGGCAGACAACTTCCTGCCGACCGACCGCTTCCCGGTCACCTTCACGACGCTGGTGGTCAACACCGGCGGCAAGCTGGTGCTGGTGGACACCGGCAACGGCGACCTGGGTGCGCCGACCAGCGGCACCTGGATGGCCAATTTCCGCGCCGCCGGGTTCGACCCGGCGCGGGTGGACACCGTGCTGTTCAGCCACTTCCACCCCGACCACATCAACGGCTTCCGCCTGAAGGACGGCACGGCGGTGTTCCCGCAGGCCGAGATCATGGTGCCGGCGGCGGAGTGGGAGTTCTGGACCAGCGACGACAAGCGGGCGTCGTCCCCGGACGGGATCAAGCCCAACTTCGACAACGTGCGGCGGGTGTTCGGGCCGGTGGCGGGCCAGGTGACGCCCTACCGGTGGGACCAGGAGGTGCTGCCCGGCATCACCGCCATCGGCGCCCCCGGGCACACGCCGGGGCACACCTGCTTCGCCATCGTGTCCGGCGGGGCGAAGCTGCTGGTGATGTCGGACGTGACCAACAACACCCTGATCTTCGCCCGCCACCCCGAGTGGTCCGCGGTGTTCGACCAGGATGCGGCCATGGCGCGGGCCACCCGCCGCCGGATGCTGGACATCGCGGCGAGCGAGCGGATGCAGGTGTCGTTCTACCATGCGCCCTTCCCGGCCACCGGGCACATCGTCCGTGAGGGCGACGGCTACGCGCTGGCGCCGCTGCTGTGGACGCCTGCCACGTGAGGCTGAGCCGGCGGAGCTGCCTGTGCTGCGGCCTGGCCGGGCTGGCGGCCGCGGCCTGGCCGGGTCGGGCGGGCGCAGCGGAGCCGGCGCCGGCGCCAGACCCCACGCTGGTCGCCGACCTGGTGGCGGCCAACCACATCCTGTTCGACCAGGGCGTGGTGGACGGCTTCGGCCATGTCAGCGTGCGGCATGACAAGGACCCCGGCCGCTTCCTGCTGGCGCGCAGCATGGCTCCGGCGCTGGTGCAGGCCGGCGACATCATGGAGTTCGAGCTGGACGGCACTCCCGTCGCCGCGGCGGGGCGGATGCCGTACCTGGAGCGGTTCATCCATGGGGCGATCTACCGGGCGCGCCCGGATGTGAAGGCGGTGGTCCATAGCCACTCCGTCGGGATCATCCCGTTCAGCGTGGCGGGCGGGGCGGCGCTGCGTCCGGTGTTCCACCTGGCGGGGTTCCTGGGACCGGAGACGCCGGTGTTCGAGATCCGGGACGTGGCCGGGCCGGCGACGGACCTGCTGGTTCGGTCGGACGCGCTGGGGACGGCGCTGGCCCGGACGCTGGGCGGGCACGCGGTGGTGCTGATGCGCGGCCACGGCTCGACCACGGTGGGCGCGGACGTGCGGCAGACGGTGTTCCGGGCGGTTTATGCGGAGGTCAACGCCCGGCTGCAGTCGGACGCGGGCCGGCTGGGTCCGGTGACGTTCCTGACGACGGAGGAGGCTGCGGCGGCGGCGCAGACGGGGAATGGGCTGGTGGGGCGGGCCTGGGAGCTGTGGCGGATGCGGTCGCCGTAGGAGCAGGAACCGGATTGCGGTTGCGCTCTGGGCGCATCCCGTAGCGAACCGACTGCCATAGAATCAGACCCGGCCGTCCAACTCACCCGTGACTGCCACCGGAGTGTCCAACCTCGCAGATGGAGCAATGTGTTCCGCCCGGCCCTGTGTTCCGCCCGGCCCTATTCCTTGCATGCTTGCCCCTTCCATAGTGTCGTGGAAGTTCGCGGGGCCGATTTGTCTACGCATCGCAACGATGTCGAACAGCGTGCCGGCTTCGCGGCAGTGGCGGTCGAACTCGGCCTGTTCGGAGAACATCAGGAGCGCGTAGGGCAGGTGTTCCGTGCTTAGCCGTGAACGTTCGACGGTCCCGCGCACCTGCTGCGCCGAGTACCAACGCCCGGCCCCGTAGTCCCGCAGGAGCAGCGACGGCAGCTCCCGGGCGTAGGACCATATGGCCCGCCGCAGCCGCCGCCGTTCCAGGACCCCCATGCGAGTCACCATCAGGCCAGGGGCGGTGCGCTCAGCTCTCCATCCGCGTGTGCCGCTTCGTGTCCCGCATCGTCGCATAGACCAGCAGGGACAGGAACGTCAGCCCCGTCACATACCAGTAGAACCAGCTTTCATGCCCCGCCGCCTTGAACTGCAGGGCAATCAGCGGGGCCGTGCCGCCGAACAGGCTGGCCGCCACCGCGTAGGGCAGCCCCACGCCCAGCGCCCGGACGCCGGCCGGGAACAGCTCCGCCTTCACCACCGCATTGATGCTCGTGTAGCCCGACACGATCATCAGCGCCGCCAGGATCAGCAGCAGCGCCTGGGTGTAGCCCTGGGTGGATTGCAGCGCCGTCAGGATTGGCACGGTGCAGAGCGTCCCCATGACGCCGAACCACATCAGCACCGGGCGCCGCCCGATCCGGTCGCTCAGCGCCCCGAACAGCGGCTGCATCGCCGCATACAGGATCAGGGTGATGAAGGAGATCTCGGCCACCCACTCCCGCGGGAACTTCAGGGTGTTGGCAAGGTAGGTCGGCATGTAGCTGCTGAAGGTGTAGAACGCCGTCGTCCCGCCCATCGTCAGGCCGAACACCAGCAGCAGCTCCCGCGGGTGCTTGAACAGCTCGCGGAACAGGTTGCCGCGCGGCTCCTTCGCAGCGCGCTTCCATTCGTCGGTTTCCACCAGGTTGCGGCGCAGATAGAACCCGTACAGCGCCCCCAGCGCGCCGATGCCGAAGGGGATGCGCCAGGCCCACGCCTCCAGCTCCGCGCTCGTGAACGCCTGCTGCATCACGAGCAGCACCAGCGCCGCCACCACCTGCCCGCCAATCAGCGTGACGTACTGGAACGAGCTGTAGAAGCCTCGGTGCGTCTCCCCCGCGACCTCGCTGAGGTAGGT
Source organism: uncultured Acetobacteraceae bacterium (assembly GCA_964250755.1). Taxonomy (GTDB): domain Bacteria; phylum Pseudomonadota; class Alphaproteobacteria; order Acetobacterales; family Acetobacteraceae; genus DASWOJ01. Next base: position 418,093 of record CAXUHB010000001.1, on the reverse strand, counting down.
CGCCGACGACGCATACTCCCCGCCCAGGGACAACCCTTGCAGCAGCCGGGCCAGGAGCAGCAGCACCGGCGCCCATAGGCCGACGCTGGCATAGGTCGGCAGCACCGCGATCAGCGCCGACCCGGCGCACATCAGCATGACCGACAAGGTCAGCGCCGCCCGCCGTCCGGCGCGGTCGGCGTAGTAGCCCAGGATCAGCCCGCCCACCGGACGGATGAAGAATCCGACGGCGTAGATGCCGAACGCCGTGATGAACTGCACGGTCGTATCGTTGCTGGCAGAGAAGGACTTGGCGAAGTAAATCGCAAACGAGTTGTAAACGTAGAAATCGTACCACTCGATCAGGTTGCCGATGGACCCGCCGAAGATGCTCTTGAGCCGCCGGCTGACGACGGCGGCGCTGTCGGCCTCGAACGGGTTCATGCTGGGATGGTCCAACGTCGGCGTCCCTCTCGTGCGGGTTCAGGCAGCGGGGATCAGGCGGTAATGGATTGATACGCGGCAATCCCGGCGAGGTCCACAATCCCGCTGACGGACGCCCCCATCGGGATGATCTGCGCCGGGTGCTGCAGGCCCAGCAGCACCGGGCCGATGGTGCTGGTCTGCCCGAGCCGCGGCGCCAGGCGGGACGCGATGTGGGCGGAGTGCAGGCCGGGCATCACCAGCAGGTTCGCGTTCCCCGTCAGGCGGCAGAAGGGATACAGCGCGCGTATGGCCGGGTCCAAGGCCACGTCGGGGCTCATGTCGCCATCATACTCGAAGTCCACGCCGCGGCGGTCCAGGATCGCCACGGCCTCCCGGATGCCTTGCACGGTGCTGTGCATCGGGTTGCCGAAGGTGGAGTGGGACAGCAGGGCCACGCGGGGTTCGTGCCCCAGGTGCCGTGCCGCGGCGGCGGCGCCCACGGCGATGTCGGCAAGCTGCTGCGGGGTCGGGCGCTCGTGGATCAGGGTGTCGGCCACCATGATCGCGCCGTGCGCGCCCAGCAGCAGGGTCAGGCCGAAGCTGACCTTGCCCGGCACCGGGTCCACCACGTGGCCGATGTCCTGCAGGCACACCGCCGCCGACCGGGTCAGACCCGTCAGCATCGCGTCGGCGTCGCCGGCCGCCACCATGCAGGCGGCGAAGATGTTGCGGTCCTGGTTCACCAGGCGCTGGCAGTCGCGCTCCAGCATCCCGTGGCGCTGGTTCCGGGCATACAGGAACTGCGTGTACTCCCTGTTCTTGTGGGACAGCCGGGCGTTGTGGATCTCGATCCCGTCCAGTGCCCCCAGGCCCAGCCCGGCGAGCGTCGCGCGCACCCGATCCTCCCGGCCGACCAGCACCGGCGTGCCGTAGCCGGCGTTGCGGTAGGCGACGGCGGCGCGGACCACCTTCTCCTCCTCGCCCTCGGCGAACACCACGCGGCGGGGGTTGGCGCGCACCCGCTCCATGATGGCGTCCAGCGCGTTGGCGGTGGGGTCCAGGCGGCCGGACAGCACGCGGGAATACTTCCGGAGGTCCGTCATCGGCTTGCGGGCGACGCCGCTCTCCATCGCGGCGCGGGCCACGGCGGGCGGGATGCGGCTGATGAGGCGGGGGTCGAAGGCGTTAGGGATGATGTACTCCGGCCCGAAGCTGAGCCGGCGCCCGCCGGCCGACGCGGTATGCACCTCGTCCGGCACGTCCTCCCGCGCCAGGGCCGCCAGGGCCTCGGCGGCGGCGACCTTCATGGCGTCGTTGATGGTGCTGGCCCGCACGTCGAGCGCGCCGCGGAAGATGTAGGGGAAGCCCAGCACGTTGTTGACCTGGTTGGGGTAGTCGCTGCGGCCGGTGGCGACGATGGCGTCGGGGCTGACGGCCCGCGCCTCCTCCAGGGTGATCTCGGGGTCGGGATTGGCCATGGCGAAGATGATCGGGCGCGGGGCCATGCTGCGCACCATGTCGGGCGTCAGCGCGCCGCGGACGGACAGGCCGAAGAAGGCGTCTGCGCCGGCCACCGCCTCCGCCAGGGTGCGGGCGTCGGTCGCGGTGGCGTGGCCGGACTTCCACTGGTTCATGCCCGCTGTGCGGCCTTGGTAGACGACGCCCTTGGTGTCGCACAGGATGACGTGCTCGGGCCGCATGCCCATCGCCTTCAGCAGCTCGACGCAGGCGATGGCGGCGGCGCCGGCGCCGTTCACGACCAGCTTGGTGTCGGCCAAGGTCCGCCCGGTCAGGTGGCAAGCGTTGATGAGACCGGCGGCGGCAACGATGGCGGTGCCGTGCTGGTCGTCGTGGAACACCGGGATGTCCATCAGCTCGCGCAGCCGCTGCTCGATCACGAAGCACTCGGGCGCCTTGATGTCCTCCAGGTTGATGCCGCCGAAGCCTGCGCCCAGGAAGCGGACGCAGTTTACGAACTCCTCCACGTCCTCGGTGCTGACCTCCAGGTCTATGCCGTCCAGGTCGGCGAAGCGCTTGAACAGCGCGACCTTGCCCTCCATGACGGGCTTGCTGGCCAGGGCGCCCAGGTTGCCCAGGCCCAGCACGGCGGTGCCGTTGCTGATGACGGCGACCATGTTGCCCTTGGTGGTGTAGTCGTAGGCCAGCGCCGGGTCGCGCTGGATGTGCAGGCAGGGTTCGGCGACGCCGGGCGAATACGCCAGGCTGAGGTCGCGGGCCGTGACCAGGGGCTTGCTGATGCGGGTCTCCAGCTTGCCCGGGCGGCCGGAGGCGTGCATGGCCAGCGCCTCCTCCGCGGAGACGCGGGCGGTGCGGGGATCAATTATCGCAGGCGTGCCCGGGGGGGCGATGGTGCCGTCGGCCATGGTGGCGTTTCCTCGTGTGCGTTGGTTTGCGTCGTGGTTTTCATCTGCATACGCCAGGGCGGCCCAGCGCGTAACCCGGCGGCTTCGCAGGTGCGGCATGCCGGGATAGTGTGCGCCGATGGACCTCCCCAGCGCAGGCGCGTCCCCGTCCGCCACCATATCCCGCTCTGCGTCGTCGGACGGCGCGTCCCCCGCCATTGCCCAGTGGTTCACGCTCAAGGCGGAGAACCCCGATGCCCTGCTGTTCCTCCGCATGGGGGACTTCTACGAGCTGTTCTTCGCCGATGCGGAGGCCGCTGCCGGGGCGCTCGACATCGCGCTGACCAAGCGGGGGGAGCATGGCGGCGTGCCGATCCCGATGTGCGGCGTGCCGGTCCATGCCGCCGACGCCTACCTGTCCCGGCTGATCCGCCGCGGCTTCCGCGTGGCCGTCGCCGAGCAGATGGAGCCGGCCAAGGGCCGCACCGGCAAGGGGCCTTTGAGGCGCGCCGTCGTGCGCCTGGTGACGCCGGGCACCCTGACGGAGGACAGCCTGCTGGAGCCGCACCGGCCCAACCTGCTGCTGGCCCTGGCCCGCGTCGGCCCGGCGCTGGGCGCGGCGTGGCTGGATGTGTCCACCGGGCTGTTCGAGACGGAGGCGCCGGCACCGGCGCACCTGATGGCGCTGCTGGGCCGGCTGGAGCCGGCGGAGATATTGGCACCGGACGGCCTGCCGCTGGGCGACTGGTCCAACCGGCGCGGCCCGGCTGCCGCGCTCCCTGCCCCGGCCGCGGCCGCGCGGCAGGTCGCCGCCGCGTTCGGCGCTGCCAGCCTGGATGCCTTTGGGACATTCACAGAGGCCGAGGCGGTCGCGGCGGCGGTCGCCCTGGCGTATGTGCAGGCGGCGGGCGCGGGCACCCTGCCCCGCCTGTCCCGCCCGCAGCCGGCGCGGCTGGCCGGGCAGATGGCGCTGGACGCCGCCACCCGCGCCAGCCTGGAGATCACCCGCGCCCGTGACGGCGGCACTGCCCACACGCTGCTGGCCGCCGTAAGCCGCACGCTGACCGCCCCGGGCGCACGGCTGCTGACGTTCTGGCTGAACGGCCCCCTGCTGGACCCCGCCGCCATCGCCCGGCGTCAGGACGGCTGGTGCTGGCTGCTGACCCAGCCCGGCCCGCTGGCGGCGCTGCGGGCGGCGCTACGCGGCGTGCCCGACCTGGCCCGCGCCCTGGGCCGCCTGTCCACGGCGCGCGGCACGCCGCGGGACATGGCCGCTATCGCCGCCGGGCTGTCCGGCGCAGCGGCAGCAGCGGACGCGCTGGACGGTGCGCCCTGGAGCCTGACCGCCCTGCGGGTTGGCCCGGCGCTGCCGGACTTGCTTGCCCGCGCCCTGGCGTCCCCGCCACCCGCGCGGCTGGAGGATGGCGGGGTGGTCGCGCCGGGCTTCGATGGGGAGCTGGACGCGCAGCGGGCGCTGCGGGACGACAGCCGCCGGGTCGTGTCGGGCCTGACGCTGGACCTGGCGCAACGCTACGGCGTGGCATCGCTCAAGATCAGGCACCATCAGCAACTGGGCTACGTGATCGAGGTGCCTTCGGCGGCGGTCGAGACGCTGCGGGCGCATCCGGACCTGACCATGCGGCAGGCCATGACGAACGGCGCCCGCTTCGTGACGGCGGAGCTGGCCGACCTGGACGGGCGCATCACCCGGGCCGCGGATGCCGCCGCCGCGCGGGAGCGGCTGGTGTGGGACACCCTGGTGGCCGCCGTCCTGCGCCACGCAGACGCCCTGGCTGCCTGCGCCACCGCCCTGGCCCGGCTGGACGTGCTGCAATCCTGCGCCCGCCTGGCGGAAGGCGGGCGCTGGTGCCGCCCACATGTGACGGACGACGACGCCTTCTGCATCCGCGCAGGCCGCCACCCCGTAGTGGAAGGCGCGCTGGATGGAACCACTGCCTTTGTTTCCAACGACTGCGACCTGTCCCCGGCCCGGCGCGTGCTGCTGCTGACGGGGCCGAACATGGCGGGCAAGAGCACCTACCTGCGGCAGAACGCGCTGGTGGCGGTGCTGGCGCAAGCCGGGCTGCCGGTGCCGGCGGAGTCGGCTGACATCGGCGTGGTGGACCAGGTGTTCAGCCGCGTCGGCGCGGCGGACGACCTGGCGCGCGGGCGCAGCACCTTCATGGTTGAGATGACGGAAGCCGCCGCCATCCTGCACGGGGCCGGCCCTCGGTCCCTGGTGATCGTGGACGAGATCGGGCGCGGCACCAGCACCCTGGACGGCCTGGCAATCGCCTGGGCGGTGCTGGAGGCGCTGCATGGCCACGTCCGCTGCCGCACCATCTTCGCCACCCACTTCCACGAGCTGGCCGGCCTGGCGGAGCAGTTGCCCCGCCTGCGCCCGCACACGATGCGCGTGAAGGAGTGGCGGGGCGGCGTGGTGTTCCTGCACGAGGTCGCGGAGGGCGCCGCGGGCCGGAGCTGGGGCGTCCACGTGGCGCAACTGGCCGGCGTGCCGCCCGCCACCGTCAAGCGGGCCGCCGCTCTGCTGGCGCACCTGGAGCGCAGCGGGCACGGGATGCCGCCGGCCCTGCCGCTGTTCGCCGCCGCACCGCAAGCGGCAGCAGGGACTGAGGCGTCCCTTCCTGCTCCCGAGGCGCCGCGGGATGCGCCGGAGGATGCGTCGGGAGACATGCTGCGGGACGCGCTGCTGGCTGCGGACCCCGACCGGCTTAGCCCGCGCGAGGCGCTGGAACTGATCTATCATTTGAGATCACTCGCCGCTGTCACACCGGCGCAAGGCGGATTAGCATCGCCCTGATGCTTGCGCCCCAGCCCCTCCCCGACCAGCCCCAAGACGCTGCCGCGATCCTGGCGGATGCGCTACAGGACTTGTCCGGCACCGGCCAGACTCCGGAGCGGGAGGCGGTGCTGGGCGTCTTCCGCCGCTACCTGACCCGCCTGCAGCACCATGTGCAGGCGGGGTTCGAGGATGGCGGCATGAGCGGCCTGCAGGCCGGGCGCCTGCTGGGCCGGCTGACGGACGGCGTCATCCAGTCGTTGTACGCCTACGCCCGCGTCCATGCCGCAAACGGTCAGCCCGCGGCGGCGCAGGAGCCACTGGCCGTCGTCGCCACGGGCGGCTACGGCCGCGGCGTGCTGGCGCCGTTCAGCGACATAGACCTGCTGTTCATCACCCCGGACAAGCCGGACGCCAGCAGCTTCGCCGCCGTCGAGTTCATGCTCTACTTCCTGTGGGACCTCGGCCTGAAGGTCGGCCATGCCACGCGGTCGGTGGACGAGTGCATCGCCGAGGCCGGGCGCGACCTGACGGTGCGGACCAGCATGATTGACGCGCGCCTGCTGGCCGGCGACCCCGCGCTGTTCGGGCTGTTCGAGAACCGCTTCCTGTCCTTCTGCGCCACCGCCGGCGCCAGCGCCTTCATCGCCGCCAAGCAGGCGGAGCGCGACGCCCGGCACCACCGCTACGGCGAGACGCCGTTCCTGGTCGAGCCCAACATCAAGGAGGGGCGCGGCGGCCTGCGCGACCTGCAAACGCTGTACTGGATGAGCCGCTACGTGTTCGGCACGCAGGTGATGGGGGAGCTGGTCGGCCCGGAGTCCCCTGGCGGCGGCATCCTGACCGAGGGGGAGGCCAAGCACGCCCGGCGCGCCTGGGACTTCCTGTGGACCGTGCGCTTCCACCTGCACTACGTCGCGGGCCGGGCCGAGGACCGGCTGACCTTCGACCTGCAGCCCGTCGTCGGCGCACGCATGGGCTACACCCGGCATGGACGGCAGGATGGCGTCGAGCGCTTCATGCGTCACTACTTCCTGACGGCCCGGGAGATCACCCGCATCACCGCGGTGCTGGAGCCGGCCATCGTACGCGCCGCCCTTGGCCCGCCCGCGCTGGGCGGGGACGCCGGGGACGCGGCGTTGCGCGACGAAGGCTTCATGCTGGCGGACGGCAAGCTGCTGTGCATGCCGGGCCACGACTTCGGCCGGCACCCGCTGGCGATGCTCCGCATCCTGCAGGTCGCGCGGGAGCGGGAACTGGCGCTGCATCCGCTGGCGATCCGCGCGCTGATCCGGCACGAGCGCGGCGGGGTCGCGTTGCGCGGCGACCCTGCGGCCGGCGCCATCTTCCTGGATCTGCTGAGCGGGCGCGACGGCGAGCACGCCCGCGCCGAAGGCGCCCGGTGGGTCGCGGTGCTGAACGAGACCGGGTTCCTGGGCCGCTACATCCCGGACTGGGCGCGCATCGTCGGGCAGATGCAGTTCGACACCTACCACGTCTTCACGGTGGACGAGCACACCATCGAGGCCATCCGGGTGCTGAACCGCCTGGAGCGCGGCGAGCTGTCCGAGGTTGCGCCCATCGCGTCCGGCCTGGTGGAAGACCTGCAATCCCGCCGTGCCCTCTATGCCGCGACCCTGCTGCACGACATCGCCAAGGGCCGGGGCGGCGACCACTCGGAGCTTGGCGCGGAACTCGCGACGCAGATCGGCCCCACCATCGGCCTGTCCACGGAGGAGACGGAGACCGTGAGCTGGCTGGTGCTGCACCACCTGCTGCTCAGCCAGACCGCGTTCAAGCGCGACATAGACGATCCCAAGACCATCCTGGACCTGGCCGACACCATCCAGTCGCCCGAGCGGCTGAAGCTGCTGCTGGTGCTGACGGTGGCCGACATGCGCGCCGTCAGCGCCAAGGTCTGGAACGGCTGGAAGGCGACGCTGCTGCGGGAGCTTTACTCCCGCGTGGCCGACGTGCTGGCGGGCGGGCTGGCCAGCACGGAGCGCGACGTGCGCGTCGCCTATGCCAAGGAGATGGCGGCAGCCCTGCTGCCCGACTGGCCCGACGCCGACCGGCGCTTCTACCTGGGCCTGGGCTACCCCGGCTATTGGCTCAGCTTCGACCCCGAATCCCATGCACGGCATGCCCGGCTGATCCGGGACGCGGAGGCGCGCGGGGCGCCGCTGACGGTGGACACGCAGCCGCTGCCGTCCCGCGCGGTGACGGAGGTGACGGTCTATACTGCCGACCATGCCGGGCTGTTCAGCCGGATCGCGGGGGCGCTGGCCGTCGCGGGCGCCAGCATCGTGGACGCGCGCATCCACACGCTGACCAACGGCAGCGCGCTGGACACGTTCTGGATACAGGACACGGCGGGCGGCGCCTTCGACGCGCCGCACCGCCTGGCGCGGCTGCACGTCCTGATAGACCAGGCGCTTTCGGGCCGGCTGGGCCTGGCCAGCGAGATCAGCCGGGCGTCGCGCAGCGCGCTGGGCAGCCGGATGCGCGCCATTCACGTGCCCCCGCGCGTCGTCGTGGACAACCGCGCCAGCAACACCCACACCGTGCTGGAAGTGAACGGGCGGGACCGTCCGGGCCTGCTGCATGACGTGACCGCCGCCATCAGCGAGCAAGGCTTGCAGATCGCCTCCGCCCACGTGACCACCTATGGAGTGCGGGCGGTGGACGTGTTCTACGTCAAGGACGTGTTCGGCCTGAAGGTGGAGAACGAGCGCAAGCTGGCCAGCCTGCGGCAGGCGCTGCTGGCCGCCCTGCAGGTGCCCGGCGACGACGCGCCGGACCCGGCGCCCGCCGCGCGGCGCCGACGCGAGGCCGCCGCCTGACCCGATCACCGCAGATAGCTGTTTAGAGAAAGTTGACAAGGGCGCGGGAAGCCGATCTCGCCTTTGCGCGTTGGGCTGGGCATGACGGTCCATTTCGCACCCGGCCCCGGCCTTGATGAGCGCCGGTCCAACACCCCTTACCGACCCGGGAGAGGCGGGCTGCTGGCCCTGCTGCGCGTGCTGCCGCTGCTGCTGCCGGTCGGGCTTGCGGCATGGCGGGGCGGCGGCCGGCTGCGTCGGGCGCTGGACCGCTCCGCAGGCGCGCTGCACGACGCGGAGGAGCGGTTCCACATCCTGCTGAACCAGGCGCCGGTCGGCATATGCCAGACCAGCCTATCCGGGCACTATCTCCTGGCCAACGCGCGCTACTGCGCCCTGCTCGGGCGGGGGATGGACACGCTGCGGCCGTTGCGGATGGAGGACCTGACCCATCCGGAGGACCGCGCCCGGCACCAGGCCGGGCACCGCCGGATGCTGGCGACGGGCGAGCCGTTCGTGATCGAGAAGCGGTACGTCCGCCCGGATGAGGCCGACGTGTGGGTGGTCAGCCACATGAGCCTGACGCACGACGCGCGAGGCCGGCCGCTGCACGTCATTGCCGCGGTGCAGGACATCAGCCACCGCCGGGCCGTGGACGCCGCGCTGCACGCCCTGAACGCCACCTTGGAGCAGCGGGTGGCCGATGCGGTGGCCGAGCGCACGCGGGTCGAGGAGAGCCTGCGCCAGTCCCAGCGGCTGGAGGCGCTGGGCCAGTTGGCCGGCGGTGTCGCGCACGACTTCAACAACGTGCTGCAAGCCATCGCCGGCGGGGCACGGTTGATCCAGCGCCGCCCGGACGACCCGGATGCGGTGCGGCGGCTGGCCGGGCTGGTGGTGGAGGCCGCGGACCGCGGCGCCTCCGTCACGCGCCGGCTGCTCAGCTTCGCCCGCCGCGGCGCGCTGCAGCCCGGCCCAGTGGACGGGGCGGCGCTGCTGCACGATCTGCAGGAGATGCTGGCGCGCACCTTGGGGTCGGGCATCACCGTGCGGGCGCACGCCGACGCGGGGCTGCCGCCCGTGATGGCCGACAAAGGCGGGCTGGAGACCGTGCTGGTCAACCTGGCCACCAACGCGCGCGACGCCATGCTGGACGAGGATGGGCTGCCCGGCCCCGGCCCCAACACGGTCGTCCTGCACGCCGCTGCCGACGACGGAGCAGGCGCCGGGACAGGCACCGGGGCCGGCACGGGACTGCCGCCGGGCCGCTACGTTCGGCTGGAGGTCGTGGACACCGGGCCGGGGATGGATGGGGACACGCTGCTCCATGCGGCCGAGCCGTTCTTCAGCACGAAGCCGCGCGGGCGTGGGACCGGGCTGGGCCTGGCCGTCGCGCGGGGGTTTGCCGAGCAGTCCGGCGGACACCTGCAGATCAGCAGCGCACCGGGGCAGGGAACGACGGTGCGGCTGTGGCTGCCGGCGGCGGACGCGGCAGGCACCGCATGTCCGGCTGGTACGGCGGCGGACGCTGCGGTCCCCTCCACCCGGCCCCGCATCGTCGTCGTGGACGACGACGACGACGTGCGGGGCATGATGGAGGACATGATGTCGGCCCGGGGCTGCGAGGTGTTCAGCCACCCCGGTGCCGCCGCGGCGCTGGCGCGGTTGACGGACGACGCGCCGGACGTGCTGGTCAGCGACCTGTCCATGCCGGGCACCAACGGGCTGATGCTGATCCGGGAAGCGCAGGCCCGCCGGCCCGGCCTGCCAGCCATCCTGTTGACGGGGCACTCCGGTGCGGACCTGGAAGCGTCCGTCGCGCGCATGACGGATGGGCCGGTGCTGCTGGTGCAGAAGCCGGTGAGCGGCCCGGCGCTGGCGGCGCATATACGTGGCCTGCTGCCGCCAGGGCGCAGCATCGGCGCTTGACGTCGAGCGGCATTTAGGAACAAATAAGGAACAAGGCGACTCGCCCGACGTGGGCGATCCAGTTTCAGCGGGGGTTTGTTCCTACTATGTACTCATGCACGGTGCAACTGCCGCGTCTGGATGCGGTGCGGCTGATCCATCCTGACGAGTTGGCCCGGTTGCGCGCAACGGCGCGCGAGGTAGTACAGGGTGCCGCCGCGGTGGCAGCGGCGGGCAGCTTCGCGGCGGCGATGTGGCTGCTACTGGCCGGGCCGGGGTTCCTGGACGGGCGCAGCAGCACGGTGGATCACGCCCCGCAACGCACAGCGTCGCGGGCACTGCGCTGATGTCAGCCAGCGCCTGCCATAACCGTTCGGCAGGCGGCCTGTTGTCATGGGGCACCCTTGCGCCGCGGGGAGCCAGGGATCGCAACGATCGTGCTGGCGGCTCCTGGCCCGCTCCGCAGCTCGCGATGAAGATGCTGTCACCGAGGGGCGACTTGAAGAACGGCTGGTATTGGGGGTTAGGGGCTGGGGCCTGATGCCTCCCCCTGACCTTTCCGCAAGCATCCCTCACTGCAAGCCGCACTTGCGACGCGGCAATCCATGGATTGGCAGAACACCCGGGCGGCATTGAGCTGCGCCGTCGCTGGATCCCTAGCGACAATAGAGCCTGCGTGGCGCGAACATCGCTTCGTATCAGCGGCCCCTTGCCGCCGAGTGCTCTGGCCGCCTCTGCTTAAGCCTCGCGGTAGCTCAGCAGGATCGCGCCCACCACTACGAAGCACACCGGCCACACCCAGCCGGCCCAACGGCGCACCGGGCCATCCGCCCGCAGCTCCAGCCAGCGGGACCAGCCCGCGGCGATGCCGGCCAGAGCCAGGGGCGTGTGGGACAGCTCGATCAGCAACTGGTCCTTGACGTTGGCGATGGCGTGGCTGTGCGTCAGCAGCAGCGCCCCGCCCAGGGCCGTCAGCAGCGGGAACACCAGCGCCGCCCGCGGGTCGCGCAGCCGCCCGGTACGCACCCCCCACTCGAACAGCGCGAAGGCCACGATCAGCACCACAAAAACGCGGTGCTGCAGCACCTCCACGTCGCGCAGGCTTTCCCAGAAGCCGATGTCGCCCAAGGGCCACACCTCCGGGTCCGACCGCAGGAACAGGAAGGCGGCCAGGCCCAGCAGCGCCAGCGGCCAGTGCCTGGCCCAGCGCACCCCGGCGCGATGCGACAACCCCAAGGCGCCGATGAGCACCACGAACAGGCCGGACCAGTGGTGGTTATACTCGCTCCAGGCGACATCTGCGGCGTTGCGCGCCGGCAGATCGCCCGAGCCGGGGACGAAGGCCTGCGGCGGCGCGGCCTGCTTCTGCGCGGCCTCGACGTCCAACTGCGCCTGCAGGGCCGGCAATGCCAGCGCGTCGTGGTCGGGGGACACCAGGCGCGGCATCCGCGGCGTGTTGCGCTCGGCGATCTCCGCCCACACCACCCGGTCCTGGGTCAGGTCCACCGCAGGCGGCACCGAGGTCAGGGAGGCCGCGGCGAAAAAGATGCTGCAGCCGATGCCGATCTCCACTTCCGCGAATCGGCGCATCCGCAGGACGGATGCGCCGGGGTCGCGCCGCAGCCGCTCGACCACCAGGAAGTTGCCCAGGCCCAGCAGCAGCAGCGCGCCGAACATCGCCGCCTTGGCCGACACCATCACGCCGTAAGCCGTGCCGTAAACGCCGCTCCAGGCGCCGATGTAAAGCAGGCTGAAGGCGGTGGCCGACACCAGGATGCAGCCAACGCCCACCATGCTCATGCGCGAGAAGCGCGCGCCGACCCTGCGGAAAGCGGCGCCGTCGCTCAGCCGGCCCAGGGCCATCACGAAGCAGGGAATGCCGCCGACCCAGATGGCCGCCCCCAGGATATGCAGCGCGCTGGCCGCGAACAGCCAAGCGTTGTCCTGCAACCGCGCGACCGAGTGCGTCGTCATCGTCGCCGCCACGACCACGACACCTACCAGCCCCAGCAGGGGCGCAGCCGGCAGCGGGCGGCGCGCGAACATGCAGGCCGCAAGCGCCAGGGCCGCAGCCATCTTGACCAGCCCGGCGACGGCGAAGTTGGCGCCCACCACGCCCCGCGCCGGCAGGCCCAGCGTGTCCATCAGCACGGCGGACTGCATGGCGACGGTCAGCGCCTCGCACACGACAAGCGCCACCGCGCTCCATCCGGCAATCATGGCGGTGCGCCGGGCCAGGCCGTCGCCATTGGGCAGCGACGCCTGGAACGGGCGGGCCAGGAAGATCAGGAACAGGACGCCGCCGAGCGCCATGCTCTGCGCCACGATGGTCAGGCCGTGCAGGATAATGGACAGGTAGCCGAACAGGTCAACGAGCAGGGACATGCTAGGGCGCCTTCGCCTGCTGCGCTCCATCCCCCGGCGCACCGACCTGGAACGGCACGTCGCCGCGGGTGATGTGGCCGTCCACCGCCAGCACCTGCCAGCGAAGCACCCACGCGCCCGGCCGAAGGTCGGCCTGAGCCTCCAGCACGTCGTCGGCGCCGGTGGGGGACACGGGCAGCACCTGCTCCTGGCCGGCGGCGCGAAGCACCAGGCGGGAGCGGGCGCGGTCTATGCGGCTGTTGAAGCGCAGCGTAATCCGCGCCGGGCCGGGCGCCGCCACGCCGCGCGCCGGAGGCTGGCTGTCCAGCAGGATGGCGTGGGCGGAGGCGGCGCCAGGCAGCAGCATGGGCAGCAGCAGGGCGGGAAGCAGGAAGCGGGACACGCAAAGGTCCTTGTATATGCCGCGGGCATCTAGCGCGCAGCCGCCGTGCTGTCCATGATCGCGCCCGCATGAGCAGGCCTCCGCCCAGCGTCCGCGCCGCCTACCGCAGCTTCGTCCCGGTCACCACGCGCTGGGGCGACAACGACGTGTTCGGCCACGTGAACAACGCGATCTACTACGGCTACATAGACACTGCCGTCACCACCCTGATGCAGCGTGCGGGCGTGCTGGCCGGGCAGGACACGCCACATATCGTGATGGTGGCGGAAGGCGGATGCCGCTTCCACTCCGAGCTGGGTTTTCCCGATCAGGTTCACGCCGGGGTGCGGATCGCGCGCCTGGGCGGCAGCAGCATCCGGTACGAAGTCGGCATCTTCCGCAACGACGATCCCTTGGCCTCGGCCGAGGGATTCATCGTCCACGTCTGCGTGGATAGCGCCACCCGCCGCCCGGCACCGATGCCGGACGCGTGGCGCCAAGCGCTGCAACCGCTAGTGATCGAGGAATAGAAATGGACATGGGTCTGCAGGGGCGCACCGCCCTGGTCTGCGCCGCCAGCAAGGGATTGGGCCGCGCCTGCGCGATGGCGCTGGCGCGGGAGGGCGTGGCCGTCACCATCACCGCGCGCACGCCGGGGCCGCTGCACCAGGCGGCAGAAGAGATACAGGCGGCCACGGGCGTGCAGGTGACGGCCGTTGCCGGCGACATCACGACGGAGGCGGGCCGCGCCGCCGCCTTGGCCGCCTGCCCCAGCCCGGACATCCTGGTGAACAACGCCGGCGGCCCGCCGCCCGGGGACTTCCGCACTTGGGAGCGGGAAGACTGGATCGCGGCGCTGGACGCCAACATGCTCACGCCCATCGCGCTGATCCGCGCCACGGTGGACGGCATGATCGCCCGCCGCTTCGGCCGCATCGTCAACATCACCAGCGCCAGCGTGAAGTCGCCCATTCCCATCCTGGGCATGAGCAACGGGGCGCGGGCGGGGCTGACGGGCTTCGTTGCCGGGCTGGCCCGGCAGGTGGCGCAGCACAACGTCACCATCAACAACCTGCTGCCCGGCCCCTTCCTGACCGACCGACTGCGCGCCACCAGCGCGGGGGCCGCTGCCAAGTCCGGACGCACGGTGGACGCCGAGATCGAGGCGCGCGGCAAGCAGTCCCCCGCAGGCCGCGTCGGCGACCCGGCGGAATTCGGCGACGCCTGCGTCTTCCTGTGCGCGGCGCAGAGCGGGTTCATCGTCGGGCAGAACCTGATGATGGACGGCGGAGCCTTCAACGCGACGATGGGGTAGCGGCGGAGGGGCGGATGCTCGCGGCGCTGCACGGCCTGCTCCCTCCTCCTTCGGGAGAGAGCCGGGGTGAGGGAAACAACCGGCGCGGACCTTCGCCAATGCAAGTGCTGCTCAGCAAGGTCCGTGGGTGGTGCCGGCCGCCTCCCTCACCCCGGCCCTCTCCCGGAGGGAGAGGAAGAAGCGCCGCCCTCGTCCTGCTTCTGCTGGCCGCCCCGCCCGCCTATGCCCAGAAGTCCGAGGATACCCTCCGCATCGCGTGGCGGGACGCCGTGCCGGACGTGGATCCCTATCACAACACCCTGCGGACCGGCCTGATCCTGGCGCACCACGCCTGGGATACCCTGATCTTCCGCGACCCGGAGACCCTGCAGCTCAAGCCGCTACTTGCGACGAGTTGGCGCTACCTGGACCCCATGACGCTGGAGTTCGAGCTGCGGCCCGGCGTCACCTTCCACGACGGCAGCCCCTTCACGGCGGACGACGTGGTTTACACCGTGGCCGCCGCCCTGTCGGAGGCAGTGGCCGTGCCCAGCAACTACAGCTTCCTGGCCGGGGCGGAGCGGGTGGACGACCTGCGCGTCCGCATCCGGCTCAAGCGCGTGTTCCCGGCGGCGCTGGAATACATCGCGATGGTGCTGCCGATCCTGCCGCGCGCCTACCGGGAGCGGGTGGGCACCGGCTACTCCGCCGCGCCCTTCGGCACCGGCCCCTACCGCATCACCCGCGTGGACGGCCTGTCCGCCATCGGCTTGGAGCGCAACGACGCCTACTTCGACGGCCCGAAGGGCAAGCCCGCGATACGCCGGCTGGAGATCACCGAAGTTGCGGACACCGCCGCCGAACTGGCCGCGCTGGTGGACGGGCGCGCGGACTGGATCTGGCAGTTCGGGCCGGAGCAACTGGACGCCCTGGCCCGCACGCCGGGAGTGCAGACGCTGCGGCAGGAGAGCATGAGGTTTGCCTACCTGAACATGGACGCTGCCGGGCGCACCGGCGCCGGGCCGCTGACGCAACTCAAGGTGCGCCAGGCCATCATGCACGCCGTGGACCGCGCCACGCTGGCCCGGCAGTTCATGCCCGGCGGCTCCCGCGTGCTGGACGCGCCGTGTTTCCCGACGCAGTTCGGCTGCGAGCAGGCCATCGCCGCCAAATACGAATACGACCCGGCCAAGGCGCGGGCGCTGCTGGCGGAGGCCGGCTACCCCGACGGCTTCGACACGGACCTGGTGGGCTACCTGCTGCCGGCCTGGCAGGATGCCCTGCGCGGCTATCTGGCTGCGGTGGGCATACGCGCGGCGGCCGTCAACCTGCAGGCTGGGCCGGCGCTGGCGCGCAGCATGGCCGGGCGCAACCCGCTGGATGCCGGGAGCTGGGGCAGCTACTCGATCAACGACGCCTCGGCGTCGCTGCCGGTGTTCTTCACGTTCGGGGAGCAGGACTATGCGCGGGACGGGGACGTGCGGGACCTGCTGCTGCGCGGCGGCGGCAGCACCGATCCCGACATTAGGCGCGATGCCTACCGGCAGGCGATCCGGCGCATCACGGAGGGGGCCTACACGCTGCCGCTGTTCACCTATGTCACGACCTATGCGGTGTCGCGCAACCTGGTGTTCAAGCCGTTCACGGACGAGCTGCCGCGGTTCTATCTGTCGAGCTGGCGGTAGCCGCGTATCCGCCCGGCGAGGGCCGTAGGCTGTGAGCTTCGAGCGTTTCCAGCCATGGGCTGAGACGTCAGTCTGGATCCGACTCTGGTTTTCCTGGCGTAAGGCTGACCTGCACGTGCTTGGCTTTAATGGACCCGGACAGCCCATAGCTGGTGCCCCACTCGATACAGACGTGCTCGCCCGACCTGGTAAACTCCATGCTGAAGATGATGGCTGGCACCATGTCGAGGTCAGTGAGGTTGATCCTGTTTACGCCCTCCAGGGCCAGGGTCACTACGGCGTGTTTGTCGAGGATGAAATAACCACGGGCATCAACCTCGCTTGTCATGTTCCAGGCGTGAATGCGCATCAGTCCGGTTCCCCCACCAGAACCGGACAACGTGATGTCCAGAAGATAGCCGTCATGAAAGCGCGGCACGCGCCCGAACCACTCGATGAGCGTGTTGCCACCGGGAATATCGGGTAACGCGGATTCAGACATCGTTGCCTTGCCAGCAGATTGAGCCGACCAACCCTATCTGTTCCGGTTGGTGATTGCTGTACGCCTTGGAGTGCTTCCCGGATATTTCCGCACGTCGGCTCCAACCCTGAAACGACTTATCCAGGTACTGCCAAGCTTGCTCCGGCTGATGGCCGTTGTTCAGCTCATGCTCCAGTGGGCGCTTTTTGCGTGCCGGGCGGCGGTGGTCCGGTTCCATGATGGAGCCCTGAGCGCGTGCATTGCGGCCAACGGTGATTACCCCTGACCATCTCGGTTTGCACCCATCAATTGACCCGGCTCAGCCGCATGAACTGCTCAGCCAGCGCGATGTCGTCCGCCGTGCGCTGCCGGCGGATCGCGGCTTCGCTGTCCTCGCCCCACTTCTCCACCTGGAACGCCTCGTCCAGTCCGGCCACCCGGTGCGCCTCCGCGGCGTCCAGCGCACCATCGGCCAGCGCCAGGCCGAGCACGGCGCTGCCCAGGGCGGGGACGGCGATGCCCAGGGCGGCCAGGATGGGGACGGGCTGGCGGGCGTAGGCGGCGTGGAGGGCGTGCAGCGCCGCCGGGTCCTGCTTCACGTGGACGATACCGGTGGCGATGCGCAGGCGGGCACCGTGCGCCTGCTCCGCCCAATCCAGCCAGGGCTGCCAGGCCGCGTGCTGACGCTGCACCAGCTCTGCCGGGTGATCGGCGCGGTAGCAGAGCAGGTCGCTTTCGCCATAGGCGGCCAGGGCGGCGGCGACGGGGGCGGGGTCGGGCAGGATGCGGTCCTGGGCGGTGCCGGCCAGGCGGGTCAGGGGCACGTCCTCCATCGTCATCTCCCCCCCATGCGCGCCGCCGGCGGCCTGCCACTCGGCGGTGATCGCCTCGGCCAGCGCCAGCGTCGGGATGCTGAGGGGGATGCCGCCGGCCCGCCCGGGGATGCGGAGGGGCTTGCCGTCCAGCAGCACGGCGTGACCGTCGGCGGTGGAGTGCAGGGTCGCGGTGGTCCAGAAACGCTTCACGCAGGCAATCCTATCGAAGCAAGTTGCGCAGCAGGTCGGCAGGCTTGGACGGCGGCGCCTCGGGCGCGGCGGCGGGCATCGGCCCGGCCCGCCCGCCCCGCGCCTCGGTTAGCCGGGCGGCGCATTCGTCCGGCGGCGGCGGGGCACCGATCAGCAGGCCGCGGCGTCCGGCGCCGCCCGCGATCTCGGCCTGGGTACGGGGCGCACGGACCGGGCCGGACACGCGGACGGGCACGGACACGCCGCCGACGCCCAGGCGGACCTGGGGGCGCAGGTGCAGGTCGAGCGTTTCGTCCACCAGGTTGACGGTGCCCTCCCCGGCAAGCTGCAGCCGGGCGCTGTCCAGGAGCAAGGTGCCCAAGGTAGCCTGACCCGCTGCAACGTCCGTGTGCAGGGCGAAGCAGCGGACGCGGCTGCGCCCGCCAGGGGATAGGGGCAGGCCCTTGGGCAGCGCATCGCCCAGAGCGGCCAGGATGCCGCCCAGGTCGAACTCGCCGTCCACCAGCGCCACGCCGACGTGCCCGGCCAGGGTCGGACGCATGGCGGCAGCCGTCGCCCCGGCGCCCTGCATCGCCACGTCCACGTCCAAGGTGCCTGCCGCCGCGTCGGGCACGCCGAAGGCTTGCAGCAGCGGTCCTGCCGCCAGGCCTGCCCCCTGCAGGCTGAAGGCAGCGGACTGCGTATCCGCGTCGGCTTCCAGCAGCGCCGACGCCGCGCCGCCGGGCACCGCGGCCGTCACCGGGTTCAGCCGCAGCCGCCCACCCTCCAATCGGAGATGCGCGGCCACGGTGCGGAACGGGACGCGGCGCCAGACCGCCTCTCCAATGGACACCTGCAGGTCCACGTCGCCGCGGCGCAGAATGTCGAACGGCAACGGCAGGCCGGACGCGGAGGGCGGATTGGGCGGGGCGTTCGCTGGCGCTCCCGGGGCCGGGCCGGGTGGGACGGGCGGCGCGGCAGCGTACGGGCCATCGGGCCGGGCCAGGGCGGCTGCAAGGGCGTCAAGGTCCATGCGCCCTGACGCAAGCGTTCCCCGCACCGCCACCCGCGGCGCGACCATCACATCCAGGTCTCCCGCCAGGTCCGAGCCGAGAGCCGCGAGCCGCATCCCGCGCAGCATGACGGCATCCGCCGTCGTGCGGGACGCCCGCGCCTGCAGCGACACGTCGCGCAGCGACGGCAGGCGCAGCCCGGCCAGCACGCCCAGGGCTGCCGCATCCGGCACCCGGCCCGAGACCTGCATGTCGAAGGCGCCCGTCCGCATGTCTGCCGTGCCGTCTGCCGCCAAGGTGGCACCGGCCGCCGCAAGCTGCGCCTTGACCGGCACTGCGCCCCCGCGGAGCAGCGCCGCCGGGCTGTCCAAGGTGGCCGCAAGGGTCAGCGGGCTGCCTCCGGCATCACCCTCCGCCGACAAGCTGAGCGGCTGGTCCAGCGCCGCGGCGGCCAGGGACAGCCGGGTCAGGTGCAGCGGCCCGAACGTACCCGCGGCCTGGGCCGATATGGCTGACAGCCCAGCAGGCCCAAGCTGCGCCGCAGCCTTCATGTCCCGCAGCGGCGGCAACGGCCGGCCCGCCAGCGCGGACAGGGCGGCCAGGTCGGGAACCTCGGCCGTCAGCGCCACCATGGACCCCAGCGCCCCGGCAGCGTGCAATGCCGCGCCGCTGCCGGACAGGCGCAGGTCCACGGGCCATGCGGCGCCTGGCGCAGCCCCTGCCGCGGCCAGTGCGCCGGTTTTCCCCTGCACCTCCAGCGGCACGCCGTTGGCTGCAGCTGTCCCGGCAACCCGGACCATGCCGGATGCGTCGGGCCGTGCGTCCAAGGCGGACACGACGAACGTGTCCGTCCGTCCGCCGGACACCAGGCCGATCCGGGCATCGCGGACCTCGATCACGTCCACGCTGAACGGCGTCGGCGCTGCGGGAGCGCCAGAGGCGGCCGGGGCGTCGCCGCCGCTGGGCGCAGTCGGGCGGGTGAACTCCCAGTTGGGCCGCCCGGCCGCATCGCGCTCCAGCAGCACGTCGGCGCCGGTCAGGATCAGACCGCGGACTTCCAAGCGACGCCGCAGAAGCGGCCACAGCGCGATTTTCACGTCCACGCGGGCCAAGGTGGCCATGGCAGGGCGGGACAGGCCGGGCGGGTTGGCCAGGGCTACGCCCTGGGCCGACAAGGTGGGCGTCAGCGACCAGCCCAGCCGCACCGGCCCGGCGACCGTCAGCTCCCGCCCCGTCGCCCGGCGCACCGCGTCCACCGCGTATGCCGTCAGATGCGGGCCGTCCAGGAACAGGAACACGCCCGCGGTTGCCGCCAGCACCGGCGCCAGCGTCAGCAGGCCCAGCGACCCCCACACCACCCGGCGGCTGATCATGCCCGGCGCGGCCCCCTGGCCGGCTTGGCCTCGAACCCCAGCGTCCCGAACGTCCCCAGCATGTGCGGCGGCAGCTCGGCCTCCACCACCAGCCGCCCGCCGGCCGGGTGCGGGATGTCCAGCGCGCGGGCGTGCAGGTGCAGCTTGTCGGACAAGCCCTCGACCAAGGCCGACTTGGAGCCGTTCTGGTCGGGTTCGTGATACTTGGTGTCCCCCACGATGGGGGCGCCCAGCGCCACGCAATGCACCCGCAACTGGTGGGTGCGCCCGGTGATGGGCGACAGCTCCATCCAGGCCAGCTTCTGCCCGGCGTGGTCCAACGTGGCGTAGTCGGTGACGGCCCGCGCACCCTCCTTGTCGTCCCGCGCCGCCGGCACGCTGCGCTCCCCGCGCGGGCCGGTGTAGCGCAGCAGCGGCAGATCTATCCGCCCCTCCACCGGCACCGGGCGTCCGGCGACGACGGCCCAGTAGGTCTTGGCCACGTCCCGGCCGCGGAACGCCGCCGCCAGCTTGGCTGCCGTCCCCGGCGTCCGCGCCAGCACCAGGCAGCCCGAGGTGTCGCGGTCCAGCCGATGCACCAGGCGGGGCCGGTGCTCGCTGCCCATCCGCAAGCCGTCCAGCAAACCATCCAGGTGCCGGGTGATGCCGGGGCCGCCCTGGACGGCCAGGCCATGCGGCTTGTTCAGCACCAGAACATGGTCGTCCCGATGCAGCACCATCGCCTCCAGTTCACGGGCGATGGCCGGGTTGAACTGGTGGGATTCGGCGGGCCTGGGCGGCGGCGCGTCCGGCAGCGGGGGGACGCGGACGGCCTGGCCCGGCTCCAGCCGGGTGCCCGTCTCGGCCCGCTTGCCGTCCACGCGGATTTGCCCGGTGCGGCACAGCTTCTGGATGGCGCCCTGCGTGACCTGTGGGAAGTGGCGGCGGAACCAGCGGTCCAGCCGCAGCTCGGCCTCGTCATCGGTCACGGCGCGGGTTTGCACTGTTGTCATGGTATATCCTGGCGGGCGGCGCGCAGCCCGGCCCAATGCTCCAGCCGCCGCGCGACCTCGCGCTCGAAGCCGCGGTCCGCGGGCTGGTAGAAGGCTTGGCGCGGCAAGCCCGGGGGGAAGTAGTCCTGGCCGGAGAAGGCGTCCGGCGCGTCGTGGTCGTAGCTGTAGCCCTTGCCGTAGCCGAGCGTCTCCATCAGCCGGGTCGGCGCGTTCAGGATGTGCGCGGGCGGCGGCAGGCTGCCGGTGGCGCGGGCGGCGGCCTGCGCGGCCTTCCAGCCGGCATAGAGGGCGTTCGACTTGGGGGCGGTGCCCAGGTACAGGATGGCCTGCACGATGGCCAGCTCGCCCTCCGGGCTGCCCAGCCGCGTCCAGGCGTCCCACGCCGCGACGGCCTGGGCCAGCGCGTTGGGATCGGCCAGCCCCACATCCTCCGATGCGAAGCGGACCAGGCGGCGGGCGATGTAGCCGACATCCTCCCCCCCTGCGACCATGCGCGCGAACCAGTACAGCGCGGCGTCGGGATCGGAGCCGCGCAGCGACTTGTGCAGCGCGGAAGTCAGGTTGTAGTGCTCCTCCCGGTCCCGGTCATACAGCGCCGGGCGGCGCCCGATGGCCTTCGCCAGCCCGGCGGCGTCCAGCGGCGGCCCGTCCAGCAGGGCCAGCACCTGCTCGGCCATGTTAAGCAGGTAGCGCCCGTCCCCGTCCGCCATCGCCCGCATCGCCGCGCGCGCCTCGGGCAGCAGCGGCAGGGTGCGGCCGGCGGCGGCCTCGGCCCGGGCCAGCAGCTCCTCCAGCGCATTGTCGTCCAGGCGGCGCAGCACCAGCACCTGGCAGCGGGACAGCAGGGCGCCGTTCAGCGCAAACGAGGGGTTCTCGGTCGTGGCGCCGACCAGCGCGACGGTGCCGTCCTCCACCACCGGCAGGAAGCCGTCCTGCTGGGCGCGGTTGAAGCGGTGGACCTCGTCCACGAACAGGAGGGTGCGCCGCCCGGCCTGGCGGCGGTGCCGGGCTTCGTCGAACACCCGCTTCAGGTCGGCCACTCCGGAGAACACGGCGGACAGCGCCGTGAAGTGCAGCCCGGCGGCGCCCGCGACCAGCCGGGCGATGGTGGTCTTGCCGACGCCCGGCGGCCCCCACAGGATCAGGGAGGCCAGGGTGCCGCGGTCCAGCATGCGGGTCAGCGTGCCGTCGGGGCCGGTCAGGTGCGGCTGGCCCGCCACCTCCGCCAGCGCAGCGGGGCGCAGCCGCTCGGCCAAGGGCGCGGTGTCGTCCAGGGGCACGGTGTCATCCAGGGCGGCGTCTGGGGCGCCGCCGTCGAACAGGTCCGGCTTCGGGAGGGAACGGGGTGGCATCCCCGGTAGATGGGGCAGCGCGCCGCCCGAGTCGAGGATGGGGGTCGGAACACCGCCGCCGCGTCCGCATTGACCCGGCCCGCCCGCGCCGCTACCCACGCCGGCTCCGCATGAACAAAGGGGGGCCGCATGGCCGTGCACAAGCTGAGGGACTCGGACACGGACGCTGACGCCCTGGACAACGACGTGCTGGACGAGGGCAAGGCCAAGGAGGCCCAGGTCGGCGGCGTCGCGGCCGACCGGCTGCGCTCCCTGATCGAGCGGATCGAGCGGCTGGAGGAGGAGCGCAAGGCGCTCGGCTCCGACATCAAGGACATCTTTGCCGAGGCGAAGTCCGCCGGGTTCGACGTGAAGGTGATCCGGCAGATCATCCGCATCCGCAAGCAGGAGCCGGCCGAGGTCGAGGAGCAGGAGAGCCTGCTGGACGTTTACCGCCGCGCGTTGGGGATGTGATCGGCCGGTAGGCGGTTGCCCGGCCTGCGGCTGCCTGGCAGGTCACCTTTGGGCGCATGACCCCTGCCGGGCCGCCGCAACCCGGCGCGCACCCGCGCCGCCTCACTCCGGCGGCCCTGCGCCCGCAGCAGGCGAATCAGGTCGGCGGCGGCGCGGCGCTCCCATAGCGCCGCGCCCTCCTGCCGCGCCAATTCAAGGCTGCTCCGCAGCAGCGCCGTCCGCGCCTCTGCGTCCGCCGCCCATCGCGCCTGCAGGCGCAGCCGTTCCGGCCGGCACCAGCGCTCCCCGCCGGCTTCCGCCAGGTCGGCGGCGCGACGCAGCAGCGCCCCGCCGGCCCCGGCATCGCCGTGCCGCAGCATGGCCTCGGCGATCATGGCCATGAAGAAGGAGAGCAGCGCCCAGTGCCCGGCCTCGTCGAGTTCGCGCAGCGCCGTCCTGGCCCGGTCCACGGCGTCGGGATCGTGCCGGACCTGCAGCACCGCCCAGGCGCGGAACACCTCGCCCTCTCGCCGTCCGACGAAGGTTTCGAAGTCGTCCTGCAACGCCAGCAGCCGCCCCGCCAACGCCAGGGCGTCGGAGGCGTCGCGCCGGACCAGGGCCGCGGCGCCGGCCCGGCGCAAGCCGAGCGTCATGGTCTTGAGCTGCCCCAGCGACTCCGCGTGCCGCAGCCCCTCCGCGCTGGCCGCACGCCCCAGCCCGTCCTCGCCCATCAGGGTCAGGCAGACCCCCAGCGCCACGCACACCGAAACCTTGGAGTCCCGGCTGGAGACGACCATCCCGGCCTCGTAGGAGCGCAGCGCCTGCTCCAGGTCGCGGCGGGCCTCCACGAGATGGCCAAGCAGCAGGCGCGCGTGTCCGCTTGACCGCCAGGCCAGCACCATCGCCGCCGGGTCGCCAGCGGCGGCGCCGTTGGCCAGCGCCTCCTCGGCGTACTCGATGACCCGGCCCAGCTCCGACCGGGCGAAGTGGTGGCTGATCAGCCCGTCCTGCGCCCGCAGCAGCTGACGCGCCGCGCCGGCCGCCGCCGCCAGGTCGCGGGCGCGCTCGAAGGCGGCGCGCACCTCGGGGGCGCCCGACCCCAGGTGGTCAATCAGCGCGCGGCCCAGCGCGACCTGCATCGTCCCCTCGGCCTCATGCATCGCGCCGTCGCCGCCGTCGCGGGCGGCGGCGACCTGGTGCAGCCCCTTGCGGAGCAGTCCGATGGTTTCGGCCAGCGCGAATCGGCCGCCGGTGCGCTCGGCAGCGTGCAGGTAGTAGGTGGATGCGCGCGCATGCGCGTCCGCCCGGGCGAAGTGGTTGGCAATCTCCTCCGGCGCCGGGCCGAACGGCCTCCCTTGCTCCCGTTCCAGCATCTCGCCGATCCGCAGGTGGATGTGCCGCCGCTGCTTGCGAAGCATGGAGGCGTAGGCCGCATCCTGCACGAGGGCCTGCCGGAAGTAGCAGACGCCATCCTGCCCGCACAGGACGATGCCCGCCCGCTCCAGCTCGCCGATCGCCGGGGCAAGGTCCCGATCCAGCAGCCCGGCGGCCACCTGCAGCCGGTCGGGCCGGAACTCCCGCCCGATGGCCGACGCGGCCTGCACGACGCGCTTGGCCGGACCCAGCCCATCCAGCCGCGCCGCCAGAAGGGATTGCAGCGACATCGGAACCTCGGCCTCCACCAGCCCGCCGCCGCCGGGCCGGTCCCGCGTGCCGCCGGATCCCGTGGTGCCGGGCAGCCGCACGGCACGCACCAGCTCCTCCAGGAACAGCGGGATGCCGTCGGCGCGGGAGACGATGAAGGAGACGACCTCCGCCTCCAGCCGCGGCCCGCCCAGCAGGCCGCCGACGAGCCGGGCGGCATCGCCCGCGTTCAGGCCGCCGACGGCCAGCTGCTGCACCCCAGGCTGGTCCCGCCAGGCCGGCAGGCGTTCGGGCCGGGCCGTCGCCAGCAGCAGCATCGGCAGGCCCGCGGCGGCCGCCGCAAGCCGTCCTGCCAGCTCCTCCGTCGTCGGGTCGGCCCAGTGCGCGTCCTCGATCACGACCAGCAAGGGCGCGCCCGCGGCAAGGGCTGACGCATACTGCACTGCCGCGTTGAACGTCAGCTCCCGCAGCCGCCGGGGCGCCGCGCCCGTTGCGGCGGTGGGCTGCACCGGGAGCAGGAGCAACTGGGCAAGCACGGCCCGCGCCTCCGCATCCATTCCGAGCGGCAGCATCGCCTCAAGCTTGCCGAGCCGCGCCTCCGGCGCGTCCCCGGCCCGGAAGCCCGCCGCCTGCTCCAGATGCCGGATGAGGGGACGCAGCGGGGTGTCGCGGTGGTGGGGGGAGCAGAGCAGCCGCAGCGCGTTGCGTCCGGGGTCGCCGATATCGTCCTCGAACGCCGCCGCCAGGTGGGACTTGCCCGCGCCTGGCTCGCCCACCAGCAACGTCGTTCCGCCGCGGCCCTCCGACGCCTCCGCCCAGGCCTGGTGCAGGGCCGCAAGCTCCGCCACCCGGTTCACGAGGGTGGAGCGCGGCGGGCGCAGAGCCTCGAACCGGTTCTCGACCGCGCTCTCGCGCAGGACGGACCAGGCGTCCACCGGGCTGTCCAGGCCCTTCACCTCGGTCCTACCGAGGGCGCGATACTCGAACAGCCCGCCGGTGAGCTGACGGGTGGCGGCGTCCACCACCACGCCGCCCGGGGCGGCGGCGGTTTGCAGGCGGGCGGCCAGGTTCATGGTGTCGCCGACGACCGACCGCTCCTGCGCCGCGCCGGGGCCGAGCAGGTCGGCGACGACGACCAGGCCCGTGGCCATCCCGACCCGCACCCGGAGCGCACCGGGCGGCCCGGCCGCCGTCTCCAGCTTCGGGATGGCCTCGGCGATGGCGAGCGCAGCGCGGATGGCCCGCTCGGCGTCCGCCTCGTGCGCCCGGGGATAGCCGAACACCGCCAGCGCGCCGTCGCCCATGTATTGCAGCACGAAGCCGCTGTGGTCCGTCACGACGCGGGTGACGCAGCCGCGCCAGGCCGCCATGACGTCGCGCATGTCTTCCGGGTCCAGCCGCGCGCCGATGGCGGTCGAGCCGACCATGTCGGCGAACAGGACGGTCAGGCGGCGGCGCTCGGGTGGCGTGCCCGGGCCGCCTGCCTGCGGCTGCAGGATGGGCGCTCGCCCGTCAGGGGTGCCGCCGGATTGCGTCCCCGACGACATGGCCGGTTGCGCGTCCGGCTGCATGCCTTGCTGCGCGCCAGGTGTGGACAGGGCGGAGCCGCAGGCCGTGCAGGCCATCACGTCCCAGTGATTATGCCCGTCGCACATGGTGCATCGCCACCGCAGCGGCGAGCCGCACTGGCCGCAGAACCTGGCGTTCCGGTCGGGCGTCGCGCCGCACTGCCAGCAGCTCATCCAATCCTCGGGGAACGGGTCAACCAGGGGTTGCCCGGCAGCTTTGCCGGACCGGCGGCCCGCCGGCAAGGGCAACCCGCAGCAAAATCAGTTCCCGTCCGGCACTGTTGCCACACCAGATCGTCCGCTAGGGTTGTGCAGCCGCCGCAGCCCGCGCCGGCGCAACGTGCAGGAGGACAGGTCCGGTGAAAGCGCTAACGCCCGGCATTTACGGCATCATCCACTCCATTGAGGTCAGCGAGGAGCAGCTTGCAGTCCTGGCTGACAAGCTCGGGATAGAGAAGGCCTCGCGCCTGAAGGCTGGGACGATTCTGATCATCCGCGAGGCCGCGCCTGACGAGATGCTGCACGAACCGCATCATGAGCCGCATCACAAGCCGCCGGCTGGAACGGACGGTTGAGCGGGACGCCGCTTCCGCACGGCACGCCCCCGGACAGGTGCAAGCGGACCTCCGCGCTGCGGCGCGTGGGGCCGCTGGGGGACGCGCGCTGGCTGCGCGTTCCCGGGCCGGAGGGCTGCATCGGCGCCTTCCGGCTGGAGCCGGGGCTGCCCATCATCGTCGAGGCCGTGACCGGCCGCGCCATGACGCTCGTGCCCGGCGACACCTTCCTGGCCACCGCCGGCCACCGCGAGTCCACGCGCTGGGTGGTGGGCGGCGTGCCCGAGGGGGGACTGGCGCCGGACGGCGTCTATTGGGTGCTGTCGGAGTCCGGGCTGGTCGGCGACCTTTTTGGCGACTCCCCGTCAACCAAGGGACACCTCGGCCGTGCCCGCTATCTTGGGGCCGCTTGCCGCCCCGACGGCGTACCGTTGCGGCTGGCAAACTTTGCGATGGCGCCGACGGCAGGCGCGGGCGACCACGGCGCGCCGGTGCATGTCATCGTGGGCACGTCAGCGGAGGTGGGCAAGACGACGGCGGCCGTCGCCGTCCTGCGCGCTTTGCATAACGCCGGCTGCAGCCGGGTCGTGGCGCTGAAGGCCACCGGCACGCCCTCCGTCGGCGAGATCGCGCTGTACGAGGATTTCGGTGCCTCCCCTGCGATGGATTGCCTGGAGTTCGGCATGGCCAGCACCTACCCGTCCGGGCGCCTGGACGTGGCCGAACCGTTCGACCGGGCGCTGGACTTATGCTTCCACCAGCTCGCTGATGCCGTCCTGATCGAGTGCGGCGGGGACCTGCTGGGTGCGAACGTGCCGGTGTTCCTGGAGCGGCTGCTGTGTCGCAGGCCGGACCCTCGCGTGGTGCTGGCAGCAGCGGACGCGCTGGGCGCCTCGGCGGCGGTGCAGGCGCTCAGAGGCATGGGCGTGCCAGTGACGCTGGCGACCGGCCCTTGCACCGACACGCCAGTGCTGGCCCGGCGCACGGAGCTGCTCTGCGGCGTTCCCGCCATGAGCATGGCCCGGCTTGGGGAGCGGGAAAGGGCGGGGCACTGAGCGGGGGCGGACAGCGCGGGATAAAGGTGCCATGCCTCTCTCAGCGGGAGAGGGTCGGGGCGTGACCTACAGCATTGCGCCTTGGGCCGGCTCCGGCACCGGCTCAGTGGACTCCAGCCCCCGCCGTTCACGCTCCTTGGCCGCCGTGAACGCCATGTCCAGGTTGCCGCCCGCGCCTGCGGCGGCGTCCGCAAGCGCCGCGTCGGTCAGGTCGGCCCAGCGGCGTCCGCGCCAGGGACCGAACGGCACCTTGACCAGCAGCGCCGGCTCGTCCGACCAGGCCAGCAACTGCTGCAGACCCGCCACGGCCAGCATGTCGCGCAGGTGGTGCGCCGTCACGTAGGCGTCCGGACCCGCCCGGTGCGCGGGCAGGCCCACGTCCCGGTTCAGCCCGGTGGGCCGCCGCCAATAGCGCAGGCCCTGATTGGAATGCGTCGGCGCGTCCGGCCATATCCGCAGCGCGCACTTGTAGGTGCAGACCCAGCGCACGCCGGCGGGCTGCACCGGGCGGCACCACCGCTGCTCGAACGACGCGCGGTGCGCGGCCAGCGCCAGGGGTGCGGGGCCGGGGGCGGCCTGCAGCACGGGCGGGCCAACAGCCTGCCAGGGCAGGGCGTCCGCCACGTCCTCGTCCACGATGTGGTGTATGGCGGCGGTGGCGGGGCTGATGGGGTGGCCCGGGCGGACCAGCAGCGCGCCGGGGCCGCCGCGCAGGTCCCAGCCTGCAGGGCCGGCCGCCACGTCCTGCCACCCGACCTCCACCACGCCGCCGTCGGTGAAGCCTTGGCCCGTCGTTTCCAGGTCTATGACGCGGACGAAGCCGCTGATGTCCTTGGTGTGCATGAACTGGATATGGGGCGGACAGCGGGCGGCGGCAGGGTGCGGCGGGCACCCTGCCGCACACGATCAGGCGGCGCGGCGCCGGGCCGCGGCGAGGCCCAGCAGCCCGACGCCGAGCACCGCCAGAGCTGCAGGCTCCGGCACTTCGAACGCATACAGGGCGTTGCCGAAGGCGGCTTGCACCTGCGCGGTCGGGTGGATCGAGTCCCAATACTGGAACTGGCCGATGTTGGCGGCCTGGCCGGTCGCGGGGTCAATAGTGCCGCAGGCGGGGTTTATCACCAGCGGAGCGTTGTTGGTGACGCCGCCGTAGCTGACGTAGCAGGGCTGCGTGGTGTTGGTAATGCCCAGGCTGGCCGGGTTGGCGACAAGGGAATTGTTGAAGCTGTAGAGGTCGAACAGCTTGATGTTGTCCGCCGGGTTCGCCGCCGCGAGGGCCGAGACGCCGGCGGCAAGCTGGGCGTTGTAGGATCGGCTGAAGGCAGTGGCGGCGGCGGCCTGCGATGGATAGCCAAGCGTGAACTCGGGGATGATCCCGACATCGGGCACGTTGATCACCAGCAGGTTGGTGGCGCCGCGCGCGATGAGCGTCGCGAGGCCCTGCAGCTCCGCGGTGATCCCGTCGGTGACGTAGGCGGCGCTGCCCTGGTGCGCCGCAGTCCGCACGTCGTTGCCGCCGATGAACACGGTGTAAAGGGCGCTGGACACCGCCGTCCCGCCGGCGCCCGTCAGGAACGCCCCAATCTGCGTGCCCAGGTTCAGGCCAGGTACGCCCTGCCCCAACGCGTTGCCAGCCGTCGCACCTGCAACCGCGAAGTTGGTGCCCGGCGTGAGTCCAAGATTGTACTTATCAACGCCCCCACTTGGGAACAGGGATGCGTTGGCCTGCAGCCCCAGCCGCCCCGCCAGCACCTGGACGGCAACGGGGCCATTGGTGAAGCTGTCGTTGTAGAAGGGCGGCGAGGGGAAGTTGTGCTGCAGCGCGTCAGCCAGGTTGCCGTTGTCCGACAGGCTGTCGCCGAACACCACCTCCGCGCTGTACGGCGCGGCCATCACTGGGCCGGCTGCCGCGAGCAGCGCCGCCGCGGCCACCCCGGCCAATCTCAAACGTGAACGCACCATAGCTCACCTCCCCTGTGCGGACGCGCCATTGTCTGGCCGCCTTCCCGCTAATTTGGACCAATCCATCCCGGGACGAAAGGGGCAACTGACTTCCGCAAGCGTCAGCCGTCCGCTGCCGCCCCGTGCGCCGGAGCTGCTGCACGACGCTGCACGCGATTTGGGTTCCAATCCCCTGCCTGGGCAAGGTATCCTGCCATTGTCCCAGTCCCGCAGGCCCGCCATGACCCCGCCGCCCATCACGCTCCGCCCCAACTCCCCGGCCGCCCGGGACGTTGCCCACGCGCTGCATCCCTACACCGAGCTGACGGCGCACCAGGTGAACGGCCCCATGATCATCACCCGGGGGGAGGGCGTGCGCGTCTGGGACGACGCCGGGCGGGACTACATCGAGAGCGTCGCGGGCCTGTGGTGCGCCAGCCTGGGCTTCAGCAACGAGCGCCTGGCCCGGGCCGCCTACGACCAGATGCGCGCCCTGCCCTTCTACCACGCCTTCACGGGCAAGTCGCATTCGCCCCTGATTGACCTGTGCGAGATGCTGATCGAGCGGGCACCGGTGCCGATGAGCAAGGTGTTCCTGGCGAACTCGGGGTCCGAGGCCAACGACTCCGCCGTCAAGATGATCTGGTACTACAACAACGCCCTGGGCCGGCCCGCCAAGAAGAAGATCATCGGGCGCATCAAGGGCTACCACGGCGTCACCATCGCCGCGGCGTCGCTGACGGGGCTGCCTTACAACCACCGCAGCTTCGACCTGCCGCTGCCCGGCTTCATCCATGCCATGACGCCGCACTTCTATCACGGCGGCCTGCCTGGCGAGTCCGAGGACGATTTCGCCACCCGTTGCGCCGACGAGCTGGACAAGCTGATCGTCGCGGAGGGTCCGGACACGGTGGCGGCGATGTTCGCCGAACCCATCATGGGCGCGGGTGGGGTGATCGTGCCGCCGCGCGGCTACTTCGAGAAGGTGCAGGCGGTGCTGCGCCGGCACGACGTGCTGCTGGTGGCCGATGAGGTCATCTGCGGCTTCGGGCGCACCGGCAACTACTGGGGCAGTCAGACCGTGGGGATGCAGCCGGACATCCTGACCTGCGCCAAGGCGCTGTCGGCGGCCTACCTGCCGATCTCCGCCGTGATGGTGACGGACCGGGTGTTCCAGGCGCTGGCGCAGGAAAGCGCGGAGATCGGCACCTTCGGCCACGGCTACACCTACAGCGGCCATCCCGTTCCGGCGGCGGTGGCTGTGGAGGCGCTGAAGATCTACGACGAGACGAACCTGGTGGACCACGTGCGC
Organism: uncultured Acetobacteraceae bacterium; assembly: GCA_964250755.1. Taxonomy (GTDB): domain Bacteria; phylum Pseudomonadota; class Alphaproteobacteria; order Acetobacterales; family Acetobacteraceae; genus DASWOJ01. Next base: position 387,373 of record CAXUHB010000001.1, on the reverse strand, counting down.
GAGGTCGGGCCGTTCCTGCAAGCCGAGCTGCGCCGGCGGTTCGCCGGGCACGAGTTGGTGGGCGAGGTGCGGGGCGTGGGCCTGATCGGCGCGGTCGAGCTGGTGGAGGACCGGGAGGCCCGGCGCAACTGGGATCCCAAGCGCAAGATGGCCGCGCGCCTGACCAAGCTGTGCGAGGCGCATGGCGTGATCGCCCGCGGCCTGCCCGGCGACAGCCTTGCCTTCAGCCCGCCGCTGATCATCACCGAGGCCGAGATCACGCAGATGCTGGACCGCGTGGGCGCGGCGCTGGACGAGCTGACGGTGCAGGTGCGGCGGGAGGGGCTGGCGGCAGCGTAGGGGTCAGCGCCCCTCGTCCGGCTCGGTTTCGGGCAGGCCTGTGCCCTCGTAAATGTCGGCAATAGGTATCTCGATGCCGAACTCTGGCAGCGCCAGCACGTCTCCAGCTAGGAGAGGGGTGATCGTCCAGCCTTCATCGGCAGCCCGGCGATGGTGCGCCATGATGCCGATCCCCCTGCTTTCGACGACCATGTAGCGAAGGATCGAGAAAGTGGCCCCGTACTCTTTCGCCTTTACAAAGCGGTCGGTCCGCTCGGAGCTTGGGCTTAGAACCTCGACCACGACAACTGGGTCGGCCACGAGCTTGACTGTGCCGGTCTGTCCATTTGGGGCGACAAGCGCGTCAGGGTAGCGGATCGCGTTGCCGGTGGTGGCAATTCCAGCATCCGCGCCGAACACCTCCCAGGACGTGCCGCGCAAGCGGCTGCGGAGTGCGAACAGAATGTTGATCGTGATGCGGTTGTGGTTGAGAAGTCCCCCCGTCATCGCGATCGGCCTTACACCATCAAACTCCCACCGCCCACGCTGATGTCCGTCCCAATCCAGGAACTCCTCCCGCGTCATCGCCGGGCGCAGCGCGACGTTCATAGGCTTAGCTCACCCGGCTGATCGTGTAGTCCGCCACATCCATCAGCGCACGGCGGACGGGGCTGTCCGGGAACACCTGCAACGCCGCCTTGGCGCCGGCCGCGAAGCGCGCCGCGCCGTCCAGCGTCGTCTGGATGGCGCCGCTATGGGCCATCAGGCGCATCGCACGCTCCAGGTCGGAGTCGCGCTGATCGCTGGCCTCGATGGTGCGGACCCAGAAGGCCCGCTCCTCCTCGTCCGCGGCCTGGTAAGCGGCCAGGACCGGCAGGGTGATCTTGCCCTCCCGGAAGTCGTCGCCCACCGTCTTGCCCAGGGTCACCTGGTCCGCGGCGTAGTCCAGCGCGTCGTCCACCAATTGAAAGGCGATACCCAGATTCATGCCGTAGTCGCGCAGCGCCGCCTCCTCCTCCGCCGGGCGGTCGGCCACCACGGCGCCGACCTGGCAGGCGGCAGCGAACAGGGAGGCGGTCTTGCCGCGCACCACGTCCAGGTAGCGCTCCTCGGACGTGGACAGGTCGTTCTGCGTCACGAGCTGCAGCACCTCCCCCTCCGCGATGGTCGCCGCGGCGTGGGACAGGATGCCGAGCACCTTCAGGGATCCGTCCTCGACCATCAGCTGGAAGCTGCGGGCGAACAGGAAGTCCCCCACCAGCACCGACGCCTTGTTGCCGAACACGGCATTGGCACTGCTCAACCCACGGCGCAGCAGGCTCTCGTCCACAACGTCGTCGTGCAGCAGGGTGGCGGTGTGGATGAACTCCACGCAGGCGGCCAGGTGGACGTGCCGTATGCCGGCGTAGCCGCACAGGCGCGCGGCGGCGAGCGTCAGCAACGGGCGCAGCCGCTTGCCGCCGGCTGCGACGATGTGGGCGGCCAGTTGCGGGATCAGCGCGACGGGGCTGTCCATCCGGGCGACGATGGTGCGGTTGCACGCCTGCAAGTCCGGTCCGACAAGAGTGACCAGGGCCTGCAAGGCATCGGGCACGGTCCCGCCGTCCTGGCCGGCGCCGGGCAGCGGGGATGTGGTGGTGACTACGCCCAAACTAAGCTCCCGACTTCATCGTGCCGCGCCGGGCGGTCCCGGCACTGGCGCTCCGCCTTGGCGCAGGCCGCGCCGTACCATATCGGCGGCCCGGAAAACGGGTCAAGGCGAGCGGCCCCGGCTGGCCCGCTGCCGCGGCGCGTGCGACACGGCCCCATGCGAACCCTGCTGCTGTCCAACGACCCCGTCCGGCTGAGCTTCCTGGCGGCCCTGCTGCGCGACGCAGGGATCGAGACGGTGCTGCTGGACGCCCACGTCAGCGCCGTGGAGGGCAGCATCGGCGCCATCCCCCGCCGCCTGGCCGTGCTGACGGACGACGAGGCCGCAGCCCGCCGCGTGCTGCTGGAGGCCGGGGAGGCCTGATGGAGACCACGTCCGGCACGCTGCTGGGCGGCCGCGTCCTCTACCGCCAGCCCGCCCAAGGCCACCGCACGGGCATCGAGCCGGTGCTGCTGGCCGCCGCCGTGCCAGCCCGGCCCGGCGACAGGGTGCTGGAAGGCGGGACCGGTGCCGGCGCCGGGCTGCTGTGCCTTGCTGCGAGGGTATCCGGGCTGCATGGCGCCGGGGTGGAGCTGGACGGTGCAACGGCAGCCCTGGCGCGGCAGAACCTGGATGCCAACGGCCTGCCGGACTGGCCGGTCTTATCCCAGGACGTGCTGACCCTGGATGCGCCGACGGCCTACGCCCACGCATTCGCCAACCCGCCCTGGCACGATCCCGGCGGCACCCCGCCGCCCGACCCGCAGCGGGCCTTGGCGCGGCAGGCCCGGCCGATGGGGCTGCGGGGTTGGGCCGGCGCGCTGGCCGCTGTCACATGCCCCGGCGGCACGGTCACGCTCGCACTGCCGGGCGCATCGGCGGCGGACGGGCTGCGGGCGCTGCACGACGCCGGATGCGGCGGCCTGGTGCTGTTCCCGCTGTGGCCCAAAGCCGGGCGGGATGCACGGATCATATTGCTGCAGGGAAAGCGAGGCAGCGCCACGCCTGGCAGGGTCGCGCCGGGGCTGGTCCTGCACCAGGACAATGGCGGCTACACGCCGGAGGCGGACGCCGTGCTGCGAAGCGGGGCTGCGCTGAGGCTGTAGCGGCGGGTCAGCCCTCGGTTTCCGGGTGGCGCAGGTGCCACAGCCGCTCGTGCGCCGCGACTAGGCTTTCGATGCTGCGGCGGCGGTTGCTGTCGGGGTTCGCGCCGCGCCGGCTGAGCATCATTTCCAAGGTGGCCAGCAACTGCTCGGCCACCTCTAGGTCGGACGTGTCGCAGGCGTGATGGAAGGCGACCAGGACCTTGTCGGACAGGCGGCGGGTGTGCCGTGGCAGGCTGGGACCTCCGGAGTCCCGGGTGGCAGGATCGTCGCGCTCGGCTGCATCGGCCATTGATTTATTAAAACCACTTTCCACGGCGCGCCTCAACTTGCGTCCTCCCATCCTTAGAGGACCAGGTGCAGCCTGTCGATAAGTTTACGGCGCTACGTCGGCATGGCGGGCGGAGGCGCCAGCGGAGGGCTGAGCGGGGGGACGAGGTCAAGTCCGGACAACCTCTCACGGGCTTCCAGCCATCGCGCACCGGCCGTCTCACGCTGTGGCATCCAGCCCATGCCGTTGACGGATGCTACCCTTGGCTCCATATTGTAGCCAAAGCTGCATCCTCGTTTGCAAGGCGAACAACGGCACATGAACGACATCTCGCCAGCCCCAGCCGTGGCCGACCTGCAGGGATGGCGGTCCAGCCTGGACACGGCCAGCCTGCCGGAGTCGAACGCGACGGTGCCGGTTCCGCAAGGCGGGTCCTGGGTGCGGCGGCTGCTGGCGTTCGCCGGGCCGGGCTACATGATCTCGGTCGGCTACATGGACCCCGGCAACTGGGCGACGGACATCGCAGGCGGGTCCAAGTACGGCTACACCCTGCTGTCGGTCGTGCTGGTGTCCAGCCTGCTGGCCGTGCTGCTGCAGGCGCTGTCCGCCCGGCTGGGCATCGCCACGGGCCGGGACCTGGCGCAAGCCTGCCGGGACAGCTACCCGCGCCCGGTCGGCATCGCCCTGTGGATCGCGTGCGAGCTGGCGATCATTGCCTGCGACCTGGCGGAAGTGATCGGCACTGCCATCGCCCTGAACCTGCTGTTCGGGATGCCGCTGGTGGTTGGTGCGCTGGCGACGGCGCTGGACGCCTTCCTGCTGCTGCTGCTGATGCAGCGCGGCTTCCGGTTCCTGGAGGCGTTCATCGGCGCGCTGCTGCTGGTGATCGCCGTGTGCTTCGCGGTGCAGATCGCGCTTGCGTCGCCGCCGGTGGCGGCGGTGCTGGGCGGATTCATCCCGCGGGCAGAGGTGCTGACCAACCCCGGCATGTTGTACGTGGCCATCGGCATCCTGGGCGCGACGGTGATGCCGCACAACCTGTACCTGCACAGCTCCATCGTGCAGACCCGCGCCTATCCGCGCACGGACGCCGGGCGCCGGCAGGCCGTGCGCTGGGCGACGGTGGACAGCACCATCGCGCTGACGCTGGCGCTGTTCGTGAACGCCGCCATCCTGGTCGTGGCCGCCGCCGTCTTTCACACCAGCGGGCACCAGGACGTGGCGGAGATCGGGGACGCGCACAAGCTGCTGTCCCCGCTGCTGGGCGCCGGAATCGCCAGCACCCTGTTCGCGCTGGCGCTGCTGGCGTCGGGCCTGAACTCGACGGTGACGGCAACCTTGGCCGGGCAGATCGTGATGGAGGGGTTCCTGCGGCTGCGCCTGCCGCAGTGGGTGCGCCGGCTGGCGACGCGGGCCGTTGCTATCGTGCCGGTGGTGGTGGTGACGGCGATCTATGGGGAGCGCGGCACGTCCGACCTGCTGGTGTTCAGCCAGGTCGCGCTGTCCCTGCAACTGCCGTTCGCCGTGGTGCCCCTGGTGCTGTTCGTGACGGACCGGCGCAAGATGGGGCCGCTGGTGGTCGGGCGGGGCGTGGCGGCGCTGGCCTGGGCGGCAACCGCGCTGATCATCGCGCTGAACCTCAAGCTGATCTACGACGCCGCCATGGGGGCCGGGTAGCATGTCGGACGAGGGCCACGCCCCCCTGCCCGAGGTGCCGACGCAGGCGCACCGGTTCGAGAAGGCGCGGTCCGCCCAGTCCACGGCGCTGCTGGAGGATTACGCCGAGCTTATTGCCGACCTGCTGGCCACCGATGGCGAAGCACGTCCGACTGACATTGCCCGCCGCCTGGGTGTGTCGCATGCCACCGCCATCAAGGCCATCGGGCGCCTGAAGCGCGAGGGCCTGGCGACCGCCCGCCCCTACCGCGGCGTGTTCCTGACCGAGGCTGGCCACGCCCTGGCCCGGCACAGCCACGCCCGGCACCGCCTGGTGGTGGACGTGCTGCTGGCCCTGGGCGTGCCCGGTGAGGCGGCGGAGCAGGATGCGGAGGGGATCGAGCACCACGTATCAGAGGCGACGCTGGAGGCGTTCGGGCGGTTTCTACAGCGGGAGGGCGGGAGGTGATGGCGGCGGCAGGGGGCCGGGTTGGATAGGATGCGGGCATGAACGCCCTTGCCAAGGTTCCGGTGTGCATGTCGCTGGAGGAGTTCCTTGCCTGGAACCCAGGCGGGTCGGAGCTGTGGCAACTAGTGAATGGAGTCCCGCATACGATGGTGCCGCCCAGCACCATTCACGGCGCCCTGCAAAGCGAACTCGCGCGGTTGATCGGCAACCATCTTCGGAGCCAAAACCCTGGGTGCCGCGTCCTGACCACACCCGGCGTCGTTCCGCGCGTGCTGTCCGACATCAACATGCGCGTACCGGACCTGGCGATTACCTGCTCACCTCTGGAGGTCGGGCAGTCCAGCATCACCGACCCGATCCTGGTCGTCGAGATACTGTCGCCCAGCAACCAAGCCGAAACGCGGGCGAACTTGTGGGCCTACGCCAGCATCCCAAGCATTCAGGAAATCCTTGTTTTGCAGTCCGTCTTTGTGGGCGCCGAACTCCTGCGTCGGGGCGATGATGGCAACTGGCCCAAGGACCCACAGGAAACCAAGTCGGGCGGCATCATGCTGAACAGCATTGGAATGAGGCTTCCGTTGCTGGACATCTACGAGGGCACCCCGCTCTGGCGGCCCCCCGCCGCGTAGGCCCCTGCCTACGCGGCCGCCAGCCAGTCCATCGCGGCCTCCACCCCGCCGCGCCCGTGCGGCACGCCGGCTTGGCGCAGGCTCATTTCCACGACGCCCAGGGTGCCCAGCAGCATCGGCTCGTTCAGGTCGCCCAGGTGGCCGATGCGGAACACCTGGCCGTCCAGCTTGCCCAGGCCGCCGCCGAGCGAGACGTTGAAGCGGTCCAGCGCCACCTTACGCATGGCGTTGGCGTTGTGCCCGTCCGGCATCAGTACGGCGGTCACGCTGTCCGACAGCCGCGCCGGGTCCAGGCCGAACAGTTGCGGCCCGTTGTTGCCGGACCAGGCGCGGACGGCCCGGCGCGCGGCTTCCGCCAGGCGGTGATGCCGGGCCACGACGGCATCCAGCCCTTCCAGCTCGATCAGGCGCAGGCTTTCCTGCAAGCCGTAGAACAGGCTGGTCGGGATGGTGCCGACGAAGCTGCGCTGCGGGCGCTTCATCATCATGGACCAGTCGAAGTAGTGCCGCGGCAGCCCCGCCGTTGCATGCGCCGCCATGCCCTTGGCGGACACGGCGGTGAAGCTGAACCCGGTGGGCAGCATCAGCCCTTTCTGGCTGCCGCCCACCACGGCGTCTATGCCCCACTCGTCCATGCGGAAGTCCAGCGATCCCAGGGACGAGATCGTGTCCACCAGCAACAGCGCCGGGTGCCCGGCGGCGTCCAGCTCGGCCCGCAGCTCCGCCAGCGGCAGGACCAGGCCGGTCGCGGTCTCGTTGTGGACGGCCAGCACGGCCTTGAGCGCATGGGCGGTGTCCGCCCTCAGGGCATTCCGCACCGCCGCCATGTCCACACCCCGGCGCCAGTCGGCCGCCACGGTGCGCGGCGTCACGCCCAGCTTCACCGCCATCTCGGCCCAGCCCTCGCTGAACCACCCGGTCTCCAGCACCAGCACCTCGTCCCCCGGGGACAGCAGGTTCTGCAGCGTCGCCTCCCACGAGCCGTGGCCGGAGGCGGTGTAGAGGAACACCTCCCCCTCCGTCCGCAGCACGCGTTTGAGGCCGGCGACGCCCTGGTTGAACACGGCGGTGAACTCGGGGTCGTTGAAGTCTATGGTGGCGCGGTCCATGGCGCGCAGGACGGAATCGGGGATGTTGGTCGGGCCGGGGTTGGCGAAGAACTGGCGTCCGGTCTTGCGGGTCATGGGAGATGGGTCCTGTTGGTGAGATGCCGAACTGCGCGGACGTGAAGGAACGGTACCGAATGTAGGTAACGCGCACAAGATGGAGGCAATGAAGCTTGCAACCCGGCTGTGGGATGACCAGGTTTCTGACCAGATGTTGGAAGGTTGGTCGCGATGCGTACGTGGCAGGTCCAGGATGCCAAGGCGCGCTTTAGCGAGTTGCTGGACACCTGTCAGACCGAGGGTCCGCAGATCGTCACCAAGCGGGGTGCCGAAGCCGCCGTGCTGGTGCCCATAGCGGAGTGGCGGCGCCTTCAGCACGCAAGCCGGCCGACCTTGAAAGAGTGGCTGTTGGCAGACCACCCGCGGGGCGACTTCGATATGCCAGAGCGTAGCCAGCTCCGAAGCCGCGAGATTGAGGACCTGGACTGAGGCGCAGTGTATCTCCTGGATACGAACGTCGTCTCAGAGTTCCGCCGGCTGCGTCCGCATGGCGCCGTACTGGCCTGGGTCGCGAGCCAGCCGGATGCAAACCTGCATGTGTCGGCATTGACCATAGGCGAGCTACAGACCGGCGCAGAGCGTACCCGGGACCATGATCCGGAAAAGGCGGCCGAGCTTGAAGCATGGATCGCACGCACTGCAGGCGGCTACCCTATACTGCCAATGGACGGACCGGCTTTCCGAGAGTGGGCGAGGCTGATGCACTGCCGCCCCGGCAGCTTGGCGCAGGATGCGATGATTGCTGCGACGGCAGTGGTCCACAACCTTATCGTCGCAACGCGAAACACCCGCGACTTCGCGTTGCTCGGCATTGAGACGTTCAACCCATTCGAGACTTAGCGACCTACTCCCACTCGATCGTACCCGGCGGCTTGCTCGTGATGTCGTAGGTCACCCGGTTGATCCCGCGCACCTCGTTCACGATCCGAGTCGCCACCCGGGCCAGGAACTCCATGCTGAACGGGTAGACCTCCGCCGTCATGCCATCCACGCTGGTCACAGCGCGGAGCGCGCAGGCGTTGTCGTAGGTGCGGCCGTCGCCCATCACGCCGACGGTGCGGACCGGCAGCAGGACGGCGAAGGCCTGCCAGATCGCGTCGTACAGGCCGGCGGCGCGTATCTCCTCCAGGAACACCGCATCGGCCCGGCGCAGGATGTCCAACCGCTCGCGGGTTACGGCGCCGGGGATGCGTATGGCGAGGCCGGGGCCGGGGAAGGGGTGGCGGCCGACGATGTGCTCGGGCACGCCGAGTTCGCGGCCCAGCACGCGGACCTCGTCCTTGAACAGGTCGCGCAGGGGTTCGACCAGCTGCATCCGCATGTGCGCGGGCAGGCCGCCGACGTTGTGGTGCGACTTGATGGTGACGCTGGGGCCGCCGTGGGCGCTGACGCTCTCGATCACGTCGGGATACAGCGTGCCTTGGGCCAGGAAGTCGGCGCCGCCGACGCGGGCGGCCTCTTCCTCGAACACCTCAATGAACACGCGGCCGATGGCCTTGCGCTTGGCCTCAGGGTCGGTGACGCCGTCAAGCTGCGACAGGAACAGGTCCGCGGCGTCCCGATGGACCAGCTTGATGTTGAAGCGGTCGCGGAAGGTGTGCACGACCTCCTCCGCCTCCCCCAGCCGGAGCAATCCGCTGTCCACGAAGATGCACGTGAGCTGGTCGCCGATGGCCTCATGGATCAGCGCCGCAGCCACCGAGCTGTCCACCCCACCCGACAGCCCGCAGATGACCCGGCCCTTGCCGACCTGGGCGCGGATGCGCTCAATCTGCGCGCCGCGGAAGCCGGCCATGCTCCACCCACCCTGCAATCCCGCGACGCGGTGTGTGAAGTTGGCCAGCAACTGCCGCCCGTGCGGGGTGTGCACGACCTCCGGATGGAACATGGTGCCGTAGTAGCGCCGGGCATCGTCGGCGATGACGGCGAACGGCGCACCCTCGCTGCTGGCCACGACGCGGAAGCCTGGCGGCAGCCGGGTCACGCGGTCGCCGTGGCTCATCCACACCTGCTCGCGCCCACCCGGCGCCCAGGCGCCGTGGAACAGCTCGCAGTCGCTGGTCACGTCCACGACGGCCGAGCCGAACTCCTGGTGGTCGGACAGGCTGACCTCGCCACCCAGGTGGGCGCACATGGCCTGCTGGCCGTAGCAGATGCCCAGGACCGGCACGCCGCTGTCGAACACCTGCTGCGGCACGCGCGGCCCGGCGGTGTCCAGGACGGAGGCCGGGCCGCCAGACAGGATGTAGGCGCGGGCGTCGAACGCCTCCATGCGGGCCGGGTCGGCGGTGGCGGGCATGATCTCGCAATAAACGCCGGATTCCCGCACGCGGCGGGCGATGAGCTGGGTGAACTGGCTGCCGAAGTCCAGGATCAGGACGCGGTCTTGGGCGGCGGGGCTGGCGGGCTGGGTCATGGTGCAGCTTGCAGCATGGGCGGGCTTGGGGCGCAAGCGAAGTGTGCCCGCAACGTCACGGCATCGCCGGCGCGGTGGGTTCAGTGCATCCATCCGACGCCGCGGAGCGAGGCCACGACCTTGCCCATGCGGACGGGATCACCGGGCAGACCCATGTGCGCGGTTTCGACCCAATGCAGGTAGCCGGACAGCTCCGCATCGGATGCGCCGGCACGGAGCATCGCTGCCACCCGTCCCGCATAGGCTTCGTATTCGTCCGGCGATTGCCCGCCGACCCCAATCGGGTCCCATTGGGTGTCCAAGACCTCACGGATGCGCCGGCGCCAGCGGCGGCCTGCGTCCTTGTCCATCACCATGGCGGACGGACGCTCCCTGGCGTCCCAGCCTAATCGAAGATGCCGGCCAGCGTCACTGCCGCCTCGGGCAGGAGCGCCAGGGGCAGGCGCTCGCCCGGCTAGTGTTCCGTTGACGTGGCGTAGGCGCTGCCCATCGGCGACAAGTGCCGCTCCAGCACGCGGCGCTGCAGGTCGGCGATCCATACTTCCGGGATGCCGAACCGGGCATACAGCGGCAGCTTGACCCGGCGGTCGAACCGTAGGGAGCTGTCGGCGACCTCTATCAACAGCAGGACGTCAGCCGGGCCGGGGTGGCCGTGGCGGTAGCCATCAGGGCGGGGACGCAGGATGGAGAAGTCCGGCTGCGGCTCGTTCAAGTCATCCAGGCGCACTGGGTTCTGCGCCCGGACGATGGCGCGGTCCCCGCAGGCCAGAACCAACGCCTTCATCAACCTGTCCACCGTGGTTGCGTGGTCCGAACCGATTGGCGCCATGTCGAGCAGCTCTCCGTCTATCAGCTCGACCCGGCTGTCCTCGTGCAGGATGCCGGCATCCAGCATCCGGTAGATGTCGGCCACGGTCAGCTTGTGCCGTACCAGAAGCTCGCCTGCATCGGACATGGCGTGTTCCCCAACAATGCTCTGACGATAGCACAATGCCGGGCCAAGGCGCAGCTTGGGCGGGGATCAGGACCCGCCCGCCGCGCCGGGGCCGACCGTGATGCCCAGGACCTGCCAGACGTCGGCAGCGCTCTTCGTCAGCTTGAGGCGTATCGGGGTGGTCCGGCCGGCCGTCTGGCTGATCGTGCCGCCCAGGACGCCCTCGTTGTTGGTCCGGCTCCGGCTGCTCCAGGACACGGACGCGCCCTGCCAGGTCCGCACCATGGGAAGCCGCGCGAACTCCTCCTCGCTGATCGTTCCCTGCAACGCCGGCGACGCCATGCGCCAGGCCGCCGCGGGCTGGGGTCCCGTGAAGGCCGCCATGAAGTCATTCCCGGCCCGGGTCATGTCCTGGGTGAACATGAACACCAGGCCGAAGATGGCGCCGATGAAGGCTGCGATGCCCAGCCCAACGAACAGGAGGATGCGGCCGATCCGCCGCGGGCGTGCTGGCGGACGGGACGGGCTGTCGGATCCGAACGGCATGGTCTGGGACATGGCGCCCTCGTGCTGCGTCGCGTTGCGTGGCCCTTGCTGGGCGGATGAAGCCCAGGCTCGCGCAGCATCGTGTCCCGTTTAGGGCGGCGGCGCGCTGCCTATCCCGGTGCGTCCGTGGATGGGGCGAGGCCCAGCAGCGGCGTGATCGGGTCCCACACGAAGGCCACCTGCGGCACCGCCGTCCCGGCCACCCGCACATCGGACTCCATCGCCGCGCGTCCGCCCATGCGCTCGTAGAACCAGCGGCTCGGGTTGTCGCGCAGCACCCACAGGAACGCGCTGCCGCATCCGGCATCGTGCAGGTGCCTGGCGGCGGCGCGCAGCAGGCCGCGGCCCACGCCCTGCTCGCGCCAATCATCCAACACGTAGAGAGTCTCGATCTCGCCATCACCCAGCCCCCGCGTGCGCGGGCGGGCGGCGGTGGCGAAGCCGATCACGCCGGGCGCGGCGGCCACGAACACGCCGGGGCCGGCCAGGATTCGGGCATGGTAGTAGGCGGCCTGGCGCCCGCGGGACATGCCGGCCAGGTAGGCTTGTGGCAGGATGCCGGCATAGGCGCCTTGCCACGCCGGGACATGGACCGCCGCGATCCCCGCCGCATCGTCCGGACGCGCCGGACGGACCAGCATCAGGCCGCCCGCTCCAGCACGGCTCCGAAGAAGCCATCGGTGCCATGGCGCAGCGGAGTCAGGGAGAGGTAGGGACCGGGACACGGCACGGGGGCGTCCAGCGTCCAGGCCTGATCCAGCGGCACGACGTGGAAGCCTAGGGTGCGGGCCAGGAAGGCGTCCACCTGCGCCTCATTCTCCTCCATCAGCAGGGAGCACGTCGCATACACCAGCCGCCCGCCGACCCGCACCAGACGCGCGGCGGCGTCCAGGATGCCGGCCTGCTTCGGGCGCAGCTCGTCCAAGTCCAGTTCCCGCAGGCGCAGCCGGGCGTCCGGGTTGCGGCGCCAGGTGCCGGTGCCGGTGCAGGGCGCGTCCACCAGCACGCGGTCGAAGGTGCCGGCCCGGCGCTTGGCCCACTTGTCCCCGGGGGCGACCAGATGCCGCTCCGTGTTGCTGACCCCGGCGCGGCGCAGGCGGCGGGTGGCACCCTCCAGCCGGGGCGCGGATACGTCGCAGGCGACGAGCTGGCCGCGGTTCCGCATCAGCATCGCCAGGGCCAGCGTCTTGCCCCCTGCCCCGGCGCACCAGTCCACGACGCGCATGTCGGGCGTGGCGCCCACCAGGGCCGCAACGAGCTGGCTGCCCTCGTCCTGTATCTCCACCAGCCCCGTCTGGAACGCCGGGCCACTGGTCACGGCACGGCGGCCATCTATGCGCAGGCCCCAAGGGGAGAGCGGCGTCGGCGCCGCCTCCAGCCCTTCCGCCAGCAGGGCGGCGCGGGCGTCGTCCCGCGTGCCGCGCAGGAGGTTCACGCGCAGGTCCAGCGGCGCGGGGTCGAGCGCGGCGTCCATCTCCGCCCGCAGCCGGTCGCCGAAGCGGGCTTGCAGGTGGGGCAGCACCCAATCTGGCACCTCGGCCACCACGGCGTCCGGCATGTCCGGGTGTTGCAGGGTTCGACCCTCCAGCGCGCGGACGGCGGCGGTTTCGGGCTGCAGCAGCGGCGCCGGGCCGTACTGGCCGCCGGAGTAACTTTGAGCGACGCCTGCAGCCGTCCAGCCCTCCAGCAGCAGGGAGGCTGCCACCAGCATGCGCGGCGTGGGCGCGGTGCCGGCATGGTCCAGCCACCAGCCGAGCCGGCGGCGCTCGCGCAGCACGCGCCAAGCCCGGTCCGACACGGCCCGGCGGTCGCCCGAGCCGATGAAGCGGCGGGCGCGGAAGTAGTCGTTCGCCACAGCGTCCGCGGGGCGGCGGGGATGCTCCCCGATTTCGGTCAGCAGCTCGATGGAGGCGGCCAGCCGCGCGGCGGGCGTCACGCCAGCAGGGCCGGCAGGGCGGACAGGGACGGCACCTCGGCCGCCGCGGCGCGCAGGCCGTATTCATCGGGCTGGACCGTGCGGTTGCACCAGAACACCCGGAAGCCTGCTGCCGCGGCAGCCTGGGCGTCCCAGGCGTTGGACGACACGAAGGCCATCTGGCCCGGCGGCAGGCTGAAATGATCCTCGGCCAACTGATACACCCGCCGGTCCGGCTTGAAGGTCGCAGCATCCTCGACGGACAGCACGGCATCCAGCAGGGGCGCCAGGCCGGCGGCGTCCACGGCCTCATGCAACATGCCGGGTTCGCCATTGGACAAGATGGCGGTCCGCAGCCCGCGTGCGCGCAGGACTTGCAGCGCCGGGGCCGCGTCGGGGTAGGCGGGCAGCCGGCGGTAGGCGTCCAGCAGGGCTTGCAGCACGGACGGGTCGGTGATGCGGTGGCGGGCGGCGACGAACGCCAGGGCGTCCTGCGTGACCTGCCAGAAGTCGCGCCGGTGGTGGCCGGTCAGGGTGTCCACCCAGGTGTATTCGACCTGCTTGGTGCGCCACTCCGTGCTGATCCGCTCCCAATCCGGCGGCAACCGGGCGGCGTGGCGCTGCATGGCACCGTGGACGTCCAACAGGGTGCCGTAGGCGTCGAACACGACGGCGCGGATCACCAAGGACCGCTCACCCGCCCTGGCGGTAGTTCGGCGCTTCGCGCGTGATCGCCACGTCATGCACGTGGCTCTCCCGCAACCCGGCCCCGGTGATCCGGCGGAAGCGGGTGTTGCGCTGCAACTCCTCGATGGTCGCGCTGCCGGTGTAGCCCATGCCGGCGCGCAGCCCGCCGACCAACTGATGCACCACCGACGACACCGGACCCTTGTAGCCCACCCGGCCCTCGATCCCCTCCGGCACCAGCTTCAGCGTGTCCTTGATCTCTTGCTGGAAATACCGGTCCGCCGACCCCCGCGCCATCGCGCCGATGCTGCCCATGCCGCGGTAGGACTTGAAGGACCGGCCCTCATACAGGAACACCTCGCCCGGCGCCTCCTCCGTGCCGGCCAGCAGGCTGCCGACCATCGCGCAGTCCGCGCCGGCGCCGATGGCCTTCACCAGGTCGCCCGACGTGCGTATGCCGCCGTCCGCGATGGCGGGCACCCCGCGCTCCCGGCAGGCCGCCGCCGTCTCCATCACGGCGGTGAACTGCGGCACGCCGACGCCGGCGACGATGCGGGTGGTGCAGATGCTGCCGGGGCCGATGCCGATCTTGACGCTGTCCGCCCCGGCCTCGATCAGCGCCAGCGCGCCCTCCGGCGTCGCGACGTTGCCGGCGATGATCTGCACGGCGTTGGACAGGCGCTTGATCCGCTCCACGGCGCCCAGCACGCCCGCGCTGTGGCCGTGCGCGGTGTCCACCACGATCACGTCCACCTCGGCCGCCACCAGCGCCTGGGCGCGGGCATAGCCGTCGTCACCCACCCCCGTCGCCGCCGCGGCGCGCAGGCGGCCCAGCTCGTCCTTGTTGGCCAGCGGGTGGGTCTGCGCCTTCTCCATGTCCTTGACGGTGATCAGCCCGACGCAGCGGTAGGCGTCGTCCACCACCAGCAGCTTCTCGATCCGGTGGCGGTGCAGCAGGTGCCGGGCCTCGTCATGGCCGACCTCGCCGGAGACGGTGATGAGGTTCTCCCGCGTCATCAGCTCATACACGCGGGTGGAGGGGTCGGTGGCGAAGCGCACGTCGCGGTTGGTGAGGATGCCGACCAGCCGCCCGGTGTCGCGCTCCACCACGGGGAAGCCGCTGATGTGGTGCTGGGCCATCATGGCGCGGGCTTCGGCCAGGGTCTGGTCGGGATGGATCGTCAGCGGGTTCACGACCATCCCGCTCTCGAACTTCTTGACCCGGCGGACCTGGGCGGCCTGCTCGGCGATGTCCAGGTTCTTGTGGACGACGCCGATGCCGCCCAACTGCGCCATCGCAATCGCCATCGCTCCCTCCGTCACCGTGTCCATCGCGGCGGCGATCAGGGGGATGTTCAGGCTGATGGTGCGGGTCAGCCGCGCCAAGGTGCTGACGTTGGACGGCAGCACCTGCGAGTAGCCCGGCACGATCAGCACATCGTCGAAGGCCAGCGCCTCGTCTATCCGAAGGCCAGTGGCGGCGCTGGCAGAGCCGAGCGTCATATGATCGGGGGCCATGGCGGGGGACCTTCCATCCTCGGGCGGCCCGGCGCGGGTCCCCATCCTTGGCACGTCCACATAGGCTCCACGCCAAGGGGGCGCAAGCACGGGCGGATGACGAGGATCGGGAGGCGCTCGCTCCGTCGCCCTCCGGAGATAAAACCAGGGAACAGTTCACGGTCGAGGTGAGGGTGTCCCACGAAAGTGCAGCCGGGAGAGCGGCAACGGGGCGCCAGCCCTGTTTGCGGCCGGCTCCGCGGCCAAAGCCCTCTCACCCCGGCCTTCTTTCAGCGCGGGAGCAAGGATCGGCTACGCAGGTCCCTTGAACCCCGTGGCCACCACGTAAAGCTCGCTCGACCCCTTACGGCTGGCCGGCGGCTTGGCGTGGCGGACCACCGTGAAGTGCCGTTTCATCTCCTCCAGCATCGTCCGCTCCGACCCGCCCTGGAACACCTTGGCCACGAATGCCCCGCCCGGCACCAGCACCTGCATTGCAAAGTGCAGCGCCAGCTCCGCCAGGCCCATGATCCGCATGTGGTCCGTCGCGTTGTGCCCCGTGGTGTTGGGTGCCATGTCGGACAGCACGAGGTCCGCCGGGCCGCCCAGCAGGGCGCGGAGCTGGTCGGGCATGGCGTCGTCCATGAAGTCGCCGACCAGGATCGTTGCGCCCTGCACCGGGTCCATCGGCAGCAGATCCACGCCGACCACCCGCGCCGCGCCGCGCTTGACCGCCACCTGCGCCCAGCCGCCCGGCGCCGCGCCCAGGTCCACCACCCGGCACCCCTTGCCGATCAGGTGGTAGCGGTCATCCAGCTCCAGCAGCTTGAACGCGGCGCGGGACCGCCACCCCTGCTCCTTGGCGGCGCGGACGTAGGGATCGTTCAACTGCCGCGCCAGCCACTTCTGGGACGCGGTGGTGCGCCCCATCGCGGTCTTGAGCGGGACGGACAGGCCGCGGGACGGGATGGCGGCCTTGAACTTGCGGCTGTGCCGCGCGGCGGGGTCGTCGGTCATGCTGGGGTCATGCTGGGGTCACGCAGATGAGGTCGTAGGCGCTTCCGTGCGGCTTGGCGACCCCTGGTGGCCCGGCTGCTCACGATGGGGCTGCTGCCGGTGCGGCTGCCGCGCGGCTTGGCGGCGCATCAGCCGCAGCAGCATTCC
The DNA here is from genome assembly GCA_964250755.1 of uncultured Acetobacteraceae bacterium. Lineage (GTDB taxonomy): Bacteria > Pseudomonadota > Alphaproteobacteria > Acetobacterales > Acetobacteraceae > DASWOJ01. The sequence goes on along the minus strand of CAXUHB010000001.1, from coordinate 370,972 downwards.
TTCCCGCAGTCCCCGGTCAGCGACGATCACGGGGCCGAGCGGCCACAGCCTGCGGATCGCCTCGAAGATGGCGCAGCCCGGCAGAACGTAATCCGCCCGGTCCGCCCCCACGCAGGGGTGCAGCGCCAGCCCGGCGCGGCCAAGGTCCCGCACGGTGTCCAGCGCCCGGTCGGCATCGTCCACGGACAAGGTCGTGCCGTCAATCAACGCGCGCCGGTAGCGGTCCAGGCCCAGCGCCACGCCCGCCAGGGTCGTCACGGTGCCGCTGGTGCCGAGCATGAGTACGCCGCCGCCCCGTGCCTCCTGCCGGATGCAGTGCGTGCGCTCGAACGGCAGCAGCCGGCTGGCCACGGAGTCCACCATCGCCTCGAACCCGGCCGGCGTGAAGGCACCCGCGCCGGACTGCTCGGACAAGGTCACGACGCCCACGGGAAGCGAGGCGTAGCCGATCAGCTCCGGCGGGGCGCCGGCGCCGGGCAGGCGCACCCAGGCCAGCTCGGTCGAGCCGCCGCCGATATCGAACAGCAGCGCCCGCCGCCCGGCGCCGCGCAGCAGCGGGCTGCAGCTCTCCAGTGCCAGCTCCGCCTCCTCCCGGGTCGAGATCACGTCGAAGTGCAGCCCGGTCTCGGCCTCGACCCGCGCCAGGAACTGCGGGCCGTTGACGGCGCGCCGGCACGCTTCGGTGGCGATGGCCCGGACGGCGCGGACCGGACGGCGCGCGAGGCGGGCGGCGCATCCGTGCAGCGCCTCAATCGCGCGGTCCATGGCAGGAGGGCTGAGCTGGCCGGAGCTTTGCAGCCCCTCCCCCAAGCGGACGATGCGGCTGAAGCTGTCCAGGACGCGGAAGCCTTCCCCCGTGGGGGCGCCGACCAGGAGACGGCAGTTGTTGGTGCCGAGGTCAAGCGCTGCGAACGCCGACGCGTCGCGTCCATGGGCCTGCCCCGGCGCATGACGGTGGGCATGGCGGTGGGTGTGGTCGGGATGGGTCGCGGCGGCCTCGGCCATGATGGAGCCTTTCAGGAACCAACATGGGCCGGGTTCGGGGGATGTGCGAGTGCCGAGATGCACGGAAGCGTCATATTCCGTGGTGGGTGGTTGCCGCCGGCGGCACAGGCGTGATAGGTGCCCAGGCGCTGGCGGTGCTGCGCTGCTGGGGGATAGTTTAGCGGTAGAACTTCCGACTCTGACTCGGAAAGCCTTGGTTCGAATCCAGGTCCCCCAGCCGACTCCCACCTTTTATCTGCGGACAACGGCATGTGCGGGTCGCCCGGAAGACTGTCCCGCACATTTCGGGCCGTTGGCGAAAAGCAAACCCCCCAGACAATGCCTGCACTCAGCTGAACTCCAGCCATCGCGGCCATCCCCAGCACTCCTAACACCCCCAGACAGGTTCACCTCCGCCGCCCTGCTCCCTACATAAGGAGACATGACAACGACCCCTGCCTTCCTGGACAGCGCCCGCCCCGACGTGCCCGACATCGTGGTGCCCCGCGGCATCACCCCCTTCTACCTGCCCGGCCGGCCCGTGCGCGGGCGGCTCGTGCGGCTCGGCCCGCTGGCCGATGCGCTGCTGACCCGGCACCACAACCACCCCGTCGTCACCGCCCTTACCGGCCAGGCCCTCGCCCTCACGGCGGCGCTCGCCACGGCGCTGAAGTTCCGCGGCTCGTTCAGCCTGCAGGCCAAGGGCGACGGCGCGCTGCCGATGCTGCTGGCCGACTGCACCGAGGCCGGGGCGCTCCGCGGCTACGCCCGCGCCGACGCCGACAAGCTGGCCACCTTGCTCGCCGTGGACGAGAACCCGTCAGCCGCCGCCCTGCTCGGCCAGGGCTACCTGGCCTTCAGCGTGGACCAAGGGCCGGATCGGGAGCGGCACCAAGGCATCGTCAGCATCGAGGGCGACAGCCTGGCCGACATGGCGCTGCACTACTTCGAGACCAGTGAGCAGCTGCAATGCACCGTCCGCCTGGCCTGCGCCCACACCCCCTTGGGCTGGCGGGCCGGCGCCTTGATCCTGGAGCGCGTGGCGCGCGAGGGCGGCCTGGACGAGGAGATGGACGAGGACGCCCAGGCGGAGAGCTGGCGCACCGCCACGGCCTTGGCCGCGACGCTCAAGGAATCCGAGTTGCTGGACGACGGCCTGCAGCCCGACCGCCTGTTGTACAACCTGTTCGGAACCGAGGGCGTGGCGGCCGACCGCAACCGCGCCCTGGCTTATGGCTGCCGCTGCTCCCGCGCCCGCCTGTCCGGCATCCTGGAGACGTTCCCGGTGGACGACCTGGACCACATGGCGGTGGAGGGCGACATTGTCATGACCTGCGAGTTCTGCAACCTGGACTTCCGGTTCGGGCGCAACGAGGTCCACGGCAAGGCCGCGGGCTAGATGCGCCGCCGGGCCGCGCTGCTGCTGCCGCTGCTGGCGGCCGCGTGCCGGGGCGATGACCCGCCGCCGGCGCGGGTGGGCGCCGCGCCGCCGCGCTACGACTATCTGACGCCGCTGCGGCTGAACGTGGCGTCGGTGGATGTGGGCGACGCGCCGCAGGGCGGGCCGCTGGACGTCCTGAATCCCCTGCCGCCGGGCCAGGCGCTGCGCCGCATGGCGCAGGACAGGATCAGCGCCGGGGGCGCCGCAGGGCGGGCGGCCTTCGTGGTGGACGCGGCGGAGATCAGGGATGCCGGCGGCCGTCTGTCCGGCGTCATGGCCGTCCACCTGGACGTGCTGGGGCCGGACGGCGCGCGGGCCGGCTTTGCCGAGGCCCGCGTCACCCGCACCGCCGCCCTGCCCCGGCCCGCAGCCCTGCCCGCGGCGCTGCAAGCCATGACGCGCGCCATGATGGACGACATGAACGTCGAGTTCGAGTTCCAGGTTCGGCGCGCGCTGAAGGACCAGTTGCAGGGCGTGGAGACCGCTCCCGCGCCCGCAGCGGTGCAGCAGCAGGACCTGTCCGCGCCGGGCAAGCCCTTGCCCATCAACCCCGCCTCCGGCAACCCAGCGCCTGCAGTGCCTGCCGCCGGCGGCCCTGGGCCTGCGCCGGCCTCGCCGCCGGCACGCGACACCGCCGCCCCGGAGAGCTGATGTCCCAGAGAGCTGACGTCTCGGAGAGCTGACGCCGCGCACGGAACCGGCATGGCCCAGCCGCGTCTCACATGCAGTCCAGCCGTACGCCCGCTTGAAGGGGTGCGGCCAGGTGGTTAATCTGTTCCTAGCATCTGGCCGCAAACGGGGTTCGCCTTGGACACGCACTGCTTCGAGTTGCCTGTGCTGGACCATGACGTCGCACGCCGTGTCGTGGATGCGGTGCTGGCGGGCCGGGATGTGATGCTGGCGGGGTCCGCCGACGCTCAGCCGGTGCTGGAGGCCGCGGCGCAGGCGCTGGCTGCCCGGCAGTGCCGGGCGCTGCAGGTGTCCGCCCACGCTCCAGGCGGGTTGAGCCTGTCAGGGCTGATGGCGCAGGTCGCCCAACAACCATGTCCGCAGGCGCAGGACGACGAGGTGCTGGAGCGCGGGTCCAAGGCGCTGACCGACCCCGGCGGCACCTGCGGCTGCATCGTTCTGCTCGTCACCGGCGCCGCGGCGATGCAGCCCAGCGCGCTCCGCTACCTGCAGTTCGCCTGCCGCACCGCGCCAGCCTTGCGGCTGGTGCTGGCTGGGGCGGAGGGGCTGTCCGGCCTGGAGGGGACGGAGCTGTCGGTCCTACGCGCCCGCCTGGCCGGCGCCCTCGCCATCGCCGCTGCAGCAGGGGAGACCGTTTCCCCGCCCGCGTCCTGGGACAGGGAGGATGATCTGCCGCCGGACGTCCCGCAGGTCATCCCGCTGCCATCCTCCACGCCGCGGCTGGTGATCGCAGACGCCCCGCTGCCAGGGTTGCTTCTGTATGAGTCGGCGCTGCGTGAGCCTGTGCTGCAAGAGCCATTGTTGCAGGAGCCGGTGCTGCGCTCGTCGGCAACGCGGAGACCGGCAGTCGACAAGGCTCCCGCTGGGTCCGCACCACGCTCCGCGCCGCCTTTGCCAACGGCGCGTCCACCCTTGTCCGCACCGGCCCGCAAGCGTCCGGCAGCCGCCTGGGCCGCTATCGGACTAGGCATGGCGTCATGCGTCGCGTTGGGGGTGGCGATTGGACGGCGGTATGGATCGGAAGCAGCGCCTCCTCTGCCCATCTCCGTCAATGCGGCGACGCCGCAACGCGTGCAGGTTCCGTCTACCACTGAACCCGCATCGCTGGTGCAGCCTCAAAGCCCTGCGGCGCCCGCACGCGCCCTGGACGTGGCGCCCGCGCCGCCGCAACTCCCCGCGGTGCCGCACCCCGTCGAGGCCCAGCCCAGCCTCCAATCCGGGACGCCTACGCCTGCGTCCCAGGCCCCCATCCCGCCCACGCCCGACCGGGTTGCCGCGCAGCCGTCCAACGAAGTCATCAGGCCAATGCCGTCCGTACTGCCGCGTCGTCGGCCCGACGCCGTCCTGCGTCAAGCCGACACCCGCCCGCGGGAGGCAGCCATTCCTTATGCCCCGCCACAGTCCCGTCTGCCGCGCCCTCCGCAGCAGGATATGCGGGAACGCGCTGATGCCGGGTCCGGATACGGCTACGCCGCACCGCCGCGCCTGCGTCCAGACCTCTCCAACCCGGGCTGGGAGCCGTCGGGGGACCGTCGCCCAATCCTCGGCACCTATACGGTTGGCCCGGACGGGACCCGCACGTTCCAGTCGATTCCGTGACCCCTGGGCCGTCGCCCACACCTATGGAGCGTGACATGAAGTTCGCCGCCCTGTTGATGCCGCTGCTGTTGGCCACGCCAGCCCTGGCGCAGCCGTTCATCATTCCACTCCAGCCGCAGAAGGACGGCCGGGAGCAGGGCCAGCCCCAGCCGTCACCGGTGCCGGTCGCTCCTCCGCAGGCCGAGGCGACCCTTGCCCCTGAGTCCAAGCCTGACAGCCCGCCTGCGCCGGGCGGGACACTGGCTGCAGGCATGGCCAGCGCGCCTGATGCCCAGGCCGACGAGGCAGCCAAGCCAGCCCCGCGCTGACGCCGGACCTTCTGCGTTGACGCTGCGCCAAGCGGATCAGGCGTCGGCTTGACCGCATAGGGCACCGAAGAACTGTTGAGGTGCCGCGCACGGCAAGGTGCCGCCGCCTGCTTTGGAACACCCGCAAGGCCCCGCGCTGCACGGCCCAGAAACGGGGGCAATACGGGTGCCATGCTGGCCCGCACGTTCACAGGTCCCGCGGTGAAGGCCCCGCCAGGTCGGAAGCGCTTCCAATGGATGCGGACGCATCTTGCTGGCCGTGCCGGCTGAGGCGTTCCCTAAATCCAGTGCGCCTGCACCCAAGCGGCCCTGCCGCCCGACTGCGTCCAGTAGCCGTCCTGCCACAGCGTGCCGTGGCCCGCACGGTCAACCCACTCTCCCGCCCTCCAGGCATACTGGGCACCGTCCCAATCATAGTGACCGGGGCGCCAGATCAGCGCGATGCGGGAGGGGGGCGGCGCGGGCACGGTCTCCGCCAGAACGGGTGGTACTGGCGGATGAGTTGGCAACTGCGGCGCGACGCAACCCTGCAGAACCAAGGCACAGCCAAAGGCCAGGACACTCCGGTAGAAAGCGGGCACGCCGCCCGGACGCCGCGCGAGGGGCATTGCCTTGCTCGGCGGCGGCACAGGCATCTCCTTGTTCCTCCCGTCTATGCCGCATACTTGACGGTGCAGCCATACGGGCGCGTCGCGGCCTCCGGCGCCGGGCTGCCTGCGGCCAGGGCCGTCAGCGCGTTGCGGGCGTAGGGCTTTGCCTTAGCCAGATCCTCATCGCGTGTGGAGGCGATGCTGTCAGCGCCGCCCATGTAGCCCAGCGCGCCATCGGCAGTGATCATGAAGATGTGCGGCGTCGTCTGCGCGTCATATAGCCGGCCCACCTCCCCCTTCGGGTCCAGCAGCACATGCGCCGGGGCGGCATTGCGGCTCCGCGTCAGCTCGTTGGCGCGCGGGCCGTCCACCGCGCCCTGCTCGCCAGGGGCGGAGCTGATGACGGACAGCCATGCCGCGCCCAGCCCGGCGGCGTCCCGCTGCAGCGCCTGCATGGCGCCGGTGCGATACCACTTCTGCACGAACGGGCAGCCGTCGTTGGTCCACTCCAGCACCACCAGTCGCCCGCGCAGGCCGGATAGGCGCACCGCCTGGCCGTTGCTGTCCAGGCAGGTGAAGTCGGGCGCAGCCGCACCGATGCGCGGGGCGGCTAGCCCGGCGCGCGGCAGGGCCAAGGTTCCCACGGCCCCAACGGTGGCCAGGAACAGGGTGCGGCGATGCATCATGACGTCAGCCTCCAATCTTGTTAATCTGGTCCAGCACGGCACTCTCGGTCAGGATTTGCGGCAGCACCTCGGGCGCCCCCGCCCCCGCGGGATAGAACACATACAGCGGCACCCCGTCCCGCCCATGCTCCCGCAGGTAGGCGGTGATGACCGGGTCGCCACGGGTCCAGTCGCCTTTCAGGTAGGCGACGCCGCGGGCGGCGAAGGCGTCGCGCACGGCGGCTGGCGACAGCGCAACCCGCTCGTTCACCAGGCAGGACACGCACCAAGCCGCGGTCATGTTCACGAACACCGGACGGTTCTCGGCCCGCAGGCTGGCCAGGCGGGCGGGCGAATACGGCTCCGACCCCCCGGATGCCGCCTCGGATGACGCGGCCTGGACCGGCCCGGCGGATGCCACGCTCAGCGCCGGCAGCAACGCCGCGGCCACGACGGCGGCGGCCAGCGCGGCCCCACGGCCCAGCCAAGGCCGGCGCGACCCCTGCGCCAGCCCCAGGGACCACGCCGCGAAGCCCACCAGCAGCAGCCCGCCCAGCGCCGCCAGCACGCCATCCGGCCCGGCCTGCTGGCTGACCACCCAGACCAGCCACGCCGCGGCGGCATACATCGGGAACGCCAGCACCCCGCGCAGCACGTCCATCCATGCACCCGGACGCGGCAGCAGCCGGGATGCCGCCGGGATCAGCGCCAGCACGGCATAGGGCGCCGCCAACCCCAGCCCCATCGCCAGGAACACCAGCAGCGTCACCGCCGCCGGCGCCGCCAGCGCCGCCGCGATGGCCGCACCCATGAAAGGCGCCGTGCAGGGCGTCGCCACCAGCACCGCCAGCGCCCCCGTCGCAAAGCTGCCGGCGTGCCCGCCCCGTGACGCCAGACCCTGCCCTGCCCCGGCCAGCCGCCCGCCAACCTGGTAAACCCCAGACAGGTTCAGCCCCACCCCGAACAGCACCCAAGCCATCGCCGCCACGAAGGCGGGCGACTGGAACTGGAAGCCCCACCCCGCCGCCCCGCCCGCCGCGCGCAGCCCCAGCAGCGCCAGCCCCAGCACGCCGAATGCCACCATGACGCCCGCCGTGTAGGACAGCGCGTGCCGCCGCACCTCTCCCAACGCCGCCCCGGACAGCCGGGCCAACGCCATCGCCTTCATCGCCAGCACCGGGAACACGCAGGGCATCAGGTTCAGCAGCAGCCCGCCCAGCAACGCCAGCAACAGCGTCTGCGCCAACGGCACAGCCGCCGCGGCTGTGTTTGTGTATGGGGCCGGCGCGGCCCCGGGCACGGCGTCCACGCTCAGATACGTCTCCTGCCCGCCGCCATCACGCAGCACGACCGTGCCGGCCAGGTTGGCGTCCGCCTTGAACGCCTGGCCCGGCTTCAGGGCCAGCGACACCGCGCCATCACCCACCGTCAGCACCTGCGGCGCGGCGTTCTCCACCCCGCCCCAAACCGCCGGCAGGAACCACGCCTCACGCACCGCCGCCCCCGACAGCCCGGCCCCGCGCAGCGTCAGCCTCCCGTCCGGCGCAACCGTCGCCGCGAACGGCGAGGGCCGCGGCATACGCACTGCGGCAGCGTCGAACAGCGCCGCCTCGGCGGAGGGTGCAGGCGCACCCCCCGGAAGGTCGAGCGTGAAGCTGCCCTCCTCCGGCACGCAGATCTTCTCGCACACCAGCCAGGTCGCCGTGGCTTCCACATGCAGCGGGTCCGGGCCAGGCGTCAGGGCCACGGGCAGCACGACCTCGCCGGTGTAGCCGTAGGTCATCACCGGTCCTTCCGGCAGGCGCACCGGCGTCGGCCATTGCAGGTCGCCAGCCGTCACCCCGGGTGGCAGGGTCAGCGTCAGCTCGGGCGGCACCCCGGCGTCGCCCGGGTTGCGCCAGTAGGTGTGCCAGCCCGGCGCCATCCGCATCCGCAGCCCCAGGCGCAGCGGCTGGCCGGGCCGCACGGCGTCGGTGTCCGACACCAGCGTCACCACCGCGCGGCTGCTGCGCACGGGCGCGCTTTCCCCGGCCCAAGCCGGAGTTGCAAACGGGGCGGCAAGCAGCAGGGGGATCAGGGCCAACCACTTCATGCCCCCATATAAGGGAGGCGCCGGGCAAAGCGCCACTTCGCAGCCGCGCCGCGCCGGGCTACCCCGTGCGGGATGTTGCCAGATCTGCCCGTCGCCGACGCCCTGCCGGCCCTGCTCGCCGCCCTGGCGCGCGGCGGCAACGCCGTGCTCGTCGCTCCGCCCGGCGCAGGCAAGACCACGCTGGTGCCGCTGGCCCTGCTGGACGCCCCCTGGCGCGGCGATGGCCGCATTCTGGTGCTGGAACCCCGCCGCCTCGCCGCCCGCGCCGCCGCGACCCGTATGGCCTCCCTCCTGGGCGAACCCGTCGGCCAGCGCGTCGGCTACCGCACCCGCCTCGACAGCGCCGTCTCCGACGCTACCCGCATCGAGGTCGTGACCGAGGGCCTGCTCGTCCGCCGCCTGCACGGCGACCCCACCTTGGACGGCGTCGCCGCGGTCCTGCTGGACGAGGTCCACGAGCGCGCGTTGGAAGCCGACCTCGCCATGGCCCTGCTGCTCGACCTGCAGCGCATGCTCCGCCCGGAGCTGCGCCTGCTTGCCATGTCCGCCACCCTGGACGGCGCCCGCCTGTCCACCCTGCTGAACGGCCCGGTGATCGAGAGCGCCGGGCGCATGTTTCCCGTGGCGACCGAGCACGCCGCCCGCGACGTGCCGGACGTGCGCGACCTGCCCGACGCCCTGGCCCGCGCCGTCCGCGCCGCCCTGGCCCGGCACGACGGCGACGTGCTGGCGTTCCTGCCCGGCATGGGCGAAATCCGACGCGCCGAGGCCGCCCTGTCCGGCTGCGGCGCCCTGGTCCTGCCCCTGCACGGCGACCTCCCGCCCGCCGAGCAGGACCGCGCCCTGCGTCCCGCCCCGGATACAGGTGAGGGGGGCCGCCGCGTGGTCCTGGCCACCAGCATCGCCGAGACCTCCCTGACTGTCCCCGGCGTCCGCATCGTCGTGGACGGCGGCTGGCGCCGCTCCCCGCGGCTGGACGCCGCCACCGGCCTGACGCGCCTGGCGACGCTCCGCGTCAGCCGCGCCGCCGCCGACCAGCGGGCGGGCCGCGCCGGACGCGAAGGCCCGGGCGTCGCCATACGCCTCTGGACCCCGGCCCTGCACCGCGGCCTGGCCCCCTACGACCGGCCCGACATCTTCGAGGCCGAGCTATCCGGCCTGCTACTGGACTGCGTCGCCTGGGGCACGCCGCCCGCCGCCCTGCCCTTTCCCGACCCGCCGCCTGCCGGCGCGCTGGCCGCGGCGGCGGCGCTGCTGGCCGGCCTGGGCGCGCTGGATGCGGCGGGACGCATCACCCCGCTCGGCCAACGCATGGCGGCGCTCGGCGCGCATCCCCGCCTCGGCGCCATGATGCTGGCGGCGGCAACGCCCGCCCAAGCCGCCCGCGCAGCCGAACTGGCTGCGCTGCTGGAGGAACGCGACCCCTTCCGTGGGCGCGACGCCCCGGCGGACGTGCAGCTACGCCTGGACGCCCTGGCCGGCGGAGGCGGCGGAGACGTGGACCGCGGCGCCGTCAGCCGCATCCGCCGCCAGGCCGCCGCCTACAAACGCCGGTTGCGCGCGAATGCCGAACCATCCGGCGACCCCGGTGCGCTGCTGGCCGCCGCCTTTCCCGACCGCATCGCCCAGCGCCGGGGCGAGCCTGGGTCGTTCCGCCTGTCCGGCGGCGGCGGCGCGCGGCTGGCGGTCACGGACCCGCTCGCCAAGGCGTCCCTGCTGGCCGTCGCCAGCCTGGACCTGAAGGCATCCGCCCGCATCCGCCTGGCCGCCCCGCTCGACCCGGACAACCTGCCGCCCTCCATCGCCGCCCAGGTGACGGAAACGGCCGAGCACGCCTTCGACCCCGGCACGGGCGCCGTGCTGTCCCGCCGTCGCCGGCGGCTGGGCGCGCTGGTGCTGGACGACCGCACCGTGCCTGCCGACCCCGCCGACACCGCCGCGGTTCTGGCCGCCGCCGTCGCGCGGCGCATGGACGCCCTGCCCTGGACGGACGCGGCCCGCGCCCTGCAGGCCCGCGCCGCGCTGCTCCGCACCCTGGACCCGGACACCCCCGACCTGTCCGACGCGGCGCTGGCGGCAGGGGTGCAGGACTGGCTGACCCCGCATCTGCACGGCGCATCCCGCCTGGCGGACGTGTCGGCGCTGGACCTGGCCTCCATCCTGCGCGGCACGCTCGGCTGGGACCGCGCAGCCCGGCTGGACCGCGACCTGCCAACCCACTTGCAGCTTCCTGGCGGACGGGCCGCGGTGGACTACAGCGGCCCGGTGCCGGTGGCCTCCACGCGGGCGCAGGCGTTCTACGGCCTGGCTGCCACGCCGCAACTGGCCGGCGGCCGTGTGCCGCTGCAACTCGCCCTGCTCTCCCCCGCCGGTCGCCCCATCGCCATCACGGCGGACCTGGCCGGCTTCTGGCGCGGCGCCTGGGCCGACGCCCGCAAGGACATGCGCGGGAGATACCCCCGCCACGACTGGCCGGAACGTCCCGGGGAAGCGCCACCTTCTCCCTCTCCCTCTGGGAGAGGGCCGGGGTGAGGGAGGCCACCAGCGCCAACCCTGGCGAGGGCAGCGCGCATGGCTCCGCCCTACGATAACACGCTCTGTGCTGCCTCTCTCACCCCAACACCCTCCCGGAGGGAGAGGGAGAGGGAGCAGGCGACCGCTCCCCGCCCCACTCGGGCACGGGCTGCACCACGCTCTCATACACCGTCACCATCTCCCCGCCGCGCATGAAGGCGTCGCAGGTCCGCATGCCGATGGCGCCCAGGATGGTGCGCGAGGCGATGTTGCGGTCCTTGGCGACGGCGAAGACGCGCATGATGCCGGTGGCGTGCGCGAACCGCAGTGCGGCGCCTGCCCCCTCCCGCGCGTAGCCGTGGCCGCGGGATGCTGGGGTGAAGGCGAAGCGAAGCGCCGGGCTGCGCCCATCCGGGCGGTCATGGATGCCGGTCAGGCCCAGGGCCGGGCCGCCCCCGGCCGGGCGGGCGATCCACATGCCCACGCCGCGGGCGGCCCAGTACTGGGTGTCGGCCGCCAGCTCCTCCGCCACCTGGCCGGAAGTACGGACGCCCCCCAGCATCTGGGCGTAGGTCGCCGGGTCGGACTTGAGCCGCTCCAGCTCCTGCAAGTCGGCCCAGCCAACCGGCGACAGGTGCAGCCGTCCCGTGCGTATGTGCCATAGGGGGTTCATGGGGGGAGAGTCTGCCTTCTCCCTCTCCTTCCGGGAGAGGGCCGGGGTGAGGGAAGCCGCCAGGGCCACGCCTGGCCGATGGTGGCGTTGGTCCTGCGTGGGAAAGGGCAGCGCTTGCCCCCTCCCTCACCCCGGCCCTTTTCCGGAGGGAGAGGGAGAAGGACGTTACCTTGCCAACGGCCGATACTTGATGCGGTGCGGCTCCGTCGCGTCGTTGCCCAGACGTCGCCGCTTGTCTTCCTCGTAAGCCTGGAAGTTGCCCTCGAACCACTCGACGTGGCTGTCGCCCTCGAAGGCCAGGATGTGCGTCGCCAGGCGGTCCAGGAACCAGCGGTCGTGGCTGATGACCACCACGCACCCGGCGAACTCCGACAGCGCCTCCTCCAGCGCCCGCAGGGTGTCCACGTCCAGGTCGTTGGTCGGCTCGTCCAGCAGGATGACGTTGCTCTCGGACTTCAGCATCTTCGCCAGGTGGACGCGGTTGCGCTCCCCGCCGGACAGGATGCCGACCTTCTTCTGCTGGTCCGACCCCTTGAAGTTGAACGCCCCCACGTAGGCGCGGGACGGGACGGCGCGCTTGCCCAGGTAGATCACGTCGGTGCCTCCGCTGATCTCCTCCCAGACGGACTTGCCGGCGTCCAGGCTGTCGCGGCTCTGGTCCACGTAGCCGAGCTTCACCGTCTCCCCCACGCGCAGGTTGCCGCCGTCCGGATGCTCCTGCCCCGTTATCATGCGGAACAGCGTGGTCTTGCCCGCGCCGTTCGGCCCGATGACGCCGACGATGCCGCCCGGCGGCAACTTGAAGTCCAAGTCGTCAATCAGCAGCCGGTTGCCGAAGGCCTTGCGGACCTTGTCGGCCTCGATCACCAGGCTGCCCAGGCGGGGACCGGGCGGTATGACGATCTCGGCCACGCCGGTCGCCATCTCCTGCGACTTCGCCTGCATCTCCTCGTACTTGGCAATGCGGGCGCGGCTCTTGGTCTGCCGGGCGCGGGGGCTGGACTGTATCCACTCCTCCTCCGCAGCCAGCGCCCGCTGCCGGCTGCTCTCCTCCTTCTCCTCCTGGGCCAACCGCTTGCGCTTCTGCGCCAGCCAGGACGAGTAGTTGCCCTCGAACGGGTAGCCGCGCCCGCGCTCGATCTCCAGGATCCAGTTCGTCACGTTGTCCAGGAAATAGCGGTCGTGGGTGATGATCATCACCGTGCCCGCGAACTCGCGCAGCGTGTGCTCCAGCCAGGCGACGCTCTCGGCGTCCAGGTGGTTGGTCGGCTCGTCGAGCAGCAGCAGGTCCGGCTTCTCCAGCAGCAGCCGGCACAGCGCGACCCGGCGGCGCTCCCCGCCCGACAGCCGGGCCACGTTGGCCTCCGCCGGAGGGCAGCGCAGGGCGTCCAGCGCGATGTCTATGCGGCGGTCCAGGTCCCAGCCGTCCTCGGCGTCTATCTTCTCCTGCAGCTCCGCCTGCTCGGCCAGGAGCGCCGTCATCTCGTCATCGTCCATCGGCTCGGCGAAGCGCTCGCTGATGGCGTTGAAGCGGGTCAGCGCCGCGTTCAGGTCCGTGAAGGCCAGCGACACGTTCTCGGCCACGCTCTTGCTGTCGTCCAGCTTCGGCTCCTGCTCCAGGTAGCCGATGCGCACGCCCTCGGCGGCCCACGCCTCGCCGCCGTACTCCGTCTCGATCCCCGCCATGATCTTGAGCAGGGTGCTCTTGCCGGCGCCGTTCACGCCCAGGATGCCGATCTTGACGCCGGGCAGGAAGGAGAGGGTGATGCCCTTGAACACCTCGCGCCCGCCGGGGAAGGCCTTGGTCACGTCCTTCATGACATAGACGTATTGGTAGCTGGCCATGCGTAGGCTCCTAGACGTGAGGCTTGGGGCGTGGGGCGGCGGTGGGTTCTAGGGGCGCGCCGGGGTGCGGGGCAAGGTGGTGCGCCCGGCAGGACTCGAACCTGCGACCAAACCGTTATGAGCGGTCCGCTCTAACCAACTGAGCTACAGGCGCCCCTGCGGCATAGATGCCCAGCCCGGCGCGCGTTGGCAAGGGTGGCGCGCGTGGCTATAGGTCCCGCACCATTGAACGGCCGAGGACGCACCAGCATGGACATCTCCAAGATACCCACCGGCAAGGACGCGCCGCACGACATCAACGTGGTGATCGAGATCCCTCAGGGGTCCCAGGTGAAGTACGAGGTGGACAAGGAGAGCGGCGCGGTGTTCGTGGACCGCTTCCTGTTCACGCCGATGGCCTACCCCGCCGCCTACGGCTTCATTCCTGGCACGCTGGCCGACGACGGCGACCCCGCCGACGCCCTGGTGCTGGCCCCCGCCGCCATGGTGCCCGGCGCCGTCATACGCTGCCGCCCCATCGGCATGTTGCAGATGGAGGACGAGAGCGGGCAGGACGAGAAGATCATCTGCGTCCCGCACGACAAGATACACACGCAATACACGGACGTGCATCGCATCGAGGACCTGCCGGCCATCACCCGCCAGGCCATCGAGCACTTCTTCACCCGCTACAAGGACCTGGAGCCGGGCAAGTGGGTGAAGGTGACGGGCTGGGCTGACAAGGCCGCAGCGGAGGAGGTCATCCGCAAGGCGGTCGCAGCGGCAAAGTAGGACGACGCCTGGCTACGGGCGGTGCCGCGCGCTGCCCTCGGCCTGCCATCGCGCGGGCCGCCCTCATAACGACCGCGTTGCAACCAGGCGGCTGCCACCTGGGATGGATGACCGCCGCGGGAACGCCCTACTCCGCCGCCAGCCGCGCGTTCTGCGGGAACATGAAGCGCTTGGCCTCGTCGTCCATCTCGGCCTTCATCGGGTGCTTGGCCTTCAGCGCCTCCGCCCGCTGCGCCGCCGGACGGGCGTTGATCTCGTCCAGATGGCGCTTCAGGTTGGGCAGCCCCGTGAAGGCGTCCGGCCCCAGCACGAACGGCACCACCCGCGCCCAGCCCCACACCGCCATGTCCACGAGGGTGTAGGCGTCGCCCAGCATGTAGCGGTGCTTCGCCAACTGCGCGTCCAGGATGCCGTAGTGCCGCTCGGCCTCGTAGGCGTAGCGGTTGACGGCGTAGTCCTTCGGCGCCGGGGCGAAATGCTTGAAGTGGACGGCCTGGCCGGAATACGGCCCGATCCCCGTGGCGACGAACATCAGCCAGGACAGCATCTGTCCGCGTGCGGCGTCGCCTGGGGCCGGCAGGAACTGGCCGGACTTCTCCGCGAGGTAGAGCAGGATGGCGTTGCTGTCGAACACCGTGGCGTCGCCATCCGTGATGGCCGGGGTCTTGGCATTGGGGTTGATGGCCAGGAACTCCGGCGCGAACTGCTGGCCCTGCCGGGTGTCCACCGGCACGACCTCGTAGGGCATCCCGGCTTCCTCCAGGAACAGCGCGACCTTCAGCGGGTTGGGCGAGGGGTGGTAGTAGAACTTGATCATGGCGGTGCCTCCGTTGCTGACGCGGGCGGTATAGGCGCGTCGTGAGAACCTGGCCAGTTACATCGGTGTGCCACTGACGCGGCGCAGGGCGTTTTGCCTTTTGATCGAGATGCAGATTGACCGTGCGCATGGCGGCGGCACATCCTTCCAGCCATGTCGAAGTCCGATCCGCTCTGCTCCACTGACGTCGCCCTGCCCGAGAGCCTCGTCAGCGAGGCGCACCGTCTCCACGTCGATGTCTCGCAGGCGTGCGAGCGCGGGCTGCGGGCTGACGTTGCCGCTGCCAAAGCCCGGCAATGGCAGGAGGAAAACCAGGCGGCAATAGATGCCTGGAACTTGCACGTCGAGCAGAACGGAGTCCCGCTCGCCGAATACCGCACGTTCTGATGGCGCGCCTGAACGTTTACCCCATGCCGCGCGGCGGCCGGGGGTGGCTGCTGGACGTGCAGGCGGACGTGCTCGAACGGTTGAGCACCCGCACGGTGTTGCCTTTGGTGCCGATGTCAGAAAGCCAGCCGCCCCTGAAGGTTCTCAACCCGGTGTTCCCAGTTGTGGGCGAGGAGGCCGTCATGGTGACCCAGGCCATAGCCACCGTCCCGCGGACGGAGTTGCGCCAGCCCGTCGCATCCCTTGACCGGGAGCATGACCGGATCGCGCGGGCGCTGGACCTGTTGCTGACAGGCTTCTAGTCCCACCGCACCCCCGCCGCCGGGTGCGTGTCCGGCAGCCGGTCCCGTCCGAACAGCTTCCGCCGCAGCGTGCCCGGCGCATACGCCTCCTTATACAAACCGCGCCGCTGCAGCTCCGGCACCAGCAGGTCCACCACGTCCTCCACGCACTCCGGCGCCACCGTGCGGGACAGGATGAAGCCGTCCACGCCCGCCCCCTCCACCAGCGCCTGCAGCGCATCGGCGACCGTCGCCGCCGACCCCACGATGGGGGCCTGACGGCTGCCCAGCACCATGCGGTCCAGCAGCTTGCGCTTGGTCATCACCGGGGCGCTGCGCGCGACGGCCTCCAGGTTGGAGCGTATGGCCTGGGTTTCGACCACCTGGATCGGATCGTCCATGCCGTAGGCGTCCAGGTTGATGCCCATGCTGGCGGAAGCATGGACCAGCGCGCCCTCGCCAGAGGCATAACGGCGCAGGTCGGCCAGCTTCGCCTGGGCCAGCGCATCTGTTTCCGCCACCACCAGCGACGCGCCCACGAAGGCCAGCACGTCCCCCGGCGCACGCCCGGCAGCGGCGGCCCCGGCGCGCACGTCGTCCACGATGGTCCGCAGCGCCGGCGCCGCCTGCCCGTTCAGGAACACGCACTCGGCATGGCCCGCCGCGAACCGCCTGCCCCGCCCCGACGATCCCGCCTGGAACAGCACCGGCGTCCGCTGCGGCGACGGCTCCGCCAGATGGACCGCGTCCATCCGGTAGTGCGGCCCGTCATGCCGTACGGCGCGGACCCGGGCGGGGTCGGCATACACTCCGGCGGCGCGGTCCGCCCGCACGGCATCGTCCGCCCAGCTTCCCTCCCACAGCTTATAGACCACCTGCATGTAGTCGTCGGCCACGTCGTAGCGGTCGTCGTGCTTCGCCTGCCGATCCAGGCCCATCGCCCGCGCGGCGCTGTCCAGGTATCCCGTCACCACGTTCCAGCCGATCCGCCCCCGGGTCAGGTGGTCCAGCGTGGACATGCGCCGGGCGAAGGGAAACGGCGGCTCGTAGCTGAGGTTGACCGTAACGCCGAACCCTAGGTGCTGCGTCACGGCGGCCATCGCCGGCACCAGCAGCAGCGGATCGTTGGCCGGCACCTGCACCGCGTGGCGGATGGCCGGGTCCGGCGACCCGCCATGCACGTCATAGACGCCCAGCACGTCCGCCAGGAACAGCCCGTCGAACAGCCCGCGCTCCAACGTCCGGGCCAGATCGGTCCAATGCTCCAGGGTGCGGTATTCGACGGAGCGGTCGCGCGGATGGGTCCACAGCCCCTGCTGGATGTGGCCGACAGTGTTCATGTCGAACGCCATGAGGCGGATGTGCTTCGAGGGGGATGCCATGGCGCGGACCATCCGGGGTGGGCCAGGCGCGGTCAAGCGCGCCCTGCCGCCCCGCCGTTGCAATCGGCTGTCCGGGCGGTGGCCAGGCCGGTACCGGGTTTGCGCGCACCGGGCCAAGCGGCGGCCCGCAGCGGGACGGCCCGCGCGCCGCCCCTTCAGGCCGCCGGCGGCTCAGGCCCGGACGGCGCCCGGCCCGGGCGGCTGCACTCCTGGCCGATCCGCACCGCCACCCGGTCCTTGCGCCGCCCCACGCGCGCGTCGAACAACGGGACCGTGCCGCACCGGACCTGCACCGGCGTGCCCGGCGCAGCGCCCAGCGTGATCCGGTCCCCCACCCGCAGCGCCATCACGTCGGACAGCCGCATCACCTGCTCGTCGAGCACGACGTCCAGGTCCACCTCGGTGTCCCATAGCTGCTCGGCAAGGTGGTTCTCCCAGATGCTGTCCCGCCCGAACCGCTCCCCCATGAACTGCTGCAGCAGCAGCTCCCGCACCGGCTCCAGCGTCGCGTAGGGCAGCATGATCTCCAGCCGCCCGCCCCGGTCCTCCATGTCCACGCGCAGCTTGATCAGCACCGCGGCGTTGGACGCGCGCGACACCATTGCGAAGCGCGGGTTCACCTCCAGCCGTTCGAATCGCAGGGTCGCGGGCGTCAGCGGCTCGAAGCTGGCGGTCATGTCCTGCAGCACCAGGCGCACCAGCCGCTCGACCAGGGTGCGCTCGATGGTGGTGTAGGGCCGCCCCTCGATCCGCATCGCCGCCGTGCCGCGGCGCCCGCCCAGCAGCACGTCTATGATCGAGTAGATCAGCGCGGAATCCACCACCAGCAGCCCGTGGTTGTCCCACTCCTCCACCTTGAACACCGCCAGCATCGCCGGCAACGGGATGCTGTTCAGGTAGTCGCCGAACCGGAGCGAGACGATGTTGTCTATGCCGACCTCCACGTTGTCGCTCGTGAAGTTCCGCAGGCTGGTGCTCATGATGCGGACCAGCCGGTCCACCACCACTTCCAGCATCGGCAGCCGCTCGTAGCTGACCAGCCCGGCGCTGATGATGCGCTGCATCCCGGACTGGTCCCCGCCGCCGGCCGGGCCGCCGTCGAAGCCCAGCAGGGCGTCAATCTCCGCCTGCGACAGCGTCTTCTCCGGCGCCGCGCCGTCCTGCACGCTGCCCTCTTGGGACTCGTCCATTCCACGAACCTCCTGTCCGTGCGGCATCCTGGGCCGGGGCGGGTGAAGGGCGGCTTAACCGCCCGTCAGCGCCGCCGTGCCCGTGCGTTCCACACCGGCCGCCGCCATCGCCGACCACGCCCGGGCCAGCGACCCCCCGGCGTCAATGCCGCGGCAGGCGTCCTCGACCACGTGCGCCTCGAACCCCGCCGCGCGGGCGTCCAGCGCGCTCCAGCCCACGCAGAAGTCCGTCGCCAGCCCGGCCAGGAACAGCCGCCGCGCCCCGCGCTCCCGCAGGTAGCCCGCCAGGCCCGTCGGCGTGCGCCGGTCGGCCTCGGTGAAGGCGGAGTAGCTGTCCACGTCCCGGCGGCAGCCCTTGCGGATCACCAGCCGCGCGTGCGGCACATCCAGCCCGGCGGCCAGCGCCGCGCCGGGCGTCCCCTGGATGCAATGGGCCGGCCACAGCACCTGCCGCCCGTAAGGCAGCTCGATCTCGTCGAACGGGACGCGGCCGGGATGGCTCCCTGCAAACGAGGCGTGCCCCGCCGGATGCCAGTCCTGCGTCAGCACCACCTCCGGGAAGGCGGCGCCCAGGCGGTTGATGGGCGCAACCACGGCGTCGCCGTCCGGCACGGCCAGCGCGCCGCCGGGCAGGAAGTCCACTTGCACGTCAACGACGATCAGCACGTCGCCGGGAAGCATCCGCATCTGGGGTCTCCTGCCGCCGCCGGACCGGGCTGGCCATGCGGCGTCCGTGCGGCACCGGCCATAGCAGCAAAGGCCGGCGTTCCGCACCAGCCCCGCGCAACTTCCGCGTCCATAATCCTGCGCCCGCATCCGTTCCGTAAGGCTCAGCGGCACGGACGGGATCGGCCCTCGCAAGCAAGCTCATTGCCGAACTGCCCGTGCAGGCCCAGCCCGCAACCACCGGCAGGCTCCGGCGTTGCGGAGCCATCGCCCGTCCGAGGTTGACGACATGCCGCTCCGGCCCGCCCTGATCCCAGCTCTCCTTCTCACGGCCGCAGCGGCATGGCCCGCGGCAGCGGCGGACGCGCCGGCGCGGCCCCGCGGCTACTCCATCGCGCCGGGCACCCCGGCCACGGTCGGCCAGGGCGGAGCCGTGGTGGGCGTCGTGCCGCATCAGGCCGTGCCGGCGCCCCATGGATCCATGGCCACCTTCGGCGGCCTGCTCGGCACCGGCGCACCTGCCCGGGCGCCTGTTGCGGGGGCGCCCGCAACCAGGACGCCGGCACCGGGAGCGCCGGCCCCGCGCTAGCAGGCTGGACCGCGCCACCCCCCGCCCCATATGGCGGGCATGGACGGATCAAGCATCGCCTCCCTGCCCGACCCCCTGCCCCCCACGGCCCCGCTCAGCCCGCGGGTCCGCAGCCAGTTCGAGGCCTTCCTCGTCCTGCGTCGCAACCCGCTGGAGCTGTGGGGTGCCGCCGCCTACGAGGAGGGCGTGCTGCCCGGGCGCTTCCTGGGCCGCGAGCAACTTATGCTCAACGACCCCGACGCCATCCGCCACGTCCTGGTGGACAACCATGAGAACTACGGCCGCAACATCGGCGCCCGCCGCGTGCTGCAGCCCGTGCTGGGCGACGGCCTGTTCCTGGCGGAGGGCAAGGCCTGGCGCCACCAGCGCCGCACCGTCGCCCCCAGCATGGCCCCGCGCGTCATGCCCATCCTGGCCCGGCACGTCGTCGCCGCCAGCATGACGGAGGAGGCCAACCTGGCCGCGGGCGCAGGCCGCCCCGTCGAGTTGCTGCCCCGCTTGCAGCACCTGGCGCTGGGCATCGCCGGGCAGTCCATGTTCTCGCTGGAAATGGGCGGCTACGGCGCGGAGATGCGGGCGATGCTGCTGCGCTACGCCGGCCGCTTCGCGCAGCCCGGCTTCCTGGACCTGCTGCTGCCGGCCGGCACGCAGTCCCCGCTGGACCGCGGCCGCGCCGGCTTTCGCAAGCAGTGGCTGCGCTTCATGGACCGCATGATAGACGCGCGGGAGGGCCAGGCCCGGACGGACAGCCAGCCGCGCGACCTGTTCGACCTGCTGGCCGACGCGCGTGACCCCGAGACCGGGGAAGGCTTCGACCGCGCGCAGTTGCGTGACGAGGTCGCGACCATGATCCTGGCCGGGCACGAGACGACGGCGGTGACGCTGTTCTGGGCCTGCTACCTGGCCGCCCTGTATCCCGCCCACGCTGCCCGCATCGCCGCGGAGGCGGACGCCGCCGACTTGTCGGCGGACGGCGCAGCCGCCGCCGTGCGCCAGCTTCCGTTCACCCGCGCCTTCATCGACGAGACGCTGCGCCTGTATCCCCCGGCCTTCCTGATCGTGCGGGAGGCGCTGGGGCCGGACAAGGTGGCCGGGCGGCCCATTGCCAAGGGCACCGTCGTCAGCATGTCGCCCTGGGTGCTGGGCCGCCATCGCCGCTTCTGGACGGACCCGGAGCGCTTCGACCCTACCCGCTTCCTGCCGGGCGCGCCGCCGCCGCCGCGCTACGCCTACATGCCGTTCGGCGCGGGGCCGCGCATCTGCGTCGGCGCCCAGTTCGCGCTGACCGAAGCGGTGATTGTCCTGGCCCGGCTGATGCGGGCATTCCGGATCGAGTTCTTCGGACGCGGCACCGTCGTGCCCCGCGGCTTCGTCACCACACAGCCCGACCGCCCCGTCCGCTTCATCCTGACCCCCCGTGCGCCCGTGCCGGCAACGCAGCGAATGGAGCTTGCGCCGTTTTAGGTGCCTGGCACCTAAACTTTCCCATAAGCACCCGTCATTGCGAGGAGCGTAGCGACGCGGCAACCCAGGGGCCACCAGCACTGGCCCGTCGGCCCCTGGACTGCCACGGCGCAGAGCGCTTCGCAGTGACGCGGTGCTGGACTTGAGCTGACTTCGGTTGATGGCAGCGTGGGTTATGCCATGCCGGGCAACCCGCCCCGATCACCTGTTTGCCCGGTGAGGCCGCAGCCCCCGCGTGCTAGACGGACACCATGACCAACCAGACCCCTTCCCCGCCGCCCCAGGCCGAAAAACGTCCCCTCCGCATCGAACAGCTAGGCCGTGTCCGCATCGACGACTACGCCTGGATGCGCGACGACAACTGGCAACAAGTACTGCGCGACCCCGCCGTCCTGCGCGCCGACATACGTGCCCACCTGCAAGCCGAGAACGCCTACACCGCCGCGGTTCTGGCGGGGACCACAGACCTGCAGGCCACCCTCGTCGCCGAGATGCGCGGCCGCATTCAGGAAAAGGACAGCTCCGTCCCCCTGCCCGACGGCCCCTGGGACTACTACACCCGTATCGCCGAGGGCGCGCAGCACCCCGTCCACGCCCGCCGTCCCCGCGACGCCGAGGACGGCGAACAGGTGCTGCTGGACGTGGAAGCGATGGCGCAGGGCCACGCCTACTTCAGCGTCGCCGGCACGGAGCATAGCGGCGACCACCGCCTGCACGCCTGGGCGGAGGACGCCCAGGGGTCGGAGGTCTATCGCGTCCGCATCCGCGACATCGCCACCGGCGCCGACCTTGGCCCGGCGGTCGAGAGCTGCACCGGCTCCTTCGCGTTCTCCCCCTGCGCCCGCTTCCTGTTCTGGGTGTTCCGCGACGACAACGGACGGCCCCGCCGCGTCATGCGCCGCCGGGTCGGGTCGGGGGAGGACACGCTGGTCTATGAGGAGGCCGACGAGGGCTTCTTCCTGAGCGTTGGCGTCACCGCCTCCCGCGCCTGGATCGTGCTGGACTGCGGCAACCAGGAGACCAGCGAGTCCTGGCTGATCCCTGCGGACGACCCCGAGGCGCCGCCGCGCGTGCTGGCCGCGCGCGACCCCGGCGTGAAGTATGACTTCGACCATTGGGACGACGCCTTCGTCATCCGCACCAACGCGGATGGCGCGACCGACTTCAAGCTGATGCGGGCGCCAGTAAACGCATCGTTGGACGCGCCGGGCCGGGCCTACTGGACCGACTGGGTGCCGCACCGCCCCGGCTGCTTCATTGCGGCCACCACCGCCAGCATCGGCCACCTCGCGCGGATCGAACGCGTGGACGCCAACAACCGCCTGGTCATCACCGCCCGCGACGGCACGGAGCAGGTGCTGGCGATGGAGGAGGAGGCCTACCTCCTGGCGCTCGGCCCGCGGCTGGAGTGGGACACGGCAACCCTGCCCTACATCTACGAAAGCCCGACCCAGCCGCGCCAGCGCTGGGACCTGGATTTGCTGACCGGCGCCCGCACGCTGCGGAAGACCCAGGTGGTCCCCTCCGGCCACAATCCCACGGATTACGTCACCCGCCGCCTGCACGCGGCGGCGCCGGACGGCGCGCAGGTGCCCGTCACCGTGCTGATGCGCCGCGGCACGCCGCTGGACGGCTCGGCGCCGGTGCTGCTGTATGGCTACGGCGCCTACGGCATCCCGATGCAGCCGGGCTTCTCGACCGGGCGGCTCAGCCTGGTGGACCGCGGCTGGGTGTGGGCCATCGCGCACATCCGCGGCGGGTCCGAGAAGGGATGGGGCTGGTTCCTGGATGGGCGCGGACCGCGCAAGCCCAACACCTTCACCGACTTCATCGCCGCCGCCGAACACTTGGCTGCCGAGGGTTACGGCCGCCCCGGGCGCATGGTGGCCCACGGCGGCTCCGCTGGCGGACTGCTGATGGGCGCGGTGCTGAACATGCGGCCGGACCTGTGGGCCGGCGTCGCCGCCGCGGTGCCCTTCGTGGACGTGCTGAACACCATGTCCGACGCCAGCCTGCCGCTGACGCCGCCGGAATGGCCGGAGTGGGGCAACCCCCTGCAGGACCCGGCGGCCTACGACCTGATCGCCTCCTACTCCCCCTACGACCAAGTCGGCCCCCGGCCCTACCCCGCCGTGCTGGCGCTGGGCGGCCTGTCCGACCCGCGCGTGACCTACTGGGAGCCGGCGAAGTGGGCGGCGCGGCTACGCGAACACACAACGGGCGATGCGCCGATCCTGCTGCGGATCAACATGGACGCCGGGCACGGCGGCGCATCGGGCAGATTCGACTACTTGAAGGAGCCGGCGCTGGTGCAAGCGTTCGCAATCTGGGCAGTGGACCAGATGCAGCCCGTGGCGTCCGCGGGCGTTGACGGCATGGACAGCCCAGGAGCGCCCGAAATGACCAGCACGACGCCTATCCCGGACCGCAAGCCGTACATCTCGCCGCCTCCCTCAAAGGGGGATGTGGACCAAGTCAGCCAGGACCAAGCGCTGATCGCAGATGAGTGGGCGCCGGAACCCGATGCGGCCAAAGAAAAGGCTGCGCCGGAGGGCGCAGCCTAGCTGAACAGCCCTCGTGGCTGAGCAGGAACGGACTGGCCGGGCCTTGCGCCCGGCCGGAACCGGTTACGCGCGGTGGGCGGTGGCCATCTCTGCGGCAGCGCCCATGCGGGCCACCAGCGGGGCAGATACGCGCTCGGCCAGGTCAATGCCGGACTGGGCGATGCGCGCGCCCTCGGTCACGACATGGATGGCGGAGGTGCGGGCGAAGTTCGCCTGCAACTCGATCATCGCCTTGGGCGAGTTGGCCGACGTAATCGCACGCAGGGACGCCATCGTCTCGTGCATCGCGGACTGCCCGACCTCGGTCATCTGGCGCACCAGGTCTTGCATTCCGGCGGCGAACACCTGGCTGGCCTGGGCAACGGCCTGCATGTTGTCCTGGTTGAACACCACCATGTCCTTGCCGGCCTGCGTGGCCTTCTGAGACAGGTCAGCCTGTGCGCCGGTGGCGGTCTCGACGCCGCGCTTCATCGCGGACACAGTGCGGTCGAACGAGAAGGCGTCGGCGGGGTTGAACTGGGTGGTGCTGGACATCGTATGATCCTCCAAGGACGGTCGTGGGCCGCAGCCCTTCTATCTCTATGTTGCAGTGCAACATGGGCGTGATAAGCCCAGCCCCGCCGCAATGCAAGATAATTTGTGCAGTGCAGCATTCCTTTGCGGGGACACTTGGATGTCGTGCCTCTGGTGGCCATTCATCATCCGGTGATGCCTCCGCTGCCCCCGCGGTGGTCCAGCAGGGACGAGGTCCTGCGAAGTGGCGAAGGGAGCCGCGCGCTATGCTTCTCGCAATGGGCAGGAACAGCCGACGCGATGCGGGACGGCGTGAATTGAGCA
Source organism: uncultured Acetobacteraceae bacterium (assembly GCA_964250755.1). Taxonomy (GTDB): domain Bacteria; phylum Pseudomonadota; class Alphaproteobacteria; order Acetobacterales; family Acetobacteraceae; genus DASWOJ01. The sequence goes on along the minus strand of CAXUHB010000001.1, from coordinate 346,623 downwards.
TACGGCGTGGGCGCGCCTATGCGGTCCAGGACGGCAGCATGCATCTTTGTCGGGCAGGCTCCTGGCCACGGGGCAGATGCCTCATCCACCCCGGGCACCTTGCGTTCAGCAAGGACTGATCTGCCCCTTCTCCCTCCGGGAGAGGGTTGGGGTGAGGGAGACCGCAAACATGCTGGTTGACCGGAACAGAGCAGCGCCCGCACTGATGAAGGTCAGCCCCTTGGCCTCCCTCACCCCGGCCCTCCCCCGAAGAGGGAGAAAGGGCACAAATTACCGCCCGTCGGCCCCGGGTCCAATGATGCCGGGGATCGCCGTCTTCACCTGGAAGTATCCCTTCGTCGAACGCGGCCAGACCGCATCGTCCCACGCCCGCCGCACCCGCAACGCCCGCGGCAGCGCTGCGGCGGACGGGCCGACCGGCGCCCAGGCCGCCACCACGGGCAGCCCGTCGTTCCACCCTTCCACTGCCGGCCCCGCCGAGCAGCCGAAGTGCGCCGCGGCGCGGTCCAGCGCATCTGCCATCGCCGCGTCATCCAGCGCCCGCACGGCGTCCACTGCACCATCGTTGTGCGCCACCACCCAGCCCACCCGCACGATGCGGGCGCGCCCCAGCGGCAGGCTTTCCGGATGCAGGTCCTCCAGATGCAGCAGCAGCGCGGCGTCACCGTCCGGCGGCGTATCGGCCCGCGGCAGCTTGGCCGGGGCGGGCGGCTCCGGCTCCTCCAGCGGCACCGGATCCTCGTTCAAGCCCTCCGGATCGAACCGTCCGTCCGTGTAGCGCCGGATGTTCTCCGCCCGCGCCGCATACGCCTTTCCCCGCGTGTGCAGCCCGGCCACCCAGCGCCAGGACAGGGTGTTGCTGGCGGGGTCGCCGTCCACCAGGTGCTGCAGGAACAGCTCGGCCCCCAGCGCCCACGGCAGGCCCAGCGTGAACACCCAGATGGACGCGAACCACATCCGCGCATGGTTGTGCAGCCAGTTCCGCTCCTGCAGCTCGGCCACCCATGCGTCGAAGCAGTCTATGCCGGTCCGCCCCGCCACCGCCTGCTCATAAGCCCGCCGCAACCCGGCCTCCCGCGCCAGCCGCTCCCGACCCTCCGCTGCCAGCCGCAGGTAGTCCGTCCACAGGCTGGGCCGGGTCTCCAAGTGGCCCTTGAAGTAGGTGCGCCAGAACACCTCCTGCACGAACTTCTCTGCCGCCGGGCCATGCGCGCCGCGGGCGGCGTCCACCAGCTCAGGCTCGGTCACCATGCGGCGGCGCAGGTAGGGGGACAGGGCAGAGGTCGTCGGCGCACGGTCCGGCCCGGCGTCGGTGTTGCGCGCGTCGGCATAGCGCCGGCCCAGCGCGGCCGTGACGGCGGCCAGGCGGTCCAGCCCGGCGGCGCGGGTGGCAGGAAACAGGGATGCGGCTTGGGTCATGCCGCCATAGATGGGCCGTCCCAACGCGTTGCCAGCCGGGGCGAGCCTACGCCGGGGCCGGCACCCCGTCGAACACTCCGGCCCAGGCCAGGAACATCGCATCCTGGCTGTAGGCCGCCTCCGCCCGCGCGCGGTTGGCCGCGCCGATGCGCCGCCCCCGGTCGGGCAGGCGCAGCAGCGCCAGCATCGCCGCTGCCAGCGCCGGGGCGTCGCGCGGGACGACGTGCGGCGCGTTCTCCGCCGCCAGCATCCCGCGCACGTCCCCCACGTCCGTCGCCGCCACCGGCAGCCGCGCCGCCATCGCCTCCAGCACGCTCAGCGGCATCTGCTCGGTGTCGGAACTCAGCGCGAACAGGTCGAAGCCTGCATACTCCGCCCGCGGCTCCTGCAGATGCCCGGCGAAGCGCACGTCCGCCGCCACGCCCAGCCCCTCCGCCAGCGCCTGCAGCGCCCCGCGCTCCGCGCCGTCGCCCACGATGACCAGCCGGGCCGGCATCGCCTGGCGCACCGCGGCGAAGGCATGCAGCAGCCGGCCCAGGTTCTTCTCCGCCCGCAGCGCCGCCACGGTGCCGATCACCGGGACCTCCCCCGGCACGCACGCCGCGCCGCCGAAGCGCGCCAGGTCCACGCCGTTCGGCACGTAGCGCACCCGCCGGCGCGGCAGCCGCCAGGTGTTCAGGGCAATGCCCTCCAGCACGCGGGACGGCAGCACCACCGTGCTGCGCCGCAGCACCAGCCGCCGCGTCCACACCCGGCGGCGCAACTGCCCCGCCACCTCGTCCGGCCCCAACCCGTCCTCGACATGGACGTGCCGGGCCAGCGGAAGCAGGTTGGCCATCGCCCACTCGATGCTGCCCCAGTTGGCGGTCACGAGCGCATGGGGCGCCATCTCCCGCAGCAGCCGGCGGCAGCGGCGCACGTTGCCCAGCGTGTCCCCCTTCGGCAGCGCCACCGCGGGGAACGTCACGTCCAGGCCCGGGTCCAGCCGCTCCCGGCAGGCGGTCACGCCGTCCATCGCCACGATGGCGTGCCGCCACCGCCGCCCATGGTGGTTCAGCACCGACGCCAGCCGCACCTGCGCTCCGCCGGTCGCGAAGGTCGGGAACACGTGCAGCAGGAGCGGAGCGGCGGCCATGCCGGGTGCCATAGCACAGCGCCCCCGCCCGCCAACCCTGCCCACCCTTTGCTGAGGGTCCGCCATTCTGTCATGACAGGTCCAAGCCAGCCCAAGAGCGCCGGCAGGGAGCAGCGTCACGGACAGGCCCGCCGGCTTGCGCCGGGGCCGGCGCATCACGCGCCAGTGCGGACGGGCATAGGGGTTTCTGTCATGGATATGTTCGACCTGTCCGGGCGCACCGCCCTCATTACCGGATCCTCCCGCGGGCTGGGCCTGGCCATCGCCGGGGGGCTGGCGGACGCCGGCGCGGCCCTGGTGCTGAACGGCTCCGACCCCGCGCGCCTGGCCGCCGCCGCCGCCGGGCTGCGGGACCGTGGGCATACTGTTTACGAAGCCGCCTTCGACGTGACCGACGAGCCCGCCGTGGCCGCCGCCTTCGCCCGGCTGGACGCGGCAGGGATCGAGGTGGACATCCTGTTCAACAACGCCGGCATCCAGGTCCGCGGCCCCATGGTGGACTGCACGGCAGCCGACTGGCGCCGGGTCATCGAGACCAACCTGACCAGCGCCTTCCTGGTCGGGCGGGAGGCAGCCCGGCGCATGATCGCCCGCGGGCGCGGCGGCAAGGTGGTCAACACGGGGTCGCTCATGTCCGCCGTCGGCCGCGCCACCATCGCGCCCTACGCCGCCGCCAAGGGCGGCATCAAGATGCTGACCCAGGCCATGACGGCGGAGTGGGCGGAGCACGGCATCCAGGCCAACGCCATCGGTCCCGGCTACATGCTGACCGACATGACGCAGCCCCTGGCCGACGACCCCAAGTTCAACGGCTGGGTGCTGGGCCGCACCCCCGCCCGCCGCTGGGGCACGCCGGCGGACCTCATCGGCGTGGCGGTGTTCCTGGCCTCCCCCGCATCGGACTACGTGAACGGCCAGATCATCTACGTGGACGGCGGCATGTTGGCCGTGCTGTGACGCGCCGGCAGCGGAAGGCCGCGCCATGAGGGCTGCCATCATCCACGCCGCCCGCGACCTGCGCGTCGGCACCGTGGACGAGCAGCCGCTCGGCCCGGGCGGCGTGCGCGTCCGCATCCGCGCCGGGGGCATCTGCGGGTCCGACCTGCACTACTACCAGCACGGCGGCTTCGGCACGGTCCGGGTGCGGGAGCCGATGGTGCTGGGCCACGAGGTCGCGGGCGTGGTGGCGGACGTGGGCGCGGAGGTCACGCGCGTGCGTCCCGGCGACCGCGTGGCCGTGGACCCCAGCCGCCCCTGCGGACGCTGCCGCTTCTGCCTGGACGGCACGCCGCGGCACTGCCTGGAGATGCGCTTCCTGGGCAGCGCCATGCGCTTCCCCCACGTCCAGGGCGGCTTCCGGGAACTGCTGGTCTGCACGGAGGCCCAGGCCGTCCCGGTGCCGGCGGACCTGCCGCTGGAGCACGCGGCCTTCGCCGAACCCCTGGCCGTGTGCCTGCACGCCGCGTCCCAGGCCGGGCCGCTGCAGGGCCGCCGGGTGCTGGTGACAGGCACGGGACCCATCGGCGCGCTGTGCATCCTGGCCGCCCGCCACGCCGGCGCGCGCGAGGTCGTGGCGACCGACATCCAGGATGCCCCCCTGGCCCTGGCCCGGCGGATCGGCGCCGACCTGGCGCTGAACACCCGCACCGACCCGGCGGCGCTGGACCGCTTCGGCGCGGACAAGGGCTGGTTCGACGTGGTGTTCGAAGCGTCGGGCAGCGGCCCGGCCCTAGCCGCCGCCGTCGGCGCCGCCCGCCCCTGCGCCGCCGTCGTGCAGGTCGGCTTGGGCGGCGACGTGACGCTGGCCATCAACGCCCTGGTCGCCAAGGAGATCCAGCTCCGCGGCACCTTCCGCTTCGACCGCGAGTTCGAGCTGGCCGCGGGCCTCATCGCCAGCGGCGCTATCCAAGTCGCCCCGCTGCTGACCGAGGTGGTGCCCCTGGCCGACGCCGTGCGCGCCTTCGACCTGGCCGGCGACCGGTCCCGCGCCATGAAGGTTCAGTTGGCGCTGTAGCGGACGCCCCCTCGACCACGACGAACAGGTCGAGGGGGAGCTGGCGTGGGCCGGGGCCGTCAGTCCTTGAACGGGTCAAACTCCCCCTCCCCCGCCATCGCCACCGCGAACGGACGCAGCCGGTGCCGCACCACCACCGTCCCGGCATGTTCGGCCAGCACGTCCGGCAGGCGGCGGTAGGCCATCGGGCTTTCGTCCAGGTCGCCGCCTGCCAGCAGCACCCCGCGCTCCTGCAGCCACGCATCCATCTGCGCCCGCTGGAACGTCCGCAACGCGTTGCGCCGGCTGAACAGCCGCCCGGCCCCATGCACCGTCGAGTGCAGCGCGGAGGCCGAGGCCGCCCCCTCCACCCCCTCGATGATGACGGCGTCGTCCCCCATGCTGCCGCCCACGAAGCCGCGCTGGCCGGGCCAGGCCGGCGTCGCGCCCTTGCGGACCACCCAAACGTCCCGCCCGCCATGCCGCTCCCGCCAGGCGTAGTTGTGGTGGTTGTGGATGCTGTCGGTCACGGCGCCGCCGATGATCCGGCGCACCCGCTCCACCACCCACTCCCGCCCGGCATAGGCATACCGCCCGGCAAGCTCCATCGCCGCCAGGTAGCCGCGGCCCAGGTCCCCGTCCTCCCGCACCACGGCGGGTGGCACGTGCATTCCGTCCTTGCCGCCGGCCAGCTTCAGGTAGCGCGTGGCCGAGGTGTGCCCCAGCCCACGGCTGCCAAAGTGTACGCCGATCCAGACCCACCCGGCCTCGTCCCGCATCAGGTCCACGTAGTGGTTGCCGGACCCGACCGTGCCCAGCTGCGCCGCCGCCTTCTGCCGGTAGTCCAGCATCCCCGCGGCCTTCCAGGCGTCGTCGTCGTCCAGCAGCGGATGCTCCACACGCTCCGCATTGGCCCGGCCCATGCCGAACGACACCACCCGCCGCACGTCCGCCAGGATGTCCGGCGCACGGTGCGCGATGGCATCGTACGGCGTGTCCAGCCGCACCGCCATGTTCCCACAAGCGATATCGAAGCCCACGCCCGAAATGCTGACCTGCCCCTCATAGGCGATCACGCCGCCGACCGGCTGGGCATAGCCCAGGTGCCCGTCCGCGCAGATCACCCCGCCCACGACGTTACCCACGCCCATGCAGGTCCGCATCTGCGCGATGGTCGTGTCCTCGTGCGGCCCGAACACGGCCAGCGGTGCGTCGCGGTAGGCGGCGGGTTGCTCGGGCAACTCGATCGAGGCAATCTCGGCCTGCATGTGCTCGGCCCGCGCGGCGTCGCGGAAACCGATCCACGCGGGCTGCCCACGCAGCACGCCATTCTTTGCGGCCTCCCCAGGCCGGGCCACGCGGCTGTCCGGGTCCACGCCGGCCTGCACGGCCAGTTCGCGGGCACGGGTCTCGTAGGAGTCTGGGCGGCGCATGGTGTCTGCTTCCTGATTTGCAGTCGGTTCTACGTTAAAGGACTGTTCCTGCTTCCTCTCCCTCCGGGAGAGGGCCGGGGTGAGGGAAGCAACAAGCGCCAAACTCTGACCAGCGCAGCGTGGCCCAGCGCCACGAAAGGCCAACGTTCGTGCGTGCGGCCTCCCTCACCCCGGCCCTCTCCCGGAGGGAGAGGGAGAAGGCGGCGGCTTCCCACAGGAAACCGCCACCCACCTACCCCCGGATGAAGTCCGCGATGGCTGCTGGGGCCGCGGTGTCGAAGCCCACCACGTCCAGCATCCCCGCATCCGCCGGGTCGGCAATGCTGAAGCCGTTGGACACCAGCCCCACGACCACCAGCTTCGCCGCGATGCCGGTCCGCGCACGGTACTCGCGCAGTGCCTGCACCGGATGCACCGCCCCGGCCCACGTCTCGCTGTCCGTATAGACAACAAAGGCGTCGGCACGGATGCCCCGCTCCAGCGCGTAGAGCATGGGCTGCGCGCAGTCGGTCGCCGCGAACGGCAGGCCCGACACCGCCTGCACCGCCTGGTCCAGCCGCATGGACGGCGTCAGCGGCAGCGGCGCCATCGTGTGGCCGAAGCCCACGATGTGCGTCTCCGCCTCCGTCGCCGCCGTCAGCAGCGCCATCGCCGCCGACGCCTCGCGCGGCGTCAGCGACGACCCGGCCACCCCGCCCGCTGCCATGGACCCCGACACGTCCAGCGCCAGCAGCAGGCGCTTGCCGGTCGGCTCCACCGTGCGGAACGCCGTGTAGAAGGCGGCGTTCAGCGCGTCCACGACCGCCCCCACCGGCTCCCACCGCAGCTTCCCCCGCTCCCCCTGGCCCGCCGCATAGGTGCGGAGCGCCAGCAGCAGCGCCATCGGGTGCAGCCGGGCGCGGGCGATGCGGTCGGCATCGCCCAGCGCCGACAGCACCGTCGGCAGGTGGTCCCCCAACGGCCGCACCACGCCCACGGCCGTCAGCTTGGCCAGGGACCGCACGAGCGCCGTGAGCGGCATCCGCTCCAGCAGCGCTTCCCACACCGCCGGGTCGTTCAGCAGCTCGGTCGGCACGGCCTCACGCGGTAGGTCGTGCGCGCGGATCAGCGCGGCAGCCCGCACGGCGCCCGGCTCGGTCAGCACCTCGCCGGTGTTCAGCGCCGCGGCGGCGTGGACCAGCGCGGGCAGCGCGTCCGACAGCGTGCCGCGGCACGCCCAGTCGAACAGCGCCGCCTGCGCCGGGGTCGCCCCCTCCGGGTGCGCCAGCCGCAGCAGGTCCCGGTGCGACCAGCCCCCGCGCTGGCGATACTTCACCAGCCCATAGGCCAGCCGCTCCGCCGGCTGCTGCAGGTACCACGCCCCCATGGCCCGGCGCAGCGCCCGGCCCCAGCCGCGCGTCCCCTCCACCAGCTCCGCGAAGCGGAACAGGTGCGTGCCGGTCCGCGCCACCCGCGGCAGCGCCGCCAGCGCCGCCCGGCGCGTGGCCAGGTCGGCGGCCGACGCCGCCAGCGCCAGCGCGAACAGCGCCGGGTTGTTCTTGGGCGCACGCCCGCCTTCGCTGACCGCCACGATGCGCGCGACCACCCGCAGCCCGTCCTCCGCGATGGCGCGCAGCACGGCCTGGGCGTTGTCCCGCGTCAGCGGACGCTCGGCGGCGTAATAGCTGCCCCCCTCCGACCCCAGGATCAGGAAGCGGTCCAGCCGCGCCCAGTCGTCCACCGGGAAGGCGTGCCCGCCCGCGCTGTTCGGCACGGTGCCGGGGATCGGCAGAGTCTGCGGCGTCCCGGCCGCGGCGCGGCGGGAGAAGATCGTCGAAAGGTAGCTCGTCATGGCCCGCCTCATGGGGTCGTCGTTGACCCGGCGGGCATGTGTTCGGCAGGGGGTTGCTACGGCGCCTTGGCAGGCGCGTGAGGACTCGAACCCCCAGCAGACCAGATAACCCCTGCCTTCCGGCCCGCCGGAAAGATGTGTGCAGTCGCGCTCATGCGCCGGCCGGCGATCCCGGCAGCCGATTGGGCTGCGAGGGGTTCAAGGCCGGCGCGCATCTACCGCGCATTCGTTGTTTCAATGTCAAACCAGCCTCCTTATTCCAGCAGCCGAAACCAAAGCAGCCGGGCGGTCATGATGTCGCGTGACGGCGTTTCTGTTGCTCTACCAACTGAGCTACGGGGCCTCTCGGCCCGCGATGGGACTCGAACCCATGACCCACAGCGTGAGATAACCGTCATGCTCCGGCCCGCCCGGGCCGTTTCGGGATTACGCACGTTTCGCACCTGCGGGCGCAAAGGCAGCCGGGCAGTCATGGGTGTGCCGACGGTGAAGTCTGCTGCTCTATCCCCTGAGCTACGACGCCTTGCGGCGCCGGCGGGATTTGAACCCACGGCCTGCAGATTAGATAACCGTCATGCTCCGGCCCGCCCGGGCCAAGGCATCGCTAGGCGCGTTGCGCCGCCAGCCGCTTCCGCCGCAATGGAACGAAAGCTGGCGCATCGTGTCGTTCACTATTCAAATCCAGCCTCCTTTCCCCAATGCAGCCAGGCGGTCATGTGGTCGTTGACGGACATGCTCTACCAACTGAGCTACGGCCCCATAGATGGAGCCGACCGGGATCGAACCGGCGGCACTGCTAACCATCAACCTCCGGCCCGCCCGGGCCAACGCAATCCCACGCACGTTCAGCACCGGCGGGCATGCAAGCGCGGGTCTGGGGTCTATCGTGGCAGGATAACCCAGACCCATCCGGCCCGTCGGTGGCGCGGTATGACGGCCCGGAATGAACCCGTCAACAGCAAACTTTAGTTTTTCTCAATTTTGTGCCAAGGTGCGTCCCAATGGCCAGTCCTGCCCACGCCGCTCCCGATCCCAGCCCGCCTGGCGCACAGCCCGCCCCAGGCGCGGACGGTCCCGCGCTGGACGGCGCCCCGGTCCTGACCGCGCAAATCCGGGCGGCGCGTGGCCTGCTCCGCTGGACCCAGGCCGCCCTGGCGCACCGGGCCGGGCTGTCAGCCGTCACGCTCAACATGATCGAGAACGAAACCGTCCGGCCCCGCCCCGCAACCCTGGCCGCGATCCGCCAGGCGCTGGAGGGCGGCGGCGTGCAGTTCCTGCAAGAGGACGGAATAGGCGTCGGCGTCCGCTTCGCCCCAGGGTGGCGGGGTCTGGCAGGATAAGGGGACGCAGGGCAACGCACGCCTTTTGGCGTTTTTCGAGACACGAGGCGTCCCTGCTCAATCCTCGTTGCAGGTCGAAGCGTAAAACGGCTTACGTTGGAGGCAAGTGGGTCCGCGCGTGCCCACCTAACCGCCCGAGACCCCCCCGCGCCGCCGTCCGCCCCAAGCCAGCCCCTCGCCCCGGCCGCGGTCCGCGTCGCAGCCCAAGCCCGGACAAAGCCGTCCCATCCCGAAAGCCGCCCATGCCCGTCACCGTCGTCGCCCACCCCCTGGTCCAGCACAAGCTGACGCTACTGCGCCAGCGCGCCACCACCACCGCCGACTTCCGCCGGATCACGCGCGAAATCAGCCTGCTCCTGGCCTACGAGGTCACGCGCAGCCTGCCGCTGCACCACGTCCCCATCGAGACCCCGCTGGAGCCCATGCAAGCTCCCACCCTGGCCGGCAAGAAAATTTGCTTCGTGCCGATCCTGCGCGCCGGCACCGGCATCCTGGACGGGATGCTCGACCTCGTGCCCTCCGCCCGCGTCGGCCACATCGGCCTGTATCGCGACCCGGCGACCCTCGCCCCCGTCGAATACTACCTCAAGGTGCCCGACGACCTCGCCGAACGCCTGGTGGTCGTGCTGGACCCCATGCTGGCCACCGGCCACTCGGCCGCCGCCGCGCTGACCCGGCTGCGCCAGGCCGGCGCCGCGCAGCTCCGCTTCGTCTGCCTGCTGGCGGCGCCCGAGGGCCTGGCGGTGCTGGGGCGCGAGCATCCCGACGTGCCCGTCTTCACCGCCGCCGTGGACCGCCAGCTCGACGAGCACGGCTACATCCGCCCCGGCCTCGGCGACGCCGGGGACCGCCTGTACGGGACGCGGTAGCCGCCCTCAGCCCGCTCCTTCAACAATGCCCCTGGGATGGCAGAACACCGTCATCGTGTCCCCCCGCGCCAGCCCGGCCAAGGTGATCCCGTGGTGCCGCGCCCGCTCCACCCCCAAGGAGGTTGGGGCGGAGATCGCCACCAGCACTCCAGCGCCGATGGCCGCCGCCTTCTCCACCATCTCGTAGGAGCAGCGGCTGGTGACCACCAGGAAGCCTCCCGCCGGGTCGTCCCCGCGCGTCAGCAGCGCGCCGGCCAGCTTGTCCAAGGCGTTGTGCCGGCCGACATCCTCCCGCACGCAGGTGATCGCCCCATCCAGGTCCGCCCAGGCCGCGGCATGGACTGCGCCGGTCGCCCGATTCAGCGCCTGCGCGCCGGGCAGTTCGTCCAGCGCGCGCCGGACCGCGGCCAAGCTGACCGCGCCGCCGCGCCCGGCCCGCTGCGGGGTGCGCGGCACGGCGGCCAGGTCCTCGATCCCGCAGACGCCGCAGCTCGTGCGCCCGGTCATGGACCGGCGGCGGGCCAGCAGGGCGTGGAAGCGCTCGGGCGCCAGGCTGACCACCAGGCGCAGCCCGCCGGGATCGTCCTCCACCCGCGTGCCCCGCACGTCGGCGCGGGACGCGATGACGCCCTCGGTCAGGCTGAACCCGACGGCGAAGTCCTCCAAGTCGGCAGGCGTCATCATCATCACGGCATAGGGCACTGTCCCATAGACGACGTTGACCGCAGCCTCCACTGCAACGGGCCGCTCGGCCCGCTGTGCGCCGGAGCCGTCCATGCGGATGCAGCTGATGGCCGCCGGGACGGACGTGGCGGGCAGGCCGGCGTCAGCCGGGGCCACTTGGGCAAGGGCGTCAGGAAGGCTGGCGGCGCTCATGCAGCCACCATAAGCGGGACGGACCCGTGCCGACAGGGCTGCCGCGCTCCCCGCATCGTGTTCTGCCGCGCCGGCGTCCCCGCTGCCCGGCGCAGCCGAACGCGGGCATGGTGCGCGCCGCCGAACTCGCCGGCTGCCCGTGCGCTTCATCTGCAGACACGTCATTCATCGGCATGGGCGCGCCACTCCGCGCCGGGCCGCAATCATAGGTGCCATCATGTCCAAGACCCCGAGCGTAACGCCCTATGACGGCCCGGCAGGCGGCTGGGGGTCGGTCCGCTCCCTCGGCGCCATTCTCGCCAAGGAAGGCATCCCCCTCAGCGGCGCCCTGGTTCTGCAGGAGCAGAACAAGCCCAAGGGCTTCCAGTGCGTGAGCTGCGCCTGGATCAAGCCCGCCGAACCGCACCTGTTCGAGTATTGCGAGAACGGCGCCAAGGCGACGGCCTGGGAGATCACCACCAAGCGCGTCACCCCGGACTTCTTCGCCAAGCACACCTGCACCGAACTGGAATCCTGGCCCGACCACGACTTGGAGGCCATCGGCCGCATCACCGAGCCGCTGCGCTGGGACGCCGCCACCGACAAGTATCTGCCGGTGTCCTGGGATGACGCCTTCCAGGAGATCGGCCAGCAGCTGCGCGGCATGGACCCCAAGAAGGTCGCCTTCTACGCCTCCGGCCGGGCGTCGCTGGAAACCACCTACATGTATACGCTGTGGGCGCGCCTGTTCGGCACCAACAACCTGCCCGACAGCAGCAACATGTGCCACGAACCCACCTCCGTCGCCCTGCCCCAGAGCATCGGCGCACCCAAGGGCACCGTGACGCTGGAGGACTTCGACAACGCCGACCTGCTCATCTTCGCCGGGCAGAACCCCGGCACCAACAGCCCGCGGATGCTGGCCGAGCTGCAGAAGGCCCATAAGCGCGGCGCACCCATCATCACCTTCAACCCGCTGCGCGAACGCGCGCTGGAACGCTTCCGCAGTCCGCAGCACGCCGCCGAGATGCTGACCAGCACCGACACCCCGATCAGCACGCAATACCACCAGCTCCGCATCGGCGGCGACCTCGCGGCCATGACCGGCGTGTGCAAGCACGTCTTGGACCTGCACGGCCAGGCCCTGGCCGCCGGCCAGCCGCCGGTGTTGGACCTCGACTTCATCGCCCAGCACACCCACGGCCTCGATGCCTTCACCGCCTTCGTGCAGGCGCAAAGCTGGGAGGCGCTGGAGCAGCAGTCCGGCCTGACCCGCAGCGCGATGGAGGCCGTGGCGGTCGTCTATGCCCGCAGCAACCGCGTCATCGGCATCTACGGCATGGGCCTGACGCAGCACCGCACGGGCGTCGAGAACATCCAGATGTTCGTCAACCTGCTTCTGCTGCGCGGCAACATCGGCAAGCTCGGCGCAGGCATCTGCCCGGTGCGCGGCCACAGCAACGTGCAGGGCCAGCGCACCGTCGGCCAGTCGGAGAAGCCCGAGCTGGTGCCGCTCGACAAGCTGGCGGAGCTTTACAAGTTCGAGCCGCCGCGGGACCGCGGCATGAACACCGTGGATGCGTGCGAGGCCATCCTGCGCGACGACGTGCAGGCGGTCCTGCAGCTCGGCGGCAACCTAGTGCGCGCCGTGCCCGACACCGTGCGGATCGAGGCGGCATGGCGCCGCATTCCGCTGACCGTCATGATCTCGACCAAGCTGAACCGCAACCACCTGATCCACGGGCGCAGCGCCTACCTGCTGCCCTGCCGCGGCCGGATCGAGATTGATCGCCAGGGCGGCATCCCGCAGGTCGTGACGATGGAGGACACAAGCGCCTGCGTCCATGCCTCGCACGGCATCCGCGAACCCGCCAGCGAGCATTTGCTGAGCGAGCCGGCCATCGTCGCCGGGCTGGCGAAGGCCAGCACGGCGCCGAACCCGCTGGTGCCCTGGGACGCCTGGGTGGCCGACTACGGCCTGGTGCGCGACGCCATCGAGCGGACCTATCCCGCCCTGTTCCAGGACTTCAACACCCGCATGGCCCAGCCCGGCGGCTTCCACCTGCCCATCACCGCCCGCAAGCGCGAATGGAAGACGCCAACGGGCCGCGCCAACTTCATCGTGCCGCACAGCCTGGAGGAGGATGTGCCCTTCCCGCCCACCGAGCGCCGCGTCATGCAGCTGATGACCGTCCGCAGCAACGACCAGTTCAACACCACCATCTACGGCTACCACGACCGCTTCCGCGGCGTGCGCGGCACCCGCATGGTCCTGTTCATGCACCGCAACGACATCGAGCGGCTGTCCCTGGCCGAGGGCGACATCGTGCGCCTGACGACCGAGATGGGCGACGGCGTGGACCGCCACGTGGACGGCTTCATCGTGACGCCCTACGACATTCCGGAGGGCTGCCTGGCCGCCTACTACCCCGAGGCCAACCCGCTGATCCCCATCTGGCACAAGGCGGAGGGCGCCGACACGCCCGCCGCCAAGTCCATCGCCGTCAGCATCCAGAAGCTGGCGGCACCGCCGCAGCACCTGGAGAAGACTGACAGCGAACTGAGCCTGACAGCCTCCTGACGGTACGCCAACTGCGGCCCGCCGCGCCGGCGGGTCCGCAGACACCTCGTTATCGCGCGCCGCTTGCGGCGTGGCGCAGGGGGCCGCCAGGGCTGCATGCCCGACCTCTGCGCGCCCCAGCCTCAGCCCCGCCGCTGGAGGACTGGACGCAGCCCGCCCCTGCCCGGCACCCTCCATCCCGGCGCATACAGGCCGGACACAGGCGGCGGATAGGGACAGGCTCAGCCATGACCAATGGCGACTACGACTACATCATCGTCGGCGCCGGCTCCGCCGGGGCCGTCCTCGCGGCCCGGCTGAGCGAGAACCCCGCCACCCGCGTCCTGCTGCTGGAGGCTGGCCCGGACCTCCGCACCGCCGACACGCCCGAGCACATACGCATCCCCAACCCCATGCGCGCCATTGGCGACGACGCCTTCCGCTGGCCCGCGCTCATGGCCCGGCGCACCGAGCGCCAGGCTCCCCGCCTGCTCTGGCGCGGGCGCGCCATGGGCGGCAGCAGCACCATCAACGGCCAGATCGCCATACGCGCCGTGCCCGACGACCTCGACCGCTGGGCCGCCCTGGGCTGCACGGGCTGGGGCTGGACCGACATGCTGCCCTGGTTCTGCAAGCTGGAAGCCGACCGGGACTTCGGCGATGCGCCCTATCACGGCAGCGCCGGCCCGATCCCGGTCCACCGCGCCCCTCTGGCGGACTGGGGCAGCGTGGACCTCGCCTTGCGGGAAGCGGCCCTGGACTTGGGCTACGGCTGGTGCCCCGACCACAACGCGCCCACGGGCACCGGCGTGTCCCCCTACGCCATCAACAGCACCGCCGGTCTGCGCATCTCGACCAACGACGGCTACCTGGAACCCGCCCGCGCCCGCCCCAACCTCCGCATCGCCGGCGGCGCGCTGGTGGAGGCCATCACGCTGGAAGGCAACCGGCCCCACGCCAGCGGCGCGCGGGTGCGCGTGGGCGGACAGGTCCACACGCCCCGCGCCGCGCGCGAGGTCATCCTGTGCGCCGGCGCCATACACTCCCCTGCCATCCTGCAACGCTCCGGCATCGGCCCGGCACCGCTCCTGGCCCGCCTGGGCGTCCCGGTCCGCGCCGACCTGCCCGTGGGCGAGAACCTGCTGGACCATCCCATCATCGGTGCGCTGCTGCACCTGCGGGCGGAGGCGCAGGTCGGCACGCTGACGCACCGCCACACCAACTGCTGCCTCCGCTACTCGTCCGGCCTGGCCGGCGCCGGGGAGAACGACATGATCATGATCGCCGGCAACCTGGCTGGCAGCACCCTCCCCGGCTCTGCGCCAGACGCCGCCTTCGGACGCATCGCCGTGTCGGTCTATCAGGCATTCAGCCGGGGCACCGTCCGAATCACCACCCCCGACCCCGCAACCGACCCCGAGGTCCACGAGCGCATGTTGTCCGACCCGCGCGACCTCGTGCGCCTGCGCGACGGCGTGCGGCGCCTGCGGGACATCTGCCGGCATCCCGCCGTCGCCGCCGCGGCCCACCGGGCGGAGTACGGCACCACCGGGCGCAGCGTCGCGGACACCCTGGACGACGACGCCCTGGACGCCTGGCTGTTTGCCGAGTGCGGCGACGCCCAGCACGCCAGCGGCACCTGCCGCATGGGCGCCGCAACCGACCCCGCCGCCGTTGTGGACCCGGCCTGCCGCGTGATCGGCTGCACCGGCCTGCGCGTCATTGACGCCTCCATCATGCCCGAGGTGCCGCGCGCCAACACCCACCTGACCACGGTCGCCATCGCCGAGCGCATGGCCGACCGGCTGCGGGCCGGCGCGTAGCAGGGGCCGCCCAGGAAACGCCCAAGGAACGCCGGGCCAACCGCAACACAACCGTGATGGCGGCGCACGCACGGACGTGCGTAGGGTCTGGCTCCGTACAGGAGGCCGCCGCCATGCCGGACACCCAACTGCAAGCCGCCCCGGCCCTGACCCTGGATCAGGTCACCGCCCTGGATGCCTACTGGCGGGCCGCCAATTACCTGTCGGTCGGCCAAATCTACCTGATGGCCAACGCCCTGCTGCGCGAGCCATTGACGATGGCCCACGTCAAGCCCCGGCTGCTCGGCCACTGGGGCACCACGCCCGGGCTGAACTTCGTCTACGCCCACATGAACCGCGCCATACGCGCCCGAGACCTGAACGCGCTGTTCGTCGCGGGGCCGGGGCACGGCGGCCCGGGGGTGGTGGCGAACACCTGGCTCGAAGGCTCCTACACCGAGCATTTCCCCGCCATCCCGCGCGACGGCGCCGGGATGGGCCGGCTGTTCAAGCAGTTCAGCTTTCCCGGCGGCATCCCCAGCCACGCCAGCCCGGACACCCCCGGCAGCATCAACGAGGGCGGCGAGCTCGGCTACTCCCTGCTGCACGCCTTCGGCGCGGTGTTCGACACCCCGGACCTGCTGGCCTGCTGCGTGGTGGGCGACGGGGAGGCTGAAACCGGCGCGCTGGCCGCCTCCTGGCACAGCAGCAAGTTCCTCAACCCGGCCCGCGATGGCGCCGTGCTGCCGGTGCTGCACCTGAACGGCTACAAGATCGCCGGCCCCACCATCCTGGCGCGCATCCCGGAAGACGAGCTGCTGGCGCTGTTCATCGGCTATGGCTACGCCCCGCGCATCGTGTCCGGCCATGACCCCATGACGATGCACCAGGCCATGGCCGCCGCGCTGGACGCCTGCCTGGACGGGATCGCCGCCATTCAGGCCTCGGCCCGTGCGGGCAACCTGATCCGCCCCCGCTGGCCCATGCTGATCCTGCGCACCCCCAAGGGCTGGACCGGCCCCAAGTCGGTGGACAACCTGCCGGTCGAGGGCACATGGCGCGCCCACCAGGTGCCGCTGGACAAGCTGTCCACCCACCCCGAGCGCCTGGCGCAGTTGGAAGCCTGGATGCGGAGCTACCGCCCGGAAGAGCTGTTCGACGCGGACGGCGCCCCCGTGCCGGCCATCACCGCCCTCGCGCCCGCCGGACCCCGCCGCATGGGCAGCAACCCCCACGCCAACGGCGGCCTGCTGCTGCGCGACCTGGCCCTGCCCGGCTTCCGCGCCCACGCTGTCCCGGTCCCCCACCCCGGCTTGGCCGATGGCGAGGCCACGCGCGTCCTGGGCGGCTGGCTGCGCGACGTGATGGCCGCCAACATGGACCGTTTCCGCGTCATGGGACCGGACGAGACCACCAGCAACCGCCTGGACGCCCTGTTCGAGGTCACGGACCGCGAGAGCATGGGCGAGCTGCTGCCCACCGATGACCACGTGGGTCCGCAAGGCCGCGTGATGGAGGTGCTGAGCGAGCACATGTGCCAGGGCTGGCTGGAAGGCTATCTCCTGACCGGCCGCCACGGCCTGTTCAGTTGCTACGAGGCGTTCATCGCCATCGTGGACAGCATGTTCAACCAGCACGCCAAGTGGCTGGAAGCCTGCCACCGCATCCCGTGGCGCCGCCCGGTCGCCAGCCTGAACATCCTGCTGACCAGCCACGTCTGGCGGCAGGACCACAACGGCTTCAGCCACCAGGACCCCGGCTTCATCGGTCACGTCGCCAACAAGAAGGCTTCGGTCGTCCGCATCTACCTGCCGCCCGACGCCAACACCCTGCTCAGCGTCGCCGACCACTGCCTGCGCTCCCGCAACTACGTCAACGTCATCGTCGCCGGCAAGCAGCCGGGGCCGCAGTGGCTGACGATGGACGAGGCCGTGCGCCACTGCGCGGAGGGCGCCGGCATCTGGCGCTGGGCCAGCAACGACGCGGGCGGCGTGCCGGACGTGGTGATGGCCTGCGCCGGAGACGTGCCGACGCTGGAGGCGATGGCCGCCGTGGACCTGCTGCGCCGCCACCTGCCCGAGATGACCGTGCGCGTCGTCAACGTCGTGGACCTGATGGCGCTGCAGCCGCCGTCCGAGCATCCGCATGGCCTG
This sequence comes from uncultured Acetobacteraceae bacterium, assembly GCA_964250755.1. Classification (GTDB taxonomy): domain Bacteria; phylum Pseudomonadota; class Alphaproteobacteria; order Acetobacterales; family Acetobacteraceae; genus DASWOJ01. Next base: position 329,233 of record CAXUHB010000001.1, on the reverse strand, counting down.
ACCCAGGCGGCCTTCGACAGCATCTTCACCGCGGACCGCCCGGTGATCTTCGCCTTCCACGGCTATCCCTGGCTGGTCCACCGCCTGCTGCACGGGCGCAGCCGCGCCGACCGCTTCCACGTCCACGGCTTCATCGAGGAGGGCACCACCACCACCCCCTTCGACATGACCGTGCTGAACCGCCTTGACCGCTTCCACCTGGCGCTCGCCGCCATCGAGCGCGTCGAGCGCCTGCGCGACCCGGCGGCCCACCTGTCCCAGCACCTGCGCGACCGCTTGCAGGAGCATCGGGCCTGGGTATGCGAATACGGCGAGGACCTGCCCGACATCCGCAACTGGCGCTGGCCCGGGGCGGCGGACTAGTGGGGCCGGTCCTGACGCTCAACGCGGGGTCGAGCAGCCTCAAGTTCTCGGTGTTCGACGGCGCGGCAGAGGTGCTGCGCGGCCAGGTCTCGGGGATCGGCAAGCATCCAAGCATCGAGGCCAGGGTGGACGGGCGCCAGCTTCCCCCCCCGGCGCCGCAAGGCCGCACGCACGAGGAGGTTCTGCCGGGCTTGCTCGACTGGATCGGCGGGCAACTGGGCGGACGCGCCATCGCCGCCGCCGGGCATCGCGTGGTGCATGGCGGGACCGGGTTCGTGGATCCCGTGCGCATCACCGATGCCGTGATGCAGGGCCTGGAGGCGCTGGTCCCCCTCGCCCCGCTGCACCAGCCGCACAACCTCGCGGCGATCCGGGCGGTGCGCCAGGCGATGCCGGACCTGCCGCAGGCCGCCACCTTCGACACCGCCTTCCACAGCACCATGCCCGCCGTGGCGACCTGGCTGGCCCTGCCCCACGCGCTGCGTGCGGCGGGGCTGCGCCGCTACGGCTTCCACGGCCTGTCCTACGAGTTCATCGCGGGCCGCCTGCGGGAGCTGTCGCCTGCCGTGGCGGCCGGCCGCGTCCTGGTCTGCCACCTCGGCAACGGCGCCAGCCTGTGCGCGATGGTGGACGGGCGCAGCGTGGAGACGACGATGGGCTTCACCGCCCTGGACGGCCTGGTCATGGGCACCCGCTGCGGCGCGCTGGACCCGGGCGCCGTCCTGTATCTGATGCAGGAGCGCAGCCTGTCCTCCGATGCCGTCGAGGACATGCTGTATCACCAGTCCGGCCTGCTCGGCGTGTCCGGGGTCAGCGGCGACATGCGGGACCTCGCGGCCAGCAGCGACCCCGGCGCGCGCGAGGCGGTGGACCTGTTCATCCACCGCCTCGTCGCCTGCGCGGGCGGCATGATCGCCTGCATGGGCGGCATTGGCGCCATCGTCTTCACCGGCGGCATCGGCGAGCACGACGCGGACGTGCGCCGCCGCGTCTGCATAGCCCTGTCCTGGCTGGGCCTGTCCCTGGACGACGCGGCCAACGCGGCGGGCGGCACGGGCCGCTTCAGCAGGGACGGCAACCAGGTCGAAGCCTGGGTGATCCCGACCGACGAGGAGGCCATGATCGCCCGGCACACCCTGGCCGTCCTGGACTGACGAGCGAAGGTTCCGGTCACGACGGCCCTTCGGTTCGGCCGTCCCGCCATTGTTGCAATACCTTATAGGACCGAGGCATGGAGAGCCGCCAGCGCAGTCCCCGCATCAGCTTGGCTCGCCACGCCGCAGTTGCGGCTCGCAACGGCGCCATCCTGGTGCAAGGATCGGAGCGGATGGCCGTCAGCAAAAGCAGGACCGTGCGGCTTGTCCTGTCCAGAGCAGCACCGATGAGGTGGCAACGATGACGCAGCGTCTGGCCATGCCGCCATGACCCCGCGCAATGCCAGCCGGCTGGACGGGCGCGTCGCCCTCGTGATGGGCGCGGGCTGCAGCGGCCCCGGCTGGGGCAACGGCAACGCCGCCGCGGCGGCCTACGCCCAGGCCGGCGCCACGGTGGTCGCCGTGGACTGCGACCTCGCCGCCGCGGAGGCGACGCGCGCCCTGATCTTGGCCGAAGGCGGCGCCTGCACCGCCTGGGCCGCCGACGTGACCAGCAGCGCCAGCGTCGAAGCCGCGGTGGCCGAGGCCGTGCGCCGCCACGGCCGCCTGGACATCCTGCACAACAACGTCGGCCACGCCGGCATGGGCGGCCCGGCCGAGCTTGCCGAGTCCGAGTGGGACCGCATCCTGGACCTGAACCTGAAGGGCGTCTTCCTGGCCTGCCGGCACGCCCTGCCCGTCATGCTGGCCCAGGGGCGCGGGGCCATCGTCAACGTGTCCAGCATCGCCGCCGTGCGCTGGACCGGCTACCCCTATGCCGCCTATGCCGCTGCCAAGGCCGGGGTCAACCAGCTGACCGTCGCCACCGCGCTGCAATACGCCGGGCAGGGCATCCGGGCCAACGCGGTGATGCCCGGCGCGATGAACACGCCGCTGATCCACCGCGAGATCGCCGGGCAGTATGCCTCGGCGGAGGACATGGTGCGCCAGCGGGACGCCGCGTGCCCGATGGGCCGGATGGGCACGGGCTGGGATGTCGCCCACGCCGCGGTGTTCCTGGCCAGCGACGCCGCCGCCTACATCACCGGCGTGTGCCTGCCGGTGGACGGCGGCCTCAGTTGCCGGACGGGGTAGCGCACGCACCCTTCAGCCCACTTGTAACCTTCCCTGACATATCCGATGCTGTCTCCCAAACAGGCCCGCGCATCCAAGCGCAGCGCCGATAGGGAGGACCCTGCCATGACCATCCTCAACACCCGCCGCCAGGTCATCGGCGGCCTGGCCGGCGCCGCGGCCCTTGCCGCCGGCGCAACCCGCGCCCAAGGCGTGCCTGCCCCGGCGTCCCCGCTGACGCTCAGCATCGTGGACGTCGCCGGCAACCTCGCCCTGACCCGCCCGGCGTTCGAGTCCTACCGCCGCAAGAACCCCAAGCTGGTCGGACGCATCGTTTACAGCCAAGCGCCGGCGCCGGAGCTGCCGGGCAAGCTGCGGGCGCAGCAGGCGGCAGGGCGCGTGGACGTGGACATGGTGCTGACCGGCACCGACGCCCTGGCCGGCGGGATGCAGACGGGCGTGTGGGAGGCGATGGGGCCGCACCTGGCCAAGCTGCCCGACCTGAAGTCCACCTTGCTGCCCGGCGCGCTGGGCATGCAGGGCCTCGCGCAGGACCAGGCCGTCATCTGCAGCTACTGCCCGGCAGGCCCGTTGCTGGAATACCTGCCCGACCGCGTGAAGCAGGTGCCCGCCACCGCCGAGGATCTGCTGGCCTACACCCGCGCCAACCCCGGACGCTTCATCTACGCGCGTCCCGCCAACTCCGGTCCGGGCCGCGCCTTCCTGATGGGCATGCCCTACATCCTGGGCGACGCCGATCCCAAGGACCCCGTGAAAGGCTGGGACAAGACCTGGGCCTACCTGACCGCGCTGGGCGAGAACATCGAGTACTACCCCGCCGGCACCGGCGCCACGATGAAGGAGTTCGGGGAGGGCAGCCGCGACATGACCGTCACCATCACCGGCTGGGACATCAATCCCCGCGCGCTCGGCACCGTGCCGAAGGCGGCGATGGTCGGCACCCTCAAAGGCTTCCACTTCGTCAACGACGCGCACTACATGGCCCTGCCCAAGGGCCTGGCCGCGGACCGGCAGGCGGTGCTGCTGGACCTGATGGCCTACCTGCTGAGCCAGGAGGCGCAGGCCGTCACGTACGACGCCGGCTACTTCTACCCCGGCCCGGCCATACGCGGCGTGCCGGTGACGATGGCGCCTCAGGAAAGCCAGGACACGCTGCGCGAGTTCGGGCGGGACTTCTACGACAAGCTGATCGCCGACACCCCCAACGAGACCCCTCTGGAGGCCGCCGCGATGGTCCAGGCCTTCCGCCGCTGGGACGAGCAGGTCGGCGCCAAAGCCAAGAAGTAGTTGCCGCCCGTGCCCGGCGCCGGTCCCGGCACAGCCCTCGGTGCCGTATCCAACCCGGCATTCGGCGCGGGCCTCGTGCTCGTCCCCGGCAGCCGGCAGCGGCTCGGGGACCAGCTCTATGGCCAGATCCTGGACCACATCCTGTCCGGCCGCCTGACGGAGGGCAGCCGCCTGCCGCCGGAAACCGAGCTGTGCGGCATGTTCGGCGTCTCCCGCCCGGTGGTGCGCCAGGCCCTGCAGCGCCTGCGCGCCGACGGGCTGCTGCGGGCGCGGCAGGGCGCCGGCACCTGGGTCATGGCCCGCCCGCCGGAGCACCTCGCCCGCTTCGCCAGCCCCGGCGACGTGCCCGCCCTGATGCGCTGCATCGAGGCCCGCCTCCCCCTGGAGGAAGCCGCCGCCCGCCTGGCCGCCGAGCGCCGCACCCCCGACCAGCTCGCCCGCATCACCGCCGCCCACGACGCCTTCGCCGCTGCGGCAGGGGCCGGCGGCATGACGGCGGAACGCGATTTCGCCTTCCACCGCGGCATTGCGGAGGCCACGGGCAACGAGGTCTTTCCCGCGCTGCTGGCCGGCCTGCACGCCGCGGTGCTGGGCTTCATGGGCGTCGCCCTGGGCCTGACCCGCACCGGCTCCGCCGAGCGGTCGGCCCGGGTCCTTCACGAGCACGCCCAGGTGCTGGACGCCATCCGCGTCGGCGACGCCGGCATGGCCGGCGCCGCAATGCAGTTCCACATCGCCCAAGCCCGCCGCCGCGTCATGGACCGCACGCAGACACCGTGACGTGCATCTGCCTTCTCCCTCTCCCTCTGGGGGAGGGAGAGGGAACACTCGGCCTGTCATTAATATTGACAATTCTGCCCTGCCGCTGCATCAGACACCAAGGCACCGGCGGCACGGTCCGGGCCAGGGAGGCGCGCATGGCGGCACAGGATTTCGAAGCGCTGCACCTGCGTGGGCTGACCCGGCGCTTCCATTCCCACACCGCCCTAGACGGCCTGACCCTCTCCGTCCGCCGGGGCGAGTTCATCGCCCTGCTCGGCCCCTCCGGCTGCGGCAAGTCCACGGCGCTGAACTGCATCGCCGGGCTGATGCCGCTGACCTCGGGCGAGATTAGGCTTGATGACCGGCGCATAGACACCCTGCCGCCCGAGGCCCGGGGCTTCGGCATGGTGTTCCAGAACTATGCCCTGTTCCCGCACATGACCGTCCGCAAGAACATCGGCTTCGGCCTGCTGATGCGCGGGATGCCCAAGGCGGCGATCCGCACGGAGGTCGAGCAGGCCCTCGCCCTCGTCCAGTTGCAGGCGCACGGCGACAAGCTGCCGGGCCAGTTGTCGGGCGGGCAGCAGCAGCGCGTCGCCATCGCCCGTGCCGTCGCCGTCAACCCGCCGTTGATCCTGATGGACGAGCCGCTGTCCAACCTGGACGCCAAGCTGCGCCTGGAGATGCGCCACGAGATCCGCCGCATCCACCACCAGGTCCGCCGCAGCACGATCTACGTGACGCACGACCAGGAGGAGGCGTTGGCCCTGGCCGACCGCATCGTCGTCATGCAGGACGGCATCGTGCTGCAGGTCGGCACTCCGCAGGAGCTGTATGCCCAGCCGGGCAGCCCCGACGTGGCCCGCTTCATGGGCTACCGCAACATGCTCCGCTTCGACGGCGCCGACCCGCTGCCGGGCGGCCTGGTCCGCCTGCACCGCGGCGGCGCGTCCCTGCTGGCAACGCTCCAGTCGGGCGCTGGCGGCGGGCCGGTGACGGTTGCGGTCCGTCCCGGCGACATCACCGCCGGGGAGGGCGCGAACGGCATCGAGGGCCGGGTGATCGAATCCGAATACTGCGGCGCCGACTACTTGGTGGACGTGGACACGCCCTTCGGCCTCCTGCACGCCACCGCGCACCAGCCCGTCCACGTCGGTGAAACCCTGCGCCTCGTGGCCTCGCCCGCCCGGGTGCTGGCCTACGCCGACGCAGCCGCCGCACACGCCCCAGCACTGGCGGCGGAGTGATGATGACGCGCCGGCTGCTCCCTCTTCCTCCGGGAGAGGGTTGGGGTGAGGGAAGCCGCACGCACAGGCCTTTGACCCGGGTAAGCGCAGCCTCAGGTCGGGACAGAGTGGCGCATGCGGCCTCCCTCACCCTGATCCCCTCTCCGAGGGAGAGTGAACCAGCACCCCCCACCCCGCAGCCAGCGGCCTAGCGCCATGTCCGCCACCACCGCCGCCCCGGCCTCCGCCCGCCAACCCGGCGTCCGCATCGGCGCCGCCCCCCTCCTGCTCGCCCCCGGCGTGCTTCTGGTCCTGCTCCTGTTCGTCTATCCCGCCGCCTACGGCCTGGTGCTGTCCTTCCGGCCCCTGCAAGGCGACGCCTGGGAGAACTACCGCCACTTCTTCACCACGCCGCGCCTGCTCGGCACGATTTGGACGACGCTGGGCATCGCGCTGCCGGCGGCGCTCATCAACGTCGGCCTGGCCCTGCCGGTGGCTTACCGCCTGCGCCGGCCCTGGCGTCACCAGCGGCTGGTCACGACGCTGCTGGTCGTGCCGATCACCCTCGGCACCGTGCTGGTCGCCGACGGCCTCCTGTCCTACCTGGGGCCGCAGGGCTGGTTCAACCGGGTGCTGCTGTCGCTGCACCTCGTGTCGCAGCCGGTGCGGCTGGTCCACAACTACTGGGGCGTGCTGATGTCCCTGGTCATCGTCGGCTTCCCCTTTGCCTTCCTGCTTCTGCTGTCCTTCGTAACCGGCATTGACCCGGCGCTCAGCCAGGCCGCCGCCACCCTCGGCGCGCCGCCCTCGCAGCAGTTCCGCCGCATCGCCCTGCCGCTGCTGGCGCCCGGCTTGGCCATGACCTTCGCCCTCTGCTTCGTCCAGGCCTTCGCGGTGTTCCCCTCCGCCGTGCTGGTCGGCGCCCCCTCCGGCCAGACCTACGTGATCTCCATCGCCGCCTACGAGGCAGCCTTTGAGCAGTACGACGCCCCGCTGGGCAGCACCATCGCGCTGGTGATGGGCCTGGTGCAGTTGGCCGTCGTCGGCGCGGTGCTGGGCTTGCGCACCCTGGTCTATCGCGGCCCGGCCGGAGGCGGAAAAGGATGACGGCGGTGTCCCTCCCTCAACCCGCCGCCTCGGGCGCCGCCTCCACCCGCGACGTGCGGGCGCGCATCTGGGGCACGGCCATCTGGGTCGTGATGGGCTTCGTGCTGCTCAACATCGCGGCGCTGATCGCAGCGGTCGTGGTCAACTCCCTCGGCACCCGCTGGTTCGGCACCTGGCTCCCGGCCGGGCTGACGACGCGCTGGTATTCCGGCGCGTGGGAGGAGTTCGCGCTGCCCGACGTGCTGCTGACGACGATGGAGGTCGTGTTCGCCGTCGTGCTGGTCTCCGCCGCCATCGGCGTGCCCGCCGCCTACGCCCTGGCCCGCACCCAGTTCCGCGGCAAGTCCATCGTCACGCTGCTGTTCCTGCTGCCGCTGATCGTGCCCAGCATCACCTACGGCATCCCCCTGGCGACGGTGCTGTATCAAACCGGCCTGGGCGGCACCATCTGGGGCGTCATCCTGGCCAACCTCGTGCCCTCCGTCCCCTTCGTGATCCTGACGATGACGCCCTTCATCGAGCAACTGGACCCCCGGCTGGAGGCCGCTGCCCGGGTGTTCGGCGCCCGCACGCCCAGCCTGTTCCGGCACATCCTGGTGCCGATGCTGACGCCCGGCATCCTCGCCGCCTCCCTGCTGGTGCTGGTCCGCACCATCGGCATGTTCGAGCTGACGTTCCTGACCGCCGGCCCCGACAGCCAGACCCTGGTGGTGGCCCTCTACTACGCCGCCTTTGCGCCGGGCATACGTGCGGCGCAGTCGGTGGATGCGATGGCGGTGGTCTATATGGCCGTCACGCTGTTCTGGCTGGTGGTGGCGCTGCGCTTCATTGACCCGACCGCCATCGTGGGCCGGGGCCGGTAGCAGCCGCACGCCCGCGCATCGGCAGGCCGGCCTATCCGGAGAACCCCGTCATTGCGGGGCGCGCTTGCGCCGTGGCAATCCAGAAGCCGCCGGCACCGCCCTTGCCATCCCACCCCCGTCCGGCCGGGGAGCGAGCAGGACCCCTCCCCCATGACCTACGACACCATCGTCATCGGCCTGGGCGCCATGGGCGCCGCCACCCTCCTGCAGCTCGCCCGCCGCGGCCAGCGCGTCCTCGGCCTCGACCGCTGGGACCCTCCGCACGCCTGGGGCAGCACCCACGGCGACACCCGGATCACTCGCCAGGCCATCGGCGAGGGCGAGCAATACGTCCCCCTCGTCCTGCGCTCCCACCAGATCTGGCGCGACATCGAGGCCGAGACCGGCGAGAGCCTGCTGATCCAGTGCGGCGTCATGATCCTGGCGCCGGACAGCAGCGCCGCCGTCGTCCACGGCAAGGCCAACTTCGTCCGCCGCACCATCGCCGCCGCCGAACGCTACGCCATCCCGCACGAGGTGCTGGCCCCCGGCGAGGCGATGCGCCGCTTCCCTCAGTTCCGCCTGCGCGGGGACGAGGTCGTCTATCACGAACCCGGCGGCGGCTACGTCCGCCCCGAAGCCTGCATTGCCGCCCAGCTCCTGCTCGCCCGCCGCCACGGCGCGTCCGTCCTGCCCAACACCCAGGTCCTCTCCGTCGCCCGGGACGGCGCAGGCGTGCAGGTCCGCACCGCTGCAGGCGCTTTCCACGCCGCGGAGGCGGTGCTGTCCGCCGGCGCATGGTCCCCCGGCCTGGCCGGCGGCGCGCTGGCGCCGCACATGGCCGTCACCCGCCAGGTCCTGCACTGGTGGGTGCCGCAGGATCCCGCCGCCTTCGCCCCGGACCGCTGCCCCACCTACATCTGGGCGCACGGCTCCGGTCCCGAGGAGAGCTTCTACGGCTTCCCCATCCCGCCGGGCACGGAGGGCGTGAAGGTCGCGATGGAGCAATACTCCGCCGAGGTCCCCGACCCCGACCACCTGCGGCGCGATGTCGGCGCGGAGGAGGTCGCCCACATGCACCGCGCACACCTGGCCGGACGCCTGCCAGGCCTGCTGCCGCAGGTGGTCCGCAGCGCCGCCTGTCCCTATACGATGACGCCCGACGGCGACTTCCTGGTCTCCCGCCTGCCCGGCAACGAGCGCGTGCTGCTGGTCTCCGCCTGTTCCGGCCACGGCTTCAAGCACTCCGCCGGTGTGGGCGAGGCCGTGGCGGACCTCCTAGCCACCGGCAGCAGCCCGGCGCTGGCCGGCTTCGCCCCGGACCGGCTCATCGCCGCCTGACGGCAGCCACCGAAGGTTGCAACCTGTAGCGGCTTGCTCAATGTAGGGCGGAAAAGCGTCAGCGCCTTCCGCCACAAGCCGGCCCCTCCCCGCGGCGGATGGCGCCGCGCTCATCCGCCCTGCCCTGTCCACAAGGACCCCATCACCAAGAGCCTCGTCATCACAAGGCGCTCTTGCGCCATGGCGATCCAGGGGCCACCAGAGCCACTCTGTCACCCTATGAACCGCCGCACCGCAAGCAGCCCACCACAACCAACCCCTGTGCCGGCCCGCTACCCCGCACGCGACCGCCGCACCGCATCGGCCCATCCCGTAGCCTGCCGCGCTCGCCCTGCCGCATCCCCCTGCGGCACGAACCGCCGCTCCGCCCGCCACCCCCGGGCGAACGCCTCCGGCTCCGGATACAGTCCCGCATCCAGCCCCGCCAGATAGGCCGCGCCCAGCGCCGTCGTCTCCAGGACCCGCGGCCGGTCCACCGGCACGTTCAGCGTGTCCGCCAGGTGCTGCATCGTCCAGTCCGATGCGCTCATGCCGCCATCCACCCGCAGCACCCCGGCCTCCCGCGGCAGCCCGGCGGCATCCAGGTCGGCGTGCATCGCGTCCATCAGGTCCTGCGTCTGGTGCGCCACGCAGGCCAGCGCCGCCCGCGCCAGTTCGGCCCGCCCGGTGTTCCGCGTGATCCCCGTCAGGATGCCCCGCGCATCCGGGTCCCAGTGCGGCGCCCCCAGCCCGACGAAGGCCGGCACCAGATAGACCTCCTGCGCCGGATCGGCAGCGGCGGCCAGCACCCCAGTCTCGGCGGCGTCCGCGATCACCCCCAGCCCGTCCCGCAGCCACTGCACCGCCGCCCCCGCGACGAAGATGGACCCCTCCAGCGCATAGGTCCGCCGCCCCCCGCGGGACAGCGCGATGGTGGTCAGCAGCCGGTTGACCGAGGGCACCGGGCTGCCCCCGGTGTGCAGCAGCGCAAAGCAGCCGGTCCCATAAGTGGACTTCACCATGCCCGGCGCGAAGCACCCCTGCCCTGCCAGCGCCCCCTGCTGGTCCCCCACCATCGCCCGCACCGGCACCGCCGCGCCCAGGTGCCCCGGCGCTGCCATGCCGAACGGACCCGCGGTGTCCCGCACGTCCGGCAGCACCGCGGCGGGGATGCGGAACAGCGCCAGCATCTCCGGGTCCCACCCTCCCGTCTTCAGATCAAGCAGCAGGGTGCGGCTGGCGTTGGTGGCGTCCGTCAGGTGGGCCGCGCCATCCGTCAGCCGCCATAGCAGCCAGGTGTCCACGGTGCCGAAGGCCAGCCGCCCGGCTTCCGCCGCTGCCCGCGCGCCGTCCACCCGGTCCAGCAGCCACGCCAGCTTGGTGGCGGAGAAGTAGGGGTCCAGCCGCAGCCCCGTCCTGCCCTGCACCAGCGCCCCGTGCCCGGCAGCCTCCAGCGCGGCACAGTCCGGGGCGGTGCGCCGGTCCTGCCAGACGATGGCCCGGTGTATCGGACGCCCCGTGGCGCGGTCCCACAGCACCACGGTCTCCCGCTGGTTCGCGATGCCGATGGCCGCCACCTCGCCCGCCCCCACTCCGGCCTGCGCCAGCGCCGCGCGGGCGGTGGACAAGGTGGTGCGCCAAAGGTCCTCGGGATCGTGCTCCACCCAGCCCGGGCGGGGATAATGCTGCGGGAACTCCTCCGACGCCTGGGCCAGCGGCTCCGCATCCCGCCCGAACAGCACGGCGCGGGACGACGACGTGCCCTGGTCCAGGGCCAGCACGTATCCGGTCACGCCGCCGGTTCCGGCTGCGGCGCAAGGGCGGCGTCCAGGGCCTTGATCTCGGCAGCCGTCAGCCGCAATCCCAGCTTGCTGCGCCGCCAGGCCACGTCCGCGCCGGTCCGCGCCCACTCCCGCCGGCGCAGGTAGTCCAACTCCGCCCCGGTCAGCCCGGCGCCGAAGTCCCGGCCCATGTCCGCCAGGCTGGCCGCCGTGCCGACGACATCATGCGCCAGCGTGCCGTAGGCTCGGACCAGCCGCCTCGCCAGCCCGGGCGGCAGGAAGGGCGCGCCGGCGGACAGCCGCGCCGCCTCGGCCTCGTAGCCGTCGGGCGGGAAGTTCCCGCCCGGCAGCGCCTGCTGCGCCGTCCAGCCCGCCGCAAGCCCCTTGGCGGCAGGCAGGTGCGGCGCCAGCCGGGCCAGCGCGGCCTCCGCCAGCCGCCAGTAGGTGGTGATCTTGCCGCCGAACACCGATAGCACCGGCGCCGCCCCGTCATCATACAACGGCCGCACGCCGGAGTAGGACCAGACCACCTGCTCCGGCTTGACGGGCTGGATGAAGTACTCCGACGCCGCCCGGCAGATGTAGGCGACCTCGTCTGCGGTCGCATGGACCTCTGCCGGGTCGCCCTTGTAGTCGTGGTCGGTGGTGCCGATCAGCGTGAAGTCCGTCTCATACGGGATGGCAAAGAAGATGCGTCCGTCGGCATTCTGGAAGATGTAGCAGCGCCCATGCTCATACAGGTGCGGCACCACGACGTGGCTGCCCTGGACCAAGCGCACCGCCGCGGGCGTATTGAGGCGCAGCACCGTGGACAGCACCTCCCCCACCCACGGCCCGGCCGCATTCACCAGCGCGCCTGCCGTCGCCGTGTTGCGTGAGCCGGTCCCGCCGTCCACCAACGTCAGCGCCCAAACCCCCGCTTCCCGCACCGCGCTGGCCACGCGGGTCCGGGTCCGCACGTCCGCGCCCCGGTCGGCGGCGTCCCGGGCGTTCAGCACGACCATGCGGCTGTCCTCCACCCAGCAGTCCGAATACTCGAACGCCAGGTCGAAACGGGGCTGCAACGGCGCGCCCGCCGGGTCGCGGCGCAGGTGCAGCGTGCGGGTCTTGGGCAGTAGGCGGCGCCCGCCCAGGTGGTCATACAGGAACAGCCCGGCGCGCAGCATCCACGCCGGACGCCCGCCCGGGAGGTGCGGCAGCACGAAGCGCAGCGGCCAGACGATGTGCGGAGCGATCCGCCACAGCGTCTCACGCTCCAGCAGCGCCTCGCGCACCAGCCGGAACTCCCGGTGCTCCAGGTAGCGCAGCCCGCCGTGGATCAACTTGGTGGACGCCGACGACGTGCCGCTGCCAAGGTCCGCCTACTCGCACAGCAACACCGACCACCCGCGCCCGGCGGCATCGCGCGCAATGCCGCAGCCGTTGATGCCACCGCCGATGATCGCAAGGTCGAAGTGCGGCACGCCGGACGCTCCTGACGGGTTGCGGGCTAGGAGTTCGTCATACACCGAGGAGCCTCGGTCAGGAACAAGGTCCACGCCCCGCCACCCCGCCGCACCAACACGCCGCACCAGCAAGCAGCAGCGCCGGTCGCGCGGCGGCACCTGGGCGCATGGCGTTCGGTGCAGGGCAGCGTCGGAGGCGGCTCCCCTACTCCGCCGCCTGACGCACCCCCGCCGTCCGCGTCACCGTCCGCATCGTCACGAACTCCTCCGCGCTCGTTGGATGTATCCCGATGGTCCGGTCGAAGTCCGCCTTCGTCGCCCCTGCCACCAGCGCGACCCCGACCCCCTGCATCATCTCCGGCACGTCATCGCCCATCATGTGCACGCCCAGCACCCGCTGCGTGGGCTGGTCCACCACCATTTTCATGAAGGTCTTACCCGCCCGCCCCGACATCACGTGCCGCATCGGCCGGAACTGGGCAGTGTAGATGTCCACCGGCCCTCGCTCCGCCGCCTCCTCCTCCGTCAGGCCCACCGTAGCCAGGGGCGGCGCGCTGAACACCGCCGTCGCCACGGGGTCCATCGCCCAGGTCCGCGCCCGGCCCGGCCCGAACAGCCGGTCAGCCAGGGTGTGCCCCTCCGCAATCGCCACCGGCGTCAGGTTCAACTTGTTGCTCACGTCGCCGATGGCGAAGATGTGCGGCTGGCTAGTGGCATTCCCCGCATCCACCGGCACCGCCCCCTTGGCATCCAGCTTCACCCCCGCCCGCTCCAGCCCCAGCCCTGCCGTCTTCGGGCTGCGGCCCACGGCGAAGAACACCAGGTCCGCCTCCACCACATGCCCGTTCGTAAGCGTCACGCGCCGCACGCCCCCGCCCGCATCCTCCACCCGATGCACGGTCTGGCTGGGATGCAGGCGCAGCCCCTGCTCGGTGACGGCCGCCGCCAGCGCCGCCCGCAGCTCCCCGTCGAACCCGCGCAACGGCAACGGCTGGCGATACACCACGTCCACCTCCGCCCCCAGCCCGTGGAAGATGCCCGCGAACTCCATCCCGATGTAGCCGCCCCCCACCATCAGCACCCGCCGCGGCAAGGCCGGCAGGTGGAACGCCTGGTCGGAGGTGATGCCCAGCTCCATCCCCTCGATGTGCGGCTCCAGGCTGGGATGCCCGCCCACCGCGATCACGATCCGCTCCGCCGTCACCGCCTTGCCGCCGACATCCAGGCTGTGCGGCCCGGTGAACACGGCCCGCGCCTCGTGCAGCACCACGCCCGAGCCTTCCAGCATCCGCACATAGACGCTGTTCAGCCGGGCGATCTCCGTGTCCTTCTTGGCGATGAAGGCCACCCAATCATGCACCATCCCGCCGCCCTCGCCCGGCGCGGGATGCCACCCGAACCCCCGGGCGTCCACGGCATGCCGGGCATACTCGCTGGCCTGCACCATGATCTTCTTGGGCACGCAGCCGACGTTGACGCAGGTGCCGCCCCATTGCGCCGCCTCCGCGATCCCCACCCGCGCCCCATGCCCCGCCGCGATGCGCGCGCACCGCACCCCGCCGGAGCCGCCGCCGATGACGAACAGGTCGTAGTCGTAGGCCATGATCGCGCCGTCTCCATTGTACCGTCCCTGACATGGGTGGCCCGCGCCACCTGTCCTACCCCGGCCCGTCCGTCATGCTATGGCTCGCAGGCATGGCGGATATCAGCCCCGAAGCCCCAGCATCGCCAACACCGCCGCCAACACTGCTGCCAATGCCGCCCGCGGACGGGCCGGCACGCAACGAGGTCCTGGCCGGGATCCTCCTGATGCTCGGCGCCGCCGCATCCTTCGCCGCCCTGGACGCCACCGGCAAGTGGCTGAACCAGTCCGGCAACCCCGTAGGGACCGCGGCCATACGCTACGTCGTCAGCTTCATGCTGGTCGGGCTGTTCGTCCACCCCTGGGGCCGCGCCGGCCTGCCGCGCAGCCGCAACCCGGGGCTTCAGGTGGCACGGGCGGGCTTCCTGATCATTGCGACCATCACCTCCATGTTCGCCTACCGCGCCCTGCCCATGACACAGGCGGCGGCCATCACCTTCGTGGGGCCCCTGATCGTGGCGGCCATCGCCGGGCCGCTGCTGGGGGAGTGGATCGGCTGGCGCGGCGCCCTGGCGGTCGTGGCAGGCTTCGCAGGCGTCGTGGTCATCACGCGCCCAACGGCGGGGGTGCAACTGGCAAGCGTCCTGGCCCTGGGCACGGCGGCGTCCAATGCGCTGTATGTGGTCTCGACGCGCTTCCTGGCCGGGCGGGACAGCAGCCGCACCACCCTGTTCTACACCGGCCTGGTCGGCGCCGCCGCGGCGCTGCCGGTGCTGCCCTTCACCTGGACGCCCCCCGCCACCGCGCTGGGCTGGGCGGTCACGCTGGCGATGGGCACCCTGGCGTCCCTCGGCCATTGGCTGCTCATCCTGGCCCACCGCCGCGCCCCGGCCTCCCTGCTGTCCCCCTTCGGCTACGCCCAACTGCTGTGGGCGGCGGTGCTGGGCGGCCTGGTGTTCGGCGAGGTGCCGGACCGCTGGACCCTGCTGGGCGGGGCGGTAGTGATCGGGGCGGGGCTATATCTGCTGGCGCTGCAGCGGCGGGGACGCTGACCCGCCGCCAGACGCACTATCCGCCCAGCCCGCCCAGCGCCAGGTACTTCACCTCCAGGTAATCCTCGATCCCATACTTGGACCCCTCCCGCCCCAGCCCGCTGCTCTTCATCCCCCCGAACGGCGCCACCTCGGTCGAGATGATGCCCTCGTTGCACCCGACGATCCCGTACTCCAGCGCCTCCGCCACCCGGAAGATGCGCCCCACGTCCCGGCTGTAGAAGTACGCCGCCAGCCCGAACTCGGTGTCGTTGGCCATCTCCACCGCCTCCGCCTCGTCCTTGAAGCGGAACAGCGCCGCCGCCGGGCCGAACGTCTCCTCCCGGAAGATGTCCGCCGTCCGCGGCACCTCCGTCAGGATGGTCGGCTGGAAGAAGGTGCCGCCCAGCGCATGGCGCCCCCCGCCCAGCACCACCTGCGCGCCCCGGGCCACCGCGTCCCGCACGTGCGCCTCCACCTTCTCCACTGCCTCCATGTTGATCATCGGCCCCTGCGTCACCCCGGCCTCCATGCCGTTGCCCACCCGCAGCGCCTCCACCGCGACCTTCAGCTTGGCCGTGAAGGCGTCATACACCCCCTCCTGCACCAGCAGCCGGTTCGCGCACACGCACGTCTGCCCGGCGTTGCGGAACTTGCTCGCAATCGCTCCCACCACCGCCGCATCCAGGTCGGCGTCGTCGAACACGATGAACGGCGCGTTGCCCCCCAATTCCATGCTGGCCTTCTTCACGGTGGGCGCAACCTGCGCCAGCAGCTTGGCCCCCACCTCCGTGCTGCCCGTGAAGCTCAGCTTGCGGACGGTGGGGTTGCTCGTCAGCTCCCCGCCGATCGGCCCGCTCGGCCCGGTGATCACGTTGCACACCCCCGCAGGCATCCCCGCCCGCTCCGCCAGCGCCGCAATGGCCAGCGCGCTGAACGGGGTCTGGCTTGCCGGGCGCACCACCCCCGTGCAGCCCGCCGCCCACCCCGGCCCGACCTTCCGCGTGATCATCGCCGCCGGGAAGTTCCACGGCGTGATCGCCGCGAACACCCCGATCGGCTCCTTGGTGACGATGATCCGCCGCCCGTGCGCGTTGGTCGGGATGGTGTCGCCATAGACGCGCTTCCCTTCTTCCGCGAACCACTCGATGAAGCTGGCGGCATACGCGATCTCACCCCGGCTCTCCGCCAGCGGCTTGCCCTGCTCGGCGGTCATGATGACGGCCAGGTCCTCGGTATTCTCGATCATCTGCGCGAACAGCCGGCGCAGGATGGCCGCGCGGTCCTTCGCCAACATCCGCCGCCAGGCGGGCAGCGCCCGGGCGGCGGCGTCTATCGCACGGCGAGTCTCGGCAGCGCCCAGGGCGGGAACGGTCCCGATAACCTCCGCCGTTGCCGGGTTGCGGACCGTCAGCGTCGCCCCGTCATCCCCCTCGATCCACCGCCCGTCCACGCAGCAGGTCTGGCGCAGCAGGCTGGGATCGCGCAGCGGCAAGGTGGCGGTCTGGTTCAGCATGGGACGGGTCCTCCGGGATGGCGCTGCACCCGACATGGGCGGGCAAGGGGCGGGATGCCAGGGCCGCTGCCCGGCCCGTCCAGGCGGCGCTGCTGCCGTCGGCCTGGACACGCGGCCGGGCAGCTAGGTCCCGCAGCCAGGCCGAGCGGGACCGCGCATCCGGCTCCACGCCGCGGACCACCACCGCGCGGCACGCACGATCGCGCCCGAGGCCAGCAGCAGGGCTGGCACGATGAGCCAACCAGGCCCTTCGCCCACGAAGCTGCTGGCTTCAAGCGCTTGGCCGGTGCTCACCAGGTGATCCCACTTGGGAGCAAGCTCGTTGTTGGGTGCCGTGGCGTCCCGGCGAGCGGGGGCGGGCCGGCGGCGGCGCAACGCCCCCGCTACCGCTGCTGCCAGGGCAGCCCCTCGGCCTTCCATCCCGCCGCCACCCCGCGATGCCCCTCCCCGTCCGGGTTGCCCTCGAACCCGTCCGCCACGTTGCACACATTCGGAAACCCGGCGGCCTGGGCCGCCTGCGCCGCAGCCATGCTGCGCGCGCCGCTGCGGCACAGGAACAGGATGCGGTGCTCCGGCGTCAGCCCGGCCTTGCGCATCGCGCCCACGAAGTCCGGGTGCTGCTGCATCGTCGGATACACCTGCCAAGGGATCAGCACCGGCCGCTTCCCCGCCCCCTGCAGGTCCGGCACCCCGACGAAGGCCCACTCCGCATCCGTCCGCACGTCCACAAGCTGCGCCTGGGGATTGGATTGCAGCGCCTGCCACGCCTGCGTGGGGGAAACGTTCTCGACCATGATGAAGCCCCTATCTGTCCGCCAAACCCTGCCCCAGCTCTGCCCAGACCACAAACGGCCCCACCACAAACCGCTTTATGACAAACCGCCCAGCCCGGGCGCTGCGCCCAATCCGCCCCCGGTCAGGCCATTTATCAGGCCGTAGTAGCCGGCGATGTGATCGGACATCCGCAGCGTCCGCTCCGCGAACGCCCGGGCGTTCGCGCTCAGCCGCACGGCGCCGGCCCTGTCCTCCAGCAGCGTCAGCACAGTTTCTGCCAGCGCCGCCGGGTCATGGAACGGGGTCAGCAGCCCGGTTTCCCCGTGCTGCACGAACTCCTGCACCGGCCCGGTGTCGCTGGCAGCGATGGCGCAACCGCAGGCCAGCGCCTCCCGCAGCGACCATGACGCCACGAAGGGATAGGTCAGATATACGTGCGCGTCCGACCGCCGCAGCAGCCGCACGTAGTCGCCGTAGTCCAGCCGCCCTGGAAAATGGACGCGGGCCATGTCCACTTGCGGCCCGACCTCCGCCGTCAGCCACTCGCGCCAGGTGCTGTTGACCAGCCGAGGCCCATAGCTGACCCCGTCCGCCCCCACCATCACCACGCGGACATCCGGACGCTTGCGCAGCAGGTCCGGCAGCGCCCGCATCATGATGTGGAACCCGCGATATGGCTCCAGGTCGCGCGCCACATAGGTTACGAGCCTCTCATCCGCCCCCACCCCGAACCCAGGCAGCTCGAACGCAGCCCCCCGCACCGCCGGGTCCGGGCGGCACACGTCCAGGTTCACGCCCTCGGGCAGGATGCTGATCCGCTCCTGCGCCCAGGCCGGATAGGACCCGTGCTGGAACCGCGTCGGCGTGATCCCGTGCCCAGGGTTCGCCAGCGCCAGCAGGTTGATGGCGTTCTTGGCCCGTATTCGCGGCAAGGTTTCGACTGGCGATGGAAACTCAGCATCAAAGTTAACGTCGTAGCCCCGGATGTTGTAGAAAAACTCGAAGTAGCCGAGCATCGGCACCTCCGGGAAAACATCCTGCAAGTTCAGCATCTCGCCCCAGCCCTGGTGCCCGATGATGATGTCGGGCTGGAACCCGAGCGCCCGCAGGTTGCCTGCCACCCCCGCCGCCAGCCCAGCACGCATCATCCCTGAGTCGAACTCCTGAGCATCCCGGTGGGCGTGCGGCTCCGGCATCGGCGGCAGGCGGTAAACAGCCTTTCGCACGCCGGGGATGGCGTTGCCGTTCTCCTCGGTGATGAACACCAAATCGTGCCCTCCCTGGGCCGCCAGGTGCCGGGCCAGGTGCAGGAACTGGCCCGGGAAGTTCTGGTGGACGAACAGGAACCGCACGGCGGGCGGCAGGCCGCCGTGGCCCGGTCAGCGCCGCCGGGTCGTGGCCGGAGTGCGCTTGGGCGCCTTGGGCGGCTTGACCGGCGCAGGAGGCTCGGCCGCCGCGGTCGGTGCCGGCGTGGTTGTGGCAGGAGTGGTTATGGCGAGAGAAGCTGGCGCCTTGCCCCGGCGCGGCGCTTGCGGGGCAGCGGCAGGCTGCGGCACCGGTACTGCACGGGCTGACTTGGCACGGCCCGTCCGCGCCGTGGAAGCTGCCGGGGCAGCCGGCAGGCGGCCAGGTGTTGCAGCCGGCGCGGCAACCGCGCCGCGCAAGGCGGCTGCCGCCGTCTTGCGCGGCGTCAGCGTCATGTGAAACGCCTCCAGCGGCGACAGGCTAGGCGCCTCCACAGCCTCGCCCTCCGCAACGGGGCCGACCTGCGTGCCGTCCACGAAGGTCGCCGCCACCTGCACCGACCCGGCCTCCGCGGCCGCGCCGCGCAGCCTGACGCGCAGGCCCAGGATCGGCAGCGACATGCCCCGGCTGCCGCAGAACTGCCCGCCCTCCGCCCAGGGCGACAGCCAGCCGCGCCCCAGCACCGCCTGGTATTCCAGGTCCGACGGCGCCAGCCCCGCCGGGGCGACCGCAAATCCTTCGATCCACTGCTTGCTGCCCGGCACGCCCATCCACTCGCCCAGGTGCCCGCCCACGTCGCCCCGGCCATAGATATGCGCCGCCACCTCCACTGGACGCTGCGCCGGCGCGGGGGGCGCCTCCGCCGGCGCTGCAACAGCCTCGGTCGCGTCGGCCGCCTGCGGCTGATCGGACAGCCGGATCACTTGCAGCTTCGGCGCCTCGTGCGCCCCATCAGCGGATTGATATACCGTCACCAGCACCTGCGCCGGGCCGCCGCTGATCCGCACCAGCGCTGCCCCGGCCTCCCCGCCCAGCCAGCCCTCCGCATTGAAGCCGCTGATCCCAACGGTACCCGAAAAGCCGCCCACGCCCGGGGCAGGCGTGATCCGCACCCCTGGCAACCCCGTCGCGGCGTCCGGCGGCGCGCTCCCGGGCGTGTTGTAAACGCAATACAGTCCGTCCTCCATTGCCATCAGGTGCGCGGTGGCCTTCAACTCGGTGATCGGGTTGGTGGAGGGCTGCAGCTTGGCGTCGGACATGGGTCTCTCGTGTTGCGGGGCGGCAGTGGAGGCGGCCAGTGCGGAGGGTCAAGACAGGTGGCCAGGGCAGGTCGCCAAGGCGGCGGGACCATAGCGACGGCGCGCGTGGGCGTGCAAGCCGGGCCGCCTATCCCGGCGCTCCCGGCAGCGCCGCCCGCAGCAGCGCATCGTTGACCGCCCCGGTCGGCAGCCCCAGCGGCAGCAGCCATCCGCGCCCGGTCGCCCGGATCCGCTCCGCCTGCGCCCCCAGGTCGAACGCCGCCGCCGCCAGCCCTGCCTGCCACGCCCGGCTCAGCGCGAAGCACCACGTCTCCGGCCACACCGACGGCAGGAACGCCAGGTCCGCCCCCTGCGCCCGGATCAGCGCAACCGCCTCGTCATCCCGGTATTCCCCCGTCACGAACACCGGCCCCGCCCCCAGCAGCCGCGCGTCGTCCCCGGTGTACCCGACCACCGTGAAGTGCAGCGGCAGCGCCCGGCGCCGCGCGTCCCGCACGCAGTCCAGCAGCACCTCGAACCCCTTCTCCAACCCCACGGCACCCAC
This sequence comes from uncultured Acetobacteraceae bacterium, assembly GCA_964250755.1. Lineage (GTDB taxonomy): Bacteria > Pseudomonadota > Alphaproteobacteria > Acetobacterales > Acetobacteraceae > DASWOJ01. The sequence continues at coordinate 308,921 of CAXUHB010000001.1, read as the reverse complement.
GACGCACACCCGCCGCACCGGCCCGCCCGGTGCCGGCGCCAACGGCGGCAGCGCCCGGTCGTCCTCCCAAGGCGCCACCACGGGCCGTATGTCCGGGAAGTGCCGCCGCATCCGCGCCGCTGCGTCCGAGGACGGCGCAATGACGGACGCCGCCTGCGCCAGTACGGCCCCGGTGCGCGCCACCAGGGCCGCCACCGGCAAGTCCTCCTCCAGGTTGGTCCCAAGGTCCGCGATGCACTCCTCGCACCCCCGCACATCCGGCTCCCCGCAATACCGGCGGTTCGTGCTGACCAGCGCGATGCGCGGGCAGAAGCCGGCATAGTCGTGAACGACAACATGCTGCGGCGCCCGCAGCAGCCGCGCCAGCCCAGCCACGGCGGGATGGTGCCCCAACTGGTGGTGCAGCTCCACCCGGCCCACCTGGTCCGGCCGCAGCAGACGCGCCAGCAGCGGCAGCTCGCCCGGCAGGTCGTAAGCCAGGTTGGGATGGGACGCTCCAGGCTCCTCCACCCGGCACCCGCCCGGCGCTGGCCGCAGCAGGATTGCGCGCCGGCCCGTGGCCGCCCAGGCCGCGGCACGCTCCTGCACCACCTGCTCGACCCCGCCCCCGCCGGCATGGGTGACCGCAAGCGCCGCCTCCGCCCGCCGCCCGGCGGCCCAGCGCAGCTCGTCCATCCCGCGCCGGGCGGCGCGCAGCGGGTCCGCGGCGACGTGCGCCTGCACCAGAGCGTCGTAGCCGGGATGCAGCCGATTCAGGACGGCGATGTTGCGCGCCTGCAGGTGCGCCCGCGCCGCGCCGAACGACGCGCCGCCGACATGGCCGACGAACACCCCCGGCACGCCCACGCTGCGCCAGCCCAGGTGCCGGGCGCGCAGACAGAAATCGTTCTCCTCCCCGTAGCCCTGCGCAAAGGCGTCCTCCCGCAGCAGCCCCACCGCGTCCAGGCAGTCCCGCCGCAAGTACCAGCAGAAGCCCACCCCGGTCGGCAGGTCCACCGTCGCCGCCCCGTTCGCCGCCTGCGCCAGCCGGTCCAGCGCCGCGACCCCCGCCAGGTCCGGCACGGGATTGCCGCCGTCCCGGTCGGGGTAGCTCAGGATCGTCGCGTCGTTGGACAGCGGCGTCGCCGTGCCGACGCCCGCCGCGCTGTACGCCGCCGCCCGCAGCCGCTCCAGCCACCCCGGCGGCGCCAGCGTGTCGCTGTTCAGCAGCACCACGTCGCGCCCGGCGCAGGCGCGCAGCCCCACATTGGCCGCCCCGGGAAACCCCCGGTTCTCCGCAAGCGGAATCAGCAGGATGCGCCGCCGCCGAGCCAGCCCCTGCAGCGCCGCAACCAGGTCCGCGTCCGGCGAGGCATCGTCCACCACCACCACCCGCGTCCCACGCGGAATGCTGGCGAGCACCGAGTCCAAGCAGGCCAAGGTATGATCCCGTCCGCGATATGCCGGCACCACCACGTCCACCGGCGGCGGCGTGCGCATGATAGCTGGGGCTGACAACGGTGGCGCATCGGCCCAAGCCGGCATCCCGGCCCCACCCTCCCGGACCGCCCGCGCCAGGTCCGCAGCCCCCCGCGCCTCAAGCAGCGGATCGAGCGGGCTGCCCCACAGATGCCGCCCGTCCCAGCCGCGGACCGACACGAGCCCCGCCGCGGCCTGGCACGGCCCGGCGGCCGCATCGACCGACCCGCCAGCCTGGCCCAAGCCGTCCGCCGCACCCAATGGTGCCCGCCCCGCTCCGCCCCCGGCCAAGGCCGGCGGCAACGCCTCACCTGGCAGCACCTTGAACGCCCAAGGCCGAGCCATCGACCGGTCCAGCCGCACGCCGTCCGCAGGAACATCAGCAGCAACGGTGAATGCTCCGCCGCCCCTCTCCACCGTCAGCACCGGCACTCGTGCGGGATCAGCGGGATGCCACGCCCATCCCTGCAAGCCGCCGTCCCAGGCCTCGACGAACCCCTCGATCCCAACGACCACGCCCACCGGGATGGGGCTGCCGACCCACGCCGGCACTTCCAGCACCCGCGCGTCCCGCCACCCCGCCGGCAACCGCCCGCGCCCCCCAGCCCAGGCCGGACGGACGGCCCGCCCGTCCAGCAGCACCGTCCCGGGCCGCCCCGGCCCCGCATGGACCCACCCATCCCCGTCCAGCCCGCACCAGCCCGGCAGCCCGCCCTCCCGCACCACGGCGTCCGCCAGGGCACGCAGCGCGGGGGTGGGAACGCTGCACCGCAGCACCGCAGCAATGGCGTCCACGGCGCCTGCAAGGTCGCCCCCCATGCGCCGGCTGGCCGCCAAGCCCGCCCATGCCTCAGGCATCCCCTTGCCCCGCGCCAGAGGCTCGAACAGCGCCCCAGCCCGCGCCGCCTCCCCCGCCTGCAGCAGCGCCCCCGCCAGGGCGGCGGCGATCATGCCATCCTCCGGCAGCATACGGTGCGCCCGCTCCAGCCACCGCAGCGCGTCGGCTGGCCGCCCCTCCGCCGCAGCCGCCACGCTGCGTTGCCACGAGTCTTCGACCAGCCCCTGCCACATCTCCGCCCGGGTGCGTGTGCGCCGGGCTTCCGCCCGGGCATGGGCGTCGCCCAGCACCGCAGCCGACGGCGCGGCGCCGGGCGGCCTACCGGGCAGCGGCGTGCGGCTCCCGTGCGGCAACCTCGACCGGCGGCAGCCGCGCCAGATCGGCGGCGGCATCCGCTACGCCGGCGTCCCGCGCCCGCTCCAGGCAGCGCCGGGCCATCGGAAGGTTCGTTTCCCCGGCCAGCCCCCGCGACAGGTAACGGCCCAGCATCAGCAGGGCATAGGGGTGGCCCTTCTCCGCGGCCTTGCGGAACCAGCCCTGCGCCGCCGGACGGTCCTCCGGCACGTCGTGCCCGCCCCCCAGCAGCGCGCCCATCGCGAACTCCGCCCCGGTGTTGCCCTTCTCCGCCGCCGCCTGGAACATTTGCTGCGCCAGCCCGGCGTCCCGCGGCCCGCCGCGCCCGTTCACCAGCATCTCCGCATAGGCCGTCTGCGCATCCGGCATCCCGGCTTCCGCTGCCCGCCGTATCCAGTCGCGCCCCTCTGCAGGGTCGGCGTCCACCCCCCGCCCCTCCGCCAGCATCCGCCCATACCAGTACTGCGCGTTGACGACGCCCTCTGCCGCCTTGCGCAGCCACTGCGCGGCCCGGCGGTCATCCCGCTCCACCCCCACGCCCTCCGCCAGGCACACCCCGAAGTTGAACGCCGCCACCAGGTCTCCCGCCCCCGCCGCAGCCTCGAACCACTCCCGCGTCCGCACCCGGTCCTCCGGCTGCCCCGCCCCGCGCAGCACCAGGTTGGCCAGGTCCGCCTGCGAGGACTGCACCCCGCGCTCCCCGGACAGCCGGAACCACCGCGCGGCCTCGTCGGGATCGCGCGCCACCCCGGCACCTGTCAGGTGCAGCATCCCCAGCGCCCGCGCCGCCGCGCCGTGCCCGGCCTGCGCCGCCCGCGTGAACCACGCCGCGGCCTCGGCATAGTTCGGCGGCAGCTCGCCCCCCTTGGCATACAGGTCGCCCACCAGCGCCGCCGCCTCCGGGTCCCCGGCCAGCGCCGCCCGGCGCAACCAGGACTCTCCCGTCACGGGGTCGCGCGGCACGCCACGCCCCTCCATCAGCGCCAGCCCCCATCGGGCCATCCCGGACCGTGCCCCCCGCTCTGCCGAGCGGCGATACAACTCGGCAGCGGCAGCAGGGTCGGAAACGACGCCAGTGCCGCTCTCCGTCATCACACCAAGCAAGTACAGCCCCAAAGGCAGGTTCGCCGCCGCTGCCTTGGCGATGTGCGCGGCGGCCGTGGCCCGCGTCGCGTCGTCCGTCGCTGTCCGCAGGATCGCCATGCCATGTCCCAGCGACCCCTGCGGGCACCCAAGCTCTGCCGACCGCGCATAGACCGCATCCGCCGTCGCCAGATCGCGCATCTCCTCCGGCCCGGACGTGGCGATGTAGCCCAGCAGCGCCAGCGCCTCGCCCGACCCGCCATCCGCCGCCCGCCGCGCCCAGTGCGCCGCCTTGGCGTAGTCCGGCTCCCCCATCTCCGCCCCGGCGAACAAGCTGGCCGGCCCACCCTCCGCCGCGCCGGCACCAGTCACATAGACCGTCGCCAGCAGGGTCTGCGCCTCGGCCTTGCCAGCCTCCGCCGCACGCTCCAACCACTGCGCCGCCATCGCCCGGCTCGGCGGCACGCCGGCGCCCTCCAGATACGCGCGCCCCACCCGGAACTGCGCCTCGGCCTCGCCAGCCTGCGCCGCCTTGGCCAGCACCGGGAACGCTTCGGCCAACTGCCCGGCATCGGCCTGCGCAATTGCCTGCCGCAGCCGCGCCGCCGGGCTGACCGCCGCCTGGACCTTCCCGAACAGCCCGGCCATCAGCCGACCCCGGCCCTGCGCCAGCCCGCCATCAAGGCTCCCGCATCCCGTCCATCGCCACCGGCAGCACGCGGCTCAGCAGGTAGCTCACCAGCGTCCGCTCTCCCACCTTGATGTCCACCGTCACCGGCATCCCCGGCTGCATCCGGAACCCCGCCGGCGTGTCGTGCAGCTTGTATTCGTCCAGGGACACCCGGCTGCGGTAGAACGCCGCCTGCTGCTGCGCCTGCACGCTGGGCGTCGTCCCGCGCGTGGGCTGGTCGGGGTTGGACGTGAAGCTGTCGGGGCTGACATACTCCACCTTGCCCTGCACCGTGCCGTACTGCGTGCTGGGGAACGTATCCAGCTTGACCGTCGCCGGGTTGTCGGAGTGGACGAACCCCGCATCCATGCCGGCGATGTTCACCTCCGCGACAAGCTGCGCGTTCAGCGGCACCAGCGTCATCAGCTGCTCGCCCGATTGCATCACCGACCCGGGCGACACCTTCGCCACGCTCTGCACGATGGCGTCCTGGTCCGCGACCATGTTGACCACCTGCCGCCGCAGCACCGCCTTCTCCAGGTTGCCCCGCGCGTCCGACAGCTTGCGGCTGGCCTCAGTCAGGTCCTGGCTAACCTGGCTGCGCCATTGCTGGTTGTAGCCGTCCCGCTCCGCCATCATCGCTTGCAGATCACGCCCGGCCTGCGCCGCCTGCCCCACCGCGTTGTCCAGCCCGCGCTTCACCTCCAGCCGCGCATCGGTGGATTGCAGCCGGTTGAGCTGGCTGCCGACCTGCAGCCGCTCCAACTCGATCCGCTTGCGCTCCACGTCCTCGGCCACCTTCAGCCGCTCGGCATAGGCCGCCTGGTCCGACATGGCCCGTTGCACCTGCGCCTGCAGGCTGCTGATCTTCTGCGCGTAGTTCTCGTTCTTGAAGCCGCGCTCGGATTGCCGCTGCATGAAGATAGCGCCTTGCAGCAGCGCGATGGGGCTGCTGTCCGCCGGGCTGTATGCCTTGCCGCTGGCCTCCGCCTGCAACCGCGCCACCTCGGCCTCCAAGCTGGACACCGTGGACTGCAGCGCCGCGGCGTCCGAGGTTGCGAACGTCGGGTCCAGCCGCGCCAGAACGTCCCCTTTCCGTACCGTCTGCCCCTCCCGCACGTTCACCTGCCGCACGATGGCAGTCTCCAGCGGCTGCACGACGCTGCTGGCGGACTGCGCGACGATCTTGCCCGTGCTGGTCACCACCTTGTCTATCGGGATCAACGCCGCTGCCGCCGTGCAGGCCGCCACCAGCGTCACGACCACCCAGGTCGTACCCCGCGCCGCGCCGATCGTCGGCGTGTGCGTCAGCGCCAGTGACGGCGAATGGAACTCCAGCAACGACGGCAACGCCACCGCATCCACCGCCGACGCCTTCCGTATGGTCAGCCCAGCCATAACCCATCTCCATCAACAAGCCGCATCAAGCGGCGTCCATGTAGTGCCCGGCAGGGAGGATGCCATCTGCCTTCCCCCTCTCCCTCCGGGAGAGGGTCGGGGTGAGGGAGGCCGCATTCACAAGGCCAGCCCATAAAAGCGCAGCCGCCCTGCCGCGACGAAGCTGGCTCTGCGCGGCCTCCCTCACCCCACCCCTCTCCCGGAGGGAGAGGGATCAGGCACCCCGCCTCAGTCCCCCTGCGCCAGCCGCGGCCCCGGCGCCCGCCCCATCCCGCTATCCATGTGCCGGTTCTGCTGCGCCCACAGCATCTTGTAGATCGCGCACCGCTCCACCAGCACCCGGTGCGGCGCGATGTCCACGACCGTCCCCCGGTCCATGACCATGATGAGGTCGCAATCCAGCAAGGACGACAGCCGGTGCGACACGATCACCATCGTCCGCCCCTTCGCCAGCCGCGTCAGGTTCGCGTTCACCAGCGCCTCGCTCTCCGGGTCCAGCGCGCTCGTCGCCTCGTCCAGGATCATCAGCCGGGGATCGGCGATCACCGCCCGCGCGATTGCCAGCCGCTGCTTCTGCCCGCCGGACAGGTTCGCCGACCCTTCCTCGATGTGCGTGTCATACCCCGCCGGCAGCCGCTCGATGAACTCCTCCGCGCCCGCCAGCCGCGCCGCCCGGATCACGTCCTCCAGCGTCAGCCCCGGCCGCCCCGCCGTGATGTTGTCCCGCACCGTACCCCGGAACAGGAAGTTGTCCTGCAGCACAACGCCGAAGCTGCGCCGCAGGTGCGTCAGGTTGATCTCCCGCAGCTCCACCCCGTCAATCTTCAGGAAGCCGCTGTACTCCCGGTTAATGCCCTGCAGCAGCCGCGTGACGGTGCTCTTGCCCGACCCGCTGCGCCCCACCACGCCCAGCATCGTCCCGGCGGGGACGCTGAACGTCACCTTCTCCAGCGCCGGCTGCTTGCTGCCGGGGTAGCGGAACGTCAGGTCCTCGAACGACACCGCGCCCTCGAACTTCGGACGCAGCCCGCCCTGCATCGCCCCGGTCTCGCTCGGGTTGTTCAGCACCATCGCCACCTGCGCGATGCTGGCCCGCACCTCCTCGAAGTCCTCGATCAGCTTCGCCAGCCCCACCAAGGGCTGCGTGACGCGCCCGCCCAGCATCATGAACGCCACCAGCCCGCCGATGGCGACCCCCGTGTTGTCCTGCATGGCGATGTAGGCGCCGATCATGATGATCCCGCGCTGGATGAAGGACTCGATGGGGGTGATGATCGTCTGCGGCCAGTTCGCCAGCCGCCCCGCCTGCAGCTTCAGCTTGCCCGCCGCCGCCACCCGTCCGTCCCACTCCGCCTTGCGCTGCGGTTCAAGCGCCAGCGACTTCACGGTGCGTATCCCCTGCACCGTCTCCACCAGCGCGCTGCCCTTGATCGCCTCCGCCTGCGTCATCTTGCCGACGATCACCCGCAGCCCCGGCAGGAACACCAGGATGATCCCCGCGATCAGCACCGCGCACACCAGCACGATCCACGCCAGCGTCGGCTCCATCCAGAACAGCAGCGGCAGCAGGAACACCAAGGTGAACATGTCCAGGAAGGTGCCCATGAGCTTGCCCGTCAGGAACTCGCGTATCTTCCAGACCTGGCTCACCCGGTACGTCGTCTCGCCTGCCGGCGTCTTCTCGAAGTAGTCCAGCGGCAGCCCCAGCAGCCGGTTGAACACATGCAGGTTCAGCTTGGTGTCCACCCGGGTGGACACGACCTGCACGATCTCCCGCCGCGCGTAGCCCAGCAGCGTCTCATACAGCGTCGTGATCCCCAGGATCACGCTCAGCAGCACCAGGGTGGACATGCTGTGGTGCGTCACAACCCGGTCCACCACCGTCATCACCAGCAGCGGCGGCACGATGGTCAGCGCGCTCAGCGTGATCGAGCCGATGCTGATGTCCCGCAGCGACCCCCGCTCCAGCAGCACCAGCCCCATCAGCCAGGACAGGCTGAACGGCTTCTCCCCCTCCGCCTCGCCCCGGCGGCGGCGTATCAGCAGCGCCTCCCCCGCCCAGGCCTGGGACAGCCGCAGCTCGTCCACCGCAACCGCCGACGCGTCGCCCTCCATGCGCGGGTCGCGCACCCAGACCACGTTGCGCGCGGCGTCGGCCGCCACCATCAGCCCGGCGGTGCCATCCTTGAACAGCAGCACGACAGGCGGCGCCGGGTTGCCCGCGCCCTGCACCTTGAACAACTGCTTCCACCGCAGCCGCTCCGCCTTGGCCGACAGCCCCTGGTCCCGCGCCCAGTTCACCAACGACGCCGGGGACGGCACGGGTTCGTTCGGCGTCGCGCGGAAGTCGGCGATGGACAGGTCCACGCCATTGAACCGCGCGACGGACACCACCGCCAGCAGCCGGCTCTCGCCCTCCATCACCGCGCGGGCAGCGCCGATGGTGCCGACGTCAATGCGCGGCGCGGCGTCGCCCGGCCCGCCGCCGGGGCGCGGCGCGGCGCCGGACGCTCCGGAGGGCGACATCGGGACAGGGCCTTGTTGATCCACGGACGGTTCCTTGTGCCACGGGCGCCGCGCGCCGGCCGAGCCAGCGCGCAGAGGCCGGTTACCACAAATCGCTAACGATTCAGCTAAAAATCGGGCAGCGGGCGTCATGGCAGCCCGGCGGCGCACGTTGGCCTGCCGCACCGAAAGCTGAACTGAGCGTCAGCCGCTCCCCGGCAACTCCGAGGCAGGGCGCCGCGCCAGGCCGCAGCGCCAGCCGGGCGCGCCAGGTAGTCACGCCGGGACGCCTGGTCTATGCCGGCCTGCAGGAGGGCACAGCATGGACATCAGGCCGGCAAGCGACGCGGACATCCCGGAAATCCAGGCGATCTACGCCCACCATGTCCTGCACGGCAGCGGCACCTTCGAGGAGGTGCCGCCCTCGGTCGAGGAGATGCGGGCGCGCTTCGCCGCCATCACCAGCCGCGGCTGGCCCGCCCTGGTCTCTGCCGACGCCACCGGCGTCCTCGGCTACGCCTACTTCTCACAGCTCCGCGACCGTTCCGCCTACCGCTACTGCGCCGAGGACAGCATCTACGTCCGCGACGACGTCCGCGGCCAAGGCGTCGGCAAGGCCCTGGTTGCCCGCCTCCTGCACGAGGCCGAGGCCGCCGGGTTCCGCCAGATGATCGCCGTCATCGGCGACTCCGAGAACATCGGCTCCATCGGCGTCCACGCCTCGCTCGGCTTCAAGCAGGTCGGCGTCCTCCGCGCCTCCGGCCTCAAGTTCGGCCGCTGGGTGGACACTGTCTACATGCAGCGCCCCTTGGGCCGTGGCGACGCCGACGTGCCGGCTTGAACGCTGCCTGCGCCCGCCCGCAAGCAGCCGTCCTGATGCCCCGGGCCGCAGTGCCTACGGGAGCGCCCTCCGCAACGTGAAGCGCGGCGTGTGATCCGGCGGCACCGGAACCGGGCCGGTGTAGCTCAGTTCCAGCGTGTCGCCGGTGCAGGAATATGCCCAGGTGCCATCTTCGAACGCCGCCTTGCTGGGCGCGGACAGCGTCATGCCGGACACGTTCACGACGATGTCCACCGCCAGGGTGCCGCCGCCTGACTTGTACTGCAGCGTGCTGCCCGCGGCAGACCATTGCCCCGCGTCCGTGCCGTCCACCGCGACGTGGACCTCCACCGGCGGGTCCGTCTTGCCCGCGATGTCGGCGGCGAAGGCCGTGGCGGCCACCGACGCCGTGTTGTCCGCGTTGAAGGTGAACCGCATCTCCCCGCCCATGCCGGACACGGCGCCATCCTTGGCCAGCCAGCCCGCCAGCAGGGCGCGCCGCGCCGGCTCGTCCACCGTCCAGGCGCCGGTCACGCAGGCGTCCGTGGCCATCGGGCCGGACAAGGCGAAGGCCTTGCGGCAGGATTGGATGCGCCGGACATCCAGGGCGATCTGCGCCTCCTTGTCGGTCGTGACGGTCGCCATCAGGTACCGCTCCTCCTTGTCGCAGTCCGTCGTGCCGGACGCCATGGGGAAGTCGGCGGACCACTCCGTGTCGCCCTCCTTCTTCACGGCCCTGCCGCCCAGGGCGCCGGTGACCGTGGCCAGGTAGGTGCCGCCGCGGAAGACCACCGGGCGGAGCTGCACCGTCCACGCCTGGCCCGGGAGCGGGACTTTGCCCGTGTCAGTGACGATGACAGGCCCTCCCGGCTTCAGCTTGCCCGGCAGGCCGCCGGCGGCATTGGGAATGCCGTTGTCGGCCAGCTTCTGCGCGAAGTCCGCCAGCCGCTCGCTGCTGTCCAGTCCGCCCAGCGCCCTGCGCAGCGCCGCGGCCTGGCCATCCAGCGTGGCGCCCGGCCCCTTCGGCAGCGCCCGCATCAGGTCGAACACGGACCCCGGCGACGTGTTCCACATCCACTGGAAGAACAGCACGTTCTCATAGGACATCTTGATGATCGGCTGCGCCGCGATGCCGTCGAGGAAGTTGCGCTCGTCACGGAAGATCGTCATGGCGCCGGGCGACACGACGCTGCCCAGCAGGCTGGCCGTGCCCTCCACCCACCAGCCGGACCCGGCAGCACGCATGGCCGCGAAGAAGTTCCAGCGCTGCAGGCAGTGGGCGTACTCGTGCGCCGCCACGAACGCCAACCCCTCCTCCATGTTCTCAGGCGCCGGCTGCGCCTTCTCCGCGATCCGGTTCAGGTCAATCAGGACGATGCATTCCGGTGGGCCGGTGTCCTCGGCTGGGCCGATGGTCAGACCGCGGAAGCGTGCCCACCGCGTCGAAATCTGCGGCGTGGCCGGGGACCCGATGACGAACGTCGCTTCCCGGAACGTGAGGGCCGCCGCTGCCCCGGTCCACACCTGCAACGCCTTGTCCACGGCGCCCGCGATGGTGGCGATGGCCTCCGCGGTCGCGGTCGCCTCCGCCGCGAAGGTCTTGTCGTTGGCGTCCCGCACGAAGCGCACCGGCAACCCGCCCGGCGACGCGCGGCCGATCTCGGCGCACGCGAACTTCGGAAAGCCCTCCTGGACCGCGGCCAGGAAGTCTTTGCCGTTGCAATCCAAGAACGTCTGCGCCTGCACGCCCGGCGCAGCGGTCAGCAGCAGGACGAGCAGGAGGAAATAGCGCATTCCGCAATGATTCCTGATCCGCACCGCCGGCGCAATGGGCGGCACGACGCCGGGCAGGCAAGCTCTTGTGGACGCCAGGCCGCCAGCCCTGCCCCACTTCCCCGCCAAGCGCACCCCGGGCAAGCGCTACCCTGCCAAGCAGCGTGCAAGCCGGGCAGAACTGCGTGCTGAACACCGACCCGGCAAGCCATCAGCAGCGGCCCACCAGGAATCTTCGGCGTGCAACCCATCGGCCTTGAGCGGGGATCAGGCGATGCGCCCGGCCCGAACCCTCCGCTGGCGCCTGTAGGCATGGACGTCGCCGCGCTCACCCGCCGCCGCAATCCGTCCGAGCGGCCGGCGGCTGGATGCCTGGACGCCTGCGCCGCCGCCGCTTAATGTGCGGCACACGAAAGCGTGTAGCAATTGTCCCGCCGGACTCGCCACGGAACCGGCCACGCATGCAGTCCCCATGAACTCTCAGGAACAACCAATGACGAATACGATGAAGCAGACCACCCTTGCGGCGGCCATCGCCCTCGCTGCCGTCCTGCCCGCCCGCGCGCAGGACCTCTCGCCGGACACGAAGCGCATGCTCTCCTACGCGACCACCGCCGTCATCGTTAAAAGCTGCGGCCTGCCGATCACCGCTGCCGAGAACAAGCAGATGATGGACTCGCTGGCGAAGTACGCCGACCGCCAGAAGGACATGTCGCAGTCCGACTTCACCGAAGCCATGAAGGCCGCCGGCGCCCAGATCGGCGCCAACAAGGACGCCGTCTGCGCCGAGGCTGCAAAAACCCCGATCGCCGACATGCTGGCCGAGGACGAGAAGGGCGAGTAGCCCGGGCCTGCCCGCCCCGGGGCCGGCCCGCTGGCTTCGGGGCGCCAACGGCGCCCACGCCGCGCCGGGCTTCAGCAGGCCGGCGTTCTCCTCGCCTCCGCCTCAAGTTCGGCCGCTGGGTGGACACCACCTGGATGCAGCACCCTTTGGGCCGCGGCGACGCCGACGTGCCGGCCTCGCGGGCGGACCGCGAAGGAACCGGAGCCGCGCCGCTTCGGCCGCCCGTCAGGAAATCTTCGGCGTGCAGTCGGCCGGCCCGGGGCCGAGATCGGGCGGGACGCTCAGCTCGAACCGCCTCACGGCCAGGACGCGCCCATTCTGCAGCACGCTGATGGTCCAGGTGCCCGGCTGCATCATGGCCTCCTCCTCGAACGTGACGCCAAGCGTGCGCGGACGCAAGTCCACCGTCGTGCGCCAGGAGTCACGTCGGTGCGGCCCATCCGGGAAGAGCACAGGCGGGTGCTCGACCTCGATGGTGACCGGAACCGGATTGTAGGCCGGCACGTCCGGCGCGCGGAAGCGGATGCCGACGTTGTCGCACCAGTTCACCACCAGCCGCTCTCCTTGTTCGACGAAGCTGCCGCGGCCGGTGCCCGCCACCTCCGCAGTGTCGGGCGGTCCCTGCTGATGAGCCAGGTCGCCAGTCTGCTCAGTGAGGTAGCGGCCCGCGGCCAGCACCTCGATGCGCAGCCCGGGTTCACCCGCCCGTGCCGCGTCCGCCCCGGCCATGGCGAAGGCGAGCACGGCAGCAGCCGCGGTTCGAAGCCGTCCGATGGGGCGCATGGCAGTGAGCACTCCGTGGTTCGCTGCACCGGCAGGAACTCGGCGCCCAGCGCAGCCGCAAGTTGATTTGGTAAGCAGCAGGCCACGCTCACGGCAGAACTGGCCGGCTTGCCCCCTCTCCAGGCGCCGCACGCGACTGCCGCCCGACGCGCGGGGCCGCCCTGAACGGTCCCGCTCCAGGAGCGGTCGCTGCTTCTACTTGCCGCCTTGGCCCGTTGCTCCGGTGGCGAGCCGATACCGGCCTGACACCAGCGGATCGCCCTCCAGTGCAGCGCGGACCAGCGCCGCGTCCTCCACGCCAACGGCGGCAAGGACGGCCCGGAACGCCGCCACGTCCCCGCGCGCCCGTCGAAGGAACAAGGACCCTAGCGCCTGCGCCGCCGCATTGCGCGGCGCGCAGCAGGCGCACCCGGCGGAATGCCCCGGCGCGGCCGCATCCAGGCCTCCCGGCAGCCAGGCGACAGGCACGCCGGGCGGGGCCGCCGCACCCTCCGGCAACAGCACCGCATCCCCATCCCGAGCGTCGCTCATGGTACCGAACCGCAGCGGCAGCCGCGCATCAATCCGCATGGCCGCCGTGCCTCCCGGCAGGCCGCCTAGATGTTGCCCTGCTCCTCCAGCGGCGGATCGTCATGCGGCCCATAATACAGCGCGGCACACTCCTCCGCCATCACGCCGGCGACCACCTCCATGTCATCCCGATAAGCATCCCGGATGAAGTTCATGGTGTCGAGGTGCCGGTCCTCGAAATACATCTTGTGAACGTGCTCGCGCCCCGCGCCATAGACGACCCGGCCGATCCGGCTCCAGATGCTCGCCATCGTGCACATGCCGCAGGGCTGCAAGGTGGAATACAGCGTCGCGCCCCGCAGCTCGTCCCGCTCCAGCTTAGCCCCGGCCTGGCGTATCGCAACCATCTCCGCATGGGCCGTGGGATCGTGCCGGAGGCCAACCTCGTTGTGCCCCTCCGCCACGACCTCCCCATCCATCACGATCACGCAGCCGATGGGCGATGCTCCCGGCGTGCCCTCACCCTTCTTGGCCAGGGCCAAGGCGCGGGCCATGAGGCGGTGGTCGGCCTCCGACGCGGTCTCGGCATGCACGGCGCCAGGGGAGGCGCGGTCGTCAGGGGCGGTGTCTGAATAGCTCATGCCGCTGACATCGCCGGGGCCAGGGGAAAGTTCCTTACGCCGCCTCCACGCCCACCAGCCCCCGCGCGAAGTCCCCGGCGTCGAAGGCGCGCAGATCCCCCGCCTGCTCCCCCACCCCAACCGCATGGACCGGCAGCCCGAACGCCTCCGCCAGCGCCACCACGATGCCGCCGCGGGCGCTGCCGTCCAGCTTGGTCACAACCAGCCCCGTCACGTTCACCATCTCCTGGAATACCCGCACCTGCTCCACCGCGTTCTGCCCGGTGGTGGCGTCCAGCACCAGCAGCACCGAGTGCGGGGCCGCCGGGTCCTGCTTCTGGATCACCCGGATCACCTTCGCCAGCTCCTGCATCAGGGCGCCCTTGTTGTGCAGCCGCCCCGCGGTATCAATCAGCAGCACGTCCGCCCTCTCCGCCCGCGCCCGCGTCAGCGCGTCGAAGGCCAGCCCGGCCGCGTCCGAGTTCGGCGGCCCGCTCACCACCGGCGCCCCCGTCCGTCCGCCCCAAACCTGAAGCTGCTCGACCGCCGCCGCCCGGAAGGTGTCGCCCGCCACCAGGATCGCCCGCATCCCTTCCTGCTGGTACTGCAGCGCCAGCTTGCCGATGGTCGTGGTCTTGCCGGTGCCGTTCACCCCCACCACCAGCACCACGTGCGGGCGCAGCGTGCGGTCAATCACCAGCGGCTGCGCGACCGGCGCGAGAATGGCGGCGATCTCCCCCGCCAGCGCCGCCTTGATCTCCGCCTCCGTGATCTCCATCCCGAACCGCGTCCGCCGGAATCCGGCGATCACGCGCGCCGCCACCTCCGGCCCCAAATCCGCGCCGATCAGCAGCTCCTCCAACTCCTCCAGCCCCGCGTCATCCAGCGTCCGCTTTGTAAAGACCGCCGCGATCCCCCCCGTCAGCTTCTGCGTGCTGCGGGTCAGACCCTCCTTGAGACGGGAGAAGAAGCCGAGGGCCATCAGAAGGTGTCCGGCACCATTATTCCAGCCGCCGTCACTCCACCAAGTCCAGCCGGCGCTCAATCCGGTCCAGGCGCTGGCCGAGGCGGTCCACCTGCGACTGGACGGTCACGACTGCGTCCGCGCCCAGGGCAGCCTCCCGCCGGGTCACGATCAATTGGCGCTCGACAGCGGTAAGGCGCTCCTTCACGTCCTGCATTTCCTTCAACAGCCGGTCCTGGCCATCCAGCAGCCGTTGGAACATGCGTTGCAACGGTTCCAGGTTTGGGTCAGCCATCCAAGTGCTCCCTCCGCGCGGTGGCCTCGGGCCGACAAGCTCCGGGGCTGCTCAGACAAACGCTGCTCAGACAATGTGCTGACCGGGTTGCACGATCAACCCTGCGGCGTCTGCCTCCACGACGCAGCCGGTCACCAGCGCGCCCACGGCGAAACCCCCCGCCAGCCGCACCGGCGCGTAATGCTCGGTATGGCCGCGCCCTCCGCGCTCCGCCACGACCTGCACCGTCCGCCCCACCATGTCCGCATGGAACGCCGCGGCATGGGCGCTTGCCGCCGCGCGCAACCTGGCCGCCCGCTCCCGCCGCACAGGCGCCGCCACCGCCGGCATCCGCGCGGCAGGAGTCCCCGGGCGCTCGCTGTAGGGGAACACGTGCAGGTAGGGCAGCGCCGCCTCGTTCACGAAATCCAGCGTCTCCCCAAACAGCGCATCCGTCTCCGTCGGAAACCCCGCGATCACGTCCGCCCCAATCGCGATGCCGGGCCGCACGCGCCGCGCCCGGGCGATCACCTCCAGTGCTCCTGCCCGGCTGTGCCGCCGCCGCATCCGCTTCAGCACCAGGTCCGACCCCGCCTGCAACGACAGGTGCAGGTGCGGCATCAGCCGAGGCTCCTCCGCCAGCAGCCGCCACAGCTCCTCGTCCAGCGCCGCCGGGTCCAGTGACGACAGCCGCAGCCGCGGCAGCCCCGGCGCCAGCGCCAGCACCCGCGCCGCCAGACCACCCAGCGTCGGCGCCCCCGGCAGGTCCGTCCCATACGAGCACAAATCCACCCCCGTCAGCACGACCTCCCGGAACCCCGCCGCCCCCAGCGCCCGCACCTGCTGCACGATCCCGTCCACCGGCAGGCTCCGGCTCGGCCCCCGTCCCTGCGGGATAATGCAGAACGTGCAGGCATGGCCGCACCCTCGCTGTACCTCCACGAACGCCCGCGCCCGCCCGTCCGGCCCCGTCACGGGATGCTGCGTATCCTCCCGGGGCGCATGGAGGTCCGACACGCTGCTCCCCGCGCCCGGCGCCCAGCACTCCGCGCGCAGCTTGTCGGCGTTCCCCAGCACCCGCGACACCCCGGGCAGGGCGGCCCAGCCTGCCGGGTTGATCTGCGCGGCGCAGCCCGTGACGACGATCCGCGCCTCCGGATGCTCCCGGTGCGCCCGCCGCACCGCGGCCCGGCATTGCCGCTCCGCCTCCGCCGTCACCGCGCAGGTGTTGATGACCACCAGGTCCGACTGCCCGGCGGCATGGCCGCGGATCACCTCGGCCTCATAGGCGTTCAGCCGGCAGCCGAACGTCTGCACATCCACCGTCACGCCGCCGCCACCCGCGCATCCGCCGCCCGTGCGTCCACCGCCCGTGCGTCCACCGCCCATACGTCCACCGGCAACGCGAACGCCCCCCGGAAGCTGGTCGCCGCCGGCCCCGCCATCAGCACGCGGTTGCCCCCGGTCCACTCCACCTCCAGCGTGCCCCCGTCCATCTCAACCCACGCCCGCCGTCCCGTCAGCCCGCGCCGATGCGCATTCACCAGCGCCGCGCACGCCCCCGACCCGCACGCCCGCGTCAGCCCGGCCCCCCGCTCCCACACCCGCAGCCGCAGCCGGTCCGGCGCAAGCACCTGCGCGAACCCGATGTTGGCCCGCTCCGGAAACAGCGGATCGCGCTCCAGCGCCGGCCCCTGCGCCTCGGCCACCCCGGCATCGCCCACGAACAGGGTGGCATGAGGGTTGCCCATGCTGCACGCCGCGGGATCGCCCGGCAGCGGCAGGTGCAGCGTGTCCACCGCCCGCGCCAGCGGCACCTCGGCCCACCCCAGCCCGGGCGCCCCCATGTCCACCCGCTGCCGCCCGTCCGCCAGCCGCTCCGCCGGCAGGTCGCCGGCCAGGGTGCGTATGACCTGATACGGCCGCCCGTTCTCCTCGAACAGCAGCTCCGCCACGCACCGCGTCGCATTTCCGCACGCCCCGGCCTCGGACCCGTCGGGGTTGCGTATCCGCATGAACAGGTCCGCGTCGGTCCCCGGCGGCGGCGGGTGCAGCGTGATGAACTGGTCGCACCCGATCCCGGTCCGCCGGTCGCTGAGCGCCGCCACCTGTCCCGGCGTCAGGTCCAGCGGACGCCGCCGCTCATCCACCACCACGAAATCGTTGCCCGCGCCGTGCATCTTGATGAAAGGGTGCATAGCCCCGGATATAAGCCGCGCGCCCCCGCAGCGGTAGCGCCCTTACTCGGCACCCGCCAGCGCCGCCGTCCCAATCACCAAGCCCGGCAGCGTCGCCGCAGCCAGCGGCTTGCCGAACGCGACAGCCTCCTCCCGGGCATACCCATCCTCTCCAGGCATCCAATACTGGCGCACCTGGCGTCCGGCCAGGTCCACGACCCAATACTCCGGAACTCTGCCCGCCGCATAAACCTGCCGCTTGCGCCCGGTGTCGTCGTCCAGCGTCGTGTCCGACACCTCGACCACCAGCCGCACATGCTCGACCGGCACCGCCCCGGCACCCCAATGCACGTCCCACACGAACACATCCGGCATCGGCACCTCCCGCTCGCCCACCCGGACCGACCCTTCGGATGCCACTCCCAATGGCGAGCCAAGCGCGCGCAATGCGTCCCGCAAGGCATCATACATGGCGGTCTTGGCCCGCAGATGCGGGCGGTGCTGCGGACTTATCTGGCACAACACCCCGTCCCGCAACTCGATGTGCGGCAGCCCCGCAAACACGCCGCTCTCCGCCAGTGCCTCAAGCTGCACGGCAGTGATCCTGAGCAGCGGCGGAGACGCGCCAAGTGAAACCTGAACACCCATGTCAAGACACTAGAAAGCGCAGCGGAACGCTGCAAGCGCGTGCTCGCCAACAGTGGGCATGGCAAAGGACGCGGGCTGGGCCGGGGGGTCCAGCAACCGCATTGCGGGCCTATGCGGCATTCACTGGCACCAAGCGGCTACTCCAACTCCCCCGGATCGAAGTAGTCGCTGTCCACATCCTTGATGCTCACAACCTTGGTCGTGCGGACGCCGACATCGTAGCGCACCATCGCCTCAGTCAGGTCCTGGCCATTCATGAGCACGATGCGGAGATTGCTCACCTGGCTCGCAGCCTGCCGGGCAGCGCTGGTGAAGTCCGATGTGGTGATCAGCACGCCCTTCTGCGCCCCACGGTTCACCAACGCGCCGATGAACGCCTGGACCGCAGGACCGCCTACGTTGCTGCCTAGTTTGTACAACTTGGCTTGCAGGTAGATGCGGTCCAGCCCGAGCGGGTCTTCGTTGATCACCCCATCCACGCCGCCGTCCGCGGTCCCCCCAAGCTGCTGCCGCGACCCGCCCTTGGACACGCCGTAGCGCATCCCGAGTAGCACATCGAGAATGACACGTTCAAAGAACTTCGGCCCGTTCTCATACAAACGGGCAAGAAGCGAGTCTTTCAGTGCATCTTCAATTAGGCTTGCCGCGGCGTTGATGGTCTCAATAGGCGTGGCTGTGTCGGCTGCGCTTGGCTCCATCACGGACGGGGCTGTAGCAGGCAACGAGAGCTGATCCTTCTGATCCTGCGTGCCTGTCCTGCCAGCAAACGTCACGAAGGAGGGAAACTGCCGCAGATACTTCGCATCGATGTGCGCGGGTTTCGCCGCAAGCACCGATTTGCCAGCGGCCGTGATCTGCACCATGCCCCGCTTGGGCTGCTCGACCAGCCCGGCTTGCTTCAGGTAGGTCTTCGCCCAATGCACGCGGCTGCCGAGGACGGTCGTGCTGCCGCCGGGCAGCATCGAAGTCCGTTCCTCCGGCGACAATTGCAGGTCGTCCGCGATGCACCGGACAAGCTCACCCATCTGCCAGGACTGCCGGCCAACATGGGTCAGAACAGGCAACATCAACGCATCGTATGTCGGTATGGTCAACCCTCAAACCCTCCCGTAACACCGTGATGCCGGAGCAATCTGGCGCATGTGCCAAGCAGGCGCCGACAAGGGGCCGGACAGCCCCGCTCAGACCCGCCGGCTCGGGCTAGGAGCAACACTCCTACCCCGCCCGCGCAATCCCCGCCGAGGACGCCCAAACCCCCACGTCCTCCTTCCGAATCGCCGCCGCCATCAAGTCCGGGAACAAATCCGGCGTGCAGGCGAAGCTCGGCACCCCCAGCGCCGCCAACTGCCCGGCCAGGTGCCGGTCATACGACGGCGCCCCCTCGTCGCTCAGCGCCAGCAGGGTGATGAACTGCACCCCCGCCGACACCAGACGGTGCGCCCGTGCCAGCAGCCCGGCCGCCACCCCGCCCTCATACAGGTCGCTCACCAGCACCAGGATCGTGTCGTCCGGACGCTCGATCAGCCCCTCGCAATACCCCACCGCCCGGTTGATGTCGGTGCCACCCCCCAACTGCACGCTGAACAGCACGTCCACCGGGTCCGCCAACTGGTCCGTCAGGTCCACCACCGCCGTGTCGAACACCACCAGCCGCGTCCGCACCGCCGGCAGGGACGCCAGCACCGCCCCGCAGATGCTGCTGTAAACCACCGAGTTCGCCATGCTGCCGCTCTGGTCTATGCACAGCACGACATCCCGCAGATTCGGCCGCCGCGCCCGTCCATGCCCGATGCGGGTCTCCGGAATGATGGTCCCAAGCTCCTCCTGGTAGTGCCGCAGGTTGGCCCGGATCGTCCGGTTCCAGTCGATCTCGCTGTGCCGTGGGCGCATGTTCCGCACCGCCCGGTTCAGCGCCCCGCCGACGGCCTGCCGCAGCGGCGCCTCCAGCTTCCGCAGCAGCTCGTCCACCACGCGGCGCACCACCAGCCGCGCCGTTTCCTTCACCGTGCCGCCCAGCAGGCTCCGCATCGCGATCAGCTGGGACACCAGGTGTATGTCGGGCTGCACCGCCTCCATCATCTCCGGCTGCAGCAGCAGCTGCTTCAGGTCCAGCCGCTCGAACGCATCCCGCTGCAGCACCTGCACCACGGAACTCGGGAAATACCCCCGTATGTCCCCCAGCCAGCGCGGCACCGACGGCGCCGACGCCCCCAGCCCGGCGGATCGATTGCTGTCGTAGAGCGCGTCCAGCGCCCGGTCCATGCCCAGGTCCGCCCCCGCCAAGGTGCATCCCGTCCCATCCGCCGCACCCGCCCCCAGCACTAGCCGCCACCGCCGCAGCCGCTCGGCCTCGTTCGCACTCATGCTCCCCGCCTCTCATCAGTCATTGCGAGGCGCGCTTGCGCCGCGGCGATCCAGGGGCCGCCAGCACTGCCTTCGCAACCCGGCGCGGGCTGCACCGCCGCCACCGGCCCGCCATGCGCCACTATCCCGTCCCCAGCAGCAGCCGCAGCACCGGCAGCACCCGCGCCGCCCGCCCCTCGTCGAACCCCTCCGCCACCGCCGCCTGTCCCGGCCCGCCCCGGATGCGCTCCCCGATCATCCGCCGCTCCGGCGCCGCGAACGTCGCCAAGGTCCGCCGCACCAGCGGCAGCACCTCCACGAACCGCTCCTCCGTCAGCCCCGCAAGCCACCCGTCCAGGATCGGCAGCAGCGCGGCATCGTGCAGCAGCACCGCCCCGGCGCCGGCCAGGAACCCCTCGATCCACGCCGCAGCCGCCGCCAGGGCCGCGGCGTGGGACAGCGCCAGGCCAAGCCGCCCGCCCGCCTGCTCCCCGGTCAGGTGCCGCAGGTCCAGCAGCAGCCGGGTCGCCCGCCCCACGACGCGCCCATGCACCGCATCCTGGTCCGCCAGCCGCGCCAGCGCCGCCGTCCACTCCTCCTGCAATTCCGGCTGCTCCAGCAGCGCCACCGCCTGCTGCACCGCCCCCAGCCGCGCCTGAGCCTTCCCCGCGGCCTCGTCATCCAGGGACAGGCACGCCGGCACCAGCCCGGCGGCCACCCGCGGCACAAGCCCCGCGACGATCTCCAGCACCGTTCCCCCGCCCGCCGTCCCCGCCCCGCCCTGCCGGACCGAGCCGTACCGCGCCAGCTCCGCCAACGGCGGCAGCGCGTCCATCAGGTCGAACACGTCCGTCGCCAACGCCGCCCCGTCCGCCAACGCGCGTAGCACCGCCGCAGCCGGCAGGTGCGCGTCCAGCACCGTACCCACCAAGGCCGACAGCGCCGCCACGCTCCCGCCGGCAGCCGCGCGCTCCGCCACCTGCGCCGCCGCCGCATCCTCCACCGTCGCCCCCATCCGGGACGCTGCCACCAGAGCCACCGCATGTTCCGGCTGCCAACTCAGCACCCACTCCTCCCGGAAGGTGCCGCGCCCGCCCCGGCTGCGCTGCCGCGTGCCCCAGGGCACGTCCAGCAGCAGCAGCCGGTGCAGCAGCCGGCTGCGCCCCAGGTCGGTGTCGCCCCGCAAATCCAGCTCCAACGGGCGCGACCCCGCCTGCAGCGGCAGCCGCAGCCGCCGCGCCTGCGCCGCCAGGTCGGCCTGCACCGGCGTCTGCGGCGCACCCTCCGGCACCGTCCCCAGCCGCTCCCCGATCACCAGCTTGCGGTGGATCAGCGCCATCGGCGCGGGGTTGGCGAACAGCAGGGTGCCCAGGCACGCCTCCTGCAAATCCTCCAGCCCCGGACGCCCACGCCCCCGCATCCCCGCCAGCATGTCCGCCAGCCGCACCGCCTCGATCACCGACGCCGGCGACGCATCCAGGTCCTCCTCCCGCAGCAGCCGCGCCGTCCGCGTCATCCACTGTGCCGCCACCCCGGCATCCCGCGCGTGCCAAACCAGGTCGTACCATTCCGGCGAGATCACCCCCGCCCGGTAGCCGCTGCTCGCCGCCAGCCGCTCATACGACCACGGCGCCCACGTCGCCTCCGTCTTGACCCGCGGCAACCCCTTCAGGACCGCCGCATCCAGCTTCGCCTGCCCCCGCGCGTCGTGCAGCTGCAAGCCCGGCACGTGCCACGCCCCGCACACCACCGCGATGCGCTCATGCCCCTCCTTCGCCGCGGCGCGTATGACGGTCCGCATGTGCGCCTCCCGCCGGCCTTCCCGCTCGGCCTCCGGCCCGGTGTCCGGCATCGCCTCCCGCAGCGCCGCCATCGCCTCTGCCACGGCCGCGAACACGTCGTCCCCGCGGCTGGCCCGGCTCTCCACCAGCTCGTCCCACCACCGCTCCCCGTCCGAAAATCCGGCGGCCCGCGCCATCTCCCCCAACGGGTCCTGCCGCAAATACGGCTCAGCGGGCGGCTCTGGAACGGAGGCATCCTCATCAGGTGGCGGGGCGTCGGCCGGACCGGCCATCGGCAGCGCGGCGTCGGAAGGCGCGTCATCCAACGGCCCGCCATCCGGCATACCGCCGGGCGGCTCCCCCGCCGCCGCCCCGGCCGGCGCCTCCGGCGCAAGCTGCACCGCCTGCGGCAGGTCCATGAACCGCACCGGCACCCCCGCCGCCAGCCCATGCCGCATCGCCACCCACTCCGGCGAGAACGCCGCAAACGGGTAGAACGCCGCCCGCCGTGGCGCGTCAGCTTGGTACACCAGCAGCGCCACCGGCGGCGCCATCCCCGCCTCCGCCGCCAGCGGGATCAGCTCATCCGCATCCGGCGGCCCCTCGATCAGCACGCAGTCCGGCCCCAGCGCCTCCAGCGCCCCTTGCAGCGACCGCGCGGACCCGGGACCGTGGTGCCTGATCCCGAACAGGTGGACCGCCATGCCCGGCTACGCCGTCTCGCGCGCCGCCCGATACAGGTCGCGCCACGCCGGACGCTCCTTCACCACGGTCTCCAGATACTCCCGCCACACGATGGCGTCCTGCACCGGGTCCTTCACCACCGCCCCTTGCAGCCCAGCCGCCAGGTCCCGCATCTGCAAGGTCCCGTCCCCGAAGTGCGCCGCCAGCGCCATCCCCTGCACCACGACCGAGATCGCCTCCGCCGTGGACATGCTGCCCGACGACTGCTTGACCTTCGCCTTGCCGTCCTCGGTCACGCCCTCCCGCAGCTCCCGGAACACGGCCACCACCCGACGTATCTGGTCCGCGCCCGGCGGCTCCCCCGGAATGCTGAAGCTGCGCCCGATGCTGGCCACCCGCGCCTCCACGATCCGCACCTCCTCCTCCGCCGTCGCCGGCGGCGGCAGGATCACGGTGTTGAACCGCCGCTTCAGCGCGCTCGACAGGTCATTCACCCCCCGGTCCCGGTTGTTCGCCGTCGCGATCAGGTTGAAGCCCCGCGCTGCCTGCACCTCCTCCCCCAGCTCCGGGATCGGCAGCACCTTCTCGGACAGCACGGTGATGAAGCTGTCCTGGGTCTCGGACGGGATGCGCGTCAGCTCCTCCACCCGCGCGATCACTCCATCCTGCATCGCCCGCATTACCGGGCTGGCCACCACCGCCGCCCGGCTCGGCCCCTTGGACAGCAGCAGCGCGTAGTTCCAACCGTAGCGTATGCTCTCCTCCGACGTGCCCGCCGTGCCTTGCACCACCAGGCGCGACGTGCCGCAGATGGCCGCCGCCAGGTGCTCGCTCACCCAGCTCTTGGCCGTGCCCGGCACCCCCAGCAGCAGCAGCGCCCGGTCGGTCGCCAAGGTCGCCACCGAGACCTCGATCACCCGCCGGTCCCCGATATACTTGGCCGAGATCACCGTCCCGTCCGGCAAGGTCCCGCCCAGCAGATATGTGCAGACCGCCCAAGGCGACAGCCGCCAGTTCGGCGGCCGCGGCCGCGTGTCCGCCCGGGCCAGCGCCTCCAGCTCCCCAGCGAACTCATCCTCCGCCGCACGGCGCAGGGGAGGGGTGGCCATGGCGCTGGGTGGGGTCATCGGGCGAACTCCTGGTGCATGTCCCGTCGGAAACGGAGGGTGGCGGCAGCGTCGTCGAAGGCGCGGCGCAGCATCGGCAAGGCACCCTCCGGCACCCCCGCCTGCGCCGCCGCAAGCGGCCCGGCGGCATCGGGATCCCCATGCTCGGCCAGCATGTCCAGCAGGAACTTGATGGCGGCAGCCATCGAGTAGTCCGGGGCCTTGCCCGCGGCATCGGCGCTCCGTGCCGCCCAGGTCAGCACGGCCCGCGTCAGCGCCGGAGACCAGCGATGTCTGCACTCCTGCAGCAGGGCCGGCATCGGAGTCCTGCCACGCATCGCCGCCAGCACCGCAGCCTCCAACTCCGGGGCCGGCAGCGCCGAGGCCACGGCCCGCAGCGCAGGGCCGGTCCAGGGCTTGGAGTGACGCATCAGCGCATCCAGCAGCGCCGTCAGCCACGCCGCATCCCGCTCCCGCGCCGCCGCGTCCGCCCAGCCCGGCACCAGCGCCTCCGCCCACTCCCCGGCCAGCGCCAGCTTGATCCACCGCGCCGGAGTGCCGCCCGCCCAGGACTCCAGCGGCGCCGCGGCGGCAAGCTGCCGCAGCAGCGCCGCCCCCGCCCCCGCGCCCTTGGCATCCAGCCCATCCCGCCGGGCCGCATCGTCCTGCACCGGAAGCGTCACCGTCATCGCGTCCCGGGACAGCAGCCCCCCAGCCCGGAACACCACCGCACCCCGCGCCCGCGCCGCCATCCGCGCCCGCCACCCGCTGCCCGGCAGCAACGCCAGCAGCCGCACCGCCTCCGCCCGAACCTTTACCGAGCGGTCGTCCAGGCACCCCTCCAAGAACGCCTCATCCGCCCCGCCCAGCCCGGTCTCCAGCGCCGCAAGCAGTGCGGCCCGCGCGTCCGCCGCCTCAGCCTTCCAGACCGCAACCAGCGCATCGCGGCCCGCCCCAGGACCATCAGCCCGCATCCGCCGCAGCGCCGCCGCCCGCCGCGGCAGGTCGGCGCCGGCCCAGTCCGCCGCGTCGCCACGCGCACCAGCCTCCCCGCCGCCGAGCAGCACCAGCCGCCCGCCCAGCACCCGGTCCGCCTCCCCTGCCCACTCCAGCTTGCGCGTCAAGTCGAACAAGGCCCCCGCCAGCCCAGCAGGCGCACGGACGCCCGCAGCGGCGGCCAGCCCGCACCACTCCCGGCAAAGCGCCTTCTGCGGGCTGGCGTTGGACAGGATGGCCTCCAACTGCGCCGCCGCCGCCCCGCTGCACTCCGGCTGCGTCTCCCGCATCGGCGGCACCAGCACAGCCGCATCCGGCTCGTGCCGGACGCCTGCCATCCGCCAAGCCCCCAGCGCCGCCACCGCCAGCAGCAGCCCATCCGGCCCGCCCCCCGCCTTCCCGCCCACCTCTGCCCCGTCCGGTGCCATCCCGCCAAGCGCCGCCGGCAGCGGCGGCACCCCCGCCCGGTCCACCCCGATCACGCACGCCGCCACCGCGTCCGCCCATGCCATGCCCCCAGGCATACTTTCAGGCACGCTCCCTGCCACCCCAGCCCCGCTCACGCCGCCCGCCGCACCAGATGCAGCGCGGAGGCCGAGGGCTGATACAGCCGCGCCCCCATCCCCACCGCCAGCACCCGCAGCGCCCGCCCGTCCCACACCCCGAACACGTCCGCCGCCTCCCCGCCCGCCACCGCCACGAAGGGCAGCACCGCCGGGCCATCCGCCACCGGCAGCGCATGCCCCCCCTCCATCAAGGCAAAGCCCCCCGACGCCCGCGCGAAGCGCACCCCGCGCAAGGTCATCGGCCACTCCTCCAGCCAGGGCACCCGCCCCAGCGCCTCCGCCACCCCGTCCAGCGCCGCCCCGATCCCCGCCCCGGCCAGCGGCGCCGCCTCCGCCCCCTCCTGCGACCGAATCACCCCCCGCAGCCCCGCCGCGCCGGGATGGAACACCACCTCCCCCCGGAACGCCTGACCCGGCACAGGCGCCGCCGGCAACGGCCGCCCCCCCGCCGAGAAGTCCAGCACCTGCGCCACCCGCCCGCCTGCCCCGCTTGACCCAGCACCGCACAACCAGGTCGAGCGCACCTGCAACGCCTCCTCCTGCTCCGTCACCTGCGCCGCCACCGTCCAGTGGTCCACGACGCCGGGCAGCAACGCCAAGTCCTCCGCCGATACCGGAAACCCGACCGCCGCCCGAAGCTCCGCCCGCAGCGCCTCCGGCAAGGCGTCCTGCCGCCGCCAGCCCTGCACCAGCAGGGTCAGCCGCCCCAGCGCCAGCACCGCCGCGTCATCCCCGCCCGCCGCCAGCCGCCCCGGCAGCTCCCGCACTCGCCGCGCCAGCCCCGGCGCCTGGGCATCCACCAGCCGCGCCCCCATCCGATCCCAGAACGCATACGGCTCGCTCCGCGCGCCCGCCAGTCCACGGCGCACCAGGTCGCGCATCCACAGCTCCAGCTCGCCAATCCCGGCCTCCACCTTGGCCTCGCGCTGCCGTCGCCGCTTGTCCTGCGCCTTGGCGTCAATCGGCTTGTCGTCGCCCGCAGCCTTGGGCGCCGCCGCCGCGCCCCGCTTCGCCTGCCACTGCGCCACCCAGTCCGGAGGCTCCCCCTCCGCCGCGCCCCCCGCCGCCAGCACCAGGAACAGCCCCAGCCCATGCTTGCACGGGAACTTCCGGCTGGGGCAGGAGCACTTGAACACCGGCCCATCCAAGGACAGCGCCGTCAGGTAGGGCGCCGCCCCGCTCCCCTTGATCTCCCCCCACGCCAACCACCCCTGCCGCCACGTCCCCACCCAGGCCGCCGCCCGCCCGAGCGGCTGCCCGGCCTTCCGGCTGGACGCATCCGGCGCGAGGTCGAGTATCTTCGGCGCCGTCCACTCGTCCAAAGCCGCGTCTCCAGCCGTTGACCCCGCGGCATCAAAGCCCGCCAGCCACCAGGCGTCGAGCCTCCCGCAGCCGGCGGCGGCGGCCTCCCACGCACATATCTGCGTCAATCCGGACGCCGCCCGGGCCGGGCTGGCGGGGCGCGGCTACAGCATCCGGAACACCGGCCCATCCGGCTTGAACGGCAGCCCCATGCCGGCCGGCACCAGGTAGGCATGGGGCCGCGCCACGCGCAGCGGGTCGCACAGGCCGTCCGTGATCAGCAGCAGCGGCATGTCGTCCGGCAGGCCCAGCCGTCCCAGCAGGTCCACGCCGTCCTGCAGCAGGGTGCCGCCGCGCCCGCGCACCTCCACCCGCCCCATCAGCTCCTCCGGCACCACCCACCCGGCATCCACCGGCGCCGCGTCGCAGTAGATCAGGCGCAGCGCCCGCACCTGCTTGCCGAGCGCAAGCTGCGCCGCAGCCCCCAGCGCACGCGCCAGCAGCCGGCGGCTCATCGAGGCGGAGGTGTCCAGCAGCACCGCGAACGTCCGGTCCTCCTCCACCTCCGGCAGCGCCATCAGGCCGGGCCGCGGGATGTCCGGCGTGCCGCCCTGCCGCCGGCTGGCCCGGGCGTAGCTGCGCCGCGGCTCGGGATCGGGGATCACGGCATCCGCCCAGCGCACGAGCTGCACGTCCCACGGCGGCGGCGGATGCAGCACCGCCTCAATCTCCTCCACCAGCCCGCCGGGCAGCAGGCCGCGCCCCTGTGCCGCGTGCAGGTCCAGCCCCCGCCGCAACGCCCCGCGCACCACGTCATCCAGCGACGTGGCGCCCCAGGGCGCATCCCGCCCGGACTCGCCGGGCCGCAGCACATCGCCCAACCCTGTGCCGCGCAGGGTGGCCAGGCGGCGGTAGCGGCGCCGGTCAGTTGCGATGCGGTCGTAGATGGTTTCGGCGGACAGCCCGCGCAGCCCCTCGTCCAGCAGCAGCCCGCGCTCCGGCACCCGGCCGATGCCCATGTCCAGCAGCCACAGGTTGATGGCGAAGTCGCAGGCGTAGTTCCACAGCAGCGCGTCGCGCTGGGCTTGCCGGGCGTCGTGCCGCAGCGCCGCGTGCAGCATCTCGTGCGCCATCACGAACCGCCACTCCATCGCGTCCAGCCCCGCGGCCGGGTTGGCGAACACGACGCCCGCCCCGCAATCTATCGCCGCCACGCCGATGTCCAGGCGCCCGCACGCCTCCCGGTCCACCTCCAGCCGGAACGCCGCGCACACCGACCCCAGCAGCGGATAGCTGGCCAGGAACCACGCCCATGCCTCCTCGATCGGCCCCATGATCGGAGGAGCCCCGGACAGCGTGGACTGGCGCTTGCCGGCCACGCGGATGGAGGCGGCCACGGCGTCCCGGACGCCCATGGCCAGCAGCGCGGTCCAATCGGCGCCGCGCTGCTGCGCGCGCGTCACGGGAGCATCGGGCAGCAGCAGGTCGGGCCGCGGGCCATCGGTGCCGAGCTTGAGCCAATCCGGCGGGATGCCGTCCCGCGCCGCGCGCGCCGCCATTGCGGCAATCTCCTGCCCGCCCCCGGCAAAGGGACTGCCGCTGATGCACTCGGGACGGCGGCCCAGGCCAAGGGTGTCCAGCATCCGCTCGACCTCCGCGTCGGCGGCGGCGGCCCACTCGCGGGGGTGCCCGTGCGGGCGCAGGTGGCCAAGGCCGAGGTGCAGCAGGGTGTGGGCAATGACGTGGGTCCACTCCTCCGGGCTGCCACGGCGGCGGCCGTTGACGCGGATGCGGCCGGTCGCCTGCACAACGGCCCAGCCGTCAATGGTCGGCCACTTCTCGTCCCAATAGACCCGCGTGTTGGACGACAATGGGCTTAGCAGCGGGTGGACCTGAACCGCCTGATGGCCAAGCTGGAAGGCCGTCCACGCCGGGTTGACGCGGCCGGCGGCGGGCCTTGCCACCGCTACGCCTTCACCAGCCGCGGCAGGTCCCGCACGACCTCGGTCAGGAACCAGTCGGGCAGCGCCGCCGCGTCCTCCCCGCACATGGCCGCCTGCGCCACCTCGAAGTTCAGCGCCGCCAGGTCCCGGATCAGCGCCTTGGCCGTGTGCGCCAACTGCCGGTGCGCCGGCCCGGCGGATGCCGCGGCAGGCGGCAGCTCCCGCGACAGATGCACGCGCAGCCCTTGCGCCAGGTAGTGCAGCAGGTCGCCATCCGCCGGGCCGGCGGGCCACCGCGCCTCCCCCTTCAGCAGCCGCGCCACGCTGTGCCGGTTGCGCGCCCGCTTCACGAACCCGACGAAGTTCTTGGCGTGCTCCGCCGTCAGCAGGCCATGCGCCAGCGTCGCGGCCACCCCCTCCGCCGGCTCCGCGCTATAGGCCAGCAGGGCGTCGGACAGGGCGTGCCAGCTGCGCGGGGTCGAGAACGGCGCGGGGGACTTCGGCGGCGGCGCGGCCAGGTGGTCCGGACGCTCCCGCACGTAGTCCAGCACCCAAGCGTGCAGCCCGGCCCCGGCCGCCCACGCCAGCCACTCCCCCGCATCCGCCCGCAGGCCTACCACCAGCATCCGGTTGACCAGCGCCGACGACATGCTGCGCACGATGGCGGAATCCTGCGCCCGGTTGCCCGCGGCGATCACGACTGACCCCGCCGGCATCTGATACTCGCCGATCCGCTTCTCGTGGATCAGCGAATACATGCTCCGCTGCACGTCCTGGCTGGCTCCGTTCAGCTCGTCGCAGAACAGGCAGTAGGCATCGGGCCGCGCGATCATCCGCGGCGGGCAGAACGCCGATGTCCCATCCGGGTTGATCCGCGGCACCCCCATCAGGTCCTCCGGCGCCAACTGGCTGCCGAGCAGCGACACGCACGGCAACCCCACGTCCGCGGCAAACCGCTCTACCAGCGCGGACTTCCCGATGCCAGGCTGCCCCAGCACGAGCACCGGGCGCACCGGCGCGACATGCAGCAGGAGGTCGGCGAACTCGGAAGGCTTCAGGCTCTCGATGCTGTCCATCGCGGCCTTATGCCGGAACGCGCGGACCCGCGCCGCATCGCATCGTTGCGGCCACGCGGTTCGCGCCGGCGTGTGGCCCCGGCGCACGCCGTGCCGTATGGGGACGCAATGCCCGGCACCCCCCACCACGCCCGCGCCCGCGCCGCCCTGCACGACACGGGGCGCTGCCACAGTGTGCGCGTGCTGCTGGCCGGCGAGTCCGGCAGCCGCGCCTAGGAATTCCTGTCCCAAGACAGCGACCTCGACGTGCGCTTGATAGGGTGCCGTTGCAACCGGTCTCCGCCGCTGGAGGGTGGCGGCTAGGGCGTGCGCTAGACGCTGGGCCTGATCGCCCGCTCCAGCGCTACCGCATGGGATGGCCGCCGCAACTTGGCCTTTGCGCCTTCAATCAAGCAAGCCGCTGGGACAAAAGGGGCTGGTTCCGGTGGGACCAGCCCCGTTCGCCCGTCCGGCGGCAGTCAGCCAGCGCGGCGGCGCACGGCGCCCAAGCCCAGCAGGCCAACAGTCACGGCGATGATCGAGGCCGGTTCGGGAACCGCGTTCGCTCCGGCAACCTCGAAGTTGAACACCGTTTTGCCATCCTGCACCGTGCCGAAGGCGACGTTGTCCACGGCGCCGGCGAACGTGCCGTCCCATCCCGAGCCGACGCCCGTGCTCAAGGCGGTGACCTTCAGGTTGGGCAGCAAGGTCACCCAATCGGCCAGCGTCCGGTCGTAATTCGCAAACGCATCGGGCAGATTGCCCGTCCCCCAGAACTTAGCGGACAGCACGTCGAACGACGCGAAGCCATCCACGGGCGCCACCGCTTGTCCGTTGTAGATGCCCTCGTAAACGAGGTAGCCGCTCTTGTTGCCGTCGGACACATACAAGCGCAGGGCTGGCTCGTACTTGGCTGCGGCGGTGCTCGTCGACGACCGGTACAGGTCGTATGACAAGGCGTTCAAGCTCGACAGCAGGAAGGTTTTGCCTGTCGAGAAGTAATACTCGAAGTCCGCCTTGGCCCCGGTCGGCGCCGTGAACTGGATCGAGCCGTCGCCACTGTCCGGATAGGCGGTCGTGATTCCGGCCGACGCGCCGCTGCGCACGTTGTTGGCGAACCAGGCATCATAGCCAACTCCGGGCCCGGCCGCATTAGCCGGGCCAGGGTTGGTGAACACTCCTGTCGGCGACGTGACCACCGTGTTGACCGGAGCGGCTTCGGCGCTCCGCACTGCTACGCCGATCCATGCGAACGATGCAGCAACGACGATGCTGATACCTGCCTTGTTCATCTCAAAACCTCTTAATTTATAGACAATCTGTTAGCATGTGCTTTAAATTAAGTCCAGAGGGGTTGCGGAGGATTATTGGTGGCTCGAACGCCCCTGGTGGCAGGCCGTCAGTCGAATTCCAGGCGCCCGGCACCGGTGAACATCCGCCGTGCGCCCGCGCGCACACGGCCCGCACGCACGTGCCTGGACACGTCCGCTTTGCTGACCACGCCGGGACGACCGATGGTTGATCGCTCGCTTACGGGCGTACGCCCTCATGCGGAATGGTCGTTGCGAAACCGGCATAGTCAGGCGTGCTGTTCAGGCATGTGCACGAACCCGGCAGAACCTCGACCAAGTCGAAGTCGCCCGAGACTGACGTCTGAAAACTGAGATCCGGCATCACAATCACTGTTTGAAGCCAAAGCCGAGCAGGCTTCCTGTTGAGGCTGGCATACCCGGATGAGGCAGGGGCAAGCTGGCCTGGCATGGATCTGTCCACCTGACCCGATCTCGTGCGCCAGCTGGCCGCGCCGTAGCGGAACGCCGGCTTGCCGCCCTGGTGAAAGACCCTGAGTTCCGCCTGCGTCGCAGGCTGCTGCACTTCGCATCCGGACCGGCCGCAGGCCTGCTGACCGTCCACTTTGCAAAAGAGGGCTGGCCCGGGCTGGGCCGCCCGCGCTGGTGACGCGGCTGCCAGGACAAGGACGGCATACCTCAGATACTTGCTCGTCTCAGCCAAGACTGGATTGCGTCCCAACTCGGCAGCGGCCGCAAAGTAGCCTCACCTCTCGTAAAGAGCAGCGTTCGACGGCCGCTCGGAGGTACAGGCCCCACTCTTGCGCCCCACCCCTCACCCCGCTACACCCCGCCCA
The DNA here is from genome assembly GCA_964250755.1 of uncultured Acetobacteraceae bacterium. Lineage (GTDB taxonomy): Bacteria > Pseudomonadota > Alphaproteobacteria > Acetobacterales > Acetobacteraceae > DASWOJ01. The sequence continues at coordinate 277,280 of CAXUHB010000001.1, read as the reverse complement.
GCCAGCGAGACCGGGCCTGTAACGGGCATGCCCGGCCGCGGCGCTTGCCCGGACGCCACCCGGCGCCCGCAAGACTCAGCGCAGGAGACCGCAAATGCCCAAGCTCAAGACCAAGTCCTCGGTCAAGAAGCGATTCAAGATCACCGCAACCGGCAAGGTCATGGCCGGACCCGGCAAGAAGCGCCACAACCTCATGGCCCGCAGCCAGAAGGCCAAGCGCGCCAACCGCGGCAGCCAGGTGCTGACCCACGCTGACGGCCTGACCGTCAAGCAGTGGGCGCCCTACGGCATCGCATAAGGAAGGCACGCACACATGGCACGCGTCAAACGGGGCGTCACCACCCACGCCCGGCACAAGAAGGTCCTGGAAGCCAGCAAGGGCTTCGTCGGCCGCAGCAGCACCAACTACCGCATCGCGCTGCAGCGCCTGGAGAAGTCCCTCCAGTACGCCTACCGCGACCGCCGCCAGAAGAAGCGCGATTTCCGCGGCCTCTGGATACAGCGCATCAACGCCGCCGTGCGTGAGCACGGCATCACCTACAGCCGCTTCATGGGCGCCCTGAAGGACACGGGGATCGAGATGGACCGCAAGGTCCTGGCCGCCATCGCCTACGACGACCCCGCCGCGTTCAGCGAGGTCGTGAAGCAGGTCCAAGCCGTCATGGCCGCAGCCGCCGAAGCCGCGCCGTCCAGCAGCCCGCCCACGGCGCCCAGCGTCATGAACGAGGCCCAGATGGCCGCCACCGACCCGGCCCACGCGCTGTAGTCCCTGGCCCCCCATCGGCTTCCGCCATAATAAGGGCCGCCCCGCAACGGGCGGCCCTTCGCTTTTGCGCTGCAAAGGTGCGGTCCAGGCAAGCACCAGACAAGTAAAGGCGCGTCATTCCGATCACCCGCCCCATCAACGCTCCCAGCGCACCGCAGCCGGCCAGCGGCTGCGCCCAAGCCGTCGAGGTCCTGGGCGCCGCGCGTATGCTGCACACGCATATGCTGCACGTTGGCGGCCAAATCCCGGCCCGGCCGGATGGCGCCGTGCCCGCAAGCTTCGCCGATCAATGCCGCCTCGCCTGGGCGAATGTCGAGGCGCAGCTGCGGGCAGCCGGGATGGGCCTGGACGACCTCGTGAAGGTAACGACCTACCTGTCCGACCAGCGCTTCGGCACCGAGAACGGCAAGGTCCGCCGGGCCGTCCCGGACGGCCGGACGCCAGCCCTCACGGTCGTCGCCAGCATATGTGACGAAGGATGGCTGATGGAGATCGAGGCCGTCGCCGCAGCCTGACCATCCCTGGCCAGCGCGGTCCCGGCATCGCAGCCGCCGATCCTGCCAGGCGCGGCTGTGCCATCGCGGCAAGCCAACCCCGCGTCGGTTGGGCGCCCTGGGCCCAGGCCAGGATCAGCCTTCCAGGGTGCCATAGGGTTCTCATCCCAACGGTCCTCCGCTTTTACCAGCAGCCCTCCTCTTTGACCGTCCGCGCCGGCGTGTTTCGAGGCATGCCCTGACCGCGGAGATGGTCGAAGCGAAAGGCTGTTGGCATCAGCCCCACCCTCGCCCACCGTCGCGGTCTGTGGCGGGCACATGGACGAGTACGGTTAACCCCTGCCGCGCATCCAGGGTGGCGCCCAGGCGCCGGGCGGCGGCGGCGTGCTCGTGATCCCCGCATGCGATGACCATGATGCTCCGCCACGCGCCGCGCCGGGCCGCCTCCCCGGCGGCATGGGCCATCAGCACATCGCCGACGCCCCGCCCGGTCCACCCGCCGGCCACGCACAGCGCAATCTCGGCCTCCACGCCTTGCGGGGTGACATAGAGCAGGACCTCAGACAACCCGCGCACGGTGCCGTCTGCGACCCAGGCCGTCACCACCGCGGCCTCCCAGTCGAGAGCGTCGTAGTGCGCCCTGACCATCGCCGCCGTCGTGAAGCGGTGGAACCGCATCTGCCGCGTTTGGTCGTCCAGGGCGGTCACGAAGCTCGCAGCGGTGTCGGCATCCTCATGGCGAAGGCGCCAGAGCGACGAGGATTTGGCCTCGCCAGGACGTGTCAGGGGAGCGATCATGGCATTCTCCTGTCCTGCCTTGGAGCCCATCGTTGGTCGCACCAGGCGGCTGTCCTCCCCAGCACGGCCCGGCACGCGCTCAGTCACGGCCGCAAGCCCCGTCACGGCCAGGTATCCTCGTCGGAGATGATGGCGCATTGCCGCCGCCATTCCGTCCGGCGCTGCTGTGCCTCCGGCGTCTCCTGCTGGTCCGGAAACCGCGCGGCGATCTCGGCTTGCAGCTCCGGATAGCTGATGTCCCGCCCATCCAGTTCCTGACTGCACAAGCAGCCCGCGCCGGGTTCAAGGCGGCACGTCGCCGCCGGGACCTGCGGGCCGGGACGCTGCTGCGCCGCCGCCCCCTGCCCCGCCGCCCCCTGCGCCGTGGCGGTCCCGTGAAAGTTGAGCAGGGCAAGGCCAAGGGCGGCGGCCCGGACGATCAGCGCCCCGCCGCCGTGCGGGCCCGCCAGGACGGACGAGGTGACAGGAAATGCAATCATGATCCGTGCTCCTTCATGTTGACGACCCCATGTCGTTCCCAAGTCATAACATATGGCAACACTGGATTAATGTGACAGCGGTCACATCCGGTGAACGGACCACGACTGGAGCGTGCGGCCCCACCCCGCGGCGGCCCGGAACGGCGGCCCGGCGCTCGCAGTCAGCCGCCGACGCCTCCAGCAGCGGCGCAAGGAGCAAGGCTGGACCAAGGAGGGCCTGTCCCGCCCCAGCCGTCCCAGCCAAGCCGCCGCATCAGGTCGCCGCACCAGGCCAGGGCAGACGCATCAGGCGGGTTGAAGCTGGAACTGGTGCGCCATTACACCCTGGTCCCCCATCGGCTTCCGCCATAAGAAGGGCCGCCCCTCGCAGGGCGGCCCTCTCCACGTCCGGAACACCCCATGACCGATGACCTTGATGCCCTGCGCGCCGACACCGCCGCCGCCCTCGCCGCCAGCCCCGACCTCCGCGCCTGGGACGCCGTCCGCGTCGCGACCCTCGGCAAGCAGGGCCGCCTCACCGCCCTCCTCAAGGAACTCGGCAAGGTCCCCCACGACGTGCGGCGGGAGCGCGGCGCCATGCTCAACGTCCTCAAGGACGACCTGGCCGCCCTGATCGAGGCCCGGCGCGCCGCCCTCGACGCCGCCGCCCTAGACGCCCGCCTCGCCTCCGAGCGCCTGGACCCTACCCTTCCCCCCATTCCCTACCAAACCGGCACCATCCACCCCCTGACCCGCACCATGGAGGAGATGGCCGCCATCTTCGGCGCCATGGGCTTCACCGTCGGCGAGGGCCTGGACGTTCAAACCGACTGGTTCAACTTCAGCGCCCTCAACATCCCCGCCCACCACCCCGCCCGCGCCGACCACGACACCTTCTACCTCCCCGGCACCCGCGACGGTCGCCCCCTGCTCCTCCGCACCCAGACCAGCGACGTCCAGATCATCTCCATGCTCAGCCAGCCCCCGCCGCTGCGCGTCATCGCGCCGGGCCGCGTCTACCGCGCCGACCACGACGCCACCCACAGCCCCGTCTTCCACCAGTGCGAGGGCCTGGTGATTGACCGCGGCATCACCCTCGGCCACCTCAAGGGCTGCCTGACCGACTTCCTCCGCGCCTTCTTCGGCATCGCCACCCTCCCCATCCGCTTCCGCAGCAGCTACTTCCCCTTCACCGAACCCAGCATGGAGGTGGACATCGGCTGGAACCGGCGCACCGGAGACCTCGGCACCGGCGGCGACTGGTTGGAAATCCTCGGCAGCGGCATGGTCCACCCCCGTGTCCTCGCCAACGTCGGCCTCGACCCGCGGGAATGGGGAGGCTTCGCCTTCGGCATGGGCGTGGACCGCGTCACCATGCTCAAGCACGGCATGCCCGACCTCCGCCCCCTCTACGAATCCGACACCCGCTGGCTCCGCCACTACGGCTTCAACCCCCTGGCGCCCGTCGCCCTGCACGAGGCCGCGGCATGAAGTTCACCGAGTCCTGGCTTCGCACCCACCTGGACACCCGGGCCACCCTGGACGAGATCACCACCAAGCTGACCGCCATCGGCCTGGAGCTTGAGGGCATCGAGGACCCCGGCAAAGCCCTCGCCCCCTTCCGCATCGCCCGCGTGCTGCAAGCCGTTCAGCACCCCAACGCCGACCGCCTCCGCGTCTGCACCGTGGACGCCGGCGACGGCCCGGTCTCCGTCGTCTGCGGCGCGCCCAACGCCCGCACCGGCATGACCGCCGTCTTCGCCCCGCCGGGCGCCCACATCCCCGGCACCGGCATCACACTTAAGACCGGGGAAATCCGCGGCGTCGTCAGCGCCGGCATGCTCCTCAGCCGCCGCGAGATGGGCCTGGGCGAGGACCATGACGGCATCCTGGAGCTGCCCGGCGACGCCCCCGTCGGCACCCCCTATGCCGAGTGGGCCGGCCTGTCCGACCCTGTTATCGAGATCGGCGTCACCCCCAACCGCGGCGACGCCCTTTCCGTCCGCGGCGTCGCCCGCGACCTCGCCGCCGCCGGGTTGGGCACCCTTCGCCCGTGGTCCTACCCCGGCCTGGACCTGGGCCAAGACCCCGAGGAGCCGGCGCCGGCCCAGTTATCCGATGCACCTAGTCCCGCGTCCGAAGCTGACCGGAGCGCCCGGCTCCCGCCCGCAACGGCCGGCCTCGAAACCCTGCCGCCCCGCTCCGTCCCGGTGGTGCTGGCCGACGGCCCCAGCGCCATCCGCTGGGCCATCGCCATGCCCGAGGCCTGCCCCTGGGTCCTCGGCCGCACCATCCGCGGCGTCCGCAACGGCCCCAGCCCCGACTGGCTCCAGCGCCGCCTCCTCTCCATCGGCCTCCGCCCCATCAGCGCCCTCGTGGACGTGACCAATTTCTTCACCCACGACCTCGGCCGCCCCCTCCACGTCTTCGACGCCGATAAGGTCCAGGGCGGCACCCTCACCATCCGCCCCGGCGCCGGGGAAACCTTCCGCGCCCTGAACGGCAAGGACTACACCGCCGACCCCGCCGATTGCGTCATCGCCGACGCCGCCGGCGTCCAATCCCTCGCCGGCGTCATCGGCGGCGAAGCCACCGGCTGCACCGACGCCACCACCACCGTCTTCATAGAATGCGCCCTGTTCAACCCCGTCACGGTCGCCCTCACCGGCCGCCGCCACGCCCTGACCAGCGACGCCCGCCAGCGGTTCGAGCGTGGCATTGACCAGGCCCTCCTCCCCGCCGCCCTGGACGCCGCCACCCGCATGATCCAGGACCTCTGCGGCGGCACCGCGAGCAATGTGGTGTCCGCAGGCGCCGAGCCGGCTTGGCAGCGTAGTGCAACGCTGCGGTTGGTCCGCATTGAGAAGTTTGGCGGCCTCGTCATCTCCTTTGATGAGACAGTGGCTTCACTGGAATCACTCGGATTCGAGGTTCTATCCCGCACCGATGCCGAGGTTCGCCAGATGCATGGTGAAAATTTCTCGGTCGATTACATCGCAGTTGATGCTTCTGTGACGGTCGCCGTCCCCCCCTGGCGCAACGACATCGCCGCCCCCATCCACCTGGACCAGTCCCCCACCCTGCCCCCCGCCCAAGCCGCCGCCGCCGCCGAAGGCTGCGCCGCGGTCGAGGCCGAGTGCGACCTGATTGAGGAAGTCCTCCGCCTCCACGGCCTCGACAACATCCCCCCCGTCTCCCTCCCCGCTCTGGCCCCCGTCCCGTCCCCCACCCTAACCCCCCGCCAAGCCCGCACCGCCCTGGCCCGGCGCACCCTCGCCGCCGCCGGCCTGCTCGAATGCGTCTCCTTCTCCTTCATGGACAGCACCAAGGCCGCTGCGTTCGGCGACGCCCCGGCGTCCCTCCGCCTCCTCAACCCCATCGCCTCCGACCTGGACCAGCTCCGCCCCACCCCCGTCGCCACCCTCGCCCAGGCCGCGCAGCGCAACGCCGCCCGAGGCTGGCCCGACGCCCGCCTGTTCGAGGTCGGCCCGGCCTTCGACGCCGCAGGCCAGCAAGTCGTCGCCGCCGGCCTCCTCGCCGGCCACACCCCCCGCCACCCCCTCCAGCCCCAGCGCCCGATGGGAGCCATGGACGCCAAGGCCCGCGTCATGGAGGTCCTGTCCGCCCTCGCCGTCCCCGCGGACAGCCTGAGTGTCACCCCCGACGCCCCCGCCTTCTACCACCCCGGCCGCTCCGGCACCGTCCGCCAAGGCCCCAAGCTCGTCCTCGCCACCTTCGGCGACCTCCACCCCCGCACCGCCGCCACCTTGGACCTCCAAGGCCCCGCCGCCGCCTTCGAGGTCTTCCTCGACCGCATCCCCGACCCCAAGCGCCGCCGCCGCCCCGCCCCCGACCTCCCCGCCTTCCAGCCGGTCCGCCGCGACTTCGCCATCCTCGTCGCCCTGGACACCCCCGCCGAGTCCATCCTCCGCGCCGCCCGGGGTGCCGACCGCCCCCTCATCGCCGCCGCCAGCATCTTCGACGTTTACACGGGAGAAAAAGTGCCCGGGGGCCAGAAGTCGGTCGGCATCGAGGTCACCTTCCAACCCCGCGACCACACCCTGACCGAAGCCGAACTCGACGCCGCCAGCGCCAAGGTCGTCGCCGCCGTCACCAAAGCAACCGGCGGAGTCCTGCGGTGAGGTGGCTGCTGACCCTGCTCCTCCTCGCGGCACAGGCCCAGGCCCAAACACAAGCCCAAGCGCAGCCACAGACCCCGGCCACCGAGTACTGGGAGGGCACCTACGACTGCAACCAGGGCGAAACCGGCCTGACCCTGACGCTCGACCCGGTGCCCGGCGGCGGCGCCACAGCCCTGTTCCACTTCTACGAAGCCCCCAGCAACCCCGGCGTGCCCGAAGGCTGCTTCACCATGTCCGGCACGCTCGACCGCTCCACCGGCGCCTTCGACCTGCAAGCCGGGCGCTGGCTGCTGCAGCCCCGCACCTACGTGTCCGTGGATTTGCACGGCACATTGCAGGACGGCGGCGCGGCGCTGCAAGGCGTCGTGGCCGGGCCGGGATGCACGACGTTCGTCCTGCGCCCCGTCAAGCGCCCGCTCCGCCCCACATCGGCCTGCTACCCCGCCCTGCTGTCCCGGCTCGAACAAGCCGGGGAGTGCCGGCGCCTCGGGGTCGCCGGGCGGAATACATCCTGCCAAGGCTTTGGGCGCCCGGCGCAGCCAGCGCGCTTCTTGCCCAGCGCCCCCGAATAACCCACCGCATGGCCGTCGTCCCGGGGCCGTTAGCGCCGTAAGCCTTCAGGGGGTGCCGGACTGCGCGCGCACCAGCCGCACCAGCATGGAGGTTTCCCAGGACAGCGCTTCCCCCGCACGGCGTTTCGCCACGCTCGGCACCACGGCAGACCGCTGCAAAACCGCAATCATATCGCCCGACGCCACGGCTGACATTCTCGCGGGAACCCCCTACATCGGTCCCATGACCGACACCCCCCTCCACCTCATCCGCAACTTCTCGATCATCGCCCACATAGATCACGGCAAGAGCACCCTCGCCGACCGCCTGATCCAAACCTGCGGCGGCCTGACCGAGCGCGAGATGACCACCCAGGTCCTCGACAACATGGACCTGGAGAAGGAGCGCGGCATCACCATCAAGGCCCAAACCGTCCGCCTGGCCTACAAGGCCCACGACGGCCAGACCTACCAGCTCAACCTCATGGACACGCCGGGCCACGTGGACTTCGCCTACGAGGTCAGCCGCAGCCTCGCCGCCTGCGAAGGCAGCCTCCTCGTCGTGGACGCCAGCCAAGGCGTCGAAGCCCAGACCCTCGCCAACGTCTATCAGGCTCTGGACGCCAAGCACGAGATCGTCCCCGTCCTCAACAAGGTGGACCTCCCCGCCGCCGAACCCGACAAGGTCAAGCAGCAGATCGAGGACGTGATCGGCCTTCCCGCCGACGACGCCGTCATGATCTCCGCCAAGACCGGCCTCAACATCGAGGGCGTCCTCGAAGCCCTGGTGACGCGCCTCCCGCCCCCCACCGGCAACCCCGACGCCCCCCTCAAGGCCCTCCTGGTAGATAGCTGGTACGACCAGTATCTCGGCGTCGTCATCCTCGTCCGCGTCAAGGACGGGCGCATCAAGCGCGGCCAGAAGATACGCATGATGTCCAACGGCGCCGCCCACAACGTCGAGCAGGTCGGCGTCTTCACCCCCAAGATGGTCCCCACCGGGGACCTCGGACCGGGCGAGATGGGCTTCATCACCGCCGCCATCAAAACCGTTGCCGACTGCAACGTCGGCGACACCATCACCGACGACCGCCACCCCGCTACTGCAGCCCTGCCCGGCTTCAAGCCCAGCATCCCCGTCGTCTGGTGCGGCCTGTTCCCCGTGGACGCCGACGACTTCGAGCATCTGCGCGACAGCCTCGGCAAGCTCCGCCTCAACGACGCCAGCTTCCACTATGAGGCCGAGACCAGCGCCGCCCTCGGCTTCGGCTACCGCTGCGGCTTCCTCGGCCTGCTGCACCTCGAAATCATCCAGGAGCGCCTGAGCCGCGAGTTCAACCTCGACCTGATCGCCACCGCCCCCAGCGTCGTTTACAAAATCCACACCACCAAGGGCGGCCTGCAGGAGCTGCACAACCCGGCGGACATGCCCGACCCCACCCAGATCGAGCACATGGAGGAACCCTGGATCAAGGCGACCATCATGGTCCCCGACGAATACCTCGGCAGCATCCTCACCCTCTGCAACGACCGCCGCGGCCAGCAGGCCGACCTCACCTACGTCGGCAACCGCGCCATGGCCGTCTATCGCCTGCCCCTGAACGAAGTGGTCTTCGACTTCTACGACCGCCTGAAGTCCGTCAGCCGCGGCTACGCCAGCTTCGACTACGCCATGGACGGCTACGAGGAAGGCGACCTCGTGCGCATCACCATCCTCGTCAACCAGGACCCGGTGGACGCCCTCTCCTTCATCGCCCACCGCAGCGCCGCCGAGCAGCGGGGCCGCAGCATCTGCGCCAAGCTCAAGGACCTCATCCCCAAGCAGCTCTTCAAAATTGCCATCCAGGCCGCCATCGGCGGCAAGGTCATCGCCCGCGAAACCATCGGCGCCCTGTCCAAGGACGTGACCGCCAAGTGCTACGGCGGCGATATCAGCCGCAAGCGCAAGCTCCTGGACAAGCAGAAGGAGGGCAAGAAGCGGATGCGCCAGTTCGGCAAGGTGGAAATCCCCCAATCCGCCTTCCTCGCCGCCCTTAAAATGGACGCCTAGCGGAGGCCGCCCCGGCATGGCCATGCTCCCCACCCTCCTGGTCGCTGCCGCCTGCGCCGGCTGGCACGCCGACGTGGCCGGGCACTACGACGGCTGGGTGCAAAGCACCAACCTGATGACGGTCGAGACCTGGATCGAAGTCACCCCCGAAGGCCGCCTGTCCGGCCGCTATGTCCTGCACGAAACCGGCCGCGACGTCCCCGGCACCCTGGACTCCGCCACCGACGGCGACTGCCAGGAGTCCTGGTTCCGCTGGACCGACCAGTACGGCACCGGCACCGTCCGCCTGCAGTTCTACCCAGACCGCCACTGCTTCGAAGGCGTCTGGGGGTCCAACACAGACCTCCCCACCCTCCCCTGGACCACCTGCGACAAACCCCCGCAAGTCAGCCGCCGCTCCCTCCCAGGAGCAGGACCGGGCTAGGAAAGCGAGACAGGCTTAGTTCCCTCTCCCTCCGGGGTCAAACCGCAGAGCGGTTTACGGTTAGGGTGAGGGGGTCTAGGCTGCCGACGCGAACACCCCAACCGCCACCAGCACCCACCCCACGCCAGCCCACCAATCCCCCAACCACCCCCCGTGACGCCCCAAACCCAAGGTGCTATACCCCACTCGCGTCGGAGAGATGGCCGAGCGGCTTAAGGCGCACGCTTGGAAAGCGTGTGTGGTGTAACAGCCACCGTGGGTTCGAATCCCACTCTCTCCGCCACACTATCAGACGGATGCGGGACAGAAGCACGCTTATCGAGACGGGGTTGACAAGTTAGACGTTGAGCGCTGATGTAGATAAGATACTCCATAGTAGGAAACCATATGCGCCTTGACCAGTCATCCATGGACGTTTCGACGTTGGTCGAAAAGGTGCGGAATAATGAGATTGATTTACAACCGGGGTTTCAGCGGGGAGAGGTGTGGTCTGATGCAAAAAAAAGGCGCTTGATTGACACCATTCTGCGGCAATGGTACATACCCGCGATTCACATAGTTGTAAACGATGAGTTGGATAAAGAGGAGATACTTGACGGGCAGCAACGCCTTCGGGCAATCATCTCTTTCATGTCCGATGAGTTTTCAATTGATGGTGGGATGCAGCCAGAGGATGATCAAATCGCAAGCTTGAATGGAACTTACTACTCCCAGCTACCCGACCGCATACGCTCCAAGTTTCGTAGATTCCCAATTACAACGGTGAGGCTTAGGGATTATAAACCTGAGGAGCCGGGAGAGCTGTTTTTTAGATTAAACCAGTTGACTGCTTTGACCGCAGCAGAGCAGCGAAACGCTTTGATAGGAACGCCTCGAAACCAGATACGCGAGCTGGTGAAGACGCTTGAAGACAGTATAAAAGGCCACGAAATCGGCTTCTCCAACGCTCGCATGAACTTCGACGACACTATATCGCGGCTGGCTGTCACCCTTGAGTTGGGTTCTCTTTTAGATCAAATTTCCTCGATAAGGTTAGAGCGTCGTTATCGATCCGGCGATCCGTTCCCTTATAAGGTAGTGAACTCGATAAGATTGAGTCTTCATCGACTAGCATACATACTAAAGAACTACGAGACTCGCACTCGCCTAAACAAGGCCAGCCTGTTCTCTTGGCTATATTTTCTTATCGAGAATGATTTTGTTAGTGATGGCAATGAGGAACTTCTGATTGCCGAATACTTTCGTATTTTCGAGACGACTCGCTCTGGATCTAAGCGTCCCACTGTCCACAAAGGACAGTCTCTTAAGTCATTTGAAACATCCTCTCGTCCAGCCGCATTCAATCAAGCACTCGCGATTTTCAACGATCGTGCGTCGTCGCGTATAAATGATGTTAGTTCAGTGTTGCTTAGAGATTTGTGCCTTACGGCAGGATTAGTCACGCTATATCCAAATGCACTAGAGCTTTCCAGCAGACTGCAGCTTCGCAAAACCGCGATACATTTCGCAATTGATAAACTTGCCAAGATTCCAACGGATGTTGCTGAACGCTCAATGGCTGAGTCTCAACTCGCTAAGCAGTGGGAGACTCGCAGTGCGCATAGCTGAGCTTGGCAGAATTCGCAATGCTCTTGCGAAGCGACATAAAGACTCAGCCCCAGCCATCGAGAGCCTTGAGCTGAAGGGGCTACCTGGCTTTATCGACTCCAAACTTAACCTTGGCCTTGGTTTTCTAGCTATATGCGGAGGTACAGGCGTCGGTAAGACGGCTTTTCTCGAATTGGTATACTCCGCCCTTTGTGCGACCGGCGATCCCGCGCCGCGCAATACAGATAGGCTCTCCGGCTGCACAATAAGTCTGGCAATTACCTGTCTTGGCCAGAGCTTTACCGTCAATTATACTGTTGAGGATCAAAGTGAAGCTGTTAGGTCCGGCTATCCACATGGAGCCAGACTTATCAGTTTGGAAGGGCGAACGATTCTTATACAGCAAAATGCTGCATCGCAAGACTATGGTGTGGTTACTGAGGGACTGGATTTCATTGAGGTCGATCGCAAGACTCGAAGCACTCTATCACTTATCTGTATGAAGTCATATACGGCAGCACGCTACCGCGAAATTGAAGTTGGCTCAATCTTTTTTCCATTCTTTGAGGTAGAGGCTGAAGGCATACGATACGACTCACGTTCAATGGCCACTGGCGAACTTTCTGCATTCTATATTGCTTGGGCCTGCTTGACTGCAGAGCCTTACGGTATGATTCTAATTGAAGAGCCCGAGGCTTATCTCCCCGCCCACAGCCACTCAGCCATCTTTGGCTTGGTTGCAAGCTTCTCGTTGTCTAAACACCTAGGTATAATCTTCACTACACACTCCCCCTCTATCGCCATGGAGGTTCCAGATCAATTTATATTCCCTATTCGACGAGCAAACGGCAAGTCTCTGTTCCCAGTGGGTAGAGAGTCGAAGGTACGAACCTTGGGGCGGCTTGGGATGGGTCCTTCTCGCAACGTCATATTCTTCGTTGAGGACAAGTTAGGTGAGCGCGTCTTAGGCGAACTACTTGGCATGTTTGATTTCGCGTCTGTGGCGAAGGTGGAAATAGTAATCATAACAGATGGCGCAGGTGGCGTAAAAAAGACGCTTGGCGGAATCCCAGGCACAATCGGTAGCTGCACTTTCATAGGGATAATAGATGGAGACATGCGAGCAGAAGCCGCCAGTTGGCAATCGAAACACCCTATTGTTTTCCTACCGTTTGTACAGGCTATGGAAACGGAGCTTTTAGAGGTCTCCACTTTGCGGAAGTCAAGGGTCGCTCGCGAATTGAACAGATCGGAAGACCTAATTGATGATTCGCTCGAACGCTCTACAGGCAAAGACTTACATGATCGTTTCAACTTTGTCGCTGAGTCTCTGAATGTACCTGAGGAGATCTTGATAAAGGCGTGCTTCAATTCTTGGCTAATGACATCCTCTAACAGGAGAGCCGCACAAACATTCATCAAGGAGGTATCTAAAGCAACTCGGGTAGAACTGCCTTGAGAAAAGTAATTAAGATGATGTCTGAAAATACCTCTTTTTCAACATCTTGAGCGAATATCAGAAGCAAGCTGCAGCAGACTCATAGCGAACATATTATGACCCAACAACTACAGAATATTATGCTACTTGTAAGCAACACGAATTCGGCTCGGATGATGTTTTGGTTTCTTCGGTAGCGGTCCTGCCCAGGTCTTGACACTCCCGACCCAACAATGTTCTCTTTCTGTTCATGTCACCCCACCCAACCCCAACCCCCAACGACCCCGCCCAGCAAGCGGCAGACACCCAGTTCTACCGCCAGTCCCTGCACGACTTCATCACCATGGCCACCAACCTCGCCCGCGCCCTGCATGACCAAGCCACCCCCCAACCCCAACCCGCGCCAGCCCCCACCCCTTCCCCAGACCTCATCGCCACCACGGCAGCCTTCGACCGCCTCGCCCGGGCCGTCCGCCGCAGCATCCTCCTCGCCCGCACCCTCACCCAACCCCCAGCGCCCGCCCGCGACCCGGCCCAACTCCGTGCCGACGCCCGCAAGCGCATCCTCCGCGAAACCGAGGACACCATCCAGCGCGCCCACAACCCGGACAGCGACGCCGCCGAGGCCCTGCAAACCGAGCTGCGCGAGCGCCTGGACACCCCGGACCTCGAAGACGACCTGACCCACCGCCCGGTCGCCGAGATCATCACCGAAATCCGCCGAGACCTCGGCCTGGATGCCCACCCCGGCACCCGCCCCTTCAAGCGCCGCACGCCCAAGGACATTGGGGACCTCGCCGCCCGGGCCGCCGCCCCCAGCCGCCCTCACCCCGCCACCACCCCACTCGGCAACCCCCACGTCCCTCAACCTTCAGCCACGCCCGGTCCCGCCCCGCCAGGGCGCACCATCATCCCCAGCACACCCGTCCCAGCTCACGACGGCGCCGGCCCACCCGGCAGCCTGTCCAGCCTGATCGCCACCTTCCCCCACCCGCCACCCCAAGCCCCCGGCAGATGGCGCCCCCCACGCGAAGCCTAGCCGCCCCCCGCAGGGCCTCGCCCACTGGCGTCTCCCGCCACCCCGGCATCACCCCCCGGCCGCCCGTCGCATGCGATGCCACCACGGCGCACCCCGCCCGCCTGCCCGCACGGCACCAGGCGCGGCCGTTCCGTCACGGCCATCAGCGCCGTCCGCAACACTGCCCTAACGACCAGATTGTCATCGTATCAAATACGCCCCCATGTGACCCCAGTCACTGCGGCCCCCGCCTGGCCCATGCTCCCGTCCAGCGTCCCCAGGGAAGCATCAGCCGTGAACGATCTCACCCTTATCCTGCAAGGCGGCCTGGTCGGCCTGTCCGTCACCGCCCCGGTCGGGCCGATGGGCGTCCTGTGCATCAGCCGCACCCTGACGCAGGGCATCACCCGGGGCCTCGCAACCGGCGCTGGTGCTGTCACCGTCCAGGCCGGCTACGCCCTGCTCCTCCTGCTGTGCCTGCATCAGGTCGAGCCTTGGCTGACCACCAACGGCGCCCTGCTCAGCCTGGGCAGCGCCCTGCTGATGACCGCTCTCGCCATCCGCCTGCTCCGGCGTCCCGGCCCGCGGCCCGGCCACCGCGCGGCGGCCGGGTCGCTGGCGGCAGCCTACCTGTCCGCGCTGGCGGTCAATCTCCTCAACCCCATGCTGCTGGTCATGCTGCTCGGCGCCGTCACCGTGGTGTTCGGCGCCGACCCGCCAGACCCGCCGGACGCCGCGCTTCTGGTGCTGGGCGTGTGCATCGGGTCCGCGGCCTGGTGGACGGCGCTCAGCGCCGCAACCGCCCTGCTGCGCACCCGGCTGAACGCCGCCGTCCTGCGAACCCTCAACCGCGCCACCGCCGCCCTGCTGATCGCCTTCAGCCTGGTGGCGCTGGCCCGCGCGATGCCGGGCTAGGTGCGGGCGCCCCAAGCCGCCCATCCCAAACCCGCCCCGCCGCCGCCTCCAGCCCCTCCGGTCCAACACCCAGCGCCAGCAGCCCCAACCCCACCGTTGCCCGGGCCGTCGCCGCCCCGGTGCCGCCCGCCCCCAGCCAGGTCTCCGCCAATCCCGCCGCCCCCTCCCCATCCGGCACCCCAGCCGCCTCCAACCCCAACTCCCCGGCCCCCGCCACGCGGTCGAACCAGTGCGCCGCCACGGCCTTCACCGCCGACCGCTCGGCCTCCCCGCCCCCGCCCTTCACCACGACCAGCCGCTGGCGCCCCAGCCGTTCCGCCGTCTGCAGGTGCAGCGCGATGTATCCGGGATGAAACACCCCATCCACGCCCGCCCGCGCGTCGAACGGGTTCACCAGCCGCGCCGCCGTGTTCAGCGGCGACCGCAGCCCCAGCAGGCTCCGCAGCCGCAGCAGCCGGTCCAGCGCCGGGCACATCGCCGCCAACGGCAGGTAGGCGAACCCCGCCTCATCCAGCAGCCGAACCGCATCCCCCCGGTCCCGCGCCGCCCGCATCCCCAGCGTCGCCAACCCCTCGGCCACGGCAGTCCCGCGTGAGAACTCGTTGCTCCCATGCATCAGCACCCGATGTCCCGCCCGCCCCAGCGCCAGCGCCGCCAGCAGGAACCAGGGCTCCCCCCGCGTCCGCCCCGCCCCATAGGACGGCCAGTCCAGGTCCACCGCCGCGCACCCCGCCGGCAACCCGGCCCCCATGCTCTCCCGGCAAGCCTCCACCAGCCCCGCCATCTCCGCCGGGTCCTCCCCCCGGTAGCGCAGCAGCATCAGGAACGCGCCGACCTGATGAGGATCGGCCTCCCCCTGCAGCACCATCCCCAGCGCCGTCCGAGCCTCCTCCCGCGTCAGATTCCGGCTCCGCCCCGGCCCACGCCCCAGCGTGCGGACATATTGGGCGAACCGGTGCTCATCCAGCACGGCGGCACGGTCTTCAGGCGCGGTATGATCCAAGGCCTACCCTTCCGTCATCACAAGGAGCAAAGCGGCGCGGCACTCCAGCGGCAGCCGGGGCTGCACGCATCGCCCCCGATCCGCTGCAACGTAAATGCAGCCCGCGGCAGTGTCTCTATTTGAAAGCCGAGTCCGCCCGGCCTCCCATCGTCGCGAGCCAAGCGCGGCGACCCAGGGGGGGGTCCGCACGATGCCTTGCTGCACGGCTTCTGGATCGCCGTGGCACCAAGGGGCGCCTCGCGACGACGTTGGAGGATGTGGCCGTGAAACCAGGGGACTACCCAGCCCGCACTCTGCTGAACTCAGCCGCAGTCGGCAGCCAGCGTGCAAAGCGGGGTGGGGCACCCGCTTCACGCTGCCCCCCTCTCCCTCCGGGAGAGGACCGGGGTGAGGAAAGGCGCAAGCACCACGTCACCCCAGCATCAGCACCGGTCAGCCCTGCCGCAGGCCAGCAAACCGCCAGCCAGCCTCCCCACCCCAGCCGCAACGCCCCTCACGTCCGCCCTGCCCCAAGCCGCCCAGCCTCAAGCCGCCACTCGCCCCGCAACAGCGTCCACCACCCCCGCATCCGCCATCGCCACCACCGCCCCGATCAGCACCAGCGTCGGCCCCGTCAGCCCGGCCTCCGCCACCGCCCCCGCAATCCCCGCCAAGGTCCCGGCCATCCGCCGCTCCCCCGGCAGCGTCGCGTTCTCCACCGCAATCGCCGGCGTGTCTCCCGCCATCCCCGCCCCCAGCAGCCGCTCCGCCAGCAACGGCAGCGTCCGCACCCCCATGTACACCGCCAGGGTCCCCCCAGCCCGGGCGAGCGCCACCCAGTCATGCTCCGGCAGCCTGTCATCCGCCCCATGCGCCGTAATCAGGTGCAGGCTCCGGGACGCCCCCCGGTGCGTCAGCGGTATCCCCAGCCGGGCCGCCGTCGCCAGCGCCGCCGTGATCCCCGGCACCACCTCCGTCGGCACCCCTGCCGCCCGCAGGCTCTCCAGCTCCTCCCCGCCCCGCCCGAACACGAACGGGTCGCCCCCCTTCAGCCGCGCCACATGCGCCCCCGCCTGCGCATGACGCACGATCAGCGCATTAATCGCCGCCTGGCTCATCGCATGGCGCCCGCATCGCTTGCCCACATCGATCCGCCGCGCCCCGGCTCGCACCAGCCTCAGCACGCCGTCTCCCACCAGCTTGTCATGCAGCACCACGTCGGCGTCCCGGATCACCTGCACCGCCCGTACCGTCAGCAGCTCCACCGCGCCGGGACCGCACCCCACCAGGCTGGCCCGCCCGCCGCGCCGCGCCGGCGCCTCCGGCAAGGTCCCCATCAGCACTCCCGCTGCCTGGGCTGCCGCCCGAGTGGCCGCATCCCCCGCCCGGGCCAGACACAGCGCGACCCCCGCCAGCTCCGCCGCACCCGCCGGCCTGGCAAGCCGCCGCACCACAGCGCCCTGACCCTCCAGATGCGCCGCCACGCCGTCATCCCCGCCCACCACCAGCACAGTCTGCCCGGCAAGACCAAGGGTGAACGGCGGCGGCTCAAGCGGCAGTGCAGGATAGGTCACGCGGAAGGTCCTCCAATTCGCCGCACCGCGCCCAGCCAGGGACAGGCACGCACAGGAACGCCCAAGCAGCCCAGCGTCCGCGCGACCGATAGCACCCCAGGCAAGCCCGCCGGAAGCCTCGTGAGCGGCACACCCAACCCCCAACCGCACCCCTGGCGTGCAATCTGCGCGCGCCACCGGCAACCCCGTGCGACGCTGCCCAATACGACGTCATTTCCCCTCTTCCTCCAGAAGGCGATCGGGGGAGGGGGTCTTGGCTGCGAGGCGGAGCGCGCCGCCGCCGCCACCGCCGCCACCGCCGCCGCCGCCGCCGCCGCCGCGGGAACACGCTCCCGCGACGGCCAGTTCCACACCGGCCAATGCAGCGCCGAGCGGCCGTCCCACCTGCGGAGCAGGCAGGCCCCCCTGTCCCGCCCGGCCGACCCTGCTACGCTCTCCCTGCCGGAGACCCCTCATGCACCCCACCCCATCCAGTCGCACCCTGATCGCCGCCACCGCCCTGGCCGCCCCGCCGGCCCTGCGCTCCGCCGCGGCCCAGCACGCCCCGCCCCGCCCCGCCCAGGTCCGCATCGTGGCGGCCTAGCGCTTGTCCGCGTCTGTCGCCCCGGACCCCCGCCGGTGGATCGGCCTGGCCCTCGTGCTGACCGCGGCCTTCCTGTCCTCCTTCGATTTCTTCGTGGTCAACGTCGCTCTCCCCGCCATGCAGGCCGATCTCGGCGCCCGCCCGGCGGACCTGCAATTCGTCGTCGCCGGTTACGGCCTGGCCTTCGCCGTTCTGCTGGTGACCGGCGGCCGCATGGGAGACCTCTACGGTCGCCGCCGCATGTTCGTTTGGGGCATGGCGGGCTTCACCGCGGCCTCGGCGTTCTGCGGACTGGCGGGGACGCCGGGCCAGCTCATCGCCGCCCGCATCCTGCAAGGCCTCACGGCCGCCCTCATGAACCCCCAGGTTCTGGCCATCATCCGCGTCACCTTTCCGGAGGCCGAGCGCGCCCGCGCCATCGGCTGGTTCGGCGTCACCCTGGGCGCCGCCAGCATCCTGGCCCAGCTCATCGGCGGCGCCCTGGTCGAATGGAACCCGGCCGGCCTCACCTGGCGCCCCGTCTTCCTGGTCAACGTCCCCATCGGCCTCGCCGCAGCCGCCGCCGCCCAGCGCATCCTCCCAGAGTCCCGCTCCCCCGGTCGTGGCGGCCTGGACCTCGGCGGCATCGCCCTGGGTGCCGCCGCTCTCCTGCTGCTGTCCGTCCCCCTGGTCGAAGGCCGCGAGGCCGGATGGCCCGCCTGGTCCCTCCTCAGCCTGGCCCTGTCCCTCCCCGCCCTGGCCGCCTTCGTTGCCTACGAGTGGGCGCTGCAAGCCCGCGGCCGCGTCCCCCTCGTCAACCTGCGCCTCTTCCGGGACCGCAGCTTCTCCCTGGGCCTGGTCATGGCCGTGACCTTCTTCGGCGGGCTGGCGTCGTTCTTTCTCAGCATCACGCTGTTCCTGCAGCAAGGCTTCGGCAAGGGTCCGCTGGCAACCGGCCTGACCTTCGTGGCCTTCGGCGCGGGCTTCGTCGCCGGCTCCCGCCTGTCGTCAACCGTGGCCCGGCGGATCGGGCCGCGCACCATCAACCTGGGCACCGCCCTGATGGTGCTCGGCCTGGCCGGCACCGTCATGTTGGCGCGCGCGTCGCACGGCGCGGCGCTGGACGGACGGTTGCTGGCCGCCCTGTTCGTGATCTACGGCACCGGCCAGGGCTTCGCCCTGCCCGCGCTGGTGTCAACGGTGGTCGGCAGCAGCCGCATCCCCGCTGCCGACGCCGGCTCCGCGTCGGGCGTGTTCTCGACCGTGCAGCAGATTGCCTTCGCATTGGGCGTGGCCGGCATCGGCGGCGTCTTCTTCGGCGTGCTGGACGGCGGCACTGCACGGACCGACTACGCCGCAGCCCTCGCCGCGGCCCTGTCCTGCAACATCGCCCTGCTCTCGCTCACCTTCCTGCTGGCGCTGTGGCTGCCAAGGGCTGAGACACCAAGGCAGAGGGGACTATGAAGCCACACCGCGTGCCGCCAAGCGCGTCGCCAACCTCGTCCGGGGGCCGTCGAGCATGAAGAAAATACCAACGTTGTTCGAGCGTGACTGGACCGGCGACCGCAGCCGCGTTGTGGACGTGCCGAATCCCGCCGCAGATTGGGTGTTCCGCGGCGAAGGCGTAGCTACGCGCAAGCTGGACGGCCCATCCAGCCGCGTGCGTGGAGGCGCATACTACAAGCGGCGGGAGCAAGGCCGGTCAGCCTACCCCGCCCGATTTTGAAGCCGAAGGCACCGACCCCGAAACTGGCAAGACCGTAGGCTGGGTGCCCGTAGGGCCTGGGCCGGAAGATGCGGCGCATCGGGAGGGCTTCGCCGCCCTGAGCGCAGCTGGATCACCGGCTGATGGCACCTACGAACTGCTCGGCCCCAAGGTGCAGGGCAATCTTGAAGGGCATCCAGTCCACACGCTGGTCCCGCACGCTGGCGCTCCGGTCTTTCCCGACGCGCCGCGTAGCTTCTCCGAGTTGGCGAAATGGTTGGCCGGCCATGACATCGAAGGGCTTGTGTTCCACCACCCCGACGGCAGGATGGCCAAGATCAAGCTGCGGGACTTCGGCCTGAAACGGCCAGCCGAGGCGAGGAAGACCCGGTAGCGGCGGACGGATTTGAACCGCCGACCAAGAGATTATGATTCTCCTGCTCTACCACTGAGCTACGCCGCCAGGCCGGGGCGCGGATATGGCAGGCGTGCCGCACCGCGTCAATGCGGGCCTGTGGTGGATCCAACCGTGCCGGGCACCCAGCGGCGTCCGCCAGCGTGCGGAACGAACCCTGTGCATCCACCTGCGTTGCATCCACGCCACCGCTTTATTCAAGGAATGAATACCATGCTGAAGTTCGTCCCAGCCCTCGCGGTCCTGCTCGCCTCCACTGCCGCCTTCGCGCAGAGCGGCTCCACCCAGTCTCCGCCCTCGCCCAACGCCTCTTCCAGCGCACCCCAGCCCGCAACCAGCGTGCCGCCGGGTGCCGCGAACATGAACACCGGCAGCGCCTCCAACCCGAACGTGTCCGGCCCGCTCAGCACGACCGTCGTGACCCCAGGCGCCTCGACGGTGCCGATGATGGCCGCGCCGGCCGGCTCGCCCCCGATGGCAGGGACCGTTCCGACCCCGAAGTAGGGCGTTGGACCAACCCGCGGCGGTTCACAGCCCGCCGTGGAACAGGCTATAGGGCGGGGGTGCAAACCCCCGCCCGTTCTGTTTCCGAGGTGCCTGCCGTCCTATCGTGGCACGGTGCCGTCGCCGTCATATCTCTGAATCAGCCGGAACGGCGCAACGCGCTCTCCCTCTCGATGCTGGCCAGTATTGCCGCAGCCCTGGACGAGGCCGCCCAGGCTCGCGTCGTCATCCTCCGGGCCAGTCCCGACGCATCCGTCTGGTGCGCTGGCTTCGACATCGCCGCACTCGCCCCGGGCTTCGACCCCTTGGCCGAAGACGGCCCGCTCAAGGCTCTCTTCCGACGCATCGCCGACCATCCCGGCCTGGTCATCGCCATGCTCCACGGCAGCGCCTGGGGCGGCGGGACCGACCTGGCGCTCCGGTGCGACTTCGCCGTCGCCGACCCCACATGCACCCTGGCCTTCACCCCCGCCAAGCTCGGGCTGCCCTACGACTCCGACGGCCTGCTGAACGTCATGATCCGGGCTGGCCCCGCCGCGGCGCTAGAAATGTTCGGCACTGCGGATCCCATGCCTGCCGCCCGCGCCTTGCAGCTCGGCCTCCTGAACCACGTCGTCCCCGGGCCTGAACTCGAAACATTCACCTACGCCATGGCGGAGCGCATCGCCGCCAACGCCCCCCTGTCTGTCACCAGCGCGAAGCAGCAGGTGCGCGCCCTGGCCGCCGCCCTTCCCCTGCCATCCACCGCTGCCGCGCGCCTGGCCGAGGGCCGCAGGCGGGCGCTCCACAGCACCGACTACGCCGAAGGACTTACAGCATTCCGCGCACGGCGCCCTCCGGTGTTCGAAGGACGGTAGCGCAGCGCCGGTCGGCGCACTGGCAAGCGGGGAAACCATCTCAGATGGCGCTCGATCGCACCGCGCCAAGCCAACATTGCCCGGGGATCGCGCCCCGGGGATCGCGCCCTGGGGATCACCCCGCCCGCTGTCCAGCCGCGGCTGCCGCCCGCACCGGACCATGCCGCTGAATGAAGGCCCAGACCTCGTCCAGCACGGCCGCCCGCTTCCGGAACAGTGGCGCAAATGCCGTGACGATCCCAATATGGCCTATGCCCGGCAGCGCGCGAGCCTCGACCGGCCCGCCCGCGGCCCGGACCTTCTCCGCCAGCGACGCCGTGTTCAGCGGGTTCACCGTGGTGTCATCCGTGCCCGCCATCAGCAGCATCGGCGGGTTGCGCCCGTCCACATAGGTCACGGGCTGGCTGAGCGGCCCGTCGTCCACGCTGGCGAACACCGGCTTGATGTCCTCCCCGGTGATCGGCAGGAAGTCATACGGCCCAGCCAGTCCAACGACCCCCGCCAGCCGCTCCCGCCCGAAGCCGGCGCCCGCCAGCCGCCGCGGGTCCAGCGCCAGCATCGCCGCGTTGTAGGCCCCCGCAGAATGCCCGACCACGAACACCCGTTGCGGGTCCGCACCCAGCGCGGACGCATGGGCCGCGGCCCAGGCCACCGCACGGGCATTGTCGTCCAGGAACTCCGGGAACCGCACCTCCGGATACACCCGGTAGTCCGGCACCACGACCACTGCGCCCCGCATGGCCAGCGGCAGGGCGACGAACGCATACATCCCCTTGTCCCCAGTTCGCCAGCTTCCGCCGTAGATGAACACGACCAGCGGCGCCCGCCCCGCTGCCGAGGCCGGACGGTAGATGTCCAGCCGGCCCCGAGGACCCTCGGCATACGCCACGCCGCGCGTGACCTGGACCCCTTCGGACGGCACGGTCGCGTTCAGCAACGCGGCAGGGGAGCAGGCGGACAGCAGGAGTGCGAAAACAAGGGCGACACGCATTCCGTCCTGAACACGGGCGCGTCAGGCAGGTTCCACTAGCTTGGACAGGGCAGCCGCCCCCGCCGCCGGCCTGGTTGCGTGCCCGCCCAGCCGCACACGCCCCAGCAATTGGCATTCCCTATTGAAGTGGCTTCCGTCTGAGAAGTGGCTTCCGTCTGATAGGTTGAAACCACGGGATGCAGCCTCGCAACAAGCTCCAACGAAAAGGCACGGCATTGAAAACCACCGGTTGTAGGCTAGGCAGAATCCGGCCACGCTGGACGTATGCAGCGGCGCACGCCACCATCCCCCACCCGCCTGGACCTCGGCGATGTTCTCACGCTCGTCCGATCCGGCCTGTTCCTCCGCGACTGGTTCCTGTGCCGCAACGCCGACATCGCCGCCTGCGGGATAGACCCTGTCGTCCACTACTTCCGCTACGGCTGGCAGGAAGGGCGCTGGCCGAACCCCTACTTCGACCCCACCTGGTATCTGCAGCGCAACCGCGACGTGCATGAGTCTGGGGCGGAGCCGCTGCTGCACTACATCGAGTATGGGGAAGCCGAGGGCCGTCAGCCCATCGGTCATTTCGACCCCGCCTGGTATCGCAGGCACCACCGCGTCCCCGCCGGCCAGGGGTGCCTGCAGCACTTCCTGCAGCACCGGCACACCGGACGGGTCAGCCCGGTGCCCGAATTCGACGCCGGCTTCTACTGCCGCCAGTCCCCCGATGTCGCCAGCGCCGCAATGGACCCCTTTGAGCATTACCTCGTCCAAGGCGCGGCCGAGGGGCGTGCGGCGTCCCCGGGCTTCGACACCGCCTGGTATCGCAGCCGCTACCTGCGCGATCAGCCCGACGTGAACCCGCTGCTGCACTACCGCACCCACCGCAACACGCCCGGCATTCATCCTGCCCGGCCCGAACTGGACACGGACATCCCACGCGAGGTCCGCCGCAACGCCGCAGCCGGCCCCCTTGCCGAGCCGGTCGAAGACCTGCCGCCAGGCTCGCCCCGCCGCGCTGTGGTCCTGGCCTTCTACCTGCCCCAATATCACCCTACCCCGGAGAACGACGCATGGTGGGGCCAGGGCTTCACCGAATGGACCAACGTGCAGCGGGCGCTGCCGCGCTTCGCCGGGCACTACCAACCGCGCATTCCGCGCGACCTCGGCCCCTACCGCCTGGACGGCACGGCAACGCTGCACCGCCAGGTCGAGCTGGCCCGCGGCGCCGGGCTGGGCGGCTTCGTCTATTACTACTACTGGTTCAACGGTCGCCGCCTCCTGGACGCTCCGCTGGAGGCCATGCTGGCCGACCCCGGCGTGGACTTCCCCTTCTGCCTGATGTGGGCCAACGAGAACTGGACCCGCCGCTGGGACGGGGCCGAGCAGGAGGTCCTAATTGCCCAGGACTACCGCGAGGCCGACGAACCCGCCCTCGCCGCCGACTTGGCCCGGCACTTCGCCGACCCCCGCTACATCCGCCTGCAGGGTCGCCCCGTGCTGATGGTCTACCGCGCCGGGCTAATCCCCCAGCCCCAGGCCGCCACCGCCCGCTGGCGCGCGCTGTTCCATGCGCTGGGCGAGGATCCCGTGCTGGTGATGGCCCAGAGCTTCTGCGACCGCGACCCGCGCGCCTTCGGCATGGACGCCGCCGTCGAGTTCCCGCCGCACAAGCTGACCGATGGCCTGCCGCTCCTGAACCCCGGGCTGCATATGCTGGACCATGCCGCGACGGCGCGGGTTTACGGCTACGACGACCTCGTCGCCGCTTCCGGCAGGGACCAGCCGGCCTATGACCTCATCCGCACCGCAGTGCCCGGCTGGGACAACGACGCCCGGCGTCAAGGCGCAGGCATGGTCCTGCACGGCTCCACGCCCGAGAAGTATCAGGCCTGGCTCACCCGGCTGGTCGGGGAGGCCCAGGCCCACCCCGTGATGGGCACCCCCCTCGTTTGCGTGAACGCCTGGAACGAGTGGGCGGAGGGCGCATACCTTGAACCCGACGTGCATTTCGGCGCCGCCTACCTGAACGCCACCGGCCGCGCCATCGCCGGCGCCGGTGGGCGCCCCGCCCGGATGCGCCTGCTGCTGGTCGGCCACGACGCCTTTCCCGCCGGGGCGCAACTGCTGCTGCTGAACCTGGGCCGGCACCTGGTTGCCGGGGCCGGGGTGCAGGTGGCCTTCCTCCTGCTCGGCGATGGGGCACTGGCCCGGGACTACCGCGGGGTGGCGCCAACCACCATCGCCCCCTGCCCTGCCGACCTGCCTGCCCTCGCAGCGCGGTTCCGGGCGCAGGGCTTCGTCTCGGCCATCGTGAACAGCGCCGCCGCATCCCGCGCGTGCGCACCGCTGGCCGCAGCCGGGTTGCCCTGCGTGCTGATGGTCCACGAGCTGCCGCGCCTTCTGCACGAGCGCAACCTGATCGGCCCGGCGCGTGAAGCGGCCGCCATCGCCAGCCGCCTTGTATTCGCCGCCCCCTTCGTCCGTGACCGGTTCCTGGACCAGGTCTCCGCCCCGCCGGACAAGGCCGTCCTCCTGCAGCAGGGCCTGTATCGCCCAGTCGAGGCCATGGACGACCCGTCCAGCCGCGCCGGGCTGCGCCGGGTGCTGGGCGTGCCCCCCGACGCGCTGCTGGCGATTGGGCTGGGCTACGCCGACTTGCGCAAGGGCTTCGACCTGTTCCTGCAGGCGTGGCGCATCGCCCAGGCCGCCGGCGCATCCATTCACTTCGTCTGGATCGGCGACCTTGACCCCTCCGTCGAGGCCTACCTTGGCCCCGAGATGGCGGAGGCCGCGGCAACCGGCACCTTCCACCATCAGCCCCGGACGCCGGACGGGGGCGACTGGCTCGCGTGCGCCGACGTGCATCTCCTGACCTCGCGGGAGGACCCGCTGCCCAGCGTGGTGCTGGAGGCGATGTCCGCCGGCGTTCCCACCATCGCGTTCGAGGGGGCGGGCGGCGCCCCGGACCTGCTGCGCGCCTACGGGGCCGGTGCTGCAGTTCCCCTGGGCGACCCCGCGGCGACGGTGCGGCAGATGCGCGCCGTCGCGATGCGCACACGCCCGGACGAGGCCGCGCGTCTGGCGGCCCGCGCCAGGCGCGACTTTGCTTTTGGCGCCTACGCCGTCAACATCTTGCGGCTGGTATCGCCTGGCATGCTCGACGTGTCCGTGGTGGTGCCCAACTACAACTACGGTCGGTATCTCGCCGGGCGCATCGCTTCCATCACAGCCCAGACCCATCCCGTGCGCGAGGTCGTCGTGCTGGACGACGCCTCGACCGACAACAGCCCCGCGGTCGTGCGCCAGGCCGCAGCGGATGCCGGCCGGTCGGTGCGCTGGGTCAGGTCGGAGCGCAATTCAGGCTCCGTGTTCCGGCAGTGGCAGCGTGCGGTGGACTTGGCGGCCGGCGAGTGGCTCTGGATCGCCGAGGCTGACGACATGGCGGAGACTGGGTTCCTGGCGGCGCTCGCCGCGGCGCTCCGGGACGCGCCCGACGCGGTCATGGCGTTCACCGACAGCCGTGCCGTGGACGCCGCGGGCGCGCCGTTGTGGGACAGCCACCAAGCCTACTACGCCCAGGCCGGCGTACCGCTGCTGGCCCGGAACGGCGTGCATCCCGCCGCCACGGTGCTGCGGGCCTGCCTGTCCCAACGCAACCTGATCCTGAACGCCAGCGCCGTCCTGTGGCGGCGCGACGCGCTGCGCCGGGCGCTGGACCGTTGCGGCGCTGAACTGGACCATTTCACGATGGCCGGTGACTGGCGCGTCTATGCCGAGGTGATGAGCGCCGGCGGCAGCGTCGCCTATGTGGCGGAGCCTTTGAACGTGCATCGCCGCCACGCCGCGAGCGTGACCCACCGGCTGCCCCGGCGGAGGCACCTGGCCGAGGTCGCACGAATGCATCGCCACATGCGTGGCCTCCTGGGGCCGGACCCTGCCCTTGCGGCGGGGCAGCGCCAGGCCATGAAGGAGATGCGCGCTGCCCTGCGCGGCGCCGCGGAGTAGCTGCCATAGCCCTCGGCGCATGCATCGCAACGGCGCCGGCTGCTCGCCAACCGGTATCAGGCAGGCCGGATCAAGCAGCGGGCCAAATCAGCCGTCCCTTGCTCTGACCCCATGCGCAACGGCGTCGTCATCGCGAGCCGCGCAGCAACGCGGCCAATCAGGGGCCGTCAACACGGCCGTCACAGCCCTCCACGCCGCGGCGAAGGCGCCCTGCGATGAAGGGTTGCTCGCGGAACAACCGGAGCAAGCGACGGTCGGTGCTGTAGCAACTGCCGAGAGTTCTGACCCGTGCCCGGCTGCGGACGGGGTGGGGCGGATAAGTGCAGCGCCATCCGCCGCAGGGAGGAGTTGGCCCGTGGCGGAAAGCGCCGCGCTCCGCCCTGCATTCCGCCCGCCGCCGAAGGTCGGAACTTCCGGCGGTGGGTATTAGGCCGAGGCGATCCGGTCCAGAATCGGGCCGACCACGTCGTATAGGTTGCCCCCAGCATACATGTGCCCGGCCATCCCCGCCCCTGCCGCAGCCTGCACGTCAGTCGGCTGGTCCCCAACCATCGCGCACCGGCTGGGATCAAGCTCCCAGGCCCGGATCAGGTCCAGGAGCATCCCCGGTGCCGGCTTGCGCCACGGGTGGACCTGCCGGTAGGCAGGCACGGCCGCCTCGGGGTGATACGGGCAGTAGCGGACATCGTCCAGCGTTCCGCCGTCCTGCATCACCGTCGCCAGCATCCATCCGTGCAGGGCCTGCACGTCCCCCTCGGAATACAGTCCGCGGGCCACCCCGGACTGGTTGGTGACGATGAAAACGTGGCAGCCCCGCTGATGAGCCATGCGTATGGCGTCACGGGCGCCCGGCATCCACTCGAACCGGTCCGGGCTGCCAACCCAGCCGTGGTCCACGTTGCAGACGCCGTCACGGTCCAGGAACAGCGCCGGGCGGCGCAGGTGGGCAGGCACCTCGTCGCCGGCCCGGGCCAGGTCCGCCGGAACGCCGATGTCTATGAACCAGCCCGCCCCCACCGTGCCCCGCAACGCCCCAGCGCCAGCCAGCCGCGGCAGCACGTCGCGCTCAAGCGAGCAGGTGGGCTTGCACAATTCCAGCACTCGCCGGTTCAGGACGTAGGCGCCGCCGTTGATGATCCCCGGCCGTCCCGCCTCCCCCCGCTCCTGGAATGCGGTGATCCCGCCGCCCTCGAACGCCACGATCCCGTATCGCGACGCATCCTCGACCCGGCGGAGCATCAGGCGGCCAAGCACTCCAGGCTCTTCCGGGACGCCCAGGGCAGGCGCCAGGTCGCAATCGAACAGCGAGTCCCCGTTCAGCAGCAGGAACCGCTCGTGCAGATGCCGGCCCGCATGGTGCAGCGCCCCGCCCGTGCCGGCCGGCGCAGGCTCCTGGCTGATCGTGATCGCGACGGGCCGCGGCAGCTGCTTCTGCAGATCGTGCAGACCCTGTTCCACCACGTCCGACAAGTGCCCGGTCAGCAGCAGGATGTCTGTGATGCCGTAGCGCAGGACCTCTCGCATGACCCAGGCCAGGAACGGTCGTCCGGCCACGGACAGCATGGGCTTCGGCGTCGTGGCGGTCAGGGACCCCAGGCGAGTGCCAAGGCCGCCCACCAGGATGGCGGCTTGCGTGACGCGCCCGGTCACGGCCGCTCAGGCCCGCCGCGCCACGATCAGAAGGCGCGTTTCCGGCACGGTATCCGCCCATTCCGTTCGCCACCGGCATTCCAGCATCAAGTTCTCCCGCACTCTTGCCGCTCGGAAGCCACGCACCTGTGCGGCAGGTCGCACCCCCGCCGCAGCGCATGTTCAATCCCGCACCAGGCCTGCGCCTTGTGACACCGACGCCGGCAGAACGCCAACCGCGCCGGTGATGCGGGACGCCAACTCAGCGGGATCACGTCCCAAGCAGGCTTCGGCCCACTCGCCAAACCAGGAGCCACAGCCCGCCCGACAATCCTGCAATCACAGACAAGGCCACCAGAGGCGGCAAAGGGCGGCCGTCGCAAGCCTCGCAGTCGGCGCTAAGCTGAATGGGCGCAGCATCCGCAAGCGGCGATCCCGGCATGACTCTCTCCCTGCACAGGAGAAAGTCTCACATGGTGAGATTAAGGGCGGGTAACCGTCATCAGTAGAACCGTCAAATGCCCGCGCCGGTCCGTGCCAGCCGCATCAGCAACGCACCATAAACCCCCACTGGCAACGCGACCGCACCGACGAATAGCCCACCCCACATGACCCGCCGCGCCAGCGGCACCGCTGAGGCCAGCATGGAGATGCCTCCGACGACCGGGAAGCCCAGCGAACGCAGGTCGTCCACGGTATGGAACGACTGGTCCAACTGCACCAGCAGGAACGCCAGCCCGCACCCGGCCGCCAAGCCCGCCAACAGAACGCCCGACACCAGCAGCGCCCGCTTCGGAGCCACCGGATTCTGCGGCACCTGCGGCGGGTCAATCACCTGCACCTTCACCTTGTCGCTGTCCGCATCCGCGGCGTTCGACAGCCGCATGGACTCCCGGCGCGCCAGCAGGTCGGCATACTGCCGCTGCACCACCTCGTAGTCGCGGTTCAAGTTTCCAAAGTCGGCCTGCAGCTGCGGTGCGGACTTCGCGATGGCCTGCAGCCGGTCGCGCTCCTTCGTGGCGTCGTTCGCCTGCCGCGTCAGGGACGCGATCGTGGACTCGTTGTCCACCAGCCGCGACTTCAGGGCCTCATAGACCGGATTGGACGCGGTGCGGTTGCGCGGCCCGGTGCGGCCCGGTGCGGCCGGCGCCGGGTCGCTGCCGCCCCGGCGGATGGTGTCAATGATCAGGCGCTGCCTGATCACGTCGGGATTCTGATCCGTATAGATCGCTCGAAGCTCCGCAAGGGTGCGCTCGGCGTCCCGCAGGCGCTGGTTTCCCCCCGGTCCTCCGCCGCCCGCGCTGCCCGGGTCCGTCTCGGTGACGATCTGCGGCGGTGTGCTGGACAACTCGCGCGACAAGGTGTCCCGCCGCGCGATCGCGTCCTGCAACTGCCCCAGCAGGTCGCGCACCTGGCCCTGCTGCGCCTCCAGCCGCGATGCGCCGCCGTCCGCAGCAGGCAGCACGTCAACATACTTCGACCGGAACTCCGCTCGGCGGCGCTCAGCCTCCTGCAGCCGGCGCTCGTTGTCCGCAATGGTCCTGTCCAGGAACCGCGCCGCGCTCTCGATCTCCGCACGGCTGCCGCCCGTCTTGCTCTCGACGAAGGTGGTCAGCACCGTACGCACGACATCATAGGCCAGTTGCGGCGAGGCGTTCCGGTACGTGAGCGTGAACAGGGTCCGCGTCTGCAGGTTCATCTTGATCGCGGTGGACAGGCTCTCCACCATGCGCTCGCGGTCCGCCGGCCCCTTGATGTCCAGCTCCAGCGCCGTCTTGGAGATCAGCTTCTCCAGGTTCGGCCGGCTCAGCAGCGTCCGCTGCAACAGATCCAGCTGCGACGCCGATGCCGTGTTGAACGTCGTGCCCTTCAGCACCTCCGACAGCACGGCGTCAGCATCCACATACAGCCGGGCGCTGGCCTCATACTGGTTGGGGATCGTGAACGTGAACACCCACCCGGCGGCGCACACCAGCCAGGTGAACAGCACCGCCGGCCACCGCTGGCGCCATGCCAGGCTGAGGAGCTTGCGGGCAAAGGTGGGGACATGCAGCATGGGGCGCCTAGAACCAGCTTTGCGGAATGATCAAGGTATCCCCGGGCAACATGGCGACATTCTGGTCTATGTCGCCGTCGCGGAGCAGGTCCGACAGGCGCACCTTGATGATCTGGCGTTGCCCGCCCGCGGTCCGCACGATGCTGGCGCTGTTGCCGGAGGCGTAGCGGGTCAGGCCCTTGGTCTGGATCATCACGTCCAGCACCGTGATGCCGTCGCGGTAGGGGATCGCCAGCGGCTCCGTCGCCTCTCCGATCACGCGGATTTGCCGGTCCAGCGGACCGATGAAGCCGCTCACGATGACGGACACGTTCGGCTGCTTCACGAATTCCTTCAGCTTGCCTTCGATGTCCTTGGCCAGCGTCGTCGGAGTCTTGCCGGCTGCGGCGATGTCAGGGATCAGCGGCATGGAAATTCGGCCGTCAGGCCGCACCTGCAGGCTTGGCACGCTGAGTTGCGGCGCCTGATAGACGAACACGCTGAGGGTGTCGCCGGGGCCGATCAGGTAGGCCGTATTGACCGTGGGCGCGTTGCCGGCAAGCAGAGCCGGGTCAGGCCCACGCGGCCCGCACGCCGCGGCAGTGAGAACCATGGACAGGGCTGCAATAGGGAAAATGGCCTTGAAAAACATGCGTCATCCATCCTTCGACGATCCGGTCCACGCAGGGACTGGTAGGCGCGGAAGGAGTTGAACCCCCGACCTCTGCCATGTGATGGCAGCGCTCTGCCACTGAGCTACGCGCCTGCGCCGTCCGGACACCCTATGTCCGCACATACCATCCTGCCCTGCACGGGGTAAAGACGCTGTTGCCGGAGTATACCCCTGACGTCAGACCCGGAGGTCGGCCCGTACGGATTTCAAGGTGCCCGGCATCGCCTGCAGCGTCTCCCGCAGCCCGGCGCGCAGCTCCGTCCCGGCCTGTACGCCCAGCACCGCCCGCGCCCGGTCAGGCGCACCCACGGATCGGGCGATGTCCCCGGCCCGCGCCGGCCCGCGCCGAACCAGCGGCGTCCGCCCGCTGACCTCGCCGATCAGCAGGGCCAGGTCCATCACCGAGGTCTCCTGGCCGGTGCAGACGTTCAGGACATGCGCCCCGCCCGCCTGCGCGCAGTACTGCATCCCCGCCGTT
Source organism: uncultured Acetobacteraceae bacterium (assembly GCA_964250755.1). Lineage (GTDB taxonomy): Bacteria > Pseudomonadota > Alphaproteobacteria > Acetobacterales > Acetobacteraceae > DASWOJ01. The sequence goes on along the minus strand of CAXUHB010000001.1, from coordinate 246,244 downwards.
AGGTGCGCCACCACGTCGCGCACATACACGAAGTCCCGCGTCTGCGACCCGTCCCCATGCAATGTCACCGTGCGCCCGGCCCCGATGGCGTCCGCAAAGATCGAAATGACGCCGCTATATGGCGAGGCTGGGTCCTGCCGCGGCCCATACACGTTGAAGAACCGGAACCCAACCGACGGCACGCCATGCACCAGCGCCCCCGCGCGCGCATGAAGCTCGGACCCCAGCTTGTCCACGCCGTAGGCCGTGCGGGGCATCGGCGCCGCATCCTCCCGGGCGATCCCCTCCAGCGTGCCATACACCGCAGCCGACGACGCATAGACGACGGGCAGCCCTCCCAGCAGCCGTGCAGTGTCCAGCACGGCGACGGTAGCCGACTGGTTCACGGCATGGGTGCCCATCCAGTCCTCGTTCCCGCGCGCGACCGACGCGATGGCCGCAAGGTGGAAGCACCCGGCCGTCCCCGACATGGCCCGGCGCAGCGCCGCCGCGTCCCGGACATCGCCCCGCACGACCTCGCAGCGCGGGTCCAGGTTGGCCATCCTCCCCGTCGAGAAGTCGTCCAGCACGCGCACCGGATGCCCCTCGGCCAGGAGCGCGTCAGCCAGGTGCGAGCCGATGAACCCGGCACCGCCCGTGATGAGGTAGGTCATAGCGCCCTTCTCCTGCTGAGAGGCGGATGTTTGGGCGAGGTCATTCAACCGTGACGCTCTTTGCCAGGTTCCGTGGCTGGTCCACGTCGGTGCCCCGGATCAGGGCAGTGTGGTAGGCCAGCATCTGCACCGCAATCGCGTAAAGGATGGGGGCAACGAAGGGATCAACCGCCGGCAGCTCGACCATGTCCGCAGAAATGCCGGCCAGCTTGGCGCAGCCGGCGGCGTCGCTGAACACCACGATCTGCCCGCCCCGCGCGCCAGCCTCCTGGACGTTGGATGCGGTCTTCTCGAACAGCGGGCCCGATGGAACTACCGCCAGGATCGGCACCTGGCGGTCAATCAGCGCAATGGGGCCATGCTTCATCTCCCCGGCGGCATAGCCCTCGGCGTGGATGTAGCAGATTTCCTTCAGCTTCAATGCCGCCTCCAGCGCAATGGCATGGCAGGCACCGCGGCCCAGGCACAGCACGTCACGCGCCTCCGCCATGCGGGCCGCCAGACGGCGGATCGGCTCGGGATGGGCCAGGACCTCCGCCGCCCGCGACGGCAGCTCCAGCAGCGCCGCGACCAGCTCGGCCTCCCGCGCCGCCGTGATGGCGCCCCGTGCGCGCGCTGCGCCGATGGCCAGGCATGCCACCGCGGTCAGCTGCGCCGTGAACGCCTTGGTGCTGGCCACGCCGACTTCGGGCCCCGCCACCGTCTCCAGCACCACATGGCTTTCCCGGGCCATTGTGCTCTCCGGCACGTTCAGCACGGACAGCACGTGCTGCCCGGCGCCGCGCATGTAGCGCAGGGCAGCCAAGGTGTCCGCCGTCTCCCCGCTCTGGCTGACCAGCAGGCCGACGCCGCCCGCCGGCATCGGCGGCGCGCGATAGCGGAACTCGCTCGCAAAATCTATGTCGGATGGCAAGCGCGCCAGCTCCTCCATCCAGTGCCGCCCCGCCAGCCCCGCGAAGTATGCGCCGCCGCACGCTGCAATGGACACGCGCGGCACGTCCGCCCAGGCGAACGGCAGGTCCGGCAAGGTCACGGCGCGCGTGGCCGGATCCAGCATGCGCGCCAGCGTCTGGCCGATGGCGGCGGGATGCTCGTGCAGCTCCTTCTCCATGAAGTGCCGGTATCCGTCCTTGCCAACGACCGCGCCGGTCTGCACCGTCAGCCGCACGGGCCGTGTCACCTCCTGCCCCGCCGGCCCGAAGAACGCCGCGCCCTCCCGCGTCACCACCGTCCAGTCGCCGTCCTGCAGGTAGGCGATCCGCCGCGTCAGCGGCGCCAGCGCCAGGCTGTCGCTGCCCAGATACATCGCGTTGTCGCCGAACCCCACCGCCAGCGGCGCGCCATGCTGCGCGCCGACGATCAGCTCGGGATGCCCGGCGAATAGGATGGCCAGGGCATAGGCCCCCTCCAGCCGCCGGAAGGCCTCGCGCGCCGCGTCCACCGGCTCCATGCCGTGCCGCAGGTTCAAGTCAACAAGCTGCGCCACCGTCTCGGTGTCCGTCTCGGTCTCGAACACCTGGCCCTCGGCCTCAAGCTCCGCGCGCAGCTCCGCATGGTTCTCGATGATGCCGTTGTGGACGACGCTGACGCGCGGCGTGCCGTGCGGGTGGGCGTTGCGCTGCGTCGGCGCCCCATGCGTGGCCCAACGAGTGTGGCCGATGCCGGTACGCCCGGGCAGCGGGTCCAGCTTCAGCACCTCGGCCAGGTTCACCAGCTTGCCTGCAGCCCGGCGCCGGTCAATGCCGCCGTTCTCTCCATCAACCAGGGTGGCAATGCCCGCGCTGTCGTAGCCGCGGTATTCCAAACGCCGTAGCGCCTCCAGCAGCAAGGGAGCGGCTGGCTCCGATCCGATCACGCCTACGATGCCGCACATGGCCCCTCCTGCTCCGCCCAACTATGGACAACAACCCTGCCCTACAACCCGCCTATTGCGGCGGGACCGTGGCGCGGCCCCGCTTCAGGCGCCGCGCTGCAGTCACCATCGCGTGCGCCGCTTCATAGCCGCTCCTAGCACTAGGATGTGTCAAGAAACTTTACAGTTTGACACTGGCGGCCAGGTGCCGGGCCTGCCGGAGCAGCCGTCCGCCATCGTGGCGCAGCAGGACGGCCGCCCCGGCCAGGCGCCAGGCCGGCGCAATCAGGACGCCGACGCGCTGCCGGCGCAGCCCCGCCCAAAGCTGCTTGTAGGGGTCGTCCCCCCGCCCGAAGTCCAACTCGCGCACCCTGTCCCGCTCGACGAGGTGCCGGATCACGTGCGCGGTCAGCACCGTCCCAGGGGACAGTGCCCGCCACGACTCGTCATGGGCCAGCTTCAGGACGGTCGCGGCCCCGCCCATTGCCCCGCCCGACACCGTCCAATACTGCGCCGCGATGGCCAGGCCGCCCACCCGCATCACGCCCAGCCGCAGCACGCCGGCGGCGGCGGCCCGCGGCAGCAGCGCCGCTGCTAGGCCCGCGGCAGGCTCCGGCTCCTTCCAACTTCGGGCATAGACGCTCTCATAGGCGGCTATGCCCGCGTCCAGGCCGTCCGGGCCGCTCACGACCTCGATCCGCAAATCGGGCGTGCGCTCCGCCGCCCGCGTCTTGCGTCGGATCGTCTCCCGCAACTGGCCCGTCCGCCCCGCCAGATACTCGTCCCACGTGCCGATCGGCTGATACCAGTTGCCGAACTGGCCAAACCGCCGCACCGACAGCCCGGCCCCCCGCATCCCCGCCAGCAGCGACGGCAGCCCGGACCAGTCCGGGTCCAGCCCCTCCAGCACCGCCGGCCCGCCCTGGCACAGCCGGCCCACGGCGCGTCCGGCGGCCCGCAGCTCCGCCGCCGAGGCATCCGGTGCAACCCCGGGCTGGAACAAGGTGGTGTAGGCCGTCGTCAGGCTGCCCAGCCGACGCCCCGGCCCCGCCAGCATCGGCAGCAGCAGCACAGGCCGCCCCCCCGCCGACACCATCCAGAACTGCGGCGCAGCGCCCGGCGGCACGGCGGCCTCCACCAGCGCCTCGAACCACCCGCGCGTGGACTGGAAGCCGGGGCCGGCCAGCAGCGGATCCCACGCCAGGCCAACTTCGTCCAACGAGGCCGCGACCTGGACGGCGGCGTCCGTCATGCCGGCACCGAATATGTGTAGGCCGAACACGCAGGTGCCAATGCCGGGTCGTTCATCCCCTGATCCCATGCCGGAGCCGCGCCGGGTTGTGAAGGCCGCAGCTACCCCATGCCGCGCGGGGCGGGTATGACCGGGGGCACACCATGACGCAGATCGCCATCACCGGCATCCGGCCGGCCCTGGACGCCGCCGGGCTGCGCCGCCTGGGCGACCTGTGGCGCGGGATCGAGGACGCGGCCGGCGCATCCGCTTTCCAGCGCTGGACCTGGGTGGGCTGCCTCGCGGCCGAACGCTACACCGACCCCTGGCTCGTGCGGGCCGACCGCGGCGGCGTCCTGCACGGCCTCGCCTTGTTCAACCGCCGGCATGACCGACTGTGGCTGCATGAAACCGGCCAGGCCAGGTGGGACGGTGCATTCATCGAGCACAACGGCCCGCTCGTCCGGCCCAGTCCGGACGCCGGAAAGGTGCTGGACACCATCCTAGCCCATGGGATGGCGCCGCGGGCCGGGCGCTGGGGTGGGGTGGTGCTGTCCGGCGTCGAGGACGGCGTTGCGGCATCAGCCCGCCGCCTGGGCGCGGCGGTGGGCCACCGGGCGCGCCCATCGCCCTGGGTAGATCTGGCCGCCCTCCCGCCAGGCGGCTACCTCGACGCGCTCAGCCGCAACGCCCGCCAGCAGCTCCGCCGATCCGCCCGCGCCTACGGCCCGGCCCGGCTGGAACGGGCCGAGACCGCCGAGGACGCCCTGGCCTTTCTAGACGGCCTGGCAGCCCTGCACACCGCCGCCTGGCAGGCCCGCGGCCAGCCCGGCGCATTCGCGGATCCTGACATGCTGCGCTTTCACCGCGCCCTTGTGGCGCGCGGGACCGAAACCGGGGAGGTGGACATGCTGCGCGTCACCGCCGGGCCAGGCGTGGTGGGCTACCTCTACAACCTGCGCGCGGCCGGGCGCGTCTGCGCCTACCAGGGCGGCTTCGACTACGCAGGCGCCCCGCCGCACGGCAAACCCGGCCTGCTCTGCCACCAGCTCGCCATCGAGGCCGCGCAGGCCCGTGGCGACCGGGCCTACGACTTCCTTTGCGGCGACGGCCGCTACAAGACCAGCCTGGCCACCGCGCACGGCACCTTGCACTGGCTCCGCCTGCTGCCGCGCTGGCACCCCCGCGCGTTGGTCTGGGCTGCCACCGGGCGCTGACCCGCCTGTTTTCCGGGCAACGCCGCCGCAAGCGCACCGGAAAGCGCCACGGCGGCTCACCCTGTTTTCGCTCACGCCGGTTCTGCTCACATCAGCGTGATGACTGGCACAGTCGTTGCAATCCCGATGCGCGAGCGCCGCGCCACTGGGCCGGCCCAAACCGGGGAGAACCTGCTGCGATGCCGTCCATCCGCAACTGGCTGCGGGGCGCCAGCCTTGCCGCCGCCACCGCCGCCGCCGCCGTGCTGATCGCGCCCGGCGCGCACGCTCAAGGGACGCCCAACACCGGCCCGGTCAAGATCGGCATCCTGCACAGCCTGTCCGGCACCATGGCCATCAGCGAGACCACGCTGAAGGACGTGATGCTCATGCTCATAGACGAGCAGAACAAGCGCGGCGGCGTGCTGGGCCGCAAGCTGGAGGCCGTCGTCGTGGACCCCGCCAGCAACTGGCCCCTGTTCGCCGAAAAGGCGCGCGAGCTGATCACCGTCCAGAAGGTCGCCGCCGTGTTCGGCTGCTGGACCAGCGTGTCCCGCAAGTCCGTGCTGCCCGTGTTCGAGGAAACCAACAACATCCTCTTCTACCCCGTTCAGTACGAGGGCGAGGAGAGCAGCAAGAACGTCTTCTACACCGGCGCCGCCCCCAACCAGCAGGCGATCCCCGCCGTGGACTACCTGATGGCGGAGGAGAAGGTGCAGCGCTGGGTGCTGGCCGGCACCGACTACGTCTATCCCCGCACCACCAACAAGATCCTGGAAGCCTACCTGAAGTCCAAGGGCGTGAAGCAGGAGGACATCCTGATCAACTACACCCCCTTCGGCCACAGCGACTGGCAGACCATCGTCGCCGACATCAAGAAGTTCGGGTCCGCCGGCAAGAAGACCGCCGTCGTCAGCACCATCAACGGCGACGCCAACGTGCCGTTCTACAAGGAGCTGGGCAACCAGGGCATCAAAGCCACCGACATTCCCGTCGTGGCGTTCAGCGTCGGCGAGGAGGAGCTGGCCGGCGTGGATACCAGGCCGCTGCTCGGCCACCTCGCGGCCTGGAACTACTTCATGAGCGTGGACAACGCCGAGAACAAGGCGTTCATCACCCGCTGGCAGGCCTACACCAAGAACCCCAAGCGCGTGACCAACGACCCGATGGAGGCCCACGTCATCGGCTTCGCCATGTGGGTCAAGGCCGTGGAAAAGGCCGGCAGCTTCGACCCGGCGAAGGTCATTGACGCCATGATCGGCGTCTCCGTCCCGAACCTGTCCGGCGGCCTCTCGGCCATGATGCCCAACCACCACATCACCAAGCCCGTGCTGATCGGCGAAATCCAGGGCAACGGCCAGTTCAACATCGTGTCCACCACCCCCGGCACCATCGTGGCGCAGGAATGGTCCCCCTACCTCGAAGGCTCCCGCGACCTGATCGCCGACTGGCGCGCGCCGATGAGCTGCGGCAACTTCAACGTCAAGACCGGCAAGTGCGGCGGCGGCGGAACCTAGCTGGCTTGCGCCGGACCTTCATGGGGTTCGGCGCCGCTTTTCCCCTCTTCCTCCGGGAGAGGGCCGAGGTGAGGGAAGCCGCCAGCACCCCGCCCTGGTATCCAAGCATGGCCCCCGGCTCCACATGGACCGGGGTTCGCGCTCATGGCCCCCCCTCACCCTGCCCCTTCCCCGGAGGGAGAGGGACCAGAAAGATTCCCATGCGCCTGATCGCCGCCCTCCTGCTCCTCCTATGCGGCCCAGCCCTGGCCCAGCCTTCCCTGGCCTCCCTCGCCAGCACCTCCTTCGACGACCTGCGCCGCGGCGTCGAAGCCCTGGCCACCTCAGGCGACCCCCGCGCCGCGCCGGTGCTGGACGCCCTGCAATCCGGACGCCTGCTCCTGCAGTCCGGCGGCGCCCTCTACATCCGTACCGAGGCCGGCGCCATTGAGGACGCCGCCACCGGCGCCCCTGCCCCTGACGTGCCCGCCGCCACCCTGCGTCCCGTCCGCGTCAACAACGCCGTCCGCCGCGCGGTGGACGCCGCGATGGGCGGCCTGCGCCTGTTCTCCCCCGATCCCGCCACCCGCGCCGCGGCAGCAGAGGCCGTGTTCAAGTCCCGCGACGCCGCCGCCCTGCCCGCGCTGGACCGCGCCATCGCCGCCGAGAAGGACGCCGCCGTCCGGGGCGCCATGCAGGGCGCCCGCGCCGCCGCCGTGCTGGCCACGGACGGCGCGCCCGACGCCGACAAGATCTCCGCCGTCGCTACCCTGCGCGCCCGCGGCGACCTGGACGCCCGCAGCCTGCTGTCCTCCCTGCAGGGCCAGTCCCCAACCGTCGCCGCATCCGCAACCGAGGCGGTCGGGGCCATAGACTGGCAGCTCCGGCTCTGGGGCCTGCTGCAAGGCGCGTTCTACGGCGTCAGCCTCGGCTCCGTGCTGCTGCTGGCCGCCGCCGGGCTGGCCATCACCTTCGGCGTGATGGGCGTCATCAACATGGCGCACGGCGAGATGGTCATGATCGGCGCCTACGTGACCTTCGTCGTGCAGGAGGCCGTGCGCGCCCACGCCCCGGGCCTCGCCTTCGCCAGCGTGCTGATCGCCGTGCCGCTGGCCTTCCTGGTGTCCGGCGGTCTGGGCATGGTGATCGAGCGCGGGCTGATCCGCTTCCTGTATGGCCGCCCCCTGGAGACCCTGCTGGCAACCTTCGGCCTGTCCCTGGTGCTCCAGCAAGCCGTCCGCTCCATCTTCGGGCCGACCAACCGGGAGGTCGGCACCCCGGCCTGGATGAGCGGCGCCGGGCAGGTCGGGCAGCTGACGCTGACCTACAACCGCGTGGCAATCATCGTGTTCGCGGTGTCGGTCCTGTTCGCGCTCATGGCGGTGCTGCGCTTCACGCCGCTGGGCCTACGCATGCGCGCCGTCACCCAGAACCGCCGCATGGCCGCCGCGATGGGCATACGCACCCCCTGGATAGACGCGCTGACCTTCGGCCTGGGGTCGGGCGTCGCGGGCATGGCCGGCGTGGCGCTCAGCCAAATTGACAACGTCAGCCCCAACCTGGGTCAGGGCTACATCATAGACAGCTTCATGGTCGTGGTGTTCGGCGGCGTCGGCAACCTGTGGGGCACCGCCCTGGGCGCCCTGACCCTGGGCGTCGTGAACAAGTTCCTGGAGCCGGTCGCCGGCGCCGTGCTGGGCAAGATTGTCGTCCTGGTCCTGCTGATTCTCTTCATCCAGCGCCGCCCCCGCGGCATGTTCCCCCTCAAGGGCCGCGCGGTGGAGGCGTGATGAAGACGCTACCCTTCTCCCTCTCCCTCCGGGAGAGGGCCGGGGTGAGGGAAACAGCAAGCACCAAGCCTGCCTGTGAAGGGGCCAGCCGAAACAGGCCGAAGTCCGTGCCTGGGGCCTCCCTCACCCCAACCCTCTCCCGAAGGGAGAGGGAGCAATGACCTCCACCCGCACCCTGGCCACCCCCCTCACCCTTCTGTTCGTCCTCGGCGGCGCTCTCCTGCTCGCGGCCCTGAACCTCCTGACCCCGCCCGCCAGCCCAATCCACATCCCGACCTACATCGTCTCCCTGGTCGGCAAGTATCTCTGCTTCGCCATCCTGGCCCTGGCCGTGGACCTGGTCTGGGGCTTCGGCGGCATCCTGAGCCTCGGCCACGCCGCCTTCTTCGCGCTCGGTGGCTACGCGATGGGCATGTATCTCATGCTGCAGATCGCCGGACGCGGCCAATACGGCGCGGCCCTGCCGGACTTCATGGTGTTCCTGAATTGGAAGGAACTACCCTGGTACTGGTACGGCTTCGCTCATTTCCCCTTTGCGCTTCTCATGGCCATGCTCGTCCCCGGCCTGCTCGCGGCGCTGTTCGGCTGGCTGGCCTTCCGCAGCCGGGTCACGGGCGTTTACCTGTCCATCATCACCCAGGCCCTGACTTACGCTCTGCTGCTGGCGTTCTTCCGCAACGACATGGGCTTCGGCGGCAACAACGGCCTCACCGACTTCAAGGAGCTGCTGGGCGCACCCCTGCAATGGGACGGCACCCGCTGCGGCCTGCTCGTCGCGACCGCCCTGCTGCTGTGCGCGCTCTATCTGATGACGCGCTGGCTCACCCGCTCCCGCTTCGGCAAGGTCCTGATCGCCGTCCGCGACACCGAGGCCCGCACCCGCTTCCTCGGCTACCGCCCCGAATCCTATAAGCTCGTCGTCTGGACCCTCTCCGCCGTCATGGCCGGCCTGGGCGGCGCCCTCTACGTCCCCCAAGTCGGCATCATCAACCCCGGCGAGTTCGCCCCCGCCGGCTCCATCGAGGCCGTGATCTGGGTCGCCGTCGGCGGACGCGGCACCCTGTACGGCGCCATCCTGGGCGCGGTCCTGGTCAACGCCGCCAAGACCTGGTTCACCGGCCAACTGCCGGAACTCTGGCTGTTCGCCCTCGGCGGGCTGTTCATCATGGTGACGCTGTTCCTGCCGCGCGGCCTGGTCGGCCTGGTGCGGGAGCGCAAGGCAGCCGAACCCGCCGTGCCCCGCGTGTCCGAGGAGGAAGCGGTGCCATGACTCCGGGACCAATCGGCGCACCCGCCGCCGACACCCTGCTCTACCTCGACGGCGTCAGCGTCAGCTTCGACGGCTTCCGCGCCCTCAACAACCTCTCCCTCGTCCTGGCTCCCGGCGAGATGCGCGCCGTCATCGGCCCCAACGGCGCCGGCAAGACCACCATGATGGACGTCATCACCGGCAAGACCCGGCCCAACGCCGGCCGCGTCATCTACGCTGCCGACACCGACCTGACCCGCCTGGACGAACCCGCCATCGCCAGCCTCGGCATCGGCCGCAAGTTCCAGAAGCCCACCGTGTTCGAGCCACACACCGTTTGGGACAACCTGCTGCTGGCCCTCAGCGGCGACCGCAAGCCCTGGTTCACTCTCCGCGCCCGGCAGACGCAGGAGGAACACGCACGCATCGAGGACATCCTAGCCACCATACGCCTGCGCGATCACCGCCACCGTCTGGCCGGCGCCCTCAGCCACGGCCAGAAGCAGTGGCTGGAGATCGGGATGCTCCTGGCCCAGGACCCCCGCCTCCTGTTGGTGGACGAACCCGTCGCCGGCATGACCGACGCCGAAACCGCCCAAACCGCCGACCTCCTGCGCGACATCAACCGCACCCGCAGCGTGGTCGTCGTCGAACACGACATGGGCTTCGTCCGCGCCCTGGACGTGAGGGTGACGGTCCTGCACGAAGGCTCCGTCCTGAGCGAAGGCACCATAGACCACGTCAGCGAAGACCCCCGCGTCGTGGAGGTCTATCTTGGCCGGTAAGCGGCGTTGCAGGATGGCCAAGGTCGCGCTGCCTCCCCCTCTCCCTTCGGGAGGGGGCTGGGGTGAGGGGGTCTTGGCTGCCGACGCGGGCGCTGCCGGCGCAGCAAGCAAGCGGCCCAGTCAAGCAAGGCCGGCGCGTGCCCACCCCCTCACCCCGACCCTCTCCCGAAGGGAGAGGGAGCAGCAAGCACCCCTTCCCCAATGACCACCCTATCCGTCGAATCCGTGGACCTCCACTACGGCGCAGCCATCGCGCTCCGAAAGGTCTCGGTGTCAGCCGAAACCGGCCAGGTCACCTGCGTCATGGGCCGCAACGGCGTCGGCAAGACCAGCCTGCTCCGCGCCATCACCGGCGCCCACCCCGTCACCGCCGGGCGCATCACCTGGGACGGCGCGGACATCACCCGACTTCCCACCTACGCCCGCGCCGCCCGCGGCATCGCCTGGGTCCCCCAGGGCCGCGACGTCTTCCCACTGCTGACCGTGCGCGAGAACCTGGAGACCGGCTTCGCCGTCCTCCCCCGCGGCCAGCGCCGCGTGGACGACGAGATCTTCGACCTTTTCCCGATCCTGAAAACGATGCTGCGCCGCCGCGGCGGAGACCTCTCCGGCGGCCAGCAGCAGCAGCTCGCCATCGCCCGCGCCCTCGTCATGAAGCCCCGCCTCCTGGTCCTGGACGAACCGACCGAGGGCATCCAGCCCAGCATCATCAAGGACATCGGCCGCGTCATCGCCCTGCTCCGCGCCCGCGGCGGCATGGCCATCCTGTTGGTCGAGCAGTACTACGACTTCGCCCGCGAACTCGCCGACAACATGGTCGTCATGGACCGCGGCGACGTCGTCCTGAACGGCCCGCCCGGCACCCTGGACGAGGCGGAGGTCCGCCGCCGCCTCTCGGTGTGACGTCCGCCGCCCGGGGCTGGCCCGCCACCCCGCAGGCGTGCAAGGCTGCCCAGCCACTGCCCCTGCCCTGGCTGCAGGCCGGCCGGACGCACAAAGCAGGACGCGAGATGCCGCAGCCCGATCCCCTCCGCCGCCTCCTGCTCGCCTCCCTTGCCCTGCCGCTGCTGGACGGCTGCACCGCACCCTTGACGCCCCTGGACGGCGCTGCAACCACGCCCGAGGTCCAGGCGCTGCTGCAGGCGGGCGTCCGGGCGCACGGCCTGCCCGCCCTGGCCGCCATCAACGACATCAGCGTCGGCTACGACGGCAGCTTCAACGGCTTGGTGAACCGCATCCAGCCGGAGCTGGTGGACGCCGGCTTCCGCGGCCCCTCCCAGGATCGCCTGCTGCTGCGGGACGGGATCGCCGCCCAAGCCTCCACCGGGGCGTCCGGAGCAAAGCTGGTCCTGCGGGATGCCGGGGCCGGCCGGCCAGGCACCGTCCGCGTCTGGTACAACGGCGCCGAAACCGCCGATAATACGCCCCGGCGGGACGCCGCGGCCATCGTCGCGGATTGCTACAGCCTCTTCCTCCTGGGGCCGATGCTGCTGGCCGGCGCATGGGCCGCCCGCCCGCCGACCCTGGCGGTCTTCGGAGCCGAGCGCATCACGGTGGCCGGCCAGGACCACGACTGCGACGTGCTGCGCGTCCGCCTCGCCCCCGGGCTGGGCCTGTCCGAAGCCGACGACCTCGCGCTTTACCTGGACCGCGCGGAGCACCTGATGCGCCGGGTCCGCTTCACGCTCAACGGCTTCGAACCCACCCGCGCCGCCCTGGCCGAGGTGGACGCCTGGGGATACCTTCCCCTGCACGGAATACGCTGGCCCACCCGGTTCAAGGAACGCCTGCTGCGCCCGCTGCCCCTCTCCGTGCACGACTGGCACATGACCGGCCTGGACGTGAACCGCGGCCTGGACCGGGGCACGGTCACTGGCCCGGCGCTGACAGGCGCCGCCGCACCACCCGCGGCGCCCCTCCCTTGAGCGCCTCATTACCGGCCGGCCCCGACACCGCCGCCGCCCCACCCCACCAGCGCGCCCGCGGCGCCCTACGCCTGTCCTTCAAGCAGCGGGACGACGCCACCGTGCTGGACGCCCTGCGCCAGGACGGCTGCCTGAAAGCCCGCTTTCCCCATACCGAACGGGACGCCTGGCCCGGCGCAGTCACCCTCAACACTGCCGGCGGCGTCGCAGGCGGCGACACACTGGACACTGCCGTCACCGCCGGACCGGGAACCCGCGCCACGGTCGCCTCCCAAGCCGCCGAACGCTTCTACCGCGCCCTCCCCGGCAGTGCCCCGGCCCAAGTCATCACCCGCCTCCATGTCGCTCCCGGCGCGGCGCTGGAGTGGCTGCCGCAGGAGGCCATCCTCTTCAACCACTGCGCCCTGCGCCGCCGCCTGCTGGTGGACCTGGCGGAGGACGCCTGGTTCCTCGGGGTCGAATCCCTCGTGTTCGGGCGCACCGCCATGGACGAATCCGTCCAGGACGCCAGCCTGCGCGACCTGATCGAGCTGCGCCGCGGTGGCCGCCTCATCCTGCACGACGCCATCCGCCTAGACGGCCCGGTCCAATCCGTGCTGGACCGCCCGGCGTCCGGCAACGGCGCGCGGGCCGTGGCAATTCTGCTCCACGCCGCCCCGGACGCGGCGGCCCGGCTGGACCCGCTGCGCGCTGCCTTGGCCGCCTGGGACGCCGGAGCCTCGGCCTGGGACGGGATGCTGGTCGCGCGCATCGCCGCCCAAGATGGCGCGTGCCTCCGCCGGGCCGTCGTGGCAGGATTGAACGTGCTGCGCGCCGGCCGCCCGCTGCCGCGCGTCTGGGAGTGCTGACGCCACATGCACCTGACACCATGCACCTGACACCGCGTGAGAAGGACAAGCTCCTGATCTCCATGGCCGCCGCCGTCGCCCGCCGCCGCCTGGAGCGCGGCGTGAAGCTGAACCACCCCGAGGCCGTCGCCCTGATCTCCGACTTCGTGGTCGAAGGCGCCCGCGACGGCCGCACCGTCGCCGACCTGATGGAAGCCGGCGCGTCGGTCCTGACGCGCGACCAGGTGATGGAAGGCATCCCCGAAATGATCGCTGACGTCCAAGTGGAAGCCACCTTCCCCGACGGCACCAAACTGGTCACCGTCCACGAGCCGATCCGATGAGAGGACATAAGACGATCCCGGAACCGCTGCACCCGGAAGGATGCTTCCTTCTCCCTCTCCCACCGGAAGAGGGTCGGGGTGAGGGAAAGGCCGCAAGCGCCTCCCTCGCCATCTGGGGTCAGGCCAGCACCGCGCTGGGTGTAATTGGCTCTGCCCGGCCCCCCTCACCCCAACCCTCTCCCGGAGGGAGAGGGAGCAGCGCACCCCTCCAGCCCAGGACCACCCCATGATCCCCGGCGAACTCCTCCCCGCTGACGGCGACATAGAACTCAACGCCGGCCAGCCCCGCACCACCCTGACGGTCGCCAACACCGGCGACCGCCCCGTCCAGGTCGGCAGCCACTACCATTTCGCCGAATCCAACCCCGCCCTGCGCTTCGACCGCACCCAAGCCCGCGGCCAGCGCCTGGACATCCCCGCCGGCACCGCCGTCCGGTTCGAGCCGGGCCAAACCCGCGACGTCACCCTGGTCCCCTACCGTGGCGCCCGCATCGTCCACGGCTTCCGCGCCGGCATCATGGGACCCCTGGACGCATGACCCGCCCCCCCACCAGCATCCCTCGCCGCGCCTACGCCGACATGTACGGCCCCACCACCGGCGACCGCATCCGCCTCGCCGACACCGACCTCTTCGCCCAGGTCGAACGCGACCTCACCACCTACGGCGAGGAGGTGAAGTTCGGCGGCGGCAAGGTCATCCGCGACGGCATGGGCCAGTCCCAACTGTCCCAGCGCGAGGGCGCCGTGGACACCGTCATCACCAACGCCCTCATCATAGACCACTGGGGCATCATCAAGGCCGACGTCGCCCTCCTGAACGGCCGCGTCCACGCCATCGGCAAGGCCGGCAACCCCGACACCCAGCCCAATGTTGACATCCCCATCGGCCCCGGCACCGAGATCATCGCCGGCGAAGGCAAGATCCTCACCGCCGGCGGCGTGGACAGCCACATCCACTTCATCTGCCCCCAGCAGATCGAGGAAGCCCTGGCGTCGGGCATCACCACCCTGGTGGGCGGCGGCACCGGCCCGGCCACCGGCACCTCCGCCACCACCTGCACCCCTGGCCCTTGGCACCTCGCCCGGATGCTGCAAGCCGCCGAGGGCCTGCCCGTCAACCTCAGCTTCAGCGGCAAAGGCAACGCCAGCCAGCCCGCAGCCCTGATCGAGATGATCCGCGCCGGGGCATCCTGCCTGAAGCTCCATGAGGATTGGGGCACCACCCCCGCCGCCATAGACTGCGCCCTGCGCGTCGCCGACGACCACGACGTGCAGGTGATGATCCACACCGACACCCTGAACGAGTCCGGCTTCGTCGAGGACACCATCCGCGCCTTCGCCGGACGCACCATCCACGCCTACCACACCGAGGGCGCGGGCGGCGGCCACGCCCCGGACATCATCCGCATCGCCGGCCTGCCCAACGTCCTCCCCAGCAGCACCAACCCTACCCGCCCCTACACGCTCAACACGCTGGACGAGCACCTGGACATGCTGATGGTCTGCCATCACCTGGACCCGGCCATCCCCGAGGACGTCGCCTTCGCCGAGTCCCGCATCCGCCGCGAAACCATCGCCGCCGAGGACATCCTGCACGACCTCGGCGCCATCAGCATGATCTCCAGCGACAGTCAGGCCATGGGCCGCGTCGGCGAGGTCATCATCCGCACCTGGCAAACCGCCCACAAGATGAAGCAGCAACGCGGCCCGCTCCCCGGCGATGGCCCGGCGGACAACGCCCGCATCAAGCGCTACGTCGCCAAGTACACCATCAACCCCGCCATAGCCCAAGGCCTGTCGCACGAGGTCGGCTCGGTCCAGCCGGGCAAGCTGGCCGACCTGGTGCTGTGGTCCCCCACCTTCTTCGGCGTGAAGCCCGACCTGGTGCTGAAGGGCGGCACCATCGCCGTGGCCCCGATGGGCGACCCCAACGCCAGCATCCCCACCCCCCAGCCCGTCCACTACCGCCCGATGTTCGCCCAATACGGCCGCGCGATGCAGGAGAGCTGCATCACCTTCGTCTCCCAAGCCGCCCTGGATGACGGCATCGCCCACCGCCTGCACCTGTCCCGCCAACTCTCCGCCGTCCGCAACACCCGGGGCGGCATCGGCAAGCGCAGCATGATCCACAACGACGCTGTCCCCCACATCGAGGTGGACGCCGAAACCTACGAAGTCCGCGCCGACGGCGTACTGCTGACCTGCGAACCGGCGACGCTGCTGCCGATGGCCCAACGCTACTTCCTGTTCTGATCCCGTCCGCCTCCCAACTCCAGCCTCGGCCCTATGAATCCGTCACTGCAAGGCCCCCTCCCGCCGTCGCAACGATGGGGTTGGAGGAAGCCCAGAGCCAACGCATGTGGCACGGCTGCTTCTCCCTCTTTCTCCGGGCGAGGGCCGGGGTGAGGGGGTCTTGCGTGCCGATGCAGGCACTGCCGGTGCAGCCGGAACACAGCCCACGCATTCCTACCTCGACCGACGGGCGCAACTGACACGTAATTAATTTTAAGCACGTCCGTGCCTGTGTGATAGCTGAAACCGGCAAATTTCGCCCCGTCCTTCCACACGGCCTCGTCCGTTTTACCTTCGACGACTCTGCTTCATCCGTGCCGTGCTTCGCGAACATGGCCGCGAGGACGCTCCTCACTCGGTCGTAGCCGTTTTCTCCTGTGGAAGGCAGCTACTTCGAAAAATTTCCGGTCGTCGTTGAGTCCCATCGTGACTGGAAAATCTATTCCATGAGGCCGTTCTGAAATGAATAAGACATCGCGCATTCCGGCTTTGCAGACGACCTGAAAGCTTCTGCGGCCGCTGTAGAACGCATGCCGCCGCGCACGCGGGCTCGGGCGCACAAACAAACGCTCCCTGACTACCGCTAGACCCTACACAACCTGACGGACATGGGCACCGGCTTCACCCACCTCATGCATGCCAAGCCCAAGTGCCAGCTTCAACCACCGCATCAGCCCTCAATCACATCCAGCGCCGTGCCCGTTCCCCCCGCCACTGCCACAGCCGCGGCTACGGTGTCCCGCATCGCCGCCTCCCCCGCCCTCCACCGATCCGCCAGCGTAGCACGCGAGAAATCGAACACCTTCAGCAGCCCAGCCTCGTCCAACCCCGCACGATACGCGATGATTGCAACGGTGGTCCGATCCGTCCGCCCCTCGGCCAGCACCGCCGCAACCTCCGGCACCTCAAGCGCACCCGCAGGCAAATGCGCGGCCAACCGCCCAATCAGGCCGCGGAGGTGATACTCGCGCTGGCGCCCCTCCAGGATGCGCCGGGTCTGGTTGCCGAACGCCAGGTCGCCAGCCCGGCTGGCAGAGGCCGCCAGCGTGTGCGGGCGGCTGCCCTGCCGTGCGAACAGCTCGACCACGTAGCACACCGTCTCCTGGTCCGGGCTGTCATCCAGCACGAGGTCGAGCGGCGTGTTGGCCCCCAACCCCCCATCCGCCAGCAGCCTGCCCCCGACCTCGACCGGCGCGAACAGGGGCAGCAACGCGCAGGAGGCCAGGACATGCTCCACCCCGATCCGGTCGCCCCGCCCGGTGTCGAACACCACCCGCTCGCCGCTCAGGACATCCGTGCACGACAGGCTCATCCGGACCGCGCCGCTGTTCAACAGGCCGAAGTCAATCAGCCCGGCCAGCTTCTCCCGCAGCGGCTGCAGGTCGAACAGCGCCGGGACATCCTGCACGCCGACCTGCGCGCCGGGCGCCAGCCGCGGACGGAACAGCCCGGGGCGCCCGTAGGCCAGGGTGTCCAGGGCACTCCTCCCGTTCAGGACCTGCCGCCACAGCCCAGCGGCAGGATAACCCAGCCATGACGACACGAACGGCCACGGCTCGCTCGCCATCGCATCCCAGAACTCCCGCAGCCGCGCAACACGCTGGTCCCCCGGCGAACCCGCAATGATCGCCGCGTTCACCGCGCCGATGGAGGAGCCTGCGAACCATCCCGGCACCGGTCCCGGCTGGTCGTGCAGCCCGGCATAGGCCCCGGCCTCGTAGGCGCCCATGGCCACCCCGCCCGCCAGCACCATGGCCACGCTCCGCTGCGGAGCGGCTCGGCTCGGATCGTCGAACATGCGGAGCTTCCTTTCGGCAAAGTCGGCGACGTCTGCGTGGCCCAACCCCGGGCAGGCCAAGCCGACTCACATTGCCTGATGACGGGCGGCCCACCAAACCTGGTCCCCGTCGCTGTCCTTGCATCGGCTTCACAGGCCGTGTCCGGACGCTTCATCCATTTGTGATCCTTGGAAACAAGACATGCGGCAACGCGCAGCGGTGCCGGATGGCCGATCGGCACAGGCTTGCGGCCGTTGGGCCGGCCTGGCGGAGCGGCGGGACGCCTACTCCGCCCCCTGGGCCTTGCGCACCCCGTCCAGCACCGCCTGGTGCGTCGCCAGTATCCGCCGCAGCGTGGGCTTCCCCTTGTCGCTCGCCTCGGCGATGCCCTCGTGCATCTCCTCGATCCCCACCGTCATCTGCTCGGCCAGGCCGGACAGCCGCTCCTGCAGCTGCTCGCCGTCACCCTCCAGTTCGGCCGTCCAGAGGGCCAAGACGCGGGAGAGTTCGGCGGCGGCGCGGCCAGGCGGGACGCCCGCTTGCAGGAGCTTGACGAGGGGGGCCAGGTCGGCAGCAGGGGAGCGGGACATGCGTGGGAAGGTAGGCAGGCTGACCGTGGGTGGCTACCCTGGGTTTGGGTGCGGCGAGGGGCTGGCTTGCGTCGGGCGCGGCGGCAGCCATGTCGCCGGGTCACCCCGCCTGCCGCGCAATCCCGACGACTCGGGGGCGAGGCCTTGCTGCAGCCCCGCCGCTATGTTACCAAGGTAACATGAGGCAGGTTGACAGGGTGCAGACTGGGGTGCGCATTGAGCGCCGCATTCTGAAAGTCAGCAAGGCGCTGGCGGAGATGCTGGAGATGCCGCTTGGGGAGCTGCTCGAAGGCGTGCTCCTGCATAGCTTTGAAGGACGGCAGCCGTTTGGCCCGGAAACGCTGCGCAAGATCGCGCAGCTTCGGGATGCCTATGGGCTGGAGTTGACCGCTGACGACTCGCACAAGCTGGCCGAGGGTGGTGACAATGGACGAGAGTGACGCGGAGCTTCTCCGCTTCGAGCGCGGGGAGTTCGATCCCGCGGCCTTCTCCCACCACGAGCATGTGAGGATCGCGCGGGCCTTGCTGCTGCGAGACTGTTTTGCCGACGCGCTGCCGCGCATGTCCCGCGGCATCAAGGCCATGGCCGAGAGGGATGGCAAGCCGGAGGCCTACAACGAGACGATCACCACTGCGTTCCTGGCGCTTGTTGCGGAGCGCGTCCTTCAAAGGCCGGGTGCCGACTTCGAGGAGTTCCGTGCAGCGCACGAGACGCTGTTCGACAAAGGCGCGTTGCTCTCGTTCTACTCCCGCGCGCGACTTCACTCGGCGGAAGCCCGGGAAACGTTTCTTCTCCCGGACCTCATCGCGGTTTCCTGCTGACCAAACCCACTACCGTCAGCAACGCTCGGTCCTGGGCGCGGAACAGGTGGCCCGATACGACGCCCTGCGCGGCCATGCTGCCCCCGGCACCAAACCTGCCGCAGCGCCGGCTCGTCGGGAATGCACCGGGCTGATGCTGACCGAATGCCGCGCTCCCGGTGCTTCGCCTTGCGAGCGCGTCATCGCCTGGATGTGGGCAAGACGCTGCCACGCCAGGCGCGTCGCTCGGCCGGTGTGAACCCCCTTTGTGCTGCAAGGCGCTCCTGGGAATCCAGGTCCAGTTGTTGCTGGCCAACCTTGCGCTTCAGCTCGGCGAGCTGAGCCTGCGCCTGGACCAAACCATCCACCCCGGCCCGCGACGCGGGCAGGCTCTCCGCTGCAAGGACTTCCGGCGGGCGCGGGAACCCGTGGTCGCTCGTCAGCGCCTCTGCACCGTTCGCCCGAAATCGGTCACGCCAGTGATTGATGACCGTCCGGTTCAGGTTCAGTTCTATGGCCAGGGCGCTTGCGCGTTCGCCAGCCTCCAACCGTTCAACGGTCTTCAGCGTGAACTTCCGGCTGCGACGCACGGACCCGCTCAGGGACATCGGCACGTTCCCCTCGTTGGAAGCCGTCCGAACTTACCCGTCTCGCTTCAGGGGTCCACTCCACCGCCACGGCCCCAGGCGAACCACCCACTGCGCCCGCAGCATTGAGAGCAGCTTCGAGGAGGTGCAGCGGTGAACGCAGATGCCCAACCCGCACCTTTTTGTAGTTGGCGGGTCCGCAGGCCAGTCAGCACCCATGTTGCTGATGCCACAACGGTGATGCGAAATGGCTTGCAAGTCTAGGCTGCACATAGGTAGCGTTGCATATTCGATACGGTGGAGGGCGTGGTGCAGTCTAAAGGTCCTACCATTGTAGCGTCCAAGACGCACCCCGATACTGCTTCCAGCCATCCCGAAACTGAGAAGATACGACTGCTGATACTTGAGGAGGAAGCAGAGGCGGACCTGCTGGTTGCGGGCCTGCAAAGGGCAGGGCTGCAGTTCACGCATTATAGAGCTGAAACAGAGATGGGCTTTGTTCAAGCCATGAGCCAATTCAACCCCAGCATCGTACTCGCCGGTGCCGCTTTGCCTACCTTCAGCGGCCGTCATGCGCTAAAATTCACCCGCCATTCACATCCAGAGACTCCTCTCATTGTGGTGGGCGACCGGGTTCCTGCAGAAGAAGCGTTCACGTTCCTCGCCGCAGGTGCAAAAGACTATATTTTCAAGGACGATCTGACACGGCTAGGACCGGCGGTCACCGCAGCCCTGCGCTGGGAGCAGGGGCGCCGGAAAAGGAGCCGGACAGAGCAATTGCTTCGCTTGTCCGAACTGAGGTATCGCCGTCTTTTCGAGGCAGCCAAGGATGGGATCCTGTTGCTCGATGCGGACAGTGGGAAGATTACCGACGCGAACCCATTCATGGTTGAACTGCTTGGATACTCGCATAGCGAGTTTTTAGGAAAGCATATTTGGGAAGTTGGGTCGCTCGTTGATATAGTCGCAAGTCAAGACGCGTTCAAGGAGCTGCAAGCGGCCGGGTATATCCGCTACGACGACCTGCCGTTACGGACAAAAAGCGGCCGCATGATAGCGGTCGAGTTTGTCAGCAACGTTTACTCCGAGGACAGCCAGAGTACGATCCAGTGCAACATTCGCGACATCTCGCAGCGCAAGGCAACCGAACAGGCATTGTTTCAAGCGCAGAAGATGGCGGCTATAGGCACATTCACAGGAGGGGTGGCGCACAACATCAACAACCTGCTTGGCGTCATCACTGGAAATCTTGAACTGCTCCGCGGGCATGTGGGTCAAAACGGAGAAGCTGCTGGATACATCGACGAGGCTTTCGAGGCAGCCATGCGGGGGGCAGAACTCGTCCAACACATGCTTGCTTTTGCCCGTGCGCAGCCGCTTCGGCCTCAGCGGCTTGACTTGAACGCATTGTTGCTCGCTGTGACCAAGACCCTTCGGAGCATGCTTGGGGAAAACATCGCCCTCTCGCTGTCGATCAGCGATGATGGCGTCTGGCCCATCCTGGCAGACAGGGCGCAGCTTGAGGCATGCCTGATGAACCTTGCGATGAATGCAAGCGAGGCGATGCCCGATGGCGGTCGGATCGAGCTTTCTGCAAGCAACCATCATCTCGACTCGGGAGCAGGTCTAATTGACCCGGTGGGCATTCCAGGGAACTACGTCGAGCTTTCCGTCCGCGACACTGGCGGTGGGATGGCGCCAGAGATCATGTCGCACATCTTCGAGCCTTTCTTTTCCACGAAGAGCCTTTCCGGCAAACCAGGCACCGGTCTAGGCCTGAGCACGGTCTATGGCTTCATCAAGCAGTCCGGCGGCAACATCGGGGTCGAGAGCAAGCCCTTTAGTGGAACCGTATTTCGGCTGTATCTTCCGAGCCTGGCAGAGCAGTCAGTGGTTAAAACGGTTGCGGACCAAGTAGGGCGGACATCCTTGGCCCGGCACGAAACCGTGCTGGTTGTGGAGGACAACCCAGCGCTGCGCCAAGTGGTGGTCCGCCAGATCGAGCGCCTCGGCTACAATGTCTTGCAGGCTGACGAGGCAACGTCTGCGCTCAGTGAGCTTTCCCGGGGCCACGTTGATCTGCTTTTCACCGACCTTGTCATTCCTGGAGACTTGGATGGGTTGGCGCTTGCCAAGATGGCGCTTGAACGATGGCCGTCGCTCAGGATCGTGCTCACCACCGGACTTGGAGAGTCCGCTGGGCGCGGCGATGTCAGCGGTTTCCAAGTGCTCGGCAAGCCTTATCGCATGGAAAAACTTGCTCACGCGTTGCGCGACGCACTTGGCGAACCGGCAACAAGAATTTGACTGTGGTGGGTTCAACTGGCCGCCGCAAAACGGGTAGGTTTGCGGTGTTCCGGGAGGGTCCACAAACGCGCGCACGGGTCGGCCTGGCCCGTCGGCGGAGCAGAAGCGGAAGCTTTGGGCCCGGTGGAGGAACGACCAGCAGGGCTTAACAGCCAGCAGGGCTTAACATATGGCCCCAAGCAGGCCTGCACCCCCAGCCCTGCCCCCGGCCAGGCCGAGGACGAACTCGCACGCCCCCACGGCGCAGCGCACCAGCACCCCCACCCGAAGGTGCAAATCAGCCGCCCGGCGCCAGCGACGCCAGGGGGTTATGCCGCGCCTGGTCCAGATCCTGGCTCTATCCCAGCCAGCCCGCCGCTTAACCCGAAGGCGCCCGCCCGGCCGACCAGCCCGGCCCCGCCCCCCGCAACACAACCCGCGCCGCCCTCTCCCTGCCACGGATCACCGGCTCAACAGTCCCCCCCTACAAAGCGCACCTCCACGCCTCCCCCGCATCCACCCCATTGACCGCACCCGCCCGCTTGGCTCTTGTTCCCCCGGCAAACCGCCGATGGTTGGCCGACCTGCCGAGGATGCGATGACCACCGAACCGCCGGGCCTGGCGACCAAGGCCATGCTGGCCAGCCTTTACTGGATCTACGACCGCACGGTCAGCCGCAAGGCCGCCCCCGGCGCAGCCGCGCCCCCTGGGTCGGAACAGGACATCGCCGCCATGATCCGCCGCGCCGCCGCCCAGGCCGGCACGGTCGGCTTCGCCGCCAACATGGGCGGCCTCATCACCCTGCCCCTGGCCCTGCCCGCCAACCTGGCCGGCGTCAGCACCCTGCAGATCAACCTGATCCAAGACATCGCCCGCGCCCGCGGCTACGACCTGCACAGCGAGCAGGTCCGCACCCTCACCATCGCCTGCCTGGCCGGAACCGCAGTGGTGGACGTGCTGAAGCAGGCCGGCGTCGGCGTCGGCATGCGCCTGACCCGGCAGGCAGTACTGGGCCTAAGCGGCGCGGTGATGGCCCGCATCAACCAGGCCCTGGCCGCACGCCTGGCAACGATGGCCGGAGCATCGGGCGCGGTCATGCTGGCCCGTGTCGTGCCCTTCGTCGGCGGCGCCATCAGCGGCACCGTGGACGGCCTGGCCACCGCCGCCGTCGGCGCCGCGGCCAAGCGCGTGTTCGTGCGCCAGAACGAGCCGCCGGACGCCAGCGACGGCAGCGCCCTCACCACCCCGGCGCAGGCCCCACCGTCCCTGCGTCGCAGGGCGTTGCCATTCCGGCCCCGGGCGCCGGAACCACAGCCCCCACCCTCCCTGCCCGCCGAGGCCCCCTGATGCGCGCCGCCTCCCACGTCCCCGCCGGCGCCTGGCCCGCCGCCGACGAGCGCGACCAGGTCCTCGTGGACTTCGACCGCCGCCACCGCCGCCGCATCGTCCTGACGACCGCCGCCGGCGCCGAACTCCTGGTGGACCTCCCCCAA
This sequence comes from uncultured Acetobacteraceae bacterium, assembly GCA_964250755.1. GTDB lineage: Bacteria > Pseudomonadota > Alphaproteobacteria > Acetobacterales > Acetobacteraceae > DASWOJ01. The sequence continues at coordinate 223,068 of CAXUHB010000001.1, read as the reverse complement.
GCCGTCCGCCTCCGCCACGGCGACGGCCTCCTCCTGGATGGCGGCGGCATCGTCCAGGTCCTGGCCCGCCCCGAACCCCTGCTGGACATCCATGCTCACGACGCCGCCGGCTTGGTCCGCATCGCCTGGCACCTCGGCAACCGCCACCTGCCCGTCCAGATGCTGGGCGCCCACATCCGCATCCGCGCCGACCACGTGATCGCCGACATGGTCCGCGGCCTCGGCGGCCACGTCCACGAACTGCATGCCCCCTTCGACCCCGAGGCAGGGGCCTACGCGGGCGGGCACGGGCACCATCATCATCATGACGGCGAAGACCACGAGTGACCAAGGACGCGCTTAAGCCCTCTCCCCCTGGGAGAGGGTTGGCTGAGGGGATCTTCCCGCCAGCGCCCAGCCTGCCCGGCAAGGGCCAGGTCCACGCGGCACCAGAAGCATCCCGCTCTGCAGCCAAGACCCCCTCGCTCCAACCCTCTCTCAGAGAAGGAGGGAGCACGACGCCCCTCCTCCACCTCCTGACCTGGCTCTCCCCCGCCTTCCCCACCGGCGGCTTCGCCTACAGTCACGGGCTGGAGTGGGCCGTGGAGTCCAACGACATCCGGACCGAACCCAACCTGACCACCTGGCTCGCCGACATCCTTCACCACGGCGCCGCCCGAACCGACGCCATCCTCCTCCGCCACGCCCACCGCGCCGCCACACTCCCCGCCCTGACCCAAGTCGCCGAACTCGCCGCCGCCGCCCAGCCCGGCCGCGAGCGCCAGGCCGAAACCCTCGGCCAAGGCGGCGCCTTCGCCCTGGCCGCCACCGTCTGGGGCGCCCCGCTCCTGGCCGCCCTGCTGGACGCCGGCACCCCCACCCCCTACCCCGTCGCCATCGGCGCCCTGACCGCCGCGCACGCCGTGAACGAGGACGATGCCACCCTTGCCCTCCTGCACGCCTTCACCGCCAACCTGGTCAGCGCCGCCGTCCGCCTGGTCCCGCTGGGCCAAACCGCCGGCCTGCGCGTGCTGTCCCTCCTGGAACCCGCCATCACGCAGGTCGCCGCCGAAACCCGCGCCGCCACCCTGGACGACCTGGGGGGCGCCTGCTTCCGCTCCGACATCGCCGCCATGCGTCACGAAACCCAGTACACGAGGCTGTTCCGATCATGACCGCATCCCCGCCCCAGCCTTCACCGAACGGCCCCCTCCGCGTCGGCGTCGGCGGCCCCGTCGGCACCGGCAAGACCGCCCTCATGGACGCCCTCTGCCGCGCCTTCTCTCCCCGCTACGACATCGCCGCCATCACCAACGACATCTATACCAAGGAGGATGCCGAGTTCCTGACCCGCGCCGGCTCCCTCCCGCCCGAGCGCATCATGGGCATTGAGACCGGCGGCTGCCCCCACACCGCCATCCGCGAGGACGCCAGCATCAACCTGGCTGGCGTCGCCGAAATGCGCCGCCGCTTCCCCGCCCTCGACGTGATCCTGATCGAATCCGGCGGCGACAACCTTGCCGCCACCTTCAGCCCCGAGCTGGCGGACCTCACGATCTACGTCATAGACGTCTCCGCCGGCGACAAGATCCCCCGCAAGGGCGGCCCCGGCATCACCCGCAGCGACCTCCTGGTCATCAACAAGATAGACCTCGCCCCCCACGTCGGCGCCAGCCTGGAGGTCATGGACCGCGACGCCCGGCGGATGCGCGGCGACCGCCCCTTCGTCTTCGCCAACGTCCGCGCCGGCCAGGGCGTGCCGGACATAGCAGCCTTCATCGAGCGTGCCGGCGGCCTGCACTAGCGCCCCATCCCGCCGTGCCCTGCCTGGAACCCGGCGAACTCGACAGCGCCGGCCTGCAGATCATCGAGGCCGACCCGCTCATCGAGGAGCATACCGACGCGCTCTACGTCCCCTTCGCCGGCTACGGGCTGGATGACGACCGAAGCTGGGGCCTCTACGCCCGCGACGGCCGCCTGATCCCCGCCGCCGCCTACGTCCGCGGACCCGGCCGCGCCCTGGTCGGGCAGAGCGGGCACGCCAGCGTCGGCGCCGCAGAGATCGAGGACGCGCCGGACGAGCACCTCATCCACGCCGGCCCGCTGCTGCTGCACTACGGGCACTTCCTGCTGTCCACCCTGTCCCGCCTCTGGCCACTGGCGGGCGGGCTGGTGCCGCGCAGCCCGCTGCTGTGGCACAGCAACTACGACCTGGCCGTCCTGCCAGGGCACCCCTACGTGGGCGCGGCCCTGTCCGGCCTGGGGCTGGACGCCGGGGCATTCCGCCGCTTCACGCGCCCAACCCGCATCCGGCGCCTGACCGTGATCGCCCCGGCCTTCATTGAGGAGAGCCTGGCCCACCGCGCCTATGCCCGGCTGTGCCGCACGGTGGGTGACCGCCTGGCGCCGGGGCTGGCTGCCGGGCCATCTGCACCGGCCTACCTGGCGCGGTCACGCCTGGGCGGGGGCGTAAAAGGCATCGCCAACGAGGACGCGCTATGCCGCGCCCTGGCCTCCCTGGGCGTGGAGATCGTGCATCCCGAGCAGCTCTCCCTGGCCGGCCAGGTCCGCCTGTTCGGGACTGACCGGGTGGTGATGGGCCTATGCGGCTCGGCGTTCCACACCGCCGCCTTCGCGCCGCCGCGGGCGCGGCTGGTGATGATCGAGGTGCTGCACGGCCGCAACCAGCACCTCGTCAACCGCTTGTCCGGCTGCCGGATGCAGGTGCTGCGCCCGTCCGAGCCGCTGCCCTTCATCGAAGGCGGCACGTTCGAGCGCACCTACGCCTTCCCCGACCCGGCCGCAGCAGCGCGCGACCTGCTGCGCCATGCCCAGGCGATGCGGTGACCGCCCGGATACGTCTGCCACAGCTTCCAGGACGGGGCGCCGCGCCGTCCGCCTGGGTGCTGCCGCGTCCGGCAGCGGATGGCGCTGCGCCGATCAGCCCCGGCCCTGCCACGGTCCCCAACGGTTCAGGAGTGCAGCCGGGTCGCACTACGTCCGGGCATACCGCCGCAGCGCCACCCCCGCCCAAACCGCCTCCACCACTCCGAACGGCCAGGCCCCTTGCAGGAACCCATACGCCGACCCCAGCGCGCACGCCCCGGCGAACCCCAGCACCCATCCACGCCCCCGTGCTTCCATCGCGTAGCACAGCAGCATCAGGCTCACCGCCACCAGGCCGAACAGGGTCAAGCCGTCCATCATGCGTTCCCAACCAACGCCAGCACCGCCTGCAGCACCGCTGCCGCAACCCGCCGTCCAAGGTCGTCCCCGTCCGTGTTCGCCAGCACAGCCACCGTCACCATCCGCCCGCCCGCCTCCCCCGTCAGCGCCCCGGACGAGTAGCCCGGCCCGCCCCCGCCATGCCCGGCCAGCACGCCGAACCGCGATTGCCGGTCCACCATCAACCCCAGCCCATACCCCTTCTCCACGCACATCCAGTCCGTGCCGGGCACGATCACCGGCGTCATCATGGCGGCCAGCGACCACGCGCCCAGCAGCCGCCCGCCGCGCAGCGCGTCGAACACCGCCGCAACCTCCCCGACCGGCGCCAGCACGGACCGCATCGCCACCCAGCCCGGGTCGTACAACCCCGCCGCGTCCTGCATCCCGCCCCACATCGCCGTCCAACCCGGCGCCAAGCCCCCCACATCCGCCCAGCCATCGGCCAGCCGGGACCGCGGCAGGCCCAACGGCCCCCACACCAAGCGCCGCAGCAGCGCCGCCATCGGCTCACCAGATGCCTGCTCCAGGGCCTCGCGCAGCAGCAGGTATCCCGTGTTCGAATAGGCGAACGGGCCAGGCAGCCCAAACCCGCTTGCCTCCACCGTGCGGGCCATGAACTCCGCACGGGTCCAGGCCCGTCCGGGCCTGGCGCGCACGGCCTCGTGATAAACCGGGACCATGCCGTAATCCGGCACGCCCGCCGTGTGGTTCAGCAGCCGGCGCGGCGTCACGCCCGGCGGGCAGCCCGGCACGCGGCCGTCCAGGTCCAACATCCCTAACTCCGCCAAGCGCAGCGCCGTGACGGCAAACAGCGTCTTGCTGATGCTGTGGGTCTGCATCAGGGCATCCGCCGGCATCGCCACGGTGCGCCCGGCATCCCGCCAGCCCAGCCCGGCCTTCAGCACCGGCAAGCCATCGGCCCAGACCGCAACCGACGCGCCCAGGCCGCCACGCTCCTCCAGCACCCGCCGGGCCGCAGCCAGCAATGGCCCCGCCTCCATGCCACCCCTCCAAGTATCGCTCCGCGAACGCTTCACGGCAGTTGCGCGTTGTCATCCCCTCATACCTCGGGACCGCCATGCCCCCCAGCCCGCACCTCCGCCCCGCCACGACGCACGCCGGCCTGGGCAGCGCCTTCTACGACCCGGTGGACGCCGCCGCCTTCCCGCAGCGCATCCTGCGCCACCGCGACCAGCGCTGGGCCGCCCGCGTCGGCCTGGACGGCCTGACGGACGACGAGTGGCTGGCCCACTTCGGCGCCTTCCAGCCCCTGCCCGGCTCCCTGCCCCGGCCCCTCGCGCTCCGCTACCACGGCCACCAGTTCCGCCAGTACAACCCGGACCTCGGCGACGGGCGCGGCTTCCTGTTCGCCCAACTGCACGATCTGCAAGACGGCCGGTTGCTGGACCTGGGCACCAAGGGCACGGGCCGCACCCCCTGGTCCCGCGGCGGCGACGGTCGCCTGACGCTCAAGGGCGGCGTGCGCGAGGTGCTGGCCACCACCCTGCTGGAAGCGCTGGGCGTCTATACCAGCAAGTCCTTCAGCCTGATCGAAACGGGGGAGGAGCTGGTCCGCGGCGACGAACCCTCCCCCACCCGCGGGTCGGTGCTGGTGCGTCTCAGCCACTCGCACATCCGCATCGGCTCCTTCCAGCGGCTGGCCTACCTGGGACAGATGGAGGAGTTGCGGCTGCTGCTGGACCACTCCATCCACCATTACCTGCCCGACGTCTGGCGCGACGGACCGGCGGACCGCGCCGTGGCCTTCCTGACCGCGGTCGTCCAGCGCGTGGCGGTGCTGGGCGCAAGCTGGATGGCTGCGGGCTTCGTGCATGGGGTGCTGAACACCGACAACATCAACATCACCGGCGAAAGCTTCGACTACGGCCCCTGGCGCTTCCTGCCCACCTACGACGCCGGGTTCACCGCCGCCTACTTCGACCACAATGGCCTGTACGCCTACGGCCGCCAGCCCGACACGCTGCTATGGAACCTGGTGCGCCTGGCCGAGTGCCTACTGCCGTTGACGGACCAGGCCGAGGGCAAGACGGCGTTGGAGGGGGTGCTGCAGGGCTTCGGCCCACAATTCCAGTCGGCGCTGGACGCAGCGGTGCTTCGCCGCCTTGGCGTCGCCCCGCTGACGCCGGAGGAGGACGCGGCGCTGGCCCGGGCCTGGTGGGAGTTCCTGGCAGAAAACGGCACCGGGTTCGAGCAGGCGTTCTTCGACTGGCACGGCGGCCCCGCCGCCGCCGCCCGCGCCGCCGGCAGCCCGGCAGCCGCAGCCTACGCCACCCCCGCCTTCGCCCCGGTCCGCGCCGCCCTGGCCCAGCGCCAGCCCGCGCCCGGCATCCATCTAGATCACCCCTACTTCACCCGCGCCCAGCCCTGCACGATGCTGATCGAGGAGGTGGAGGCGATCTGGGCGCCCATCGCGGAACAGGACGACTGGAGCGCGTTCCACGCCAAGCTGGCGCAGGTGGACGCGATGCGGGAGGCTTACGAGGGGCTTGCTGCTCGCCCCTCCTCCGGGAGAGGGCCGGGGTGAGGAAGGCCGCGCGCGCGCACTGCCCTCGGCCGCCTGGAGAACAGCCCCGCCCAATCTAAGGACCGCACCTGCTGCTCCCCTTACCCCAACCCTCTCCCGGAGGGAGAGGGAGCAGGCCCGTCCTAAACCCCCCGCGTATTCACATACAGCGCATAGACCGACTGGCTCGCCGCCATGAACAGCCGGTTCCGGTGGGGTCCGCCGAAGCAAAGGTTGGCGCAGCGTTCCGGCAGGTGGATGTGCCCAATCGGCTCGCCTGCCGGGTTGAACACCCGCACCCCGTCCAGCTCCGGCGAACCCATGCCCCAGCCGCACCAGAGGTTGCCATCCTCGTCCACCCGGAACCCGTCCGGCGTGCCGGCGCCCGCATCTATCAGCGTGCGCCGCCGGGCTAGGCGGGCGCCGTCCAGCACGTCATAGGCCAGGATGCGGCGGGGTACGGACCGGCACTCGACGACATAGAGGATGGACTCATCAGGGGAGAAGGCCAGGCCGTTCGGCGCCTCGATCCCGTCGTCCATCACCGCCGCGTGCCCGGTGGCGGGGTCCAGGCGATACAAGTTGAGGGGCAGTTCCTGCTCCGCCCGCGCGCCCTCGTAGTCCGACAGGATGCCGAAGGCGGGGTCGGTGAACCAGACCGCGCCGTCCCGGCTGACGACGACATCGTTGGGGCTGTTCAGCCGCTTGCCCTCGAACCGGTCCATCAGCACGGTGATGGTCCCATCATGTTCGGTGCGCGTGACCCGGCGGTTGCCGTGCTCGCACGTGACCAGCCGGCCCTGCCGGTCCCGGGTGTTGCCGTTCGCGTAGCCGGATGGGCGGCGGAACACGGACACGGCGCCTGTCTCCTCCTCCCACTTCAGGATGCGGTTGTTGGGGATGTCGCTGACCAGCAGGTGCCGCGCGTCGCCGAACCACACCGGCCCCTCGGCCCAGCGCAGCCCGGTCGCCAGACGCTCGACCGCGGCCAGCCCGAGGCGATACCGGTCGAAGCTGGGATGCAGCGACCGCACGGCCGGGTCGGGGTAGAAGGGAGCGGGCTGCCACATGAAGTTCGTCCTGCGCGGGATAGGCGCGCAGCTTCCGCCCGGCCCGGCCCGGCTGCAACCCGGTTTTGACATCCCCCGCCGCCCGGCCCCACAACGCGCCGCAACCCGGGCGCAGACGCAGCGATGATGAACGCCAACACGATCTACTTGCTGCTGTTCAGCGTCATGCTGGCGGGCGGGCAAATGCTGTTCAAGCAGGCGGCGCAGGCCATCACGGGCGTGCCGGCGCCGCGGCTGCTGCAGACCCTCGCAGCCACGCCGGCCATGTGGGCGGCACTGACGCTGTATGGCGGCGCGACCTTGCTGTGGGTCTGGATACTGACGCGCGTGCCGCTCAGCCAAGCTCATCCCTGGGCGGCGCTGGGCGTGGTGCTGGTGCCCCTGGCCGCGGTGCTGGTGTTCGGGGAAACCGTTCGGCCGGTGTTTTGGCTGGGCGCCGCCCTGATCGTCGCCGGGGTGGTGCTGACGCAGGTGGGATCGGGCGGCTAACTTTCTACGACGCCACCCGCACCAGCATCTTGCCGAAGTTCGCGCCCCTCAACATGCCGATGAAGGCGGCGGGTGCCGCGTCCAGCCCGTCCACGATGTCCTCCCGGTGCCGAATCTTTCCCTGCGCCAGCCAGCCGCCGACCGTTTGTAGGAAATCGTCCTGCTGCGCCGCAAAGTCCCAGACGATGAAGCCGCGGATCAGCAGCCGCTTGGTCAGCACGGCGCGCATCACCAGGGCGGTGCGGTCCGGGCCGGACGGCGGCTCGGTCGCGTTGTAGTAGGACACCAGCCCGCACACCGGCACCCGCGCGAAGGGATTCAGGCGCGGCAGCACCGCGTCCCACACCGCACCGCCGACGTTCTCGAAGTAGACGTCCACGCCATCCGGGCACGCCGCGGCCAGCTGCCCCGGCAGGTCCGGCGCGCGGTGGTCCAGGCAGGCGTCGAAGCCCAGGCCCGTTACGTACTCGCACTTGTCCGGCCCGCCGGCGATGCCGACCGCCCGCGCGCCGTGCAGCTTGGCGATCTGCCCGACCAGAGATCCGACCGGCCCTGCCGCCGCCGCGACCACGACGGTCTCCCCCGGCTTGGGCTGCCCGATGTTCAGCATGCCGCAATAGGCGGTCATGCCCGGCATCCCCAGGACGCCCAGCGCAGTGGACGGCGCATGCGGACCGGCCGGCAGCACACGCAGGCCGCCGGGGTGCTTGGCCGGGTCCACGGCCGCATACTCCTGCCAACCGGTCCGGCCCTCCACCAAGTCCCCAGGCCGGTAGCCCTCGGCGTTGGACTCCACGACCTCGCTGACGGTGCCGCCGACCATGACCTCGCCGATGCCCACCGGGGGCGAGTAGGACGGCGCGTCGCTCATGCGCCCGCGCATGTAGGGGTCCAGGGACAGCCACAGCGTCCGCAGCAGCACGCCGCCGGGCGGAGCGGCCGGGACCGGCGCATGCTCCGTGCGGAAGTTGTCCGGCGTCGGCGGGCCGGCGGGCCGGCTGGCCAGGACGATGCGGCGGTTGCTGGCGTGCGACATGGCGTTACCTCGGTGGGCAGTGTCTTAACGGATTGGCAAAACCAGCCTGCCACGGTTGGGGGCACCAGCAAAATGCAGGTGTCCCGCCATGCCCGTCACCCTACGCCTGCTTGCGCCCCGCCATCCCTGGCCCGGCACCGCCCTCGACTGGATCATAGCCGCCAGCTTCAGCGGCGCTGCCAACAGGGTCCAGTTGCTCGACCTGCTCGGGGGCGGACAGGAGCTTGATCCCGTACGCCCGCCCGACCTGGCGCTGACGCTGGGCGGCGCCACGCCGTTCTCCGGCCCGGCGGTGCCCATCGCGGCCCAGGATGCCGCCAGCGCGGTGACGCGGATCGGCGTGGACGTGTCGCAAACCTTGCAAGCGGTGCTGCACACGGCGGCCAGGCCATGACCGCCGCGCCCGCGTCCGCTGCAGTGGTGCTCTCCGCCAGCACGCTGTCCGCCACGGTTCAGGCCGTGGGCGGCGGCACTGCCACCTACCGGGTGCGGGTGTCGCTGCAGCTCGGGATCACGCAGGACTTGCAGGTGGAGGCCGCAGTACCCGGCCTGCCCGCGGCGGTCGCCTGGAGCGCCGGTCCGGGCACGCCCGCGGCGGGGCACGCCAGCTTGGGCCGGACAATACGGTTGCCGTGGCGCCGAACCTGGTCGGCGTGGACCCGGACGGCGCGGCGCTGCGGTTCGATTTCGGGGACCTCGCCCCGGCAGGCGGCGGGGCGCCCGCGGTCCTGGACTTGCTGTTCATCACCGCCCTGCCCGCCAGCCCGCCCACGATTGACGCCGCCGTGACAGAGGCGAACTCGTTCGGCCAGGTCAGCGTCGCGCGGGCCGCCGCCAGTGTCGCGGCCCCAGCGCCCATCCTGCGCGTGCAGACCGGCAGCCTGGATGCGACGGGGCCGCAGAGCTACTTCGCGGTGGTGGGGTCCGGCACCGGCAGCCCCGTCGCCTACAGCACCTGGACCGGCCAGTTCAGCGGCGCCGTCAGCAGCGCGGCGATGGACGCCGACCCCTTCTCCGACCGGCTGCTGGACGTGGCGGCGGGGGATCTCGTGACCTTCGTGATGGCGGTGCAGAACGTGTCGGCTGGGTCGGCCTGGGACCTGGTGCTGCGTGACACGATGCCGCCGGGCTACGCCGTGCCCGCCAATGGCGCCGACATCATCGTGCAGACCGGCGCAGGGACCACGCTGGCCGCAACGGGCAACCTGTTCAGCGCAACGGACGGACTGCACCTGGACCCGGGAGCGCCGCTGGCAGCCTACGACCCGGCATCGGGCGGCAACGTCGTGCTGGTGACGTTCACGCTGCAAGCCACCAGCGCCATGCCAGGGCCGCAGGCAGTGGGGGAGAACCGGGCCGCGGTGATCCATGCAGCCGCCAGTTCCGGCGGGGCCAACCTGGTGGCCGCCGCCCCAGTGTCGGCCTCGACCGACGTGGTCTCGATGGGACCAGACCTGAGCATCGCCCTGACCGGGACCAGCGCCGCGGCGACGCCGGGCAGCCAGCTTGCAGTGGGAGAGACGGCGACGTTCCATGCCACCGTCACCCTGCCCAGCGGGCAGAACCGTGCGATCCATATCGGCGGCGTAGTCCCCGCTGGGCTGTCCCTAGTGTCCGAGACGGTGAGCTACGCCACGCCGGGGCTGACGGGCCTGTGGGTGGGGGAGCGTTCGACGACGGGCTTCGACCTGGGCACGGTGCAGTCCGGCCAGCCCGTGACCGTTGAGCTGGACATCGTGGCCCGGGCAACCGGGGCGTCATCCGGGCCGGTGCAGGTGGCGGTCAGCGCCGCCGACCCCGCCATGGTGGGCGCGCGGATCACCACGGCCCAGGGGGCGGCAGTGTCCGCAACTGCCCCGGCGCTGCGGCTGACGGTGGACGGGCCGGGGCAGGTGCAGGCCGGGCAGGCCGCGGCCTACACGGTGCGCCTGGCCAACCAGCCCGGCGCTGCACCGGCCTATGCCGTGCGCCTGTCGGACCTGCTGGGCGCCGGGCTGTCCGTGGTGCCGGGATCGGTCCAGGCAGGCGGGCCGGCGGCAGGTGCCGCGCTGGGAACGGCGCCGGACGGCGGCATCACGGTGGATGCCTCCGAGCTGGACCCAGGCGAAATCCTGACGCTGACGCTGGCAGCCCGGGGCGCAGGCGCCGTGGGCACGTCATTGGCGTCGCAGGCCCGGGCCATGGCGGCGTCGCTGCCGGGAGGCGACGCGGCCTTCGCGCTGGCGCCGTTGCAGTCGGCGTCCGCCGCCACCGTGGCCGGGTCCACGGCGGCAATGACCCTGTCCAACCCTGCGCCGCGCGTGGGAAGCACCATCACGCTGCAAGCCACCGGAGTCCTGCCAGCGGGCGACAACCCGGCGGTTCGGGTCGTCGTGGGGCTGCCGGGCGGACTGACGCTGGTGCCCGGCTCGGTGCAGGCCACGGGCGGCGGCACGCCGTCCGTGGCCGCCGTGCCCGGCGGGATCGCGGTGTCCTTGGGACCGGTCACCGCTCCGGCTGGGGGCGGCACGGTCGCGGTGACGCTGCAGGCCGTGGTCGGCGTGGTGGCCGTGGGCACCAACCTGGCCAGCAGCGCCGTGGTCGAGACGGGCTACGGCGCGTCGTCGCCGGCCCTGGCCGGGCTGGTGGTGGCCGACACGCCGCCGGTGCTGGCTGGGATGCCGGCGCTTGTGTTCACAGTGGACGACACGGCGGCCACGCCCCTGTCCAGCCTGACACTCGCCGATCCCGACGTGAGCCAGGTCCAGACGGCGCAAGTCGTGCTGAGCAATCCCGGCGACGGGACGCTGGGGAACCTGGGCGGGGGAACCTACGACGCCGCATCGGGCCGCTACGTGGTCGGCGGCGCCGCAGCCGACGTCCAGGCGGCACTGCGGGGGCTGAGCTTCGTGCCCACCGCGCGCCAACTGGCCTATGGCGCGACACGGACCACAGGCGTGTCGGTGCAGGTGTCCGACGGCGCCGACGGAACCACTGCCGCCGCCGCGCAGGTGGTGGTTCAGGGAGCGGATACGCCACCTGCCATCCAGGGAACTATCTCCGGCCAGGCCGCTACGACGACGCTGGGCGTGCTGCCGTTCACGGCGTTGTCGCTGTCCGACCCGGATGCGGGGCAGGTCGAGACCTTGCAGGTGCTGGTCGCCGCCGGGCTGGGCCGGCTGGCCGGCGGGTTGGGGTTTTACGACCCGGCGTCCGGCACCTACACTGCGCGGGGCACCGTGGACGCCTTGCAGGCCGACGCCCGCGCGCTGATGTTCACGCCGGCTGCGGCGGGAAACGCCACTTTTGCAATCACGCTGGACGACGGTGCGGGCAGCATGGCGCGGGACAGCGGGACAACGCTGCACCTCCAGCCCAGCGCCGACCAGGCCGGGATCGCGCAGCACTTCCTGCAACTGCCGTCGGCGACGTTCCTGACGGTTGCCGGGGGATCGCAGACGACGCTGGTGGGGGAGGAGTATCACGGCCCCGTGGACTATCTGCGGACACAGCTGATCTATGACAGCGCGGACCCCGCGGTGATCGTGGCCAACGCGGACAGCGCGTTCATCAAAAGCTTCTCCGGTTTCTGCGCAATCCAGATGGCGGGCGGGCGGAACGTGGTGGACGCCGGCCCCGGCTCGAACTTTCTGGTGGACGGCCCCGGGAACAACACGATCTTCCTGGCGGGCAACCCGGCCACGCCGACATGGGACACCATCGTGGGCTTCCACCCCGGCGACACCGTGACGATGTTCAGCTTCCACCCGGACACGTCGAGCTATGTATGGGCAGACGCGGACGGGATCACGGGCTACACGGGGCGGACGATCCACGCGGACCTGGCCGGTGACGGGCAGGTCACGGCCAGCCTGACATTCGCAGGCACCACGGCGGCGGACACGGCGGGATATGCGGTGACGGCCGGGCGGATCGGAAATCTCGACTACCTGGCAGTGACAGCGGCTTGACAGAAATGGTGCCGACTCGCGGGATTGAACCGCGGACCTACTGATTACGAATCAGTTGCTCTACCACTGAGCTAAGTCGGCCAGCCACAGGCCGCACGGCACTCCGCGCATCCAACCTATAGCCGTCCACCCCACACCCCGCAACCACCCGCCACCGCGCATCCCCCTGCATCGCGCACCCTGCCGTGCTATGTCCATGAACCCTGGCGCCCCATGCCACGTTCCGGATCAACATGCCCGACGCAGCCACCTACGACGCCCCAGCTCCTCAGGCCACCACGCGGGAATGCCCGGAGTGCGGCCTGTTCCAGTCCGTGCCCCTCCTGCGCCCCGGCCTGGTCGCAACCTGTACCCGCTGCAGCGCCCTGCTGCGCCGCCGCCAGCGCGACAGCCTGACCACCACGCTGGCGCTCAACGTCACCGGGCTGGTGCTGTTCGCCGTCGTCCTGGTCTTCCCCTTCCTGGGCTTCCAGCTTCTCGGCCAAACCCGGCAGGCCGCGCTGGAGGACCTGCCGGCCGCTTTCCAACAGCAGGGCATGTGGCAGCTGGCGCTGGTCGTCCTCGGCACCACGGTCGTCGCGCCCATGCTCAAGCTGGTGCTGACCATCGCCGTCCTGGTGGGGCTGCGGACTGGCATGGCAGCGTCAACCCTCGCCGACATGGCCCGGCTGCGCCACCACCTGACGCCCTGGGCGATGGTGGAAGTGTTCCTGCTCGGCGTGTTCGTCGCCTACACCAGGCTCGCCGCAACCGCCGGCGCAACCGTGCTGGTCGGCCCGGCCATGCTCGCGCTCGCTGGGCTGATGCTGGTCATGATCGCCGCCGACGCCTGGCTGGACGAACACGCATTGTGGGAGGCCATCGGCCGCACCCGCCGCACCCCGGCGCCGGTGGGCTTCGGCCCCCTGATCGGCTGCGACACCTGCGGCCGGGTCAGCCGCGCTCCCCCTGGCGCTCCCTGCCCGCGCTGCCATGCGGAACTGGAAGTCCGCAAGCCCGACAGCATCGCCCGGTCCTGGGCGTTTCTGCTCGGCGCGGCGGCCCTCTACATTCCCGCCAACCTCTATCCCATCCTGACCCTGATCCGATTCGGCCAGGGCCATCCCAGCACCATCATGGGCGGCGTGCAGGAGCTGATCGAGTATCGCATGTGGCCCCTGGCGCTCCTGGTGTTCGTGGCGTCCGTGCTCGTCCCGGTGCTGAAGCTGGTTGGGATCGCCACCTTGCTGCTCTCCACACAAAGTCGTGCGGGGTGGCGGCTGCGGGATCGGACCCGCCTCTATCGTATCGTGGAGGTGATAGGCCGGTGGTCCATGATTGACGTGTTCATGCTTTCGGTCCTGGTCGGGCTGGTGCGGATGGAGCTGCTCGCTTCGGTCACGCCGGGCATCGGCGCTGTCTGCTTCGCCGGCGTGGTGATCCTGACCATGCTGGCGTCGTTCAGCTTCGACCCCCGCCTGATGTGGGACGCCGCCGGCCAAACCGCCCGCACCGGGGCGGAGACGCAGGCATGAACGACGCGCCCGATCCCGCGCCAGCCCCGGATTCGGCCCAACCCGGCTCCGACATCCGCCCGAAGGTCCGGCGCGCGCCGGGCTACGCCCAGCCCGCCCCGGCCGCAAACGTCCGGCGCAGCCGCGTCTCCCCGGTGTGGATCATCCCGCTCATCGCACTCTGCATCGCGGGTTGGCTCGGCTACCGCACGGTCAAGGAGGAGGGTCCGATTGTCGAGCTGACGTTCCGCACTGCGGACGGGCTGACCGCCGGGCAAACACAGGTGCGCCACAAAGCGGTGCAGTTGGGCCTGGTGGAGGGCATACGCCTCAGCGACGACCTGCAACGCGTGGTCGTCCGCGTCCGCATGCAGCGCGCCGCCCTGCCCTTCCTGACCGAGGGCACGCGCTTCTGGGTCGTCCGCCCCCGCATCAGCAGCGGCAGCCTGGCAGGGATCGAGACCCTGGTGTCCGGCGGCTACATCGAAATGGACCCCGGCGGCCGCGACGGCGATCAGAAGCTGCAATACACCGGGCTGGAGCAGCCGCCCGGCGTCCGCAACGGAGAGCCGGGCCGCACCTACGTCCTGCGCGCCGTCCGCATCGGGTCGCTGACGGCCGGCGCACCCGTGTTCTGGCGCGACATCACCGTTGGCGAAGTGCTGGGGTCCGACATCGGCGACGGCAGCGGGCCGGTATTGGTGCATATCTTCGTACGCGCCCCCTACGACGGCTTCGTGCGCGGCAAGTCGCACTTCTGGAACGCCTCGGGCCTATCGGTGCAAGCCGGCGCTCAAGGCTTACACGTCGAGGTCGCCAGCCTGCAGGCGCTGCTGTCCGGCGGCGTCGCCTTCGACACGCCGCAGGCCAGCGATCAGTCAACCGCAGCCGTGCCCGACACCGAGTTCCCGCTGTATCGCAACTACGATGAGGCCCAAGCCTCCGGCTTCACGACCTCGCAAGCCTTTGTCACCTACTTCGAGAGTTCGGTGCGCGGCCTGGCCGCCGGGGCGCCGGTGGAGTTCTACGGCATCCAGGTCGGTACCGTATCCGAGGTCAAGCTGGAGATAGACGCGGCTACCGGCGGCGTGCGGGTGCGCGTCGCCTTGCAGATACAGCCCGAGCGGGTGCTCGGCACGAATGCCGTAGCAGCCGACAAGCCGCTGGACGTCGCCCGCCGGCTGGTCCAGCGCGGCATGCGGACGCAGTTGCAGACCGCCAACTACCTGACCGGCCAGCAAGTGCTGTCCCTCGGCTTCGTGCAGAATGCGCCGCCGATGGACTTGGTGGAGGTCGGCGGCGACTACATCCTGCCCAGCACCGGCGGCGGACTGGACAACATCCTGCAAGCTGTCAGCGACATGGCCGGCAAGCTGGACCGGCTGCCGCTGGAGCAGATCGGCCAGAACTTGAACAACACCCTGCGCTCGGCGTCGGCGGCAATGTCCAGCGTGGATGGTTTGGTGAAGCGCGCGGACACCGGCCTTTCCCCGCTGTTCAAGTCGCTGCCGGCGCTCACAGCCTCGCTGCAGGATGCCGCCGCGAAGGCCGGGCGCACCTTCGGGTCGCTGACCGACAGCTACGGCGCCAACTCGCAATTCAACCGGGAGTTGGCGCGGGCGATGACGCAGGTGGGCGACACCGCCCGCTCCGTGCGCATCCTAGCCGATTTCCTGGACCGCCACCCCGAAGCCCTGGTGCGCGGGCGCGCAGGCGTAGCCGACAAGTGAAGGCAGGACCCATGAAGCGGCGGACGGTGTTGACGGGCCTGGCGCCGCTTGGCCTGGCGGCATTTGGGTTGCCGCTGTCCGGCTGCACGTCGCCGGAGCCAACCTACTTCACCCTTGCCGCTGTGCCCGGCCAGCCCGCGCCGGGCGGGCCGAAGCTGATCGAACTGCAGCGCCCGGGCCTCGCCGGCTATCTGGACCGTCCCGGCATCGTGCGGGCCGACAGCGCCTACCAGCTTCGCGTCGCCGGTACCGAGCGCTGGGGAGAGCCGCTGGGCGACCTGATCGGGCGCATCCTCGCCGAGAACCTCAGCCAGCGCATGCCCGGCAGCAGCGTCTTCACCTCCGCAGGTGGCATCAGCGCGCAGCCGGATGCACGGGTCGAGTTGGACGTGCAGCGCTTCGACGCCGACGTTTCGGGAAATGTAGTCCTCCTGGCCCAGGTCGCCGTATCCCGCGGGCGTGGAGCTGCAGCATCCACCCGCACTGTCCGGCAATCGTTGCGCCCGGCCAGCCCGGCAACGCGCGACCTAGTGGCCGCCATGAGCACGACATTGGGCGGCTTGGCGGACGCGGTCGCCACCATGCTCCGCAGTCTGCCCGCCCAGGCGCGGACCTAGCAGGCCAAGGTCCTCCTCCCCGGGCCGCACGGTCGGCAAATCCTGGAGGAACCGCCCACCCGGGCGGCTCAGGCCGCCAGCAGTTCCGCGATGGCCGGAAGGTGCGGAACCTTGTCGGCCGGTCCCATCGCGGCCAGCGTCGGGCGGCCGCGGAAGATGCGGGCGGCGGCGCGGCAGACCGCGTCGGCATCAACTGCCATCAGCTTGGCGACGGTCTCGGCGGTGGGGATGGTGCGGCCGAACACCTGCATCTGCCGGGCCAGGCTCTCGCAGCGGCTGCCGGTGCTTTCCAGGGACATCAGCAGGCCCGCCTTCACCTGGGCGCGGGCGCGGTGCAGTTCGTCCTCGGTGACGCCGAGCTGCACCTTGCGAAGCTCCTCCAGGGTCACGGGCATCAGCTCCGCGGCCTCCTTCTCGCCGGTGCCGGCGTAGATGCCGAACAGGCCGCCATCCAGGAAGGGGGCGGAGAAGGAATACACGGAGTAAACCAGTCCCCGCTTCTCCCGGATTTCCTGGAACAGGCGGGAGGACATGCCGCCGCCGAGCAGGGTGCTGAGCAGCAGCGCCGGGTAGTAGTCGGGGTCGTCGTAGCCGACGGCGGGGAAGCCCAGGACGATGTGGACCTGGTCGAGGTCGCGGCCTTCGCGGAACTCGCCGCCGGCATAGTCGCCGCGGGCAACGGGCGGCGGCATGGCGGCGGGCAGGTCGGCGAAGTGCTGGCGCGCAAGGTCCACCACCGTGTCGTGCTGCAACGCCCCGGCGGCGGCAACCACGATGTTCCCGGCGGCGTAGTTGCGGCGCATGTAGCCGGTCAGCGCCGCGCGCTTCATGGACTTGATGCCCCGCTCGGTGCCCAGGGTCGGGCGCCCCATCGGCTGGTCGGGGTAGGCGGTTTCCTGGAAGCGGTCGAAGATGATGTCGTCCGGGGTGTCGTTGGCCTGACCGATCTCCTGCAGGATCACGCCGCGCTCGCGCTCCAATTCCTCCGGCGCGAAGGTGCTGTGGGTCAGGATGTCGCCGATGATGTCGGCGCCCAGCGCCAGGTCCTCCTTGAGCAGCTTGATGTAGTAGGCCGTCTGCTCCCGGGCGGTGTAGGCGTTGATGAGTCCGCCGACGTTCTCGACCTCCTCCGCAATCTGCGACGCGCTGCGGCGGGCTGTGCCCTTGAAGGCCATGTGCTCCAGGAAGTGGGAGGCGCCGTTCTCCGGCTTGGTCTCGTTGCGGGTGCCTGCAGCGACGTAGGCGCCGAAGGAGACGGTCTCGACCCGGTCCATCGTCTCGGTGACAACCGTCAGGCCGTTGGGCAGCCGCGTGACCTGGATGTCCCCGGTGGAGTTGGCGTTGTCGCTCATGCGGCGTTCCTGTGGCTGAAGGCGCGGACCTGGGCCTTGATGGCATCGAGGTCGTTGGGCGCGCGAGTGTAGCGTTCTTCGCGCTCATATAGGTCGGCCAGCCCCGGCGGCAGGGGCGGGCGCAGGCCGGTGGCGCGCTCCATGGCGTCCGGGAACTTGGCCGGATGCGCGGTGGCGGCGGCGACGATGGGCAGGTGCCGGCAGGGATGCGCGCGGGCGGCGGCGATGCCGATGGCGGTGTGCGGGTCGGCCAGGTAGCCCTGGGCATGCAGGCGCCTGATCTCGGCCTCGGTCCCCGCATCGTCCAGGCGGTAGCCGTGCATCAGGGTGCGGGCGCGGGTCCAGGCGGCGTCGGGCACCGCCATGCGTCCGGTGCGGCGGAAGTCCAGCATGGTCGCGGCAGTGGCCGCGGGGTCGCGGTCCAGCAGCTCGAACAGCAGGCGCTCGAAGTTGCTGCTGACCTGGATGTCCATGCTGGGGGACAGGCTGGGTTCCACCCCGCGTATGCTCATGTCGTTCCCGTTCAGAAAACGAGCCAGGATGTCGTTGCGGTTGCTGGCCACCACCAGGCGGGCAATGGGCACGCCCATGCGCCGGGCCGCCCAGGCAGCGAGGACGTTGCCGAAGTTGCCGGTGGGAACGCTGAACGCGACCTCCCGCTCCGGCGCGCCCAGGGCCAGGGCAGCATAAACGTAATAGGGGATCTGGGCGGCGATGCGCCCCCAGTTGATGCTGTTGACGGCGGACAGCCGCATGTCGCGCCGGAACGGGGCGTCCGCGAACATCGCCTTCACCAGGTCCTGGCAGTCGTCGAAGGTGCCGTCCACGGCGACGTTGGCGATGTTGGGCGCGCGGACGGTGGTCATCTGCCGGCGCTGCACCTCGCTGGTACGGCCCTCGGGATGCAGGATCACCATGTCCACCCTGCTGCGGTCCCGGCAGGCCTCGATGGCAGCCGAGCCGGTGTCGCCGGAGGTGGCGCCGATGATGGTGACGCGCTTGCCCTCATGCTCCAGCACCCAGTCGAACATGCGCCCCAGGAGCTGCATCGCGACGTCCTTGAAGGCGAGCGTCGGGCCGTGGAACAGCTCCTGCGTCCATAGGTCGGTGTCGAGTTGCACGAGGGGCACCACGGCCGGGTGGCGGAAGGTGGCGTAGGCATCATGGCACATGCCGGCCAGCACGTCCGACGGGATGCTGGCGCCCACGAAGGAGTGCAGCACGCGGGCCGCCAACTCGTGATAGGGCAGGCCGCGCAAGGCGCGAAGGTCGGCGTGCGACAGGTGCGGCCAGGCATCGGGCACATACAGCCCGCCGTCCTCCGCCAGCCCGGCCAGCAGCACGCCGGCAAAGTCCTGCACGGGAGCCTGCCCGCGAGTGGAGATGTATTGCATGGCGGGCACACTAGGCGGGGCGAGGGCAGGGGCCAAGGGTGGCTGCTCCCTCTCCTCCGGGAGAGGGTTGGGGTGAGGGCAATCTTGCAGGACGATCCGCCCTGTTTCAGCGGCGGGGTGCTTTCTTTGGCAGGGGGCGACGCTGCTGGGCCTTCCTCGCCCCGGCCCTCTCCCGGAGGGAGAGGGAAGCGAAGCGCCTACGCCTTGGGCTTGGCCGGCTCGCCGGGCTTGCCGTCCAGCTCCTCCTCTTCGTCCTCGTCATCCTCCTCGTCCTGGCTGTCGTACCAGTCCAGCACGCTGTCGTGGAACTCGGGGTCCTTCAGCAGGCGCATGGCCAGGGCGATGGCGATCTCGTGCGGCTCGGGCACCTCGGTGGCGCCATCCGCCACCTCTGTCGCGGCGACGACGCGGATGGTCATGCTGCCGCCGTCCTCCCCGATCACAAGGGCGACCTCGGTCGGGTCAAGCTCGATGCTGGTCATCTTGGGATCGGCCACGTCACGCGCTCCTGGATTTCGCGGGGTGCCTAGCAGGTTTCCCCCGGACACGGCTAGGCTCCGCGTGGCGCCGCGGATGGCGCAGTTGGATGGAGGATGGGATGCGCGGGTCGGTGTTGCTTGGAGTGCTGCTGGCCGGCCCGGTCCTGGCCCAGCCGGCCCCTGCCCCACCCGCGCCCGCAGTGCCCCCGCCTGCAGTACCCGCGGCGGTGCCGTCGGAGGCGGAGGCGGTGCCGGGCACCTTCCTGCTGACGGTGTTCCTGCGCCACGACCAGAGCAAGACGGTGGACGAGATCAACGCGCACCTGAAGGCCACAGGCTGGTACGAGAAGTTCCCCGGGGCGGGAATCGAGATCGTGTCCTGGTACGTGATGATGGGCGTCGGCCAGGTCGTGACCCTGCGCGTCCCCGCCGAACGCCTGCGCGACGTGAACCGCATCATCGAAGGCGCGGCCTGGGGCGGCTACCGCACCGAGTTCTACCCGACCTACGACTACCGCGGCCTGTGGGAGGACGCGAAGCGCCGCTCGCGGCAGTGACGGCCAGGACGCAAGTGGAAAGAATGCAAGCTGGGCGCACAGTGTTGTAGGCGTGAACACGCCAGAGCCATCCGCGTTTGGATGGGACTAACCAGGTGAGGATGGCATGGGACAGGCATCGGACGGGATCGGAACCAGGTTGCCCGCAAGGCTGGGGCGCACGCTGGCGCTGGCCAGCGCGCTGCTGCTGCCGTTGCTGGGTGCCCTGCCCACGATGGCGCAACCCCAGTCCGGCCCGGTCCGTGCGGCACCGATGACGCAGCAGGAGCGGGAGACGGAGCAGCGCGCCGCCTGGATGGCCGCGCACGAGTTGGCGACGCAAGGCCCGGCCATGGTGCCGCTGTCCGGGCAGGCGACGCTGGATCTGCCGGGCGGCATGGAGTTCATCCCGCGTGACGCCGCGATGCGGGCGCTGCGGGCCGGCGGAAACACGCCGGGGCCGAACTTGGTGGGGATCATCAACCCGCTGGCGGACACCAGCCCATGGTTCGCCGTCGTCAGCTACGATGGCGGCGGCCACGTGTCGGACAGCGAAGCGGACGAACTGGACGCCGCCGCCCTGCTGAGCGCCTTGAAGGAGGGTGTTGCCGAGGGTAACAAGGACCGCGTGCGCCGGGGCTTTCCGGAGATGGAGCTGACCGGCTGGTCGCAGCCGCCGGCCTACGACAAGGCGGCTCGGCGGCTGACCTGGGCGCTGGGCTACCGCATGTCGGACGGCGATGACAGCGGGCTGAACTTCAACACCCGTATCCTGGGACGCGAAGGCTACTTCAGCGTCAACCTGCTGAGCAGCAGCGACCGGCTGGCGCAGGACAGGGCGGAGGCGGCCCCGGCAGTGGCCGGGCTGCACTACGCCGACGGCAAGCGCTACGAGGACTACAACCCGGGCACCGACAAGCTGGCCGCGGTCGGCTTGGCCGGGCTGATCGGCGTGGCGGCAGCCAAGAAGCTGGGCTTCCTGGCGCTGGCCGGGGCATTCCTGCTGAAGTTCGCCAAGCTGGGCGTCGTGGCCGTGCTCGGCCTGGGCGCCGCCTTCGCCAAGCTGTTCCGCCGCACGCCGCGGGCGTAGCAGCACGGCGATTGCTGCCCGGCGCGGCGGCTGGTAGTCGTGCGCCGGGCGGTTCCGTCCATAGCGTGTCCCGTTCCCGCACGGGCGTGCGCGGCGCTGCCGGCAGCATGTTCCCGGGCCGGTCCGCCCATTAGAAGGCTCACACCCTTCGAACCTGTTGAGGTTGACTGCCCTTGAAGCGGGGTGGGGCCTGGCGGGCCGTCCAGCCACCGCGGCGGCATCGGGCGGCAGGCTTTGCGCGGCCCTGGCCGCGTTGCGTGAGCATGGCCCAAGGCCGTCCGCCCTGGCGGGCGCGCTGCCGGGACACAACCGCGCGGCGCACGGGGCGGCCCGTCTGCCGACCGTGGGGATTGCCGGCCAGGTCCCGCCTTTTCTCAATCCTGGAGCGTTCCCGTGTTCAAGACCGTCCGCATCTCCGAAGCCCAGCGCGGTTTGCTGTTCCGCGACGGTCGGTTCGTGCGGGTGCTGGAGCCGGGCCGGCACAGGTTCTGGACCCTGTTCGCCGACATCGCCGTCCGCATCCTGCCCCTCACGGTGCCTGAGCTGGATGCGTCCCACTTGATGACCGCCGCCGCGGTCGCAGTCGCCGACCCCGCGGCGGCGGAGGCGCTGTTCGTGATCGTCGGCTGCGGCGCGGAGGAGGCCGCGGTGGTATTCGCCGATGGCGTCCCAGTCACGGTCGTGCGCCCCGGCACGCGCCGGATGTTCCTGCGCGCCGCCGGCGCCGTCGAGGTCGAGCGGGTGGACCTTCGCACCACGCTGCTGGCCGCGCCTCGGCACTGGGCGGTGGCCGAGCGGCAGACCCCCGCCATGACGACCCGCGCCCTGGTGCATCCGTACGAGGCGGCGCTGCTGTTCGTGGACGGCGCGCTGCGGGAGACCCTGCCCGCGGGGGCCTACGTGTTCTGGACCCTGCTGCACACCGTGGAGGTCCGGCGCATGGACCTACGCATCCAGTCGCTGGAAATCACCGCGCAGGAGCTGCTGACCCGCGACCGGGTAAGCGTCCGCATCACCCTGACCTGCTTTTACCGCGTCACCGACCCGGGGGCGCTGGTCGGCGCGACGGCGGACCATACCTCCGCCCTGCACCGCCTGGTGCAGTTCGCCATCCGCGGCGCCCTGGCCGGACGCACGCTGGACGAGGCGCTGGATGCCCGCGCCACGCTGGACGACGAGCTGCTGGCGGGCGTGCGCGCCGGGTTGGACGTGCCGGGCCTGCACGTCGAAAGCGTGAACATGCGCGACCTCATCCTGCCCGGCGACATGCGCGCCCTGCTGAACCGCGTGGTGGAGGCAGAGAAGGCCGCCCAGGCCAACCTGATCCGCCGCCGGGAGGAAACGGCCGCCACCCGCTCCGCGCTGAACACCGCACGCCTGATGGACGACAACCCGACGCTGCTGCGCCTGAAAGAGCTGGAGACCCTGGAGCGTCTGATGGAGAAGGTGGAACGCGTGGACCTGCACGCTGGGGCCGAGGGAATGGACGCGCTGCTCGGGCTGCTGCGGGCAAGGCCGCCCAGGGCGTTGGAGGGTTGAAAGGGAGCAGGAAGCAGCCCCCCCGTTCAATCCCCCATTCAGTCCAGGTAACGCCGTGCCAGGTGCGCCTCGAAGTCACCGGGATCCAACGCCTTGCCCGTCGCCGCCCGCAGCAGGTCGTTGAAGCCCAGTCGGCTCCCCTGCCCATGCACATGCGTCCGCAGCCAGCCCACCAGCGGGCCAAGATCCCCCTGCCCCAGCGCCGCATCCATCTCCGGCATCGCCGCCCGCGCCGCCGCCATCAGTTGCGCGGCGGCCATCGCGCCCAGGGTGTAGCTCGGGAAATAGCCGAACGCGCCGTCATACCAGTGGATGTCCTGCAGGCACCCTTGCGCGTCGCGTTCCGGCCGCACACCGAGCATGGCATGCAGCCCGTCGTTCCAGGCCCCTGGCAGGTCCGCCGGGAGCAGGTCGCCCGACACCATCGCCTGCTCCAGCCGGAAACGCAGGATGACGTGGGCAGGATAGGTCATCTCGTCCGCTTCCACCCGGATCAGCCCGCAGCGGACCCGCCGCCACAGGCGGGACAGGTTGGCCGGCGCATAGGGCGCGGCATCACCCCCGAACAGCCGGTGCAGCTCCGGGCCGAGCCATGCCAGATAGGCGTCTGACCGGCACGCCTGCATCTCGACGATCAGGGACTGGCTCTCATGCGCGGCCATGCCAGCCGCCTCCCCCACGGGCTGCCGGGCATGGGCAGTGGGGAGGCCACGCTCATACAGGGCGTGCCCGGTCTCGTGCATCACGCCCATCAACGCCTGCGCCGGGTCGGCCTCGTCGTAGCGGGTGGTGATCCGCACGTCGGTGGGCGTGCCGCCGCAGAAGGGATGGGTGGAGCGGTCCAGGCGCGAGTGGCTGGCGTCCAACCCGGCCATGGTGGACAGCCGGCGGCACAGGGCCTCCTGCGCCCCAGCCGGGTAGGTGCCTTGCAGGGGCATGGGATCGGGCAGCCGGGCCTGCCGTTCCAGCGCCCGCGGCAGGGCGTCGGCCAGGAAGGCTCCATACTGCGCGAACACCGGGGCCACGTCTGCAGCGCCGATGCCGCGCTGGTAGCCGTCCATCAGCGCGTCGTAGGGCTGCAAGCCCAGCGCCGGGGCAAGCGCATCGGCTTGCAGCCGGACCAGGCGCACCACTTCCTGCAAGGCCGGCAGCACCGCAGCGAAGTCCGACGTCCGGCGGGCCTCCCGCCACAGCTTCTCGCACCGCGAGTTGGCGCGGGCCTGCGCCTCCACCAAGTCCGCCGGCAGGGCCGTCGCGCGGGTGTGCGCGTGGCGCATGAGGGCAAGGTTCGGGCCGTCCCATTCGCCCGCGGCTTCGGCGCTGGCCAGGTCGTCGGCGACATCCGGCGAGGTCAGCAGGCCGTGGCCCAGCCCGGCCAGCACAGCCAGTTGGTCGCCGCGGGCCGCGCCGCCGCCCGACGGCATCATGGCGGCAGCGTCCCATCCCAGCACAGAGCTTGCCTCTCCAATGGTGGCGATGCGGGTGAAGCGGTCCTGCAGGCGGGCATAGGCGGTCATGCCGGTTCCTCGATGGGCGCGCGCAGGGCGCGGCGGGCATAGATGGCGCAGATCACCAGCAAGGAGGCCGCAAGGCCGAACCAGGTGATGGCATACGACAGATGGTTGTTCGGCGGGCGCGGCAGGCTGCGCGCCGGTTCGGGATAGATGCCTGGCGGCGTGTCGCCCATGGCTACCACCGTGAACGCCATTGCGCGCGCCAGGCCCAGGGCGCGCGCAATGGCGGCCGGGTCCAAGGCGTAGAAACGCTTATGCGCGGGATCGTCCGCCGCACCGAAGCGGACGGGCTGTTCCGGCGCGCGAACATATCCCTGGATGGAGGCGTCCACCGGCGGGCCGGGCTGCGCGCGGTCGAGCGGCACCCAACCGCGGTTGACGATGACGGGATCGGCGCCAGGCCGCTCCAGCGGGTTCAGCAGATAGGCGCCCATCATGGGACCAGCCGCGGTGCTGCGGACCTCGACGCCGTACAACGCTGGCAAGTCCTGCCGAAGCCGTCCGGACACGCTGACCTTCGTGAACGGCTGCGGGGCAGCGGGTAGCGGGATGGGCGGGGCGGCCTCACCCCGGTCAATTTCCCGCAGCAGCTCCGTCTTCCAGTGCAGGCGCTCCACCTGCCAGACGCCCAGGCCGGTAGTCGCCGCGAGCATGGCGGCGGCCATTACGCCGGGCCATAGCAGGCGACGCAGCGGCGTCTGCGCCGATGCCGTCCGCGCGGGCGCCCTCACGTTACTCCGCCAGGGTCGGCCCGGCGCCCCACAGGTAGATGGCCACGAACAGGAACAGCCAGACCACGTCCACGAAGTGCCAATACCAGGCCGCGGCCTCGAACCCGAAATGCCGGGTCGTGCTGAAGCCGCCGCCTCGGGCACGCCACCAGCAGACGATCAGGAAGATGGTGCCGACGATCACGTGGAAGCCGTGGAAGCCCGTCGCCAGGAAGAACGTCGAGGGATACACGCCGCCGCCCGAGAACTTGAACGGCGCCTCGGAATACTCCAGCGCCTGAAACGTCGTGAACGACAGGCCCAGCAGAATGGTGAAGCCCAGCCCCATGACCAGGTACTTGCGCTGCCCGTGCAGCAGCGCGTGGTGGGCCCAGGTGACGGCGGTGCCGGACAGTAGCAGGATAAGCGTGTTCATCAGCGGAAGCTGGAACGGATTGAAGGTGTGGATGCCCTCCGGCGGCCAGACCGCCGTCGCCGCGCCTGACACGTGGACAGGATACAGCGCGAAGTGGAAGTAGGCCCAAAAGAACCCGACGAAGAACATCACCTCGGATGCGATGAACAGCGTCATGCCATAGCGGAGGCCCAGCCGGACCACAGGGGTGTGCAGCCCAGCAGTGCGGCTCTCCTTGAGCACGTCGCGCCACCACAGGAACGCTGTCACGAACACCGTTGCCAGTCCCAGGCTGAGCACGATGTAGTTGCCGTAGTGCGCCGCAAAGATGATGCCCAGCACCGTCGCGCCGCCGCCGAACGCCGCGATCAACGGCCAGGGGCTGGGGTCCACGAGGTGATACGGCTGCTTCATGCCGCTGCTGTTCAGGTTCGGCACAGGGGCGTCAGCAGCCATTGCGTCAACGCTCGGCGTCTCGGTGCTCATCGGCGGTCCAGTCCTGGCGGATATCGTCTTGGTCTGCACGGGACTAACGCGGAACCCGGGTTGGTTCAAGGGCACGCAACCTCACGGCCCGCGGACCCAATGGTCAGGGCCGCGCCGCCTCTGCCCGCTTGCCCACATGCGGCCCGGCCTTGTCCAGGCCGCCGTTGCGCGCAGCATCGTCCAGGGAGCGGAAAAACGTGTAGGACAGCGTAATCTCCCGCACGTCGCGCGTGTCTGGGTCCGTCGCAATGGCAGGGTCCACCCAGAAGCTGAGCGGAAAGCTCATCTCCTGCCCGGGCTGCAATGTCTGCTCATCAAAGCAGAAGCACTGGGTTTTATGGAAGAAGCGCCCGGCCTTCTCCGGCGTCACGTTGTAGGTGGCGGTGCCGGTCACCGGCTGCGCCGATTGATTGCTGCCGGTATAGAACGCCAGCCGGTCCTCCCCCAGCTTGACCGTGGCCGACCGCTCTCCAGGGGCGAACCGCCAGGGCAGGCCCGGGCTGGTGTTGGCGTTGAAGCGGACCAGCATTTCTGTCTTGGTAGCACCCGGTCCGGCAGCGCCGCGGATTTGCGGCGTCCCAGCATATCCCGTGGCCTCACAGAACATGCGGTAGAGCGGCACCGCCGCGAATGACATGCCGACCATGCCGAACATGAGTGTGGCCAGACTTCCAGCCAAGACGGTGTTGCTGCGCTTCATGTCCGGTAATGTCGGTCCCGTCCGGGCCGCGGCAAGCGGCTAGGAGACCTTAAACTTCACCATCGAAATCGCATAGAACAGCAGCGCCAGGGCAATCAACGCCACCAGCAGCGCAATGTTCTTGCCGCGCTGCCGCCGCCGCAGCTCCACTGTCTCGTCCGGTGTCAGCGGGTGCGGGAACTCATCCATGCCACGGTCCCGGAATCAGGTAGTCGGCGGCCACAGCGCCGAACAGGGTGAACAGATACACCAACGACACTCGGAACGCCCACTTGGCCGGGACATCCCCGGTCAGGCTGACGCCAGACGCATCCTGTCTGTCCCGCAGCACGCCCCAGGACGCCAGCAGGAACCAGACGCCAAGCCCAACAGCCGACACGCCATAGACTGGCCCGGCGTAACCCATCATCCACGGCAGTACCGACACGCCCACCAACAGGACGGTGTAGAGCATCACCTGTCGCCGGGTCGCCCGTGCGCCAGCCACGACGGGCAGCATGGGCACTCCTGCCCGCTCGTAGTCGGCGGAAGCATACAGCGACAGCGCCCAGAAATGCGGCGGCGTCCAGAAGAACACGATGGCGAACAGCAACAGGGGCATTACGTCCAGACCGCCCGTTACCGCCGCCCAGCCGATCACCGGCGGGAACGCCCCGGCCGCACCGCCGATGACGATATTCTGCGGCGTCCGCCGCTTCAGCCACATGGTGTAGATGAAAACATAGAACAGGATGGACACAGCCAGCACGCCCGCCGCGAACCAGTTTGCCGCCAAGCCCATGACCATGACCGACGCCACCGCCAGCACGACGCCGAAGCCGAGCGCCCCGTCCGCGCTGATCCGTCCGTCAGGGATTGGCCGCTTGGCCGTCCGCCGCATGACTGCGTCAATGTCCCGGTCGTACCACATGTTGATGGCCCCGGCCGCCCCCGCCGCGACCGCAATGCACAGCACCGCAGCCAGGGCCAGCACAGGATGCATCCGTCCCGGCGCCACCAGCAGGCCGACGAAGCCTGTGAACACCACCAGCGTGATGACGCGCGGCTTGAGCAGGGCAAACCAGTCCTTCGCCTCCGCAGGCAGGACTGCCATAGGAAGAAGGGGGGCCGAAGCCCCCCCTCCCTCGGCGACAGTGATGAGCGGCTTGCCCATTACCGGACCCGCGGCAGTTCCTCGAAGGTGTGGAACGGCGGGGGAGATGTGACCGTCCACTCCAGCGTCGTCGCACCCTCGCCCCAATAGTTGTCCGCTACCTGCACCTTGCTGCGGAAGGTCTCGTACAGGACATACAGGAACACGAACACCGAAGCCGCGCCGATGTAGGCTCCGATGGAGGCTACCATGTTCCAGCCGGCAAAGGCGTCGGGATAGTCGGGGTAGCGGCGCGGCATCCCGGCCAGTCCCAGGAAGTGCATGGGGAAGAACGTCAGGTTCACGCCAACGAACATCATCCAGAAGTGGACCTGCCCCCAGAACTCCGGATACTGCCGGCCCGACATCTTGCCAATCCAGTAGTAGAACCCGGCGAAGATTGAGAACACGGCACCCAGGCTCAGCACATAGTGGAAGTGCGCCACCACGTAGTAAGTGTTGTGCAGTATCTGATCTATGCTGGCATTGGACAGCACGATCCCTGTCACGCCGCCCAGCGTGAACAGGAAGATGAACCCGATGGCGAACAGCATCGGCGTCTTCAGTTCGATGCTGCCGCCCCACATCGTCGCAATCCAGGAGAAGATCTTGATGCCAGTGGGCACCGCGATGATCATCGTCGCCGCCATGAAGTAGGCGCGGGTATCAACCGAGATGCCCGACACGAACATGTGGTGCGCCCACACGACGAAGCCGACGACGCCGATCGCGATCATCGCATAAGCCATGCCCAGGTAGCCGAAGATCGGCTTCTTGGAGAAGGTCGAGATCACGTGGCTGACCATGCCGAAGCCCGGCAGGATCATGATGTAAACCTCGGGATGGCCGAAGAACCAGAACAGGTGCTGGAACAGCACGGGATCGCCGCCGCCGGCCGGGTCGAAGAACGCCGTGCCGAAGTTGCGGTCGGTGATGAGCATCGTGATTGCGCCGGCCAGCACGGGAACGGACAGGAGCAGCAGGAACGCCGTCACCAGCATGGACCACACGAACAGCGGCATCTTGTGCAGGGTCATGCCCGGCGCGCGCATGTTGAAGATCGTGGTGATGAAGTTGATGGCGCCCAGCAGGGATGACGCGCCGGCCAGATGCAGGGCGAACAGCGTGTAGTCCATCGCCGGGCCGGACTGGTAGGTGCTGTTGGACAACGGCGGATACAGCGTCCAGCCGGAACCGGCGCCGTCCCCGCTGTGCAGGCCCAGCATGATGAGCGCGAACGCCGGAACCAGCAGCCAGAAACTGATGTTGTTCAGGCGGGGGAACGCCATGTCGGGGGCGCCGATCATGATCGGCACGAACCAGTTGCCGAAGCCACCGATCATCGCCGGCATGACCATGAAGAAGATCATGATGAGGCCGTGGGCCGTCACCGTCGCGTTCCACGACTGGCCGCTGGCGAAATACTGCAGGCCCGGGCTTTGCAGCTCCAGCCGCATGTGGACGGACAGTGCCGTGCCCACGATCCCCGCCAGCACGGCAAAGATCAGGTAGAGCGTACCGATGTCCTTGTGGTTGGTGCTGAACAACCAGCGCTTGACGAAGCCCGGCGCGTGGCCGTGGTCAGCGTCGTGATGCCCCTCCGCGTGGGTGCGCTCGTGAGTGGTGGCTGACATGCTCTTTATGCTCCCCTGCGCTTCCGGATGTGGGTCAATGCTGCAACTCCGCAACTGCCGTCGGGCGCACGCTCGGGGCGGGCACAGCGTCGGCGAATTTAGTCTTGGCAGTCTCAACCCAGGCGGCGAAGGCCTGATCGGTCATGGCCTCGACCGAGATTGGCATCGCGCTGTGGTTGGTACCGCAGATTTGGTTGCACTGTCCGTAATAGACGCCGGGCTTGTCCACCCGCACCCAGGTCTCGATGGTGCGGCCTGGGATGGCATAGCGCTGCACGCCCAGCGACGGGATGAAGAAGCTGTGGATCACGTCGGCGGCGGTTGTCAGGATGCGCACGTTCTTGCCCGCGGGCAGCACGAGGCGGTTGTCCACGTCGAGATTGCGGAGCTGGCCTTCCTTGAGGTCATCCGTCGCGATCATGTAGCTGTCGAACTTAAGGTTGCCGTTGTCCGGGTAGTTGTACTCCCAGTACCACTGGTGCCCGACCACCTTGATGGTCAGGTCGGCGGCGTCCGTCCGGTCCTCATAGTAGATCAGCCGGAACGACGGGATGGCGATCACCACCAGGATCAGCACCGGCAGCACGGTCCAGGCGACTTCCAGCGCAGTGTGGTGGCTGACGCGGCTGGCCTTCGGGTTCACGCTCGCCCGGAAACGCCACATGCAGTAGCCGAGCAGGGCGGCGACGAAGATCGTCACCATCGCCATCAGCCACAGGATCAGGGAGTGCAGCCCCTCTATCCCCGCCTGCACGTTGCTGCCCGGCGGCTGGAAGCTGAGCTGCCAGTTGCGCGGCGCGTCCGCCCAGGCCGGGCCGGCGCCGGCCAACCACAATCCCGCAAGGGTGAGTGCCGCCATTGGCAGCCGCCGTAGTCCGTGCATGTGTCCGTCCATTCCGCTGGCACCGCCTGGCCCGGCTGCCCCCAGGTGCGTGGCACGGCAGGGGTATCGGAGGCGCTGCGTGAGATCAAGCTGCGCGGCAGCAGCCGCGCCGCCATGCACCCTAGTTGGGCAGGCGCACCAAGGTGAAAAGGCCCAAGGGCGGCACGGCGTCGAATTGCGCGCGCGCCTGGTCGTCTGCCGTCAGCAGTGCATCGAAGGCGAAGTCCGGATGCCAGCCCAGCTTGCGCGACGCCGGCGCCAGGGCCCGTTCCGCCCACCAGCGCGGCCCGCGCTCCGCCGCAAAGTGGTTCACGAACAGGAGATGTCCCCCAGGGCGCACGACCCGCCGCATCTCCTGAAGCAGCCGCCGCGGGTTGGGGACCACTGAGGCGACGAACATCGCCACGGCGATGTCGAACGACCCGGCCTCGAACCCGGTGGCCTCCGCGTCCACCTCCAGCAGCGCCTCGACGTTGGACAGCCCGTCCTGCTTCACACGCTGCCGGGCCAGGGCCAGCATCTCGGCGGACAGGTCTATGCCCGTGATGCGCTTGGCCGGCGTGTAGTGCGGCAGCGCCAGGCCAGTGCCGACCCCAACCTCCAGCACGTGAAGGCCTGGCAGCGCATTCACCGCTTCGACCGCCCGGCGGCGCCCGAAGGCGGAAACGCCGCCGAACACCAGATCATAGACCCCAGCCCATCGCCGGTAGGCCGCCCTGACGGAGTCGGCGTCCAACGCCGTATGACGTTCGCGGGCGAGGGCTGGCAGGGGGGTTGTCATGCTGCCCCACCCCTAGACCTCGGTTGCCCGGGGATCAAGAGGCGGCAAGCTGCAACGCAGGTCCGGCGACCTTGCGGACGCCGGGCATGGCACCGCCTCCACACGTCAGGCGCCGCCCGTTTCCGCTCTGCCCCGCCGCAAAGGAAATGGCCTTGCTACGCCGCGTCCTCGCGCCGATCGCGCACCTTCACGTAAGCAAGAGAGGCGTGCTCCTGGCAGTAGGGCTTGTTGGGCAGCGCGCCCTCGTCGCAGAACCGAAAGCTGGGCGTGCCCGGCTCCCCGATGGGCCAGCAACAGGTGGACACCCGGGCGGCGGGACGGGGCGGCGGGACCGCACGAAGTTGCGGCGCGGGCCGCGCCGGGGCAGGTGCCGCAGCCGCCGGCTCCGCCTGCACGGCGGCGGCAACCGCCTCGGCAACCGGCAGCGTCGGGCCGGTCGCGCGGCGCACCTGGTCCCGCCGGGCGACGTGCCCAGCCTCCAGCACGCGGCGGATCGGCGACGGGCGGGCCGGCAGCTCCAGCCGGTGCGCTTTCCCGACGACCGCGTTCTTCGTGACCCCCATGCGCCGCCCGATCTCGGCCGTCGAGTGGCCCTCGTCCCACAGGGCGCGCAAGCGGGCGATTGCTTCGTCGTTCCAGTCCACTAGGGGCCTCCTTGCGTGTCGCCAACGAAGGAAGGCTAGACGGGACTTTTGTGCAAAAGATAGGCGGGTTATCCCCAGGGGCCATAAATGTTGTGGACAACCCGCCTAAAACAACAACCCCTTGCGGAGCAGCCCATGGACTCCCTTCTCGCCGTTCACCGTCTGCGTGACATGGAAGTCCACTGCTAACGAACAGAATTGATAGGCTTCATCCCGCGACAGGTTGGTCCGGGCAGTGATGAACGCGATCATCTCACGCAGCGCCTGCTTCATCGCCTGGTCCAGGTCCTCATTCATGCCCATCGAGATGTAGTGGGTCGGCGACTCGGCCCGGGGGTGGCGCAGCGGCGCCGACTCGGCGGCCTTGTGCAGCACGAAGGTGAAGGTGCCGGTCAGGCACATCTCCAGCGCGTTGATGCAGACCTCCCCGTCGCCCTGCACCCCGTGGCCGTCGCCGGCGCTGAAGTTGGCGCCCGCGGCCCAGACCGGCAGGAACAGGGTGCTGCCCGCGCCGACCTCCTTGTTGTCCAGGTTGCCGCCGTGCTCCCGCGGCTCCTTGGTGCTGATCGCGCCGTAGTTGGGCGGCGGCGCCACGCCCATCACGCCGAAGAACGGGCGCAGCGGCAGCACAGTGCCATAGGGCAGCTTGCAGGTGGAGGCGGTGCGGTCCACCGGAATGTGGCTGAGGAAGCGGTGCGGGAAGTCCTCCGGCAGCGTGCCGGCCAGCGGGCGGTGGCCGCAGAAGCCCCAATCCGCGCCAAGCTCGATGCGGTCTATGCGGACTTCCAGCGTGTCGCCCGGCTCGGCTCCGGCGACGCCTACCGGGCCGGTGATGATGTGCGGCCCCAGGCGGGGCAGGTTGGCGTCGTGGATGGCCTGCAAGGCCGGCGGCACGTGCAGGCCGCTGCCGGCGGGCGGCATTACGTCGGGCGCGCCGGACACGCACTCCAGCACCACAGTGTCGCCGCTCCGGACCGTCAGGACCGGCGCATACTCTGCGCTGAAGCTGCCCCAACGTACGGTGTCCGGGTTGGCGGGGACGTGGTGGGTGGCCATGCGGGGAGACTCCGGCTGCGAAGCGCCGAGTGTCGCCGCCCCGGCCCCCGCGTCAAGGCGGGCGCTGACGGGCTACCGCCGCAGCACGACCGGCCCGCGCCGATGCTCCCATCCCGCACGCTCCAGCTCCGGCGCGTCCTCCTCCGTTGCGGGGTAGCCCAGGCAGAAGTAGCCGATGAAGGCCCAGTCCGCCGGCACGTCCAGGACGGCCCGCACTCGCGCCGGGTCCAGGATGGATACCCAGCCCAGCCCCAGCCTGGCGGCCCGCGCCGCCAGCCACAGCGTATGCACCGCCATCACCGCCGAGTAGGCCGTTGTCTCCGGCATTGTGCGCCGCCCTAGGCCGCCGCCCTGCGCCGGGTCTTCGGCGGCGAACACCGCCAGGTGGCAAGGCGCCTGGTCCAGGCCCGCCAGCTTGAGGCTGGCATAGGTGGCCGACCGTGCCGAAGGCTGCTCCGCCAGCGCCGCCGCGTTGCTGTCTGCAAAGCTGTCCCGCACGGCAGCCCGCCGCGCCGGGTCATCCACCAGCACGAAGCGCCAGGGCTGGCTGAGGCCGACCGACGGCGCAAGGTTGGCGGCGGCGAACAGGTCACCAAGCAAGCCGTCCGGCAGCGCATCCCGCCGAAAGTGGCGCACGTCCCGCCGCCACTGGAACAGCTCGTGCAACTGGACGCGGAACGCCGGGCCGAAGTCCGGACCCGTCACGGCGGGGAGCCTGCCCCCGCACCCGTCGTCAGGCCGAACCTTCTGGCGACCTCGGCGAAGTCGGCGCACGCGGGATGCCGGTCCGTCGGAACCGTGCCGTCCCCAGGCCGCACCACCTGGCACGCTTGCAGCCCGGCGGCAGCGGCGGCGTCCAACTCCGCCTCCACATCCGACAGGAACAGGGCCTCGGCCGCCGGCAGCCGCAGGCTGGTGGCGATGGCGGCATAGCTGGACGGCTCGCGTTTCGGCCCGACGCTGGTGTCGAAGAAGCCGGCGAACAGCGGCGCCAGGTCTCCGGCGTCGGAGTGCCGGAACAGCAGCCGTTGCGCCTCCACCGATCCCGACGAATACACGAACAGCCGCAGCCCCGCCTTGGACCAGCGGCGCAGGCAGGGCGCCACATCGGGATACAGCTCACCCTGAACGGCACCGGCAGCGTAGGCGTCTCGCCACAGGATGCCCTGCAACGCCTTCAGCGGCCCGGCCTTCACGTCACCATCCATCCAGGCCAGCAAGGCCGCCAGCTTGTCCGGGCCGGGCACCCCGGCCAGCGCCGCCGCAACCTCCGGCTCCGCCGCGCGGTCGCGCAGCAGGGCCGGCAGGCCCGCACGGGCCTGGGGGAAAAGGACTTGGTGGACGAAGCGGATCGGGGTGGTCGTGCCCTCGATATCGGTAATGATTGCCGAGATGGAAGTTGATGCCAACGGCGGGGGCTGTTCATCCGTCATCGCAGGGAGCGTAGCGGCGCGGCAATCCAGTGCCAGCAAGGCCGGTGCCGGCCGCCCCTGGACCGCCAAGGGGCAAGGGCGGCCGGCAATGACGCCGGCCGGGCTGCGGCGCGGGCCGGCAGACCTGGCCGCTGGTGCGGGGCCGGCGTCACGCCTATGCCGCTGGGAACCGCTCGTGGATGGGCTGGCCGGTGTAGTGCGGCACCCAGCCCGACTGGTCCATGAACACCCGCAGCGCCGTGAACTCCGGACGCGGCCCGGCGTCGAACCAGTGCTGCGTGTTGGCCGGGACCGAGATCAGGTCGCCCGCGGTGCAGTGCGCGTCCCAGACCTTGCCGTCCACATGCATGATGAAGTTGCCGGCGCCGCGGACGAAGAACCGCACCTCGTCCTCGGTGTGGGTGTGCTCGGACAGGAACTTGGTCCGCAGCGCGTCCACCTGCGGGTGGTCGGGCGTCAGGCTGATGACGTCCGCCGACCCCGCGCCAGCTCCGCCCATCAAGGCGTCGAGGTGCGGCTTGTAGGCGGCCAGCACGGCATCCGGGGCCGCATCCGGCGGCAGCGCGACCGGGCTGTCCCAGCGCTCGAACCGGACGCCGATGGCGGACAGCTTCTCGGCAATAGCTACCGGGTCCTCGGTGCGGAGCAGGGGGGCCTCGGGCGCATCGTCGGCGTAGATGGTCAGGCGGCTCATGTCATCTTCCTGTGTTCAAGCTCGCAGGCCAGCAGGAACTCCAGCGCTTCCAGCCGGGCCAGGGCGGCATCCATGTCGGGACCCCATATATACACGCCGTGGCCGCGTATCAGGTAACCGGCCCGGCAGTGTGGCAGGTGCGGCGCGATGGCGGCGGCCAGGCGGGGAATGTCCTGGTCGTTGTCGAATACCGGCACATCCAGCACGGCGTCATGCGTCTCCTGCCCCTCGAACGCCTTGAGCAGCTCGTAACCCGCCAGAGTCAGACGGTCCTCCCGCACCAGCCGAGACAGGACCGTGGCGGCGACAGAGTGGCCATGCAACACGGCGCCGGCCCCGAGAAACATCTGGTATATCTGGCAATGCAGCCCCGTCTCGGCGCTGGGCCGTGCGCCAGGAGTCAGCGGGGTGCCATCCAGGTCCACCACCATGACGTGGCCGGCCTCTAGATGGCCTTTGTGGCGACCGCTGCGGGTGATGGCGGCCTGGGTGTCCGACAGGCGCACGGACAGGTTGCCCGCAGTGGCCGGCACCCAGCCCTGTGCGTCCATGCGTCGCCCCGCGCCGATAATCGCCTGGGCGGCCCAGGCCGGGACCTGAACCGCCGGATAGTCGGCCATCTAGGGCCACATCGCCGCCACAGATCAGCCGGGACGGGTCGCCGTAGTCTCGTGAACGGTGGTCGTGGTCTTGACCGCGGGGCCGGGGATGGTGCCCGTCGGGCGCTCGGCGGCGCTGGCCTCCATCGAGGCGTCGCCCTCCTCCGCCATGTTCTTCTTGAACGACTTGATGCCCTTGGCGAAGTCGCCCATCAGCCCGCTGATCTTGTTGCCGCCACCGAACAGCACGAGGATGACGGCCAGCACGATCAACCAGTGCCAGATGCTGAAGCTACCCATGATCCCTCCATGCCGGGCTTGGCCCGGCGCTTAAACTGGTCCGGGCGCGGCCCGGCGCGAAAAACGGGGCGGGTTGGGCACCGCCGTT
This sequence comes from uncultured Acetobacteraceae bacterium, assembly GCA_964250755.1. Taxonomy (GTDB): domain Bacteria; phylum Pseudomonadota; class Alphaproteobacteria; order Acetobacterales; family Acetobacteraceae; genus DASWOJ01. The sequence goes on along the minus strand of CAXUHB010000001.1, from coordinate 187,493 downwards.
GCGGCGTTCATGTGGCGCGGGCCGCGCCGCCATGCAAGCGAATTACGGGGCCGCCAGCCCCGCCACCCGGTCCTCCCGCGCCGAGCCCGGCGAGATGAAGCCGTAGGTCGGATAGGTGCTTGCGCCCAGGGCGCGCGACGGCGCCCACCAGACGCGCACCGCGCTCCAGTCCCCGGCGGGCGACACGTCCAGCACCGGCTCGTCCCGTCCGATGCGGCGGTGGACCCAGTTGGCCTGCGTCACCCTGATCTCCCGGTCCGACACGACCTCGGACACGACCGACACATGGCCGTGCGCCAAGCGGCCAGTCCGGCGGAACACCAGCACCCCGCCGCGCACGGGCTGCGTCCCGCGCCCATACTGCCCGGCGGCCTGGTCCCACCAGGTATGGGCGTCGCCATACAACTGTATGCCGCTGACCTGCCGGGCGAAGGGCACGCACTCCAGCGCGGTGGACGCGCCGGTGGACGGGCGGCCGCCGCACGCGGCCAGCCCCAGCACGCCCAACAGAGCCCCCAACTGCGCGCCCTGCCGCGCCACAACGCGAATCATCCCGGCCTCCCTGCCCCGCTCAAACACCGTGGCCCAGCGGATGCGGCCCGATCAAGGCGACCCGATCAGGGCAGCCCAATCAGTGCGGCCAAAGCCACACCGCAGCCGCCGCGGCAGTGCCGCCCAGGATCGCCAATGAAAGGTTGCGCGTCCATGCCATGACGCCCGCAGTCGCAGCAGCCCCCACCCACTCCTGCACGCCCCCGGACGCCAGCGCCGGCACCACGTAGCTGACGAACAGCGCGCCCGGGATGTAGCCCAGCATGGCCCGCACCGCCGGGGCGGGCTTGACCACCCGGAACAGCCAGTAGCCGCCGGCCCGGGTCAGGTAGGTGGCCGCCGCCATCGCGGCGATGGCGGCCAGCACCCAAAGGTCCAGCCTCATGCCGCAGGTGCCCCGTTCTTCGCCACCCGATCGCGCAGCACTCCCACGGCAGCCCCCATCAGCGCCCCGGCCACGATGTGCCAGGACGTGCCCGGCAGCAGGCGCGACACCCCGACCGCCGCAGCGGCGGCAACGCCCCACGGCAGCAGGTCCGCCCGCCCCCGCCACATCGGCACCAGGATGGCCACGAACACCGCCAGCGCCGAAAAGAACAGCGGATGCCCCGGCGACGGCCGCATCGTCGCGCCCACCACGTGCCCCGCCGCCGTGCCAGCGACCCACACCGCCCACATCAGCGCGCCCGAGCCGAACAGGAACCCGGCGTCCGACCGCCCCGCCTGCATCTCCGCCACTGCAAGCGCCCAGTTCTGGTCCGCCATCACGAACAGGCTGCCCCACAGCCGCCAGCCGCGCAGCCGGTCCAGCCAGGGAGACAGCACCGGCCCCATCAGCGCCAGCCGCAGGTTGACCACGAAGGACGCGAACGCCGCGGCCAGCACCGGCGCCGGGTCGGCCCAGTGGCCCAGCGCCAGCAGTTGCGCCGACCCGGCATAGACGACCCCGCTCATCAACGCCGCCTCCGCCAATGACAGCCCCGCCCCTTGCGACACGATGCCGCACACCAGCGCGAAGGGGATGACGGCAGCCTGCAGCGGCAGCGCGGCGCGCGCCCCGGCCAGCACCGCGGCACGGGAGAAGCGGGGCCGGGCGGCGCTCATGGGTCAACGCTCATGGGTCGGCGCTCACGTCAGGACTGCTTCAAGCCGATCACCGCCAGCTCCGCCGCGTCCCGGTCCATGCGCAGCGCCTGCATCGCGACGGGCTGCGGGAAACCCGCCCGGGCCATCGCCCCGGCCTCCTTGCGGCGGAGTTCGGCGGGATCGGCCCCCTCCGGCTGCTCCTTGCGGAACGGGCCGAGGCGCCGCCGCCGCGCATAGGCCAGGGCCGCCGCCAGCTCGGCCTCCGGCTCCGGCAGGGCGGCCTGGGCGACCTCCTTCGGCACGCCCTTCATGGACAGGTGCGCGCCGATGGCCCGGCGGGACCGGCCGGCCCGGGTCAGGCTGCGCGCGCGGCCCTGGGCATAGGCGGCATCGTCCACCACGCCGGACTGCACCAGGGCGCGCGCGACCTCCCGCGCCGCAGCGCGGGACGGGGCAGCGTCCGGCGGCTCTTGCCCGGGAGTCTCTGCTGCGGCGCGGCGCAGCCAGCGGTCTATGCGGCGGTCCAGCACCCGGACCAGCCCGGCCTCGCTGGCGCTGAACCGGGCCAGGTGCGCCAGCGCGGCCTCGTGCAGCTTCGCGCGGGTGGGGGCAGGGCCGGCAGGCGGCGGCGGGCGGCGCTCGCGCCGGGGGGTGCTGGGCGGGTCGGGGGGCCGGGCCATCCCCGCAGCATGGCACGCCGGCCCCGCCGCCGGAACCCGGCGCGCGAACCCGGCGTTTCCTGCCCATCACCAGACCGAGGTTCCAATGACCAAGCCCGTGCTCGCCGCCCTCCTGCTCCTGGCCGGGCCAGCGCAGGCGCAGCCGGCGTCCCCCGCGGCCAGCCCGGCCCTGCCCGGCATCGTCGCGACGACGAACAACCCGAACCTCGCAGTGTCCGCCGTGCGGCTGGAGCGCGGCCAGCGCCTGACGGGCGTGATCGGCGCGGGCGTGTTCACCGACGCCGGGGAACGCGTCGGCAGCGTGGACGACCTGGTGATGGTGGAGGGCGACAAGGTCTCCGTCGCCATCATCGCCGTCGGCGGCTTCCTGGGCGTCGGCGCCAAGCTGGTCGCCGTGCCCTATCCGCAGTTGAAGCGCGACGGGGACCGCCTGGTGCTGCCGGGGGTGACGAAGGATGCGCTGGAGGCGATGCCGAGCTTTTCGTATTGAGACTTTCCAGCCCCCTTTCCCTCTGGGAGAGGGACTAGCAAGCAATGCGTTGACTTACCCGCAGTCGGCCCGCCACAGTCCCTGCTTCCCCTGCTGCCGGCGACGGGCCGCGCGGCACGGGATCGCGTCAAGCCCGAGGTGCAAGTTACCCCAATGATCCCCGCCCTGATGCCGACGTACAACCGCGCCGACCTCGCTTTCGAGCGGGGCGAGGGTGCCTGGCTGTTCGCGGCGGACGGCCGACGATTCCTCGACTTCGGCTCCGGCATCGCCACCAGCTCCCTCGGCCACGGCCACCCGCACCTCGTGCAGGCCATTGCCGAGCAGGCAGCCAAGGTGATGCATACCAGCAACCTCTACCGCGTGCCGCAGGCCGAACGCCTGGCGGCGCGCTTCGTGGAGGCGACGTTCGCCGACAGCGTGTTCTTCTGCAACTCGGGCGCCGAGGCGAACGAGGGCCTGGTGAAGATGATGCGCCGGGCCATGCACGAAAGCGGCCACCCCGAGCGCTACCGCGTGATCTGCTTCGAGGGCGCGTTCCACGGCCGCACCCTGGCCATGCTGGCCGCGACGGGCAACAAGAGGTACCTCGCCGGCTTCGGGCCGGAGGTGGACGGCTTCGACCACGTGCCGTTTAACAACATGAACGCGCTGCGCGACGCCGTCGGCCCGCAGACCGCCGGCGTGCTGCTGGAGCCGGTGCAGGGCGAGGGCGGCATACGTCCGGCCTCCCTGCAATACCTGCGCGATGTCCGCGCCATGTGCGACGAGTTCGGCATCCTGATGGGCCTGGATGAGGTGCAGTGCGGCATGGGCCGCACCGGCAAGCTGTTCGCGCATGAGTGGGCGGGCATCGAGCCGGATGTCATGTCCATCGCCAAGGGCATCGCCGGCGGCTTCCCGATGGGGGCGATCCTGGCAAAGGAGGCCGCCGCCAAGGTCCTGGTCCCTGGCACCCACGGCACGACCTTCGGTGGCAACCCCCTGGCCTGCGCGGCGGCCAACGCCGTGCTGGACGTGGTGCTGGCGCCGGGCTTCCTGGACGAGGTGGACCGCAAGGCCCGCCGCCTGTGGTTCGCGCTGGAGCAGGTGGTGCGGGAGAACCGCGCGGTGCTGGAGGATGTCCGCGGTGCCGGGCTGATCCTGGGCCTCAAGGCCGTCGTGCCCAACGGCGAGTTGCAGCAGGCGTTCATGGCGGAAGGCCTGCTGACCGTCGCCGCCGGGGACAACGTGGTGCGGCTGGTGCCGCCGCTGGTGCTGACGGACGCGGACGTGGACACGGCGGTGGAGATGATCCGCCGCGGCGCCCGCCGCTGCCTGCCCTCCCCCATGTCGGCCGCCGCGAAGTGAGCGCGGCGCTCAGGAAGGAGGCGCCCTTCTCGGTGGAGGAGGGCGTTCCGCCGCCCAGGCACTTCCTCGACCTGCGCGACTTCGACGGCCCGGCCCTGCGCGGGATGCTGGACGCGGCGTTGGAGCTGAAGGCGGCCGGGCGCACGCCGCCCCGTCCCTTGGCGGGCCGGACGCTGGCGATGATCTTCGAAAAGCCGAGCACCCGCACCCGCGTCAGCTTCGAGGTCGGAATGCGGCAGTTGGGCGGGGACGTCATCACCCTGTCCGCCCGCGACATGCAGGCCGGGCGCGGGGAGACCGTGGCTGACACCGCCCGCGTGCTGTCCCGTTACGTGGACGCCATCATGCTGCGCACCAACGACGCCGCCAAGCTGCACGAGATGGCGGCGCACGCGACGGTCCCGGTCATCAACGGCCTGACCGACCGCAGCCACCCCTGCCAATTGATGGCCGACGTGATGACGTTCGAGCAGCACCGCGGCCCCATCGCGGGCCGGGTCGTCGCCTGGTGCGGCCCCGGCAACAACGTGGCGTGCAGTTGGATCGAGGCCGCGGTGCGCTTCGGCTTCACCCTGCGCATCGCCGCTCCCGACCTGCTCCGTCCGCCCTCGCACATGCTGGACTGGGCGCGGGCGCAGGGCGCGCGGATCGAGGTGACGTCCGATCCGGAGGCTGCGGTGCGCGGTGCGGCTTGCGTGGTGACGGACACCTGGGTCAGCATGTCGGACGACCCCTCGGAAAGCCGTCACAATCTGCTCGCCCCCTACCAGGTCAGCGCCCGGCTGATGGCCCAGGCCGCCCCCGACGCCCTGTTCATGCACTGTCTGCCGGCCCACCGGGGCGAGGAGGTGGCGGCGGAGGTGATAGACGGCCCGCAATCCGTGGTGTTCGACGGCGCGGAGAACCGGCTGCACGCCCAGAAAGGCATCCTGTCCTGGGTCATGGGCGGAGGCTGATGGCGGTCAGGGCCGCGCCGTGACCGAGGAGATCGCCGGCACCCCCGGCTGGGTGGACGCCCGCCTGGACCAGGTGTTCGCGCCGCTTCCGGCAGGCGATGCCGTCGCCGCGGCCCGCGCAGCCTACGCGGACTGCCTGGCCGGCTCCAAGGACCCCGTCGCGCCATCGGACGATCTGGGCGCCGAGTTCAATGGCTGCCGCACCCGTCTCGACGCTGCCCTTGCAGCCGCCGGCGTGCCCGAGGGGGACCGCACCGCCCTGGATGCGGCGCTGGAAGCACTGGAAGCCGAGATCACCGCCGACAGCTAAGCCGTCCGACCGAACAGGCCGGCGCCCTGCTGGCCAAGCATACGCCCGCAGCTCTCCTCCCCGCGGGACAGAAAACCGCCTTCCATTGCCCACCCCACCCAACCATGCCCAACTCCCCCGCATGGTCATCGTCTTCGGCTCGGTCAATCTGGACCTCGGCTTCCCGCTCGACGCCCTGCCCGCCCCCGGCGAGACCCGTCTGTGCCCGGCGCTGCACGCTGCCCCCGGCGGCAAAGGCGCCAACCAGGCCCTCGCCGCCCATCGGGACGGGGCGGAGGCGGCGCTGGCCGCCGCAGTCGGCCGCGACGCCTTCGCCCACCCGGCGCTGGCGCTGCTGCAAGCCTCCGGCATGGACCTGTCCCGCGTCGCCCACCTGGACGCCGCCACCGGCTGCGCCGCGGTCCTGACCGATCCCGCCGGGCGCAACCAGATCGCCGTCGCCGCCGGTGCAAACCTGCTGGCCCGCGCGGATCAGGTCGAGGACGCCCAGCTGCACCCCGGCGCAACGCTGCTGCTGCAGATGGAGTGCGACCCCAACGAGACCGCCGCCCTGATCCGCCGCGCCCGCGCCCGCGGCGCCCGCGTGCTGCTGAACCTTGCTCCCGCGGCGCCGCTGGCCGCGGACGCGCTGGCGATGCTGGATCTGCTGATCGTCAACGAGCAGGAGGCCGCCTGGCTGGGCGCCCCTGGTCCGCACGACGCCGGCGCGCTGCACGACCGATTGGGCGTGGGCGTCGTGCGGACCAGGGGCGCGGACGGGGCGGAGTTCGCCACCCACGGCGCAAGCGGACACACGCCCTCTCCTGAGGTGCTGGCCGTGGACACGACCGGGGCCGGCGACTGCTTCGCCGGCGTGCTGGCGGCGGCACTGGACCGGGGCGCGGGCCTGCCGGACGCGGTGCGCCGGGCCTGCGCCGCGGCGGCCCTGGCCTGCACCCGCCCCGGCGCCCAGGCGGCGCTGCCGGATGCCGCCGAGACCGATGCGCTGCTGGCGACGCAACCAACTTCACAAACCTGAACCCATCGCCTGGGAGGCATGGCGCTTGCGGTCCCGGGACAAACGGCCGGACCAGTCAGGCCTTCCGCGCTGCACCGTCCCGGGTCAGGGCGGACCGTGGCAGCGGGGCAGCCCCGGCCCCCTTGTCACTCGACAGGTGGGGCCGCCCAACGGACTTGGACGCCTGGCCTAAGCACTTGGCTCTGTGCCAAGCTGGAAGGCAGGCGACGCTGCTGCCCCGGCCCAAGCGGCCCATGCTTGCAGGGTGCCCCGCCACGCTGACGCCGCGCACCCATCCAGGAGCCTGCGCCCCATGGAACCCATGTTCATCACCTTCGGCGTCCTGGCCCTCGTCGCAGTGCTGGGCGTCGGCCTGGGCGTGCGCACCGTGCCCCAGGGACAGGTCTGGACCGTCGAGCGCTTCGGCGCCTACACCCGCCTTCTGCAGCCCGGCCTCAACCTGATGCTGCCGCTGGTCGAGCGCGTCGGCCACAAGATGAACGTGCAGGAGATCGTGCTCGACATCCCGGAGCAGGCGGTCATCACCCGGGACAACGCGGCGGTGGTGGTGGACGGGATCATGTACTACCGCGTCCTGGACCCGGCCAAGGCCGCCTACGGCGCGCAGAACCTGGTGCAGGCCCTGACCAGCATGGCGATGACCAACATACGCAGCGTGATCGGCGCCATGGACCTGGACGGCGCGCTGTCGGGCCGGGAGGAGATCAACGCCAAGCTGCTGGTCACCCTGGACCACGCGACGGCGCCCTGGGGCGTGAAGGTCAGCCGCGTCGAACTCCGCAAGATCGAGCCGCCGGGCAACTTGGTGCAGGCCATGAACCTGCAGATGACCGCCGAGCGCGAGCGCCGGGCCACGGTCGCCCGTGCGATGGGCGAGCGGGAAGCGGCCATCGCCAAGGCGGAGGGCCAGAAGCAGGCCACCGTGCTGCAAGCCGAAGCCCGGCTGGAGGCCGCCATGAAGGACGCCGAGGCCCGCGTGCGCCTGGCCGAAGCCGAGGCGCAGGCGACCCAGGTGGTGGCCCAAGCCGCCAAGGACGGCGGGACGGAGGCGCTGCGCTACTTCATCGCCCAGAAATACGTGGACGCCATTGGCCGCCTTGCCGCCAACCCGTCCGGGCGCACCCTGGTGATCCCCGTGGAGACCGGCGCCCTGGCCGGAGGCATCACGCAGGCCATCGAGGCCATGCAGCTGCGCCAGCCATGAGCAGAGCACCTCCCGCCGCTAGAACTCGTCATTCCGAGGCGCCCTTGCACCGCGGCAATCCAAGGGCCGTCGGAACCGCGTCCCGCAACGACGACGCCTGGCAGGGCACGCCGTCATGATCCCGCATTTGACCCCCGGCGAACTCTGGATTATCGGCGGCCTGTTGTGCTGCGCGCTGGAGATGGCGGCTCCCGGCGTCTTCCTGCTGCCGACCGGCCTGGCAGCGGTGGGGACCGGCGCCATCACGACGCTTGCAGACCTGGACTGGCGCGGCCAGGTGCTGGCCTTCCTGGCGCTCACCGCCGTGCTGGTCGCCGCCGCCGCGCTGCGGATGCGCCGCCGCCCGGCGGCGGTGGATCAGGTGAACGCCCCCACCACCGGCCTGATCGGCCAAACCTGCCGCGCCCTGGCCTTCGAGGCCGGGGAGGGCCGCGTCAGCCTGGGCGATGGCACCTGGCCCGCCCGCGTGGTGGACCGCTCGGCACCGGAGGCTGGTGTGCTGCTGCGGGTGGTGGGCCTGGACGGGACGACGCTGCTCGTGCGGAGAGAGGCGGGTTAGCCCAGCACCCGCGCCCGGATCGTCCCCTCTATCCCGCACAGCGCCCCCAGCACCTCCCCGCACCTGGACGGCTCGCCCTCCGCGTCCACCATCACGTAGCCCAGCTCCCCGTCGGTCTGCAGGAGCTGCGCCGAGACGTTCAGGTTGCGCTGGCTGAACACCGCATTCAGCCGGCCCAGCACGCCGGGAACGTTGTGGTGGACGTGCAGGTAGCGGCTGTGCCCGGCCAGGCGCGGCTGCTCGATGCGCGGGAAGTTCACCGCCCCGCCGGTGCTGCCGGTCTGCAGGAAGTCCAGCAGCTTGCGCGCCACCTCCTCCCCGATGCGCTCCTGCGCCTCCTCGGTCGAGCCGCCGATGTGCGGCGTCAGGATCACGTTCGGCAGGCCCTGCAGCGGCGTCTTGAACGCCTCCCCGGCCGACTTCGGCTCTTGCGGGAACACGTCCACCGCGGCGCCGGCCAGCCGCCCGGCGCGCAGGGCGGCGGCCAGGGCGTCCAGGTCCACGACGCTGCCGCGGCTGTTGTTGATCAGGCAGGCGCCGGGGCGCATGGCGGCGATCTCCTCCGCCCCGATCATGCCCTTGGTCTGCGGGGTGTCGGGCACGTGCAGGCTGACCACGTCGGAAATGGCCAGCACCTCGGCCAGGTTGCTCAGCACCGCCGTGTTGCCGGTGCGCAGCTTGTCCGTGCGGTCGTAATAGACGACGCGCATCCCCATCGCCTCGGCCAGGGTGCCCAACTGGCTGCCGATGTTGCCGTAGCCGACGATGCCCAGCGTCTTGCCGCGCACCTCGTAGCTGCCGGTGGCGGACTTGTCCCAGCCGCCCTTGTGGGCGCTCTCGCTGCGGGGCAGGATGCGGCGCAGCAGCATCACGATCTCCCCGATCGTCAGCTCCGCCACGCTGCGGGTGTTGCTGAACGGGGCGTTCAGCACGGGGATGCCCAGGGTGCGCGCGGCTTGCAGGTCCACCTGGTCGGTGCCGATGCAGAAGCACCCCACCGCCATCAGCGGCCCGGCTGCGGCCAGCACCTCGGCCGTCAGCTGCGTGCGGCTGCGTATGCCCAGCACGTAGGCGCCCTGCACGGCATCCAGCAGCGCCGCACCCTCCAACGCCTTGGCGTGGCGGACGAGGTTCGTGTAGCCGGCGGCCTGGAACAACTCGACCGCAGTTTGGCTCACGCCTTCCATCAGCACGATGCGCGTCGTGCCCGGCGTGAAGGGCGGCGGCGCGGAGGCCTGGGGTGCGGCGACTAGTCCATCCATGTTCCACCTGTTGCTGCAAGCGCCGCCTGCGCGGCCAGACGCACCGTGGCGTTCGCGGCGCCAAAGCCGCGGCTGCCCCGGCGCTCCACGATCTCGAAGAAGAAGCGGTCGGCGAAGGCGTCCGTGTAGGCGTGGATGAACTCGCCGCCGGCATCCCGGTCATACAGCAGGTTCAGCCGGCGCAGTGCATCCAGCGCCGGGTCGTCCAGGCCCCAGCGGGCGGCAAGGTCGTCGTAATAGTTCTCGGGGATCGGCAGCATGCGCGCCTGCGCCGCCACCGCCGCCGTGGCCGCGGCGGCTGCGTCCGGCGCGGCGAAGGCGATGTGATGCACCCCCGCCCCGGCGTAGGCCGACACGAAGCGGCCCGTCAGCGTCTCCCGCCCCTCGCTGATGTTCAACGGCAGCCGCACCGTGCCGTCGGCGCTGACCATCGCGCGGCTGCGCACCAGGCCGAAGGGGTCGGGGATTTCCACCAGCGGCTCCGCTTGCAAGCCGAACACCGCGCGCCAGAACAGCACCGCGCCGTCCATACGCCCGGCCGGCAGCGCCTGGGCCACATGGTCTATGGCGGCCAGCATCTCCCCATCCGGCACCGGGTCCAGGTCGAAGTCGTCCTGCCAGATCGTGCGCCCGCCGGCATCGGCCTGGACCAGGTGGATCAAGGTGCCGTCGGGCGCGCGCACGGCCGGGATGCGGCGCTCGCCTTCCCCCACCGGCTCCCGCCACTCCGGGCACAGCAGCGCCTCCGCCCGCGCGACTGCCGCTGCCGAGTCGTCCACCCGCAGCGCCATCGCGCACACGCTGGGGCCGTGCAGCAGGAAGTGCTCGGCCGCCGCGCTGTCCTGCTCCCGGTTCAGCACCAGGTTGACCCGACCTTGCCGATACAGGTCCACCGCCTTGCTCCGGTGCGTGCCGGCATGGTGGAAGCCCAGCGTGCCCAGGAAGCCCGCCAGCTCCTCCCCCGCCGCGTCGTCCACCGCGAACTCCACGAACTCGATCCCGTCGAAGCGCGGCGGCGGCGGCAGGGTGGTCATCCCCGCCTCGGCCTCCACCAGCGCCAGGGACCGCAGCCCGTCGCGCGCCGTCAGGCTGGCGGGCGCCGCACGGAAATCGTCGTTGAACACCTCCAGCGACAGCGGCCCGGCGTAGCCGCTGGCATCCACCGCGCGCAGGAAGCCCGGCACATCCAAGGCGCCCTGGCCGGGAAAGTTGCGGTAGTGCCGGGACCAGGACAGCACGTCCATCTGCAACACGGGCGCGTCCGCAAGCTGCACGAAGAAGATGCGCCCGCCGGGCACCTCCGCGATGCCCGCGGGATCGTCGCCCAGCGCCAACGTGTGGAAGCTGTCCACGATCAGGCCCAGCGCCGGGTGGTCCGCCCGCTGCACGATGTCCCAGGCCTGCCGCCACCGCCGCGTGTGCCGGCCCCAGGCCAGCGCCTCGTAGCCAACCCGCAAGCCGCGGCGTGCGGCGCGCTCCGCCATCTCGTGCAGGTCCGCGGCGGCCCGGGCGGGGTCGTCCAGCGCCGCAGGCTGGATGTTGCTGCACACCAGGATCAGCTCGGCCCCGAGTTGCTGCATCACGTCGAACTTGCGCTCGGCCCGGTCCATGTTGCGGGCGCGCTGCGGCTCCGGCATCGCTTCGAAATCGCGGAAGGGCTGGAACAGGTCAATGGACAACCCAAGGCCGGCGGCCATGTCCCGCACGTCGGCCGGGGAGCCTGGGAAGGTCAGCAGATCATTCTCGAAGACCTCCACCCCGTCGAAGCCCACGGCCGCCGCGGCCTCCAGCTTGTCAGGCAGCGTGCCGGACAGGCAGACGGTGGCGATGCAGCGCGTGCGCCGGGTCATGCGGGGGGTCTCGCCATGCCGGGTTCGTCGCGGCCTTGGGGCGGGTTGTCAAGGTGCCCGCAGCCGATCCGGGCAGGCACGGCGCGTCCAAGCAGGCTGCTGCGGCTTGCCGCACGGATGGCCTCCGGCCAGGCCGGACCGCAGAGGCCTGCCTAGGGCTCCCTCCATGCACAGGCTTCCAGAGGTCTGCTTCAGGTGCTCACGTCCACGTCGTCCCACGCCCCGTTGCGGATCAGCCACCCCAGGGCGCGGTGCCGCTCCAGCAGCACCTCCTCGTTCAGGCCGGGCACGGGCGGCTTGCCGGTCACGCTGGCGTTGCGGGCGGCCCAGTGCTGGCGATAGACCAGGTCCGCCATGTCCAGCACCTCGGCGAAAGGCCGGGGCTGCCCCTTGGCCGGACCGGGCGCATAGTTGGCAATGACGGCGCGCACCAGCCCTGGAACGTCCACGATGTCCGCCGGCGGCTCCAGCGTCCAGGTGCCAAGCGTCCACATCAGCACGGCGAGGCACTCGTATTGCCAGCCGAACCTTGCGCGCTCCCGCTGGGAGCGGGTCCCGGCTTGCAGGAACGCCTGCTCGTCCGGGGTGAAGTCCTTCATCCTCAGGCCGAGACGCTGCATCGCTTGCGCGCCGGCTGACGCCTCCTCCGCAGTCACGCCCACGGCGGCCAGGCACTTGCAGCGCTGCTCGACCTCCATCCGGCTGCGCTGGCGTATCCGAGCCGCGGACGGGAGGGTGGGCAGGCTCTCCAGCACCGGTATGCCAGCGGCGCGCAGAGCGGCGATGGAGCGGGCCTTGCGCGCCAGCGCCTCCTCATCCGGCGGCGGGTCGTTCAGCATGGGTTGCACCGTGGGACCAGCCGCCCGTGCGGCGCCCGCCGCGGCAAGCCATCCTGCCGTGCCGATCAGCAGCCGCCGGCCATGGGGCGCGCGAAAATCGCTGAAGTCGAACATGGGGGCACCGCCTGTTCCGTTGCGCCGGTAACAGCCTTGCCCCGCCCGGGTTTCCCCCTTCCCCAATGCCCGCTGCCGCCCCACGCTGCGTCCAACATGGCAGGGAGGTGCATCCATGACCGACTACCTCGTGATCGGCGGCGGCACCGCCGGCTGCATCCTGGCCGCGCGCCTGTCCGAGAACCCCGCCACCCGCGTGACGCTGCTGGAAGCCGGGCCGGAGGACCACGACCCCTGGATACACATCCCGGCCGGCTATGCCCGGCTATTCGCGAGCGGCGCCTACGACTGGCGCTTCGCCACCGAACCCGAGCCCGAGTTAGGCGGGCGCAGCGTCAACTGGCCACGCGGGCGCGTGCTGGGCGGGTCCGGATCCATCAACGGCTTGGTCTATCTCCGCGGCTCCCCGCACGACTACGACCGTTGGGCGCAGGCCGGCGCGCGCGGCTGGTCGTACGACGACGTGCTGCCGGCCTTCCGCGGAATCGAGAACTGGGAAGGCGACCCCAGCGCCACCCGCGCCCGCGGCGGCCCCATCACCGTCAGCGAGCCGCGCGGCCTGTCCCCGGGCGCAGCCGCCTTCATCGAGTCCTGCGCCGCCCTCGGCTTCCCCCGGCATCGCGACATCAACGACGGCGCCATCGAGGGCGTGGCGCCCATCCAGATGAACGTCCGCCGGGGCCGCCGCAGCAGCACGGCGCAGGCCTACCTTCGCCCGGCCCGCGGACGGCCCAACCTGCAGGTGCTGACCGGCGTCACCGTCCAGCGCCTGCTGATCGAGGACGGGCGCGTCATCGGCTGCACCGCCCGCCGGGCGGACGGCCCGCCGTTCGAGGTGCGGGCAGCGCGGGAAGCCGTGCTGTGCGCGGGCGCCGTCATGTCGCCCAAGCTGCTGATGCTGTCCGGCATCGGCGACGGCGCGGCGCTGCAGGCGCACGGCATCCCCGTCCGGCTGCACCGCCCGGCGGTGGGGGCCAACCTGCAGGACCACTTCATCACCCGCTTCGGCTACCGCACCCGCCCCGCCGGCACGCTGAACGAGATCACCGCCAGCCGCCTCCGCACCGGTGCGATGGCCCTGGGCTACGCCTTGCGCCGCCGCGGCCCGATGGCGGTGGGCGCGACGGAGGCCACCCTGTTCGCCCGCGTGACGCCAGGGGCGGAGGAGGCGGAGGTGCAGTTCCAGTTCATCAACTTCAGCCTGGCCCCGGGCGGCGGCTACGTGCTGCCCAAGCACCCCGGCTTCATGTTCAACTTCGGCCAGTGCCGCCCGGACAGCCGCGGCGCGCTGACGCTGCGCGACGCGGACCCGGATAGCCCCCCGGTGATCCGCGCCAACTACCTGTCCGCGCCGGGCGACCAGCGGGCGATGCTGCTGGGCGCGGCACTGGCCCGGCGGCTGGGCCGCACGCCGCCCTTCGCCGACCTGGTGCTGGAGGAGTTGGCCCCGCCCCCGGACGTGGAGGGCGACGACGCCATGCTGGCCTACATCCGCGCCTCGGGCACGACGGTGTATCATCCCTGCGGCACCTGCCGCATGGGCGCCGACGAGGCGGCGGTGGTGGACCCCTTGCTGCGCCTGCGCGGGTTGGACGGGCTGCGGGTCGCCGACGCCTCGGTCTTCCCGCTGGTGCCATCTGGCAACATTCAGCCGGCGGTGATGATGGTGGCGGAGCGGGCGGCGGGGTTCATCAGGGGTGGGTCGGGGTGACTGCGCCGTCTCCGCATCCAGTCACAATGTGCGGTTCGCGGCAGCCCAGGCGTCGGGCGGCAGCAGCATGGCGGCCAGGACAGGGTCAGGATGGCGCTTCATGGCTCTCACGAACGGGCCATCAGCCACAACCACGTTGGCCGCTCCGACCGCCCACGCGAATGCAACGTATAAAGTGTCGTAGGTGGAGTGGCCAACGTCCAAGCCGATATCGAGCGCAATTTCTTGCAGTCCCATGCCGGCGGTCGAAGTCGGCGCAACTTGGACTTGCAGGAGCGCCAGACCCTCCCTGGCCTCGTCAGGTGTCAGCAACTTTCGGTGCATTTGCAAGCCAAAGGACGCTTGTTGCCTCGTTCAGCCAGAAGTCGGGAACGAGCAGAATTTCGCCGCTCGACGCCAGCGCCGCCGCAAGATGGCTGTCCGCATCCTGCAACACCCATTTCAGCCCGACCGAGGCATCAACGACCAGGGCCAGCGTCAAGTGTCCTTGCCGGCCAGACGCCCGGTCCGGCTTCGTCGGGACTCCTCCAGCAATTCGGATGAGGACGACGCCCCACGTCCGGCAGTCCGGCTGCGGAACTCTGCAAGCCGCGCAGCAGCCTGCTCCCGCCCGACAGTTTGGTTGCTGTCCGCCAATGCGGCCCGTAGCAGTTCGCGGTGCTCCGCCTCGGCTGACCGCCCATGCTCCGCCGCACGTATGCGGAGACGCCGCACGGTATCTTCATCGAGGTTCCGCACGGTCAGGATCGGCATCATCGCCTCCGTTTGCTGCCAATGCTTGCAATGACGGCATGGGACATGGCTGCGCCAACTGCAAGGCGCGGCATGACGGTCAGCCCCCCGCCGCCCACCCCGGCCTGCACGTCACCGGGAACCGCCACTCCCCCGGCAGCGCGTCCAGCCGCGGCCCGTCTGGGTTCTGCGCCGCCTGCCACGCCCGCTCGCCCGCAGGCCACAGCGTCCGCATCCACGCGATCACGTCGTCCACCTGCTCCTCCGTCAGCCGCCCGGCATAGGCCGGCATCGCGGAGCGGTAGCCCGCCGGCGCTCCGCCGCCCGACGGCCCCTGCATGATCCAGGCCCGCAACTGCGCGTCCGAGTGCTGCCAGGCGTGGCCCGACGCATCATGCGGCGGCGCTGGCAGCAGGCCATCGGGACCGGGCCGCTCCCAGCCGGGCTGCCCCTCCCCCGCAGCGCCGTGGCACCCCGCGCAATGGGCAGCATGGACCGCCGCGCCGCGCCGGACTTGCGCCGCGCCGCCTGTGGACGCCAGGCCGACCCACCCGGCAACGCCCGCCGCAGCAGCCGCGCCGAGCAGCAACGGCGCCCTCACCCCACCAGCGTCCGCAGCTTGGCGGCGATGACCTCCGGCGCGGTCTCGTGCGTGAAGTTGCCGGCGAACTCCCCGCGTGGGTCCATCAGGTAGATGATGCTGCTGTGGTCCATCTCGTAGTCGCCATCGGCGCGGGGATGCCTGGCGTAATAGACCCGGTATGCCTTCGCCGCCGCCGCGACTTGGGCCGGCGTCCCGCTCAGCCCGGTTATCGGCGCGTCGAAGGCGCGCACGTAGTCCCGCACCACGGCGGGCGTGTCGCGCTCGGGGTCCACGCTGATGAACAAAGGCGCGATCTTGGCCCGCTGCTCCGGCGTCAGCGCGTCCAGGGCGTTGGCCATGTCCTGCAGCGCGGTCGGGCAGGCGTCGGGGCAGCGGGTGTAGCCGAAATAGACCAGCATCCAGCGCCCGCGGAAGTCCCGGTCCGTCACCGCTTTGCCGTCGCCGTCCTGCAGCGTGAAGGGGCCGCCGATGCCGGCGGTCCCCGCCCCGCCCGGGCGCCACCGCGCCCAGGCCGCCACGCCCGCCAGCCCGGCGGCAAGCACGCCCGCCGGGGCCAGCATCAGCAGGGTCCGCCGCTCAATCAATGTTCGCCCCATCAGTGGGTGTGCCCTGCCATGCCGCCGTGATCCCCCATGCCTGCCGGTGCGCCAGCCCCGGCAACCGGGGGCGCCGACGCCCCGACCGGCGCCACGCGCACCTGCAGGTCCAGCGGCGGGGCCGTCTGGAAGCGGAGCTGCACGAGGATCACCTGCCCGGCGACCAGGGGCTGCTTCAGGTCCATGAGCATGATGTGGTATCCCCCGGGCGCCAGCGCCACCGCCTGCCCCGGCGGCAGCGGCAGCCCGTCAGGCAGCTCGCGCATCCGCATCACGTTGTCCGCCATTGTCATCTCATGCACCTCCGCCCGCCCGGCGACGGGGCTGCTGACGCCCAGCAAGCGGTCCCCCACGGGACTGGTCAGCGTGACGTAGGCCCCGCCCACCTTCTGCTGCGGGGCAGTAGCGCGCGCCCAAGGCTGCTCCGCCCGCACTGCCGCGGCCTGCCCGGGGATGGCCTGGCCGGGGATGGCTTGGCCAACGGTGAAGGCGTAGGTCCCCTCCGTCCGGTGTCCGTTGCGGGCGGCGACGGCGTGCCACTCGACGGTGTAGGCCCCGGGCAGCAGCGGCTGGGCCAGGTGCAGCAGCACGGCCTTCGGCTCAGCCGGGTCGGCGGTCAAGGGCGGCAGGGGCACGTCTGCGCCGCCCGCCCCGTGCAGCGCGATGATGCTGCGGCCGGTGTCCACGGCTTCGGTGTATACCAGGCGCAGGTCCGGCACCGCCGCGGCAGCCGCGCCGTCCGCCGGCTGCGACTCCGTCAAGTGGGCGTGGGCGGCAGCGGGGCGCGGCAACAGGACCGGCGCCAGCAGGGCCGCCAGCACCAGGCTGCGCGGCAATATCGTGCGTGTCATCTCGTTCATCCTCTGGTTGAGCGGGGGTCTCGGCAGGGTTGGCTCAAGCAGCAGGAGGCCCGCGGGCCGTGGGGGTTGGGGGCCAAGGATGGGCGTTGGCGTCATCGGCCGGCCCTGTGGCGGCAGGCACAGCCCATCGCAGGCGCCGCGCCGGCAGGGCCGGCGGGGCGGACGCCAGGGCCAGGCCCGCCGTGGCGGCGCACAGCAGGCAGGGCGGGCAGGCGTGGTCCGGCTCGGCAGGCGGCGCCGGGCCGCTGCCGCGGCAAATTGCGGTATCGTGGATCGCAGGCGTCCGCGGTAGCGGCTGCTGCACCAGCGCCAGGAGCGCAACCCACATGGCCAGCAGCGCGCGGCACGCCGTCACGGCCGGATCGCCCGCAGCGGCAGCACGACGGGGTGCCCATCCGATCCCTTGTCCACCGCGACCCGCACGGCGAATGCCGGCTCCAGCATCGCCGGGCGCAGCACCTGGCGCGGCAGGCCCGCGCCCACCAGCCGCCCGGCATGCATCAACGCCACCCGGTCCGCGAAGCGCGCGGCGGCGTTCAGGTCGTGCAGCACGGCGATGGTCGTCAGCCCGCGCGTGCGCGTTGCCGTCCGCAGCAGGTCCAGCACATGAAGCTGGTGCGCGATGTCCAGCGCGCCCGTCGGCTCGTCCAGCAGCAGCGCGCGGGGGCTGCCGGCCAGCACCTGCGCCAGCAGCACCATCTGCCGCTGCCCGCCGCTCAGTTCGCCGATGCGCCGCCCCGCCAGGTCCAGGACGCCGATCTCATCCATCGCAACCTCGGCCGCGGCAAGATCGGACGCGCCGGGCCGGAACGACAGGGACCGCATCCGGCCCAGCAGCACCACCTCGAACGCAGTCAGCGCCACGCGCGCGCCGGTGTCCTGCGGCATGTAGCCGATGGCGCCCGGTGCTGCCGCGGCGCCGTCCCAGGCGACCTCCCCGCTATGCGCCTGCACCCCGGCCAGCGCGCGCAGCAGCGACGACTTGCCGGACCCGTTGGCGCCCAGCACGGCCAGCACCTCGCCGGGATGCGCGTGCAGGTCCACGCCCTCCACCGCCACCCGGGCGCCGTAGCGCACGCCGACCGACTGCGCCCGCAGGATCACCGCGCCCGCCCCAACGACAGCACCAGCCACCCGAAGAACGGCACCCCGATCAGCGCCGTCACGATGCCGATGGGGAACACCGTGCCCGGCAGGACCAGCTTGCTGGCGACGGATGCCGCGGACAGCAGCAGCGCCCCGAACACGGCGGAGGCCGGCAGCAGGTGCCGCTGGTCCTCCCCCACCAGCCCCCGCGCGATATGCGGCGCCACCAGCCCGATGAAGCCGATGGTGCCCACGAAGGCCACCGCCGCCCCGGTCAGCAGGGACACCGCCACGAAGGCCCGCATCCGCAGCGGCCCCACCCGCACGCCCAGCGCCCGCGCCCGGTCGTCCCCCAGCCGCAGCGCCGTCAGCCGCCAGGCGTCGGCCAGCAGGATCGGCAGCACCAGCAGCAGCACGGCGGCCACGATCCCCACCTTGGGCAGCGTCGCGCGCTGCAGGCTGCCGAACAGCCAGAACACGATCTGCTGCAGCGCCTCCGGTGAGGCCAGGAATTGCAGCAGCCCCAGCAGCGCCTGGAACAGGAACAGGCACGCGATGCCCGCCAGCACCAGCAACTCGGGCGTCGCCCCGCGCAGCCGCCCGGTGCCCGCCACCATGGCGCAAGCCAGCCCAGCGAAGGCGAACGCGGCCAGCGGCACCGCCCAAGCCTCCGGCAACGGCGCCGCCGCGCCGAACAGGATGGCAAGCGCCGCCCCGAACCCCGCCCCGGCCGAGATGCCCAGCGTGTAGCTGCTGGCCAGCGGGTTGTTCAGCACGGTCTGCATGACCGCGCCCGACACGCCCAGCGCCGCCCCGACCACGGTCGCCATCAGCGCCACCGGCAGGCGCAGGGTGCGGACGATGGCGTCCGTCATCGGCTCCCCCGCCATCCCTGCCAACGACCGCAGCACGGACGGGACCGGCAGCAGCGCCGGCCCGGTCGCCAGGTCCGCCACGAAGCTGGCCGCCAGCAGCCCACATCCTGCCGATATCAGCGCGGCGCGCCGGGCGCTGGCGGCGCGCCACCCCGCCGCGGCGGCGCCCACGGCCGCGCTCACGCCGGCGTCGGGGTCAGCCGGGCCATCCATGTGCCCTCGAACGCCACCGGCAGGAACTGCTCGTGGTAGCGGCGCAGCTCACCCACCGGGTCCACGTCTGCGAAGCGCTCGGGGAAGATGGCCTTGGCCAGGTACTGCGTCGCCGTGAAGTCGAACAGCGCGCGGCACAGCCCATGCTCGATGGCATGAAGCTGCCCGGTGCGGAGCGCCGCCATCTCCGCCCAGCCCTGGCGCCGGGCATACGGGAGCAGCCGGGCGCGCGTCGTCGCCTCATCCGCGTCGAAGCCCGTCAGCACCGCCTCCGGGCGGCCCGTCCAGGACGACCCGGCGATGAACACCGCATCCGGGTTCGCCGACAGCACGAACTCCGGTGCCAACGGTCCCCATGCACCCGCGCCGGGCAGGCGTCCCGCGGCGATGTTGTCGGCGCCGGCGAACTCCAGCAACCGGCCCCACATGCCCTTCCAGTAGGTGTTGCCCACCGTGCCGGCGCCGCCCTGGCCTAGCTCCACATAAACCTTCGGCCGGGCCGGCACGTCGGCCACGCGGCGGCGGATGTCGGCCAGCTTGTCCACATAGAGCGCCGCCAGCGTACGGGCGCGCTCCTCGTTGCCCGTTGCTGCCCCCAGCGCAAGGGTGCCGGCGACATGCCGGTCCGGGATTTCGGCGTTGTAGTCCACGACCATGACCGGGATGCCGAGCGCCTCCAGTTGCTTGACCTGCTCGGGGATGGCGACGAATGACCAATAGCCCAGGATCACCAGGTCTGGCCGCAACGACAGCACCCGCTCCATGCTGAAGCTGCCGGTCTCCGTGCTGCCCACGTCGGCCAAGGTGGCAAGGCGCGGGATCGGCACGAGGTAGCGCTTGTAGATGGCGGCCCGGTTGGTGGCCCACTGCTCCTTGTTGAAGCCCACGACCCGGTCCCAGCCGGCCGGGCCGGCGACCGCGGTGAACTCCTCGTAGTTGAAGTCTATCACGATGCGTTCCGCCGGCCCCTTGAGGGCCACGGCGCGGCCCAGCGCGTCCAGGACGGGCGGTGCGGCGGCGCGGGCACGAAGGGCGGGCAGGACGGCGGCAAGGGCGCCGCCAACGGCAAGCGTGCGGCGGCGCAGGGGCCGCGGGGGCATGCTGGTCATGGGTGTCCATCCGGTCGGAGCACAGGGACGGCCGCCCTGGAAGGGCAGCCGCGGGCAGGTGTTCAGACGAGGTGGGCAGGTGGTCCGGTCGGGGGCGGGATGATGCCCTCGGCAGGCGGCGGCCCCGTGGCGGGCGGCACGGCGGTGGCCGCCGGCAGCACCGCGGCAGCCGGCAGCGGCACGGCTGCGTCCACGACGGGCAACACTGCAGCCGCCGCTAGGACGCAAACGGGGCAGCGCAGGCAGTCCCGGTCCTGGGAGGGGTCCTGGGCAGGAGGTTTCGACGGCTGCGTGGCCGCCGCGGCCTCGCCGGCGTGGCAGATCGCCACCCCCTCCAACCCGGCACCCGCCGCCTGGGCATGACCCGGACCGGCGCCGAGCAGCCGGGCCGCCAGCACGAGCACCGCCACAACAAGGCGGAGCATTCCGGGCCGCACGGCGCAGACTGCATGAGGGCGAGCCATCATGCGCCCTTTTGCCCCGTTCCCGGACGGGCCGCAATGGACCCGCCGCAAAGGAGGCGCCGCGGCATTCCTACTCGGCCGCCTCTGCCGCCGGCGGCGCCGGACGCCGCGCCCGCAGCCGACGGATACGCCGCGCGTCGGACTCCAGAATGCGGAATTCCAGGCCGGAGGGATGGCTGATGACCTCCCCCCGCGTCGGCACCCGGCCCGCCAGCGTGAACACCAGGCCACCGATGGTGTCTATGTCGGCCTCCCGCTCCTCCTCAGACAAGGTCGGACCCAGCCGGGTCTCGAAATCCTCGATGGACAGGCGCGCGTCCAGGTCCAGGGCGCCATCCGGGCGCTCGGTGATCATCGGGCCTTCGACCTCGTCATGCTCGTCGGCGATGTCGCCGACGATCTCCTCCACCAGGTCTTCGATGGTCAGCAGCCCGTCTATGCCGCCGTACTCGTCCACGACCAGCGCCAGGTGCATCCGGGCCTGGCGCATCTGCAGCAGCAGGTCCAGCACCGGGATTTGCGGCGCCACCATCAGGGGCCGGCGCAACAGGGCCTCCAGCTTGAAGGCATCTGGGCGGCCCACGTAGGCATACACGTCCTTGATGTGGACCATGCCCAGGATGTCGTCCAACTGCTCGTGATAGACGGGCAGGCGCGAGTGGCCCTCCCGCCGTATCTGGTCCAACGCCTGCTCCAGCGTGACATCCGCTGGCATCGCGATGATGTCGGCGCGGGGGATCATCACGTCGTCAGCCGTCATGCCGCGCAGGCGCAGCACGTTGGCGATCAGCGCGCTCTCCTGCCGGTCCAGCTCCGGCGCGGTGCCGTTGCTGTGGCTGTCGTCGGCGGATTGCTGCACCAACTCGGCGATGCTGTCGCGCACGTCCCGCGGCCGCCCGCGCAGCCGCTGGCGGACACGGTGCAGGATGCTGCGCGGGGCCGGCTGGGAGGCGCTCACCGCCGCGTCCCAGTGTTATGGCGCCAGGGGTTGGGAACGCCGATGCCGTGCAGCACGCGGGTCTCGGCCATCTCCATCCGCCGGGTCTCCCCGGCGCCGTGATGGTCGTGGCCGTCCAGGTGCAGCGCCCCGTGGACGACCAGATGCGCCAGGTGGTGCGCAGGGCGGCGCCCAGCCTCCTGCGCCTCCCGCCGCACGACGCCCAGCGCCAGCACGATGTCGCCGCCGTCGAAGGTCAGGACATTGGTGGGTTTGTTGCGTCCGCGGTGCCGGGCGTTGAGGCGCTTGACCTCCCGGTCGGACGCCAGCACCACTGCGCCGACGCCGCCTGCGGCCCGGGCAGCGCGGCTCGCCACCGCCTCTGCCCCGGGCACCAGCCGCCGCCACCGTGCGTCCAGCACGATGACGGATGGCCCCGCCGTTAAGGCAGGGCCGCTTGTACTGCTAGGTTCCATTGGTGTCCTGATGGTCCGGCGGCGGGTCGCGCCGCGGACGGGGGTTGCCGCGCGGGCCGTTCTGCCCGGCCTCGGGCACGCCGGCGTCGCGCTGGGCCTGCGCACGCTGCTCATAGGCGTCCACGATGGCCGCGACCAGCGGATGCCGCACGACGTCCCGCACGCCGAAGCGGGTGATGCCGATGGTCGGCAGCCCTTCCAGCGTGTCCAGCGCATCGCGCAACCCGCTGCGGGTGCCCGGCGGCAGGTCAATCTGGCTCAGGTCCCCGGTGATGACCATGCGCGTCCCCTCTCCCATGCGGGTCAGGAACATCTTCATCTGCACAGGGGTCGTGTTCTGCGCCTCGTCCAATATCACGAAGGCATGGGCCAGGGTGCGCCCGCGCATGAAGGCCAGCGGCGCCACCTCGATCTCGCCTGTGCCCATGCGCCGGATCACCTGATCGCCCGGCATCATGTCATGCAGGGCGTCGTACAGCGGACGCAGGTAGGGATCCACCTTGTCCTTCAGGTCGCCGGGCAGGAAGCCCAGGCGCTCCCCGGCCTCGACCGCGGGGCGGGACAGCACGATGCGGTCCACCCGGCCGGCCTGCAGCATGGCGACGGCTTGCGCCACCGCCAGGTAGGTCTTGCCGGTGCCGGCAGGACCGATGCCGAACACCATCTCATGCCGCGCCAGCATCTCCATGTAGGTGGTCTGGCCGGGGCTGCGCGGGCCGACGGCGCCGCGGCGGGTGCGTATGGCCGGCAGGTCGGACAGGGGCAGGCGCGGATCGGGATCGGCGTCGGTCATGCGTATGGCCGCCTCCACATCGGCGCGGCTGACGCCCTTGCCCGCTTCCAGGCGCTTGTACAGTCCTGTCAGCGCCAGCTCCGCCGCCTGAACGCGGGCCGGTTCCCCGCTGATCGAGACGCGGTTGCCGCGGCTGGACACGCGCACGCCCAAGCCCTGCTCCAGCCGGACCAGGTTGCGGTCGTGGTCGCCGAACAGCAACGGCAGCAGCGCGTTGTCGTTGAATTGCAGAGTGACGGCCTTGGGCGCCGCCGGTGCAGCCTGGGGTGCCGCGACGATGTTCAAGCGGTTATCAGCTCCTGGATGGGGGTTCCTGACAGGGATGTGGGGGTGCCGTGCCCGATCTTCACCGGCACG
The DNA here is from genome assembly GCA_964250755.1 of uncultured Acetobacteraceae bacterium. Lineage (GTDB taxonomy): Bacteria > Pseudomonadota > Alphaproteobacteria > Acetobacterales > Acetobacteraceae > DASWOJ01. The sequence continues at coordinate 164,410 of CAXUHB010000001.1, read as the reverse complement.
ACCCGGCCGATCAGCGCGGAAGGGGCCTCCACGTGGACGGGCTGAAGATAAGGTGATCGCCCGGACAACTGCCCCGGCCGCCGGCCCGGCCCGGTGAACAGCACCGGCAGCGTCCGGCCCACCGCGTCGGCGTTGAACGCCGCCGACTGCTCCCGCAGCAGCGCCTGCACGGCTTGCAGCCGCGCATCCTTCACGGCAGGTGCGACCTGCCCCGGCGCACCGGCGGCAGGCGTCCCGGGCCGGGGCGAGTAGGCAAAGCTGTAGGACGCCACGAAGCCCACCCGCCGGATCAGGTCCAGCGTGTCCTCCGCGTCCCGGTCGGTCTCGCCGGGATGGCCGACGATGAAGTCGGACGCCATCGCCAGGTCCGGACGGGCATCCCGCAGGCGGTCCATCAGGCGCAGGTAGTCGTCCCGCGTGTGCCTGCGGTTCATGGCGGCCAGGATGCGGTCGGACCCGGACTGCACCGGCAGGTGCAGGAAGGGCATCAGCTGCGGCACGTCCCGGTGCGCCAGGATCAGGTCATCGCCCATGTCGCGCGGATGCGACGTGGTGTAGCGGATGCGCTCCAGCCCCGGCACCTCCGCCAGCGCCCGCACCAGCCGCCCGAAGCTCCACTCCCCGCCGCTAGGCGCCTCCCCATGCCAGGCGTTGACGTTCTGGCCCAGCAGCGTGACCTCCCGCGCGCCCATGCCCGCCATCCGCCGCGCCTCCGCCAGCACGGCCAGCGCCGGGCGGCTGCTCTCGGCGCCGCGGGTGTAGGGCACGACGCAGAACGAGCAGAACTTGTCGCACCCCTCCTGCACCGTCAGGAACGCCGTGATCCCCGGCGGCGTCATGCTGTCCGGCAGGTGGTCGAATTTGGACTCCGCCGGGAAGTCCGTGTCCATCACATGCCCGGCGGCCCGGCTGGCACGGGCCACCATCTCCGGCAGCCGGTGATAGGTCTGCGGCCCCAGCACGATGTCCACGAAGGGCGCGCGGGCCAGCAGCTCCTTGCCTTCCGCCTGTGCCACGCAGCCGGCGACCGCCAGGATGGTGCCCTGCCCCGCCGCCGCCCGCGCCCGCTTGACGGCGCGCAGCCGGCCGAGTTCGGAGAACACCTTCTCCGCCGCCTTGTCGCGGATGTGGCAGGTGTTCAGGATGACCATGTCGGCATCGGCCGGCGTGTCCGTGGCGGCGTAGCCCAGGGGCGCCAGCACGTCCGCCATGCGCCCGCTGTCGTACACGTTCATTTGGCAGCCCCAGGTGATGACGTGGAGGCGCTTCGTGCTGCGCCCGTCCCGCCCGGTACCCATGCCTGTCGCCGCTTGCGTCACGCCGCATCCCTCCCGACGCAGGCCGTCCCGGGCCTGCGGTGCGGGAGCAATGGGCATTGGCCCCGCGGGGGTCAAGCAGTGCAGCGTCGTGCGTCTCCTGGCATGGGGCCAGTGTGGGGGCTTCGGGCTGCCGAGAGTCAAGTGAAGTGATCGCGCCGCGGCGCTACGCAGGTTCGTCCGGCACCTGGCCGAAGGCGCCGAGGTGTTCCGGCGGGCCGAACTCGTCGGCATCGGCATCGTGATGCACCCGCACGACTCGCACGCCCAAGATGCTGCCGCCGGCCAGGGCGCGCTCGGCCCGGCGCAGTCCCTCGTCCGCCGTGCGGCAGACAATGGGGACGCCGGCCTTCAAGGCGCCGCGGGCGCCCGCGACGTAGGGCTGGTAGATGATCTGGGCAGTCGTGGACATGCAGAAGGACCTTTGCGGAAGCCCGCAAGCCCTTGCCACGGGTGCCTCGGCCCTGTCGCCCCTGCCGCCCGTATCCGGACGCCATAGCCGCGTCCATCGGCTTCAAAAACCCGGCATCTGGCCGGCATCGCAGCATCGCTCGTCCGCTGAGGACACCGCCGCCTCATAGATGTCGAGCTGGTCGTCCGTCATGTCGCCCAGCGCCAGCAGCTCCCAAGCGGCCGTGTCCGGCGCGGCGCGAGGCCGGACCACCCTGACGAAGGGGTCGCAATCCAGAACGACGCGCCAAATGTCATCGGAGGCCAGGGGCTGCAGGCTGGGAACAGCAGCAATCGTGCCGGCCACGCCATGCCCGGCAGCCTTTTGGCCCGATTCCGGAATGGTATGGCGGCCGGTAAGGTCGTGCTGATGCGCGCGCTGCGCCCTTGCAGTGTCCATGATCCTGCTGCCAACGCGGGGAGAGGCCACGGGATTTCCTGGAAGTGTCCACCCGTTCAGGGTGCGATCCATGCGGTCTGCCTGGGCAAAGCCGCCCGACGACGCAGCATCCGTCCCCCAAGAAGGAGGAACCCTCATCCCCGATCGGGGAAGCTGGCGGGCAGGCCACGCCGACGGCTCGTCGCTTCCACCCATTCCCGTTCGGAGTCGGGACGGGACCATGCGCGGCAGTGCGGCTCGGGTCGCGACAGCGCCGCAGGGGAAGATGGACTGCCGCGCGATAGGACTTTCTTCTTAATTTCAGGGCGGTGTCAGTGCCGGCCTTCGTAAATCTAACATTACCACCCAATCCGGATACATCACGAGTTGTCGCCTGCAGGCGGGTGCTGGTAGCTCTGCCTTCTGCTCACGACATTGCGAGAATCACAGGATGCACACGGGTGACCTCATGTCGGTGATGTCCAGTTTCGGGCGGAGATACGAGGTCGAGCCGGCCGATGCTGCCGGAGCGCTTCGGGAAGTCTACAGCCTGCGTCACCAGGTTTATTGCCTGGAACGCGGCTACGAGCCAGGCGCGGATGGATTGGAGACCGATGCCTTCGACGCGCGTGCGCACCATGCCGTGGTGCGCCAGCGCCATGACGGCAGGATTGTCGGAACGGTCCGCCTGATCCTGCCGGTCCCAGGCGTGCCGCGCAGCCTGCCGACGCAGCAGCTTTGTCCCGCAGGCGCGTTGGACGGGCTGCCTTCCAGGACGACCGCGGAGGTGTCGCGGTTCGCCATCTCCAAGGAACGCCGCGGACCGGACGCGATGGCCGACTCGCTGCTGCGCCTTGCTCTGGTGCAAGGGGCCGTCCGCATGAGCCGCGACCTTGGAGTCACGCACTGGTGCGCTGTCATGGAGCGGAGCCTGCTCCGGCTGCTCCGCATGAGCGCCATCCATTTCATGCCCATCGGCCCCTGCGTCGAGCACCACGGATTGCGTCAGCCTGCCATCGCCGATTTGGACGCCATGATGGCGCGCATGGAGGTGGAGCAGCCGGGGTTCTGGTGCTTCATCACCGGCTCCGGCCAGTTCTGGCCCAGCAAGGCGCAGCACTTCGCCGCCGCCTGACACGCGGGCGGTCCGTGACGCGGCCTGGCGGACCGCCTGCAACGACCGCCTATGGGTGGAATGCCGACGCGTCGAAGCCATCCGGCAGCACGCCGCGCGGGCGGATCATGTCATAGGGTGCCACCGGCAGGTAGCGCCCCGACCCCGGCGCGGCGGACACCACGCCGTCCCGCATCACCACTTCCCCGCGCCGCACCGTCGCCACGGGCCAGCCCGCCACCTCCAGCCCCTCATACGGCGTGTAGTCAATCGCGTGCTGCATCACGGCGTTGGTCAGGCGCGTGCGCCGGGCTGGGTCCCACAGCACCAGGTCGGCGTCGGCGCCGGGCGCGACGCGGCCCTTCCCGCGCAGGCCGAACAGCGCAGCAGGTTCGGTGGCCGTCAGGCGCACGAAGTCGCTGGGCGTGATGCGCCCGGCTGCCACGCCCTCGCTCCACAAGATCGGCAGCCGCGCCGCCAGCCCGGGCACGCCGTTGGGAATGGCCGTGAACGGCGCATCGGTCCCCGCCGACGCCTTCCCCCGCGTGCCGCCGTAGCTCCATCCGCTGTGGTCCGAGCTGACAACGCCCAAGGTCCGCATCCGTATGGCGTCCCACAGCCCCGCCGCGGCCGCGGCGTCCCGCGGCGCCGGGCTGCACATGAACTTGGCGCCTTCGAATCCAGGGCGATCCAAGTCGGCGGCCGTAAGCACGAAGTACTGCGGGCAGGTCTCACCCCACACCTTCACGCCCCGCGCCTGGGCGCGGGCGATCTCCTCCGCCGCCTCGGGACAGGACACGTGGAACACCTGGATGGGCGTGTCCACCAGCTCCGCCAGGGCGATGGCGCGATGCGTCGCCTCGCGCTCCACGATGCCCGGGCGGGACCAGGCGTGATACTTCGGCGCGGTGCGGCCATCGGCCAGCAGCGCGGCGGAGCGCCAGGCGATGGCGTCGTGGTTCTCGCAATGCACCGTCACCAGGCATCCCAGCCGGCGCGCGGCGGACAGGACTTCAAGGTATTGCCGGTCGTCCAGGTGCAGCGGGTCGTAGGTCAGGAACACCTTCAGGCTGCGCACGCCCCCCGCCACCGCCTGCGGCAGCTCGTCCCGGATCACGGCCTCGCTGGGGTCGGTGACGATCTGGTGGAAGGCGTAGTCCACCATCGCCCCAGCCTCGGCCCGGCGGCGATATTCCGCCAACGGCCCCAGGATGCCGCCGCCCTTGAACTGGGTGGAGAAGGTGACGACGCTGGTCGTCCCCCCCGCCAGCGCGGCAGTGCTGCCGGTGGCGAAGCTCTCCTCGTCCGCCCCGCCGCCCTCCTGCAGCTGCTCGATGTGGCAGTGGCTGTCCACGCCGCCGGGCAGCACCAGCAGGCCGCCGGCGTCCAAGACGGGGCCGCCGTCAAGCGACTCGGCAACCGCCGCGATGTGCCCGCCCCGGATGCCCACGTCAGCGCGGAATTGGTCGGAGGCGGTGACGACCGTTCCGCCGCGGATGATGAGATCGTAGCCTGCCATGCAGCCCCCTTCGGTTGCCGCACGCTGGCGCAGCCCGGCACAGGTGGCAACCAGACAGCCCCGCCCCAAAGCGAAAGGGCGCAGCCTCGTCTCCGGAGTCTGCGCCCTTTTCAGCACCCGCGCCCCTCAGGGGCGGAGGCGTCAGCGGTAGTAGTAGCCCGGCGCGTAGTACACCGGCGGCGGCGCGTAAACGACCGGCGGGGCCGCATACACAACCGGCGGCGGAGCGTAGTAGGGACGGGCCGCCAGGGCGCCGATGCCCAGGCCGAGCAGCGCGCCGCCCACGAAGGCGCCCGGGCCGTAGTAGCCGCGGTAGCCATACCCATACCCGCGGTAGCCGTAGCCGCCGCGGTAGTACTGCGCGTCCGCAGCAACGGGCGCCAGCGCCGTCATGGCCAAGACGGGAAGTGCAATCAGGAACCGGCCAGTTCGCGTCATGGTTCACACCTATTGATGTCTGCCAGGGCCAACCGCCCCGATAGAGGGAAGATGATGCCGCCGCGTGGCGGATTTAAGGCAGGCAGTGGACGCTAGCCCAGCGTTTACGTTTTGTCACCCAACACGTTCCCGCGTGCCGCGTCAGCCCCCCAAATAAGCCGCCGCCACCGCCGGGTCCTGCGCCACTTCCGCCGCCGGGCCGGACAGCACGATGGCGCCGGTTTCCAGCACGTAGGCATGGTCCGCCACGTCCAGCGCCGCCGAGGCGTTCTGCTCCACCAGCAGGATCGTCGTCCCGTCCCGCTTCAGGTCGGCGATGATGGCGAAGATCTCCTCCACGAACAGCGGCGCCAGGCCCATGCTCGGCTCATCCAGCAGCAGCAGCCGCGGCGCGCCCATCAGTGCCCGCCCAATGGCCAGCATCTGCTGCTCCCCGCCCGACATGGATCCGGCCGCCTGCCCCAGCCGCTCCCGCAGGCGGGGGAAACGCGCCAGCACCGCATCCTGCCGCCGTGCCACCTCCGCCCGGCCCGGCACCAGGTAGGCGCCCAGCCGCAGATTTTCCGCAACCGTCAGCTCCGCGAAGCATTGCCGCCCTTCCGGCACTTGCCGCAGCCCGGCGGCGGCGATCCGGTGCGCCGCCCGGCCCGCGATCTCTTGCCCGTCGAACCGGATGCGCCCCGCACGCGGCCGCACCAGGCCCGAGATCGCCCGCATCGTCGTCGTCTTCCCCGCCCCGTTGGCCCCGATCAGGCACACCACCTGCCCCTGCGGCACCAGCAAGCTGATCCCGCGCACGGCGGCGGTGCGCCCGTACAGGACCTGCAGCCCTTCCACCTCCAGCCCCGCGCTCATCCCGCGCCCCGCACGCCGGCCCCCCGAACGCCGGATTTTGCGCCCGCGGCGAGGCGGGCCGCGACCTTGTGCCCCAGGTAGGCCTCGATCACCGCCGGCTCCGACCGCACCTGCGCCGGCGCCCCCTCGTAGATCAGCCGCCCGAAGTTCAGCACCGTCACCCGGTCGGAGATGTCCATGACGAAGCCCATGTCATGCTCCACCAGCAGCACCGTCGTCCGCCCGCGCAGGCTGCGCACGAGGGCCGCGAGCGCCTCCGTCTCCGCCGGGTTCATGCCGGCGGCCGGTTCGTCCAGCAGCAGCAGCCGCGGGCCGGGCGCCATGGCGCGGGCGATCTCCAGCCGGCGCTGGTCGCCGTAGGACAGCGCCCCCGCCCGCCACCCTGCCTTGTCCTGCAAGCCCACCAGCTCCAGCGCGGCGCGGGCCTGCTGCACCGCCGCCCGCTCCTCCGCCCGGAAGCCCGGCAGGCGCAGTACGGTGGCCGCCAGCCCTGCGCGCAGCATGGCGTGCAGGCCAGTCAGCGCGTTTTCCAGCACCGTCATGCCGGCGAACACCCGGATGTTCTGGAACGTCCGCCCCAGCCCCAGCGCCGCGCGGCGGTCAGGCGGCAGGGCGGTCACGTCCCGCCCGTCCAGCGCGATGGCGCCGCCGCTGGGCGGCACCAGCCCGCTGACCAGGTTGAACAGGGTGGTCTTGCCCGCGCCGTTGGGTCCGATGACGGCATGGACGCCGCCATGCCCGACCTGCATGTCCACCCCATCCACCGCAACCAGCCCGGCATACCGCCGCGTCAGCCCGCGCAGTTCCAGCAAGGGCGCAGACCCCGTCATTGCGGGCCGCTTGCGGCGCGCCGATCCAGGGGCGGCAAGGGCTGCGCCGAACCCGAGTGTGCTGTGCCGCGGCACGCCGGGCAAATGTAGTCGCACTCCATCATGCCGCCCGCCGCTTCATCCGGATCGGCAGCAGCCCGCCGGGCAGGAACAGCACCGCCAGCACGATGATGACGCCGTTCAGCACCAGCCGTATGTCGGAGAACCCCCGCAGCAGCTCCGGCAGCAGGGTCAGCACCCAGGCGCCCAGCACCGGCGCCATCGGCGTGCCCAATCCCCCCAGCAGCACGTAGGACAGGATCGTCACCGCCGGCTCGAACCCATACTCGTTCGGGCCGATGAAGCTGCTGACATGCGCGGACAGGCACCCGGCCAGCCCGGCCAGCACGGCCGACGCCAGCAACGCGCCCATCTTGTAGCGCCGCACCGGCACGCCCATCGCCTGCGCCACGGTCTCGTCCTCCCGCATCGCCTCCATCGCCCGGCCGACCCCGCTGCGTCCGACCATCCATAGCGCCAGCACCGCAAGCGCGAGCAGCCCGTAGATCATCCAGGTCTCCCCCCGCTCCGGAATGCCGGATAGCCCCAGCGCGCCGCCGAACAGGTCCACGTTGAGATAAACCGCCCGCAGCACCTCCCCCAGCCCGATGGTGGCGATGGCGAGATAGACCCCCGCCAGCCGCAGCGTCGGCACCCCGATGGCCAGCGCGAACAGCACCGGCACCACCACGGACAGCGGCAGGACCATCAGGAACGGCAGTTTGAGCTTGAGCGTCATGAGCGCCGAGGAATACGCCCCCAACCCCATGAACGCCGCCTGCCCCAGCGAAAGCTGCCCGACTGCCAGCACGACATACATGGACAGCGCCAGCAGCCCGTTCACGCCCAGGGCGTGGATGACGTTCTGGTAGGCGAATAGGAAGTCGTCGAGCCAGGGCGGGATCATGCGCGCCGCACCACGGCCCGCCCGAACAGCCCCGCCGGCCGCGTCCACAGCACCGCCACCAGGATCAGGAACGCCACCGCCTCCTTCAGCGACGACGACACGAACCCCGCCGTCAGCACCTCGATGATCCCCAGCGCCAGCCCGGCCAGCAGCGCCCCGCGTATGTCGCCCAAGCCGCCCACGATGATGACCACGAACCCGCGCAGCATCATCTGCTCCCCCATGTACGGGTGGATCGCATTGAAGTTCAGCCCGATCAGCACCCCTCCCGCCCCGGCCAGCGCCCCGGAGATGAACGACACCAGCGCCGCCGCCCGCCCGGTGTTGATGCCCATCAGCTGCGCCGCATCCGGCTTCTCCGCCATCGCGCGGATCGCCAGGCCCAGCCGGGTGCCCTGCATCAGCAGCAGCAGCGCCCCCACCAGCAGCGCCGTCGCGCCCAGAATCAGCAGTTGCGCCGCCGTCACGCGCACGTCGCCCACCACGAAGGCGTCGCCGCTGATCGCATCCGCCGGCAGCCGCCTGATGTCCGGACCCAGCCACGCCGTCAGCGCCGAATACAGCGCCAGCACTCCGCCCAGCGTCACCATCAGCGACGACAGCTCCGGCGCTTGGATGCGCCGGAGCCGGCTGAGCAGCAGCCAATCCAGCCCGACCGCAAGCACCCCGGACGCCGCCGCCGCCGCCGGCAGCGCCGCCCACACCGGCCACCCCCCCGCCCGCGCCAACCACAGCGCCACCAACGCCCCGGCGGAGAAGTAGAACCCATAGGTCAGGTTGATGACCCGCAGCACGCCGAACATCAGCGTGAACCCCAGCGCGAACAGGGCATAGGTGGCGCCGAGCAGGACGCCGTTGACAAGCTGCTGCGCCAGCATCGCGGGGTGATTATCCTTGATGGGCCGCGCACGGGCACGGCAGGTCAGGCTTCTTAGCGCCGGGTGACGCCGGGCGGAAGCCTCTGCTCCTTCCCCCTCTCCCTCCGGGGTCAAACTGCGAAGCAGTTTACGGTCGGGGTGAGGGAAGTCCAGCAGCGCCATGCCGGGTGACCAAGGACGGCGTGCCGCACAGGGACAGGGCGGCCCGTGCGGCCTTCCTCACCCCAGCCCTCTCCCGGGGGGAGAGGGAGAAGCAAGCCAACCATCACTGGACACCAGCGCCCGCCGCACCGGACACTCCCGCCCATGCCGACCCAAACCCTGCTGCCCGGCGCCGTCCCCCTCGCATCATGGCGCGCCATCCTGGCCGGCGATGGGGCCTTGCTGGACCCGGCGTGCCAACCCGGCATCCAGCATGCGGCGGACGCCGTGGCTGCCATCCTGGCCCGCGGCGCCCCGGTCTATGGCATCAACACCGGCTTCGGCCGCCTGGCTCACATCGGCATCCCCACCGCCGACCTGCAGGCACTGCAGCGCAACATCGTGCTGTCCCACGCCGCGGGCGTCGGCGACCCGATGCCCACCCCCGTCGCCCGGCTGATGATGGCGCTCAAGCTGGCCAACCTCGGCCAGGGCGCATCCGGCGTGCAGCCAGCAACGCTGGCCTTGCTGCAGGACATGCTGGCCCGCGGCGTCGTGCCCGTCGTGCCGGGCCAGGGGTCGGTCGGCGCATCCGGCGACCTCGCCCCGCTGGCGCACATGGCCTGCGCTATGATCGGCGTGGGCGACGCCCTGCTGGACGGCGTGCGGATGCCCGCAGCCGACGCGCTCCGCCAGGCCAGCCTCCAACCCGCAGCCCTCGGCCCCAAGGAGGGTCTGGCCCTGCTGAACGGCACGCAGTTCAGCACGGCCTACGCACTTGCCGGGCTGTTCGCGGCGGAGCGGCTGCTGCAGGCCGGCCTGGTCGCGGGCGCCTTGTCCGTGGACGCCGCCCGCGGCTCCGACACGCCCTTCGACCCGCGCATCCACGCCCTGCGCCGTCACCCCGGCGGGATCGAGGCCGCGGCGGCGCTGCGCGCCTTGCTGGCCGGCAGCGCCATCCGCCAGTCCCACCTGCAGGGCGATGACCGCGTGCAGGACCCCTACTGCCTTCGCTGCCAGCCGCAGGTGATGGGCGCCGTGCTGGACCTGCTGCGCCAGGCCGCCCGCACGCTGGAGACCGAGGCCAACGGCGTCTCCGACAACCCGCTGATCTTCCCCGAAACCGGAGAGGCCCTGTCCGGCGGCAACTTCCACGCCCAGTCCGTCGCCTTCGCCGCCGACATGATCGCGCTAGGCCTATGCGAGATCGGCTCCATCGCCGAGCGCCGGATCGCCATGCTGATAGACCCCGCGCTGTCCCGCCTGCCCGCCTTCCTGACGCCGCGCCCCGGCCTGAACAGCGGCTTCATGCTGCCGCAGGTCACCGCAGCCGCCCTGGTGGCCGAGAACAAGACCCGCGCCGCCCCGGCCAGCGTGGACAGCATCCCCACCTCCGCCAACCAGGAGGATCATGTGAGCATGGCCGCCCACGCCGCCCGCCGCTTGCTGCCGATGGCGGACAACCTGGCCGCCATCCTGGGAATCGAGCTGCTGGCCGCCGCCCAGGGCTGCGACTTCCACCAGCCGCTCCGCAGCAGCCCGGCGCTGGAGCGGGTGCGCGCCGCCGTGCGCGCCGTGGCGCCGCGGCTGGAAGACGACCGCTACATGCACCCGGACCTGCTGGCCGCCACCGCGCTGGTCCAGGACGGCGTAGTGGCGCCGGCCGTGGCCCCTGTGCCGCTGCCCGGAGTATGCTGATCCCCCTCGCGCGCCTTGCCAGGGTGGCGCAGGGCTTGCAAGGTTGCGGGGATCAAACAACGGAGGACCTGACATGGCTGGGATCAAGCGCCGCGATGTGCTCGCCATCGCCGCAACCGCTGCGGCCGGTGCCTTGGGCAGCGCCGCCCGCGCCCAGGACACGGACGTGCTGGCCAAGGTCAAGGCCGCCGGCGTGCTGCGCGCAGGGACCGAGACGCAGTTCGCCCCCTTCGACTTCCTGGATAACGGCAAGCCCGCCGGCCTGAACTACGACCTGCTGGCCGAGGTCGCGAAGGAAATGGGTGTCCGCATCGAGTTCGTGGCCCTGCCCTGGGAGAGCGTGCTGCCCGGCCTGGACGCCGGCAAGTTCGACATGGTCGCCGGCCCCGCCACGATCACCAAGGCCCGCAGCGAGCGCTACCGCTTCTCGCCCCCCGTCGCCGACGCCACCTGCGCCATCCTCAAGAAGGCCGGGGACACCACGCTGATGAAGCCCGAGGACATCGCCGGCAAGGCCGTGGGATCGGGCAAGGCGACGGCGCAGCTGGCGCAGTTGAAGGCGTTTGGCGAGAAGCTGACGCCCCCGGCGCAGGTGCGGGAATACGTGGACTTCAGCCAGGCCTACGCCGACCTGGCGGCGGGGCGGATCGTGGGGGTGGCGAACTCCCTGCCCAACATCGCCTATGTCGCGGCGCAGCGGCCCGACACCTTCGCGCTGGTGCCGACGCCGTTCGGGGAGAAAAGCTACTTCGGCTACATCGGGCGCAAGGACCCGTCCTATGCCGGCCTGATGGACGCCTTCGACGCGGCGCTGCTGAAGGTGAAGGCGGATGGGCGCCTGGCCGCGCTGCAGCAGAAGTGGTTCAAGACAACCTTCGACCTCCCCGACCGCGCGCCGACGCCGACGGTCTAGAAAAGGTGCGCTGCCTGCTTCCTCTCCCTCCGGGAGAGGGCCGGGGTGAGGGAGGCCGCACGGACCGGCGTCAGCCTGGATCGGACCCGGCCTGGTCCGACGCCGGCAAGTTTGGTGCTGACGGTTCCTCCCTCACCCCGGCCCTCTCCCGGAGGGAGAGGGAGCAGCAATCCACTTCCTCCTTTTCGCACCGCCCC
>CAXUHB010000001.1:0-152636 GCA_964250755.1 uncultured Acetobacteraceae bacterium | reverse complement strand
CCTCTCCCGGAGGGAGAGGGAGCAGCAATCCACTTCCTCCTTTTCGCACCGCCCCGCTTGAACGCCACCCTCTTCACCCTCCTGCTGGACGGCGCCCTCATCACGGCGGCCCTCAGCACCGTCTCCGTCCTGCTCGGCTTCGCCGTCGGTGCGCTCGTCTGCGCCGCGCAGCTTGCCCGGTCCCGCCCGCTGCGGGCGGCTGGCGCCGTCTATGTCAGCTTCTTCCGCGGAGTCCCGCTGCTGGTGCAGCTTCTGCTCATCTACAACCTGCTCCCTGCCCTGGGCATCAACGTGCCCGGCACCGTCGCGGCCCTCGTCGGCCTCACGCTCTGCACCGCGGCCTACCAGGCGGAAATACTGCGCGGCGGCTTCCTGGCGGTGCCGCCGGGCCTGGTCGAGGCCGGGCAGATGGTCGGCCTGTCCCCCGCCATGATCCTGCTCCGCATCCGCCTGCCGCTGGCGCTGCGGCTGACCCTGCCCTCCGTCGTGAACGAGGCCGTGCTGATCCTGAAGGCGTCGTCCCTGGTGTCCGTCGTGGGCATCGCCGACCTCACCCGCACCGCGCAGAACATCGCCTCCAGCACCTACCGCCCCATCGAGGCGTTCGCCACCGCGGGCGCGCTGTATCTCGTGCTGAACGCCGTGCTGATCGGCGGCGGCGGGCTGCTGGGGCGCGGGATGCGGGTGGCGCGGTGAACCTGCACCTGCTGCTGGACTCCCTGCCGTCGGTCGCCGCCGGGTTCGGCGTCACGATGCTGATGTGGCTGCCCGGCCTGGCCTTGGCCGCCGCGCTCGGGCTGCTGCTTGCGCTGGGCCGGCAATACGGCGGGCGGGCGCTGGATGCCGGGCTGGGCCTGGTGCTGGCGGCGGTTCGCGGCACGCCGTTCCTGGTGCAGCTGTTCCTGCTCTACTACGGCGGCCCGCTGATCGGCCTGGACCTGGACGCCGCGGCGGCAGGGCTGCTGGGCCTGGCCGTCTATGGCGGCGCCTACTACGCCGAGGTCATGCGCGGCGGCTTCCTGGCCGTGCCGCGCGGCCACGTGGAGGCCGCCACCATGGCCGGTCTGACCCCGGCGCAGACGCTCCGCCGCATCCTGCTGCCCGAGATGGCGCTCCTGGTCCTGCCCGCCGCCGTCAACCTCGCCGTCGTGCTGATGAAGGAAACCGCCGTCCTGTCCATCATCACCGTGCCCGAGCTGACGATGGTCATCACCGGCATCGGCAGCAGCAACTTCGCCTTCACCGAGGCCGCCTTCCTGCTCGCCGTCACCTACTGGGCCTTGACGGAAGCGACCGGAGCCGCCGGACGGGCGCTGGAACGGCGTATGGCCCCGGTGCGCCTGGCATGAGTGAGCCTGGCATGGGAAACCCGGCATGAGGTGGCCCGCATGACCCCGCCCGCCATCCGCCTGCAAGGCGTGGGCAAGTCGTTCGGCGCGCATCAGGTGCTGCACGGCATCAGCCTGGACGCCCGCCAGGGCGAGGTCACCTGCCTGATCGGTCCGTCCGGGTCCGGCAAGAGTACCCTGCTGCGCTGCATGGCTTTCCTGGAGCAGCACGACGCCGGCTGGATCGAGGTGCTGGGCCAGCCGCTCGGCTTCGCGCCGGGGCCGTCCGGCCAGCGGCTGCGGCTCCCGGACTCGGAGGTGGCGCGGGTGCGCCGCGGCATCGGCATGGTGTTCCAGCAGTTCAACCTGTGGCCGCACATGACGGCGCTGGGCAACGTGATGGAGGCGCTGCGCCTGGTGCTCCGCCTGCCACGGGCGGAGGCGGAGGCGCGGGCGCGCGCCAACCTGGCCCGGGTGGACCTGGCCAACCGCGCCGGCCACTACCCGGCGCAACTGTCCGGCGGCCAGCAGCAGCGCGTCGCCATCGCCCGCGCCCTGGCGCTGGAGCCGCGGATCATGCTGTTCGACGAACCCACCTCCTCCCTCGACCCCGAGCTGACCGGGGAGGTGCTGCGCGTCATGCGCGGCCTGGCGGAGGAGGGCATGACCATGGTGGTGGTGACGCACGAGATCGGCTTCGCCGCCCAGGTCGCGCAGCACCTGGTGTTCCTGGAGGAGGGACGGATCGGGCTGGAGGGCACGCCGGCCGACGTGTTCCGCCGACCCTGGCCGCCGCGCCTGGCCGGGTTCCTGGAGGGCTACCTGGACCGCGGCGCATCGCTGCTGACCGGGGCCTAGCGGCAGTGGCCACCGCGGCTCCCCTCCACCAAGACCCGACAATTCCTGTCTGTGCAACCGTGGAGGAAGCCGGTACGGGTCGGTCGCCTGCGGAATGGGAGGCTGAGATCCTCGTTGCTTCGGACGGGACGCGCCACCGCGCGGCGCTCGCGGCGCCGGCCGCAGGGTCGCGGGTGCGCCTGCTCATGTATGGCATGCTGCTCATCTGCCTTGGCCTTGCCATGTACCTGGCCGGCGTCCTGATGGGCCTGCCGCGCATCATCCTCGGCGCAACCTACCTCCTGCCGCTCAACGAGTGGATCGTCTGGTACAGCGGCGTTCCCATCATGGCCGGCGTGCTGCTTGCCCTGGCCGACCTGTTCCTGCTTCTCGGACACAAGCGCTCCCCGGTCCAGGACGTGCGGAACGATCCCGTCGCGTCGCCCCGCCTGGTCGTCGCCCTGACCGCCTACGACGACGAGGACGGGATCGCGGACGCTGTTGCCGACTTCCGCGCCCACCCGCTCGTGGACGGGGTGATCGTCGTGAGCAACAACAGCCGCGACCGCACGCTGGAGCGCGCGGCGCAGGCCGGGGCGGTGGCGGTCAACGAACCCCTGCAGGGCTACGGCCGCTGCGTCCACCGCTGCTTCACGGAGGCCATCGCCTGCGGCAACGCGCTGGTCGTGCTGTGCGAAGGCGACCGGACCTTCCGCGCCTACGACCTGGACAAGCTGCTGGCCTATGCCCCACACGCGGACATCGTGAACGGCACCCGCACGGTGGAGCGCCTGCGCGCCCGCGTCACCCAGCTCAGCACCTTCATGTATTACGGCAACCTGTTCATGGGGAAGCTGCTGGAGGCGAAGCACGTCGGCCGCACCACCATCACCGATGTCGGCACCACGTACAAGCTGTGCCGCCGCGACGCCCTGGTCCGCCTGATGCCGCACCTGGACCCCGCGGTGAACCTGGAGTTCAACGCCCACTTCCTGGACGCCGCCCTGGGCCAGGGCTGCGACGTGGTGGAGTGCCCGATCACCTTCCACCCGCGCGTCGGCGTCAGCAAGGGCGGCAATGTCAGCAACCGCCGCGCCCTGCGCGTCGGGCTGCGGATGCTGTTCGGCATCACCGTGAGCTGGAAGCCGCTGCGGGCATGACGGCGCCCACCACCGCCGCCTTGGACTACCACGGCTCGCGCCTGCCCGCCGATCCCCGGCGGGATGTCCTGTGGGACAGCCTGTGGCGCTACCGCTTCCAGGCCATGGTGCAGCCGGACGACTGCGTGCTGGACCTGGGCGCCGGCTACTGCAACTTCATCAACGCCGCCGTAGCCCGGCGCCGCATCGCCGTGGACGCCTGGCCCGGCTTCCCCGCCCACCTGCAGCCCGGGATCGAGCACCACGTCGGCAGCGTGACCGACCTGGACGTCCTCGAAGACGGCTCCGTGGACTTCGCCTTCGCCAGCAACCTGTTCGAGCACCTGACCAAGGAGGACTTCTCCGCAACCCTGCACGCCCTGCGCCGCAAGCTGTCCGGACGCGGCACGCTGACCATCGTGCAACCGAACTACCGCTACGCCTACCGCGAATACTTCGACGACTTCGACCACAAGAGCGTCTGGTCCCACATCAGCCTGGCCGACTTCCTCGCCGCCAACGGCTGGGACATCTTCCTGGTCGAGCCACGGTTCATGCCGCTGTCCGTGAAGGGCCGGCTCCCGGTCCGGTCCTTCCTGATCCGCGCCTGGCTGGCCTCCCCCTACAAGCCCATTGGCAAGCAGATGCTGGTCCGTGCCCGGCCCCGGCGCTGAAGCCGGGATGAACATGCAGGCTGGGCTTGCGGCTGAAGGCCGACCGCATCGTCTTTGCCGGGTCCTGGCCAGCGCGGCCCTGTGCGGGCTGCTGGCGCTGCTCCTGGTCCGCGCCGCCGGGACCTGCATGGACTTCGCCGCGGCCATCGGCTCCCCGCTGCAGATCGACTACGGCGAGGGCATCGTTTGGCAGCAGGCGGCGCTGATCCCCGGTCCCCGGATGTACAGCAGTTCCACCGCGCTGCCGTTCATCGTGTTCCATTATCCCCCGCTGTATCATCTGCTGTCCCGCGCCGCCCTGGCCTTTGAACCCGATATGCTGGCGGCCGGCCGCCTGGTCTCCGCCCTCAGCACGCTCCTGGCCGTCCCTGCAGTGGCCGGCCTGGTGTTGCTGGGCGTGAAGCGCCCGGGCGGGCGTGCAACAGGGGTCGAGCTGTGCTGCGCCGCCGCCGCCGGGCTGCTGCCGCTGGGGCTGCACGCCGTCCATGTCTGGGGCATGGTGATGCGGGTGGACATGCTGGCCCTGGCCCTGAGCCTATGGGCCTTGCTGGCCGGCATCCGGGCAGGTGGCCGCTTCGCCGGGACAGCCCTCGCGCTCCTGCTTGCCCTGGCGGCGGTGTTCGCCAAGCAGACCTACCTGCCCGCGGGGATCGCCGTGTTCGCCGTCGCGGTGGTGCAGCGGCCCCGCTCCGCGCTCGCTGCGGGTGCTTTGGCCGGGACCGTGGGCCTATGCCTGCTCGGCGCCATGCAGGCGCTGACCGGGGGCGGGTTCCTGCAGAACATCGTCGGCTACAACATCAACCGGTTCGAGTGGGCCAACGCCCTGCTGGTGCTGTTCCCCGAGCGCCACGGGCTGCCACTGATCCTCTACATGCTGGGCGCGTCCGTCATCGTCCTGCTCGCCCTGGTGCGGACCTCCAAGGGTGCGCGCGGCCAGGGCATTTTGGCGCGGTGCGTCCATGGCATCCGGCAGGACCGCACCGCGGCGGCGCGTTGGACGCTGCTGCTTTACCTGCTCCTGTCCGGCTTGACGCTGGGTGCGGCCTTCAAGACCGGGGGTGGCTTCAACTATCTGCTGCCCTGCCTGGCTGCCGGCTGCGCGGTGATCGGCATCCATCTGTCCGATCTCGCCGCGGACGGGCGCAGATTGCTGGCCGGGGTGGCCGCCGTGCTTCTGGGCGCGCTGCTCCTGCCCGCCCATCCCATACCGCTCGACGCGTCGCCGGAACGGTTGGCGGAGCAGGAGGCGGTGGTGCGCCGCATCGCCGGGGCGGAGAAGCCCGTGGCGTCCGAGAACATGGCCCTGCTCATGCTGGCCGGCAAACCCGTCATTTTCGAGCCGGCCATCGTCACCGAGCTTGCCGCCGTCGGCCGCTGGGATGAGGCGCTCTTGGTGCAGATGATACGCTCGGGCGGCTTCGCCTTCATGATCACGACCGACAACCTGCCCGGCGCGGGCGGCAGCCGCTCCGCCGCGGTGGACGCCGCGCTGCGTGCGGCCTATCCGCGTGTGGAGCGGGTCAACGACCGGCTATGGATCAACCTGCCGAAGGAAGGCGGAGGTTGACGCCTCGCGGCGTCTGCGCCTCCCGCAACGGCGCCCGCCGGCAGCCTTCATGCCGTCCCGGCCCGGATAGACTGTGAAGGATGGGCAGACCAGCGCGGTCAATCAGCATGCTGCCGCCTTGCCCTTCGCACCGAAACGCCGTCACCGCGAGGCGCTCTTGCGCCGTAGCGATCCAGGGACCACAAGCGCCTTCCGCCCATCCTCTGGGTCCCTTCGTCGCAAAGCGGCCGCTTGCAGCGGTGTATAGCCGGCACCGGACGGCCTTCATCACCCCGTTCCCGGAGCGCACCGTTGGCGACGCCCACCGCACTGCACGGAGTTGCCAGCGGAACCCTCGCGCTCCCGGACTGCCCCGGCGCAAGCGCACCCTGCAGTGACAGTCCTTTCGCGCGGCCATCAGCGCCGGCGGCGAACGGCATGAACGTGCAGCAATGCGGGTAGGGATGCGCCGGATGTGGACCGCGTTGAGCATTCTGGCCGTCCTGGCGCTCGGCTTGGCCATCTGGCTCTACACGCCCGACAAACCCCGCAGCGCGCTGGAAGCGCTGTACGCCCCGCCGCCGTCCCAGTTCGTCGAAGCAGCCGGCCTCCGCCTCCACGTCCGCGACACCGGCCCGCGCGATGCCCCGGCGCTGCTGCTGCTGCACGGCTTCGGCGGCAGCCTGCACACCTGGGACGCCTGGGCAGCTCGGCTGGAGGACACCCACCGCGTGATCCGCCTGGACCTGCCGGGCTTCGGCCTGACCGGGCCGGACCCCGGGCGAGACTACTCCGACGCCCGCAGCCACGCCGTGCTGATGGCGTTGATGGACCGGCTGGGGGTGGCGCAGGCGGACGTGGCCGGGCACTCGATGGGCGGGCGGATCGCCTGGACCCTGGCGGCGGCGCATCCGGAGCGGGTGAGCCGCCTCGTGCTGCTGTCCCCCGACGGGTTCGCCAGCGCCGGCTTCGAGTATGGGAAAGCCCCCCAGGTGCCGATGCTGCTGCGGCTGCTGCCCTATGTGATGCCCACCTTCCTGCTCCGCGCCAGCCTGGTCCCGGCCTACTTCGACCCGGCGATGGTGACGGACGCGCTCGTCACCCGCTACCGCGACCTGTTGCTGGCGCCGGGCGTGCGCAGGGCGATCCTGGACCGCACGGCCGGGCAGGTGCTGGTGGACCCCGTGCCGCTGCTGCGCTCCATCAAGGCGCCGGTGCTGCTGCTGTGGGGCGCGGAGGACCGGATGATCCCCGCCCGCAACGCCGCCGACTACCTGGCGGCGCTGCCCGATTCCCGGCTGGCGTCGTTTCCCAAGGTGGGCCACGTCCTGCACGAGGAGGCCGCGGACGCGACGGCCGCGGCGGCGCGCGAGTTCCTGCAGCACTGACGCCGGGCCGCCTGGTTGAAGCCGCGCTACGATGGCGTGATGTAGCAGCCTGCCGTCACGCAAGCGGTGGCGCATCATGACCATCACGACCTTGTCCAGCCGCGAGTTCAGCCAGGACACCACCCGCGCCCAGCACGCCGCGAAGCAAGGCCCGGTCTTCATCACCGACCACGGCCAGCCCGCCCATGTGCTGCTGACCATCGAGGACTACCGCAAGCTGAAGGGCAAACAGGAGAGCATCGTTGACATGCTGTCCTACCCAGGCGCGGGAGAGATTGATTTCGACCCGCCGCGCATGTCCGGCCCTGAGATCAAGCCTGTTGACCTATCCTGATCTACCTGCTCGACATCAACGTCGTCTCTGAAACGCGCAAAGCCGAGGCAAATCGGGCCAATCCGAACGTGATTGCCTGGATGACCGCCGCTCGCAAGGACACTCTGTACGTGTTGGTCATTACCATCATGGAGCTTGAGGTCGGCACGCTGTCACTGGCGCGGCGTGACCCGAAGCAGGCTGCAATTCTCCGGGGATGGCTGGACAACCCGGTGCTGCGCGCCTTCGCAGACCGTTTGCTGCCCGTCACCCTGGCCGTCGCGCTACGCTGCGCCAGCCTCCACGCCCCCGGCCCTCAACCCGAGCGCGACGCCCTGATCGCCGCAACCGCCCTGGTCCACGGCATGACCGTCGTCACCCGCAACACTACCAACTTCCAGCCATCAGGCGTCCCAACCCTCAATCCCTGGGACGCCTGACAGCCCCGCTCAGGCCGCGTTCGTCCGCGCCGTCGCCAGTGCCGCCACCGCGTCCGCCGTCGCCGCGCTCAGCGTCCAGCCCAGGTGCCCGTGCCCGGTGTTGTAGAACACCCGCGGATTGTGCCCCTGCATCACCCGCGGCATCATGTCCGGCATCATCGGGCGCAGCCCGGCCCACGGCACCGCCTGCCGGGTGCTCATGCCCGGGAAGTGTTCGCGGCACCAATGCACCAGCGGCGCGATCCGCTCCGCCCGTATGTCCTTGTTGGCGCCATTGAACTCCGCCGTCCCCGCCACCCGCAGCCGGGTCTGCCCCAGCCGGCTGGTCACGATCTTCGCCTTGTCGTCCAGCAGGCTGACCCACGGCGCCGCCGCCTGGTCCGCCGGCTCCGGCAGGCTGACGGTGATCGAGTAGCCCTTCACCGGATACACGTTCACCCGGTCCCCCATGCTGTGCGCCAGGTCGCGCGACAGGATGCCGCTGCACACGATCACCTTGTCGAATCGCGTCACCTCGTCCGCCGCCTTGCTTCCGTCGCCGCGCGGCTCCGTCGAATGATGGTGGATCGTCACCGAGTCATCGCCAGGCTTCACGGACGACACATGCGTGGACATCTGCATCACCACCCCCATCCGCTCGCACGCCGCGGCCAGACCGACGGTGAACTTGTGGATGTCTCCGGTGAAGTCGGACGGGGTGTACCAGCCGCCATACAGCTCCCCGTGCAGCGCCGGCTCGATGCTCCGCATCTCCTCGGGCGTCACGGCCCGGCGCTCCAGCCCGCCCTTCGCCAGCAGCGCCGTCACGTGCGCGGCGCCGTCGAAGTCCTCCTTCGTCTTGTAGAAGTGCAGGATGCCCCGCTCCTCCAGGTCGAAGTCTATGCCGGCCTCCTCCGCCATGCGCTGCAGGTGCGCGCGGGCCTCGATGGCCAGGCGCACGGTCGTGACCGTGTTCTCCTCGTGGTGCGGGATCGCCGCCACGAACTCCGCCATCCAGGACAGCTTGTGCCAGGACGGCTTGGGATTCACGAGCAGCGGGGCGCCGGGCTTGAACATCCACTTCAGGCCCTTGAACACCGTGGCCCAGCTGTTCCAGACCTCGGCGTTGCTGGCCGACAACTGCCCGCCGTTGGCGAACGACGTTTCCATCGCGGCATACGGATGCGCGTCGAACAGCGTGACCCGGCAGCCGCGCTTGGCCAGGTTGTAGGCCGTGGTCACCCCAGTGATCCCCGCCCCGATCACGGCGATGCTGGGGTGCGACGGGTCCGCGGTGATGACGGCGGGGGCGACGGCGAGGGACTCGACTGCGTCGGGCATGGGCGCTCCTTGCACCGGGATGGTGCGGTTCGGCGCCCCCTCTGTCATTGGCCTGAGAGTATCGCCGATTCCCGCGTGCCGGGAAGGGGCTTACACCGTCGGCGGGGGCATGCGGCCCCACTTTTCAGAGTCCAGCCAGCAGCAGCGGTCCGGGGTGCCTGAGAGTTTCCGGGGCGGTTGCTCCTTCGGCGCCACCCCCAAGCACGGGGCAGTCTCTTCCGCTGCTGCGCCGACACATCCGCCCGGCAAGCGCCCCTGTCAAGGACGCGCTGCCCTGTCAGGGGTTGAACAATCCGCGCGTGACCGGACTGGCGCGCAGCCGGTCCAGCCAGGGGCCGATGGGATCGCCCTGGGAGTCCTCGGCCCGCACGATCTGCGTCCACTGCCGGCAGTCCACCATGATCCACCCACCCGGCGCAGGGGCGCCCAGCCCGTCCTCGCACCGCCCGGACTGCCCGAGGTCCGCGGCCTGGGCGCGGTCCTCGGCCAGGTTCTTCGACTGCAGGTTCTGCCAGCGCTCCCACCGCGTGTAGCCCAGCGCCTGCGTGAACTGGAACCGCTCCAGGTGGTCGGCGTCCGCCACGCTGCGCCCGCCGAAATGCTCCGACACCAGGGTCAGCAGGTCCGCCTGGCGCGGGCGCCCCTGCAGCATCAAGCGGTAGGGCACGGTCTGCAGCCGCCAGCGCGTGTAGGCATAGCCCAGGTTGGCCGGGCACCGGTCCGTGTCGCGCGTGATGCGGGCCAGCCGCTCGCCCTCTGGACGGTCGGCGAAGCTGCTGTCCACCACCACCCACCCGTCCACCGGCCGGCAGCCCGGCCCGATAAACTGCTGCAGCCCCGCGCCCCCGTCCTCCGTGATCCCGAACGACGCCGTCAGCCGCGTGAAGAACGCGACCTGCCCGCCGTCCCCCTGATCCAGCGTGCCGAACCGCCGCGGCAGGTCCCCGAAGTCATACGTCTGCAACGACGCAAGGCCCAGGCTGGTGCGTATGGGGATGGAGTCGCTCTGCTGGTAGCCGTCCGGGTGAGCCTCCCGGTCGGCAGTGCCGGGCCAGTCGCGCTTGTGGTAGGGCAGGCGCTCGTCCACCTGCAGCTTCCGCCGGCGTGGGCAGGCTTCCGCACCGTCCAGCGGCGTCGCGCCGGGCACCGGATGGTCCGCCGCGTCCGTGCAGACCTCCTGCACCATGAAGTCCCATGCCGCCGCCCAGCCCGGCGGCGCGTCCTGCGCTGCAGCCTGAGTTCGGACGGAACCCGCGGCCAGCAGCGCGGCGAGCGGGGCGGCGAGCAGGGCGGCACGGCGAGGGGCTTTGGTCATCCCCCTCTCAAGCCCCGCCGCCCCCGCCCGGTCAAGCCGCAGCGGGCAGCGCCGGGTAATCGGTGTAGCCGCCCGGCCCCTCGCCATAGAACGTCGCCGGGTCCGGCGTGTTCAGCGGCACCGGGTCCAGCCGCAGCCGCCGGGCCAGGTCGGGGTTGGCGACATAGGGCACGCCAAACGACACCAGGTCCGCCAGCCCATCCCGCAACGCCGCCTGCGCCTTGGGCTTGTCGTAGCCGCCATTGGTGATGACGGCCCCGCGGAACATCGGCCGGAAGGCCCGCGTGACCTCCGTGATCTGAACACCGGCCTTCAGGTCGGCCTCGTTCGGCTCCATCAAGTGGACGTAGCCGACACCCATGCCGCTCAGCGCCCGCACCACGTGGCCCCAGGTCGCCACGGCGTCCGCGTCGCGCTGCCCGTAGAAGCGGCTGGATGGGGACAGCTTGACGCCCACCCGCTCCGCCGACCACGCGGCGATCATGGCCTCCACTGCTTCCAGCATGAAGCGCGCCCGGTTCTCGGCCGCGCCGCCGTAGCGGTCGGTGCGCTGGTTGGTGCCGCTTTGCAGGAACTGGTCGGGCAAGTAGCCGAACGCGCCGTGCAGTTCCACCCCGTCGAACCCCGCCGCCCGCGCATGGGCCGCCGCCTGGCCGAAGGCGGCTATGATCGGCGGTATCTCCTCCGTCTCCAACGCCCGCGGCGCCTCGTAGGGAACTCGCCCGCCCGGCGTGAAGATCAGTCCCTCGGCGGCGATGGCGCTGGGAGCAACCGGCGTGGCCCCGCCGGGCTGCAGGCTGGGATGGGAGATGCGCCCGGGGTGCCAGACCTGGCAGAGGATGCGCCCGCCGGCCTCATGCACCCCGTCCACGACGCCGCGCCAGCCCTCGATCTGCTCCGGCGAGAAAATGCCCGGCGCACGCAGGATGCCGCCGCACTCCGCCGACACCGCCGTGCATTCCGATACGATCAGCCCCGCCGAGGCCCGCTGCACGTAGTACTCCCGGTTCAGCGCCCCCTGCACCCCGGCATCGCTGGACCGCGTGCGCGTCATCGGCGCCATGACGATGCGGTTCGGGAGGGACAGGCCGGCGAGATCGTAGGGGGAGAACAGGTCTGCGGAGGACATGGCTGGCTCCTAGCTGGGCGCGGCAGGGGCCGCACCGTTGTCACCACGATTAGCACAACGACCCGCCGCCCTCCACCGCCGCGCCGCCCGCCGCGGCCCATGCGGCATCAAGCCCCCGTGTTGACCCGTCCGCCGACGACCCGGCGTGCCAGCCGCGGCAGCCCCATCGCATAGGCCAGCTCCGCCGGGTGTCCCACCCGCCATAGGCAGAAATCCGCCCGTAGTCCCGCCGCCAGCACCCCGCGGTCCCGCAGCCCCAGTGCCCGCGCACCCACCCGCGTCATCCCCGCCAGCGCCTCCTCCGGCGACAGCCCGAACAGGGTGCAAGACATGTTCATCGCCAGCAGCGGCGAGCACAGCGGCGAGGTCCCAGGGTTGCAGTCCGTCGCCACCGCCATCGGTACCCCCGACCGGCGCAGCGCGGCGACCGGCGGCGCCTGCGTCTCCCGCAACAGGTAATAGGCCCCAGGCAGCAGCACCGCCACGCTGCCCGCCGCTGCCAATGCGGCCACGCCCGCGTCGTCCAAGTGCTCCAGGTGGTCCGCCGAAAGCCCGCCATGCTCGGCAAGCAGCGCCGCGCCGCCGCTGTTGCTGAGCTGCTCCGCGTGCAGCTTCACCGGCAGGCCCAGCGCCTGCGCCGCCGCGAACAGCCGGCGCACCTGCGCCGGGGTGAAGGCGATGCCCTCGCAGAAGGCGTCCACCGCGTCCACCAGCCCCGCGGCATGGGCCTGCGGCAGCGTGTCCCGGATCAGCAAGTCCATGTAGCCGTCCGCGTCCCACCCCGGCGGCACCGCGTGCGCCCCCAGGAAGGTGGTGCAGACCGATACGTCCCGCTCCCGGCCCAGCCGCCGGGCGGCGGCGAGCATCCGCAGTTCCGTGGGCGTGTCCAGGCCATAGCCGGACTTGACCTCGACGGTCGTGACGCCCTCCGCCAGCAGGGCATCCAGCCGCGGCAGGCTCCCGGCCACCAGCCCGTCCTCGTCCAGCGCGCGGGTGGCGCGCACGGTGGACAGGATGCCGCCGCCGGCGCGGGCGATGGCCTCGTACGGTTCGCCGGCCAGGCGCATCTCCCATTCCCGGGCGCGGTTGCCGCCGTGGACCAGGTGGGTGTGGCAGTCCACCAGGCCCGGCGTGGCCCAGGCCCCGCCGGCGTCATGGGGGACGGCGGCGGCGGGCGCCTCCGCCCGCGGCCCGATCCAGGCGATCAGGCCGTCCCGCACCAGGATTGCGGCGTCCGGGATTGCGCCATACGGCGCACCCAGCGCCATCGTGGCAGCGTTCAGGTTGGTCCAAAGATGATCCGGCGCGTCCATTGGCGCCACCGTAGCCGCCCCTGCCCCAGGTGCAACGCTTGTTGGCGGCTCTATGGTGCCGGGCTACAACGCGGTGCGGACGGGCGGACGCCGCGCGCTGGACGCCGCCGTCACGCATTCCACTCCGGCCCGGAGCGCGGCTGATGAGCTACGACCTGATGGTGTTCGACCCCGCCGCCGCACCGGCAGGCCGGTCGGCCTTCATCGCCTGGTATCAGACGCAGACGGATTGGGATGCGGAACACGACTACTATGATTTCGAGAGCTGCACAGGCGCACTGCGCGTCTGGCTCGACGAAATGGCCCAGCAGTTCCCGCCTTTGAACGGCCCGATTGCCAGGGACGACTTCGACGCCCCCAAGATAGCCGATTACAGCGTTTGGCCGCAGGCGATCTATGTCGCCTTCGCTTGGAGCATGGCTCAACCTGCACGTGAAGCCATGTTCCGGCTTGCCCGGAAGCACCGTCTCGGCTTCTACGACGTGAGCGGCGACAGTGGCGACGGGCTGATCTGGACACCCCCCGCGGCGTAGCCACATCCGCAGCAGGTTGCCATCCCGCACGGGTTCAGGCTCTAACCCCGCCTTCGCCGCGCCCCGCCGGCTGGCCCTCTGGAACCTCCCATGTCCAACCTGATGCACGAGACCGTCACCGGCGTCCGCCACTGGACGCCCACCCTGTTCAGCTTCACCACCACCCGCGACCCGGCGTTCCGCTTCCTGTCGGGACAGTTCACCATGATCGGCCTGCCCGTGGACGGGAAGCCGCTGCTCCGCGCCTACAGCATGGCCAGCCCGCACTACGACGAGCAGTTGGAGTTCTTCTCCATCAAGGTGCCGGACGGCCCGCTGACCAGCCGCTTGCAGCTCATCAAGGAGGGCGACGAGGTCCTGGTCGGACGCAAGGCCGTCGGCACCCTGGTGCAGGACAGCCTCGTACCGGGCCGCAGCCTGTTCCTGCTCGGCACCGGGACCGGCCTGGCCCCCTTCGCCAGCATCTGCCGCGATCCCGACGTGTATGACCGGTTCGAGCGCGTGGTGCTGGTTCACGGCTGCCGCGAGGTGGCGGAGCTGGCCTACGGCGAGCAGGTCGTCGCCCGCTTGCAGCACGACGAGCTGCTGGCCGACACTGTGCGAGGCAAGCTGCTGTACTATCCGACCACCACGCGCGAACCCTTCCGCAACCAGGGCCGCGTCACCACCCTGCTCGACACAGCCAAGCTGACGGACGACCTGGGCCTGCCGCCCATCAGCCCCGATGGCGACCGCATGATGCTGTGCGGCAGCCCGGCTTTCCTGGCCGATATGGTGGCGCTGCTGGATGGGCGCGGGTTCACCGAAGGCAGCAGCAGCGCCCCCGGCACCTACGTCATCGAGAAGGCGTTCGTGGAGAAGTAGCGGCGGGACGCGGCAGCTACGCCGCGCGCTTGCGGATCGCCAGTCCCATCAGGGCTGGGGCCAGCAGCAGCAGCGACCCTGGCTCCCTGACCGGAACCGCCGCCGGCGGCGACGCCAAGGTGCCGCTGCCGCTGGTTGAGGACACCTCACGGTTGTTGGCGTCGTTGGTCGCCGAACTCCGCGTGAAGCTGACGTCGAAGCTGGCCGGCCCCGGCGTGAAGTCGCCGAGCGCCGCCGCCGGGGTGAACAGGCCCAGCAGGTAGGCCTCCACGCCGGTGGACGTGGACGTGACGCTGCTGCTCACGATGCGCGGCGCGTCCGTGGTCACGAAGGTCCCATAGCTGGCGATGGTGAACGAGAAGGCATCGCTGCCCAGCCCGCCCAGGGCCGTGAAGAAGTGGAGCGGGCCGCTCACGCTGACCGCCGTGCCCGCCGGGATCATCCCGAAATCGCCGGCCCCGCGCGAGGTCGTGACCCCGGAGGCGAACCGCACCGCCGTCGCGTTCGACAGGTCGGACCCGTCAACCGGCATGACGTTGAACAGCGCGATGGGCGCAGTGGCGTTCACCGGGGCGGCATGGGCCGGGGCGGCGGTCACCCCAGCCGCCCCGCACAGAACGGCAGCCATCACCAACCTTGTCAGCATCCTCGCCTCCTTCATGACGGACGACGGCCCGCCTTTCCGGAAGATGCGACCAATGCCTTAAAAGCTGATGAAGCCCGCCTCCCGGGTCCCGTGACCGCAGCCGGGCGGCCGGCTGCGCTCCGCTACTCCTCCTCGTCCAGGAAGAACTGGTCCGCCTCCTCGTCATACGAGTAAAGCTCCGCATACCGGCCCCAGGCGATCGCGGTCGTCAGCGTCTCGTCGGCGTAGTCGGGGGACATGAAGTCCTCCAGCTCGTCGCGGAAGCGGACGGCGGCGGCGCGGTGGTTGGGGCGGTCGTCCAGGACGTGCCGGATTTGCGCCACCAACGGCACATTCGCCCGCAGCGCCTCCCCGAACACCCGCTTGCGGTCGTCCGTGTCCGCCTCCACCCAATGCCGGCCCTGGTCGGTCAGGCGCAGGTCGCCCTCCTCCAGCACGCCCAAGCCCAGCAGTTGCAGCGCGTCGCCCATCGGCAGCAGGTCGTCCAGCTCCAGTTGCAGGGTGCCGGCCAGGGCGGGCAAGTCGGCCCGGCCGTTGTAGGGCGGGGCGGCCAGAGTCTCGGCCAGGCCCGCCAGCAGGTTGGTGCCGACGCGGTGCAGCCGCAGTGCCAGGGTGGGGGCAGCAGGCGCCGCGGTGCGTTGGGTGGGTGCGCGCCGGGTCATCAGGGCGTAGATGTCGTCCACCAGCTGGCGGAAGGCCGGATCGTGCCGGTTGCGCGGATGCGGGAAGGGCACCCGCAGCTCGCTGGCGACACGCCCGGGGTTGCTGCTGAACACCAGGATGCGGTCGCACATCAGGACTGCCTCCTCGATGTTGTGCGTCACCATCAGGATGGACTTGATGGGCAGCTTGCCCTCGCTCCACAGGTCAATCAGGTCGGTGCGGAGCGTCTCGGCCGTCAGCACGTCCAGCGCGCTGAACGGCTCGTCCATCAGCAGCAGGTCGGGATGCACCACCAGCGCGCGGGCCAGGCCGACGCGCTGGCGCATCCCGCCTGACAACTCCTTCGGATAGGCGCTCTCGTAGCCGCCCAGGCCGATCAGGTCTATCGCCCCCTCCGCCCGGTCCTCGCGCTCCCGGCGGCCGACTCCCTGCGCCTCCAGCCCCAACTCGACGTTCTCCTGCACCGTCAGCCACGGGAACAGCGCGAAGCTCTGGAACACCATCGCCACGCCGTCCGCCGGGCCGTGCAGCGGGCGCCCGCGCCATGTCACCTCCCCGCTGGTGGGCGTCAGCAGCCCCGCGATGATCCGCAGCAGCGTGCTCTTGCCCGACCCCGACCGGCCTAGCAGGCCCACGATCTCCCCGGTGCGGAGCTGAACGTCCACGCCGTCCAGCACCACCAGGTCGGCGCTGCTGTCCTTGTGGTAGGACTGGCGGACGCCGCGCACCTGCAGCAGGGCGTCGGCCGCTACGGTCTGGTCCATGGGCACAGGCTCCCGGTTAGATCGGCTACAGCGTCAGGCGGCGGTTGGAGAAGGCGTACAGCGGGCGCCACAGCAGCCGGTTGAACAGCAGCACGAAGCTGGACATCACCACCACGCCCAGCACCACCTTCGGCGTCGCGCCGTCGGCCGTCGCCTGGGCGATGTAGGCCCCAAGCCCGTGCGCCTGCAGCTTGTCGTCCCCCCAGGTAGCGACCTCCGACACGATGGCCGCGTTCCAGGACCCGCCCGACGCCGTGATCGCCCCCGTGATGTAATAGGGAAAGATGCCCGGCAGCATCACCCGCCGCCACCACAGCCACCCGCCGATGCGGAAGTTGCGGGATGCCTCCTGCAGGTCGCCCGGGAAGGCGCTGGCCCCGGCGATGACGTTGAACAGGATATACCACTGCGTCCCCAGGATCATCAGCGGGGTCAGCCAGATGTCGGGGTTGCCCGCGAAGTGGACCGTCAGCCCCACGAAGATCGGGAAGAACAGGTTGGCCGGGAACGCCGCCAGGAACTGCGCCAAGGGCTGCACCCGCCGCGCCCAGACCGGGCGCAGCCCGAGCCAGACCCCGATGGGCACCCACACCAGCGTCGCCAGCACCATCAGCACGACGACCCGCAGCAGGGTGACCAGGCCGAGGCCAACCGCCTGCCCCAGGTCGGACAGGTTCAGCGCCCCCGCGACGAACTCGTAGATCTTCCAAACCGCCGCCGCCACTGCGATGGCCAGCGCCGCCAGGAACAGCGCGTCCCCCAGCTTGGACGCCGGCTGCGCCGCCGCGCGCCGACCCTGCCGCCTGGGCAGCACCTGCAGCCGTAGGCCGCCGAAGGCGTCGAACACCCGCCCGACCACGCCCGACGCCGCCCGCAGCAGCCGGGTCCGCCGCAGCAGCTTGAGGACCCAGGGGTCCTCCACGTCTTGCGCCGACGTCAGCTCGAACCGGAATTTGGCCGACCACGCCACCAGCGGGCGGAACAGCAGCTGGTCGTAGGCCAGGATCACCACCGCCATCGCCAGGATCGCCCAGAACACCGCGCCGAGGTCCTTGCGCTCCAGCGCCAGCGCCACGTAGCTGCCGATGCCCGGCAGCTTCCAGGTGGAATCGCCGACGCTCACGGCCTCGCTGGCCACGACGAAGAACCAGCCGCCCGACATGGACATCATGGTGTTCCACACCAGCCCGGGCATCGCGAACGGCACCTCCATCCGCCAGAACCGCTGCCACGCGCTCAGCCGGTAGCTGCGGCTGGCCTCGTCCAAGTCGGCGGGCACCGATTTCAGCGACTGATACAGGCTGAACGCCATGTTCCAGGCCTGGCTGGTGAAGATCGCGAAGATGGACGCCAGCTCCGCGCCCAGCACCTGGCCGGGGAACAAGCCCATGAAGAACACGACCGTGAAGGTCAGGAAGCCCAGGATCGGCACGGATTGCAGGATGTCCAGCACCGGCACCAGGATCAGCCCGGCCCGCCGGCTCTTTGCCGCCCAGGTCGCATAGGTGAACGTGAACAGCAGCGAGCACATGAGCGCCGCGAACATCCGCAGCGTCGTCCGCACGGCGTATTCCGGCAGCGCCCAGGGGTCCAGCACGATGGTCGTCGCATCCGGCGTCTCCAGCGGCTGGAAGGTGCCCCGGGCGATGGTGGCGACATAGACCAGCGCCCCGGCAATGCACAGGCCCGCCGCGATGTCGAACAGGTTCGGCAGCCGCCGCACCGATGCGAAGGCAGGAAAGGCGGTGTCTGACATGCGCGGGGTCCTGGCCGGGGGAGGATCGCTCCAGCCCCCGTTACGCCATAAGCCCTGCGCTGTCAGCAGAATGGATGTTGCACCTCCATGACGAAGCCAGTGGCGGCGCGCACCGGCTGGCCCAGCCGGGACGCAGGGGCGCCCAGGCCCCCGCCCGCCTCCCGGTCATCCGCTTCCCAGCAGGCCGCCGCGCCCCGGTCAGGCGTCCACCAGCCGCCCGCGCTCGGCTGCCGCATGGGTCGCTCCCACGGCGTCCCGCACCATGTAGCCGCGTCCCCAGACCGTGCCGATCAGGTTGGGCATCCCGGCCTCCGCCAGCTTCTTGCGCAGCTTGCAGATGAACACGTCAATGATCTTCATCTCCGGCTCGTCCATGCCGCCATACAGGTGGTTCAGGAACGCCTCCTTGGTCAGCACCATGCCCTTGCGGAGCACCAGCAGCTTCAGGATCGCATATTCCTTGCCGGTCAGATGCACGGGCGCCCCGCCCACCAGCACCTCCCGGCTGTCCAGGTTCAGTTGCAGGCTGCCGAGCTGCAGCGTCGGCTGGCTGTAGCCCTTGCTGCGCCGCATGATCGCTTGCAGGCGGGCCTGCAGCTCCGTCGGGTCGAACGGCTTGGCGACGATGTCGTCCGCCCCGGCTGCGAAGGCCCGCACCTTCGCCTCCGGACGGGGCTGCGCCGTCATCACCACCGCCGGAGTCTCCACCTTCGCCGCGCGCATCCGCCGCACGACCTCGACGCCATCCAGGTCGGGCAGCGCCTGGTCGAGCAGCACGAGGTCGTAGTCGTAGTGCCGGACCAGGTCCAACCCGTCCTCCCCAGAGGCCGCGCTCTCCACCACGGCGCCGCCCCCGCGCAGAAGGCTCGTCAAGCCCCGGGCCGCAATCGGATCGGCGTCAATCACCAGCACACGCATGGGTTGCTCTCCTGTTTTGGACACCGTCGGATATGCAACCTTTCCGTGTGTCTGTCCATATTTATTTCATGTCTGGCCTCATATTGTTCTCTTTCTGCCCGTCGTTGCGGTGCATTCAGGCGGCCGCCATGTCTGACTGATGAATGAGGTGTTAGATTTGAAGCAAATGGGTATTATTGATAGACTTCGGCGAGCGTCGCCCAACCTGGCTGTCCGTGCCGCGCCGCAGGTGGCGGGACAGGTGGCGTCGGTCGCGGGCATGTTGATCGAGGTCGCCGGGATCACGCCGCACCTGGCCGTGGGCGACCGCATCGAGGTCCGGGCCTACGCCCCGTCTCCGGCTGGCGCAGCGTCGGGAGCAGCGGAGTCAACAGCCGCAAAGCCGGGCGTCGCGGCGGAGGTCGTCGGGTTCCGCAACGGCCTGGCGCGCGCCCTGGCGTTCGGGCCGCTGGACGGGCTGGGTCCGCGCAGCGCCGCTTGCGTGCCAGCCGCGTCCGGCCGGGTGCGCGGGGCGGCGCTGGGAGTCTCGGACGGTTGGCTGGGCCGCGTGGCGGACCCGCTGGGCCAGCCGCTGGACGGGCGCGGGCCGCTGCCGTCCGGGACGCCGCGCCCCGTCCGGGCGGACCCGCCGCCCGCCGCCGGACGCGCCAGGCTCGGACCCCGCATCGGGCTGGGCGTGCGGGCCTTGGACCTGTTCGCCACCTGCCGCGCCGGCCAGCGCCTCGGCCTGTTCGCCGGCTCCGGCGTCGGCAAGTCCACCCTCATGGCGCAGTTGGTCCATGGCGCCGGCGCGGACGTGGCGGTGCTGGCCCTGGTGGGGGAGCGCGGGCGCGAGGTGCGGGAGTTCCTGGAGGACGACCTGGGCGATGCCGGCCTGTCCCGCGCCGTCGCGCTCGTCGCCACCTCCGACCAGCCGCCCCTGATGCGGCGGGAGGCCGCCTATGCCGCGATGACGGTTGCGGAACACTTCCGCGACCAGGGCCTGCACGTCCTGCTGCTGATGGACAGCGTGACCCGCTTCTGCCTCGCCCTGCGCGAGATCGGGCTGGCCGCAGGCGAACCGCCGGCCACCCGCGGCTACCCGCCCAGCGTCTTCGCCGAGCTGCCCCGCCTGCTGGAGCGGGCGGGGCCAGGCCCGGACCGCGGCGCGGCCTCTGGGCACATCACCGCCGTGTTCACCGTGCTGGTGGAGGGCGACGACCACAACGAACCCGTCGCCGACGCCGTGCGCGGCATCCTGGACGGCCACGTCATCCTGGACCGCCGCATCGGCGAGGCCGGGCGCTACCCTGCGGTGGACGTCCTGCGCTCCCTGTCCCGCACCGTGCCGGGCTGCTTGCCAGGGGACGAGGCCGCGCTGGTCCGCCGCGCCCGCGGCATCTTGTCCCTGCACGCGGACATCGCGGATCTGGTGCGCCTGGGCGCCTACCGGCCCGGCGCCGACCCCGCCACCGACGAGGCGCTGCGCCTCGCGCCCGGGATCGAGGCCGTGCTGCGCCAGCCCAAGGAGGAACACGGCGCCCTGCCCGAAGCGTTCGGCCTGCTGAGATCAGCCCTGGAGGGCCACGATGCCGCATGATCCCTTGGCCACCCTGGCCCGCGTGCGCCGCGTTGCGCATGAGGAAGCGCTCGCCGCCCTCGCCCAGGCCCTGCAGGCGGAGGCGGATGCGGACGGCCGCGCCAAGCAGGCGGAGCGGGTGATCGCCACCGAGACCGCCGCCGCCACGGCGCTGGAGGGCGACGACAGCGTGGTGGAGGCCTTCGCCGCCTGGCTCCCGGGCGCCCGCCTGCGCGCCGGCCAGGCCCGCTGCGCGTGCGAGCGCGCGCAGGCCGACGTGGCCCGTGCCCGCGCCGTGCTGGCCATGACCCGCGCCGGGGTGGACGCGGTCGCAACCCTCCTGGCCCGGAAGGCGGCGCAGCGCGCCGCCGACGCCGCGCGGCGGGAGCAGCACGCGCTGGACGATGCCGTGCGGGGCCGCCCCGGCCCGCACCAGGCATGAGCATTCAATTGCCGCCCCGTCTGGTCGCGGCGCGTGGAATGTGGTCATTGCCGGCGGACTCGGCGACACTGGACAGGGAACACAACGTGCGGATTGCAATGATCGGGGGCGGCTACGTCGGCCTGGTGTCAGGGGCGTGCTTCGCCGACCTGGGGGTCGAAGTGGCGGTGGTCGAGGTGGACTCGGCCAAGCTCGAAGCCCTCGCGGACGGGCGCATCCCCATCTACGAGCCGGGCCTGGACACCCTGGTCGCCGAGAACGTGAAGGCTGGCCGCCTGACCTTCGGCAACGACCTGGCCGCCGCCGTCGCCGGGGCCGAAGCGGTGTTCATCGCCGTCGGCACCCCCACCCGCCGCGGCGACGGCCACGCCGACGTGTCCTACGTGAACGCCGCGGCCGAGCAGGTGGCCCGCGCCCTGACCGGCTACGCCGTCGTCGTCA
This sequence comes from uncultured Acetobacteraceae bacterium, assembly GCA_964250755.1. Lineage (GTDB taxonomy): Bacteria > Pseudomonadota > Alphaproteobacteria > Acetobacterales > Acetobacteraceae > DASWOJ01. The sequence continues at coordinate 131,309 of CAXUHB010000001.1, read as the reverse complement.
CCAAGAGCACCGTCCCCGTGGGCACCGGCCGCCGCATCGAGGAGATCATGCGCCGCGCCCGCCCGGACGGCGAGTTCGACGTGGCCAGCAACCCCGAGTTCCTGCGCGAGGGCAGCGCCATCGGCGACTTCATGCGCCCCGACCGCGTCGTGATCGGCACGGACAGCGAGCGTGCGCGGGAGGTGCTGCGCCGCCTGTATCGCCCGCTGTACCTGATCGAGGCACCGATCCTGTTCACCAGCCTGGAGACGGCGGAGCTGACCAAGTACGCCGCCAACTCCTTCCTGGCCATGAAGGTCACCTTCATCAACGAGATGGCCGATCTGTGCGAGCGCGTGGGCGCGGACGTCCACGACGTGGCCCGCGGCATCGGGCTGGACGGGCGCATCGGCCGCAAGTTCCTGCACGCCGGCCCGGGCTTCGGCGGAAGCTGCTTTCCCAAGGACACCCTGGCGCTGATGCGCATCGCCCAGGACTGGGGCGCCCCCTCCCGCCTGGTGGAAGCGACGGTCGCGGTGAACGACGCCCGCAAGTCCAGCATGGCCGCCCGCGTCATCCAGGCCGCCGGCGGCAGCGTCCACGGCAAGACCATCGCCGTGCTGGGCCTGACCTTCAAGCCCGAGACGGACGACATGCGCGACGCCCCCAGCCTCCCCATCGTGAGCCGCCTGGCCGAGCAGGGCGCCCGCATCCGCGCCTACGACCCCGTCGGCATGACCCACGCCAAGGACATGCTGCCTGCAGGGGTGCAGTTCTGCACCGACGCCTACGACGCCGCCGCCGGGGCCGACGCGCTGGTGCTCATCACCGAATGGAACGAGTTCCGCGCCCTCTCCCCGGACCGCCTGTGCCAACTGATGCGCGGGCGCCTGGTTATGGACCTCCGCAACGTCTTCGACCCCGCGGCCATGGCCGGCGCCGGCCTGGACTACCACGGCATCGGCCGCGGGATTAAGCGCCCGGGATAGGCAGCCCCCATCCCGGGACAGGGCGCAAAGGACGCTTGCGCCCGGAGGGGCGGCGCGCGACGCTTGCAGGCAATCAAGCCTGCCCGAGGCCGCACATGCCCGCCACCCTCCCCGTCATAGACCTGTCCGGCGCCTTGTCAGGCGGCGCCGGCGCCATGCAGCAGGCCGCAGCCGCCATCCACGGCGCCTGCATCACCAGCGGCTTCTTCTACATTCGGGGCCACGGCGTCCCCGATGGGGTGATCGCCCGCACGGTGCAGGAGGCGCAGGCGTTCTTCCGCCAGCCGCTGGAGGCCAAGCGCCGCACCGCCGTCAACGCCCGGCACCGCGGCTTCAACGCCCTCGGGGACGCCCTGATGCTCGGCGCGGCCCGTCCGGACTACAAGGAGTTCTTCTCCATGGGCCTGGAGCTGCCGGAGGACGACCCGGACGTGCTGGCCGGGGAGCCTCTGCGCGGGCCGAACAACTGGCCGGATGGCCAGCCCGGCTTCCACGCGGCCATGAAGGACTACTACGAGGCGCTGGGCCGCTGCGGCGCCGGGGTGATGCGCTGCGTCGCGCTGTCGCTGGGCGCTCCCGCCGCTTTCTTCGAGGCGATGTATCGCAAGCGGCTGCAGCGCACGCAGGTGATCTACTACCCGCCGCACCCGGAGGCGGAAGGACCGGACCAGTTCGGTCTCGCCCCGCACACCGACTTCGGCTGCCTGACCCTGCTGTGGCAGGACGACTCCGGCGGGCTTGAGGTGCTGGAGCGGTCCTCGGGCGACTGGATCAGCGCGCCGCCGCTGCCGGGAACACTCGTGGTGAACGTGGGCGACCTGCTGCAGCGCTGGTCCAACGACCGCTACGCGTGCACGCCGCACCGCGTCGTGAACCGGTCGGGGCGGGAGCGGTTCAGCATCGCGACGTTCTACGACCCCGATTTCAAGGCGGTGGTGGACCCGCGGGCGCTGGGCACAGCGGAGTCGGAGGCCCTGTTCCCGCCCATCACCGCCGGGGCGCACATCCTGGGGCGCATCGAGCGTTCGTTCGGCTACCGCAAGGCCGCGCAGCCCGCGGCGGCCGATGGCGCCGCATAGCCGGGTCGTCTGGGCATGCCAGGTTGACCAGGGCGCCCTAGCAGCCTCTCCAACGCCGCGCACCGCCTGACGAGGCTCGGACCCACCAGGGGACGGCCCGCCGCAACGGGAGCCTGACACCCTGCGAGGTGCTTGCCCCGCCGGGCAAAGCCGCGCCGCTTGCCTTCCCCGCGCCCGTGCGGGATACGCCCCCCATGTCCATGCCTGCCGCCCCGGCCTCACCCGCGCTGCCATCCAAGGTCCAGCCGCCAACCGTCACCTGGATGCCGCCGGGCTTCCAGACCCCGCCTGCCCTCCGCGCCCTGCCCTGCCCCAACTGCGCCGCCCAGGACCCGAAGACGCAGCTCCTGCAGGTGGACGTGCAGCCTCCGGACAGCCCGCTCAAGCGCCTGCGCCTGCTGCTCTGCCCCGCCTGCACCTGCCGCTTCTACGACGACCAGGTCCCGCCGGACTACGCCGAACCGTCCCTGAACGAGTACGGCCGCGTGCCCTTCTACGTGCAGCAGGGCGCCGGCGTCGGCCTCATCACCAAGCCCCTCGCCATGGCCGCGGCCCCGCCCGGCAGCGCCTACATGGAGGTCGGCTGCGGCTACGGCTTCGGCCTGGACTACGCCGTCAACACCCGGGGCTGGCAGGGCCGCGGCATAGACCCCGCCCCCCTCGCCGCACTGGGCCGGGACGCCTTCGGCCTGCCCATCGAGCTGCGCTACCTGCGCGACGACGACGAGGCCCGTGGCACGATGGACGTGGTCATGGGGTCGGAGGTGATCGAGCACGTCACCTCCACCGCCGCCTTCGTCCGCACCCTCCGCGCCATGCTCAAGCCCGGCGGCCTGCTGATCCTGACCACGCCGAACGGCGGCGACATCCGCCCGGATACGCCGCCCGGCATCCTGGTCCCGATGCTGTCGCCCAGCCTCCACCTGGTGATCCAAACCTCCGACAGCCTGCAGGCGCTCCTGCGCGTCGGCGGCTTCGCGCACGTGCATGTCGAGGTGGACAGCCACTCCCTGGTCGCCTTCGCCAGCGACGCGCCCTTGCAGTTGCAGCGCGACCCCGCCCGCCTCCGCGCCGCCCTGCGCGCCCACCTGGAGGGCCGCGCCGCCAAGCTCGACCCGGCGAGCGACCTGTTCCTGGGCCTGGCCGGGCGCGCCTTCCAGGAAGCCGCCAACGACGGCGACATGGACGCCGCCGACCGCGCCTGGGCGCTGCTGGCGCAGGGCTGCCAGGCCCGCTTCGGCTGGAGCCTGGATGCCCTGACCAGCCTGCCGCCCGAACTGGAGACTTGCACCCTGGAACGCATGGCCCAGCTTGTCCCACTCAACCTGGGCTGCGTGCTGTACTCCCGCGGCATCCGCCGCCTCGCTGCCGGTGCGCCCCGCGCCTCGCTGGAGGGGCAGTTCACCCTCGCAGCCCAAGCCGCCGCCGCTATGCGCCGCGCCCTGGGCGAGCTGGCGATGGAGGACGGCCAGACCGAGGACATCGAATGGACCGCCCGGGCCGAGGCCCTGCTGTGCGCCGCGGCGTCCGGCGCCCCCGCCGTCCCGGGCCGCCTGGCCGCCCTGCCCCCCTCGCCCAGCGGCGGCACGGCCCGGCGCCGGACGATGCTGCGCCGCGGCCTGGTCGCGCTGGTCAATGCCGGGCACCTCGGCCTTGCCCGCGGCCTGCTGGACGCCGCGGCGCAGGAGTTTTCGCCGCCTCCCGCCCGTCAGTTGGCGGACGAGGACCGCGATCTCCTGTTCTGCCTCGGCGTCGTGGGCGTGCAGGGCACGCCGCCCGACCCTGCGGCCGCCCGCCCCCGCTTCGCCGCCGTCCGCGCATCCACACCCCCCGGCGGCCCGCTGTGGTGGGCGGCGCTCAACGGCGAGATGCAGGCCCTGGGCATGATGGCCGACCGGGAGGGCGAGACGGCCCTCGTGCTGCAGGTCGTGCAGGACAATCCCGGCCTGGACCTTGGCCGGTGGGCCGTGCCCAGGCTGGTCAACGCCGGCCAATACGCCTCCGCCCGCGCCCTGGCGGAGCGGACGGGCCTGATGGACGCCCCCTTCGCCAGCCCCGGCAGCACCCGGCCCCTATCGGACGCCGAGCGCGACCTGGTGTTCTTCCTGGGCGTGCTGGACGTCCAGGCCGGGCCGGACGGAGGCGCCGCCCACGATCCCGCCATGGGCCGGAGCCGCCTGGCCCGCATACGCGTCCTGTGCCCGCCCGGCGCCGGGCTATGGTGGGCGTCGCTGCGCGGCGAGCTGCAGGCGCTCGACCTGCTGCATGCACAGGAAGAAGCCGCGGCGCTCACGCAGGAGCTGCACGACGCGCACCCGGATTTAAGCTGGCCCGCCGACATCCTGGCCCGCATCGCCCCGGCGTCGGCCTCCGAACCGCCCCCGGCCCACGCGCACCCAGTTCACTCGCCCTAGCATGATCCGCACCGCCCTCTGGGACGCGCTGCACCGCGGCGGCAGCCTGTTGCGCTACCACCTCCTGCCCCGCCTGGGGCACGAGGTGATGCGCCACCGCAGCCCCAGCCAAATCATCCACCGCTGGCCCGACGGGGACATCCCCCTCGGCCCCCGCGTGTGCATCTACGTCCACTGGGACGGCGGCGGGGAGGTGCGGGACCATGTGCTGCACCACATCCGCGGCCTGGCCGCGGCGGGCGTGTCCGTCGTGTTCGTCACCAACGCCGGCCGCCTGCGCCCGGAGGCGATGGAGGCCGTCAAGCTGCTCTGCGCCGGGGTGATCGTGCGCCGCAACGTCGGCTACGACTTCGGCGCCTGGCGCGAGGGGATCGAGCAGGCGGCCCTGCCCCGGCCCAACACCGCCATGGTGCTTATCGCGAACGACAGCGTCTATGGTCCGCTGCGCCCGTTGCACGACTTGCTGTCCCGCATGGACTTCTCGGTGGCGGACGTGTGGGGCTGCACCGAAAGCTGGCAGTCCCGCTACCACCTGCAATCCTACTTGGTGGCGTTCAGCCCCCGCGTGGTAGCCAGCGAGGCGTGGCGCAGCTTCTGGGCCTCGGTCCGCCCGACCTGGGCCAAGGTGTGGCTGGTTCGGCTATATGAGCTGGGCCTGACCCAGCAGATGCTGCGCGCCGGCTTCACCTGCCGGGCCGTCTGGCCTTACGGCAGCCTGGTGGGCGACCTGGACCCGGAGCTGCTGACCGACTTCAAGGAGGGCGGCCCCAACCTGGCCGACGCCGCTGTCCGCGCCCGGCAGCACCACGCCCGCTGGGTGCGCGGCCACGTGACCGACCGCACGCCGCTGAACCCCACCAGCGACCTGTGGCGGCAACTGCTCGCCGCCGGCTTCCCCTTCCTCAAGCGCGAGCTGCTGCGCGACAATCCGACCCGCGTGTCGGACGTGGGCGACTGGCGGGAGGTGGCGCTGGCCCACCACGCCACGGACCTGGCCCCCATCGAGCGCGACTTGCAGCGCACCCTGAAGAACCGCGCGCCGTAGAGGGCCTGCCTCCTCCGGGGGAGGAGAATGCCCGGCTAGACCTTCTCGACCTGGCTGTATTCCAGCTCCACCGGCGTGGACCGCCCGAAGATGCTGACGCTGACCTTCACGCGGCCCTTTTCTTCGTCCACGTCCTCAACAGTGCCATTGAAGCTCGTGAACGGGCCGTCCGCCACCCGTATCTGCTCACCGATCTCGAACAGGACCGCCGGACGCGCGCGCTCCACGCCCTCAGCGCTCTGCTTCATGATCCGCTCGGCTTCGGCCTCGCTGATCGGGGAGGGACGCGTCTTGCTGCCCAGGAAGCCCGTCACCTTCGGCGTGTCCTTGACCAGGTGCCAGGTCTGGTCCGTCAGTTCCATCTTCACCAGCACGTAGCCCGGGAAGAACTTGCGCTCCGAGTTCACCTTCTGCCCGCGCCGGACCTCCACCACGTCCTCGGACGGCACCAGCACCTCGTCCAGCATGTCGGCAAGGCCCTTCTGGGCCGCCAGTTCCTTCAATTGCTGCGCGATCTTCTTCTCGAAGCCGGAATACACATGGACGACGTACCAGCGCTTGGCCATGGCTAGGCTCCGAACCCGAACAGGAACCGCACGGCGATGCCGATCAGCTGGTCCGCAATGAAGAAGAACGCCGCCGCCAGCGCCGACAGCGCGAAGACCAGCCCGGTCGTGACCAAGGTCTCCTTGCGGGAGGGCCAGGTGACCTTCGCCACCTCGGCCCGCACCTCGCGGAAGAACTTCAGGGGGTCAATCGCCAACGCCATGTGCCTGCAACTCTCCGAGACGGCTGCGCCAGGCCGGCACGGGATGCGCCAGCGCTTGAAGGTGTGGTGCGTTGGCAGGGGCGGAGGGAATCGAACCCGCAACCTCCGGTTTTGGAGACCGGCGCTCTAGCCTAGTTGAGCTACACCCCTGCATGGACCGGTGCCGTGCCCGGCACGCCGGGCACGGCGGACCGCGCGGGACGTAGAAAGAGCGCGGCGGCGCTTCTGTCAAGCCTGATGACGCCGCCCGCCCGGCGCGGGCGGTCCGCAGCAAGTGTTCCGCACTCCGGCATGGGCCGCTATATCCCGGGACGTATGCCCAGCAACCTATGCTCCTGACCGTCACAGCCAGCCCGCGCCTGCCTCTCCCGGGGCAGGCGGCCGCAGCCCGCCGCCGCCGGGCCTGGTGGCTGGCCGGCTCCGTCCTGCTGCATGCAGCCGCCGTGGCCGCGCTGCTAGTGGTCCCGCGCCAGAAGCCGCCGCAGCCCGTCGCCCCGTCCTACGACCTGGTGTTCGACGACGGCGGCGGCACGGCCCCGTCCACGTCCGAGCAGACCGCGCAGGACGCCACGCCCCCGTCCCAGCCCAGCGAGGCTTCGCCGACCACGGAGGCCCAGGCTGCCCCGCCTGCACCCCCAACGCCTGCGCCTGCCGAGCCGCAGCAGCTTGCGATGGCCCCGCCCGCCCCGGACGTCCCGCCCCCGCCCGCCCCGCCTGAGCCGGACCCGTCTCCGCCGCCCCAGGCCGCCGCGTCCCCGGCCGAGCCGCCGCCCATTCCCGAGCCGCCCGTCCAGATGGCGATGGCCCCGCCCACGGCCGTACCCCAGCCGCCTAGCCAAACCCAACCCACTCCACCCCAGCCAAGCCCGGCGCCGCCTGACCCGGCGCCGCCGCCCGATCCCGCGCCGGAGGCCACGCTGCCCATCCCAGCGCCGCCCCCGCCCATTCCGCCCCCGCCGGTCCCGTCAGCCCCGCCCGCCGTCCGCCTGGCGCAGCCGGACGCCCTGCCGCCCGCGCAGACCCCGCGCGACCTCGTGCCCGACTTCGCCGTGCCCGCCCCGCCCCCGCCCTTGCCGCCCCTGGCCCCGCCCCGTCCGCGCCCGGCCCCGGCGGCACCGCAGCAGCAGCTTGGCAGCCTGGGCGCGCCGATGGACCTCAACTTCGGCCCGGCCGCCAGTCGCGCCCCCGCGCCCCGCGGGTCCGCGGGATCAAGGGCGATAGACTTCTCGCTCGGCACGCCCAAGCCCGGCCCGAACCGGTCCGAGGCCTTCTTCGACGTGCGCGCCCGCAACATCGGCGCGGACTGGGCGCAGGGCCTGGCGGACTACTGGCGCCGCCACCGCTTCTACCCGCCGCAGGCCGCCGCGACCGGGGAGGACGGCACGGTCCAGGTTGTGCTGGTCGTGAACCGCCTAGGCCGCGTGCAGTCGGTGCAGGTTAAAAGCAGCAGCGGATCAAGGTGGCTCGACATGGCTGCCGAAGCCGTGTGGCGCAACGCGCAACTGGCGCCCCTGCCGGCGGAGAACACCGACCCGACCATCACTATTCCGCTGACGATCAACTACATTCTGCTGCGATAGGGGTCGCGCTGCCCGCGGGCTGGAGCGGGCGGAGGGAATCGAACCCTCATCAGTAGCTTGGAAGGCTACCGCATTACCACTATGCTACGCCCGCGCAGCCCAACAAATAGCGTGCGCGTCCCAGCCGGACAAGCCGTCCACCCACGGTCAAACGATCTGGGTAGGCCGGACAAGCGCGGCGCCATCCGCCGCCGCGCGAACCCAATCCCGCGGCTTACTGCCGGAAGCACAGCACGTGCACGGTAGAGGCGTTGGCGATCTGCCCGATTTCCGTGTTCCGCTTGTCCGTCCCCGTGCTGCTCGCCGTCTGCGGCTGCACCCCGTTCGCCCGCAGGAACGCCAGCGCCTCCGTCCCCTTCACCGCGAAGTTCACGTTCTGCGGGATGTCCCCCCCGGTGATCTCCGCGATGCGCGCGGCGTTCAGCTTGCTGACCACCACGCCGATCACGTTGCCCTGGCTGTCCAGCAGCGGCCCGCCGGAGTTGCCCGGCTGCACCGGCGCGCTGATCTGCAGGTTGACCGGGTTGTCCCGCAGCCCGGCCAAGGCGCTCACGTCCCCCGTCGTCAGCGTGGGGCCGGACGACAGCAGGCCCGACAAGGGGAAACCGTAGGTCACGACGGTCTCCCCGCGCTGCACCGGCGGATTGTCGCGGAAGGTCAGCGGCGGCCCGACGCTGGACGGCACGCTCATCAGCGCCAGGTCGCGACGCCGGTCCGTCACCTCCACCTTGGCCGCGAACCGCGTGCCCGCGGCGCTGCGCACCGCCATGCGCCCGCAGTCCTCGACCACGTGGTTGTTGGTCATCACCCGGCCGTCCGCCACCACGAAGCCGGTGCCGCTGCTGGTCGGACGCTCGCTGGCCGATGGCACACGGCCGTCCCCCCCGCGCTGCCCCTCGACCCGCGGCCCCTCTATCCGCGGCAAAGTGCCCGGGTCGAAGCTGCTCGACTGCCCCAGCGGCGGCGGCTTGCCCGGCAGGTTGAACCCGTCCCCGCTGGTCCGCAGCCCATCGGACGGCGTGCGGGACGACCCCTTTTGCGCCCCCGCGGGAGAGGCCACCAGCAAGGTCGCCAGCCCGCAAGCGGCCAGCACGGACGTGAGTTGCTTCATGGCAGGACGATGGGCCACCCGCCCCCGCACCGTCAATCGCATACGGTCCGCCGCGCCTTGCCCGCCGCGGGCGCCCATAGCAGTGTCGGGGCGCCCGGGGCTGGAACTGGTCGGGCTGGAACAGGTCGGGCCGGGGCAGGCGGGGCTGAGGTCACATGAGGGGTGCGGCATGAAGGGACTGTTCCTGGACGCAAGCGAGGCGCTCGCTGGGGTGCTGCACGCGGTCCGCCGCGGCAGCGACCCGGCGGTGGCCCTCAACATGCAAGCGCAGGTGGACCCGGCGGAGTTTCCCGCCCTGCTCGCCGGCTGTCATTTCGTCCTCAACGACCACACTACCATGCCCGCGGACGCCCTGCGCGCCTGCCCAGACCTCCGCCACGTCATCTTCCTGGGCACCGGCGCCCGCAGCTACATGGACCCCGAAGCCCTGGCCGCCCAGGGCGTCACGGTCCACACCATACGCGGCTACGGCGACGTGGCCGTGGCCGAGCACGCGGCGGCGCTCATGTGGGCCGCCGCCCGCGGCCTCGCCCGCATGGACCGCGGCGTCCGCGCCGGCGCCTGGCCGCGGACCGAGGGCACGCAGCTCCGCGGCAAGACCCTGGGCCTGCTGGGCTACGGCGGCATCGCCGCGGAGATGGCGCGCATCGGCCAGGGCATCGGCATGGAGGTGATCGCCTGGAACCGCACCCCGCGCACCGCGGACGGCGTGCGCTTCGTGCCCCTGCCGCAGCTTCTCGCGGACAGCCACGTCCTGTCCCTGCACCTGCTGCTGACCGACGAGACCCGCGGCATCCTGGGCGCCGCCGAGCTGGCCGCGATGCGCCCAGGCGCCATCCTCGTCAACACCGCCCGCGGCGCCCTGGTCCAGGAAGCCGCGCTGCTGGACGCGCTCCGCCACGGCCCCCTGTCCCACGCCGCCCTGGACGTGTTCGACCATGAGCCGCTGCCGCCGGGCCACCCCCTCACGCTGCTGGACAACGTCACCCTGTCCGCCCACAGCGCCTTCCGCACGCCCGAGGCCAACGAGACCCTGATCCGCCGCGCCCTGGACATTGCGTGCGAAGTGGCAGGGGGGCCGGTGGCGCAGTCCTGAACAGGTGCTATGTTCGGTCCCACGCGGACGTGGCGGAACGGTAGACGCTGCAGACTTCTGATTGGAGTGCCCGCGGGGAAACCCGCGGCGTAGAACCCCTCAAACTCGGGGAACGCTAACGGCGGGGCCGCCCCGTCCAAGCCGATCCCGAGCCAAGCCCCGGCCCCATCAGGCCGCCGGGGAAGGTGTAGAGACTAGACGGGGGGCGCCTGCCGCATCCGGCGCTGCCGGCTGCATGGCGAAGGGATAGTCCAGACCACGAACGTCCCGCGGGCCACCCCCGGGGCGGCGGCGAAAGCCGAAGTGGGATGAAAATCTGAGTCCCCCAGGGGAGTGCGGGTTCGAGTCCCGCCGTCCGCACCAGCTTTCCCAGCACTCGATCAAAGCAGGACCACCGCGACACCCGGCCGCCTCGCCATCGCGGGACCATGCACCCGCCTGCCGCCGCGACACCACCTACCCCCGTCGTCATTGCGAGGCGCACTTGCGCCGCGGCAGTCCAGGGGCGCCCGGCACCGCGCCGCCGCACGGCAGGCCGCACGGCAAGGGCGCATCGCGACGACGCTCCCGGGACCGGGCGGCCCGCTTGACCCCCAGGCCCTGCCGCACGACCCTCCACCATGGACCAAGCCGCCCCGCACCGCCTCCCCGGCTGCAAGTACATCCCCGCCCGCCGCCAAGCCGTGGTGCTGGACACCGAGACTACGGGCACCGCCGGCGCCGACCGGATCGTCTCGTTGGCAGCCATCCCCCTGGACGCCGGGCTGCGCCCGTCCGGCCCGGCGCTGCACCTCGTGTTCAACCCCGGGCGCCCCAGCCACCCCATCGCCCTGCGTGTCCACGGCCTGGCCGATGCGTTCCTCGCGCGGCAGCCGTCCTTCGCCGGCCACGCCGACCAGGTGCGCGCCGCCCTGCACGGGCGGGTGCTGGTCGCGCACAACCTCGCCTTCGACCTGCGCATGCTGGCCCAGGAGTTCGCGCGCCTCGGCCTCCCCGCCCCGGGCGGGCGCGGTGGACGCTACTGCACCATGACGGAGTTCCGCGCCCGCCACGCCGGCCAGCCCGCCAAGCTGGACCTGGTGCTGCGCCATCTCGGCCTCCCCGCCCGCGCCGGCGCAGCCCACGGCGCGTTCGAGGACGCGGCCCTCGCCATGCACGTCCTGCACCGCCTGCACCACGCCCCGGCCCCGCATCCGGTCGAGGCCCTGGCCTTCCAGAACGCCCGATGACGCCCCCAACTCTGCTGCCTCAGCCCCAGCCCGCCTCCAACATGGTCCACAACGAGCGCATAAAGCTGCCCGCCGGCGCGCTGAGCACCACGGGCATTGCCGTGGCCATCACCGGCACCATCGCGCCGATGGTCGGCGCACTCTACGGCACCCTCGCCACGGTCCCGCGATGGTGGCTGTTGCTGGTCGCATCCGTTTGTTTCTTCGTCGGCGCAGAACTACATCTCGTGGCGCAAGCCGTGCTGGGGAGATTGAGGGATGGCTGAGTTCTTCCTGCTGACGCTATCCGGACCGTTTGCGCTGCTCGGCCTGGGTATTTTCGCACTGTGGGCGACGCGCTGGATATAGCCCTGCCGGCAAAGCCTGGCCGCTAACCCTCTGCCAGGTAGGCCCGCCATCCGCCCAGTGCGGTGATGTCCCGCGCGCCCTCCACCCCCGCCGCCTCCGCCAGGAACGACAGGCACGGCCCGTCCCCTAGCATCGCCGTCCCGAACCCCAGCGGCGGCGCAACCTGCGCCAGCAGCGTGCCGATCGCAGCCGTCGGCAGCGCCCAGACCTCCCCGGCCACCGCCCCCGTCCCGCCCCGCACCATCCCTGGACGCGGCCCCAGCACATGCAGCCGGTACTCGGGCCGCGTCCGCGCCGCCCGCAGGAACCGCCCGCCCAGCGCCGTCACCTGCCCGTTCAGCGGCAACCCCGCCATATGCGCCCCGATGCAGAACAGCACCGTCTCGTCCGCGCCCACCGGGTCCGGTCCGGCAGCAGGCGGCAGCGGCGTAGCCGTCGCCCCAACCCGGTCCGCCGCCCCGCGGTGCAGCGCGTCGGCCAAGGCGGCGATGCGCCCCTCGGACCACGCCGGGCCGATCACCGTGACGCCCGCAGGCCCGTCCCGCCCCAGGCCCGCCGGCACCGCAATGGCGCACAGGCCGCACAAATTGACCCAATTGGTGTAGGTCCCCAGCCGGCTGTTCGGCCCGATGGGATCGGCCTCCACCTCCGCCAGCGTCGGACAGAACGGCGCAGTCGGCACCAGCAGCGCGTCGTAATGCTCGAACAACGCCTCCGCCTCCCGCCGCACCTGCGCTTGCAGGTGGAACGCATCGAACGCATCCACCGTGCGCCGCTCCAGCCCGCCCGTCAGGATCGCTCGCGTGACCGGGTGCAGGCTCCCCGGACGGTTCAGCATCGCCCGCAGCGCGCTCGTCCGCTCCGCCACCCAGGGACCGTCATACAGCAGCCGCGCCAGCGCCAGGAACGGCGCGATGGGCACAGGCACCGCCGCCACGGACGCCGCAGCCCGCCGCACCAGCTCCGCCACGCCCGGCGCGCACGCCCCCAGGTCGTCCGCCACCGCCACCCGCCCCGCCGTCCGTGCCCCCCGCCGCAGCCAACCCGCCGGCGCCCGCCGCGAATACGGGTCCGCCGCGTCCCACCCGGCCACCACCCGCAGCACCCCAAGCGCCTCGTCCACCGTGCGCGCGAACACCGAGACCGTGTCAATGGACCGGCACGCCGGCACCACCCCGCGCACCGGCACCGCGCCGAGCGTCGGCTTCAGCCCCACGATGCCGCCGAACATCGCCGGCACCCGTCCCGACCCGGCAGTGTCCGTTCCCAGGCTGACCGGCACGATCCCCGCCGCCACCGCCACCGCCGACCCGGACGACGAGCCGCCCGGCACGCGCGCCGGGTCGAACGCGTTCCGCGGCACCCCATAGGGCGACCGCACGCCGACCAGCCCCGTTGCGAACTGGTCCAGGTTGGTCTTGCCCATCACGACGGCCCCCGCCGCCAGCAGCCGCGCGACGGCGGGCGAGTCTTCCGCGGGATGGTAGGCGTAGTCCGGGCAACCCGCCGTGGTCGGCATCCCCGCCACATCAATGTTGTCCTTCACCGCCACCGGCACGCCCCACAGCGGGCGGCCGCGCGGCCCCTCCGCCTCCAGCGCGGCAGCGCGGGCCAGCAGGTCGTCGTCCGGCACGCGCCAGATCCACAGCGCCGGATCGGCATAGGCCCGGTCCGCCGCGATGGAGGCCCGCATCTGCTCCGTCGGCGTCACGCCTTCGGCCCCGGCAAGGCGATTCCCGCCAGCGCCTCCCACACCCGGATCACGAAGGCGTCGTCCCGCCCGCCATGCCCCGCAGCCGCCGCGGCCAGGAACAACTGGTGCGCCGCCGACGCCATCGGCAGCGGGAAGGTCAGCGCCCGCGCCTGGTCCAGCACGATGCCCAAATCCTTGACGAAGATGTTGACCGCCGACAGCGGCGTGTCGTCCCCCGCTAGGATGTGCGGCACCCGGTTCTGGAACATCCAACTGCTGCCCGCCGAGGTCGAGATCACGTCGTACAGCACCTGCGGGTCCGCCCCGGCGCGTATCCCCAGCGCCATCGCCTCCCCGGCCACCGCGATGTGAACGCCCGCCAGCAGCTGGTTCACCATCTTGACGGTGCTGCCCACCCCGGCCTCGTCGCCCAGCCGCCAGACCTTCCCGGCAATGGCGTCCAGCACCGGCCCTGCACGCTCGAACGCCGCCGGGGCGCCGCTGGCCATCACGGTCATGCTGCCGCCCCGGGCGCCTGCGGCACCGCCGGACACCGGAGCGTCCAGGAACAGCCGTCCCGTCCCGGTCACCCGCTCCGCGAACGTCCGGGCGGCTTCGGGCGCTACGGTCGTGCAGCAGAGCACGACTCCGCCCGGGGCCACCCGCTCCAGTGCGGCGGCTGGGCCGAACAGCACAGCGTCGGCCTGGGCGGCGTTGACGACGAAGACAATCAACGCGTCCAGTTCCGGCGGCAGGGCGGACACATCTGCGGCGCAGGCCCCGCCTGCCGCTTCCAGCTCCGCGCCCGCGCCGGGGCGGGTGTCGCAGCCGTGGACGGCATGCCCTGCACCCTGCAGGTGGAGGGCGGCACCCATCCCCATGCTGCCCAAGCCGACCACCCCAACCTTCACTGCCGCATCCTCCGCCATATGCGGACAGGATGCAGCAGTTGGCGGGGCGGGGCTATGCTCGCCGCGCCCTCTCCTCCAGGATCGAACCGCAGAGCGGTCCGCGGTCCCGGTGAGGAAAGCAGCCACAGGCTCGGCCCATCCGAGGTCTGCCCCGCCGCGGGCAGCCTCATGCATGGGGCCACCCTCACCCCGGCCCTCCCCCGAAGCAGGAGGAAGAAGCCATCCTACCGCCTGCGCGACAGCCGCCGGGCGTCGTCCAGGTGCTGCTGGATCATCGGCAGGTTCTGCTGCGCAAAGCCCTTCACGTCGGCGTCGGCCCCGCTCTTGATCTCGTCGTTGAAGGTCAGCACGGTCGCCGCGTGACCTGTCGTCTGGCCGCTCAGGTAGGTGCGGTCCACGCTGCCGGGGCCGGCGCCCTGCACCGCGGCGAGCAGCCGCTCCTGCGTTGGGTCCAGCCCCTGGCTCAGCGCCGCGCCCTTGGCCGCGGCGATCTGCGTCAGTTGCTGCGTGCTGGCGGTATGCTGGTCAATCATCATCTGGGCATAGGCGCGCACGGCCGGGTTGCGCGACTTCTGCAGCAGCGCCTGCGACGACTGCATCTCGAACTGGTCGCTCGATGCCGCGGCGTTGACGAAGCGGCTGTCCTGCGCGCTCATCGTCACGGCGGCCGCCATCGGCTGCGGCACCGTCGCATTGAAGGCGTTGGACCGGTCGGTGTTGCAGGCGGCCAACGGCAGCAGCACCAGCGCAAGGGCTGGGCGGAAGTGGCGGATCATCGTTCGCTCCTTGTGAACAAGCCGCCGATGCGGCGTGTGGCGGGGTGAACGCCTCACCCCCGTCCGCGTTCGTTCACCGAACCGTCACCCATCCAGACGTCCACAGTGTGCCCCGGCGGAGGCTCCTACCGCACCGTCCGGAACCGCTCCACCGCCGACACCAGCGCCCGCCGGACCCCCGGCTCCAGCGCCGAATGCCCGGCGTCCGGCACCACCGTCAGCCGCGCATTGGGCCACGCCGCCGCCAGCTCGAACGCTGTGCGCGCCGGGCACACCATGTCGTAGCGCCCCTGCACGATCTCCGCCGGCAGGTGCCCGATCCGGTGCATCCCGCCCAGCAGGCCGTCCAGCGGCAGGAACAGGTCGTGCGCGAAGTAGTACGCCTCTATCCGCGCCAGCCCCAGCGCGGTGCGGTCCTGCGCGAAGCTGGCGACGGTGTCCGGGCTGGGCAGCAAGGTGCTGCACGACCCCTCATACACCGACCAGGCCCGCGCCGCCGACATGTGGATGTTGGGATCCGGGCTGGTCAGCCGCCGGAGGTAGGAACCCAGGATGTCATGCCGCTCTTCGGCAGGCAGGTGCCCCACGAAGGCCGCATGCGCGTCGGGGAAGACCTGCCCCAGCCCGTGCAGGAACCAGTCCACCTCCGCACGCCGCCCCAGGAACACCCCGCGCAGCACCAGCCCGCGCACCCGGTCGGGATGCGCCTGCGCATAGGCCAGCGCCAGCGTGCTGCCCCAGGACCCGCCGAACAGCAGCCACCGCTCGATCCCCAGGTGCCGGCGCAGGGTCTCGATGTCCGCCACCAGGTCTGGTGTCGTGTTGTGCGCCAGGCTGCCCAGCGGACGCGACCGTCCGGCCCCGCGCTGGTCGAAGATCACGACCCGCCAGAACGCGGGATCGAAGAACCGCCGATGCACCGTCCCAGCCCCGGCCCCGGGGCCGCCGTGCAGGAACAGCACGGGCTGGCCGCGCGTCGCGCCGACCTGCTCCCAGTACATGACGTGGCCGCCGGACAGCGGCATGTATCCGGTCTCGAACGGTCCGATTTCAGGGAACAAGTCACCGCGCGGCATCCGGGGATTGTACACGCTTCCCCACGGTGGCGGAACCGGCTGCGGCGCGGTATTGCTGCGCCGCATGGACACACCCTGTCGTGCCTGGGTCGCCGCTGGGGCGTTCGCCGGCCTGCTGGCCGTGGCGGCCGCCGCCGGCGCGGCGCACCTCGCGGGCGGCGACGCCCGGGCGCTCGGCAGTGCCGTGCAGATGCACGGCTGGCACGCCCTGGCCTTGGTCGGCGCGGGCCTGTGGGGGGCGCGCGGCGGCCGGCTCACCCATCTCGCCGGGTCCGCCTTCGCCGTGGGCCTGCTGCTGTTCTGCGGCACGATCTACCTCTCCGCCCTGGGCGGCCCCCGCCTGGTCGCGCTCGCCCCCGTCGGCGGCACGGCCTTCATGCTCGGCTGGCTGCTGCTGGGCGCGTCCGCCCTGCGCCGCCCTCGTTGACAGCCGGCGTGGCGGACGGCGTGGCGGCCAGCGCCGCCGCAAGCGCCTACCTCGCCGCGGAAGGACTGGAGCAGCCCCTGCTTGAGGAGCTGCAGCGCGCAGGCATCCCCATCCACGCCTGGCACGGCCGCCTCGCCCTCTCCCCGGCCCCGCCCTACCCGAGCGCCTGGGCCTTGGACGTCTGGACCGCGCCGCAGGAGCATCCCGCCCCCTCTGTCAAGGCCGCCGCCGACGCCCTGCGCGGCGTGCAGCGCAACTGGTCCGCCTACGCCGCCGGCCACCACCGCCGCATGGCGCTCATCACCGGGCGCCTGCCCCCCGTCCGCGCGGCCCCGCTCCGCTTCCCCGACCCGGCGCCCACGTCCCACCTCGGCGCATGGACCCTCCTGGCCCCGGACCGCCTGCTGCTCAGCCCCACGAAGACCAGCCTCTTCCCCAATGGCGAGTGCCGCTTCCAGGAAGACCACCTCGGCCCTCCCAGCCGCGCCTACCTCAAGCTGTGGGAGGCCCTGACCCTCCTGGGCGCGCGCCCCGGTCCCGGCGACCGTTGCGTGGACCTCGGCGCCGCCCCCGGCGGCTGGACTTGGGCGGTGGCCAGCCTGGGCGCGCAGGTGCGGGCCGTGGACAAGGCGCCGCTGGACCCTCGCGTCGCCGCCATGCCAGGCGTCGAGCAGGTGCTGGACAGCGCCTTCGCCCTGCCCCCCGAGCCGGCGGACTGGCTGCTCAGCGACGTCATCGCCTATCCCCCGCGCCTGCTGGCCCTGGTGCTGCGCTGGATCGCCGCGGGCTGCGTCGGCCGCATCGTGTGCAGCGTCAAGTTCCAGGGTGCGACGGACCTGGACGCTGCCGCCGCCTTCGCCGCCATCCCTGGCGGCACGCTGCGCCACCTGTCGCACAATAAGCACGAGCTGACGTTCTTCTGGTCCGCCTCATCGAACCCATGTGCCGGCACGCACATTCCGGTTGCATGAACATGAGGGTTGGGCTTCTTAGGGTTGCGGCGCCGTGCACGTCAGGCACCGGCCCAACGCGGAACGGGGCATTGCACGGCGTCAGGGGCTACGGAACGAAACATGGGCCGGGCCGCACCGGGCCATCGGCGCGCGGGCTGACCCTGTTCGGCCTGCTGGTCGCGCTGTGCACCCTCCTGGCTGGGACAGTGGTGCTGCTGGACGCCCGGCAGGACGCCTGGCGCCAGGCCGAGCAGGCGTCGGCCAACCTCGTCCTCGCGTTGGAGCGCGACATCAGCCGCACGGTCGCCGCCTACGACCTGTCCATTCAGGGCACCGCCGACGCTTTGCGGCTGCCCGGACTCGACGAGGTCAGCCCGGAGCTGCGCCAAGCCGCCGTCTTCGACCGTGCCGCAACCGCCGACTACCTCGGCTCGATGCTGGTCCTGGATGCCCAGGGCACCATCGTCGCGGACAGCACCGCCCCGGTGCCGCACCCGTTGAACCTCGCCGACCGCGACTACTTCCAGGTGCATCGGGACCGTGCCGACGCCGGGCTGTTCGTCAGCCGTCCCTTCCGCAGCCGTTTGCGCGGCGGCGACCCAAGCATCGCCCTCAGCCGCCGCCTGTCCGCCGCGGACGGCAGGTTCGAGGGTGTGGTTGTCGGCACCCTGCGCCTCGCCTACTTCAAGGAATTGTTCTCCCGCCTGGATCTCGGACAGGACGGCGCGATCATCCTGCTCGCTGCAGATGGCCGCCTGATCGCCCGCTATCCTCCCCGGCCCGGCGATGCCGACATGACCACCGAAATCCCTGGATCGAACGTGGTGCGGCAGTTCGCCCTGGCGCGGACCGGCCAGTTCACCACGCGCTCCGCCGTGGACGGGGTACAGCGACTGTACTCCTACCGCGGCATCGGCGACCTGCCCCTGCTGGTCAACCTTGGCGTCGCCACGGACACCATCTACCGGCCCTGGTGGCGCAAGGCCGCGGTCATCGGCTCCATGCTGGCCGGCCTGAGCGCGGCGACGCTGCTGCTCTGCCTGCTGTTCCGGCGCGAGGTGCTTCGCCGCCTGGAGGCCGAGCGGGCGCTTCGGGCCACGGCAGGCCGGCTGGAGGTGATGGCAGCCACCGACGCGCTCACCAGCCTGGCGAACCGCCGGGCGTTTGAGGCGGGGCTGCACGAGGCCTGGGAGGCGTCCGCCCGAACGCGCCGCCCCGTCAGCTTGCTGATGATTGATGCCGACGGCTTCAAAGCGTTCAACGACGCCAATGGCCATCCCGAGGGGGACCGCGCGCTGCAGGCCGTCGCCGGCGCGATCCAGTGCTGCCTCCGCCGCACCGCGGACCTGGGCGCGCGTTATGGCGGGGAGGAGTTCGCCGTGCTGCTGCCGGGGCAGGAGGCCGCGGGCGCGCTGGTGGTCGCCGAGCGCATCCGTGCCGCCGTGCTGGCGCTCGCCATCCCGCATGCAGGCAGCGCGGCAGGCATCCTGACCGTCAGCATCGGCGTGGCCGCGGCCCATCCCTGGTTGGATGGGGACGAGGGCACTCTGGTGCAGGACGCCGATGCCGCGCTGTATGAGGCCAAGCGCGCCGGACGGAACCAGGTCGCCTCCGCCGGGGCCACCGGCCAGCAGGCCGTGGCCTGACCCCGCGCCGTCCCGCGCCGCACGGCCGCCCCGCGCTGTAGCCCGCCAGCCTACGGCAGCCGCTGGCCCGACGCCTCCATCTTGCTGCGCACGTCGGCATACGACCAGTCCGTCAACTCCAGCAGGTTGGCCGCCTGGCGTGCGGCGCGCACCGGCAGCGACCGCAGGTAGCGCTGCCCCGCCTCGCACGCCGCAGCGCCCGTCCAGGGCCGCTGCAGGACGTAGCGGGCCTGGTAGTTCTCGCGGTCGGCGGTCTCCTGCAGCGCCAGGTCCTCCGGGAAGTGGTCCCGGTCGTAGCGGATGTGCAGCCGGGTCACGAACGCGCCCGCCCCGCCGCGCCCGCCGCCCGCACTCCCAGTCCAAGTCGCGCCCAGTTCCCGCAGCTCGTCCCCGCTCAGCGGCGCGGCCGAGCATGGGTCGCAGCTCCCCATGTCCCACGCATACTCCAGGAACACCGCGCGCCCGTCGGCATCCGACACCTGCCGGTCGAACGCCGCCTTGTAGAACCCGGCGAAGTCGTCCTTCACGAACAGCGGCACCTCCGTCCCCGTCGGCATCCGGATCGTCCGGTAGTTGGTCGTCTCCACCCGCCCGCGCTGCGTCAGCGCCAGCACCGCCATCTCCTGAGGACCCTCCGCGTTCACCGTCCCCAGCCGGATCGGCAGCATGAACTTCGGCGAGCGGTACTCCACCTGGATCGGACGCAGGAACGGGTTGCCGCTCCGCTCCTGCCGCTCCAGGTTCACCTTGGCGACGAAGAACTGCATCCGCTGGCCCAGGTAGCTGCGCACCGTCGGCTCCGCGGCAACCGGCACCTTGTAGCCGTTCGTGTTCAGCCAGGTCAGCAGGCCCCCGCTGTTCTGCGCCGACAGCACCAGGATGTCGTACTCGCCGACGCTGTAGCTGGCCTCGACCTTGACGCCCAGCGCATCCGCCCCGCGCGCCCGCTCCATCGCAGGAGCGGGCAGGGGCACGGCTCTGCGGACCGAGGCAGGCATCGGCGGCTCGCACGGGTCGGGGTCGAAGTACTCCACCAGCCGCGGCACGCTGAAGCTGTCCAGGTGGTCCACCGTCTGCGACTGCACCAGCCTCACCTGGTCCCGCTGGATCGTGGTCGGCACCGGGATCACCAGCGCGAAGTCCCGCGGGTTGCCCGACACGTCGCTGCTCATGGTGATGGCGGTGCGGTCGCCCTCATGCGCCAGCACCACCTTGCTGGCATGGTTGAGCAGCTTGTCGCCGCTTTGCGCGACATAGAAGCCGCAGAACGCCCGCACGCTTTCGCAAGCGCCAAACAGGATCGTGGCCGCAAGCAGCAAGGTCCGCATCACGCCTCCAATTGCACACTTTGGGAGCTTCGCCGCCACCGGAACCGTTCCGCCGGCAGCAGCAGGTCAATCAGCGGCGTCAGGCAGGACACCGCCATCAGCGAGAAGTACAGCCCGGGCCGCAGTTGCCACGCGAACAGCAGGTGGTAGGCCAGCCCTGCCACCCCGGCCACGAACAGCATCCGCCCCGCCCGGCTGTCCGGCGTGCTGCGCGGGTCCGTCACCATGAAGAACGCGAACAGCAGCAGGCTCCCCGCCTGCATCTGATGCAGCGGGATCGCCCAGGGGTCGCCCAGGTTCCAAGCCCGCCACGCCAGCAGCCCGCCGAAGCACAGCAGGAACCCCACCGCGGTGTCCAACCGGGTGGACCGCGTCAGCACCAGCCCGCCCGCCGACGCGATGAAGAGCACCAGCCACGCCGCCGCGCCCCACTGCCCCGGCGAGACCCACACCCCGTCCGCCGTCAGCAGCAGCGCCACGATGGCGAACGCCGCCGGGTTGAACAGGTGCTTGCCCCGCACCCGCAGCAGGAACTTGGACCCGATGGCCAGCACAGGCGCCGCTGCCCACAGCAGCGGCACGTTGGTCCGCAGCAGCAGGCTCAGCGACAACCCCGTAATCAGCGGGCTGCGCCAATCGAACGCCACTCCGAACACCCGGCAGAACCCCGCCTGCGCCAGCAGCGCCGCCCCCAGCGTCACCACGCTCTGCCCCGGCCGCGCTCCAAAATCGAACCAAGCGATGTTGGCGGCCAGCAGCGCGCCAAGGCTGGCGATCTGGAACAGCCGGGGGTCAAGGCGCTGCGGCATGGGTCCCTCCAGCCGGGACGGTAGCGCAACGGCAGGCAGAACGGGAAGCATGTTCTCTGCCCCCCCCTTCCCTCCGGGAGAGGGAAGCAGGCGGGTCCCCTTACCCCACCGCCACCCCCGCCGCCTCCAGCATCCGCTGCGCCGCCGGATAATCCGTCTTTCCGGACCCCATCACCGGCACCTTGTCCACCACCCGCACCATCCGCGGGACTGCGATCTCCGGCACCCCCCGCGTCCGCGCGAACGCCAGCAGGTCCCGCCCCGCCGCCCCCGGCTGGGTCGTCAGCAGCACGAGCTGCTCCCCCTTGCGCTCGTCCGGCTGGGACAGAACCGCGTGCTGCGCATCCGGCCAAAGCTGCACCGCCAGCGCCTCCGCCGCCGCCATGGACACCATCTCCCCGCCGATCTTCGCAAACCGCTTGGCCCGGCCCAGGATCGTGATCCAGCGGTCCTCCACCGTCACGATGTCCCCGGTGTCGTACCAGCCGCCCTCCGGCGGCTCCAGCACGCCCGGCGCGGTGTGGCGCAGGTAGCCCAGCATGATGCTCGGCCCCCGCACCAGCAGGCGCCCGCCCACGTCCACGCCCGGCACCGGCTCCAGCCGGTAGTCCAGGTTCGGCAGCAGCCGGCCCACCGTGCCGGGCCGGCTGTGCATCGGCGTGTTCAGGGACAGCACCGGCGCCGTCTCGGTCGCGCCATACCCCTCCAGCACCCGCACGCCGAACCGGTCGGCATACAGCCGCCGCGTCTCCTCCCGCACCTTCTCCGCCCCCGCGATCACGAAGCGCATCGCCCGGAAGTCGTAGGGGTGCGCGAACCGCGCCCACCCCTGCAGGAACGTGTCGGTCCCGAACGTCACCGTCGCATCCGTGCCGTAGGCGATCTCCGGCACCACCCGGTAGTGCAGCGGCGACGGATACAGGAACGTCCGCACCCCCGCGAGCACCGGCAGCAGCGTACCCCCCGTCAGCCCAAACGAATGGAACATCGGCATCGCGTTCAGCACCCGGTCCGCCGGGCTGAAGTCAATCACCGACCCGATCCCCGCCAGGTTGGCCAGCAGGTTGCGGTGCGACAGCACGACCCCCTTGGGCGCACCCTCCGACCCGCTCGTGAACAGGATCACCGCGGGGCCTGCGGGATCGGCCCCCGCGCCGGGCAGCCGCCGCAGCCGCCGCGCCGCCCACAGCGCGCTCAGCTTGTCGCCCCGCCCGATGGAGGCCCGTACGTCCTCCATCCACACGAAGCGGACCCGCCCCTCCATCGCCGCCACCACGCGGCCCAGCTTGCCGCGCTCCACGAACAGCCGGCTGCACAGCACCGTCCGCACTTCCGCCGCGGTGCAGGCCGCCAGCATGGACTCTGCCCCCGCCGAGTGGTTCAGCATCGCCGGCACCCGCCCGGCCGCTTGCAGCGCAAAGAACGTCACCACCGTCCCCGCGGCGTTGGGCAGCATCACCCCCACGGCCTCCCCCGGCCGCGTCATCGCCGCCAGCTTCGGCGCCAGCGCCGCGACGCCCAGCAAGGTCCGCCCGAAGCTGAGCGGGGTGAAGGCCGGATCCTCCAGCGCCAGCGCGCTGCGCCCATGCAGGTCCGCGGCGTCCAGCAGCGCCGCGAACAGCGGCCGGTTGATCGGCCGGGTCAGCGCCTCCGTCCGCGCCATCACGTCGCCCAGGGCGTGCCCCAGCGCGCGCCGGCGCACGCGCCCTTGCAGCGCCGGGTCCACATGCAGGCGAACGGGCGGCAGCACCTGCAGCCGCACCCGCGGGAACCACCGCAGCCGCAGCTTGCCTCCCATGCGCGAGGCCCGGGAGTGCTGCAGCCCGTCTATGCGGACCGGCACGATCACCGCGTCCGCCTTGTCGGCCACCATGCCTGACCCGTCATAGACCTTCATCAGCCCGCCCGTGCGCGTGATCCGCCCCTCCGGGAAGATCACCAGCCGCGCCCCGCCCTGCACCGCCCGCACCATGTCCCGCGCGGCATAGGGGTTGCTCGGGTCCACCAGCATGGTCTCCACCGGCGCCAGGAACGGCCGCACCCACCAGGCCCGCGCAATGAAGGTGTCCACTGCAAAGGTCGGCCGCCCCGGCAGGAACGCCGCCAGCAGCACCCCATCCAGCAGGCTCGTGTGGTTGGCCACCACCACCGCGCGCTGGTCCGCAGGCGGGATGTTCTCCAGCCCCGTCACCGTGATCCCGTGCAGCCGCCGGAAATACGTCTGGAACAGCGCCCGCAGCACGTCCGCCGGCAGCAGCCGCACGATCCAGACCGCCACGCCAAGGTTCAGCAGCCCGCCCACCGCCAGGATCGCCGCCGGGCGCATCCCAGCCGCCGCAAGCCCCGCCACCACCCCCGCGGCCACTACCATGAACAGCGCGTTCATCACGTTGTTGGCCGCGATCATCCGCGCCCGCCCCGCCTCCGGCGACCGCTCCTGGATGATCGCGTACAGCGGCACCGAGAACACGCCCCCGCACGCCGCCGCCCCCAGCAGGCACGCCAGCGCCCCAAGCCCGGCCGGGGACGCCAGCACATCCCCCGGCGTATGCCACCCCGCCGCCGCCGATGATCCCGCCAGCGCCGCGAACCCCCACGTGAACGCTGTCAGCAGCAGCCCGGCGAACGGCACGTGCCGCGCCGACACTTCTCCTTTCAGCAGCTGCCCCGCCAGGATGGACCCGCCGCCCACCCCGACCGCGAACCCCGTCAGCAGCAGCGTGATGACGTGCGCATCCCCGCCGAAGTCCTGCTTGGCCATCACCGGGAACTCGGTCAGGAACACCGACCCCACCGTCCAGAACCAGGACAGCCCCAGGATGCTGAGCCACACCGGGCGGTTGCCCCGCGCCGCCCGCAGCAGCGCCCCGGTCTCCCGCACGATGTTCCACCCCACCCGCAAGCCCGGCGACGCCGGCGTGGCGTGCGGCACCCGCAGCGCCGCCGCGAACCCCGCCGCTGCAACCGCCAGCCCCGCCGCCGAGGACCAGGCGGGACCGTTCGGCACCGCAATCAACTGCGCCCCCGCAATGGTGCCGGCCAGGATGGCGCCGAACGTCCCCGCCTCGATCAGCGCGTTGCCGCGCAGCAGTTCGTCCCGCCGCAGGTGCTCCGGCAGGATGCCGTACTTCAGTGGCCCGAAGAACGCCGCCTGCACCCCCAGCCCGAACAGCGCCGCCAGCAGCGCCGGCACGCTGTCCGTCAGGAAGCCCAGGGCCGCGGCCAGCATCACCGCCACCTCGAACCCCTTGGTCCACCGGATCAGCCGCGACTTGTCCAGCTTGTCCGCCAATTGCCCGGCCACCGCCGAGAACAGCGCATACGGCAGGATGAACAACGCCCCCGCCAGCGCCACCAGCCCCTGCGCGCCCTCCGCCGCCCGGAACACCACCAGCACCACCAGCGCGTTCTTGAACAGGTTGTCGTTCAGCGCCCCCAGCGCCTGCGCCAGGAACAGCGGAAGGAAGCGCCGGGTGCGGAGCAGGTCTGGGATCATGCCGGAACCCTAAGCAGACCTCTTGAGGTCTGCGCAAAGATGAAGACTCTAAGCAGGCTTATGCGGCTCGGCGCGCCTGAAGGCCATCTGCGCGACAAGCCGCATAAGCCTGCTTAGCCGCCCACTGCGCCGCGGCCTATACGCTTGTTGCGGCCTTCGCGGGCGAACAGGCCGGCAAGGGATGCTCCGCCGCCGCCGGCAGGAACAGCGTGATCTCCGTTCCCTCCCCCGGCGCGCTGCGCAGCGCAACGTGCCCCCCAAGCTGCCGCACGAAGCCGAATACCTGGCTCAGCCCCAGCCCGGTCCCCTGCCCGATGGGCTTGGTGGTGAAGAACGGCTCGAACGCCTTGGCCGTGACCTCCGACGGCATCCCGCTTCCCGTGTCGGCCACCGACACGGCCACGAAAGCTCCCGGCTGAGCCTCCGGGTTGCCGGCCAGCGCGCCCGCATCCAGCCAGGCCGCACCCGTCGTGATCGTCAGGCGGCCGCCGTCGGGCATCGCGTCCCGCGCGTTGATGGCCAGGTTCAGCACCGCCGCTTCCAGCTGCGCCACGTCGGTGCGGCAGTGCGGCAGGTCCGCACCGGGCCGGAACGCGACGGCGACGGGCGCCCCGACCGCCTGCTGCACGAGGCCCAGGAAGTCGGCCAGCGGCGGGTTCACGTCCATCACCGCCACCTGCAAAGGCTGGCGTCGGGCGAACGCGAGCAGGCTGCGCGTCAGCGCCGCCCCGCGCTGCACCCCCTTCAGCGCCATGCCGGCCAGCCGCTCCACCTTCGCGCGCACGGGGTCGCCTGCCGGCAGTCCGTCCGCCGCGCGCTCGATCAGCTCCAGGTTGCCCATCACGACGGTCAGCAGGTTGTTGAAGTCGTGCGCCACCCCGCCGGTCAGTTGCCCGACCGCGTCCATCCGCTGGCTGTGCCGCAGCTGCGCCTCCGCCGCCTCGCGTTGCAGGGTCTCGCGCCGCAACTCCGCCAGCACCGCCTGCTCCGCCCGCGCGCCGCGCAGCGCCAGCAACGACACGCCCAGCAGCGTCAGCGCCGCCGCCCCGGCGAACAGCCCATACATCGTCACGTTGCGGCGCCACCGCCCCAGCACCGCGTCCTCGTCCAGCCCGAAGGCGACATAGACCGGATACTCCGCTACCTTGCGGTAGGCATACGTCCGCTCCACCCCGTCCAGCAGCAGCTTGGCGCGGAACAGCCCCCCGGCAGGCTGCTCGGCGATGCGGGCCATCAGCACGCCGCCGGGCGGCAAGTGCGGCAGCTCCTCCCCGGGGCTGCGCGCCAGCAGCATGCCATCGGCCCGCAGCAGCATCGCCAGGTGGGCATAGGGCGGCGCGGCCTCCTGAAAGAACCGCGCGAAGTACTCGGGGCTGGCCGCGACGTGAACGGTGCCGCCGAACCCGCCGTCCTCCCCGGTGCGCCGTCGGCTGATCGCGAACGACGCCTGGCCGGTGGCGCGCCCGAAGTAGGGGCCGCTGATGTAGGTGCCGGCTCCCTCTGTCCGCTGCGCCTGGAAGAAGTCATACGAGTCGATCCGCGCCCCTGGCGTCCACTCCTGCGTCCCCGCCAGCACCGTCCCGTCCGGCCCGGCCACCCACGCCGAAACCGCCTGCTGCAGCGGCGCCTTCACCCGCCGCAGGAACTCGCTCGTGAACGGGGACGGCACCTCCGCCGCCGGCAGGTCCGCCACCCGCTCCTCGATCAGCGAGAGCAGCAGCTCCTCCGTCTCGAACACCTTCCGCGCGTGCTCGTGCATGACGGCGACGGTGCGCTGCACCGCATCCTCCCCCTCCCGCCTGACCTCGCGCAGGTTCTGCCATGCCGCGGCGCCGAACAGGGCGGCAGGCACCAGCAGGGACGCCGCCAGCAGGAGCTGATGCAGGCGCACAAGTCGCATCAGCCCCGGCTCCTGCAGGCCCGGGCCGCTTGGACTCTGGCAGATCGCATGGGGGCGGTATGCACGCCCCGCCGGGGCAGGACAACGACCCGTTCATCACGAAGCCAGTATCGCCGCAACGGCGGTCCCCCGGCGCAAACCCTTCTTAACAAACTTCAGGCATCACGCCGCGCGTTCCCCGCCTAGACTTGACGCGAGTCCAACGCGTCGGGGCAGTGCCGGCGTGACAAAGGTGGCCCATGCCGCAGCAACTCGCGTCCCTGTCCACGGGCCGCGCCATCTTCTACCTCGACCTCCTGGCGGTAGCTCTCCTCTGGCCGGTGGCGCTGCTGCTGACGGGCGGCGGCGGCCCCATCGCCGCCCTGTTGTATCCCGTGGCCGGCCTGGTGGCGCTGTACGCCCTGGGCCTCTATCGCCGCGACCTCGCGCTGGAGGTGCGGCGGTCCCTCGCCCGGGTGCCCGTCGCAGCTGCCGGCGGAGCGCTCGCCTCCGCCGCCGCCCTGACGGTCCTGGGCCTGCCCGGCGGCGGCATCGTCGCCGCGGTGCAGGCCGCCGGCTGCTTCCTGCTGACCGGCGTGCTGGCCCGCGTGATGTTCGACGTGCTGCGCCGCCGCGGCCTGTTCTGCCGCGCGCTGCTGGTGGTCGGCGCCGGCCGCCGCGCGTGGGATCTCGCCTGGATGCTCCGCAAGGAGGGCATGTATCTCAACTACCGCCTGGTCTTCCTCCACAGCCCCGAACTCGGCGAGGTGGACCCCCGCCTCGCCGGGGGCTGCTGGGGCGCCGTCGTCGAGCTGCCGCCCGGCGGCTTCCTGCACGCCGCGCAGGAATACGCCGTGGACAGCATCGTCGTCGCCCCCGACGAGCGCCGCGGCCTCAAGCTGGAGGGCCTGCTGGCCTGCAAGATCGCCGGCATCCCCGTCCTGCAGTACCTCAGCTTCATCGAGCGCGAGATACGCCGCGTGGACCTCAAGCGCATGGAGCTGAGCTGGCTGCTCTACTCCGACGGCTTCGTGTTCGGCACCCTCGACCGCGTGCTGAAGCGCACCCTGGACCTGGTGGTCAGCAGCACCGTGCTGCTCCTGGCCTCCCCCTTCCTGCTCGCGGCCATGGCCGCCATCAAGGCGGAGGACGGCGGCCCCGCCCTCTACCGCCAGACCCGCATCACCCGCGGCGGACGCCCGTTCCAGATCAACAAGCTCCGCACCATGCGCGTGGATGCCGAGTGCGGCGGCGCCGTCTGGGCCGCACAGGGCGACGCCCGCATCACCCGCATCGGCGCCTTCCTCCGCCGCACCCGCCTGGACGAGGTGCCGCAGCTCTTCAACGTCCTGCGCGGCGAGATGAGCTTCGTCGGCCCCCGCCCGGAGCGCCCGGACTTCGTGCACATGCTGACCGAAGCCATCCCCCTCTATCCCGAACGCCACGTGGCCAAAGCCGGCCTGACCGGCTGGGCGCAGATCAACTACCCCTACGGCGCCTCCATAGACGACGCCCGCTCCAAGCTGAGCTACGACCTCTATTACGTGAAGAACTTCTCCGTCCTGTTCGACCTGCTCATCATCCTGCAAACCATCCGCGTCGTCCTCTGGCCCGGCGGGGTGCGCTGAGCATACCGTCCCAGGTCCGGCACCTTGCGCGGGCTTGCGCGGCTTGACACAGCCGAAGGATCGTCCGCCCGGCAAGCCGGACCAGCCTGCTCGGCCGGGATCAGCCAATCCGCGCGGGAATGTCGTCAGTGTCGAAGAACACCCCGGCGATCACCGGACCAGATCGGTCGTAGGCAAACCAATACCGTCCCCGCTTGACCCAGTGCAGTCCCAGCGCCGCCAAGTCAGGATAGGGGCGCGGGGCCAGGACGCCGCGTTCGGGCGCATTGAGAATAATGAGGCTGGCCTCTGCCAAAGCATAGGCCAAGTTCCGTAGGGCCTGCGGCCGGGCCGCCTCAACGTAGAACCGCTTGAACTCCGTGATCTGCGCCGCCGCCTCGGGCGATAGAGCAATCAACCGCTGGGGTCGTGGGGCCGCCTCGGCTCTTGCCCAGCAACTGCAGCCTCGTCCAACTCATCGGCGGCAGCCCGAAGCTCGTCCAGGATCGGCAGCAACGGCACCGTCTGGCCCGCCGCAATCTGTGCCTTGCTGCGGGCAAGGCTATCAAGCCAGCCGTGGGGCGTGGGCGATAAGGCGGGGTCTGCGTCCGGCATCTAGCGACCATGCACCACTACGGAGCAGACCGCCAGCGCTGTCCCAAACAGTTAAGGTGTCAGTTCGCAGTGGACTGCCTTGATCTGTCGGCAGCTTCCTGAACAATCCGACAAGCGAGAAGTTCATAGACGGCAGGTTGCCGGCTATCGTTTGCCACGAGTTCCGCATTTTCTACCGCATAGTCAGTTCCTAAACCTGCGTTAGCCCGGGCAACCCCCGCTTGGATTGCGGGAACCATCTCTTCCGCAGTCAGTCCACCATGATGCTGGCACTGCCCGACTGGCGGTAGGATCGTCACCGAGAATGCTTGGACACCTCCTCGCCGCAGCTTTAGGCGCAACAGGTTGTGAGTGGGGCCGGTGATGTGTTGTGCAGAATATACCCCGTCACGTTCGGTAACGACCATGCTTCCTCCACACACCCACTCACCGCAATGCTCAGTCGGTTGTCTTCACCTGCGACCTAGGCGCAAACTGCCCGCATTAGCCCGAGCAGGCTCAGACTCCAAATTGACACGATACTTGCAACGATTCCAGCGCTGTCCTAACGCCCAACGCGCGCCGCAGATGGATTGGCACGCTCCCCAGAAATGCTGACAGGCACCGCGGACGGCGCCGCCACCGTCCAGTCGAACGGCAACGCCTCCACCCGGAAGTCTCCCGGCACCGGCGCACCATCGCGATAGCGGTTGATCGCCGCCACCAGCCCCGGCGTCCGCGCCATCACCCCCGACACCCGCACCACCCGCGCCGCCGGGTCCACCACCACGTTGGCAGGGTCCACCAGGAATCGCCGCGCCGCCCCCTCCAACTGCCCATCCAGCGCCGCCGCGTCATACGCCGTGCGCGCCAGCCGCGGACAGGACACCGCCGGGCAGTAAAGCGCCAGCGGCACCCGCCAGTCGCCGCCCGGGCCGGACGAGTAGGCCATCGCCATCGCCTGCAAGCCGTCCAGCGTCATCTCCTGCCCGGCGACCGTGAAGCGGTTCAGCCGCAGCGTCTCCAGCCGCCCCACCGGCCCCAGCCGGTCCGGGATGCCGTCCCGCACGACAGCCAGGGTCCACAGGATGTTGCTGGCGTTCAGCAGGAAGGCCAGCCGCGCCCGCCGGTCCGGCATCGCCTGCAGGTCCGCCTGCCCCACCGCCGCCGCTGCCAGGTCCAGCGCCCCATGCACGGCTTCCAGCCGCCGGTAATCCACCCGGCCCGCCTCGTCCATCGCCTGCTCCAGCACGCTCGGCCACGCGAACGCCGCATCCGACGGCAGCGGGCGCACCGGCGGCACCACCCGCACCGTCGAGCATCCCGCAGCCAGCAGCAGCACCCCCGCCAGCGCCGCCGCGCCCAGCCCGGCCCGGCGCAGCCCAGGCGCAACGCACCCGGCCCCGCCGCGTTGCTCCCGCAGGAGGACCATCATGAAGTCATTCGCCATCGCCCTCACCCTGCTGCTGGGCGCCGTCGTCCCGGCGCTCGCCGCCAACGCGGACGCACCGCAGGCCAACGTGGACAAGCGCACCGACGCCGGCAACAGCACCGGCAACGACAAGGTGGACGCGCTCAACCGCGGCCAGCTCGATGCCAACCAGCGGCCCGCCGCCCCGGCGGCACCCTCTGCCCCTGCGGCCCCTAACGTCCCGCCCGCACCCAAGTAGAAACGCAGCAAGGCGCCGCGGCCCGCGGGGACCGTGGCGCGCACCCTCAGGCTTGCACCCCGAGGCTTGCACCAGGGCCGCAGCCCTGCCGCTTGCCCGCCAGCACTGGACGTCAGCCCGCCTGATGCTCCGCCGGCGTCCGCAGCACCAGCGACAGCGCATGCAGCCCGCCCGAGAACTCCGCATCCAGCGCCGCATTCACCATCCGGTGACGCGCCACCCGCCCCTGCCCGGCAAAGGCGTCGGCCACCACCAGCACGCTATAGTGCGTCTCCCCCCCAGGCCGCGCGCCCATGTGCCCGGCGTGCTTGCTGCTGTCATCCTGCACGACCACCAGCGCCGGATGCAGCGTGGACAGGGCAGTTCGTATGCGGTCGGCGCGGGTGTCTGGCATGGAGACGGTGTAGCGCGGCGGCGCCTGCCGGGAAAGCTGCCCGGCACAGCGCGGGCACTTGCCCCCACCCCCGCCGACCGCACATATACCCGCGATGACCCGATCCCCGCGACCCCGGGCCTTTGCGCCTGACCCGGCCGCGCCGGGCCGTCCCTGCGACATGCCCGGCTGCGCCCACGCCGGCGAATACCGCGCACCCAAGTCCCGCTCCGAGCTGAACCAATACTGGTGGTTCTGCCTGGAGCATGTGCGCGAGTACAACGCCGGCTGGGACTTTTACAAAGGCATGTCCGCCAGCCAGATCGAGGCGCAGACCCGCGCCGACACCGGCTGGCAGCGCCCGACCTGGCCGTTGGGCAGCTTGGGCAAGCAGGCCGTGGACGACGCCCTGCTGCATGACCCCATGCACATCCTGCAGGCCGGGCGCATCAACCGCGGCGGCCCGGCGCCTGCCCCCAAGGCTGCCACCGTCCCCGCCGCCTTGCGCGAGCCGATGCAGGCCCTGGGCCTGGAATGGCCGGTATCGCTCGACGCCCTCAAGACCCGCTACAAGGAGTTGGCCAAGCGCCACCACCCCGACGCCAACGGCGGCGACCGCGCCTCGGAGGAGCGGCTGAAGACGATCAACCTTGCATACGCCGCCATACGCCAGCATTTGACGGCTGAACCCCGCATGGCCGCAGCGGGTTAACTTCGCAACCGCGCCCAGGCACGTTATAGGGGCGCGCCAGACCGCCCGGCCGCGCCGCCAACCCGACCCGCCATGCCCCCACGGGACACTGCACAGGACATCCCAGGCCAATGAACGACCTTCCCGCCCCCGCCCTCGTGCGCACGACCCCGGCCCCGAGCGTCCCGGACACCGCCGTCAGCGCCCGCGACCTGTTCGGCCTGGACGTGGACATGCAGGTGCCCGCCTTCACGGAACCGACCGAGCACGTGCCGGAGCGCGATCCCTCCTACAAGTTCGACCGCGAGACCACGCTGGCCATCCTGGCGGGCTTCGCCTTCAACCGCCGGGTAATGATCCAGGGCTACCACGGCACCGGCAAGTCCACCCACATCGAACAGGTGGCCGCCCGCCTCAACTGGCCCTGCATCCGCGTCAACCTGGACAGCCACATCAGCCGCATAGATCTGATCGGCAAGGACGCCATCGTCCTGAAGGACGGCAAGCAGATCACCGAGTTCCGCGAGGGCATCCTGCCCTGGGCCTTGCAGCACCCCTGCGCCCTGGTGTTCGACGAATACGACGCCGGACGCCCCGACGTGATGTTCGTGATCCAGCGGGTCCTGGAGGTGGAGGGGCGGCTGACCCTGCTGGACCAGAACCGCGTCATCAAGCCGCACCCCAGCTTCCGCCTGTTCGCCACCGCCAACACCGTGGGCCTGGGCGACACCACCGGCCTCTACCACGGCACCCAGCAGATCAACCAAGGCCAGATGGACCGCTGGAACATCGTCGCCACCCTCAACTATCTGCCGCACGCGCAGGAGACGGCCATCGTGCTGGCCAAGATGGGCGTGGACCCCTCGGACAAGGCCGCCAAGAAGCAGGTCGAGAGCATGGTCGCCCTGGCCGACCTCACCCGCGCCGGCTTCATCAACGGCGACATCAGCACCGTCATGTCCCCCCGCACCGTCATCACCTGGAGCGAGAACGCCCGCATCTTCAAGGACGTCGGCTTCGCCTTCCGCATGACCTTCCTGAACAAGTGCGACGAGGCCGAGCGCAGCACGGTCGCCGAATACTACCAGCGCTGCTTCAACGAGGACCTGCCCACGGGCGTGATGGGGTCGCGCAAGGGGCTGTAGGCCAGCCTGCTTCCTTCCCCCTCTCCCTCCGGGAGAGGGTTGGGGTGAGGGAAAGGCCGCAAGGACCATGCCGCCTCTGAACAAGATCAGTTCGCCCTACCCCTGGCCAAGACTGCCCGGCCCGGCCTTCCTCACCCTCTTCCGTAGGGAGAGGAAGCAGCCACCCCCTCCACCAAAGCGGAACGCGCACAGGACATCAGCATGAGCGGAAGCGGCAGCAAGGACACCCGCAGCGAGGACTTCAAGCGCGCCACCGCCGGCGCCCTCCGCGCCATCGCGCAAACCCCCGAGGTCCAGGTCGCCTTCCAGCCCGGCCCCAGCGGCGTCGTCGGCAAGCGCGCCCGCCTGCCCCTACCCACCCGCGCCCTGCCGCCTGCCGAGATGGCCAAGCTGCGCGGCGCCGCCGACAGCGTCGCCCTCCGCCTCCGCCATCACGACGACGCCCTCCACGCCTCCCGCAGCCCCGGCCGGCGCGAGGCCAAGGACGTTTACGACGCCCTCGAACAGGCCCGCGTCGAGATCATCGGCGGCCAGCACATGGCCGGCGTCACCGCCAACCTGCAGGCCCGCCTGTCCGAGGAGTGCGAAGCCGAAGGCTTCGACCGCATGACCCGCAAGGACCAGCTCCCCCTGCCTGCGGCCTTGTCGCTGCTGGCGCGGGAGCGCATGTCCGGCATCGCCTGCCCTGCCGCCGCCACCCGCATCCTGGAATCCTGGCGCGGCACCCTGGGCGACGACGCCGAGCGCGCCTTGAACGAGATGGCCGCCGCTCAGAACGATCAAGCCGGCTTCACCAAGGCCGCCCGCAAGCTGCTCGCCGCCCTCGACCTCGCCGAGGCCGAGGTGGAGGCCGAACCCGACGAGCAGACGGACGAGGGCGAGGACGGCGGCGAGCAGCCCGGCGCCCAAGACAACCAGGAGCAGAGCGAGGGTGACACCCAGAGCGAGGCCGATAGCCAGCTCGGCGCCCAGCCCGAGACCATGCAGGGAGATGCCGAGGAGCAGGAGGGCGACGATGACGCCGAGGAGGACGCCGCCGCCTCCGAAGGCGACGACCGCCCCGGCGGCCCGCAGCAGCGCCGCGAGCGCGCCATTCCCGACGACAACGCCCACTACCGGGCCTACTCCCGCCTGACCGATGAGGAAATTCACGCCGAGGACCTCTGCGACCCCGAGGAGTTGAGCCGCCTTCGCCAGCAGCTCGACCAGCAGCTGCAGCACCTGCAAGGCGTCGTGTCCAAGCTGGCCAACCGCTTGCAGCGCCGCCTCCTGGCGCAGCAGACCCGCGCCTGGGAGTTCGACCTGGACGAGGGGATGCTGGACGCCGGCCGCCTGGCCCGCGTCGTCGTCAATCCCATGCTCTCCCTGTCCTACAAGCGCGAGCGCGAGACCGACTTCCGCGACACCGTCGTGACGCTGCTCATAGACAACAGCGGCTCGATGCGCGGACGCCCCATCACCGTCGCCGCCATGTGCGGCGACATCCTGGCCCGCACCCTGGAGCGCTGCGCCGTGAAGGTGGAGGTTCTGGGCTTCACCACCCGCGCCTGGAAAGGTGGCCAATCCCGCGAGCGATGGGTGCAGGACGGCAAGCCCCGCAACCCAGGGCGCCTGAACGACCTGCGCCACATCATCTACAAGTCCGCCGACGCTCCCTGGCGCCGCAGCCGCAAGAACCTCGGCCTGATGCTGCGCGAGGGGCTGTTGAAGGAGAACATAGACGGCGAGGCCCTGATGTGGGCCTACCGCCGCCTGATGGCCCGCACCGAGCACCGCCGCATCCTGATGGTCATCAGCGACGGCGCCCCGGTGGACGACAGCACCCTGTCCGTCAACCCCGGCAACTACCTGGAGCGCCATCTGCGCGAGGTGATCCGTGAGATCGAGGGCCGCGATCAGGTCGAGCTGATCGCCATCGGCATCGGCCACGACGTGACCCGCTACTACCGCCGGGCCGTGACCATCGTGGACGCCGAGGAGCTGGGCGGCACGGTGATGAAGAAGCTGGCCGAGCTGTTCGACGAGGACGCCCGCGCCGCCTGGGCACGCG
Organism: uncultured Acetobacteraceae bacterium; assembly: GCA_964250755.1. Classification (GTDB taxonomy): domain Bacteria; phylum Pseudomonadota; class Alphaproteobacteria; order Acetobacterales; family Acetobacteraceae; genus DASWOJ01. The sequence goes on along the minus strand of CAXUHB010000001.1, from coordinate 96,546 downwards.
CCGCGGCGGAGCGGGCGCCGCTGGTGGCGTAAGGCGCATGGCTGCCGGCGCCCGGGTGCCGGCACCTGCGCGCTTTGCACCATTTGATGCGGCATTGCCGCTTCGGCTGCGTCCATGGCCCGGCATCCCGAAAACATCCGGCAGCACGGTCATCATCGTCCCGCACCGTGCCGACGCGGGGGCCTGACGGATTGGAAGCTGCGCCATGCATCAGGTCGTGCCGACGGCTTTTTGCTTTGACTGCTCGCGCCAGCCTGTTCCAAGATGTGTGCTGAACGCCGGAACGGCCAAAGCATGAGGCCATCGGCATCAAACGAGGTTTCTTCCGAACTCCCGCGTCAACGCACGTCGTTGAGGGCCGCCTTTGCGGCGCAGCATAGGCGCTCGCCAGTGCTGTACTCGCCGCCCCGTCGCCGCACTCCTCGCATGGCCGTGAACTGGCGCAAGTTGAAGCAGGACTGCATATTGAAACCATAGGTCGTGATTGCCGGGCGTCGGGCAGCAGACGTTTCAGGCATGGCAACCACACGCATCGGCCAGCGGAGACCATCTTCCTCAATGAAGATCGGCGGTGCGTTCCATTCATTTCAATGCGGCGCACAACCTGCATGGGCATCAATCATTCAGCCAGCCGGGCAGCGGCGCTTCGGATTGGGACGCCCCAACTCTGCGGCGGGGCGCCGGTCACTTATGGGTCGCGAGGCGCTGGATGCCCGCCCTGCGGCACCGGAGCCTTTGATGCACCCTGTCCCGCAGTCTCGAGCTTCGCGCAACAATGCATTGGACGCGCGCAGCTCGCCAAACACCGGCGACCGGCCTTGCAGCCGCATGCTCGGAGATTTTCCGCCCCGCATTAGCGGCGGCACCGCCCTGACCCAATTCGCATCCCCGATGGACCGGCCAATCCAAGTTCGCAGCACCCGGGCAAATCGGCGCTCGCCGTCCGTGCAGGAAAAGGGCTTGAAAAGCTCCACCAACGGACGCAGCTTCGACAGGCAAGCGAATCGGAGAGCTGCACCAATGGACGCGACGATGGAACGGATACAGCGTATGATCGCCAGCTTGAACTACACGGAGCTGGACGAGCTGATTTCAATCGCCCAGCGGGAACGCTCGGGAAAGCTGGACGAAGCCCGCCGCAGCCTCATGGCTGAATTCGAGGAGAAAGCGGCGGCCGTCGGCCTCACCGCCGACCAGCTTTTCGGCCAGGCCCGCACCGCGCCGGAAAAGCAGAAGCGCGGCAAGAAGGGGGACGCCCAGGCCGCGCCCGTCGCCGTGAAATTCCGCTCGCCCACTGGTCAGACTTGGTCCGGCCGCGGCCGCAAGCCCACCTGGCTCACGCAAGCGGAAGCATCCGGCCAATCCGCCGAGGAGTTCCGCGTCCACGCCTGACGCCGCCCAGGCTTGCTGTGCTGCCCCGCCGCGTTGCCTGCATCCAGGCAGCGCGGCGGCCTTGGTCCAGGCATTCGGTCCAGGCACGCGGTTCAGTCCCCCGGCGCCTAGCCCCGCACCCTGCTCCGATCCCCCAGCATCGCCGCAAGCGTCGGCTCGATGGCCTCCGCAATCCGGGCCTGCGCCGCCACCGTCGGGTGCAGCGGCGGATCCGGGGGGTCCAGCATGTCGTCATAGAACGCCCCACGGTCCACCTGCCCGTCGCGCATGAACAGCCGACCGACATCTATGTAGGTGACCCCCGCCACGGCCCCGCCGCCGTAGAGGTCCGCCAAGCCCCGGTTCACCTCCTCGGTCGTGCGCGTCACCCACTTGGAGCGCACGCTGGGCAGCACGCCCAGCAGCAGCGCATTCGTGCCCGGCAGCCGCCGCCTCAACTCCGCCAGCACCGCCTCGATCCCCGCCAATGTCTGCGGCGCGGACCAGTGGACGCGCCCCATGTTGTTCGCCCCGATCAGCACCACCGCGGCCCGCGGCTGGATGCCGTCCAGCTCCCCGTTCTGCATGCGCCACAGCAGGTGCCCGGTGTTGTCGCCCTTGAAGCCCAGGTTGGCCGCGTGCCGCCCGCCGTAGAAGCGCTCCCACGCCGGGGCGAAGTCCATCCAGTCCGGCGGCCCCCGCCGCTCCCAGTTTTGGGTGATGCTGTCCCCCAACCAAACCAGGTCCACCCGGCGTCCGCTGATCTCCTGCAGCTTCTCCTGGTGCCGGATGCGCCACCACGGCGTCTCCATCCGGGACAGCGGCGTAGCAGCCAGCGGCATCCGCTCCGGGCGGTCCGCGCCGCCCAACAGCAGCGCCGGGGTGGCCAGCAGCAGCCGCCGGGTCGCCGCCACGCCGGTCAACCCTGCCTCAGCAGCGGCAATCCCAGATAGGCCAGGCACCCCAGCCCGAGCAGGATGCAGTAATAGCCGAACGGGTCCAGCGCCCAGGTGTCGTTGTTGCGGAACCAGCGCATCAGCGCCCAGGTCGTCAGCAGCGCCGTCAGCCCCGCCGCCACCGCCGCCACCGCCGCCTGCGCGAACACCCCCGGCGCAACGCTCGCGTGCAGCAGGTGCGGCACCTCCAGCACCGTCGCCCCCACGATGATCGGCAGCGCGATCAGGAACGAGAAGTGCGCCGACGCCTCGTGGTTCAGCCCCCGCAGCAGCCCACCCACCATGGTCGCCCCCGCCCGGGAAATCCCCGGCAGCAGCGCCCCGCACTGCCAGATCCCGATCAGCAGCGCGTCCGCCGGCGTCAGCGACGACAGCGGCTTGACCGCCACCGCCGCACCGACCGAGCCCGTCGCCGGCACCCGATGCCGCAGCCGCTCCCCGAACAGCAGCATCAGCCCGTTCACCACCAGGAACCCGGCGGCAGCAATGGGCGCCGCGAACAGGCTGCGCAGGAAATGGTTGAACACATACCCCAGGATGACGGCCGGGATCGTCGCAATCACGATCAGCAGGACCATCCGCCGCGCCTGCCGCACGCGCGCCGCATCGCCCCCCAGCCCCAGCACCCCAAGCCCCAGCGCCAGCCAGTCCCGCCAGAAATACCCCAGCAGCGCGACGGCGGTGCCCGTGTGCAGCAGCACCAGGAACGGCAGGAACTGCTCGGACTTCTGGTCCAGGCCCCACCCCATCACCGCTGGCAGCACGACCGCGTGCCCCAAGCTGCTAATCGGAAACAACTCGGTCGCGCCCTGCAGAATAGCAATGGCGATGGCTTGCAACGTGTCCATGGGGCGCTCCCGATCCGCCCGCCTCCCTGCCGGATCGGGCAAGCATTGGCAAGGCGGGCAAGAGACAGCTTCCTTCTCCCTCTTCCCCTGGGAGAGGGCCGGGGTGAGGGGTCTTGGCTGCGGAGCAGGGCGCTGCCAGTGCCGCAAGCACGCCGCCACACGTCGTCTAGAGGCAAGCCACAAAATCTCGTCCCACTGACGGGGCCGCAAGACCCCACTACAAAAACGAAACCGGGTCCACGTCCACATCCACCCGCGCCGTCCCAGCCACCGCCACCTGGTCCAGCCAGTCCCGCAGTAGCGGCTGCACCGCAATGTCCCGCCGCGTCTTCAGCAGCAGCCGCCGCCGGTGCCGCCCCCGCAGGATCGCCAGCGGCGCCGGCGCCGGCCCCAGCACCGTCACCCCCGGCGCCCGCGGCGCAGCCCGCCCCAGGTCCCGCGCCAGCTCGTCCGCCGCCTGCGCCGTATCCGCGCTGACGATCAGCGCCGCCAGCCGCCCGAACGGCGGCCAGTGCCCGGGCCGGCGCCCGTCCGCCTCCGCCGTCATGAACGCCTGCAGGTCCCCCCCGATCAGCGCCTGCATCACCGGATGCTCCGGGCTGAACGTCTGCAGCAGCACCCGCCCCGGCGCCTCCGCCCGCCCCGCCCGGCCCGCCACCTGGTGCAGCAGCTGCACCGTCCGCTCCGCCGCCCGCAAATCCCCCCCGGCCAGCCCCAGGTCCGCGTCCACCACCCCCACCAGCGTCAGATGCGGGAAGTGCCACCCCTTCGCGACGATCTGCGTCCCGATGATCAGGTCCACCTCCCGACGCTCGATCATGTGCGCCGCCTCCGCCGCGGCATGAGGCCCCGGCATCGTGTCGCTCGCCATCACCAGCCGCCGCGCCTCGGGAAAGACGGCGGCCACCTCCTCCGTGATCCGCTCCACTCCCGGCCCAATCGGCACCAGGCTGCCTTCCGCGCTGCAATGCGGGCAGGTCGGCGGGATGCTCTCGGTGTGCGCGCAGTGGTGGCACGTCAGCACCTGCCGCGCCCGGTGCTCCACCAGCCACGCCGTGCAGTTCGGGCACTGCATCCGGTGCCCGCATACCCGGCACAGCGTCAGCGGCGCATACCCCCGCCGGTTCAGGAACAGCATCGCCTGCTCCCCCCGCGCCAAGGTCTCCTGCACCGCCTGCACCAGCGGCGGCGAGATGAACCGCCCCCGCTCCGGCGGCGCAGCCCGCAAGTCTATCGCCGCCACCGCCGGCAGGCTCGCCCCGCCATGCCGGACCTCCAGCGTCATGCGCCGGTAGCGCCCGGTCTCCACGTTGGCCAGGGTCTCCAGGCTCGGCGTCGCCGACACCAGCACCGCCGGCGCGTTGGACAGCCGCGCCCGCACCACCGCCATGTCCCGCGCGTGATACACGACCCCGTCTTCCTGCTTGAACGCGGTCTCGTGCTCCTCGTCCACCACCACCAGCCCAAGGTCCGGGAACGGCAGGAACAGCGCCGACCGCGCCCCCACCACCACCGGCGCGGCGCCATCCGCCACCGCCCGCCATGTGATCCGCCGAGTCCGCGACGACAGGTCCGAGTGCCACACCGCCGGGGCAACCCCGAACCGCGCCGTGAACCGCTCCAGCCACTGCGACGACAGCGCGATCTCCGGCAGCAGCACCAGCGCCTGCCGCCCCGTCGCGATGCACTCGGCCACCGCCTCCAGATACACCTCCGTCTTCCCTGACCCCGTCACCCCGTCCAGCAAGGTCACCGTGAACTTCCGCGCCGCCACCGCCCCCCGCAGGCTCTCGGCGCCCGACGCCTGCGCCTGGGACAGCGTGGGTCCGGGATGCGCCGGGTCCGGCAGCCCGAACGGCGCACGCGCCGGCAGCGCCACCGGCAGCAGCAGCCCGGCGTTCGCCATGCCACGCACCACCCCGCCGCTCACCGCTGCCGCCCGCACCAGGTCGGACGTGGACAGCGGCGCCCCATCCGCCAGCGCCGCGGCGATCCGCGTGCGCGCATCGGTCAGCCGCGTGCCCTCCGGGATGTCCCCGATCCGCCACCCCGCCTGCGGCGACTCCCCCTGCAAGGCGTTCACGCGCAGCGCCATTGCCAGCACCTCGCCCGGCGTGGACAGGGTGTAGCCCGCCACCCAGTCAATGAACCGCCGCAGCGCCACCGGGAACGGCACGGCCTCCAGCACCGCGGACACCGGCTTCAGCTTGCCATCCGCCACCGACGGCCCGGTCGGCAGGTCCCACACGACCCCCACCTCCTCCCGCCGGTTCAGCGGCACCAGCACGACGTCGCCGGGCCGCAAATCCATGCCCGGCGGCACCGAGTAGTCGAACGTGCCCTGGAACGGACGCGGCAGCAGCACCGGCACCCGCTTCCGCACCGGCGCGGGCGCGGCTACGCTGGCCCCGAACAGCCCGTCCCCCGGCAGCCCGCCCTCCAGCAGCCCCGCCCCGCCCCGCGCCTGCACCCCCCGCTTGCTCACCCCGCCCAGCCCCCTTGCCGTCCCGCGCGGCACACTATACCACCCAGCCCCACCCCGATGCGAACGGAGAGTGAACATCGCAGATGAGGCCCCCCTGCCCGGTTTGCAACGCGGCGCCGCCCCGCCCGGCTCTGCGTCCGGCTCCGCGCCCGGCTCCGCCGCACCCGAAGCCACCCCCGGCGCAGTGGCGGCCTTTCTGCGCGGCAACCCCGGCTGGCTCGCAGCCCAGGACGCCCTCTATCCCCTCATGGACCCGCCTTGCCGCGTCCACGGGGACCGTATGGCCGACCACATGGCCGCCCTGCTCGCCGCCGCCCGTACCCGCGCCGACCACCTGGCCCAGGCCGCCGCCGCCGGTGCCGCCGACCGCCGCGCCGCCGAGGGCTTCGCCGTCCGCGTGCAGGAAGCCGTGCTGGCCCTGATGCGCGCACCCGACCCCACCTGGTCCATCCACAACGACCTGCCCACCCTCCTCCGCCTGGATGGCGCGCGCCTCTGCGTCGAGGGGCTGCGCCCCGGCGCGTCCGCCGTCCCGCTCGGCACCGTCGCCGGCAGCCTCGGCCAGCGCCAGGCCCTGGTCCGCGCCGGCGCACCCCACCCCCTGCTGCACGGGGAGGCCGCGGCCCTGGCCCAGTGGGAAGCCCTCCTGCGCGTTCCCCTCCGCGGCGGCCCGGCGCTGCTGGCCCTCGCCGCCCGCGACGGCCGTGCCCTCGCCGGCGCAACCACCTCCGCCCTTGGCTTCCTCGGCGCCGCCGCCGCCGCCGCGCTGGACCGGACCTCCGACCCTGCCGCCTGACCTTTCAGACCCAGCCCCCCAGCCCCCCCGCACCGCCGCGGACGCGGCGGCGCTGTTCCTGGACTGGATGCTGCGGGAGCGCCAAGCCTCCCCCCTGACCGCCGCGGCCTACGGCGCCAGCCTGCGCCGCTTCACCGCCTTCCTGACCGGGCACCTCGGCCGTGAGCCGATGCTGGCCGACCTCGCCACCCTCGCACAAGCCGACCTGCGCGCCTGGCTGGCGCAGGAGGCCGGGACCGGCACCGTCAACGCCACCCGTGCCCGGCATCTCTCCGCCGTCCGCAGTCTCTACCGCTACCTCGCCCGCCGCCACGGCGTCGCCAACCCCGCCCCCGGCCTGCTCGGCACCCCTCGCGCCCGCGCCCCGGTCCCCCGTGCCCTGTCCGCCCCGCAGGCCCTGGCGGTCGCCGCGGAGGTCAGCCAGGCCACCCTGGGCGCGGCGGCGCCCGCCACCCAGGCCCGCGACACCGCCCTGTTCACCCTGCTCTACGGCTGCGGCCTGCGCATCAGCGAGGCCCTGGCTCTCGACGTCCGCGACGTCCCTGCAAGCGCCACCACGCTGCGCGTCATGGGCAAGGGCCGCAAGGAACGCCTGGTCCCCCTCCTGCCCGTCGTCCGCGACGCCCTGCAGGCATGGCTGGCGCTGCACCCGGACGCCAAGCCCGATGCGCCGCTCTTCCTGGGCGTCAAGGGCGGGCGTCTCAGTCCCCGCATCGCCCAACTGACGCTGGAGCACTACCGCAACCTCGCGGGCCTGCCAGCCCACGCCACCCCGCACGCCCTGCGCCACAGCTTCGCGACGCACCTCCTGGCCGGCGGCGCGGACCTGCGGTCCATCCAGGAACTCCTGGGCCACGCCAGCCTGTCCACCACCCAGCGCTACACCAGCGTGGACCCGACCGCGTTGCTGGCCGTCTGGCGCCGCACGCACCCCCAGGGATCACCCGACTAGGTCCATTCCGTAAAAGCCGTGCCCACATCGGAAGCCCGCCGTTGCGCCGCTGCATGGGAGGCCGCCCCTCGCGTCGAACCCACGTCATTGCGAGCCGCCGCTTGGCGGCGCGGCAATTCAGGAGCCAACAGCGCAAGCTCCTGAACCGGCTTCAGGCCCATCAACAGCCGGGAAAAGCGCCGGCCTACCGCAGCAAGCGACGCCTGCAAAGGATCAGGTCAGGCCCCCAATGGCATGAGCCCGCCAGTTGCCGCCATACCGCGCCCGCTACGCCCGCGCCACAGCCCCTGGCGCCAACGCCTCGATCTGCTGCAGCAGCCTGGAGAAGTCCACCGGCTTCGGATGGTAGTCGTCGCACCCCGCCGCCACCGCCTTCTCCCGGTCGCCGGCCATCGCATGGGCCGTCAGCGCAATGATCGGGATGCCCGCCGTCACCGCGTCTCCCTTCAGGACCCGCGCTGCAGACCAGCCGTCCAGCACCGGCAGGTTCATGTCCAGCAGCACGATGTCCGGGCGATCCGCCCGCGCCCGGTCCACCCCGGCCTGTCCGTCCGTCGCAACCGTCACGTCGTAGCCCCGCCGCTTCAGGCGGCGTGACAGGAAATCCCAGATCTCCTCGTGATCCTCAACCAGCAATACGCGCATCATGTCATCCCCGCCGAAGCCGGTTGTTGGGTGGAAGTCGGGGCATGGGTACCGCCTGCCAGGCCAGGCGATGCCGAACCGGACAATGCCGAACCGGGCAGTGACGGCCCGCCCACATCGGGTTTGTCCTGGTGCGGGCCCAGGCCGCGCAGTTCGCCCGCCAACTGCCGCAGGTCGGTCGCGCCCTTGCTCAGCACTCGGTCGGCGCCGCCCAACTGCCGCCGCTCCGCCGCGTCCAGGTCGCGCGCCGTCAGCACCACCACGGGAATGTGACGGCACCCGGGCCGCCCCCGCAACTCATGCAGGAACGTGAAGCCGTCCATCACCGGCATCGTCAGATCCAGCAGGATCAACTGAGGCGGGCTGTGCAGCACCAGGTCCAGCGCCTCCCGCCCGTTGCCTGCCTCCGCCACGGTCCAGCCGTTGCGCGTCAGCACCTGGCGCAGCCGAGCCCTGGCGTCCGGGTCGTCATCCACCACCAGGATGTCCCCGGCATCCCCGCGGAACCGCTCCATGACGTCCTTCAACTGCGTCCATTCCACCGGCTTCAGCACGGTGTCCGCAGCGCCGAGCGAAGCGCTCAGCGCCGGCTCGTTCACGAAAGTCACCATGACCACCGGGATCAGCTCCAGCACCGGGTCGGCCTTCAGCGCCGTCAGCACGGACCAGCCGTCCATCTGCGGCATCATCACGTCCAGCAGGATCGCGCGCGGCTTCAGGGTCCGGGCCAGCTCGATCCCGGCGCGGCCATCGGGCGCGGCGCGCACCGCGAAGCCCTCCCGCTCCAGGAAGCGGCTGAGCAGGTCACGTTGCGCCGGGTCGTCGTCCACGATCAGGACCAGGTGCTTGTCGGTTTGCGGCGCATGCGGCACCCCCGCCGCCGCCTCCGGCGCCTCGTCCTCCATCTGCTCCGGCATCACCGCCGGCAACCGGACCGTGAAGGTGGACCCGGCGCCGAAGGCGCTCTCCACCGCCACGTCCCCGCCCAGCAGCCGGCAGAATGCCCGCGTGATCGCCAGCCCCAGCCCTGTCCCGCCAAACCGCCGCGTCGTGGACACGTCCGCCTGCGCGAACCGCTCGAACAGCCCGGCCAACTGCTCCGGCGTCATGCCGATGCCGGTGTCGGCCACCGCGAACTCCAGCCAGTCCCCGTCGCGCCGGGCGCGTACCGTGATGCGCCCGCCCTCCGTGAACTTGGCGGCGTTGCTGACCAAGTTGAACAGGCACTGGCGCAGCTTCGTCAGATCGCTCCGCATCGCGCCCAGATCCGGCGCCAGGTCCAGCACGAGCGTGTTGCCCTTCTGCTCCACCAGGTTGCCCACCGTCGCCGCGACATCCTCGATCAGCGCCTGAACCTGTATCTCCTCCGCAAACGTGGTCATGCGGTCGGCCTCGATCTTGGACAGATCCAGCACGTCGTTGATGAGGCTCAGCAGGTGCCGGGCGTTGGACTGTATCTTGCGCACGTCGCCCAGCAGCGCCTCGTCGCCGCCGTCCTCCATCTCCTCCTCCAGCATTTCGCTGTAGCCGATCACGGCGGACAGCGGCGTGCGCAGCTCGTGGCTCATGTTGGCCAGGAACTGGCTCTTGGCGCGGTTCGCGGCCTCGGCGGCGTCCTTGGCGGCGCTCAGCTCCTCCTCGGCCTGCTTGCGGGCGGTGATGTCGGTGTGGGTGCCGACCCACTCGCGCACGACCCCATCCTCCAGGATCGGCACGGCCCGGGCCGCCACGATGCGCCAGTCGCCGTCCGCGCGGCGCAGCCGGTGGTCAATCGAGTACATCCGCAGCCCGGCCACCGCCAGGTGCCAGGACTGCAGCACCATGTCCCTGTCATCGGGATGGACCGCGTCCAGCCAGCCCGTGCCGGAATACTCGGCCTGCGCCTGCCCCGTGAAGGCCGTCCAGCTCGCCTGCGGCGGCGTCAGCTCCCCGGCGGACGTGGTGGTCCAGACGACGCTGGCGCTGGTCTCGATCAGGGTGCGGTAGCGCTCCTCGCTCTCGCGCAGCCGCCGCTCCGCCCGCTTGCGGTAGGTCACGTCCGTCACCACCATCCCGGCCCCTGCCCGCCCGCCGTCCTGCGCCGGCAGCGGGAAGAACCCGAACTGGAACTCCCGGGTCTGCGCGGGATTGACCAGGCTCTGCGTCGCGACCTCGACGTTGGTGATCGTGCGCCCCCGTGTCAGCACCTCCTGCAGCCGCGGCTCCAGCGTGGCGCGGGTGTCGGGCAGCACATCCCACAGGCTGCGTCCGACGTCGGCGTCCAGCGCCCGCTCGCTCATGTCCGACAGCGCCCGGTTCATGTGCCGCATCCGCAGCCCGTCATCCAGGAAGCCCAGCCCCACCGGAGCGTTGTCCATCACGCTGGCCAGCAGGTCGGCACCCGCCCGCTCCGCCCGGCGGCGGCGCAGCAGCAGCAGTCCCATCGCCGCGAACGCGCCCAGGGTGGCCAGCACGGCAATGGCCTGCCGCGCCAACCCCCAGCCCGCCTGGTCGCGCTCCCGCTCGGCGATGCGCGCCCGCGCGGCATCCTGCAAGCCCGCCACCACCCGGCGCACGCTGTCCATGGACGACTTGTCCGCCCCGGTCCGCACCAGCGCCACCGCCGCGTCCAGCCCCTCCGCCCGGCGCGTCTCGACCACCCTCCGGGCGAAGTCGCGCTTGACCTGCACCAGCCGGCCCAATTCGCCCCCCTGTCCGCCTTGCGCCAGGGCCGCGGCGTCTTGGTCCAGGCTGGCCAGCGCGGCCTCGTAAGGTTCCAGGTAGGACTCGACGCCGGTCAGCGCATACCCGCGCTCCCCGGTCTCCAGGTCCTTCAAGGTGGACAGCATCCGCTCCCCCGCCACCAGCGTCCGGTTCTGCGCCGCAACGTCCAGGCGGGCGGACTGCGCCGTCAGCAACGCCCAAGCGGTGGCGGCGACGCCTGCCGCCAGCAGCGCCCCGGCGAGCATTCCCAGCCCACCCCCGCTGGACAAGGCGGCCACCCGGCGCGCCGGGTGGGATGAGGTCGGCGCTGCGTTCATCGGTCAGGGGATCCCCGGGGCCAGACTCCCTTCTACGCGGTGCGCCTGGCGCCGTTCCCGCGCGGCCCACCTGGAATGGCGCGGCGGGCCGGAAATCATGGGGCGGCAAGCCTCCAGCATCCGCCGCCGCCCGCCGCCCGCCGCCCGCCGCCCGCCGCCCATTGCCCGTTGCCCGCCAGCACTGCGCCGGCCAGCCATAAGCCTTCGCCCCCCTCGTGCGGCAGGTCAGGGCCTCCCGACGCCGTCCATCACGCCAGCGCCTCCGCCGGCTCCCGCGCCGACACTGCCCGCGCCAACGCCACCAGCTCCCCCAGGGACAGCACGATCGTCTCCGCGCTCCCCTCCGCCCGCAGCGCCGCCAGCAGGGCGCTGTCCCCGGACGCATGCCACAGCCCCACCACCACAGCCGCCCCCGGCATCCGCCGCTGTATCCGCCGCAGCAGGTATTGCAGCCCCGACGGGCTGCTCCCCTGGTCCAGCACGGACAGGCAGCACAGCCGCACCGCCCCCAGGTCCAGCCCCGGCGCCGGCCCGGCGCCCAGCACCGCATTCCCCTCCTGCCGCGCCCCGAAGCCCGCGCCCTGCAGCACCTGCATCGCCATCGTCGCCGCCAGGTCGTCCAACTGCCCCCGCGCCGGGATGCACACCACCGCCCCGTCCGCCTGCCACGCCAAGGGGGGCAACGCCGCCGGGGCCGCCGCATCCCGCCGGGCCAGCCGGGCCAGCAGCCGCTCGATCTCCACGTGGATCGCCTCCAGCCGCTCGAACGCCAGCGCGTCCCGCGACAGGTCGGCCTGCGCCAGCGCCAGCCCCCGCAGCGCCACCCGGTCGTAGTACTCCGCCAGCAGCCCCTGCCCGGCGCCAGCCGGGGCTTCCTCCGCCCCGCGCCGCCGGCGCGTCTCGGCCGGCGTCGTCATCCGCTCCGCCTGCGCCGCCAGCTCCGCCGCGTTCCCCTCCAGCGCCCGCTGGTAGAACGTCTCCGGCGCTGTCAGCGGCGGCGTGTCCCCCAGCATCACCTCCAGGAAGGCCAGCGGCGCCACGTGCCGTCCCGCCACCACCAGGCACACCGTCAGCGGCGTCGCGATCAGCAGCCCCACCGGCCCCCACAGGAACACCCAGAACGCCGTGGACAGGATCACCGCAATCGGCGACAGCCCCGTGCTGTGTCCATACAGCAGCGGCTCGATCACCTGGCCCATCACCAGGTCCGCCGCAACGAACAGCCCCAGCACCAGCAGCGCCAACGACCACCCCGGCGCAACCGCCAGCGCCAGCAGCAGCGGCAGCACCGCGGCGATCACGCTGCCGATGTAGGGCACGAACCGCATCACCGCCGCCACGATCCCCCACAGCATAGGGTTGGGCAGCCCGATGGCCAGCAGCCCCCCGCAGATGAACGTCCCGAACGCCACGTTCAGCCCCAGCTGGAACAGGAAGTAGCGCGACAGCCGCCGCGCCGCGTCGTTCATCGCCAGGATCGTCCGGTGCAGGTCCTGCCGCCCCACCAGCCGCACCAGCCGGTCCCGCAGGTCCTCCCGGTACAGCAGCACGAACACCACGAACACGATCACCACGCCCATCGTCGCCAACGGCCCGAACACAGGCCCGGCGACGGTGCGCACGATCCCAAGGGTGGATGCCATGCCGCCCTCCGCCACAGGCGCGGCGGCTGGAGCGGCACCCGGCGCGGCAACACCCGGCGCAGCCGCGGCCCCGGGCTGGACGGCGCCCGGCGTTGCGCCCGCTGGCCCAGTACGCGCGCCACCCCCCGGCAGCACCACCGTGGGGGCGCCCGGGGTAAGCGGCACCACTGCAGGCGCCTCCGCCTCGCCGGTCAGCAAGGAGTGCAGGGAGCCGTTCAGCCGCCCGATCAGCTCCGCCCCCACCGTAAGCGATTTCACCTTCTCCTGGATCGTCGCCTGGTAGGCCGGCAGCCCCTCCGCCAGCAGCGTCCCCTGCCGCCCGACAACCGCGCCGATGCCCAGCAGCACCGCAAGCGCCACCGTCACCGCCGTGAACACCGCCGGGACCTTGCCGATCCGCGCCCGCTGCAGCCGCGTCACCAGCGGCGCCAGCACGAAGGCCAGCAGCACCGCCAGCACCAGCGGCACCAGCAGGTCGCGCCCGAAATACAGCGCCGCGACCACGACCGCCGCCCCGTTCAGCGCCGCCAGCCCACGCCCGGTCCCGGCCAGCGCCGGCGATGGCCCGGCAGCTGGCAGCGCCGCTGCGGGAGGCAGTTCGTCAGGGGCCGTCGTCATGCGTCGTCTTTCGCGCGGGATGCTGGGGACGGAACGGGCCGCGCGGCGTTTGGATGCAATCGCCGTCTCCCGCAACCAAATCGCGGACCGGGGCAGGCGCAGGAGACAGTCGGCGTGACCAAGGTGTTGCTGGTTGAGGACCACGAGGAGCTATGGGACTTCCTGTCCCGCCGCCTGCGCCGCCGCGGCTTCGACGTCGTGCTGGCCCACGACGGCCAGCAGGCGCTCGACCAGGTCCACAACGAGCAGCCGGATGTCGTCCTGCTCGACATGGACCTTCCCGTCATGGACGGCTGGACCGTCGCCCGCACCCTCCGCGCCGGCCCGCCGCCCGCCGCCGCAACCCCCATCATCGCCCTGACCGCCCACGCCATGGCCGGCGACCGCGCCAAGGCCCTGGACGCCGGCTGCGACGACTACCACCCCAAGCCCGTGGACTTCCCCCGCCTCCTCATCCAAATAGACGACGCCCTCCTGAAGCGCGAAGAAGCCGAACCATGACAAGGACAAGCCTGCCCTGCTCCCTCTCCCTCCGGGAGAGGGCTGGGGTGAGGGGGTCTTGGCTGCGGCGCGGAGCACAGCCCTTGCCGGCAGCACCCGGCCCCGTACCGATCAACCGCAACACTCCAAAGCCCACCCACCCCAACCCTCCCCCAACGCCCAACAAATCCACCACCACACCCGGCCGCACCAATGCCACCTGACTGGACCCACGCCGGCCCGACCGTCCTGGCGGCCTTCCTGGCCTCGCTGGTCGAGTTCGTCGAAGCCCTCACCATCATCCTCGCCGTCGGCGCCGTCGGCGCCGTCCGCGGCTGGCGCGGCGCCCTCGGCGGCGCTGGCCTGGCCCTTCTGCTCCTGGCCGCCATCGTCCTGGTGCTCGGCCCCTCCTTCACCCGCATCCCGCGCGACCTGGTGCAGATCGGCCTGGGCACTCTGATCCTGCTGTTCGGGATGCGCTGGCTCCGCAAGGCGGTCCTGCGCTCGGCAGGCATCATCCCGCTGCACGACGAAGATGCCGCCTATGCCAAGCAGGCCGCGGCCCTGCAGGGCATCGGCGCCTTCGGCGGGGGCTGGGACCGGGTTGCCGTCCGCACGGCATTCAACATCACCATGATCGAGGGGATCGAGGTCGTGTTCATTGTCGTCGCGATGGGCACTGCAGGCGGCGGGCTGCTTCTCCCGGCCAGCCTGGGCGCGGCAGCCGCCCTGCTGCTGGTTGCCGTCCTTGGACTCGTGCTGCACCGTCCGGTGTCCATGATCCCTGAGAACACGCTCAAGTTCACGGTCGGCCTCCTGCTGTGCGCCTTCGGCACGTTCTGGGTGGGCGAGGGCATGGGCCTGGCCTGGCCCGGCGGCGACTGGTCCCTCCCGGCGCTGCTGGCCGGCTTCCTGGCCGTGTCCGCCGGGGCTGTCCGCCTGTGCCGGGCACGCGCGCCCGTGCCCGCGCTGCCGCGGTAGGGGCCGCGCATGGCCTGGTTGAAGGCGGCATGGTCGGAGTTCATCGGCCTCTTCGTGGACGACGGCAGCCTCGCCGCCGCCATCCTGGCCTGGCTGGCCCTGTCCTGGATCGCCCTCCCCCGTCTTCCCCTCCCCCGGCCTGGCCCCCCATCATCCTCTTCGCCGGCCTGGCCGCCATTCTCCTCGAAAGCGTGCTGCGCCCGCAAA
The DNA here is from genome assembly GCA_964250755.1 of uncultured Acetobacteraceae bacterium. GTDB lineage: Bacteria > Pseudomonadota > Alphaproteobacteria > Acetobacterales > Acetobacteraceae > DASWOJ01. The sequence goes on along the minus strand of CAXUHB010000001.1, from coordinate 81,544 downwards.
AGTAGCAACTCTTTCCCTTCTCCCTCCGGGAGAGGGCCGGGGTGAGGGGGTCTTGGCTGCGGAGCGGGGCACCACCAGCCCAACTGGAGCAACTTCCCGCCGCCCGGCGAAGGGCATTCCAATTCCCGCCCCGAACCTGTCACCAAACCTTCCCCGAACCCGCCCCCCGCTCCGCTCAAATCCCATGTAGCGTCCCGCCCCAGAACCGACGCACGGGAACCCCGGACATGACCACCACACGCCGCACCCGCCGCCTGCTGCTCGGCGCAGCCGCCCTGGCCCTCGCGGCCACACCAGCCACAGCCGACCAGACCGCCCTCGGCCCCTGGAACGCCGAAGCCGCCCGCCTCGCCGGCAGCTCCGCCCTCGTCACCACCGCCATGGCCTACATCCGCGCCCAGGCCGCCACCCTCCGCGACCCCGCCATCCGGCGCGAGACCGAGGACGCCGTCTTCAACCCGGACACCTGCATCCGCAGCCGCGCCAACCTGACCCCCGAGCGCAAGCAGGACATCGTCGCCAAGCTCGTCGCCGAGGGCCTGGTTGACGAGTCCGAGGCCGGGCGCATCCCCGGCGGCCTCCTCGCCGGCGTCTTTCCCGGCGTCCGTGACGACGGCACCGCCTGCCCCAAGCCGCCCCAGCCCTACCTGTCCGCCCCCGGCAGCGTCTTCGGCGGCCACCACTCCCAGCCCGGCGGACTGCCCATGCACGTCGCCGTCAACATGACCAGCGGCGCCCACCTGGCCGACACCTACCGCCGCGTCTATGGCACCCTGGACGCCCGCGGCCTGCCGGTCCTGCGCGATGGCACGGACGGCAAGCCCGACGCCGACCTGTTCATTGACCAGGACATCGCCGTCGGCACCCCAATCTGGCACGACTGGGCCAAGACGATGGTGTTCCAGTGGAACGCCGACGGCTCCGAATATACCGAGATGAACTTCGGCGGCAACGGCAAGACCGACGCCTGGGGCGCTGCAGGCAACAGCAAGACCGGCGGCCACCACATCCTGGGCGTCGCCGAGGGCATGGCCCGCGGGATGCCCCCCGCCTTCCTGATCGCCCACGCCAGCGCCCACGGCGCCCCCAACGCGGGCAACGAGTTCAGCGTCGTCAACTGGTTGCGCGCCGCCGCCATCATCACCGGCACCGACCCGGTCGAGCGCGGCTACCTGATGCGCGACGCCCTCGGCCGCCTCCGCCTGCCTCCCGTCCGACAGCTCGGCTCCATCAACGTCCTCGCCAGCCTGCCCAACCAGTCCAACCTGCTTTACGAATACGTCCTGCAGAACCTCTCCGACGCCGACTACACCTACACCGGCCCCGCCGTCGTCCAGGGCGAGCTGTTCCTCCGCACCCTTGCCCCCAAGTTCGGCTACGACCCGGCGGACGTCACCCGCTACAACACCCAGTATCGCAATCCCGTCCTCGCCCACCTCTCGGCCGAGCGCGTCTTCATCCTCTATGCCACCGGCGGCCTGCCCCGCGTCGAGCAGGAGATCGGCAAGATGAAGTCCCTCGGCCTCATCAACTAGCCGCTGCACCCCTACCTGCCGCCGGGCGCGCAAGGACCCGCTGCCCGGCGGGATGGCGGCAGCCGCCGAGGCTGCCCGCCTCCGCACGCCGCCTCCAGCCCGGCTCGCAGCGCGGCCCGCGTGGACATATGCCGCCCCGCATCAGACCCGCCGCCAGGTGGCGTCCACCACCCGCACCAGGCTGACGAACCCGGTCGCCGCATCCGCCTGCATCCCCGCCTCCAGCGTCCCGGACACCTGTATCGCGTAGCTCGGCTCTGCCACATCCGCCGCCCGCCCCAGCCGCACGAACACGATGTCCACCGGCCAGTCCGCGGCGTTCGAGCAGAACGGGCAGCTCGACATCGGATACCGCGTCAGCACGAAAAAGTCGCTCTCCGCCCGCAGCGGCGGCGCCATGAACCCCTGCAGCGTCACTGCCCGTCCCACCAGCGCCCGCGCCGCCGGCGACAACGGCGTGCCCTCCGGGGTGCTCGGCCCATACAGCTCCGCAAACACCAGCGTCGCAGCCCCCGCCCCCGGCGCAGCGGCCATGGCCAGGCCGCCCGCCAGCAGGCCGCGGCGGAACAAGCAGGTCGGGCCAGCCTGTCGCATCATCCTCATCCTCTCATACGCCGAGCAGCAACCCTGCAACGCCGCCCTGCATCCCCACCACCTCTGCGTCGTGACGTGTCCATGACCGGCACGAACACCCCCAGCCCTGCTGCCCCGCCTTCTAACGCCCCGCCCCCTAACGCTCCGCCACCTCCGCCACCGCAGCCCCCGTTATCCGCACCAGCTCCGCCGCACTCGTCCGGAACACGTGCTGCGGCGACCCCGCCGCCGCCCACACCGGGTCCAGCCGCAGCAGGTCCGCATCCAGCAGCACCAGCGGCGCCCGCCGGTGCCCCACCGGCGCCACGCCCCCGATCACGAACCCCGTCGCCCCCCGTACGAACGCCGCATCCGCCCGCGCCAGGTCCACGCCCAGCGCCGCCGCCGCCCGCCCCGCATCCACCCGGTTCGCCCCGGACGTGATCACCACCGCCGCCCGGTCGCCTTCCGGCGCACCAACCCCATCTGGCGCACGCACCCCCTCTGGCATACGCACCCCCTCTGGCATACGCACTCGAAACACGATGGACTTCGCAATCTGCGCCACCCCGCACCCGATGGCCGCCGCCGCATCCGCCGCCGTCCTGGTTCCCGCCGGATACGCCAGGATCGTGTCGGGATGCCCGGCCCGCAGCAGCGCCGCCCGCACCCGCTCCACCGCATCATCCTCCATCCCCCGCCCCGCTCCCATATACGGGGCATGACCGCCCCCCTCGCCCTCTACATCCACTGGCCGTTCTGCCTGGCCAAGTGCCCCTATTGCGACTTCAACAGCCACGTCCGCGACCGCATCCCCCAGGCCCGCTTCGCCGCCGCCCTCCGCACCGAACTCGCCTGGGAGGCCGCCCGCCTCGGCCGCCGCCCCCTCGCCAGCATCTTCTTCGGCGGCGGCACCCCCAGCCTGATGGAGCCGGACACCGTCGCCGCCCTGATCGCCGACGCCACCACCCTCTTCGACCCCGCGCCGAACCTGGAGATCACCCTCGAAGCCAACCCCACCAGCGTCGAGCTGGCCCGCCTCGCCGCCTTCCGCGCCGCCGGGGTCAACCGCGTCTCCCTCGGCATCCAAAGTCTCGACGCCGGCGCCCTGCACATGCTGGGCCGCCAGCACAGCGCCACACAGGCCGTCGCCGCGCTGGAGATGGCCCGCAGCACCTTCCCCCGCGTCTCCTTCGACCTGATCTACGCCCGCCCCGGCCAATCCGTCGCCGCCTGGCAGGCCGAGCTGCACCAGGCCCTCGCCCTCTGCGCCGACCACCTCTCCCTCTATCAGCTCACCATCGAACCCGGCACCGGCTTCGAGGCCCTGCACCGCCGCGGCGCCCTGATCCTCCCCGACGACGACCTCGCCGCCGACCTCTATCACGCAACCCTCGACGCCTGCGCCGCCCAGGGCCTGCACGCCTACGAGGTCTCCAACCTCGCCCAGCCCGGCGGCGAGAGCCGCCACAACCTCGCCTACTGGCGCTACAGCGACTACGCCGGCATCGGCCCCGGCGCCCACGGCCGCCTCACCCTCGACGGCCACCTCACCGCCACCCGCCGCCACCGCGCCCCCGAACCCTGGGCCGCCCGCGTGGAGCAGCACGGCCACGGCAGCACCGCCGAGGAACGCATCACCCCCCGCGACCGCGCCCGCGAGATGCTGCTGATGGGGCTACGGCTGACGGAGGGGGTGGACGCCGCCCAATTCAATGAAAGAACGGGGATGGCGCTTATGGACGCGGTGGACGCAGACGTGTTGAGTCAGGCATTGGATGCAGGCTATGTCGCGCAAGCCGATGGCTGCCTGGCAGCCACACTTGAGGGCCGGCTGCGGCTGGATGCGCTGCTCGAACAATTGGTAGTGTGATATGAAGAGTGTACGGACAAGGAGCAGCAAGTTGATGCAGGAATGCGAGAGTTGCTGGCAAGCCTTCGGGTGACCTACATCTTGAGCGAGTTCCATCAACGTCCGCGCTGGCCTCAGGTGACCGAGCCGCTGTCAAGAATTGGATATTTCGATCCTCTGGGGGGATGCGGACGCCGCAGTGAGGCTCTGTCTATATAGCCTTGCCCTGGGGCATCGTCTTCCGAAGCTGGTTGAACTCTTGAATGCAAATTCAAGACTTCCTGGCCTTGGAGGTGATCCAGGTTGGCTTCTGGAGATGAGGCTGGTGCCTGACGTGGCAGCTGAGTTTGCGTACTGGCCAGATTGGGCCATGTTCCGTGCTTTCGTTGATCCAGGCGTACTGGAACTCGGCGCTCCTGAAAGATTTTGCAATCGAGCAGATTTTCTGGACTTCGCAAGATTGTTCGTCGTCACCTACGCTACCTGCTACCCAGAGAATGCAGAGACTTTGGGACCACTGCAGCGGCTACTTAAAAAAGCGCTAATATGAGCAAAGTAACGCTGTCCGTCGGGGAGATGGCACAACGAACTGAACAGCATCCGACCTGTTGCGCCGGGATCGTTGGACCTTCCGGAGTCCGCCCTCTCCGTCCCGCTATTTCTGCCCTGGGCCAAACACGGCAAGGATGCGCACATGCCCAGCCGTAATACCGTCCCCCGTATCGGGGTCAACGCGATAGATCAGTTTGTAGCCGGCAACCACAAGCTGACGACGCCCGGGCAGTTCGGCGCTGGCCAACCCCAAACAGGGATGCACGCGAAGACGCAGCCGGGCCGAGCGCAGCGCATCCCACCGCGCCTGCCCGACCGACCCAGCCTCCGGCTGCATCAGCCATGCCCGGGCCAGCCGCAGAGCAGCCGCAGCCTCCGGGGCTGTCACTACCCGGCGCATTGTTGAAACCGTCTAGCGGGCGGCTGATGCGCTGCGCGGGGAAGGGAGCGGTGAAGCCTCATCCAGATCGAGGCTGTCCAGCCACGCTTCTAAATCCTCGTCGCCTATGCCCAACCCCGCATCAATGTCCGCTTCTGCCTTGGCGATTACCGCTTCCTCATGCGCGATTCGGGTAAGCCGGTCGGCATCCGCCTCTGGACGCGGCATCGGAGGGCCTTGCTGAAGATTGGTAGCGTTCATTTCTTTACGATAGGCCATGCACAACCGGCCTGCCAATCTCAATGTGGCGACTCATCATCCGGAAACACGCGGCGGCAGAGCTATGCAAGCCGACCATTGCGCCCATTGGAGGACCGGGCCAGGCCGTCCTGTCCGCATGTGTCGGCCCACGCACACAATCCTTGACCCACCCCCACCAACAATGTTCTTGTTCCGTTCATGGCCGCTCACGCAACCCACGCCGCCCCGGACCGCCCCGACCAGCACCCCGCTGCCGCGCACGCCGCGCCCAGTGCCGCGCCTGGCGCCGCGCCGGACCCCGCCGACCCGCACGGCCACCACCACGCCTTGGACAGCCTCGTCCACCTCGGCACCAGCCTCGCCCGCCTCCTGCACGACCAGGCCCACGCCCAAGCCGGAGCAGCGCAGCAGGCGGCAGCGCACCAAGGCCCAGCCCAGCCCGCCCCCGCGCAGGCCCCCGCCGCCGCTAACGTCATCCCAGCCCTCGCCGCCGCCTTCGACCGGGTCGCCCGCGCCGTCCGCCGCTGCGTCATGCTGGCCCGCATCCTCGCCCAGCCCGTACCCCCGGCGCGCACCCCGGCCCAAGCCCGCGCAGCCGCCCGCCGCCAGCTCATCCGCGCCGTCGAGGACCGCATCGGGAACGCCTGTCGCGGCGACAACCCGGACCTCGACGCCCCCGAAGCCCTGCACGCCGAGCTGCGCGAGCGCCTGGACGCCCCCGACCTCGCCGCCGACCTCCTGCACCGCCCGGTCGAGGACATCATCCGCGACATCTGCCGCGACCTCGGCCTCAGCAACAACCCCGGCCAGCGCCCCTGGCCCCGCCGCACCCCGGCCGACATCCGCGCGCTCCACGCCCGCGCCGAAGCGCCCACGCCCGCACGCCAGCCGGCGCAGCCCCCCGGCCACGCCGCCTCATCCAACCCCGCGCCGCCCCGGCACGCCGCGCCAGCCGCCGCGCATCAGGACGGCCCAGCCCCGGTCCCGCACCCACGGCCCATCCCGCCCGGCGGCGGCCCGCCGGATCAGGCCGCCGCCGTCCTTGCAGCCCTGCTCGGCCCCATCGAAGGCCAACCAGGATGGCGCCAGCCCCCAAGCGGCTGAACCATGCCACGCCGGTCCGCCGCACAACCCGCCCCCGCTCCAAGGCCCCCAAGGTACAGCCCGCCCGCCCATGCCCGCACCCCGCGCATGGCCCCGCCCCGCTTGTCCCGCCCCGCCCCCTGCCCTACCTGACGCGCATGAGCACAGAACCCGACCAGGCCGCCCCGCCGGCCCACTCCGACCCCGCCGACCCCACCCCGGCGGACGCCCCCCACCAGGACGCCGACCCGTCCGCGCAGATCGCGCAACTGACCGCCGAGCGCGACGACATGCGCGACCGCTGGATGCGTGCCGAGGCCGAGATGCAGAACGTCCGCGCCCGCGCCAAGCGCGACGTGGACGACACCCGGCAATACGCCGTCCAGAAGTTCGCCGCCGACGTCGTCGAAGCCGCCGAGAACCTCCGCCGCGGCCTGAACACCTTGCCCGCGCATGAGGACGCCGAACCCGACATCGTCACCAAGCTCCGCAGCGGCCTGGACGGCGTCGAGCGCAGCTTCGTCGCCATCCTGGAGCGCAACGGGATCAAGCGCACCGACCCCACCGGCCAGCCCTTCGACGCCAACCTGCACCAGGCCATGGCCGAACAGCCCAGTGGGGATCACCCCCCCGGCACCGTCATCCAGGCCTGGACCCAGGCCTGGACCCTCAACGGCCGCCTGCTCCGCCCCGCCATGGTCGTCGTCGCCAAGGCCGCCCCCGCCGACGCTCCCGCGGCTGCCCCGGCGGACCCCGCCCTGGACACGCACTCCCAGGAAGACAGCGCTGCCTAACGATCCCTGACCCGCCGGGCCTTGTCCCGGCGGCCCCCGCTCAATACATCCGCTAATGTTACACCATAGGGCGGCCCCCGGTGCTTCGGGCCAGGTGCCGCCGCTGAAAGGAGCTGACACAAATGAGCAAGGTCATCGGCATAGACCTGGGCACGACCAACTCGTGCGTCGCGATCATGGAGGGCAGCGCCAGCAGCGACGTCCGCGTGATCGAGAACACGGAGGGTGCCCGCACCACCCCCAGCATGGTCGCCTTCAGCGACGGCGGGGAGCGCCTGGTGGGCCAGAGCGCCAAGCGCCAGGCCGTCACCAACCCCAGCAACACCCTCTATGCCGTCAAGCGCCTGATCGGACGCCGCTACGCCGATCCCTTGGTCGAGAAGGACAAGGGCATGGTGCCCTACGCCATCGTCCAGGGTGCGAACGGCGACGCCTGGGTGGAAGCCCGGGGCGAGAAGTACTCCCCCAGCCAGGTCAGCGCCTTCATCCTCGGCAAGATGAAGGAGACGGCGGAGGCCTACCTGGGCGAGAAGGTGACGCAGGCCGTCATCACCGTCCCTGCCTACTTCAACGACGCCCAGCGGCAGGCCACCAAGGACGCCGGCAAGATCGCCGGGCTGGAGGTGCTGCGCATCATCAACGAGCCGACGGCGGCCGCGCTCGCCTACGGCATGGACAAGAAGAACGGCGGCGTCATCGCGGTTTACGACCTCGGCGGCGGCACCTTCGACGTGTCCGTGCTGGAGATCGGCGACGGCGTGTTCGAGGTGAAGAGCACCAACGGCGACACCTTCCTGGGCGGCGAGGACTTCGACAACCGCGTCATCGGCTACCTCGCCGACGAGTTCAAGCGCGAGCAGGGCATTGACCTCCGCAAGGACAAGCTGGCCCTACAGCGCCTGAAGGAGGCCGCGGAGAAGGCGAAGATCGAGCTGTCCTCCTCCAAGGAGACCGAGATCAACCTGCCCTTCATCACCGCCGACGCGTCAGGGCCGAAGCACCTCGTGATGAAGCTGTCCCGCGCCAAGCTGGAGAGCCTGGTGGACGACCTGATCGAGCGCACGCTGGCCCCCTGCCGCGCCGCCCTGAAGGACGCGGGCGTGACCGCGGGCGAAATCCAGGAGGTCATCCTGGTCGGCGGCATGACCCGCATGCCCAAGGTCATCGAGACCGTGAAGCAGTTCTTCGGACGCGAGCCCGCGCGCAACGTGAACCCTGACGAGGTCGTCGCCATCGGTGCCGCCGTCCAGGGCGCCGTGCTCAAGGGCGACGTGAAGGACGTGCTGCTGCTGGACGTGACGCCGCTGTCCCTGGGCATCGAGACGCTGGGCGGCGTGTTCACGCGCCTGATCGACCGCAACACCACGATCCCCACCAAGAAGAGCCAGACCTTCTCCACCGCCGACGACAACCAGAGCGCCGTCACCATCAAGTGCTTCCAGGGCGAGCGCGAGATGGCTGCCGACAACAAGCTGCTCGGCGACTTCAACCTGGAGGGCATCCTGCCCGCCCCCCGCGGCGTCCCGCAGATCGAGGTGACGTTCGACATAGACGCCAACGGCATCGTCTCAGTCCAGGCCAAGGACAAGGCGACCGGCAAGGAGCACCAGATACGCATCCAAGCCAGCGGCGGCCTCTCCGACGCGGACATCCAGAAGATGGTCAAGGAAGCCGAGGCCAACGCCGCGTCCGACAAGGCCCGGCGCGAGCAGGTCGAGGCCCGCAACGGCGCCGAAGCTATGATCCACCAGGTCGAGAAGGGCCTGGTGGACGGCGGCGACAAGGTTCCGGCGGACGTGAAGGCCGAAGCCGAAGCCGCCGTGGCGGAGGCACGCACGGCCATGGAAGGCCAGGACCCCGCCGTCCTCAAGGCCGCCAGCGACCGCCTGACGCAGTCCGCCATGAAGATCGGCGAGGCCGTCTATAAAGCCCAAAGCGCAGCCGAAGCTGGCGCCCCGGCCGGCGATGCCTCCGCAGCCCCGGGCGCCAAGCCCGGCGACACCGTGGTGGACGCCGAGTTCGAGGAAGTGCCGGAGCAGAAGAAGAAGGCGTCCTAACCCGGACGCGCCGACCAGAAGGGTGCCCGTCTCCGCCAGGGGGGCGGGCACCCTTCGCCTTTTCTGATCCCGCCGTGCGGGGTCCGCGCCGGGTGTGAGGACAGACGTGGCAAGCAAGCAGGACTACTACGCAACGCTCGGCGTGCCGAAGGACGCCAGCGCAGACGACTTGAAGCGCGCCTACCGCAAGCTGGCGATGCAGCACCACCCCGACCGCAACCCCGGCGACAAGGCGGCGGAGGCCAAGTTCAAGGACCTGAACGAGGCCTACGACGTCCTCAAGGACGACCAGAAGCGCGCAGCCTACGACCGCTTCGGCCATGCCGCGTTCGAGCAGGGCGGCGCCGGTGCCGGCGGCTTCGGCGCAGGCTTCTCTGGCTTCCAGGACGCGGGCGGCCTGGGCGACATCTTCGACCAGATGTTCGGCGACATGACCGGCAAGCGCGGTGGCCGCCGCGGCGGCGCCGACCTGCGCACGGGTGTCGAGATAGATCTGGCCGACGCCTTCACCGGCACCAAGGCCCAGCTCCGCGTGCCCACCCGCATTCAGTGCGACCACTGCGCCGGCACGGGGTCGGAGGGCAAGGACCGCGCCGCCGATACCTGCACGACCTGCAAGGGCGCCGGCAAGATCAGGGCGCAGCAAGGCTTCTTCCTGGTCGAGCGCGCCTGCCCCACCTGCGGCGGCGCCGGCCGCGTCATCAAGAATCCCTGCAAGGTCTGCGGCGGTGCAGGCACCGTGCAGCGCGAGAAGACCTTGCAGGTCAGCATCCCCGCCGGCGTGGAGGACGGCACCAAGATACGCCTGGCCGGCGAGGGCGAGGCAGGGGCCGCCGGGTCTCCACCGGGCGACCTCTACGTCCACGTCGGCGTGCGTCCCCACGAGATCTTCCAGCGCGACGGCGCCAACATCTACTGCCGCGTCCCGCTTCCCATGACCCAGGCCGCCCTGGGGGGAGAGGTGGAGGTGCCCGCCATAGACGGCTCCCGCGCTAAGGTGAAGATACCGGAGGGCACCCAAACCGGCCATCAGTTCCGGTTGCGCGGCAAGGGCTTCTCCGTGCTGCGGAGCGCCGCCCGCGGCGACATGTTCATTCAGGTCGCAGTCGAAACCCCCCAGCACCTGAGCAAGCGCCAGCGCGACCTGCTGGAGGAGTTCGAGGAGGAAGCCCGAAACCACGCCAAGGGAAGTCCCGAAAGCGAGGGCTTCTTCGCCAAGGTGTCGAAGTTCTTCGACGGCTTGGGCAAGGGGGCGTAGGATGAAGGATGGTCCAGTGGCGCCGGCTTCGGCGCTTCTGGACCAAAGTGGGATCGCCACCGGTGACGCGCGCTGTCTGTTCTGCCTCTATCCTTTTCCCACAGGAAGGCACCGACGCTCCGCCCTATCCCTTCGTCGGCGGCAGATCCTCCTCCAGGATGGAGATCGTCAGGGAATACGAAACCTCCCCCTCCTCCTCGTCCCGGTGCAGCGTCCCCAGGAAGTCCTTGTCCACCGTAACCTCGACGGAGGCGCCCTTGCGCTTCGGCACCTCGACGGTGATCCGGTCGTTGCCCAGCGTGCGCCGAAGGTAGGTCTGCACGCGGGCGATGTCGGTTGGCTTCATCCAGCTTGTCCTTGCATCATCCGGCCATGTAGCAGCCCTCGCCGCCCGGTGGAACCGGGGCCTGCCGCACAGCCCCTAGCGAAGCTGCCGCAACTGCTCCGGCGTCATGCCCCGGCGGCCTCCCCCCTCCGGCGGGCGGCGGAAGTCCTGGGGCCGGGCCGGGCCTTGCAGCGCCGCAGGAGCAGCCTGCTGTTGCGGGCGCTGCCCCTGCGGTGGACCATCGCGGAAGCGGCTCCGCTCGATCCCCCTGTCGAACCCTTGCCGACCCCGGTCGAACCTCCCCCGGTCAAAGCGTTCCCGCTCGAACCGCTCCCGGTCGAACCGGTCGCGCCCCCTGAACAGACCGAAGGGCGGCAGGACAGGCGGGGGGGCATAGCCATAGACGGGCGGAGGGGCGTAATAGCCCGGCCCTGGCGCCACCTCCGGCGCATATCCCGGCTGCGCGTAGCCGGGATCGGCATACCCTGGATCGGAGTCGGTCGGCGGCTGCACGGCGCTCCCTGGCCCCGCAATGTAGGGCTGCGGCGCGTAGCCCGGCGGCGCGCCGTAGTACCCGCCAGGCGGGGGTGCGCACCCTTGCACAGCAAGGCACATGGCCAGGCCTGCCATCCAAACAACCCGCATCGGTCCCATCCTCCCGCTGCCCAGGCGCCGCATCCGCCTTGGCACGCACCCGCACTTATGCTGCAAACGTGGCGGCACGGCGGCGGTTCGCGCCGCCGCCCTTGCAGGAGATGCGGCCATGCCCGTCAGCGGCGTCGGACCCTATGATGACCAGAACATCTTCGCCCGCATCCTGCGCGGCGAAATCCCGTCCCGCCAGGTCTATGAGGACGAGTGGGCGGTGGCCTTCCACGACATCGCGCCGCAAGCCCCCGTCCACGTGCTGGTCATCCCGCGCGGACGCTACGTGTCCTTCACCGACTTCGCTGCAACAGCTCCGGAACCGGAAATCGCCGGCTTCTTCCGCGCTGTCGGCACGGTGGCCCGGCAACTGGAGCTGGAAGGCCCAGGCTACCGCATCCTGTCCAACATGGGTGGGCACGGCGGACAGGAAGTGCCGCATCTGCACGTCCACTTGTTCGGCGGCGCGCCGCTCGGCGTGATGGTCGCGCAGCCCGGCGGCTGAACCGCGGCCGTTAACCTGCTCCCGCCTCCGCCCGCCGCGGCGCCGCCGTACCATTCGGAACCGCACGTATGCCGACCAGCGTCGCCCCTGGCGGCAATGCGAATTCTGCCGTGGCCTCAATGACGCCGTCCCGCCGCGCCTCGTCCGCGCTCAGGATGACGGTGCGGCGTATGAAGGACGACGCCTCCGCTTCGGTCAGGCGCGTGCGGCTGGTCAGCATGGTCAGGAAGGACCGCTCGATCTGCTGCATCTTGGCGCTGGCGTCCTGCAACGCCAAGCTGGTGATAGCTCCATTGGACACCACCGCAGCTTCATGGAACAGGAACTGCCCGCGCGGCACCGACAGGCGCCGCTGCCCCGCCAGAAACACGTAGCACGCCGCCGATGCCACCACGCCCAGGTTGTGCGTCGTGAAACGCGTGCCCCGTCCGGCGTGCGTCCGGTCCATGAAGCCGATCATGTCCTGCGCCGCCGTCACGACGCCGCCGGGCGAAGCGATGAGCAGGTAGATTTCGGCCGCCCCCTGGGCCAACAGCTTGTCCGCGTTCAGGATGAAGGCGTCGCGCACTGCGGGAATGATCGGACCCTGGACGGCGATGTAGCCGATGCGGCCAGGTCCGAGCTGGGGCACCACGGCCGCCGCCGGGACAGCCGGAACCTGCTGGCACCCGGCCAGCGCCGCCGCCCCGATCAGGACGCTGCGCCGCCCCACCCCTTGTGCCAACGCCATGCGCCCCTGACTCCAACCGTGCTGCCGACCATAGGGTAGGTGCGGCGTAGCAACTCGGAAAGGCGTGATCGCACGATGGCCCGGCAACGCGCGGCAGGTGCCTGTCCATCAGCAGGCCGCTTGACAGGCCGCCGTCCCAGCCCGACGTTGCACCTTATCCGAGGGGGGTCCCGCGCTAGGGGCTGAGAGTCCGCACGCCATCCCGCTCGCAGGGGGCCGCGCGGTGACCCTGTGTAACCTGATCCGGGTCATGCCGGCGTAGGGACGGGACCAGCCGCGATGCCCCGCCCCGATGCCGCCAGCCCACATGGGAGGCGTGCCGCAATGACCTATCAGCAGAAGCCCAGCGCCGTGACCACCGGCCCTATCACCGGGTCCCGCAAGGTCTATTCCAGCCCCGTCGGCCACCCGGGTATCTCGGTGCCCTTTCGCGAGATCGCGCTGGATCACTCCGCCAAGGAAGAGCCGCTGCGGCTGTATGACACCTCTGGCCCTTATACCGAGGACACCGCAGCTATAGACCTGGCCGCTGGCCTGCCCCGCATCCGCGCGCCCTGGATCGCACGCCGCAGCTTCGACGCCGCCACCCCGCGCGAGGTGAAGCCCGAGGACAACGGCTTCGTCCCCCAGGACCGCCTGGTGCCCGAATGCCCAGCGACGCAGGACCTGCGCGTGGGCCGCGACGGCCAGCTCGTCACGCAATACGAGTTCGCCCGCGCCGGCATCATCACCGAGGAGATGATCTACGTCGCCCACCGCGAGAACCTGGGCCGCGTCCAGGCCGCCGCGGAGGCGGAGGCCCGGGTGGCTGACGGCGAAAGCTTCGGCGCGGAAATCCCCGCCTTCGTGACGCCCGAGTTCGTCCGCAGCGAGATCGCCCGCGGTCGCGCCATCATCCCCGCCAACATCAACCACCCGGAACTGGAGCCGACGATCATCGGCCGCAACTTCCTGGTCAAGATCAATGCCAACATCGGCAACTCCGCCGTCACCTCCGGCGCGGCGGAGGAGGTCGAGAAGCTCGTCTGGTCCATACGCTGGGGCGGCGACACCGTCATGGACCTGTCCACGGGCCGCAACATTCACAACATCCGCGGCTGGATCGTCCGCAACTCCCCCGTCCCCATCGGCACGGTTCCGCTGTACCAGGCGCTGGAGAAGGTCGGCGGGGACGCCGACAAGCTGAGCTGGGAGGTGTTCCGCGACACTCTGATCGAGCAGGCCGAGCAGGGCGTGGACTACTTCACCATTCACGCCGGCGTCCGCCTGGCCCACGTCCCCCTGACCGCCAAGCGCACCACCGGCATCGTCTCCCGCGGCGGCAGCATCATGGCCCGCTGGTGCCTGGCGCATCACACCGAGAGCTTCCTGTACACCCACTTCGACGAAATCTGCGACATCATGCGCCGGTATGACGTCAGCTTCTCCCTCGGCGATGGCCTGCGCCCCGGCAGCAACGCCGACGCCAACGACGCCGCGCAGTTCGCCGAGTTGGAGACGCTGGGCGAGTTGACGAAAGTCGCTTGGGCCAGGGGCTGCCAGGTGATGATCGAAGGGCCGGGCCATGTGCCCATGCACAAGATCAAGGTCAACATGGACAAGCAGCTGCGGGAGTGCGGTGAAGCGCCCTTCTACACGCTTGGGCCGCTCACGACCGACATCGCGCCGGGCTACGACCACATCACGTCCGCTATCGGCGCGGCCATGATCGGCTGGTTCGGCACGGCGATGCTCTGCTATGTCACGCCCAAGGAGCACCTGGGCCTTCCCAACAGGGACGACGTGAAGGTGGGCGTCATCACCTACCGCATCGCCGCCCACGCCGCCGACTTGGCCAAAGGGCACCCCACTGCCAAGTCCCGCGACGACGCCATCAGCCGGGCGCGGTTCGACTTCCGGTGGGAGGATCAGTTCAATCTCGGCTTGGATCCAGACACCGCCCGCAAGTATCATGACGAGACCTTGCCGAAGGACGCGCACAAGGTCGCCCATTTCTGCTCCATGTGCGGACCGAAGTTCTGCTCCATGAAGATCAGCCAGGACATCCGCGCCGACGCGGTGCGCCGGGAGGGGCTGGAAGCGAAAAGCGAGGAGTTCAAGGAGCGGGGCGGCGCGTTGTACGTGCCGGCGGCCGAGTAGCCCGACGGCGATGAGCGATCCGCGCATCGCCCTGGACGCTGCCGGCCAAATCCCGGACGTGGAGCTGGACTTGGCCGGGGTGGCGCTGCAGTTCGCGCGGATTGACACACCGGACCGCGACTGGCGGGCCGCCGGGGCGCACTTGTCAGAGTTGGCGCGGGATGCGGTGGACCTGGCGCGCGAGCTGCCCGGCAACGAACTGGCGGCGCGCGCCGGTGGGCTGGCCGGGTTGATCGCCGGACGGCACCGCTATGCCGGAGACGCCGAAACCTATGACGACCCGGCCAACGCCAACCTGATCCGCGTGACAGAGCGTCGGCGCGGGCTGCCAGTGGCGCTGGGCATCCTGTGGCTCCACTGCGCGCGGGCAGCAGGTTGGTCCGCGCACGGGCTGGACTTCCCCGGCCACTTCCTGATCGCGCTACAGGGCGAGCGGCCCCGCGGCAAGCTCCGCGCCACAGAGCCGCAGAGCATCGTGCTGGACGTGTTTGCAGGCGGCGTGCCCCTGGGCGCTCGCGACCTGCGCGGTCTGCTGAAGCGGATCGAGGGCACAGATGCCGAGTTGCGCCCCGGCGTGCTGCAGCCGATGCCGGCTCGGGGAGTCTTGCTGCGCTTGCAAAACAACCTCCGCGGCCGGCGCGAGGCCGCGGGCGACCTTCCTGGCGCGCTGGCCTGCATCGAGGACATGCTGCGGATCGCGCCGGACACCGCGATGCTGTGGCGGGACGCCGCTGTGCTGAACGAGCGGTTGGAGCGCGTGGCGGCAGCGCTGCGGTGCTACGAACGCTTCCTGGACATCGTGCCGCAAGGAGACGCTGCGGCGCGGACGCGCGCTGCCATCGAGGGGCTGCGGTCCCAGCTGAACTGAGATGCTGTCCCTCTGCTGCAGAGAGATGCAGGAAGATAGCCTTCTATCCCGCTGTCTCCGGCAATCGCGCCAGCCCCGGCACCGGCGACAGCAGGATCACCGCGGCCTGCATCGCAAAGCCAGCCACCGCCAGCGCAATGCACGGCACCGGCCCCCACGTCCCGCCCACCAGCGCCCCAAGCGCTGCGCCCAGGGGACGCGCCCCGAAGGTTGCCATCGTCACTAATGCAGACACCCGGCCAAGCAGCGCCACGGGCGTGACCGCCTGGCGCAAGGTTGTTTGCGCAATGGTCCACAGGATCGGCCCGGCGCCGAACAGGAAGAACGACGCTGCCGGCAGGATGATGCCGGGCTGCCAAACCGAGGCCAGCATGACTAGGGCCGCCACGACCGACACCGCAGGCCCGAGCAGGATCACCCGCCCGAACGGCAGGGTCCGCACCGCCCAAGGCGCTGCGGCAGCCCCGCCGACCATTCCTGCCCCGTAGGCCGCGAGCGTCCCGCCCACCCCAGCCGCCGACAATCCCAGCCTGTCCACGGCATAGACGGCGTAAATCCCTTGCAGGACGAACCAGGACACGTTCCACGCCACCGCCGTCAGCAGGATCGGGCGCAGCAGCGGATGGGTCCAGGTGAAGGCCGCACCCTCCCGCAGGTCGTGCATCACGGCCCGGCACGGTGTCGCCGGGCGCGGCGGCTCCGCAAGCCCGCGCAGCAGCAGGGCGGCACCAGCCGACAGCATCCCGGCCAGCACGAAGGCGGGCGACGGACCACTCCAGGCCACCAGCACTCCGCCCAGCGCCGGCCCGGCGAAGAAGGCCAGGCTGCGAACCAATTCCAGCCGTCCATTCGCAGCCGACAGCAGCGCCCGCGGCACTAGGGCCGGCACAAGCGATGGCGCAGCGACGCCGTAGGCCACCGTGCCCGTTGCGGCCAGAAAGCCCAGCACGCCCAGCGCCGGCACCGATGCCAGTCCGGCCCCGGCAAGCATCGGCAACGCAAGCAGCGCCGCGGCGCGCAGCCACTCGGCGGCAGACATCAGGAACCGCCGGGGCATCCGGTCCGCCAGGACGCCCAACGGCAGGGACAGCAACAGGAATGGCAGGGTCTGCGCCGCGGCCAGCAGCCCGGTCTCTCCCGCGCCCGCGCCAAGCGCCAGCACCGCCACCAGCGGCACGGCAGCCAACCCAAGCTGCTCCGCCGACTGCGCGAGCAGGTTGGACCAGGCAAGCCGAGTGAAGGCAGGCGATAAAGGTTCCATCTGGAGGGCTTTCAAGAATGCCCCAGCATGGTGAAGCGCCTGCGCTCCTCGCGCCTCCTGGTTCTTGCGACAGAACCAGAAGGCAGGAGAATTAAGCATTCATAAGGGAATGCCGCTTAACATCGTTAACCTCAAACTAGCTGCGGCGTCGGCGCGCAGCTTGGCAAAACGGGAGGAACCCGGCATGAGCACCCATCGCAAGCACCTCAGGCGCAACCCCGATGCACACCGCACCGCCACCCTGTCCCGGCTGATGAGCACCGCCGGCCTGACCCGAGCCGAGTTGGACGCAGTTGCTGCGGCAGCCGGCCCAGGTTGGC
Source organism: uncultured Acetobacteraceae bacterium (assembly GCA_964250755.1). Lineage (GTDB taxonomy): Bacteria > Pseudomonadota > Alphaproteobacteria > Acetobacterales > Acetobacteraceae > DASWOJ01. The sequence goes on along the minus strand of CAXUHB010000001.1, from coordinate 64,407 downwards.
GCGTGGTGACGCATAAGGACCTGGATGGCGCGGCGATGGCGATGGTGATGCCTGCCGTCGCCGCCTCTTCGGACGCATTGCAGCCCACCTGGGTCGTCCACCGCGAGGGGGACCTGCTGCGGCTGGATTTCTGCGACGACGCGGCCTACACCCGGCTCGGTGCCTACCCCGCCCTTGCGCCGTTGCTGGCCGGCCTGCACGAGGCGATGGCGGCCGCGGGCTGAACCGCCGGAGCCGACGTGGCCAACGACCCAGCCTCCCTCTCCAAGTCGCTCGGCACGAAGCCAAGCATCCACCGCACCGCCTCCGTCCGTGCGACCACCTTCGGCATCTGGTGCGAGGTCGGCGCGCGAACCAAGGTCGCGGAAAGCAGCTTCGGCGACTACTCCTATGTCGTGAACGACAGCGACATCATCCATACGGAGGTCGGCAAGTTCTGCTCCATCGCCGCGCACACCCGGATCAACCCGGGCAACCACCCGCTGGACCGCGTGATGCTGAGCCACGTGGGATACCGCAGCAGCGCCTACGGGTTGGGGCCGGACGACCCGGACTTTTTTGACTGGCGGCGGTCCAGCCCGGTGACGCTGGGCCATGATGTCTGGATAGGCCATGGCGCCATCGTGCTGCCCGGCCGCAACGTCGGCACCGGGGCGGCGGTGGGCGCGGGCGCCATCGTCACCAAGGACGTGCCGCCCTTCGCGGTCGTCGTAGGCAACCCTGCGCGGACGCTGCGCCTCCGCTTTCCGGAACGACAAGTCGCCGCGCTGCACCGCATCGCCTGGTGGGACTGGCCGCACGAACGCATCGGGGCGGCAATGCAGGACTTCCGAAGGCTGGGCGCCGCCGAATTCTGCGAGAAGCATGACCCAGGAGATTAGCTTGCCCGACATCGCCGCCAATACCGCCACCCCTGGCCTGCCCCCCTCCCGCCTTCCCATGCTCGATCCCGTGTATGCCCGCCTGCAGCCGCTGGCCTACCCGCTGGTGCGGGTCGCCACCGGGGCGTTTCTGATGCCGCACGGGGCGCAGAAGCTGTTCGGCTTTGCAGGGGGCAACATTGCGGAGACTGCGGCGGGGTTCGCCCGGCTGGGCCTGCAGCCGCCGCTGCCGCTGGCTTACTTGGTCGGCGCAACCGAGTTCTTCGGCGGCCTGTGCATCGTGCTCGGCGTGTTCACCCGCCCGGCGGCACTGGCGGCGGGGGTGCTGCTCGCGGTCGCGGCGTTCCTGGTCCACATGCCGGCTGGCTGGTTCTGGAGCGGGCGCGGCATGGAGTATCCGCTCATGTGGATGCTGCTGTGCGTGGCCGTTGCGATGCGGGGCAGCGGCCCCCTATCCATTGATGCCGCGCGCGGGCGGGATGCCTGACAGCAGCGGCTTGCCCCCTGCAACAATGCCGCCTGACAAGCCTGCACGAACCGCAACATGCACGGCGGCTGAACCTGGGCATTGCCTGTTCACGTCGGTCTGAGGGTTCCGGGAGTAAACCTAAGGCCCGAACAACCCCGGGGTAGCGCAGGGACAGGCAACGCAGCGCTCCTGCCTGGGCACCCTTCTCCAGGAACAGGACAGGACGGTTGCGTCCCGGACGCAGCACGCGTCAACCAAGACTCCGTCATCGCGAGCCGCGCAGCGGCGCGGCGCTCCAGGAACCGCCAATACCGCTCCGGCGCCCCCTGGGTCGCCGCCTCGCTGCGCTCCTCGCAATGACATGGAATGGTCCAAGCAAGTGGCTGGCGGCACCACACGGATGCCCAGCAAGAATGACGGCCAGGCAGGCCGCCGCCCAATCTACACCAAAGGCGCGCAGGCCACCCCCAGCCACTCCCGCGCCGCACCATCCAGCACCGTTTCTTCCAGCAATGGCCCGACCTCCCGCAGCACCCGAGCATGGTAGGCATCCAGCCATCTGCGCTCCTCCGCGGTCAGCAGTCCCGGCTCGATCAGGCGCCGGTCGAAGGGGGCCAGGGTCAGCGTCTCGAACTGCAGGAACGGCTTGCCAGCGCCGGGCAGGTCAGCGGGCTGGACCAGCAGCAGGTTCTCCAGCCGAATGCCGTAGGCGCCTGGCAGGTAGAAACCGGGTTCATCGGACAGGATCATCCCGGCTTGCAGCGGCACCAGCTTGGCCGTGCGGGACACGCCGCAGGGACCTTCATGCACGGACAGGTAGCTGCCGACGCCGTGCCCGGTTCCGTGGTCGTAGTCTAGCCCAACTTGCCACAGCGCCCGCCGGGCTAGCGCGTCCAGATGCGGGCCGCATACCCCGGCGGGGAACAGCGCCGACGCGATGGCGATGTGGCCCTGCAGCACGCGCGTGAAGCGGTCCCGCACTTCGGCAGGCGGGGTACCCGGGCCGGTCCAGACTGTGCGGGTCACGTCGGTGGTGCCGTCGGGATATTGCGCGCCGCTGTCCACCAAGTAGGTTTCATCCGCCCGCAACGGACGGTCGGTGTCCGGCATGGCCCGGTAGTGGATGATGGCCCCGTCCTCCCCGGCGCCGGAGATGGCGGGAAAGCTCTCGCCCCGGAACTCCGGCGCAGCTTGCCGGAAGGTCACCAGCCGCCGGGCGGCGGCAACCTCGGTTGTGGCGGGCCGTCCATCCAGCCAGTGCAGGAAGAGGCACAGCGCCGTGGCGTCGCGCCGGTGGGCAGCGCGGGCGCCGGCCTGCTCCACCAGGTTCTTGCAGGCTTTCGGCAGCGTGCAAGGGTCAGGGCCGTCCACCACGGTGGCCCCTGCCGCGCGCAAGGTCTGGGCGAACCACGCCGCCGACCCCGCGGCGTCCACCCGCACGCGCAGCCCGCGCAGCCCGGCCAGCGCGTCCACTATCGCCTCACGCGGACGCAGCGCCACATCCAGGCCAAGCCAATCCCGCGCCGCCGCATCCAACTTCGCCGGGTCCATGAACAGGGACGCCGTGCCGTCCGCACGCAGCAGCACGAAGCCGAGCGCGAAAGGCGTGTAGGCCACGTCCCCCCCGCGCAGGTTCAGCAACCAGCAGAGCGAGGCGGGGTCAGTGATGACTGCCGCATCCTGTCCCGCAGCCCGCAGCACCGCCCCGGCCTCTGCACGCTTGGCCGCGGATGGCACCCCGGCAAACTCCAAGGGATGCGGCGCCGCAGGCGCGCAGGGCGGCGGCGGCCGGCTGGTCCAGGCGGCGTCCAGCGGGTTCCCCGCCACTGGCTCCATCCGCAGCCTGGCGTCGGCGTAGCGGCGCAGCCCCTCCTCGCTGATCAGCCAGGGATCGTAGCCGACGCGCCCACCCGGCAGCGCCGCCGCCAGCCACTCCTGCGGCGGCTTTTCGGTGACGTGCAGAAGCTTGAAGGCAGCCGCGTCCGTCTGCGCCGCAAGCTGCAGAGTGTAGCGCCCATCGGTGAACACCGCCGCCTGGTCCCGCAACACGATGGCCAGTCCGGCGCTGCCAGTGAACCCAGTCAACCATGCCAGCCGTTCGGCGCAGGGCGGGACATACTCGCCCAGATGCTCATCGGAGCGCGGCACCAGGAAGGCGTCCAGCCCGAGGCCGGCCATCTCTGACCGAAGTGCGGCCAGCCGGGCGTATGCCCGCTGCATGGTTGTCCCCATCACATTATCTTCATAATTGCATAGCTCATCACTGATCCATGTGCTGAAAGCATGTCTGGTGGCCGGGCTTAGCGTGCTGCACCGCAGCGGAGCGTCGTCATATACTACGGTGTCGCCAAGTGGTGAGGGCCCGGGAGGGCCGCCCGGCTTGGTGAAGCAACCAATTGAGGACTATTATGAACGCCCCGCTTACCAAGGAGCATATCGCGCTCCTGATGTCCGACAGCCTGACCTATCGCACCCCTAGCGTCGAGGCCGCTGCGCCGCGCCCGGCACCGGTTGGCCTGTTCGGACGCCTTCGTGCAGCAGCCGCCCATCTGGCCAGCCTGCCCCGGCGCCGCGCCGTGTTGGATGAGTTGTCCACCTTGACCGACCGCGAACTGGCCGACATCGGCTTGAACCGCAACGAACTCGGCCGCGTGTTCGACCCGCGCTTCGCTGACAGCCGCCGGCGCATCGGCAGCTACGCAGCCTAATTGATGCCGGCTGGTCCAGGCAGGACCAGATGATGCCAGGCGTGCAACGCCCTCCAGGAATGTCCCGGAGGGCGTTTTGCTGTCCAGGGCAGCCGCCAAGGTGCGCCGATCCAGGGCACGCCGCATCAGCCCTGATGCTGGTGTCCCATAGCCCGGCACGTCAGCGGGACGCCGCCGCTACGGCGCGCTTGCTTCCAATACCAACGCCTGCCCCTCGTCCCGCAGCACCGCCCGTGCGGCGTCCCGGACGTAGAACATGTGCCCGCCCGGCACTGCCATCAGCCGGGCGCGTCCAGCGAACGCTACGGGCAACTGGTTCAGGATCATCCTGCTGGCGAAGTACGGCGTCACGAGGTCATACAGCCCGTGCATGACCAGCACATGCAGCCGCGGGTCGAAGGCCAGGGCGGTCCGCAACGCCGAGATGCTGTGCGCCCCTTGCTGCTGCGTGCTGCAGGTCCAGGCACGGAACAGGGCGTCGTTGAGCAACTGATACTGTGGCGCGGGCGCCCCCTCGGGCCGCCAACTCAACCGGTCGGCATACAGCGCTGCCGCGGCCTCCCCCACCGCCGGGCGCAGCGCGTCCGTCACCGCGTCCGGAGCCTCCGTGAACACTGTGTCGGGCGAGGGGTCCAGCGCCGTGACGGACAGGGCGTAGGAGCTGGCGATCCGCCCAGGCTCCCGCTCCCGCCGCTCCGTCAGCCAGTCCACCCGCCCGCCCCGGCGCTGCACCAGGTCGGGCGGCAAGCCCGTCGGTGCCGTGACCCGCTCCGACATGCGCCGGACCGCGGCGGCGTCGACGGGGCCGCGCAGGAAGTCCTGCAGGTAGTCGCCAGTGGCATAGGCCTCAGCATCCGCCACCTCGTCCCGTGACGCCGCCTTGCGCTGGGCCGCGGCCATCGTCGGCAAGCGCGTCAGGTAGCCATACGGCTCCCACTCGAAGGCCCGATTGTTGAAATTCAGCACAGGCGACAGCAGCAGCATCCCGCGCAGCGCAACGCCCTGGTCCACCAGCGCGCGGGCCAGCCGGGGGCCGCGGAAGCCGCCGTAGCTTTCTCCCACCAGCAGCTTGGGGCTGGCCAGCCGCCCATTGGACTCCAGCCAGCGGCGCATCACCCCGGCCAGCAACGGAATTTCGCCGTTGCTGGACCAGATGCGGCGGCGCCGCCATCCGTCGTGCTCAGCAGGCGGCTGTAGCCGGTACCGGGCGGGTCAATGAACACCAGGTCGGTGAACGCCAGCCAGGTCTCGGCATTGGGGACCAGAGCCGGGGACATGCTTGGGGACAACATGCCATCCTGCGGCAGGGCGATGCGCCAAGGGCCAAGCGCCAGCAGGTTCAGCCACGCCGCCCCCGCGCCCGGGCCGCCATTGACGGCAAACGTCACGGGCCGACTGACTGGCGGCGCACCGTCCAACATGAACGCGGTCGTCACCACGTCCGCCTCTGCCGCCCCCGCACCATCGCTGATGCGGTGGCTGCTCACAAGGGCATGGAACGCCAGGAGGCCGCCGGGCAGCTCGACCCGCTGCTCCGTCAGCCTGTCAGCCTGTCAGCCGCGCCCGGCCCCGGAGGTCGCGGCGACGCGGGAGCGGCTGCGGCCGGTGCGGGATTTTGGGGAGAGATGGAAGCTGGACGCTGGCCATATGCGGCCAGCGGGACCAACATCGCGAGCACGGCAAGGAGGCGGACAGCCATGCACGACACCCCGGGAGGCCGCTTCAGTGCGGCAGGGGAATGGGCGCACACCGGCCCGCCCGTGTCAGCCGCCCCGACTGTAACGATTTGTCCGGATCAACAGCGCGTCCAAGTCAGGCCCGCCCGGACGTGCCCTCATGCGGGCCATGCTCTGCCCGCAGCTCACCGGAGCGTATGCTGCTGACTGCATTCTGCAGCACGCCGACGATCGCGTCATCGCCCATCGTGCGCGCCAGCAATCCCAAGGACCCGCCCAGCAATGCGGAGGCGATGGCCAGGGCGCTCAGGTTCTGGCCCATCATGTACTCGATGGCCTTGTCCACGGCCGCGCCGGCATGGCTCAGGTCGGCGGGGGGCGCTTCGGCTGGGCCGGGACGGGCACCGCTGGTCTCGTTTGGCATGGGCAGGACTCCTTTCGCGTGAGATGGCGACGCCCCTGCCCCATCCAACCCTAGCGCGGCCAGCTTCACGAGGCCGCTACTGCGCGGCCACGGCCTCCACGGCCTCGCCCTGCTCCGCCTGCATCGCCCACATCCGGGCATACAGCCCGTCCTGGGCCAGCAACGCGGCATGGGTGCCGCGCTCGGCCACCCGCCCTTCCTGCAGCACCAGTATCTCGTCGGCGTCCACCACTGTGGACAGGCGGTGGGCGATGACGATGGTGGTGCGGTTGGCGGCCACCGTCCGCAGCGCCTGCTCGATCTCGTGCTCCGTCCGGCTGTCCAGCGCGCTCGTCGCTTCGTCCAGGATCAGGATGCGCGGGTCCTTCAGAATGGTGCGGGCGATGGCGACGCGCTGCTTCTCGCCGCCGGACAGCTTCAGCCCGCGCTCCCCTACCCGGGTGTTGTAACCCTCCGGCATCCGCAGCACGAAATCATGGACCTGCGCCAGCTTCGCCGCCTGCTCAATCTCCGCCTGGCTGGCGCCGGGGCGCCCATAGGCAATGTTGTAGCCGATGGTGTCGTTGAACAGCACGGTGTCCTGCGGCACCACGCCGATGGCGGCGCGCAGGCTGGTCTGCGCCATGTCGCGCACATCCACGCCGTCAATCTCCACCGCCCCCTCCGACACGTCGTAGAAGCGGAACAGCAGGCGGCTGATGGTGCTCTTGCCCGCCCCAGTCGGCCCGACCACCGCCAGCTTGGACCCTGCAGGCGCCGTGAAGCTGACGCCGCGCAGGATCTCCCGGTTGGCATTGTAGCCGAAATGCACGTCCCGGAAGGCAACGGTCCCCTCGTGCCCCGGCGCGGGCCGGGCGGGCAGCACGACGGCGCCCGGACGGTCAGCAACCTCCTGGTTGACGGACATCAGGCGGAACATCTGCTCCATGTCCACCAGGCCCTGCTTGATCTCCCGATACACGAAGCCCAGAAAGTTCAAGGGCTGGTAGAGCTGCATCAGGTAGGTGTTGACCAGCACGAACTGGCCGACCGTCATGGACCGGTCCTGCACGCCATTGGCGGCCATCAACATCACCAAGCCCAGGCCCAGCGCGATGATGACGGCCTGACCGAGGTTGAGCATGTTGAGCGTGACCTGGCTTTTGACCGCAGCACGCTCGTAGCGGGCGCGGGACTCGTCGAAGCGCCGGGCCTCGTGCGCCTCGTTGCCGAAATACTTGACGGTCTCGAAATTCAGCAAGCTGTCCACGGCCCGGGTCTGCGCCTCGGAGTCCGTGTCGTTCATGAGCCGGCGGAAGCGGACGCGCCAGTTGGTAAAGGCGAAGGTGAAGCCGATGTAAAGGACGACCGCCGTGAACGTGACGGCGGCGAAGCGCCAGTCAAACAGCTTCCACAGGATGGCCGTGACCAGCAGCACCTCCAGCAGCGTCGGGATGATGTTGAACACGGCCAGCCGCAGCACGGCCTCGATCCCCGCCGTTCCGCGCTCGATGCTGCGGGACAGGCCGCCGGTCTGGCGGTCCAGGTGGAAGCGCAGCGACAGATTGTGCAGATGCTTGAAGGTCTGCAGCGCGACCTTGCGGACCGTGGCCTGCTGGACCGAGGCGAACACGGCGTCCCGCAGCTCTGCAAACCCGGCGGATGCGACGCGCAGCAGCGCATAGGCGATAATGAGGCCGAGCGGGATCGTCAGGGGGTTGTCCCGCGGCGCAAGGGCGTCCACCGCCTGCGAATAAACGATTGGGATGTAAACCGTCGCCACCTTGGCCAGCACCAGCATGATGACGGCCAGCACGACGCGCACGTGCGCCCCAATCTCCCCCTTCGGCCAGAGATAGGGAAGCATGGAGGCCACAGTCTGGAAGCCTGTGCGGTGCGGCTGCCCGGTGGCGGCCACCGGGGACGTGTCGAGAGGTCTCATGCCGGACATGTGGCGCGTGCCGCCCGTTGCGGGAAGGTGCCGGACCTGGGATGGGCCGGAGATGTGACTATAACCACGACATGCCAGACCTGTTCCGACACATCGCCGCCTGCAAAAACGCCGTCCTCCCCGGTGGGCGGCTGCAACTGCGGCTGGACGGGATGCCGGTGGGATGGGTGCTGCCGGACCTTGCGGCGGACTTGCTCGGGCACGGTGCCCGCCATGATGCGGCGGGCCTGGACCTGCCCGCGTCGCGGCTGGACCCGGCAGCGCAGGCCCTGTCCGACGCCGGGCGCTTCCGCTGGCGGCGGGAGGCGTTCGACGTGCGCGCGGCCCCAGATGGCCCCGTGCTGGCGCAGGTGGACCGCGGCGCCTTGCCGGCCCTGGGCATCGCCGCCGTGGGCGTCCACCTGAACGGCCTGGTGGAACGCCCGGACGGCCCCTGGATGTGGCTGGCCCGCCGGGCGGAAAGCAAGCTGCTGGATCCCGGCAAGCTGGACCACATCGTCGCCGGCGGCGTATCCGCCGGGCTGACGCCGCGGGAGACGCTGGTGAAGGAGGCAGCGGAGGAAGCCGCCATTCCCGCGGACCTCGCCGCCCACGCCCAGTCCGTCGCCGTGCTGTCCTACGCCATGGATCGGCCCGAGGGGCTGCGCCGGGATCGGCTGCACTGCTACGACCTGGCGCTGCCCGATAGCTTCGTGCCGCATCCGGCGGATGGCGAGGTGGAGGCGTTCGAGCTGTGGCCCCTGCCCCAGGTGCTGGAGCGGATGCGGGACACGGACGACTTCAAGTTCAACGTGACCCTGGTGCTGATCGACCTAGTGCTGCGGCGCGGGCTGATCGGCGGGGCGGAAGGCCGGCGGCTGCGGGCTGGATTGGACGAGCCAGGCGGCTAAGGACCGCTCTCCTCCTTCGGGAGAGGGCCGGGGTGAGGGAGGCAGGGCAGAGCCAATTCTTCAATGACAAACGTCATTCAGCCAGGCTGCGTCCGCAATGGGAGGGGTGGCGCTAGCGGCCTCCCTCACCCCAGCCCTCTCCCGGAGAGAGGGAGCAGGCGTTCCAGCCTACCCCTCAGGCGGAGCCGCGGCGATCTGGATCTCCCGCGCTTCATGCCCGCTGCCGTTGCCGGGTTGCTCATCATCGTCCCGGTCGGCGTAATCCCGCTCGCTGCGGCCTTCTTGGCCCCGCTGCTCGTTGCTCTGCGGCGCCTCGCCCTGCGGCTCATACTGCTGGCGACGTCCACCATGCTGCTGGCCGCCCTGCTGGCCCTGCTGCGGGCTGGCCTGCGCTGCCTGATTCATGGCGTTCAGGATGCGGAAATAGTGCTCGGCATGCTGGAAGTAGCTCTCGGCCATCACCCGGTCGCCGCTGCTGGTCGCGTCGCGGCCAAGTTGCAGATACTTCTCGAACAACTGCTGCGAGGTGCCACGGACCCGCAGGTCCGGGCCGATGCTGTCGAACACATGGTTGCGGTTCAGCGGCACATTGCCGCTCTGGTGGCGGACCGGCCCGCCGCCTCCGCCGCCCTGGCCGCCGGTGCCGCGGTGATTGCGTCCGCGCATACGCTTCATGTTGTTCATGCGTGTGTGGTCCTCTTTCGCAGCCGCCCCGCCGCATCCCCCGGGGATGCCGTCCCAAGCAGCCAGGGATGGTCAGGTGCCGGACGCAAGGGGCATGACGCCCCGGCGGTCCAGCGGGTGGGGGCCTGGCGTCCAGCGCAGGCGCGCATGGACGCCGCGCAGCATGGCCCCGCGATCCCCAGCAACGTAGTGACGCCACCCGGTTCTGCCAAACCTTTTCTCACCCAGGCACCTGCAGGATCACTGCCCGCTCGATTCCGCCGAGGTCGCGGCGCAGCGTGACGGCCCACCCCGCGGCCAGGGCGGACACGGTGGGGGCTTGGTCGGCGCCGACCTCCAGCACGGCGACACCGCCGGGGCGCAGCAGGGCCGGCAGGCGTTGCATCAGGGCGCGGTAGGCGTCCAGCCCATCGAGTCCGCCGTCCAGGGCGCGGCGTGGCTCGTGCCGGGCCACCTCGGGCATCAGCCCGGCCACGTCGCCGCCCGGGATGTAGGGCGGGTTGCTAAGCACGAGGTCGAACCGGGCCTCCAGCGCGTCGTCCCAGTGGCCGCACAGCAGGGCGGCACGGTGGGACAGGCCCAGCGCCGCGGCGTTCCGCTGGGCCAGCGCGGCAGCACCCGGGGACAGGTCCACCCCAACCCCCCAGGCCACGGGGTATTCGGTCAGCGCCGACAGCAGCAGGCAGCCGGTGCCGGTGCCCAGGTCCAGAATGGACCGGACCGCACCCCGGCCAGGCCGAGCCTCTAGCGCGGCCTCGATCAGGGTTTCGCTGTCCGGGCGGGGGATCAGGGTGTCAGATGACACTTCGAACGATAGGGACCAGAACTCCTGCCGCCCGGTGATGAACGCGAGCGGCTCCCGCCCGGCACGGCGGGCGAGCAGGGCGGCGTAGGGCGGCATGTCCACAGGGGCGTCGCGGTTCCGCAGCAAGGCAGCCTGCGTCAGCCCAGCCGCGTGCCCCAGCAGCAGCCGCGCCTCCAGCCGCGGGCTGTCCACGCCCGCGGCTGCCAGCACGACAGCGCCATGGCGAAGGGCATCAGCAATGGTCATGGAGACAGCTTCCTGCTCCCTCTCCCTCCGGGAGAGGGCCGGGGTGAGGAAGGCGACATGCACCGAAGTCAGCGCGTATGGGTGCGTCCTGCTCGCCGACAGGGATGAGCTTGCGGCTTCCCTCACCCCAACCCTCTCCCGGAGGGAGAGGGAACAGAGCAGCGCTTTTCTCTGGCAATGCCATCATCTGCCAGCCCACCCCTACTCCTGCGCAGCAAGCCGGGCCGCCTGGTCTTCCGCGGTCAGGCGGTCCACGATGTCGTCCAGGTCGCCCGCCATCACCTGGTCTATCTTGTGCAGCGTCAGGTTGACCCGGTGGTCCGACACCCGGCCCTGCGGGAAGTTGTAGGTGCGGATGCGCTCGCTGCGGTCCCCGGTGCCAACCTGGCCCTTGCGGTCCGCGGCCCGCGTCTCCGCCAGGCTGCTGCGCTGGGCCTCATACAGCTTGGCGCGTAGTATCTTCATCGCCTTGGCGCGGTTCTTGTGCTGGCTCCGCTCCTCCTGCATCGCGACCACCACGCCGCTCGGAATGTGGGTGATGCGCACGGCGGACTCGGTCTTGTTGACGTGCTGGCCGCCGGCGCCGGACGCGCGATATACGTCTATCCGCAAGTCGCCCTCGTTCACCTCCACGTCCACCTCTTCCGCCTCTGGCAGAACGGCGACGGTTACAGTGCTGGTATGGATGCGGCCCTGGCTTTCGGTCGCGGGCACGCGCTGCACGCGGTGGACGCCGGACTCATATTTCAGCCGCGCGAACACGTTGCGCCCGGTGATCTCCGCCACGCCCTCCTTGATGCCGCCCAGGCCGGTGTCGGCATACTCCAGCACCTCCACCCGCCAGCCCTTGGACTCCGAGTATTTCTGATACATGCCGAACAGCTCGGCTGCGAACAGCCCGGCCTCGTCCCCGCCCGCCGCCGGGCGGATTTCCAGGATGGCGCTGCGCGCGTCCGCCTCGTCCTTGGGCAGCAGCGCCAGCCTGATCTCGTGCCGCAGCGCCGGCAGGCGGTCCTTCAGGTCCTGCAGCTCGGCCTCGGCCAGGTCCTTCATCTCGGGATCGGCCAGCATCGCCTCCGCCTCAGCCTGCGCCCGCTCGGCGGCGCGCAGCTCCTCGATGCGCTCGACGACCGGGTTCAGCTCCGACAACTCCTTGCTGGCGCGGGTATAGGCGTCGCCGCCCGGGTTCTCATTCAGTTGCGCGTTGAGTTCCGCGGCCCGTCCGACGATGCGGTCCAGCTTGTAGTCCAGGCTGCCGCTCATCGCAGGTGCGCGGCCAGGTCCGCCAAGGCGACTTCGGTCTGCGCGCCGGTGCCCAGGTCCTTCACCTGAGCCACGTCGCGGGCCAGCTCGGCATCGCCGATGATGACGGCGGCGCGGGCGCCGATGCGGTTGGCGCGCTCCATCCGGCGCTTCATATTGCCCTTGTAAGCCATCTCCGCCCGCACTCCGGCCCGGCGCAGCGCCTGCAAGGCGTCCAGCGCCGCGGCCTCCTGCCCCTCCCCCAACGGAATGACCGCAACCGCCCGCGGCGGCTCCGGCGGAGCAGCTATCAGCATGGCAAGCCGCTCGATGCCCGCCGCCCAGCCCACCGCCGGCACGTTCGGCCCACCCATCTGCGCCACCAGCCCGTCATAGCGTCCACCGCCCATGACGGTGCCCTGCGACCCCAGCCGGTCCGTCACGAACTCGAACGCCGTGTGGTTGTAGTAGTCCAGGCCGCGGACGATGCGCGGGTTCTCCCGGAACGGCACGCCCATCCGCGCCAGGTGCCCGCGCAGCCCGTCATAGAACGCGGCAGCCTCCGGCGTCAGCACGGCCTGGATAGTCGGCGCATCCGCCACCAGGGCACGGTCGGCGGCCTCCTTGCTGTCCAGGATGCGGAGCGGGTTGCGCTCCAAGCGGTCCAGGCTCTCGGCGGACAGCGCATCCCGGTGCGCGCCGAAGTGCGCCACCAGCGCGTCCCGGTAGGCGCGGCGGCTGTCCGCGTCGCCAAGGGTGTTGACCTCCAGCACCGTGCCGTCGGCCACGCCCAGGTCCTGCAGGATGTGCCAGCCCAGCGCGATCACCTCGGCGTCGGCCAGCGGTTCCGCCGGGCCGATCAGCTCCGCGCCGATCTGGTGGAACTGGCGGTAGCGGCCCTTCTGCGGGCGCTCGTAGCGGAACATCGGCCCGGCGTAGAACACCTTCTGCGGCAGGGACTGCGTCAGCCCGTTGCTGACCAGCGCGCGGCATACGCCCGCCGTGCCTTCGGGCCGGAGGGTGATGCTGTCGCCACCGCGGTCGTCGAAGGTATACATCTCCTTCGTTACCACGTCCGACGTGTCGCCCAGCGTGCGGGAGAAGACGCGCGTTTCCTCAAAGATGGGCGTGGCCCACTCGTCGAAGCCGTACAGCCCGGCCAGGCGGCGGGCGGTGTCCACCACATGCGCGTGGCGGCGCTGGTCGCCGCCGATCAGGTCACGGGTGCCGCGGACGGGTTGCAGGTCGGATGATGTGGTGGCCAAGGTTATGCCTGAGACTTCTGGTGTTGCATCGTTACGGGCCGCGTGCAGCAGCGGTCCGCCGGTTTACGGAACCGCGCTGGCGATCCTTGGATTGCCGCGTCGCTACGCTCCTCGCAATGACGGGTCGCTTATGAAGCACGGTTTGGGCGCACTGGCATCTGTGCCGGACAGAGTTCTGGCACACGGCCAGCCCAGAGGTGCGGCGGCATGGTGCTGAGCTTACCCGCCCTGCCCCGTGATGCCAGCCGATGCTACTCCGCTGCCACCTTCGCGCCATGCGGCCCGACCAGCGTCAGCCCCGGCGCCGGGGCCGCGGCGGCCAGCTCGGCGGCCTTGCGCTCCACCTGCTCGATGATGTGCTCCACCATGTCCACGCCATCTATCGTGTGGTCCGTACGCCCGGCGGCATAGACCATGTGGCGCCCGTTGCCGCCGCCGGTCACGCCGATGTCGGTCATCAACGCCTCCCCCGGCCCGTTCACGACGCAGCCGATGATGGACAGCGTGATCGGCGTCCGAATGTGCGCCAGCCGCTCCTCCAAAGTCGCCACCGTCTGGATCACGTTGAAGCCCTGCCGGGCGCAGGACGGGCAGGACACGATCTTCACGCCGCGGTGCCGCAGGCCCAGCGACTTCAGGATGTCCCAGCCGACATGCACCTCCTCCTCCGGCTCGGCGGAAAGGCTGACGCGCAGGGTGTCGCCGACGCCCGCCCACAGCAGGCTGCCCAGCCCGATGCTGGACTTGACGGTGCCGGCGCGCTTGGTCCCGGCCTCCGTGATGCCGATGTGCAGCGGGTGGTCGCACACCTCCGCCAACTGCTGGTAAGCGGCGACGGCCATGAACACGTCCGACGCCTTCACGCTGATCTTGAACTCGTGGAAGTCGTGATCCTGCAGTATCTTGGCGTGCTCCAGCGCGCTCTCCACCAGCGCCTCCGGGTTCGGCTCCCCATACTTCTCCAGCAGGTGACGCTCCAGGGACCCGGCATTGACGCCGATCCGCATGGAGCAGCCGTGGTCCTTGGCCGCGCGCACGACTTCCCGCACCCGCTCGGCGCTGCCGATGTTGCCGGGGTTGATGCGGAGGCAGGCAGCGCCGCTCTGCGCGGCCTCGATAGCGCGCTTGTAGTGAAAATGTATGTCGGCCACGATGGGCACGTTGACCTGCGCCACGATGTCCTTCAGCGCCAGGGCGCTCTCCTGGTCCGGGCAGGACACGCGCACGATGTCCACGCCGGCGTCCTCGGACCGCCTGATCTGGGCGACGGTGCCGGGCACGTCGGTGGTCAGGGTGTTGGTCATGGTCTGCACGGTGATGGGCGAGTCGCCGCCCACCGGCACCGGGCCGACCATGATCTGCCGCGACTTGCGGCGGGTGATCTGCTGATAGGGACGGTAACTCATGGCTGCTCCCCGGCGCCGGTGCGTGGCGCGCGATATATAGGCCGCGGGCTAGGCTACTGCGAGGCGGGCTGCTGCTGGGCGGGTTGCGTTGAGGCTGGCTGGGGTGAAGCGGGGCGTGCGGCGCCCGCGGGCTTGCCGGCATCGCCATCTATCGGCACGTCGCGCCGAAGTGCGCCTGCAGCGCCCAACGATGGTGCGGCAATGCCGTCCACCACCAACTCGGTCCCGCCGGCGTTGCCGGTGGTCATCAGCAGCTTGGAGCCGCGCGGCACCGGCCAAGACTCGCCGCCGCGCATCAGCCGGCTCAGCAAGACCTGGCCTTGCTTCTCACGCACTTGCACCCACGCGTCGGACTTCACGCGGATGAGCACGCGCGGAGCGTCGGGGGCCGGGGGCGCAGGCGGGGCGGCGGCAGGCGTCGGGGCTGGCATGGGCGGCACGGCAGCGACCGGGGCGGGGCCTGGCGCCGGGGCGCGGGCGCCCGCGGGCTGGGCGGCGGGCGGCGCAGCAGGTGCGGGCGCCTGGCCCTGCATGGCCGTCCGGCCCGTTGCGGGCTGTGTCGGAGCGGGCGGCGGCAGGATGGACGCGACCTGCGGGGACGGGTTGCTGGGCGGGGCAGCGCGGTCGGCAAGCGGCGCCAGCCGGTCAGGCACCGCGGGGACGGCCTCCGCCGTGCTGCGGGCGTCGCCTGACATGCGATACCAAGCGGCATAGCCCCCCCCGGCCACCAGCAACCCCAGCAGCACCACCGCGCCAATGGGCACCCCGCGCTGCGGCACGGGAGCGGGAAAGGCCAGCTCGGTCTTGCGGTTGACCTCCGACGCCTCCGCCCGGAACCGCCGCGCGACCTCGGCCGCGTCCAGGCCGAGGGAGGACGCGTAGGTGCGCAGGAAGCCGACGGCATAGGCGTTGCCCGGCAGGTCGGCGATGCGCCCGTCCTCGATGGCCTCCAGGTAGGGCAGGCGGATGCGGAGCGTCGCGGCCACGTCGGGCAGCGCCCAGCCCAAGCGCTGGCGCGCGGCGCGCAGCTCGGCTCCCACGCGGGAGGCGCCCAGCGCCGGCCCGGCGTCGCCGTCGGCGGGGGACATCATCGTGCTCGGCTCCTGGGTGACGTGCCGGTCATGCTGCAAAGGACGATCCAAACTGCTCGCGGCACGCCCAAGGAGCGGGGCGCCGCCGCGCTTCATAGACCGTACGCGGGCGGAATGCCACGGGGGCGGTCCCCCCGGCCCCTGCGCCCCAGGATGGGCCGTGCGGGTTGACACCGCCTGCACCCCTGTCTAACCAGCGCCCTTCCTCTCCTCCAAGCCACCAGGGCGCCGAAGCCCCCGAAGGTCAGCCATGAAGATCCGCAACAGCCTCAAGTCTGCCAAGACGCGCGACAAGAATTGCCGCGTCGTGCGTCGGCATGGCCGGGTTTACGTGATCAACAAGAAGAACCCGCGCATGAAGGCCCGCCAGGGCTAGCACGCCCGCCCGCACGGCTGCGTTGAACCAGCACCCCGGGGCCACGCTCCGGGGTGCTTTTCGTCGTGCCGCCGCAGTCTTGTGCAATCCCGGCCCCGGTTCCATGTTCGGGCGAACCACCAACTCGGGGAACGCCGCGCCATGATCGCACAGCCGCCGCCCAAGGCCGACGTGCTGGCCCGCCGTGACAAGATACTGGCCGGTCTGTCCCACCTGGTCGCCAAGACCGGCCTGATCACCGAGGCGCTGCGTCTCAAGCCCTACGAAACCGATGGGCTGCCAGCCTACCGGCAGACGCCGATGGCTGTGGTGCTGCCGGAGACGACGGAGCAGGTCGCAGCGGTGCTGCGGTTCTGTCACCAGAACGGCGTGCGGGTCATCCCGCGTGGGGCCGGCACCAGCCTGGCCGGCGGGGCGCTGCCGCTGGCGGACAGCGTGGTGGTCGGGCTGATGCGGATGAACCGCATCCTGGACATAGACTACGGCGACCGCTGCGCCACCGTGCAGGCAGGCGTCACCAACATCGGCATCACGCAGGCGGTGGCAGGAGAGGGGTTCTTCTATGCGCCCGACCCCAGCAGCCAGTTGGCGTGCATGATCGGCGGCAACATCGGCATGAACTCCGGCGGGGCGCACTGCCTGAAGTATGGCGTGACCGTCAACAACCTGCTGGGTCTGCGGATCGTGACGATGGAAGGCGACATCGTGGACCTCGGCGGCGCGCACCTGGACGCCGCCGGGTACGACTGGCTGGGCCTGATGACCGGCAGCGAGGGGATGCTGGCAATGGTGACGGAGGTGACCGTCCGCATCCTGCGTGCGCCGGAGGGCGCGCGGGCGATGCTGGTCGCCTTCGACGCCAACGAGACCGCAGGGCGCGCGGTGGACGCCATCATCAGCAGCGGCATCATTCCCGTAGCGCTGGAATACATGGACCGTCCGGCGATCCATGCGTGCGAGGCGTTCGCCCATGCCGGGTATCCGTTGGACGCCGAGGCGCTGCTGATCATCGAGGTCGAGGGCAGCGTGGCGGAGCAGGACGACCTGCTGGGCCGCATCGCCGGGCTGTGCGAGCCGTTTGCGCCCATCAGCCTGCGCGTGAGCCAGTCGGCGGAGGAGAGCATCGCCATCTGGAAGGGGCGCAAGGGCGCATTCGGCGCGGTGGGGCGGATCAGCCCGGACTACCTGTGCATGGACGGCACGATCCCCACGGGACAGTTGCCGTTCGTGCTGCGGCGTATCAACGAGATGAGCGACAGCTACGGGCTGAAGGTGGCCAACATTTTCCATGCCGGGGACGGCAACCTGCATCCGCTCATCATGTTCGACGCCAACCTGCCCGGCAGCTTCGAGAAGGCCGAGCACTTCGGCGCGGACATCCTGCGGCTGTGCGTGGAGGTCGGCGGGTGCCTGACGGGGGAGCATGGCGTGGGGGTCGAGAAGCGGGACCTGATGCCGGTGCAGTTCACCGCCGTGGAGCTGGACCAGCAGCGCCGGATCAAGAGCGCCTTCGACCCGGAGTGGCTGCTGAATCCCAGCAAGGTGTTCCCGCTGTTGGACGGCGACGCGCGGCAGTCCGGCGACGTGCCCGCCGGCAGGCAGCCCGTTGCCGCTTGACGCCCTGGCGCCTGGCGACGAGGACGGCGTCGTTGCCGCCGTCCTTGCTGCCGGGGCTGCGCGGGAGCCGTTGCTGGTGGAGGGGCGCGGGACCAAGCGCGGGATGCTGCGCCCTGTGCAGGCCGCGCGCAGCCTGAGCACGCGCAACCTGGTCGGCGTGACGCTGCACGCGCCGCAGGAGCTGATCGTGTCCGCCCGCGCCGGGACGCCGCTTCCTGAATTGGAGGCCAAGCTGGCGGAGGGCGGGCAGGGCATCATCGCCGAGCCGCCGGACCTGCAGGGCCTGCTGGGCACCGAGGGCGTGCAGACCTTGGGCGGCGTGGTCGCCACCAACCTGTCGGGTCCGCGCCGGGTCGCCTGGGGAGCGATGCGGGACCACGTCATGGGCGTGCGGGCGGTGAACGGCGCTGGGGAATTGATACGCAGCGGCGGGCGGGTGCTGAAAAACGTGACGGGGCTGGACCTGTGCAAGCTGCTGACAGGCAGCCACGGGACGCTCGGAGTCATCACAGAGGTGACGCTGAAGGTGCTGCCGATGGCGGAGCTGACGGGATCGCTGCTGCTGCCCGGCCTGGACGCGGTGCGCGGGGTGGCGGCGCTGTCCGCGGCGCTGGGGTCGCCCTACGGCGTGTCCGGCGCGGCCTGGTTGCCGGCGGAAGCCGCGGAGCGGGTGCCGGAGCTAGCAGGGCATGGGTCGGTGGCGCTGGTGCGGATCGAGGACTTCGCCGCCAGCGTGCATTACCGCCTCGGGCGGCTGGTGGGGGACCTGGCGGCGTTCGGGCAGGCGCAAACCCTGGATGATGCGGCCAGCCGGGCGGCCTGGCGGGCCGTACGGGATGCGGTGCCGTTGCGGGCGGAGACAGAGGACGCGGTGTGGCGCGTGTCGGTCCGACCTTCCGCCGGGCCGGCGGTCGTGGATGCCGTCAATGCCGCCGGGGGACGGTGCTTCCTGGATTGGGGCGGCGGATTGGCGTGGGTTGCGGGCGCACCGGCGCTGCACGACGCCGTGGCTGCGGCGGCGCGGGCCGGGGGCGGCACCTGGACGGTCCTGCGGGCGCCGGATGGCATGAGGGCTGCAGTCCATGTCGTGCCGCCGGAGGTGGCGGCGATGGCGGCCATCACCCGCCGGGTCAAGGCGGCGATGGACCCGGGCGGCATCCTGAACCCTGGCCGGCTTTACGCGGGACTGTAGGACGGAACATGCAGACGAATTTCACGACCGAGCAGATGCTCGATCCCGCCATACAGTCCAGCAACGGCGTGCTGCGGACCTGCGTGCATTGCGGGATGTGCACTGCCACGTGCCCGACGTTCCTGCTGCTGGGCGATGAGCTGGACAGCCCGCGCGGCCGCATCTACCTCATCAAGGACATGCTGGAGTCCGGACGGCCCGCAACCGAGGAGGTCGTGCGCCACGTGGACCGCTGCCTATCCTGCCTGAGCTGCATGAGCACCTGTCCCAGCGGCGTCAACTACATGCACCTGGTGGACCACGCCCGCGAGTATATCGAGAACACCTACACCCGGCCTTGGCATGAGCGTCTGCTGCGGAGCGTGCTGACCGTCGTGCTGCCGCGCCCGGCGCTGTTCCGCGCCTCTCTGATCGGTGCGCGGCTTGCCAAGCCGTTTCGCGCCCTGGTGCCGCGCACAGGCGTGCTGGGGGAGCGGGTCCATGCCATGCTGGACCTGGCGCCGGCCAAGCTGCCGCCCATGGGCGCCATGCAGTCGCCGCAGGTCCATCCGGCCCAGGGCGGGCGCCGGGGCCGGGTCGCGCTTCTGGCGGGATGCGCGCAGAAGGTGCTGGACCCCGCCATCAACGAGGCCACCATCCGCCTGCTGACCCGCATGGGCATCGAGGTCGTGATTGCGCGCGGGGCCGGCTGCTGCGGCGCCCTGACGCACCACATGGGCCGCCACGACCCGGCGATGGCCAGCGCCCGCGCCAACGTGGACGCCTGGACGCGGGAGATGGACGGTGACGGCCTGGACGCCATCCTGGTCAACACCAGCGGCTGCGGCACGACAGTGAAGGACTACGGCTTCATGTTCCGCACCGAGGCGCCGGACGTGAAGGCGCGGGCGGAGCGGGTGTCGGCGCTGGCGAAGGACATCACCGAATATCTGGCCGGGCTGGACTATCAGCCGACTCGGCCTGCGCCGGGGCTGCGAGTCGCCTACCATTCCGCGTGCAGTCTGCAGCACGGCCAGCGGGTGACGGCGGAGCCGAAGGCGCTGCTGAAGCGCGCGGGCTTCACGGTGGTGGAGGCGGCAGAGGGGCACATCTGCTGCGGCTCCGCCGGAACCTACAACCTGGTGCAGCCGGCGATTGCCGGGCAGTTGCGGGAGCGCAAGCTGGCGAACATCGCGCGGACCAAGCCGGACTTGATCGCGGCGGGCAACATCGGCTGCATCACGCAGCTGCAGGGGGGGACGCCCGTGATGCACACGGTGCAACTGCTGGACTGGATGGCCGGCGGCCCGGTGCCGGCCGGCCTGCCCGCCCCGGTGCCAGCCTGATCCCCATGCGGCGCATCGTGCTGCTGGCCGGATTGCTGCCAGGCCTGGCGCTGGCGCAGGCTCCGGTCGTGCCACCGGAGCAAGGGGGGCGTATGCCCAACGTGTCCCCGCAAGCCCCCGCTGCGCCGTCCGCCGCCGCTCCGGGCGCGCCGACGCCCAAGGCGGCGCTGGACACCATGTTGGGCGCGCTGAGGGCCGCTCCCAGCGACGACGTGGCGGAGGCGCTGGAGGAGAAAATACGCGAGGCCTGGTCCAACCAGGCCAGCCCCGCGGTGCGCCTGCTGCTGTCCCGCGGCGCACGGGAACTGGAGGAGGGCGCCAGCGGGGAAGCGGTGGACAGCTTCGACGCCGCGCTGGACCTGGAGCCGGACCTGCTGGAAGCGTGGCGCGGGCGGGCGCAGGCGCGGCTGCGGATCGGTGATCCCGTGGGTGCGGCACGGGACATCCAGGAGGTGCTGCGGCGGGAGCCTCGGCACTTCGCCGCACTTGAGGATTTGTCGCGCATCGCAGAGAGCCGGGGAGACTGGCGGGGCGCGCTGGCCGCGTGGCGCAAGACGCTGGAACTGAGTCCCCGGACGCCGGGGGGGAAGGATCGGTTGCGGGAACTGGAGCGGCGCGCGTTGGGAGAGCGGGCGTAGGCTGCCCTCGTTCAAGGCTCGCCTTCAACCTCAAGCTGGCGGTTCCGAGGGTCATCGGGTTGGGGTGGCCCGGACCTCCGACCAAGTTCCGCGGCGCTGCAGAACCTGGAACGGAGGCTACGGCCCGCGGGACTGGCGGGCTGGACTAGACTTCCTCATCAGTGCGGTGCTGGGCAATGGCATCCAAGGGCGACAAGCCGGCGTCATAGTATCTGCGCCACTCGTCGGCCTCGGCGACGAAGGTGAGGACGTGCTGCACCTCGGCGATCCATGCGTCGAAATCCAATGCTTCCCGTCCATCCATTGTCATAATTCCAATGTCGAGTTCCGGCGCTGCCCGGTCTCGGCAGGGCAGGCCCGGGCGGCAGCCAGTTGCCAAGGGAGCGAAGCTGCCGCGCCGGCTGCTCCGGTCAAACTCCTGATGCCGATCCCCTACTGCTTCGCAGCGGCCTTGGCCTCGTGCTTGGCCGCCCGTGCCGCCTCCTCGGACGCCGCCTCGGCCTTGCGCGCCGCAACGTCCTCGGCATGGTGGCGGTAGGCGTCCACGGCCTCCATCGCGTGCCGGTTGGCCACGCCCTCCGCCTCGGCCGCCGACAGCGCCAGGCTTTCGGCCTTTTCGTAGTTGCCGGACTGGCTGTGCTTGGCGGCATCGTGGTGCATCTTCGCCGCGACCTCGAAGTGGTGCGCCGCATCCTCGTGGTGCTTGGCGGCCGTTGCCTTGGTGTCGTCCATCTTCATCTCCTGCGGCTGTTGGAAGGGGCCGTGGCACGGCGTCCCCCGGCCTGTGCCGGGTGCTGCCCCTGCGTCGGGCATGTTTCCCGCGCCGGGAACAAGCGCCATCCTGCGCCAGTGTGCAAGCGTGGCTGCACGCCGGGCGGCATCCCGATACCCCCGCGCACTCCGGAGTCCACCCACGGCCGCCCATTCTGCAACCGATAACCGGGAGTGGCCAGCCTGGCGCGCTGGAAGGCAACGTGGGGACCAGTGGCTCCGGCTGCCGCTAATCGGTGCCTGATGACTGCCGCATCGTCCACGAACCCTATGCGGCTGAACGTCCTCATCGCCGCTCCACAGAAAGACGCGTCATCGCCGCGCATGAGGGCGTGCGGCAGCTTGTGGAGGATGCCTAGGTCCACCTGATCGCGCCATCCAACGAGAGGCGGATGGTCCACCGCCGGGCTGCGGATGGCGG
The DNA here is from genome assembly GCA_964250755.1 of uncultured Acetobacteraceae bacterium. Taxonomy (GTDB): domain Bacteria; phylum Pseudomonadota; class Alphaproteobacteria; order Acetobacterales; family Acetobacteraceae; genus DASWOJ01. Next base: position 42,350 of record CAXUHB010000001.1, on the reverse strand, counting down.
CCGGCGTGAGGTGCGGCGCCCATGCTTGCCGCCGAGACGTGCTACCGGGCTGCGCCGGCCCCGTTCCGTTGCAGCATGGCGATGTAGTTCACGCCCAACTCCGCTCCTGCCCGCCACGCCCGGCGCCGGAAGTCGAACACCATGCCGCCCACCTCGTGCATCCGGAAGCCGGCCCCCCTGCCCAGCGCATCCAGTTCCGCGGGCGTGATGAACCGGCTCCAGTCGTGCGTGCCGACCGGCAGGAGCCGAACGACGTACTCCGCCCCCAGCTTCGCGACCATGAGGGAGCGCAGAGTGCGGTTGATGGTGGACACGAACAGCAGGCCGCTGGGCTGCACCAGCCGCGCCAGCAGGCGGAGGAAGGAGGCGGGGTCGGCAACGTGCTCGATCACCTCCAGCGCGGTCACGACAGGGAAGCGCAGCCCCTCCTCCGCCAGCGCCTCTGCCGTGCCGGCGCGGTAGGCCAACGGCAAACCCTGGCCATCGGCATGGGCGCGGGCGGCGGTGATGGCCTCTCCGGCGGCGTCCAACCCAAGCACGTCGTAGCCCAAGCGGGCCAGGGCCTCCGCCGCCAGGCCGGCGCCGCAGCCCACGTCCAGGATACGGACAGGTCCGCCGAACCGCGCCCGGGTGCGCTGGTCCACCCAGCCGACGCGCAGGGGGTTCATGGCGTGCAGCGCCCCCATCGGTCCCTGCGGGTCCCACCACCTCGCCGCGAGGGCGTCGAACTTGGCGATTTCCGCCGGAACCGCTGATCCGCCGCCCGCCGGCATCACCGGCCCCGCCGCCCTGCCTTGCGCGTCCGCCATGTTGCCGCCTCCCTTGCCCGGGCGGTATGTGACCCGGCACCCCGCTGCCCGCAACGGGCGGCACATCCCTCCCACATTCAACCCCAAGGCAAGACAGCAGGCATGGCGCGGATTGTGATGAAGTTCGGCGGCACCTCGGTGGCCGACCTCGACCGCATACGCAGCGCCGCGGGCCGGGTGAAGCGGGAGGTGGATGCCGGGCACCAGGTTGCGGTCGTCGTGTCCGCCATGTCCGGCGTCACCAACCAGCTTGTCGGCTGGTGCCAGGCGCTGTCCCCGTTGCATGATGCGCGGGAGTACGACTCGGTGGTGGCCACGGGGGAGCAGGTCACGTCCGGCCTGATGGCCATTGCGCTGCACACCCTAGGGGTCGAGTCGCGGTCCTGGTCGGGCTGGCAGGTCGCGCTGCACACGGACGACGCGCACGGGCGGGCGCGGATCACGTCGGTGGAGGGGGACAGCCTGTTGGCGGCGATGGCTGCCGGGGCAGTGCCGGTCGTGGCGGGCTTCCAGGGCATCGGCCCAGCAGGGCGCGTGACCACGCTGGGCCGCGGCGGCTCCGATACATCGGCCGTCGCGCTAGCCGCGGCGCTGAAGGCGGACCGGTGCGACATCTACACGGACGTGGACGGCATCTACACCACCGACCCGCGCATCACCTCGCGCGCGCGGAAGCTGGACAAGATCGCCTATGAGGAGATGCTGGAGCTGGCGTCGGTCGGAGCGAAGGTGCTGCAGACCCGCAGCGTCGAGCTGGCGATGAAGGAGCGGGTGCGCGTCCAGGTGCTCAGCAGCTTCGAGGACAAGCCCGGAACCCTGGTGGTGGACGAGGACGAGATCGTGGAAAGCGCAATGGTGTCGGGGATCGCCTACTCGCGGGACGAGGCGAAGATCACGCTGCGCCGGGTGCCCGACCGGCCCGGCATGGCGGCGGCGATCTTCGGGCCGCTGAGCGCCGCCAACGTGAACGTGGACATGATCGTGCAGAACGTGTCGGCGGACGGCACGACGGACATGACCTTCACAGTAGGCCGCGCCGACCTGCCGCGCGCCCAGGCCATCCTGGCGGGCGCCAAGGACGCGACCGGCGCCGGCACGGTGCTGACGGACGCGGACGTGGCCAAGATCAGCGTGGTGGGCGTGGGTATGCGGAGCCACGCGGGCGTTGCCAACACCATGTTCGCGACTCTGGCGGCCAAGGGCATCAACATCCAGGTGATCTCCACCAGCGAGATCAAGGTGAGCGTGCTGATCGCCGCGGAATACACCGAGTTGGCGGTACGCGCCCTGCACACGGCCTACGGCCTAGATGCCTGACATCGCCAGCCCCGACCTGCTGACGGCGGACCACCTGGCATTTGCCGAGCTGGACCGTCTGCAGGACCGGGGCGCGCGGTTCCTGGGCAGCCGCGTCGCCATCATGGGCGGCGCGATGAGCTGGGTCAGCGAGCGGCGGCTGGTGTCGGCGATCAGCAACGCCGGCGGCTTCGGCGTGATCGCCGGCGGCGCGATGCCGCCGGAGCTGCTTGCAGCGGAGATCGCGGGGACGCAGGCGCTGACGGACCGGCCCTTCGGCGTGAACCTGATTACCTTGCACCCGCGCCTGACGGAGCTGATCGAGGTCTGCCTGGCGGCCCGGGTGGGCCACGTCGTGCTGGCCGGCGGCATCCCGTCCGTTGCCGCCATGCGCCAGGTGAAGGACGGCGGCGCCCGGCTGGTCTGCTTCGCCCCGGCCTTGGGCCTGGCGCAGAGGCTGGTGCGGTCCGGGGCGGATGCCCTCATCATCGAGGGGTCGGAGGCTGGCGGGCACATCGGCCCGGTGTCCCTGGCGGTGCTGGCGCAGGAGGTGCTGCCGCATGTCCGCGACGTGCCGGTGTTCGTCGCCGGCGGCATCGGCCGGGGGGAGGCGGTGCTGGCCTTCCTGGAGATGGGCGCAGCCGGGGCACAGTTGGGCACGCGGTTCGCGGCGGCGGCAGAGAGCATCGCCCATCCCCGCTTCAAGCAGGCCATGATCCACGCCCGCGCCCGCGACGCGCTGCCCAGCGTGCAACTGGACCCGCGCTTTCCCGTCACCCCCGTGCGGTCTCTGGCCAACGCCGGCACGGATCGCTTCGTGCAGCACCAAGCCGAGGTGCGCGCGCGCGTGGAGGCCGGGGAGCTGACGCGGGAGCAGGCGCGGTTGAGCATCGAGCATTTCTGGTCCGGCGCCCTGCGCCGAGCGGTGGTGGACGGGGATGTGGAGCATGGCTCGGTGATGGCCGGGCAGTCCGTGGGGATGGTGACGGCGGTGCAGCCGGTGGCGGAGATCATTTCGGAACTGCGCGGCCAGGCCGCGGCGGCGCTACGCGCGCGGCGAGTTGGGGGGCGGTAGGCGTGGGTGGGGTCTACTGCGTGCTTCCTCTCCCTCCGGGAGAGGGTGGGGGTGAGGGGAAGCGCCGGCTCCGGCCAGTGTGGGACCATCCTTGGGTGATGGAAACTTCGCCCTTGCGGCTTCCCTCACCCCACCCCTCTCCCGGAGGGAGAGGGAACAGGCAGCATTGCCCCTGCGACCTGAACAGATCCGCCACCGCCCAGGCCCACCCCTAGCCATGCCCCAGGCCCGCCGGCTGCTGTCCCGCCTGCGGACGCTGATGGCCGGGGAGCAGTCCGGCGCCGCCCTGGCGGACCTGGCCGCGCTGGTCGCGGGCGAGATGGTGGCCGAGGTCTGCACCGTCTATGCCATGCGCCCCGGCGACCTGCTGGAGCTTGCCGCCACCCACGGCCTGAACCCCGCCGCCATCGGGCGCACCCGCCTGCGCGTGGGGGAGGGGATCGTCGGCATCGTCGCCGCGACCGGGACGCCGCAGAACCTGCCGGATGCGCAGAACCATCCCGCCTTCGCCTACCGTCCGGAGACGGGGGAGGACCCCTATGCCTCCCTGCTGGCGGTGCCGGTCCGCCGGGCCGGGCGCGTGCTGGGGGTGCTGGCCCTGCAGAACCGCGACCCCCGCCGCTACCCCGACGACGAGGTGGAGCTGCTGGAGACCGTGGCGATGCTGGTGGCCGAGATCCTGGCCGCCGCCGGCGCCACGGACGGGGCGGAGCAGGGCGTCAGCGCCACCCTGCCCCGGCGCTTCGCAGCGGCCCCGCTGGCACCGGGCATCGCCATCGGTCCCATCGTGCTGCACGGCGTCGGCGCCCCGCTGCGCCGTTTGCTGGCCGCTGATCCCGGCGCCGAAGCCGCGCGTCTGACCCAGGCCGTCGGCATGATGCGCCAAAGTCTGGACGACCTGATCGAAACCAGCCTGCCTCCCGGCGACGCCCCGCGGGAGGTGCTGGAGGCGACGCGCCTGGTCTCTGCCGAGGGCGGCTGGATGCGCAGGGTGCGGGAGGCCGTGGACGGCGGCCTGTCCGCCGAGGCCGCAGTGCATCGCGTGATGGGCGAGCTGCGGGAGCGGATGCGCCGCATCGCCGATCCTTATCTGCGCGAGCGCCTGGCTGACATGGAGGACCTGGCCGGACGCCTGCTGGCCGCGCTGGACGGCGGCGGGGAGGTTCCGGCCATCCCGCAGGGCGCCGTCCTGGTGGCCCGCCGCCTTGGCCCGGCGCAACTGCTGGAGTGGCACGCCCGCGGCATCGGCGGCGTCGCCATCGAGGAGGGAAGCAGCGCCGGGCACGCCGCTATCCTGGCCCGCGCCCTGGGCCTGCCCGCCGTGGGCGGCGTGCGCGGGCTGCTGGATGCGGCCGAGGCCGGGGACGACCTGATCCTGGATGCGGAGGAGGGCCAGGTCATGCTGCGGCCCGAGGCGGAAGTGCGGCAGGCCTATGCCCGCGCGCTGGACACCCGCATCCAGGTGGAGGCCGGCTACGCCGCCCAGCGCCACCGGCCCGCCCAGACGCGGGACGGCGTGCCCCTGCGCTTGCTGCTGAACGTCGGCCTGGCGCGGGAGGTGGAGCAGGTGGAGGCGACCGGCGCTGCGGGGATCGGGCTGTTCCGCACGGAAATCGCGATGCTGGCCCGCGGCGCGGTGGCCGATGTGCCGGAGCAGGCGGCGATCTACGCCCGCGTGCTGGACGCCGCCGGGGACCGTCCCGTGCGCTTCCGCACCCTGGACCTGGGCGGCGACAAGCTGCTGCCGGACGCGCCGCCGCAGGAGGAGGAGAACCCAGCGATGGGCTGGCGCTCCCTGCGCGTCGGCCTGGACCGCCCGGCGCTGATGCGCCGCCAGCTCCGCGCCCTGCTGCTGGCCGCCGCAGGCCGGCCCCTGTCCGTGATGTTCCCGATGGTCGCCACCGTCGCCGAGTTCCAGGCCGCCCGCGCGCTGCTGCTGGCGGAGGCCGCGCGCATCCGCCCCGCGCCGGAGCGGCTGCAGGTGGGCAGCATGATCGAGGTGCCGGCGCTGCTGTGGCAGTTGCCGGCGCTGATGGCGGAGGTGGATTTCGTGTCCATCGGGTCGAACGACCTGATGCAGTTCCTGTTCGCGGCCGACCGCGGCACGCCGGGCTTGTCCGGGCGCTACGACCTGCTGTCCCCGCCGGTGCTGGACCTGCTGGACGCGATCCAGGCGGCGGCCGTGCCGGCTGGAGTGGAGGTGTCGGTGTGCGGGGAGCACGCGGGGCGTCCGCTGGAGGCGATGGTGTTCGCGGCGCTGGGCATCACGGCGCTGTCCATGCCGGCGGCGGGGCTGCTGCGGCTGAAGGCGTTCATGGCCGGGGTGGACCTGGGGGAGCTTCGGGCGGTCTTGTCCGCCGCCCGGCGCCACGCCGCCGGGCAGGCCAGCTTGCGCGCGCCGCTACAGTCGTGGGCGCGGGAGCATGGGCTGGCGGTGTAGGACGGTACCTGGGTTGCGTCCGGAAGGAACGGCCCTTACGCAAACTCCGTCAGCACATACCGCACGACCTCGTCCCCCTCCACGCCGGGGACGTGGCGGTGCTCCGGACCCGCCGGGATGTGCAGCATGTCGCCCGGCCCGGCCACGACCTCATGCCCCTCGAACCGGTAGCGCAACCGCCCGCTCAGCACGAAGACGCTATGCCCCGTCTCGCACCAGTGCCCAGCCGGGCCGCCCGGGGCACGCTCCTGGTAGCGCAGCGCGATGCCAAAGGGGGACATTGCCTCCCGCACCTGCAAGCCCGGCGCGGCCTCCTGCAACGGATGGTCGGCGGCGCGGAACAGGTAGGGGCTGCTGGTCATGCCGCGGACGCTACACGCCTTGACCGGCCCGGCGATAGCGCCGAAGTGCCGGGCATTCCCAGCCAAGGACACCCCGACATGCGGCCGCAGGCCACCTGGACCGCCTTCCTGCTGATGTGCTTCGCGCTCGTGGGCCTGACCGGCATGTTCGCGTCCTACGCCGTCATCATTCCCCCTGACCGCACCATCGCCCGCCTGTCCGTCCTGGACGGCGTGCTGGCCGAGGCCCGGCGGCCCGACGCCGCCCGCCAGGCCACGCTCCGCATGATGCTCGGCCCCGATGTCGGCCCCCGCGTGCTGGACGGCCCAGGCGACCTGCCCGACCGCGTCGCCGCCCAGCGCGAGGTCGTGCTGCGGGAGGGCGCGCAAGAGGAGCGCAGCGTGATCTACCGCATACGCGTTCTGGTCGCGGTCGTCACCGTCATGGCAGGCGTGGTTGGCGCCGGGATCATGGGCCTGGCGCGGAAGGCTGCTCACGGAACCGCTTGACCCGGCAGCACTGCTGCCATGATGCTCACGGCTGCGCGATGTGCGCCGAGGGGGCATGGCATGAAGACGTGGAACAAGGTGCGCCGCTGGGCTGGCGCCGCGGCGGTCATGATGGCGGCCGGCACGGCCCACGCGCAGACTGCCATCCCCGTGCCCGGCCCGACCGTCACCGCCATCAAGGCCCGCGGCGCGCTGGCCTGCGGCGTGGACACCGGCATTCCCGGCTTCGCGTTCCAGGACAGCAAGGGTGTTTGGAAGGGCTTCGACGTCGCCTACTGCCGCGCCCTGGCCGCCGCCGTGCTGGGCGACCCGGAGAAGGTGCGCTACGTCCCCACCACCACCCCTGCCCGCTTCACCATCCTGCAGGCCGGCGAGATTGACGTGCTGATCCGCGACAGCACCATGACCCTGACCCGCAGCGTGCAGCTTCACCTGGACGAAGTTGCAGTCAACTTCTACGCCGGCCAAGGCTTCCTGGTGAGCAAGAAGCTGGGCGTGTCCAAGATCAATGACCTGAACGGTGCCACCATCTGCACCCTGACCGGCGCGACGCTGGAGCTGAACATCGCCGACTTCGCCAAGTCCAACGGCACCAAAATCGGCACCCTGCTGTTCGAGAAGTCGGACGAGGCGACCGCGGCGATGGAGGCCGGCCGATGCGACGGCTACACCGACGACACCGGCAGCCTGGCCGCCGTGCGCTCCACCCTCAAGGTCCCGGCGGATTGGGTCGTGCTGGAGGGCGTCATCAGCAAGGAGCCGCTGGGCCTGCACATCCGCAGCGGCGACGTGACCTGGCGCAACATCGTCTTCTGGGTGGATGCCGCGCTGAAGACCGCCGAGGAGGCCGGCGTCACCAAGGCCAACGCCGACGACATGGCCAAGACCAGCAAGGACCCCGCCATCCGCCGCCTGTTGGGCGCCGAGGGCGGCTTCGGCGCGATGCTCGGCCTGAACAACGACTGGACGTTGCAGGCCATCAAGGCCGGCGGCAACTACGGCGAGATCTACGACGAGTTCTTTGGCCCCAAGGCGCTGGACCTGGCGCGCGGGCAGAACAAGCTGTGGAGCCAGGGCGGCCTGCAGTACGCCCTGCCGTTCCGGTAGGCCATCTGGCGGGCGATTTGGACGTTCCGGCGCCCCTGCCCATCCCGCTGCCGGCGCGCTTGCAAGCCGGCAGCGGCGAGGCGCCGATCCGCCCGCCGCCGCCTCTGCGCCGCCCCTCGCTGCGCGCGGTGGCCTGGCAGGCGTTGGCAGTGCTGGCCGTCGCCGGGCTGCTGGCGTGGGGCGCGCACAACGCCGGGGAAGCCCTTGCCCGGCGCAACATCAGCGTGGACTTCGCCTTCCTGCTGAACCCGGCGGGCTTCGACATCCCGTTCAAGCTGACGACATGGACGTCGTCGGACACCTACGGCTATGCGTTGTGGGTCGCAGGGCTGAACACCGTGCTGGCCGCGGCGCTGGCCATCGTGCTGGCGACCGTGCTGGGCCTGGTGCTGGCGCTGATGCGCTTGTCCGCAAACCCGCTGGCATCCGGGACGGCGCGGGCGGCAGTGGAGTTGCTGCGGAACACCCCGCAACTGCTGCAAGTCGTGTTCTGGTATTTCGCGGTGCTGCAGATCCTGCCGGGTCCGCGAGCCAGCCTGGCGCTGGGCGGGGCGGTGTTCCTGAACGTGCGCGGCCTGTTCTTCCCGGCGCCGGTTTCGGAGGGGTTCGGCTGGCTGCTGGGCGCCGGAGCGCTGGCGGGGGTGCTGCTGCCCCGGCTCCTGCCGCGCCGCCCGCTGCTGCTGACCGCCGGAGCACCGTTGCTGGCCGGGCTGGCGCTGGCCGGCGGGCTGACGGCCTGGGACCTGCCGGCCATGCGCGGCTTCAACTTCGCCGGCGGCTGGCGGCTGCCACCGGAGTTGCTGGCGCTGGTGTTGGGCATCGGCATCTACACCGCCGCCTTCGTGTCCGAGAACGTGCGCGCCAGCATCGGCGCCGTGGGCCGCGGCCAGCGCGAGGCCGCCCGCAGCCTGGGCCTGCCGCCGGGCCGCACGATGCGGCTGGTGGTGCTGCCCCAGGCCCTGCGCACGCTGCTGCCGCCGCTGACGAGCCACTACCTGAACATCATCAAGAGCACGACGCTGGGGGCTGCCATCGCATATCCCGAAATCCTGCAAATCTTCGCCCGCACCGTGTTGAACCAATCGGGCCGCGCCATCGAGACGATGACGCTGGTGCTGGGCGTGTTTCTGGCTGTAAACCTGGGCGTATCGGCGCTGATGAACCGCTGGGACCGCCGGCTGGCGTTTCAGGGTCGATGAAATCATTGCGCGATCCCGCCGCGATGACCAACGAGGATGTAATCAAATGTGCATCCCAGCGGGTTGATGATATCGCCCGCTGGTTGGCTATAGACGATCTCGCTCGCAGGGCGTTGAAGGACTCCAGCCTATTCGGGCCGCTATGCCAGGTTCTGAGGAACGACAAGACGATCGGCATACGCTACTTTCCAAGTGGAACCTTCCTCGCCATTGGCCGCATCCTCGACTCTGGTAACGAGAATGCCATTTGTCTTCTTCTTGCCGAGTTTGATGGCTGGACGGCGCAGGAGCAGGAGGACGTTATCGCACCTTGGACCGGCTACAGGTATGTAGTGCAGGGTTCGCGTGACCTTACAGCCAAGTATGGCTGGACGCCGAAATACCTCGCGGATCCGGACGCGGCAGGAATTGGGTTTTTGGAGTGAGGAGTCTCCGCACCCTGTTCAGCACGCCAGCGACGGCGCTGCTCACCCTTGCCATCGCCACCCTGCTCGCACTGACCATCCCACCCCTTCTCCGCTGGTCCATCACCGCTGCTACCTGGGCCGCCGAGAACCGGCGCGGCTGCGCCCCGGACGGCGCCTGCTGGGCCTTCATCCGCGCCCGGCTCGGCCTGTTCCTGTATGGCGGCTATCCCCCGCCCGAGCAGTGGCGCGTCAACCTGGCAGCCGCCCTGGCCGGGGCGGCGCTGCTGGGTTGCCTGTTCGCACAACGCCGCCGGGGCGCCTGGTTCGCGCTGCTGCTGGTCGGCGTGCCCATCGCGGATGGGATGCTGCTGGCCGGCGGCTCCTTCGGCCTGCGGCCGGTGCCCACCGCCGACTGGGGCGGGCTGATGCTGAACGCCGTGCTGTCCTTCGTCGCCGTCGGCGCCGCCATCCCGCTCGGCACCCTGCTCGCCCTGGGCCGCCGCTCCCCCCTGCCCTTCGTGCGAGGGCTGTGCGTCGCGCTGATCGAGTTCTGGCGCGGCGTCCCGCTGCTGGGCGTGCTGTTCATGGGCCTGGTGCTGCTGCCGATGGTGCTGCCCCAAGGCGTCACCGTGGACAACCTGGTGCGCGCCCTGGTCGTCCTGACCCTGTTCGCGTCGGCCTACATGGCGGAGGTCGTGCGCGGCGGCCTGCAAGGCGTGCCCCACGGCCAGCGGGAGGCCGCGGCGGCGCTGGGCCTGCATCCCGTCCAGGCCAACCTGACCGTCGTGCTGCCGCAAGCCTGGCGCATCGCCCTGCCCGGCGTCGTCAACGTCGTCGTGGACCTGTTCAAGGACACCACGCTCGTCTCCGTCGTCGGCCTGTTCGACCTGATGGGCGTCGTCAACCAGTCGCTCAAGGACCAGTCCTGGCTCGGCCTGGCGCAGGAGGGCTACGCCTTTGCCGCCCTGCTGTTCTTCACCTGCTGCCTGCTGCTGTCCTTGGTGGGTACGGTACTGGAACGGCGGCTGCGCCAGTGACGCCGGCAGGCTCGGGGCACTGGCGAACGGTGCCGGCCTTCTCCCGGCCCGTCCAGCCCAGGGTTGGACGCAGCGGCCCACTCCAGTATCCAAACCGGTCAGGCGACCGCCGGATATCCCGGCGGAGGCTCTGCAAAAAGCGTGAACACGCGCCGCGTCTCGTCGAACTCGTAGCGTGCCCCGCACGCCGTGCAGACCGCCCAGACATGCCGCACGAGCCGCAGCCGGGAATGCGGATACTTCTCATGCAGCGCGGTCACATGATTTCGCCACCCCACGTCCGCCAAGGCCTCCGCCGCCGGCCCAAGGCGCGTGCCGCACCGCACGCAGTCCGTAGCCGCCGCCACAGCGGCCCGGCGGCGGCGGTCCCGCTCGACCTGGTATGCTGCAACCGGGATCAGCACCGGCAACAGGAACAGCATCAACACCAGGCCAGCCGGCACCAGCACCGGCAGCAACACGGCCCGGGCGACGCGCGCCGAACGGCTCCGGCCGCAGAACCACCCCCGTCGCCTGCGCCGGGCCGCCATCCTCGCCGCGGGCGCTAAAGTAGGCCCAGCTCCCGCCGGTAGCGCGCGAAGCACGCCGCCCCCGCCTCCAGCCGCATCAGCGCACCCTCCGCCAGCGCTGGCGCGAAGTCCGGGTTCATCGCCACCAGCGGCTTTCCCGCCTCTGCGTTCCAGGCCTCGCTGTGCTTGATGTCCAAGATCGAGTGCAGGTCGAAGTAGTGCCGCTGCTTGCCGCTGATCCCCAGCCGCCGCAGCCCGATCCCCACCAGCTTCGCCCGGCCCGGCGCCGTCTGCTCGATGACGCCCAGCGCGCCCACCGAGTGGTAGGCGTAGCGCCGGTTGGCGGCCAAGCCGCTCATGGTGTTGGCCAGCGCAAGGCTTTCCCACACCGTCGTCTCGACCGTGGGATGCAGGTCCAGGTGCCGGGCCAGCCCTTCCAGCATCGGGCCGTGCATTCCCTTGGCGTTGCCGCGGCCCATCTCGTCCCAGTAGTTGCGGGCCAGCTCTAGCTTGGGCCGCACGGGCAGGCGAAGCTGCGTCAGGGCGGTCAGGTCCTCAAACCCGGCCTCACCCGCCACCTCCTGTTGCAGGAACCAGCGCATCTCCTCCATCGTCGCCTGCTCGGCCAGCCACGGAAACAACGGGTCGCCCTGGCCCGGCCCGGTGCGGTCCAGCTCCTCAAACCACGCGATGAACCCGTCGGGATCGCGCGGCGCCTCGGCGGCGCGGGCAGAGACTTTGGCGCGGAGGCCCTCAAGCCAATGAATCTCCTGGGTGACCAGGTCCGCCGTCTCAGCCACCTCCGTTTCCCAACCTGCGCCGGGCAGCGCGGGGGTGAAGCGGCGGGCGTTCAGGGCGGCAAGAGCGTGGTGCCAGCGGTCGTCTTCGGACAGCGGTGCGGCAGGCAGGTGCGCGCCGGGGCGCAGCATTCCATCAGGCATGGGACAGGTCCTTGTGTCGGTGTGTCTGGCAGGCGCCGGCGTTGCGGCTTATGGTTCAGCGAGGTCTAGACGGTGACGGTCAGCAGCACGGCGGCGATGCGGTCGGCGGCGGTGTAGGCCCCACCCTCCAGCTCCTCGCCGAACACGTCGGGGTCCAGTTCCTGGTAGCCCCAGGCCGCGTCCGCATTGGAAAATCGGGTCGCGGCGGCGTCGTGGAAGGGATCACGCCCATTCACGATGGCGGCACCGGTGTACAGCAGCAGAGTGCCCCCGGGCGCGAGCCGGTCCAGCGCCGCATCCAGGATGGCCAGCGACAGCCCGGCGCCGAGCGGCCCGCCGCCGTGGCGGTAGGCGCGCTCGCCAGGATCAACCAGGTAGGGCGGGTTGGCGACGATCAGGTCGAACTCGCCCTCCACCCCCTGCAGCAGGTTGCTGTTGACGGCGCGCACGGCCACCCCGGCCAGCGCGGCGTTCGCCCGTGTCAGCCGCAGCGCGGCGTCGTTGATATCCACCCCCAGCACCTCCGCCCCCGGATGCGTCCGCGCCACCAGCACCGCAGCCGGCCCAGCGCCGCATCCGATGTCCACCGCCCGCCGCACCGGCCCCGCCGCGCGGTGCGCCAGGACTGCGGCGGCATACCGGTAGGTGTCCGGCCCAAAGAACACCGCGTCCGCCGCCGTGGTCGGATACGCCGAGTGCAGGAACACCTCACCCTCCAGGGTGGACAGACGCACCAGGCTGCGGTGCCCGCCCGGATGCTCCGCCAGCACCCCGGCCTCCCGCATCAATTTCAATACCTCCTGTGGCACCACCCCATCCCGGAACGGACGGCTCCAGCCGAACACGCCGCGCAAGTCGTCGGCCCACCCCGCGCCAGGCCGGGCGTTGACGCGCGCGATGGTCAGCGGCGTCGGCGTGACGAAGCCGTAGCCGGTGTCCCGGACGGCTTGCGCCAGTCGGACAAGGGCGGCGTCAGCGGGGGCATCCAAGGGGGCGGCGTCATTCATGGACGATCACGAACGCGCGAACATACGCTGGGTTGCACCGTCACTTGGCGGGCAGCAGAGGCTCCACCACCCCAAGCACTCCGTTGATGAGCACCTGCACCCCGATGCACAGCAGCAGAAAGGCCGACAGCCGCGTCACCGTCCGGCTGCCGGTGCGCCCCAGCAGGTCCGACAACCGGTCGGCATAGGCGTAGGTTCCCCAGATCACCCCGGCCATCGCCAGCGCCGCCAGGCTGCACCCGGCATAGAACGGTGCCCAGTTCTCCCCCATCGCCGGATGCCCCGCCCCCAGCGCCACCGCGACCGAGATCGTGCCCGGCCCCGTCGTGAAGGGCAGCGTCAGCGGAAAGAACGCCACGTCGTCCGCCGGGCCGGCGTCCGCCGCCTGCTCCTGCTTGCGGCCCTCCCGCCGCTCGGGCGTGCCCAGCTGCTCCCACGCGAAGCCCGCCAGCATCAGCCCGCCGGCGATGCGGAGCGCGGCGATGCTGACGCCGAAGAAGGCCAGCACGTAGGACCCGGCCCACAGCGCCCCGAGCATGACCAGCAAGGAATAGATGCCGACGCGCCGGGCCAGCAGCACCCGGCCCGCATGGGTGCGGTCCGCCGTTGCCGCCCGGAAGATGAACGCGCCCGAGATCGGGTTCACGATGCTGAACAGCGCCGGGAAGGCCAGGAGGAAGGCCCCTGTGAACGCGGGCAGCATGCTACTTCCGCCGCCGCAGCGGCAGGTTGGTCCGATACACCACGCGCTTGAGCGCGAACCCGCTCTCCACCCCGCGTACTCCGGGAATGCGCGTCAGCTGCGTCCGCAGGAACTCCTCATATGCGCCGAGGTCCGGCGCCACCACCCGCAGCAGGTAGTCGCTGGCGCCGGACATGACGTAGCACTCCATCACCTCCGGCAGCTCTGCCACCGCCGTCTCGAACGCCGCCAGGTGATCGTCCGTCTGCGCCTGCAAGCGCACGGACACGAACACGCTGACCGGCAGCCCCACCCGATCCTGGTCCAGCAGCGCCACGTAGCGGCGGATGATTCCGCTCTCCTCCAATAGTTTCTGCCGCCGCAGCGCCGGGCTGGGAGATAGCCCGGCGGCCCCCGCCAACTCGGCGCTGGTCGCACGGCCATCGCGCTGCAGGTGGTCCAGGATGGCGTAATCCATGCGGTCCAGGCGCATATTCGTGGGCGATCCTGCCATGATGCAGTGCAGCATTGGCAAATCCTGCCAATTCCAGCCGCAGACTACCGCAACAACGCCAGCACTTGCCACCCATCCCCGCGCTATGCTGCGCGTTACAAGTCCGAGACTGGACGGGAGACGGCGTCATGGACATCGGCTTTGCGGCGACCACCACCCTGGATTCACGCTACACCGACCTCGACCGCCCGGTCCTGCTGTCCGGCGTCCAGGCCCTCGTGCGCGTCCTGCTCGAACAGGCCCGCCTCGACCGCGCCGCCGGCCTGAGCACCGGCGGCCTGGTATCCGGCTACCGCGGCTCCCCCCTCGGCGGCGTGGACCAGGAACTGTGGCGGCGCGAGGCGCTGCTGACCGCCCACAACATCCGCTTCCAGCCCGGCCTGAACGAGGATCTGGCCGCCACCATGCTTTGGGGCGCCCAGCAGACCGATACCTTCCCCGGCAAGCGCGTGGATGGCGTGTTCGGCATGTGGTACGGCAAGGGGCCGGGCGTGGACCGCAGCGGCGACGCCTTCCGCTGCGCCAACATGATCGGCACCGCCCCGCTCGGCGGCGTGCTGGCGGTGTCAGGGGACGACCACGCCGCCCACTCCTCCGTGTTCCCGCACCAGACCGACGGCATCTTCCAGGCCGTCAACATCCCCGTGCTGCAGCCCGCTGACGCGCAGGACATCCTGGACCTCGGCCTCGCGGGCATCGCCATGTCCCGCTACGCCGGGCTGTGGGTTGCGCTGAAGACGATTGCCGAGAACGCCGAGCAGCATGCCATCGTAACCGCCCCCACCCAACGCAGCTTCGTCCGCCCCGACATCGCCCTCCCACCGCACGGACTGAACCTGGACGCCCGCCTGCCCTGGCCCGCCGAGCGCGCGGAGCTGGAGCGCCGCATGGTGCAGGAGCGCCTGCCCGCCGCCCTCGCCTGGGCGCGCGCCAACCGGCTGGACCGGCTGATGCACGGACGCCGGGACGCGCCCATCGGCATCGTCACTGTCGGCAAGGCCCACCACGACCTGATGCACGCCCTGCGCCGCCTGGGCCTCGACGGGTCGCCGGACATCGCAGTGTTCAAGGTCGCCCTGTCCTGGCCCATCGAACCCACGGGCCTGCGCGAGTTCTGCGCCGGCAAGCGCGCTGTCCTGGTTGTCGAGGAGAAGCGCGCCAACGTCGAGGAGCAGTTGCGCGCCACCCTCTACAACTTGCCGGACCGCCCGCCCATCCAGGGCAAGCAGGACCTGGCTGGGGCCACACTGCTGCCCGCCACGATGGAGCTGTCGCCGGAGCTGGCGATGGCCGCCCTGGCCCGCTTTCTGCCCAGCGCCGGCCTGGACGTGCAGGTGGACGCGCCGCTCGCCGCGCCGGACCGCCTGCCCGGCCTGCTCGCCCGCGCCCCGGCCTTCTGCGCGGGCTGCCCGCACAGCACCAGCACCCGCCTGCCGGACGGCAGCCACGCCATGGCCGGCATCGGCTGCCACACGATGGCCCTCACGACGTCGGACGCCACCCGCACCTTCAGCCAGATGGGCGGGGAGGGCGTGCCCTGGATCGGCCTGGCCCCCTTCACCGACATGCCGCACATGTTCGCCAACATGGGGGACGGCACCTACACCCACTCCGGCCTGCTCGCCATCCGCCAAGCCGTCGCGGCCAAGGCGAACATCACCTACAAGCTGCTGTATAACGGTGCCGTCGCCATGACCGGCGGCCAGCCCGCCGAGGGCGGAACGGACGTGCTGTCCATCGCCCGGCAACTCCACGCCGAGGGCGTCGGCCTGCTCGCCATCGTCGCCGACGATCCCGCCCGCCTGCCCCCGCCCTCTGCCCTGCCGCCCGGCACCCTGCGCCACGGCCGGGACGACATGGATGCGGTGCAGCGCCGGATGCGGGAACACCCCGGCGTCAGCGCCATCATCTACGACCAGGTCTGCGCCACGGAGAAGCGCCGCCGCCGCAAGCGCGGCAAGCTGGCCGCCGCCGAAACCCGCGTCGTCATCAACGAGTCCGTCTGCGAGAACTGCGGCGACTGCACCGTGCAAAGCAACTGCATCGCCATCGAACCCGTGCAGACCGACCACGGCCGCAAGCGCCGCATCAGCCCGACCTCCTGCAACACCGACCTGAGCTGCCTCAAGGGCTTCTGCCCCAGCTTCGTGACGACAAAATCCGACGCGCCCATCGGCAAGCTGGACCATGCCGCCATCTGGGCGGCGCGCGAGGCCGACCTGGCCGCCACCCTCTCCGACCCGGCGATGCCCGGCACGGCGCAGCCCTGGCGCGGCCTGTTCGCCGGCATCGGCGGCGGCGGCATTGTCACTTGCGGCGCCATCGTCGCCATGGCCGCGCACCTGGAAGGCCACCAAGTCAGCACCCTGGACTTCACCGGCCTGGCGCAGAAGAACGGCGCCGTCGTGTCCCATGTTCAGATCGCGGATCACGGCCTTGACGTGGTCCGCATCCCCCAGCGCGAGGCCGATCTGCTGCTGGCCGCCGACATGGCGGTGGGTGCCGGCGCGGACGTGCTGGGCCGCTGCAAGCGCACTGCGGGCGTCGTCGGCAATCTAGACCTGCAGCCCGGCGCGGCCTTCATCGGCCAGCGTGACCTGGTGCTGGACGCCGGCCTGCACCGCCGGGCCATCGCGCGGCAGACAGCGGCGGATCGCTCCCGCTTCCTGCACGGCGCGGCGCTGGCCGAGCGCCTGTTCGGCAACGCCCAGGCCATGAACACCCTGCTGCTGGGCCTGGCCTGGCAGATGGGCTTGGTTCCCGTCGGCCAAGGCGCCCTGCTGCGCGCGATGGAGCTGAACGGCACGGCAGTTCCGCTCAACCGCCGCGCCTTCCTGTGGGGCCGCATCCTGGCCGCCAACCCGGCCCTCGCTGACGAGATCATGCAGGGCCGCGCGCCCCTGCCCGACGGGCTGGATGATTTGATTGCCCGCCGCACGTCGGAACTGACCGAATACGGCAACCCCAAGCTGGCCGCCCGCTACCGCGCCCTGGTGGACGCTGTCCGCACCCGGGAAGCTGCGGTGGCCGGCACCCCTGGCCCGCTGTCCCGCGCCGTGGCGGAAGGCTACTACCGCGTCCTGGCCATCAAGGACGAATACGAGGTCGCCCGCCAGCACGCCGCCGCCAGTTACGGCGACGCGCCCGTGTTCCACCTGGCCCCACCGCTGCTCAGCCGCCCCGACCCGGCCACCGGCCGCCGCCGCAAGGTCGCCATCCCCGGCCGCATCGCCCTGCCCCTGTTCCGCCTTCTGCGCCACGGCAAGGCCCTGCGCGGCACGCCCCTGGACCCCTTCGGCTGGCAGCACGAGCGGCGGGTGGAGCGCGGGATGATCGCGGAGTACGAGGCCGACATGCGCCGCGCCCTGGACCGCCTGCGCCCGGACACGCTGGATGCCGCCGCGGCGCTTGCGGCGCTGCCAATGGACATACGCGGCTTCGGCCCGGTGAAGGCTGCGAGCCTGGCCGCGTCCCGTCCCCGGCGGGAGGCGCTGCTGGCGCGGCTGGACGCGCCAGTGCCCGCCGCTGCAATGGCCGTGGCCGCAGAATAGGATCAGCGCCCGGCAGACGTTTGGGCCGGGCCAGTAAGGATGCTGCTCCTTCTCCCTCTCCCTCCGGGAGAGGGTCGGGGTGAGGAAAACAACCAGCGAGCGGCCTGACAACAAGCAGCCCCCCACACCCGACGGGACCGCGCTGCGTGGCTACCCTCACCCCAACCCTCTCCCGGAGGGAGAGGGAGCAGGCAGCCATCGCGCTTCTATGCAGTGGCAGTTGCGGCCCATATCGCCCTACACCACTTCCACCCCAACGAACCCGCCGGAGGACCGCCCCATGCTGGACCACACCGACCCCAACGCGCTGATCGTCGAGACCGCCCGCCGCTTCGCCCAGGAGCGCCTGGCCCCCACCGCCGCCGCACGGGAAAAAGCTGGACGGATCGAGCCGGAGATCATCCGCGAACTCGGCGAGATGGGCTTCCTCGGCGCCACCAACAGCGCCGATTGGGGCGGCAGCGAAATCCCTTACGAAACCTACGCCCAGGTGATCGAGGAGATCGCCGCCGGTGACGGCTCCGTTTCCACCCTCGTCAGCGTCCACAACGCGCCGACCTGCGAGATCCTGGAGAAGTTCGGCACCCCCGCCCAGAAGGAGCGCTGGCTGCGCCCCATCGCCAGCGGCCAGGCTGTCGCCAGCTTCGCCCTGACGGAGGCCGGCGCCGGGTCGGATGCGGCGGGCATACGCACCCGGGCGGAGCGCACCAACAGCGGCTACGTCGTCAACGGCTCCAAGCAGTTCATCTCCAACGCCAGCGTCGGCAAGATCACCATCCTGTTCGCCGTCACCGACCCGGCGGCCGGCAAGCGCGGTATCAGCGCCTTCGTGGTTGCCAACGACACCCCGGGCTTCTCCGTCGCCCGCGTCGAGCACAAGCTGGGCCAGAAGGCGTCCGACAGTTGCGCCCTGTCCTTCGACGACATGCAGATCCCCGACGACCAGCGCATCGGCGCGGAGGGCGAGGGCCTCAAGATCGCCCTCAGCACCTTGGAGTCAGGCCGCATCGGCATCGCCGCCCAAAGCGTCGGCATGGCCCGGGCCGCGCTGGAATACGCCATCGGCTACGCCAAGGAGCGCAAGCAGTTCGGCAAGCCCATCATTGAGCATCAAGCCGTGGGCTTCCGCCTTGTCGAGGCCAAGATGAAGCTGGCCGCCGCCCACGAGCTGACGATGCGCGCCGCCCGGCTGAAGGACGCCGGCCAGCCCGCGCTGGAGGCCGCGGCGACCGCCAAGCTGTTCGCCTCCGAAGCCGCCGAGCAAATTTGCACCGCGGCGATCCAGACCCTCGGCGGCTACGGCTACCTTGCCGACTACCCGGTCGAACGCATCTACCGCGACGTTCGCGTGTGCCAGATCTACGAAGGCACCAGCGACGTGCAGAAGATCATCCTGCAACGGATGTTGTGACCCTCCCCCTTTCTTTCGGGAAAAGGCCGATGTGACGCCAACAGCCCTTTGCTTTGAATGTTTCCCGCATTCGACCCGCGCTCTGGAACACTCCAGCGCGAACCGTCAGAGCGAGTGGCCATTCGTATTGGCGCCACTCTGCGAGGCTTGAAGCAGTGCTAAGCAGGCCCGCGCCATGTCGCGCCGATACTCACGGCAGCACCGCTGCGGGCGACCCGGCGCCAGCCGCGATCAGCGGCCACAGCCAGAGGTGTCCCAGGCGTGCCGCCAGCAACCGGCCGGACGCCGTCGCGGCATCGCTGGCCCAATTGCCGAGACAGCCGAACGTCAGCACGGAGTCCTAATGCGTGTGCCACGGCGGCAGCGCCGGGCCGGCCAACACCGCAAGCGACGGCAGCAGGCCGGGGCGGGAGGTCTTCAGCGCGGCAAGTTGCCGATCTCCCGGTCCCAGCGCTCGATCAGCCGCTTGCGCTCGGCTGCGGCGCCATACTTGCCGAAGTCGTAGTCTATGAACTTCGTGTCGGCGAAGCGCGGCGCGCCTTCCGGCAGCAGCACGGCGACGTTGGCCGGCGGCTGGAACTGCTTGGTCGCCGCCCGGGTCGCCTGGCTCTCCACCGACAAGGCCCAGTCCGCGAACCGCTTGGCGTTGGCCAGCTTGCGGGCGCCATTCAAGATGCACATGGAGCCGACCTCGTATGCCGTGCCCTCGCGCTGCGCATTGGTGTCCACCGGGAACCCGGCCAACCGCTCCGTCGCCGCACCATGAATGAAGCTGATGCTTGCCGCCGCTTCCCCGCGCGCCACCGCCTTGATCGGCCCGGTGCCGCTGCGGGCATAGGAATTGACGCTGGGGTGCAGCGCTTTCAGGTGATCGAACGCCCGCCTTCCCCATCAACTGCACCAGCGCCGCAATCATCGCGTAGGCCGTGCCGGAGTTGTTGGGGTTGGCCATTTGCACCTCTCCCTTGAAAGCCGGGCAGCCGATGTGATGACCCCCATGTGCTCCCCCCCGGGATGGCGCGGCGTGCAGCCGCAGATTATGACACTTACATTACAACAGGCCCTTGCACCTTGGTAGGGGCGGAGGCTGGGCATGGGCGCGACGCTGACGCTGGTTGACTTGGCCGGAGGCATCTCGCTCCTGTTGTGGGGCGTCCACATGGTGCAGACCGGCATCCAGCGGGCGTATGGCGCCGGGCTGCGGCGGGTGCTGGGCGTGGCGCTGGGCGGGCGGGCCAAGACGTTCGCCGCCGGGCTGGCCGCGACGGCCGTGCTGCAGAGCAGCACGGCGACGGGGCTGATGGTGTCGTCCTTCGCCGCCGCCGGGCTGGTGGACCTTGTGCCGGCGCTGGCTGCCATGCTGGGTGCCAACGTCGGCACGACGCTGATCGTGCAGGCCCTGTCGTTCGACGTGTCGCGCGTGGCCTCCCTGGGGCTGCTGGCAGGGCTGCTGATGTTCCGCCGGGGCGGGGGGGCGCGGACGCGGGACCTGGGGCGGGTGCTGATCGGCCTCGGCCTGATGATGCTAGCCCTGCGCCAGTTGCTGGACTTGGTGACGCCGTACGAGGATGTGCCGAGCCTGCGGCTGCTGATGGGCAGCATCGCCACCGAGCCGGTCATTGCCGTGCTGCTGGCGGCCGTGCTGACCTGGGCGGCCCATTCCAGCGTAGCCGTCGTGCTGCTGGTGACGGCCCTGGCCGCCAAGGGCGTGGTGCCGCCCCATGCGGCGTTCGCCCTCGTGCTGGGCGCCAACCTGGGCACGGCTATCAACCCGCTGCTGGAAGGCGCCGCCGGGGAGGGCGGCGCGGGGCGGCGGCTGGCCGTGGGCAATTTGGTCAACCGCCTGGCAGGCATCGCGCTGGCCTTGGCGGCGCTGGACATCATCGGCCCTTGGATGGTGACGGTGCAGCCGGACCCGGCGCGCGCAGTGGCCGACTTCCACACCGGGTTCAACCTCGTGCTGGCGCTGCTGTTCCTGCCGGTGCTGGGGCCGGTTGCCGCCCTGCTGCGGCGCTGGATGCCGGACCGGATCAACCCCGCCGACCCGTCGCAGCCGCTATACCTGGCCATGGCGGCACAGGAAACGCCGACGGTCGCGCTGGCCGGCGCGGCGCGGGAGGCGCTCCGCATGGCCGACACGCTGGACGGGATGCTGGGCGGCACCTGGGAGGCCCTGGCCCGCAACGACCGGGACAAGCTGGCGGAGACCCGGCGCGGCAACGACGTGCTGGATAGCCTGGGCACTGCGATCCGGTCCTATGTCACCACGCTCGACCCCGAAGACCTGTCGGACGCGGACCACCACCGCCTGTCGCAAATCCTGGCGTTCACGGCCAACCTGGAGCATGCCGGCGACGTGCTGGACCGCAACGTCACGGCGCTGGGCACGCGCACGCTGAAACGGGGCGTTGCCATGTCGTCCGGCACCAGGTCCGCGCTGTCCCAGGTGTTCGAGCGGCTGCGCGCCAACCTGCGCACGGCCACCGCCGTGTTCATGACGGGAAACACCGCTGCTGCCCGGGCACTGGCGGAGGAGAAGACCGCATTCCGTGACTTGGAGGCACAAGCCGCAGCGGCGCACCTGGCCGGGCTGCGGCAGGGCCGGCCCGATGTGGACGGGGGACTGCACCTGGACCTGCTGCGCGACCTCAAGCGCGTCAACACGCAACTGGTCGCGGCCGCGGCTTATCCCGTGCTGGAAGGAAAGGGCGAACTGCTGCCGAGCCGACTCAGGAAGGCCAGGGCCGATGGCGAGGGATGAAGCCGCAAAAGGACGGCGCGCCGGCACCGGCTGACCCTTCTTGGAAACCCGGCGGCTGCGGGCTGCCTAGGTTCGTTGCAGGATCGAATCTCGTAGCACCTGCCCATCCACGTCCACATAATGCAGCCTCAATGCATCGCGTGACAGCCGCGCCATCACGAACCCATGCCGCTCCACTGCAAATCCGGCCCGCTCCACCGCTTTGACGCGCCCCAGCTTAGACCCGGCGCCCGACGTGACGTAGCGGACACCGTCCACATCCGTCTCCTGCAGGTTATGCACGTGCCCACCGAAATACATCTGCACGCGGTATCGCTCCAGCAGCGGCTGAACCTGGGCAATCAGCTCCGGCGTGTCGTGCTTGCCCCCGGTGGTCGTGTATACCGGGTGATGCCCAACAACGATCCGCCAAGTCGCGTTCGATGCTGCCACGGCGCGCTCCAGCCAGCGCAGCTGGGCCGCGGTGTCCTCGCCGTCGATGCGGACCTTGGTGCCGCGGTAGGACAGCACGAACGGTGATGTGTCGATGTGGAAGAAGTCTGCCCGCGTGCCGTCCGGCAGCGTTTCGGTCCGGGCGTAGTAGCGCGCCGGCATGCGCCATCGCGCACTGCCGCGGTAACGCAGTTGCGCGCCGATGTCGCCGCGGTAGTCGTGATTGCCCAGGATCGAGTGCCACGGCGTGAACAAGGCCGGATCGTCGTAGATGCGCTCGAAGCTGTCGGCCCACTGCGGGTCGTCAATGCCGCTGACGCCGTTCTCATAAAAGTTGTCGCCCACGTTCAACGTGAAGCGGCTGCCGGACGCGGACGCGGCCCGGCCCATGGTGACGCCCACCGCGCGCTGTTCGTATGCGCCCCCACGCCCCCAGTCACCCAGCACAATGAACGGCAGATCCGGCGCCTGTGCTGCGGCGGCAACCCGCGGCATCGCCGCCGATACGACTGCCGTCAGCAGGGTGCGTCGGTGCAGGGGCAGATGCGTCATGCCGCCTTCTGCGATCCGGCTCCGCCCGGGCACAAGTGACAATTTGCAACCACGCCGCGACCCGCGCCCCAGCCCGGCCCGCTGCCGCCACCATGCGTGGCTTTGCAGGCTGCGACCGATCCGGCAGGGTGCGGGCTGATGCCGCGCCGCCTCCGGCTGCAGCGGCGTGAGGCCGAGCGTCCGGCCCACGAACCCCGCCGCGTCGAAGTGGCGGGTGTCGCCCACGAGTTGCTCGTTGCGCACTGTCACCAAGCCGTCGCGGCCAGGTTCGGACGCAGTCACCCTCTGGGTCGCGTCCGGCACGATGCCACCATGCAACGCCTCACCGCGCACGCGGTCAACAAGCCTGCCCTTGTCGCGCGGCTGCAAAATAGTCCTACTGTGCGACGTTGACGGACAAGGTGCCCGGCGTGGTGGCGTTGCCTGCCTTGCCGTTGTCGCCCCGGCGTGGCCGTGGGCCGACTTTGGCCATCACGTGGCGTGGCAGAGCGCGTGTGCTGTCCCGTCCGCATGCCTGCTCCAGGGATTCTTCTTGCACCACTCCGCCACGGACGCATGGACCCTGGCGTCCTTGTAGCCCAAGGTGGCAGTGACCTTCTCGTCGCGTGGGCCTTATCGCGGGGGTCCAGCAGGCGCTCGCCAGGCGCAGGTTCACCCGCAGGCCTTTGATAAGGTCTTCCGCAATCCGACAGGCTCGATCAGAACCCTCCCCATGCTGCTGCTCGTGATCCTTGCAAACCTGGTCGTCTATGCCGTGATGGCGGCGGCCACAGGACAGTTCAGTTGGGACGCCCGAGAGCTGCTCGCTTGGGGCGGCGACCTGGGGGCGATCAGCCTGCACGGCCAGCCTTGGCGCCTGCTCACCGCCAACTACCTTCATGCCAGCCCGCAGCATATCATCGGCAACCTGATGCTGCTCGGGATCACCGGCGCCTATGTCGAGCCGCGGATCGGGCCATGGCGGGCGCTGGCCGCCTACACCCTATGCGGCCTGTCGGGCAGCCTGCTAAGCGCGTGGGCGCGCCCGGACGTGGTTGCGGTCGGAGCGTCGGGCGCCATCGCCGGGCTGCTCGGCCTTGTGCTCGCCTTCTACGCCAGCGGGCGGCACCCGGAGATCAGCGGGCGCTGGGTGGCGCAGACGGTGGGGATCAACGCGGCCTACAGCCTGGCGCCCAACGTGGACTGGCTGGCGCACCTGGGCGGCTTCGCGGCGGGGCTGGCGTGCGGTGCGGCGCTGCTGACCTGGCCGCCCCCGGCCGCGCCGGAATAGGACCGCCCGCCAACTCCGGTCAGCGCCCAGCGGCAGCGCGGGACCGGCCCTCAAGCGCCGCGTCCACCCGGCCCGCGGCCTGGACCGCCTCCGCCACCACGTTCACCAGCAGCGGGCCGCCGCTGGAATCCACCAGGACCCTCGCGACCTTCAGCATGTCGTAGCCGTCTCCGCCGGCAGCCAGGTAGTCGGTCGTGGCCAGGCTGTACATCCGGCCAGGCTCCACTCGCGCGCTGCCCACGAGCACCGGGCCAAGGCGGCGGCCATGCGCCGCCGCCGGGTCGTAGGCGAACGACAGGCCCGACACCTGCAGGAAGCGCCCGGCTCCCTCCTCGATGCCGGACAGCCCATATTCCAGGGCCTGCAGCAGCACCGCGCCGCTGACCTCCAACTCCTGCACGGCGTTGCCGAACGGCATCTCTCCGATCAGGTCGCGCCGGGTTAGGACGTGGCCTGCCGGATACAGGCGGTCCCCGCGCAGGCCGCCGCCGTTGAACAGGGCAATTTCCGCCTTGAAGTAGCGGCGCAGCGAATCGGCGACCAGGTTGCCGAGCGCGGCCTCCCCGGTGCGGACCGTGGCGGTGCGGCTGTCCAGCGGCGCGTCCAGCGTGGCAAGCGGCTGCGCAAGGACCCCTGCCGTCCGGCTGTCAATGGCCGCCGCGACTGCGGCGATGCGCGGGTCCGCCGCGACGTCCACGTTAGGCACCAGCTTCCAACCCACCGAGCGCACCCGGGCCGGCCTGCCCGCAGCCGGGTCGGGCCGGGTGACGCGCAGGGCCGCGACGGCCAGCCAGCGCGCGTCCGAGGCAGACTTCAGTACGGGCACCCCGGGCGCGTTCTGCAGCTCCGCCGGCTCGTGGTCGTGCCCGCCCAGCACCAGGTCCAGCCCCGGCACGCTGCGGGCCATGCGTATGTCGGCCTCCAGGTCCTGATGCGTCATCGCCACCACGATGTCCGCCCCGGCCCGGCGCAGCGCCGCCGCGCCGTCCCGCAGCGCCGCGGCCTCATCGGTGAAAGTGACGCCGTCCGCATGCGGGCACAGCCGGGCCGTGTCCCGGGTCAGCACACCGACGAAGCCGACCTTCAGGCCCGCGGCCTCCCGCATGTGGGTGGCCGCCAGCGTCGCGAAGGGTCGCCCGTCCGCGCCCAATACGTTGGCGCCCAACCAGGGAAAACCCGCTTCCGCGATCCGTTCGGCGGCGACGCCGCTGCCGAAGTCGAACTCGTGGTTGCCGACCACCGCCAGGTCGGTGCCCATCGCGGTCAGCAACTCGATCATGTGCGCGCCATGGGTGACGCTGGAGGCGATGGACGGGGAGAGCACGTCGCCGCCGAAGGTTTGGAACACCGGGCCTGCGGCCTGGGCGCGCTCCTGCGCGATCAGGGTGGCCATCTCCGCAAGGCCGCCGTAATCGCCCGCGGGGCCGTGCCGGTAAACGTCGTTGAAGTGGAGAAAGGTCAGCGTCACCGTATCCGCCGCCGCGGCCGGGGCGGCAGCCCCCAAAACTGCGACGCCAGCCAGGCCGCCCAGCACTGTCCTGCGTCGCATCCTGTGGACCGCCGCATCTCTCGTCATGTCCATCCCACCGCCATTTGCTGATCCGATCCTGCCCCAAGCCGCCGGCGGTTGCACCTGCTCCGGCGGAACCCGCGCTGCCGCTGCTACTCGCCCGCCTTGCCGGTCAGCGCCGCAATGGCGGCCTTGCTGCGCCCGGCATAGGCGTCGGCCTCGTCCGTCCGGCCGTTGCTGCGGTATCCCGCCGCAATGAATGCGAGCGCCTGGGCCTGCGCCATCCGTGCCTGCTTGTCGTTGGGGACGCTGGCCACCAAGGCGTCCGCCCGCTCCAGCGCCTGCTTGAGGTGTCCCAGCGCTGCCTCCGGCTCATGGCGCGCCAGCTCCGCCACGCCGATGGCCTGGCTCGCCTCGATCAGCGTGCGCTGCCAGTCCGGGCGGCCTGCGGCCAGGGGGGCCAGGGCCGCCGCCGCTGCCGAGGCACGCTGCAGCGCCGCCCACTGCGCGCCGGGGTCGCCGGCGCGCTGCTGCGCCTCGGCGATCAGGAGCAGGCTCGCCAGCATCTCGTGCCGCCGCTCCCCGCTGCCGGGCTGCGCCCGAAGCAGCGCCTCGCTGGCTGCGTAGCTCTCCTCATGCACGGCGGCAGCGCCCGCCGTATCGCCCAGCATCATCTGCGAGAGGCCCAGGCCCTGGCGCAGGGCCGCCAGTTCGGCTTGCCACCCCGGCTTCGCCCCGGATCCGTCCACGAGCGGCCGCAGCGCCGCGATGCCGGCCCGCGCATGGTCCGCCGCAGGCGCGTATTGCTCGTCCAGGAAGTAGGCGCGGGTCAACTGGGTCTCGGCTTCGGCCAAGCCATGCCGGGCTGCGGCATCGGCGGGCGCGGCATCGGCGATGCGCTGCGCCAGCGCAAGGCCGGCCTGCATGGCCGCGATCCCCTCCTCGCCGCTGCCCATCAGGAGCATAGCGCTGCCGATGGCCGAGCGCATGGCCACAGCCTCCTGCAGGCACACGCGGTTCGCCACCCCCGGTGCGGCCAGCGCCTGCACCGCGTCCATGTCTGGGCGCAGCACGGCCTTCGCCCCGGCCTCGTCGCCCGACCGCATCAGCAGCAGCGCCAATTGCAGGTCCGCCCCCAGCGCGACCATGCGCCACTGCGCGTTGCCCGGATCGTGCGCCAGCAGGGCACCGGCGCCGGCCGATGCCTCGCGCGCCTTCGACACGGCGCCCGCGGCATCGCCAGCCGCCGCCAGGAGCCGGGCCTGGCCGCGCGCGTTGAAGATCAGGAAGCGCTGCCACTTCAAGTTCGCCGGATCCTCCGCGGCGAGGCGGCGCAGGGCCGCAGCCTCCTCGTCCAGCGCCGCTTGCTCCGCCGCACGGTCCGGATCGGACTGGGCGGCGTAGGCCAGGCGGCGGCGGTCGTCAGCCATCGCCTCGGTCACTGCGGGATCGCCTGGACGCGCCTGCGCCTGCGCGCCTTGCCAGGCCAGGTCATCGCGCAGCAGGGCCACCCCGCGGGCGTGATCCGGTCCGTCCAGCATCGCGTAGCCCAGGTCGCGCCGGACGGTTTGCAGCGCCGCCCGCGTGGCTTCGCCTGCCCCGGCGGCGCGCGCCTCCGCCCGCTCCAGAATGGTGCGGGCGCCCGCCCAGTCCCCGTCCGCCTCCGCCGTCAGCGCCTCCGCATCCATCGCGAGAAGCAGGGCCTCGCTGGCCGCACCGCCCGGCGGGCGCACGGCGGCCTCGGCCATCGCCACGGCGCGCGCCGCCCGGATGCGCGCGTCCCCGCCGTCGCAGACTGCGGCCAGCACGCGGGACATGCTGGCCTGCAGGCGGCTCTGCGCCTCCAGCACTGCCGGGGGCAGGGATGCGTCGCCGGCTTGCGGCAGCAGGCGGCCGATCCCGGCCTCCGCGGTGCCGAGCAGCTTGCGGGCCACGCGCCGGGTCATGCCGCCGTCGCCGAGATGGGTGTTGACCGCCGCGACCAGGTCGGCGCCACCGCCCAGCGCCGCCTGGAAATTGCGCTCGGCCTCGGCAGTCTGCTGCCGGGCAACCGCGGCCTGGCGCTGCGCCTCGCTCCGCTGGCCCTCGGCATAGACCGCCGCCCCAGTCGCCGCCACCATCAGCGCGCCGATGACCGCCGCGGCGGCGCGGGTGCGGCGCACCAGGGCGGCCGCGGCATCGGCGCGGGCCTGGGCGGCGGCGGCCTCCAGCCGCAGCTCCCGCTCGGCATGGGCCTGGACAACAGCTTGACGGGCCGCCTCGGCCGCCCGGGACGCATCCACGAAGGCGTGCGCGTCCGCGTCCAGGCTGTCCGGACGGCGCTCCGCCAGGTCCACCGCCTCCGCCAGGGGCCGTCCGGGCGCGAGCAGGAAGTCGGGGTGCCGGCTCTCCGCCATCCAACGGCGGCAGGCCGCCTCGATCCCGCCGCGGACGCGCAGCGCCTCGCGGTCCGTGGCCAGCAGCGCCTGGGCGCGCGGCCAGCCGAGCAGCAGGGACTCGTGCGCGACCCGGACAGCCGGCTCGCCGCTGCCGCCCGCGTCGGGCACCAGCAGCCGGGCGGCGGTGAAAGCGTCCACCAGCCGAGCGGCCGCTGCCGTGGGCGCGATGCGGGACAGCGGCGCGGGGCGGCTGACGACCTGGCCGCCCTCCGTCACGTCCACCAAGGCGGGCAGCACCCGGGCCAGGGCATCGCGTGCGGCCTCGTCCAGCCCGGCCAGCGCCGCCTCGGCCCGGCGCTCCACCACGCCGGCCAGGCCGCCAAGGGCGTCGTAGGCGGCGCAGGTCAGCGTGCCGGTTGCAGCATCCCGCACCTCGAACAGAGCGTCCAGCGCCAGTTGCAGCAGCGGCAGCGCGCCCGGGGCGGCAGCGGCGGCCGCCAGTTCCTCATCCAAGCCGGTCCCATCCGGGCGCGTGCCGTAGCGCAGGCCCGCGGCGGAGGCGGGGCCAGCCACGATTTCCGGCAGGTCGGCCGGGCCAGGCGGCAGCAGGTCGAGCTGCGCGCCGCCGTCCCGCAGCGCCAGCAGCGCTGGCACGCGCTGGAACAACCCATACAGGTCGCTCCGCAAGGTCGCCACCACCCAGCAGCCCGCGCCCGCCAGCGCCGCCAGGGCGCTGGCGAAGGCGTCCACCCCGTCCGGCTGCAGCCCCTCCTCGAACTGGTCCACCACCAGCAGCAGCCGCGCCTCAACCGGCCGGACGAAACCCTCGCGCTCCGCCACGCCCGCGACGGCGCGCGCCAGCGCCAGCCGCACCGCCCGCGCCGCGGCGCCGGGCGCGGCCGCGAGCAGGCCGGCGAAGTCCGCCGCCGCCGGGCAGTCCCCGCCCGCCAGCTCCGGCAGCGCGCCGGGCGCATACAGCGCGCGGGCGAGCGCGTGGAGCGGCCCGTCGCCCTCCCCCGGCCGCATGACGCAGGTGCGCCAGGCGTCCACGCCCGCGACGGCGCCGGGCTGGGTCAACCGCGGCACCAGCCCGGCGCGCACGAGCGAGGACTTGCCCGACCCGCTGGCGCCCAGCATCAGCAGGAACGGCGTGCCCCGGCCGGCGGCATCCACCAGCCGCTCCCGCGCGTGCTCCACAGCGCGGCGCCGTCCGAAGAACACTGCGGCGTGCCCGGCGTCGAAAGGCTGCAGGCCGCGGAACGGCGACCCCAGGGTCTCGATGGGCCAGGTGACGCCGGCGGCAGCGACCTCGTGCCGGGCCAGCCACTGGCGGATATGCGCCTCGACCTGGACCTCAAGCTGGTCGGCGGTCTCGAAGCTTTGGTAGGCGGCGGTGAACTGCCCGGTCTCGGAGCGGAACCAGCGGGACCAGAAGGTCTTGAGCGCCTCGAACTGCGCCCGCTCCATCTCGACCTGGTCGGCGTTCAGCAGGACGGGGGCGGCCTTGCGGTAAACCAGCACGTCCGGGGTGCCGCGGGCGCGGGCAGCATGCATCGCGTCCTCGAACTCGTACTCGGTGCCGGTGGGCGTGGTGCCGTCGGGGCGCCGGTAGTCCGCCGGCAGCTCGAAGCCGAGGCGCTTCCACAGGATGCACAGCACAAGGTCGGTTTGGGACGGGAGGGGTATCTGGTCCTGGAAGGTCTTGGCGGCGGTGTAGTACGACCGCTCCCACCGTATGGCCTCCAGCAGGCTGCCGCCGAACTCCCCGTTCAGCCGGACGATGACGCGCTCCACCCGCTCGCGCTCGGCGAACACGTCGGAGGGGGAGGAGATGAAGATGCGGAAGCGCTGGGGCATGAGAGATTTCTGGAACGTTGCAGCAGTGAGTGTGGCTGCGCGCGCCGCGTCAAGCCCCTGGGCCAGGCCTGGTCATGGATGGTCCAGGGCGCTCCAGCCCCAAGCAGGGCGTCATCCCGCCTCCACCGCCTTCACCCGGGACACCTGCACCCATCCCTCCACGTCCGCCAGCATCGCCAACGCCGCGTCCTCCAGCACATCGCCGACGTGCTGGCTGGCGAGCGGGCGTGCCGTGTCCGTGCGGTCCAAGCTGCGCTGGGCGGCGTCCAGCACGGCCAGCGTCCGCCCGGACTGCTCCACCATCAGCTCCAGCTCGGCATAGGCGCGGAAGCCGAACAGCGCGGCGGCGAAGGCGGGCAGCAGGGCCGCCGCCAGGCCGAAGCCCTCCGCCACTCCTGGCCGCCACGGCAGCAGGGCCAGCTTCGCCGCTACGCAGGCCACGGTCAGCCCGAACGCCCCCGTGCCGAGCTGCACGAGCCGCCGCTCCCGCCGCTCCCCGGCCTCGATCCGGGCGGCGTGGTAGGCGCGCTGGCCGCCCAGCAGCACGGCGGCGGCGGCGTCCCGCGCCGCGCCCAGGGACGCCCCGGCCAGCACGCCCGCGGGCGGCGGCGCGGCCCGTGCCGCAGCGGCGAAGCGCCAGCCGACCCAACCCGTCCCGCCTTCCCGCGTCGTGCGGGCAATGCGGGACGCCGGCAGGCTGCGGCCCAGCAGCCCCAGCGCCCCCTGCTTGCGGCACAGCTCCGCCAGCAACCGGCACAGGATAAGCTGCCCCCGCCAGTCCAGCCGCGTGTTGAGCTGCACCAGGACGACGATACCCAGGAGCGCCAGCGCCTCCGGCGCGGCGGCCCAGGCGCCGCCGTGCTCGCCCAGCGCCAGCCCCAGCACCGCCGCCGCCAGCGCCAGCGCCGCCAGCCCGAGCACGATGGTGTATGACGAGCGGTAGCGGTCGGCGTAGCCGTTCGCCAGCCGATCCGCCGCCTGCTGCAGCGGCACCCAGTAGGCTGGCGGCGCGGGCGCCCGCCCGCCCTGTGCCGTCCCGCTTTGCGCCTCACTGGCTGGTGGGCGCCACAGCCGGTCGAGCGCAGCCCGGTGCGCATGCCAGATCGGGCTGTTCCGCAACTGTGCATCGAGTAGCGGCCCACCCCCCTCGGGCGGGCGCAGGGCGGCGTCCAATTGGGCACGCAACCCGTCCCAGGCGGCGTCTCCCTCCGGCGCCAGGCCGGGCGACACGTGCCATCCCCGCTCCAGCAGCAGCCGCGGCGGCGCGCCGGGCGCGAGCCACCAGACCGGGACACCGAGGCCGAGCGCCTGCCGCACATGCGCCTCCAGCGGCACGGACCGGGCATCGCCAAGCGCCACCAGCAGGTCGCAGTTGCGTATGACGGTGCGGGCGGCGGCTTCGTGCGCGGCGGCGGGGTCGGCAGGGTCGCCGTCCAGGATCAGGGCACAGGGGGGCAGCCCGTCCCGCGCCAGGCCGGCAACGAGGTGAACGGCCCAGCCCGCCGCCCCGGCAGCGGCGCACAGGCCGGGGTCCGCCGGGTCCGCTGCCACCAGCCGCAGGGCGGCGGGGCCGCCGCCCAGGTGCGCCCGCACCTGGGCCAGCAGCGCCAGCACGGGCGCGGCGCCCACCCCGTCCAGCGGCCCCACCAGCCCGGCCCGCAGCGCCGGCTCCATCCGGTCCGCCGCCGCCAGTCCGCCTGACACCTTGCTCCCAGTCACCGTGTCCACTCCATCCCTGCCAGCGCAGGGTACCGGCTCGTTCCGCCGGCGCAAGCCATTGAGGGCCGCAGGCGTCCCTGCCATCCTGGCCGGCGATGACACCGGCACGACCCCCAAGCCCGCCAACCCAGGCGCCCGCGCCCCGCGCGTCCGCAGCACGGGCATCCGCAGCACGGGCGTCCGCCGCTCCGCCCCGCCCGATGATGGCGTTCCAGGTCGGCGTCACCGGGCACCGCGCGCTGCCCGGCGGCGCCGGGTCGGCGTTGCGCGGTGCGGCCGACAGCCTGTTCCGCCAAGTGCGGGAGGGCGTGCTGCGCCTGCATGCCGCCGACCAGGCCGCCACGGCTCCGCTGTATCGCCCCGACCCGCCCGCCCTGCGCTGCGTATGCGGCCTGGCGGAGGGCGCCGACACCTTCCTGGCCGAGGCAGCGCTGGACGCCGGCTGGACTCTCGTGGCCGTGCTGCCCTTCGCTGCGGACGAGTTCGCGCGGGATTTCCCGGAAGGGCCGGCCCGGCGCGGCTTTCATGCGCTGCTCGCCCGCGCCGCCGTCGTCAGCGAACTCGACGGGAACCGCGCCCGCGGCGGCGAACCCTATGCCGACATCGGCGCGCAGGTGGTCGAGCAGTCCGACCTGCTGCTTGCCGTCTGGGACGGCTTGCCGCCGCGCGGGCCAGGCGGCACCGGCGACGTGGTGGCCCATGCGCTGGAGTGCGGCCTGCCCGTTGCGGTGCTGCCGCCCGCCGGCACAGGGCCGGCCGCATGGCACGGGGCCGGCACGATGGAGGCGCTGCTGGCCGCTGCCCTGCTGCCCCCGCCCGACCCCGACGGCTTTCCCGCCGCGATGCAGTCCGACGATCCCCGCGCCGCGGCCTGGGCCGGCGCCTTCGTGCGGTGGTTCGAGCGTGCAGTGCTGCTCGGCGCCCGGGCCGCCGTCTCCGCTCCGCTGCCGCTCGCACCGCTGCCACCCGCACCAGCCCCGCTAGGCGGCGGCGTGCTGGCCAGCGAGGCGCTGCTGCTGCCAGCGTTCGAGCCAGCGGACCGCCTGGCCCAGCGCTATGCCGCGCAGTTCCGGGCGGCGGGGCTGCTGCGCTACGGCCTGGTGCTGCCGGCGACGCTGGGGGCCTTCGTCGCCTCGTTCGGCCCGGCGCCGCTGCGGCCCCTTGGGCTGGCGTTGCAGTTCCTTTCGCTGGTCGCGGTGATCGTCTTCTCCGCCCGCGGCGGCTGGATGCAGTCGCAGCACCGCTTCATCGCCTACCGCGCGCTGGCCGAGTATCTCCGCAACGCGCGGCTGCTGCTGCCGCTGGGGGCCGGGGTGCGCCCGCCCGGGGCGGCGGTGCATCAGGCACACGCGGCGGACTGGACGGCCTGGTACGGGCAGCGCGCGGTGCGCGCCGCCGGGCTGCCCAGCCTGCGCCTGGATGCGGCGGCGCTGGCGGCGGCGGCGGCCTTCGTGCGGGCGCAGGCAGCGGCGCAGGTGGCTTACTTGCTGGGCCGGGCCAGGCGCTACGATGCCCTTGCCCGGCGGCTGCAACGCATCGGTGTCGCGCTGTTCTCCTGCGGGGTCGTGGCCGCGGCGGTCCGCACCGCGGCGATGCTGGCCGGCGGTGCGCCGACCCCCACTTGGTTCGATCAGTCCGCCCTGATCCTGCCGGCCTTGGCGCCGGTGTTCCTGGGGCTGCTGGGCTTCGGCGAGTATGGCCGCCTGGCGACGCGCTACCGCGCCGTTGCGGCGGAGCTGCAGGCGCAGGTGGCGGCGCTGGACGCGGCCGGGCCGAATATGGCCGGGCTGAACCCGGCCAGCCCGGGCCGCGCCGGGGTGCTGCGCGCCGCCCGGCGCATTGCCGCCGTAATGCTGGCCGAGGAGGCGGACTGGCAGCTCCTCATCAAGGCCCGCACGATCTCGGCGCTGTAGCGTATGGCAAGCGCGGCGCTGCTGCAGCGGATGGACCGCCCCGGCCCGAAGCGGCTGCTGGCCATAGACGGCGGCGGCATACGCGGCCTGGTCGCCATCGAGTTCCTGGCGGGGATCGAGGACGCGATGCGCGCCCAGGCCGGCGCTGGGCCGGGATGGGTGCTGGCGGACGGGTTCGACTACATCGCCGGCACCAGCACGGGCGCCATCATCGCCGCCGGGCTGGCGCTGGGCATGACGGTGGCGGAGGTGCGGCGGTTCTACCTGGAGCAGGGGCGGGCGATGTTCGGCCGGGCGCGGCTGCTGCACCGCCTGCGCTACCGCTACGAAGCCGGGCCGCTCGCAGAAGCGTTGCGGGGCGCGTTCGGCGCGGACCGCACCCTGGGCAGCCCGGACCTGCGGACCCTGCTGCTGGTGACGCTGCGGAACGCGACCACGGACAGCCCCTGGCCGCTCAGCACCAACCCCCGCGCCCGCTGGAACAACCCGGCGCGGCCTGACTGCAACCTGCGCCTGCCGCTGTGGCAGGTGGTGCGCGCCAGCACCGCGGCGCCGACCTTCTTTCCGGCGGAGCAGGTGCAGGTCGGCCCCACCCGCTTCGTGTTCGAGGACGGCGGCGTCACGCCCTACAACAACCCGGCCTTCCTGCTGTTTCTGATGGCCACCAGCGCGCCCTACTGCCTGGGCTGGCCGACGGGGCCGGACCGGCTGCTGCTGGTGTCGGTCGGCACCGGCACCGTGCCGCAGGACCGCCCGGCGCTGCGCGCGGACGGCCTGAGCATGTTGTCCCAGGCCGGCGCGGTGCCGCGGGCGCTGATGCTGTCGTCGCTGAACGGGCAGGACCTGATGTGCCGCATGTTCGGCCGCACCCGCGCCGGGCCGCCGCTGGACGGGGAGGTTGGGGACCTGCTGGGCGGCAGCGGCCTGCCGCCCCTGTTCACCTATGTCCGCTACAACGCCGACCTGACGCGGCGCGGCCTGGACGCCCTGGGGCTGCAAGACATCAACGCCGCGGACGTGCAGCGGCTGGACGGGGTGGCGCACATGGAGGCCCTGGGACGGCTGGGCCGCGCCGCGGCGGCGGTGCAGGTCCGGGCCGGGCACTTCGACGGCTTCATGGGCGGCTTGGCGGATTGATCCGGCCCCATGCTTATTGCCACCTTCGCATATTTGTTGGACAGTTTGCGTGGACGCAGACAGGCGGGGACAGGGCGGTGATGCATCTACGCATGGTTGGGATCGCGCTTGCGGCGGGGCTGGTCCTGGGCGCGGGCGGCGCTTGGGCGCAGGGCGTGTCCGACCCCGGGGACCTTGCGTTCTGGCAGTCCGTCCAGTCGAGCAAGACCGCCGACGAGTATCGCGCCTACCTGCAATCCTACCCGAACGGCCGCTTCGCCGGGCTGGCCCGCCTGCGTATCCAGCAGCTGGATGGGGACACCCCGGCGCCGGTCGGCAGGGTTGTGGGGCCAGCACCCGCACCTCCGCCGGATGCGGGTCCGGACCCGGCAGTTGCCGTCTCGCCGCCCGGCGGGCGGGTCGGGCAGCGCTTCAGGGTCGTCTGCACCAATTTCCCGCCGGAGAACAGCTACGACAAGCTCGTCATCGTCCCCGCCGGCACGCCGGTCGGGGACCCCAACCGGAACCGGGAGCAGAGCGGCGTCCTGTGGTCCACCTACGGCAACATGTGCGCCATGGATGGGAACGAGGCCGGCCCCTTCGCGCCCGGTGCCTACGAGGTCCGCTGGATGACCACGCTCTACAACAACGACTATCCCATCCGCTACGAGATGAAGGCCATGACCGCCTTCACCGTGCGATGAGGCGCCGCGCCCTCGCCGGCGCGCTACTGGCCGTCCTCGCCCATCCGGCTGCGGCGGCGGATGACACCGCAGCGGAGATCGGGCTGTGGAAGGCCGTCACCGGGCGCGGCCTGAAGTCGGATTACGAGGGCTACCTGCTCCTGTTCCCCAATGGCCGCTTCGCCCCCCTGGCGCGGGTGCGGCTGGCCCAGCTGGACAAGGGCGCCCCGCCTGCCGCTCCGGGGGCGCCGCCAGGGGACTTCAACCTGTATCATTTGGACGTCACGCCGGCGGCGGCGGCCCGCGGGCAGCAAGTCACGGTGCGTTGCCGCGGCTTCGGCCCGCCGGCGCTGTACGACACGGTGGTGGTTGTGCGCGCCGGCGCACCCGACACCGGGGCGGACGGCGGCGTGGACCAGGGGCAAGTCATCTTCCAGCGCCTGGCCGCGACCTACGATCTGGAGCGCGAGGGCATTGAGCTGGTCATGCTGCCCGCTGGTGCATACGAGGTCCGCTACATGTCCCGCCAGTACAACCCCCAAGGCCGCATGGAGGTGATGGCGCGGGCAGGGCTGACGGTGCGTTGACCCGCGCCCGCGTCCGTACGCGCTCCTTGTCCCGCAGCCTCGTCGTGGCGGTGTGGGCCTGTGCCGCGCTGCCGTGCGCGGGCGCCTGGGACGGCGCCCGCGCGCAATCAGCGGAGGAGCTGGCGTTCTGGGATAGCGTGCGGGCAGCCGACCGCCCACGCGAGTACCAGGCCTACTTGGATGCCTTCCCCGACGGCACCTTTGCCCCCCTGGCGCGGCTGCGCCTGGGTGGCGCAAACCCGCCTGTCCAGGCCGCACCGGCTCAGCCCGGCTCGGCGCAAGCATGGGTGCGGCCCAACCGCCCTGCCGTGCGGCTGGTGGACGGCGTGACCCTGGACGCGGATGCCACCGCGCTCCGCACCGGGTCCAACCTGCGCGTCGCCGTCGTGCCCGCCGGCACCCCGGACGCGGTGGCTGACCCCGACGCCTTCGTGGCGGACAGCACGCCGGTCGGCGCGACGCGGCTGCGGCTGACGGTGCCGGCGGGGCCGCCGGGCCAGAACGAGGTGCGGCTGTACTACATCCCGCGCTTCGCCAGCACCTATGCCGTCGCCGCCCGTGCGCCCGTGCTGGTCGCGCCCGGGGTGCCCGGCGCCGTCCAGGCGCGCGACCTGGTGCGGGAGGCCCAACGCCTCGGCCCCGTGCGGTTCGAGGCCGCGCACCGCGACCGTCCCCTGCTGGTGCAGGCCGCGTTCCTGCGGGTCCGGCCGCGCACGGAGTGGAGCCTGCGCTGGTTTGGTAGCAACGTGCTGGAAGTGCCGCGCCAGGCTGCCGTCATCAGCATCGGCCTGCCCGGCGCCGCGCCGGACGACCAGGGATCGCGCGGGGAGGCCGTGTGCGTGCTGTCCGCCGACGGCGCCCTGCTGGACCGCATCGCCGCCCTGCAAACCGGCGACCCCGTGCTGGTCCGCGCCGTGCCGACCGCCTGGGATGGCGGCGCCGAGGACCCGCTGGTGCTGGGCCGGTGCGCGCTGGCCGGATAGCGGCGGGGATGCTCCTGCTTGCGGCCGGGGTTGCCGCGCCAGTGCGCGCGGCCCAGGAGCGCGCGGCCCCGGATGGGTGCCGGGCGGCCCGCGCCTACTACCGCCTGACAGCCCGGGATGTCCTTGACAAGCTGGCCGACCACCGCCGCTGCGTCGTGCGGAGCGACGGCAAGGACGACTGCTCCGGCGAGTTCCTGTTCCTGCACGGTGCCCAAGATGCCTACGAGGCGGCGATGGCAGCGGTCCCCAGGGCTTGCGGAGCGGGACGCCCGGCGGCGCCCTGAAAGGCGGCTGCGACAGAACGTCAGGACCCCCAATTGCCTACGCTGGCCCGAAGTTTGCTCCCGGGATTGCGCGGCCTCTGAAATGCGCCACGCGGCTTCAGGGTGCCCCGTTGCTGCGTGTGCCTGACTGCTGCATGTGCCTGACTGCTGCATGTGCCTGACTGCTGCATGTGCCTGACTGTTGCGCATGCCTGACTGTTGCGCATGCCTAACTGCCGCGCGTGAAGGACCTACTGGCATGGATCTGGCTGCCTACCGCATCCCTGAGGAGCCCTTCTACCAAGGGAGCGGCGCCGAGGTGCCCATCATGGAGGCAGCGTGCCGGCAGGGCGTGCCTGTCATGCTGAAAGGGCCGACCGGCTGCGGCAAAACCCGCTTTGTCGAGTACATCGCATGGCGCCTCAGGCGCCCGCTCGTCACCGTGTCCTGCCACGAGGACATGACGGCCGCGGACCTGGTTGGGCGGCACCTGCTGACCGCAGAGGGTACGGCCTGGCAGGACGGGCCGCTGACCCTGGCCGTGCGCCACGGGGCGATCTGCTACCTGGATGAGGTGGTGGAAGCCCGGCAGGACACGACCGTGGTCATCCATCCCCTGGGGGACAGCCGGCGCATCCTGCCGCTGGAGCGCAAGGGCGAGGTGGTGCAGGCGCACCCGGACTTCCAACTCGTCGTCTCCTACAACCCCGGCTACCAGAGCGCGGTCAAGGACCTGAAGGAGTCCACGAAGCAGCGCTTCATCGCCATCGTGTTCGACTA
Source organism: uncultured Acetobacteraceae bacterium (assembly GCA_964250755.1). Lineage (GTDB taxonomy): Bacteria > Pseudomonadota > Alphaproteobacteria > Acetobacterales > Acetobacteraceae > DASWOJ01. The sequence goes on along the minus strand of CAXUHB010000001.1, from coordinate 4,710 downwards.
CCCCGGTGCGGATGCCGAGGCCGCCATCGTCGCCAGGGAGGCAAGCATCGGAGCCGCCGACGCCGGGCTGCTGGTGCAGGTGGGCCAGGCATCGCGCCGCCTGCGCGGGCAGGGGCTGGAGGAGGGCGCCTCGACCCGGATGCTCATCCACGCCGGGCGGCTGCTCGCAGGGGGCGTCGGAATGCGCGAGGCCCTGCGTGCAGGCGTCGTGCTGCCGATCACCGACGACCGGGATGTCCAGGACGCGCTGGATGCCGCCATCGCCGCCATTGGGGCGTGATGCCGCACCTGGCCGTGCCGCCGTCTGGCCCGGCACCGCGCCTGCTGCGCCTGCTCCAGCACCGGGACACCCTGTCCGCCCTGCTGCGCCAAACCTGGCAGCGCCTGCCGCAATCGGACGCCGCGGCGCTGGAGAGCTGGGCCGATGCCGCTGCCGCGTTGATCGAGGCCAATGCGGGCACTCCCTGCCACGCCGCATTCTGGGCCGCGAGTGTTGCGGGCAGTGCTGCGGGCCGCGGCAGGCTGGACCTGCTCGCGATGGGCGGCCGGGCGGCGGCGGCGGCGTGCCGCGCCGCTGGGGCAAAGGCGGCGCTGGCCGTCCTGAACGCCCTGCCTGGCGCGCTGGACCTCGCCAGCGATGCCGACGCGTTCGGCCGCTGGCTGGCCGGCGTGGGACGGTTGGCCCAGGAGGCCCCGGAGTGCGTGCCGCTGGCGACGGCACGGACCGGGGAGATGCTGCGGGACCGGAGCGGCCGGGCGTTCGCGGACTTGGTGGCGGCGGGCCTGAAAGCCCATGCCCGCGACTTGCCCCGCCGACGCGCATTCTTCTCGTTGCAGGATGCCTGGGCGGTGGCGCTGCTGGCGCGTCCCCAGGGCGTGCCGGGTGCGGAGGCATTGAGACGCCTGCTGGGCGCCTACTCTGCCGCGTTGTGGGGTGCCGCGGCGGAGACGCTTACGGCCCCGGCCACCCGTGACACGCCACGGACGGCCATCCAGGGGCGGCTGGTCCTGCTGCCGGCTTGGCCTCCCGTGCAGACCGAAGCCGGCGCCCGCCGGCTCTATTTGGCAAGCGTGGCCCATGCCGGCGCCCACCTGGCGCTGCCGGCGGTGCGGCACCAGGCCGGGCCGCTGAAGCCGCTGGAGGTTGCGCTAGTGACGCTCGTGGAGGATGCGCGGGTCGAGGCGCTGGCCATGCGCCGCTTCCCCGGCCTGCGTGAGTTGTGGTCGCCGTTCCACAATGCGCCGCCCGTCCCGCCGCGCACCGCGCCCAACCTGATGGCGCGGCTGGCGCGTGCCCTGTTCGACGGGGACCACGACGATCCCGACGGCTTCGTCGCCAAGGGCCGTGCGCTGTTCGGCGCCGCGGCTGCGCATGACCTGGACAACCCGGCCATCAGTCTCCGGATCGGCCGCGCGCTGGGCCACGACCTTGGTCAGATGCGCGTGCAGTTCAACGCACGGGAGCACCTCACGGCACCGGAGTATCGCGACGACGGCGCCCACCTCTGGGACCTGCCGGACCAGCCGGCCACCCCCTTGGATACCGAGGTGCAGACGGCCGAGGGCCGGGACGGGCTAGGTGGCGCCGGCGGCAGCGGCCCGGCTGGGCGCGCACGGGAAGCCGCGCCGGCCAGCCGCGGCCTGGTGGCCGCCACCTACCCTGAGTGGGACGTCGCGGCAGGAGTCGAGCGTCCGGACTGGGCCACCTTGCGCGACGTGCCGGCCTCATTCGCCGACCCCGCGCCGCTGCTGGCCGCCATGCGGGCGGAAACGGCGGTGCGGGCCGGCATTGCCCGGCTGATCCGCATCTCGGCAGTGGGCCGTCCAGTGCGCCGCCGCCGCCAGCCAGATGGCGACGGCCTGGACCTGGATGCCGCCGTTGAGGCCATGACCGCGTTGCGGACCGGGCAGGCTCCGGATGCGCGCCTGTTCACCGCCACCCGCCCGCAGCGGCAGGACGTGGCCACGATGGTGCTGCTGGACAGTTCGGCCTCGACTGCAGCGCGGCTGCCGGACAAGCGGATGGTGCTGGACGTGCAGCGGCTCGCGGTGTCGCTGCTGGGGGAGGCGCTGGCGGCCCGGCACGATCTTTTCGCGTTGCGCGCCTTCGCCTCGGACGGACGGGAGGATGTCCGCCTGACGCGCATCAAGGAGTTCGGGGAGACGTTCGATGCGGCCGCCCTCGGCCGCCTGGCAGCGCTCCAACCGGCACTCTCGACCCGGCTGGGCACGGCGCTGCGCCATGCCCAGGCCGAGTTTGGCGCCATCCGCACCTGGCGCCGGCTGCTGCTGGTGCTGACCGACGGCGAGCCTTCGGACCGGGACACCGGCCCGGACGACCTGGTGGCCGATGCGCGCCGCGCTGTTCTGGGGCTGCGGTTGGCCGGGGTGGATGTGTTCGGGGTGGTGCTGGACCCTGCCGGCACCGGGTCGGCCACGGCCATCTTCGGCCTGGCCAACACCATGCATATCCAGAACCTGGCGGACCTGCCGGCCCGCCTGGCGAACTTGCACTTCCGCCTGGTCCGTCGCTGAGCAAACCTTCAGAGGTCTGCTCAGCGACCCTGTTACCGGTGCGCGGCCGCCTCGTTCGGGATGCCCTCGATGGGGCACTCCTGGGTCCCGACCGTCGGCCGCGTCATCGCCTCCACCATCTCGCGTGTCGCTTCGGGATCGGCGATCCATTTGGCATAGAAGTCGTAGGGGCACGCCGCAGCGCCCTTGTCGCCCTCGCCGGAGTTCATCATGCCGGTGTAGCCGCGGTGCAGCAGCTTGAAAAGATGGTTCTCCGACTGCATCGTGCTGCGCGCGTCGCGGATCAACGACTTGGACAAAGCGGCATACTGGATGCCGTACTCCTCCGTTCCGCACTCCCCCAGGGTGCGTCCGTCGAAGCCGATGATCGCGGAATGGCCGAAATAAGAATAAACCCCGTCGAACCCGGCGGCGTTCGCCACGGCGACATAGACGTTGTTCGCCCACGCCATGCTCTTGGACATGAGCACCTGCTGCTCCTTGGCCGGATACATGTAGCCCTGGCAGCGTATGATCAGCTCGGCACCCTTCATCGCGCAGTCGCGCCAGATTTCCGGGTAGTTGCCATCATCGCAGATGATCAGGCTGATCTTGAGGCCCTTGGGGCCGTCCGAGACGTAGGTGCAGTTGCCGGGATACCAGCCCTCGATGGGCACCCAGGGCATGATCTTGCGATATTTCTGCACGACCTCACCCTGGTCGTTCATCAGGATCAGGGTGTTGTAGGGGGCCTTGTTGGGATGCTCCTCGTGCCGCTCGCCCGTGAGCGAGAACACGCCCCACACCTTGGCCTTGCGGCAGGCCTCGGCGAAGATTTCCGTCTCCTCGCCGGGGCATGACGACGCCGTGTCGTACATCTCCTTGCTGTCGTACATGATGCCGTGGGTCGAGTATTCCGGGAAGATCACCAGATCCATGCCGGGCAGGCCCTGCTTCATGCCGACCAGCATCTCGCCGATCTTGCGGGCGTTGTCCAAGACCTCCGCCCGGGTGTGCAGGCGCGGCATCTTGTAGTTCACGACGGCGACGCCGACCGTGTCCTTGCTGCTTGAAATGTCACCGTGCAACATCGTGGGTCCTCCGTCGGGTCAGTGACTGATCATCCAGGGCCGCGCGGCCGGGAAGCTTTTGGCGGCCACGGCTTCGGCCACCCGCGGCTTGCCGCTGCGGCCCGTGCAGCAGCTGCAGGATGCCGGGTGGCGCTTGGCCTTGGTGGGTGCGTTGGCGCTGCGCTCGTTGGTGGCGTGCGCCCGGCGCTGGCCGGCGTCCATCCCTGCCAGGCCCGGCGCCGTCAGGATCGCCCGCCGCGCCGGGGCGCCGCAGCCCTCGCAGGGCTGCGGCGCCTGGAACTCCGACATGGGCCGCAGCGCCGTGAAGGGGCCGCAGCCGTCGCACATGTAATCATAGACCGGCACGGCTACAGGTCCGGCGCCAAGGGCATGTCCACGCCGCCCTTGATGCCGCCCTTCGGCCCATCGGCGCCTGGGTTGATGTCGAAGTCGAAGATTTCGGTCGGCAGCCACAGCGTCGCGCAGGAGTTGGGGATGTCCACGACCCCGCTGATGTGCCCCTGCACCGGCGCCGTCCCCAGGATCGAGTAGGCCTGCGCGCCGGAATAGCCGAACTTCTTCATGTACTCGATGGCGTTCAGGCACGCCTGGCGGTAGGCGACGTTCACGTCGAGGTAGTGCTGCTCCCCGGACTCGTCCACGGAAATGCCCTCGAAGATCAGGTAGTCCGTGTAGTTCGGCTTGATGACGCTCGGCTTGAAGATCGGGTTCTTGATGCCGTACTTGGCCATTCCGCCTTTTATCAAGCTGACCTTGAGGTGTATCCAGCCCGGCATCTCGATGGCGCCGCAGAAGGTGATTTCGCCATCGCCCTGGCTGAAGTGCAGGTCGCCCATGGAAAGGCCGGCGCCGGGCACATAGACGGGGAAGTAAACTTTTGCGCCGCGCGACAAATCCTTGATGTCGCAGTTGCCGCCGTGCTCCCGCGGCGGCACCGTCCGCGCGCCGGTGGCCGCGGCGGCGTCCCGTGCCTCACCCTTCAGGCGGCCCATGTGCGCGGTGGGCGCGAACGGCGCGTTGGCCAGCGGCGGCACCCGTGTCGGGTTGGTGGCGATCAGCCCGGTCTCCCGCCGGTTCCAGGTCTCCAGCAGCTTCGGGTCCGGCA